>NZ_AJWX01000026.1 GCF_000263855.1 Pseudomonas sp. M47T1
GATCAAGGTGAGCGTGCCAGGCAACCCCGACCCGGACCCTTCCACGCCCTACATCAATGAAGACCTGTTGCCACCCACCGGCATTCCCGCCGTCATCGATGCGGCGAGTGCCGTGGACCTGACGCTCGGCATTCCGCGCTATGAAAACCTCCACGCGGGGGATGTCATCACGCTGTATTGGACCGGCATTTCCGTGACCCATACCGTCACCGCCGCCGAGGCCAGCACGCCAACCTTACCGCTGAGCATAGTGGTGAGCGCCGACATCATTCGTGCCAACCCGGGGCTTGCCCTGGTGGTGAATTACGACATTCGCGATGTGGTGAAAAACTGGTCGTTGTTCAGCCTTTCCACTCACACCGATGTCGAGGCCCCCGGCGGCTTGCTGACACCCTCAGTAAGGGATGCCGATGATTATGACGTGTTGGACGTCGACGACCTAAACGGCGGCGATGTAGCCATCTGGGTGCCCGTGCGCGATAACCTTGCCGTGGGCGAGCAAGGCGTGCTGACCTGGGTGGGCCAGCCGGTGCTGGGCTCCCAGGTGCATTACACCCAGCCGTTTGTGATTGCCCAGGCCGCCACCCGCCTGACCCTGTACGTGCCCAACGGTCAGGCCGCCGCCTTGGTGGGCAGCACAGCCTCGGTGTATTACGACGTCAATGGCCGCCGCTCCTCACGTGCTTCGGTCAGCCTCATTGGCCAACCCGTCACCCTGGCGTTGCCGCACCTCACCAACGTGACACCACCGGACTACAACCCCGACCTGATCCCTGGCAGCACCCAGGAAGTGATCGTTCCGGCGTATGCCTTCATGGCGGTGGGGCAACGCGTGACGCTGGTGTGGGACGGCACCAGCGCCAGCGGCGGCAATGTGTATGAAACCTTCGAACGGGACATTCAATCGCAATCGCAGGTGGGGCGCGATATCAGCTTCCAGGTCGACAAAAACCTGGCTGCGGCGTTGGCCGGCGGGTCATTGAAGGTCAGTTACAAAGTGGCGGCTGGCGGGCAGGAATATCCCTCGCCCGAGCTTGAGTTGAATGTTGTGGGGCAAACCAGCACCTTGCCAGTGCCGCAAACCTATCCGGAGTTCGCTGATGGGCAGGTAGACCCCAACCTGGTAGGTGATAGCGTCAGCGTGATCATCCAGGCTCGCGCGCCGCTGTCGCCGGGCGACATCATCAATCTGTATTGGCATGGTCGGGCCGATGCCAGCTATAGCCATGAGTTCGTGTTCCCCGCATCGGGCAACCTGGACGTCACAATTGACACGTCGCCGTTCATTACCGGCAATGCCCTGGGGGACGTAGAGGTGTGGTACACGGCCCGCAGTGGTAGCACCGACCTGGGTACCTCTGGCTCGCTGGTGCTGCACATTGGCGAGGTCACTGAACACCCTTGGCCTGCGCCGATTGTCCACGATGCCACGGGCACTGCCATCGCCGAGTTCCACCCGGTGAGGCCTGGAACGGTCGCTGAAGAGAACGGTGTCACCGTGCTCATCAACGATGACCGGCTCCTGCCTGGCGACACAGTGGCGGTGGTACTGGTTATTCCCGGACGCGAGCCTGACGCTGAATTTGCCACGGTCTCGGCCGGGCTTGCCAGCGCCGCCCTCAGGCGTGAGCTGATTGTCGCAAGCCTGGGCAAGCAGGTGATGTTCGAATACGTGGTCTGGCGAAATGGTGAAGTAATAGCCACATGGGCCGAGTTGTACCTGCCGTTCCTGGATATTCCGGAGTCGGCGTTACCCATACCGTACATTGTCGAGGCAACTGGCGGCGCACTTGATGTTACCAGGCTGCCCAGTGACGCCACAGCGAAGGTCGACGCCTGGGTATGGCTGATGCCTGGGCAACACTATTGGTTTCAGGCCCTGGGCACGCTGGCTAACGGTTCGAGCACGGTCATCACCTTGGCTACCAATGCCCTGGTCAGTGGTGCGGTCACCGAACCTGTGCCACTGGCTGAGTTGCAGGCACTGCTGGACGGCAGTACGTTGACCCTGGTGATGCGTGTCGCGTTTGGCACCGATTCAGAGAACACGGTTACCTTTGCACAACACGCGTATACCGTGCATACGCTGGTCGAGGCACGGCCAACCATCACGGCAGTGACCTCGGCCACCGGCCCCGTTGTACACAATGGCTATACCTCCAGCACTGCCGTCACCTTGGCAGGCACAGGCACGCCCGGCCAGCCGCTGGACATTATCGATGGGGTAACGGTGGTAGGCACCACCGTCGTCAATGCTCAGGGGCAATGGACGGCGCAAGTGACGGGACTGATAGTGGGGGCGCACACTTTCAAGGCCAGGGATGCATTCGGCGACAGGTTGGAGTCTGCCGTGTGGGCCATCAACGTTGTGGCGCTGCTGCAGATCGACACCACCACCATGACGCTGTCAGGGCGCGTGCTACGTGACACGCGCATACCCACGGCGCCCCCCGCCAACAGTTCTGCCACTCGCACGGCAACCGGCGGCAAGCCGCCTTACACCTACAGCTCTGCCAACGTCAACATCGCCCAGGTCAATGCCCAGACCGGGCAGGTCTATTCAGTGGGTAATGGCAGCACGAGGATAACCGCGCAGGACGCCATCGGCCAGACAGTGTCTTATGCCGTTACCACGTCCAACGTCTATCGGGTGATCTTCACCTCGGGTTATCAAACGTACAAATATGTTGAGAGCTACACCACTCAGGCAGGCGCTAGGTTGATGTCGCTGGCCGAATTCAGAAGTTACCTGGCGACTTACAACGGTGTGCCACAGAATAACGGAGTGTTCTGGACAACCGACGTCGCCGGCGTAGGGCTGCGCTGGGCGATAGAGTCTCAGACCGGCCATACTCAGAAACTGGTGGATTTAGGCTTTGGTGGTAACACGGCGTTCGGCATGGGGATTAAAAATACTTGATGGGCAGGTAGGGCCGCCGTTTTCAGGCGGCCCGGCTGTGCGTGAGAGGGGAAAGAGGGGCCGGCTTAAGTTCTGTACGAAAAACCGAAGGTGGTCAATGGCAACACCTGGGTTATTGGCCTGGGCCATATTTTTCAGACAGCCCCTGGCCGCCGACATCGCCAGGCTCGACAACCTGTCGAGTGGCGGTGCGGCGACAGTCATTTACTGCCAACCACTACCTGGCCTTACCACGTAATATTATCGAGGAACGCCTGCTCACCCGCCGCAGTGTAAACTTGCAATAACAGCAATTTCAAATCACGACCACTGTCATCGTCGACAGGGAACGTATGCCGACCATTACCTATATCCTTTTGGCCAAATCCTCCTTCCTCAAATTGCCAATAGGCAAATGTTTTAATACGACTTTTCGCACCGAAGTCCAGGGTGATTTTCTGGACAGCGGACCTACCCGTGAATTCAAAAAGGAAGGCGTACTGCAGCGCAGGCTCAACAACAGGGGGGACTGTTGCTTTGAGTACGTTGCCAGACATGCTGGAAAACTCCGCGGGCGCAGCTACCACCTCCAAACTTACGCCCTGGCCACGCAACACAAAACTCTCGGTTGTAACGTTTTCTACAGGGCCAGGATTAAGGGAATCAAAATTCTCTTCTTTTCCAGAGTGCGATTTCATGATGACACCACCCACAGTTTAATTAAACAATAGTTTACCGGCATTGAACCCAATCAATTCGGCGACTCCACTGTAACCAATACCGATCAAATCGGTAACTGGTAGAAGTGACAGGTACAAAAAATAACGTCCGCATGAAAAATTTCTTTCGTAGAGCTTAAGCGCGGCAAACGACATCCAACAGTTACACTCACGCGCACCCGCAACTTTTATACAGGCATGGCTCCTATAAAAAATCAGGTGACCGTAGATTTAGGGATGGCAGACCAGCCCTGCGCCTCATTTCATACCCACTACGAAAAACGCCAAACTTGACGCCCCCTACTCCGCCAGTGTCTCCTACCCACACTGAAACCGCTTTCAGCCAACCCCGCCTCCGTATGACGACTACAACTCCAACAAGGACCACAGGCCCCGTGAGCAGCCCCACCGCCCCGCCCCGTCACCGCGTCACCATGCTCGACGTCGCCCGCCGTGCCGGCGTGTCGAAAGCCAGCGTGTCGCGCTTCATCGGTGACGACAAAGCCCTGCTCTCGGACGCCATCGCCCTGCGCATCGAAAAAGCCATCAGCGAGCTGGGCTACCGGCCCAACCAGATGGCCCGCGGCCTGAAACGCGGGCGCACACGGCTGATCGGCATGCTCATGGCCGATATCCGCAACCCCTATTCCATTGCCGTGATGCACGGCGTGGAAACCGCCTGCCGCCGTCATGGCTACAGCCTGGTGGTGTGCAACACCGACCGCGACGGCGAACAGGAACTGCAGCAACTCGACGCCCTGCGCTCGTACAACATCGAAGGGTTGATCGTGAACACCCTGGGCAAGCACATGGACGCGCTGCGCGAACTGCAAAGCGAACGCCCCATGGTGCTGGTGGACCGCAAGCTGGAAGACTTTCACAGCGACATCGCCGGGCTGGACAACGCGGGCGCCATGCGCATGGGCCTGGTGCATTTGAAGGCGCGCGGCTATCGCGACCTGGCACTGGTCAGCGAACCCCAGGACGGTACCAGCTCGCGCAACGAGCGCATCAGCGCCTTCGATGCGCTGGTGGCCCAGGACCGTGAGCTGAGTGGCTGCATGCTGCAAACCGGCGCCGAACTTGAAACCCGCCTGCGCGAGTTCCTGGCCGCGCCCGGCCCAGGCCCCAAGGCGCTGTTCTGCGCCAACGGCCTGGCGGCGCTGGCGGCTACCCAGGCGTTGCGCGGGCTGGGCTGCAACCTGTTCGATGACGTGGGGCTGATTGCCCTGGATGACCTTGACTGGTACCCGCTGGTGGGCAGCGGCATCACCGCGCTGGCACAGCCTACCCACGCCATTGGCGTGCGGGCGTTCGAGTGTTTGCTGGAGCGCTTGCGCGGGGATGCGGGGGCGGCGCAGCGGTTTGATTTTGCCGCCGAGCTGATCGTGCGCGGCTCAACGCCCCCCAAACACAACTGACTGACGGCCGCACGTGGGACCGGGCGAAGCTCGGGAAGCGAACGTGCCCGCATAGCAGCGACTGCTTGTGGGAGCAGGCTCGCCAGCTCCCGCAGTGTGAATGCAAACACCGATCTGGGGTCCTACGCTGTGGGAGATTCTATGGTGTTGAGCAATCTGTGGGAGCGGGTTCTGCCCGCGAAAAGTACACCGCGACGTATCTGAAATACCGCAGTGCGTTCTTCGCGGGCAGAGCCCACTCCCACAATGCCAATGCAACCAACGATGTGGGCCTTGCCACTGTGGGAGCAAAGCTTGCTCGCGATGCAGGCGACACCGCCCCGCCGCTACCGAAGGCTGCGTCCGGCTTGCCGCGGTATACCTGATTGACCGCAGCGTCAAAGGCGCGGCTTGACGGACGCTGCTATAGCAGTCGGGCTTCAATCCGTAACAGGCAACCCCGCCAACGACGCCTCCACCAACGCCCGCGCAATCTCGCTCAGGTGCTCCACATTTCGCGCCATGGCACGCCACTGTGGCGGGCAATTCCCCACCAGTTCGGCAGCGCCGGCGCTGGTGCTTTTCAGGTAGGCGCAGGCTTGAGTCAGTGCCTCCTCCAACGGCATGCCATTGCGCACGGCCAGGATCGGCATGTCGCCTTCACACGGGCCGAAAGGATGGTGGGCGGTAACATATTCGGCCATGACGGGGGTGCTCCTGCACTGGGCGTCGAGGCGGATGGGTGATGAGGTTTCAGGCAGGGGAAAATCGGGTGGATCGGGGGTCAGCTTAACCATGGAGCATTACTCCTGACGGTTAATTGAAACCGCCAAGCCCCGCTGCTAAACGAGGAGGTGGCGGTTGTACGCGGGTTAGCAGACCGGACCGTCAGGTACCCGGCGCACCCGAAGGTGCCCCACGCACAGCCGCCATAAACGCTAGTGGAGGCACAGATACCCACACTCGCGATGACAACGCTATGCGTCTGACGAATCTCGGACTGCTAAACCCGACCGCTGATTTCGCAGCGGCGGCCGCAGACTAACCCCGGAAAAACGCCAGTGCAAGCGCTCTCGCACAACCACGACTTTAGAAACATTTCGTTATTTTTTAGCGCTGTAGGGAGATTATTGCAGATTTTTAGTGAAAATTCCTAGGGTATTTCCTACACCTGTAGTCGCTGCCGCCAGGCTGCGCTGGATCGCAAGCCCCTCTAAATCTGTAGCGGGCTTAAAGGCCAGCGCAGCCTGACGGCAGCGGCTTGGCTCCGCGCGCCCCGGCCCCGTTGTGGCGTACGCCCCCTTGACTCCCACCCCCACCAAGGTGTTTCCTATCTCCATGGCTGAAACCGATTTCAGCCACACTCAACGCCGCCTGGCAAAACAATTCCAAAAAGGAAATCAGGCCCATGACCGCTCTCCTCCCCACCCGCGCCTTGCCCCAACCATCCCGGCTCGCCCGCACCCTGGTGAAAAACTGAACCCCGCACCCCGTTTCGGGGTCTTCTGCTTAGCTTAATTTGAAACCGGTTTCAGAGGCCAATAACAATGAATCTCTACCCCGTGTCCATCAGCCTGTCCAGTTATGGCGCCACCCTGATTCGCGAGCAAGGCCAGGCGCCCTTCGCTGCCCTGCTGGCCCAGGCCGGCGCCCACATCATTGAATGGCGCGAAGAGCTGTTCACCACCCTGGACGCCGAACAATTGCGCCAGGCTGCCGAGGCCCAGGGCCTGCACAGCGTGTATTCCTGCCCCATGGAGCTGTGGCAGGAAGGCCGTGCCGAGCCAGACCCGGCGCTGGTGGCCGCGCTGGCCAATGCCGCAGCCTGCGGCTCGAAGTGGCTGAAAGTATCCCTCGGTTTTTTTGCCCCGCACAACGACTTTGCTGCCCTCAAGCAACTGCTGGCCAACCAGCCGGTGCGCCTGCTGGTGGAAAACGACCAAACCACCCAGGGCGGGCGCATCGACCCCCTGGCGCGTTTCTTTGCCCGCGCCCGCGAACACAGCGTGCCGTTGGGCATGACCTTTGACATCGGCAATTGGCAGTGGCAGGAACAGTCGGTGTTTAGCGCCGCCGTGCAACTGGCCCAGTACGTGGAGTACGTGCACTGCAAGGCCGTGGAGCGCACCAGCTGTGGCAAGCTGGTGGCCATACCGCCCCATGCCCGTGACCTGGAGGTGTGGGAGCAATTGCTGCGACGCATGACACCCGGGGTGATGCGCGCTGCGGAATTTCCGCTGCAAGGCGATGATCTATTGCAAGTGACCCGTGGCCATGTGGCCACCCTCGCCCGCTTGGGCCAACCGCATTCGGAGAGTGTCGCCCATGGCTGATGTCCTGTGTTTTGGTGAAACCATGGCCATGCTGGTGGCCGAACAAACCGGTGACCTGGCCGCCGTCAGCCACTTCCACAAGCGCATTGCCGGTGCCGACAGCAACGTCGCCATCGGCCTGTCGCGGCTGGGCTTCAAGGTGGCCTGGCTGAGCCGGGTGGGCAATGACTCGCTGGGGCGCTTTGTGGTCGACACCCTCAAGCGCGAAGGCCTGGACTGCCGCCACGTGACGGTGGACAGCGCACACCCCACCGGTTTTCAGTTCAAGTCCCGCGAGGACGACGGCGCCGACCCGGTGGTGGAGTATTTCCGTCGCGGTTCGGCCGCCAGCCACTTGAGCGTCGACGACCTGAACGATGACCTGCTCAGTGCCCGCCACCTGCACGCCACCGGTATCCCGCCGGCGCTGTCGGCCAGTGCCCAGGAGCTGTCCAGCCACCTGATGCAAACCATGCGCGGAGCCGGGCGTAGCGTATCATTCGACCCCAATTTGCGCCCATCGCTGTGGCCCAGCCAGACGCGCATGATCAGCGAGGTCAACGCCCTGGCCAGCCACGCCGACTGGGTGCTGCCGGGCCTGGCCGAGGGTCGTTTGCTGACCGGTTATGACACCGCGCCCGACATTGCCGCCTTTTACCTGGACCACGGCGCGGAAGCTGTGGCCATCAAGTTGGGCGCCGAAGGGGCCTACTACCGCACCGCCTTGGGCGAAGGCTATGTGGCCGCCCATAAGGTGGACAAGGTGGTGGACACCGTGGGCGCCGGTGACGGCTTTGCGGTGGGCGTGATCAGTGCGCTGCTGGAAGGCCAGACCATCGAACAGGCAGTCGACCGCGGTAACTGGATCGGCAGCCGCGCCGTGCAAAGCCAGGGTGACATGGAGGGCCTGCCCAGCCGCGATCAACTGTTGGACGCCGCGGCCCTGCGCCGCGCCTGAACCCCGTGAACCCACCTGTTGCGACAACAACAAAATGCTCAGGAGCACGCCCATGAACACGCCGAAACTGGCGACCCGCCGCTGGTGGGTGGTCATGCCCATTGTTTTCATCACCTACAGCCTGGCCTACCTGGACCGCGCCAACTACGGCTTCGCCGCCGCTTCCGGCATGGCCAAGGACCTGGCCATGACACCCGGCCTGTCCTCGTTGCTGGGGGCGCTGTTTTTCCTGGGCTATTTCTTCTTCCAGGTGCCAGGTGCCCTCTACGCGGAAAAGCGCAGCGTGAAGAAACTGATCTTCGCCAGCCTGATCGCCTGGGGCGCCCTGGCCAGCCTGACCGGCGTGGTGGCGAACGCCTATTGGCTCATTGGTATCCGCTTCATGCTGGGCGTGGTGGAGGCCGTGGTGATGCCGGCCATGCTGGTGTACCTGTGCTACTGGTTCACCCGCGCCGAGCGCTCGCGCGCCAACACCTTCCTGATCCTGGGCAACCCGGTGACCATGCTGTGGATGTCGGTGGTGTCGGGGTACCTGGTGCAGCATTTCAGCTGGCGCTGGATGTTCATTGTCGAAGGGATTCCGGCGATTGTCTGGGCGTTTATCTGGTGGCGCCTGGCTGATGAAAAGCCGGCGGATGCTGGCTGGCTGAGCGACCAGCAGAAAAAGGCTTTGCAAGCCACCCTGGCCGCCGAGCAGGAAGGCATCAAGCCGGTGAAGAACTACGCCGAGGCGTTCCGTTCGCCCAAGGTCATCATCCTGTCGATACAGTTTTTCTGCTGGAGCATCGGCGTGTACGGCTTTGTGCTGTGGCTGCCGTCCATCCTCAAGCAGGGCCAGGAAATGGACATGGTCGAGGCCGGCTGGCTGTCGGCACTGCCTTACCTGGCCGCGGTGATCGCCATGCTGGCCGTCAGTTGGGGATCGGACCGTATTCAGCGGCGCAAACGCTTTGTGTGGCCGCCGTTACTGCTGGCGGCGCTGGCGTTCTATGGCTCGTATGCCCTGGGCACCGAGCATTTCTGGTGGTCCTACGGCTTGCTGGTGCTGGCCGGTGCATGCATGTACGCGCCGTACGGGCCGTTCTTCGCCATCGTGCCCGAGGTACTGCCAGCCAACGTGGCCGGTGGCGCCATGGCGCTGATCAACAGCATGGGCGCACTGGGCTCATTCGCCGGCTCGTACTGGGTGGGCTACCTCAACAGCACCACCGGCAACCCCGGCGCTTCCTACCTGTTGATGAGCGGCGCACTGGTGCTGTCCGCCGTGCTGACGATTCTGCTGGCCCCTGGCGGCTGCGACACAGTGCGGCCCAAGGCCGACGCTCGCCCCCTCACCGCCCACCATTCCTGACCTTGAGAACCTGTGATGAAAAAGCACGTGGTGCTGTACAAGAAACTGTCTCCTGCCTTGCTGGCCCGCCTGGGCGACCAGGTGGATGTCACCTACATCGAAGACCCGGCCAGCGACGGCCTGGCGCGCCTGCGCGAAGCCCTGCCCCAGGCCCATGGCCTGCTGGGCGCCAGCCTGAAACTGGACGCCGCGCTGCTGGACCTGGCGCCGCACCTTGAGGCGGTGTCCAGCGTCTCGGTGGGGGTGGACAACTACGACATCGCCGACCTCACTCGCCGCGGCGTGCAACTGACCAACACCCCTGACGTGCTCACCGAGACCACCGCCGACACCGGCTTTGCGCTGATACTGGCCACGGCCAGGCGCGTGGTGGAGCTGGCCAACCTGGTGCGCGACGGGCACTGGACCGCCAGCGTCGGGCCCACGCACTTCGGCACGGATGTGCATGGCAAAACCCTGGGCATCATCGGCATGGGCCGTATTGGTGAAGCCCTGGCACAGCGTGGGCACTTCGGCTTTGGCATGCCGGTGATCTACCACAGCCACTCGCCCAAGCCCGCCGTGGACCAGCGCTTCGGCGCCCGCCACTGCGGGCTGGACGAGTTTCTGCAGGAAGCCGATTTCATCTGCCTGACCTTGCCATTGACCGCCGAAACCACCGGCCTGATTGGCGCCCGAGAGCTGGAATTGATGGGGCCCGACAGCATTTTCATCAACATTTCGCGCGGCAAGGTCGTCGATGAAAAGGCATTGATCCACGCCCTGCAAACCGGCCAGATCCGCGCCGCCGGCCTCGACGTGTTCGAGCGCGAGCCGTTGGAACCGACATCGCCGCTGCTCACGCTCGACAACGTGGTGGCCACCCCGCACATCGGCTCCGCCACCCACGAAACCCGCGAAGCCATGGCCCGCTGCGCGGTAGACAACCTGCTGGCCGCACTGCGCGGCGACCGGCCGCAGAACCTCGTCAACCCGTAGCTGCCGACAGGCTGTGTCTTGCGACGCGGTATGCCAGGCAATGGGCGGCCACTGCTAGCGGTTCAGAATCTGAACCGCGACACCAGGTTATCGAGGTTGCCCGCCAGTTGTGCCAGGTCGCGGGTGGCTTCGCGGGACTGTTGCGCGCCGTCGGCGGCGCGGCTGGCGAAGTCGCGGATGTTGAGCAGGTTGCTGTCCACTTCGCGGGCCACCTGGGCCTGTTCTTCGGTGGCGCTGGCGATCACCAGGTTGCGCTCCATGATCTGCTCCATGGCCTGGGTAATGCCCTGCAGCGCCTGGGCCGCGCCGTCGGCAATGCCCAGGGTGGCGTCGGCGCGCTGGGCGCTGGTGTGCATGGCTTGCAGCGCCAGGTCGGAACCGCTGCGCATGCCCTGCACCATGGTTTCGATTTCCAGGGTGGATTGCTGGGTGCGGTGGGCCAGTGCCCGTACTTCGTCCGCCACCACCGCGAAGCCACGCCCGGACTCGCCCGCGCGCGCTGCCTCGATGGCCGCGTTCAGGGCCAGCAGGTTGGTCTGCCCGGCAATGGCACCAATCACGTCCAGCACTGAGCCAATGGCCTGGGAGCGTTCGGCCAGTGCGCTGACCTGGGCGGCCGTGGCGTGCAGGTCGGCGCGCAACTGCTCGATGCTGGCGCGGGTGTCGGCCACCTTGCCCTGGCCCTGACGCGCCACTTCGTTGCAGTCGCGGGTGGAATCGGAGGTGGACACCGCGTGGCTGGCCACCTCATCCACCGCCGCGCTGAGCTCAGTGACGGCAGTGGCGGCCATGTTCACCTCTTCGCTTTGCCGGTGCATGCCGTCGCTGCCCGCCTCCGACGCCTGGCGCAGGGCCAACAACGACGAGGACAAAGCCTTGGAACTGGTGGAGATTTCGCTCAGGGTCTGGCGCAGTTGCTGCTGCATGGCCGCCAGGGCAGTCAGCAGACGCCCGGCTTCGTCGCTGCCATCGGCCTTGATCGGCTGGCTGAGGTCGCCGCCGGCAATGCGCTCGGCAGCGCCCAGCGCGGCCATCAGCGGCGTGACGATGCTGCGGGTCAACACCAGGGCAAGCACGATGGTGGCCAACGCAGCCAGGCCGATGAACACCAGGATGACGGTGCGCGAGCGGCTGTATTGCTCGGCCGAGCGCTGGGTTTCGGTGCCGATGCCGGCGCCGTAGTAATCGGCCAATTCATTGAGCTGGCTGCCGGAGTCGTCCACCAGCGGCTTCATTTCCACCAGCAGCAGCTTGAGCAACGCGCCCTTGTCAGCCTGCCCGGCCAGCACGAAGGAGCGCTGCAAGGCATCGTTGTAGCCCTTGAGCGACTGTTCGAAGCGCTGGAATATTTCCTGCTCCTTGGGCGTGTTCACCCGCGGGCGAAAGGCTTGCAGCTTGCCTTGCAAATCATTCAGGCGCGTGTCCATCTGGCTGCGGTAGCTGGTAATACTGGCAGGGTCGGTGTCCAGCGCCATGCGCAGGGAAATGGTACGGATGCGCAGCATGATCTCGCGAATGTCGCTAACCGCCCGCAGGCTGGGCACCCAGTCATTCTCGGTAGCCACCTGGCCCTGGCGGATATCTGCCATCTGCGCCAAGGCAAAGAAACCCAGCAGCGCCACCAGGGCGGCAATCAGGGAGAAGCCGGTCAAGGCACGAGGGGCGACGCCGATGTTTCTTATTAGCATGTGAATGTCCCGAGGCAGCAGTGGGGTAGCGTTGGCGCAATGTTGCTTGGTTATCGTACCTCGCGAACGTTTCTGTAGCCCCGCGGCAAAATATTGTCCTACACACTGGCTAATGGCCCGGTCGAGTGGCGATTGCACAACCCTCCACCTAGTTGTACGATGTCCGTCAACATCAAGCCATTAGTGCTTTCTCAGAACAATCTGAAGAACCAGGAGATCACGATGTCCACCCTTCTCGGCCACAACTTCATCGCCGGCGCCCGCAGTGCCCAGGGCAGCAAGCGCCTGCAGAGCCTGGACGCCACCACCGGCGAGGCGCTGCCGTTCGAATTCACCCAGGCTACCGAAGCCGAAGTCGACGCCGCCTGCCGCGCCGCCGAAACCGCTTTTGGCGAATTCCGCCACCTGAGCCCGGCCCGCCGTGCCGAGTTCCTCGACGCCATTGCTGACGAAATCGACGCCTTGGGCGATGACTTCGTCGCCATTGTGTGCCGCGAGACCGCGCTGCCTGCCGCGCGCATTCAGGGCGAACGTGGCCGCACCAGCGGCCAGATGCGCCTGTTCGCCAAAGTGCTGCGCCGTGGCGACTTCCTCGGCGCGCGCATTGACCTGGCCCTGCCCGAGCGCAAGCCGCTGCCACGCGTAGACCTGCGTCAATACCGCGTGGGCGTGGGCGCTGTGGCCGTGTTCGGCGCCAGCAACTTCCCGCTGGCCTTCTCCACCGCCGGTGGTGACACTGCCGCGGCCCTGGCCGCCGGCTGCCCGGTGGTGTTCAAGGCCCACAGCGGCCACATGGCCACCGCCGACCAAGTGGGCTGCGCGATCATTCGTGCGGCGGAAAAAACCGCCATGCCCAAGGGCGTGTTCAACATGATCTTCGGCGGTGGCGTGGGCGAGTGGCTGGTCAAGCACCCGGCCATCCAGGCCGTGGGCTTCACCGGCTCGCTGAGCGGCGGCAACGCCCTGTGCAAAATGGCCGCCGAGCGTGCGCAACCGATCCCGGTGTTTGCCGAAATGTCGAGCATCAACCCGGTGGTGTTGCTGCCAGAAGCCCTGGCCAGCCGTGGCGACACCGTGGCCAAGGAATTGGCCGCTTCGGTGGTGATGGGTTGTGGCCAGTTCTGCACCAACCCTGGCCTGGTGATTGGCGTACGCTCGCCTGCCTTCACCGCTTTCCAGGCGCAACTGCAAGAGCAGATGGCCGCCCAGGCGCCGCAAACCATGCTCAACGCCGGCGGCCTGCGCAGCTACGCCCAGGGCCTTGAGCACCTGCTGGCTCACCCTGGCGTCAGCCACCTGGCCGGTGAGCCGCAGTCGGGCAACCAGGCCCGTCCACAGCTGTTCAAAGCTGATGTGGCGCTGTTGCTGGAAGGTGATGAGCTGCTGCAGGAAGAAGTGTTCGGCCCGGCCACCATTGTCATCGAAGCGGCTGACGATGCTCAGTTGAAAGCAGCGCTGCACGGCCTTCGCGGGCAACTGACCGCCACCCTGATCGGTGAGCAGTCGGACCTGGTTGCCTACCAGTGGCTGGTGCCGTTGCTGGAACAGAAAGTCGGCCGCATCCTGGTGAACGGCTACCCAACCGGCGTGGAAGTGTGCGAAGCCATGGTGCACGGTGGCCCCTACCCGGCCACCTCCGACTCGCGCGGCACTTCGGTGGGTACTTTGGCCATCGACCGTTTCCTGCGCCCGGTGTGTTACCAGAACTATCCCGAAGCCTTGCTGCCTGAAGCCCTGCGCAACAGTAACCCGCTGGGCCTCAAGCGCCTGGTCAACGGCGAGTGGAGCGATGCGGCGCTGTAACACGCCCATTGAACATTCATTAGCCGTGGGAGCGGGCTCTGCCCGCTCCCACATGAGTAGCAATGTGCTTATGGTGCGACGAGTGCATGGGTAGTTTGGCAGGCCAACGCCAACCGCTCCACACTGCCCAGCGCCCCATACGGCATCTCGACACTCACCTGCACGTCCTTCGGCAACGCTGCCAGCAACTCGGCCAGCGGCAACTGCCCACGCCCCGGCGGCAAGCGGCCTTCGCGGGCTTCCTGGATGATGTGCTGCGGCGGCGGTGCCTGCAACGGCGCGTCGCACAGCTGCACCGCGCGCAACCAGCGTGGGTTCACCTCCCTCACCATAGCTACCTTGCCGCCACTGCGGAACAGGTGCAGCGCGTCCAGCAGAATACCGCCATTGGCCTGACCCGCCCCTTCAACGATCTGCCGCGCCTGTTGCAGGTTGCCCACTTCGCGCCAGCGCATGAATTCCAAATCCACCCTCACACCAAAATCGGCCGCCAGTTCGCACAGGTGCGCGTAGTGATCGGTCAGCCGCGAAAACTCCCCATCATCACCCGACACCGTCAGGCTGCTGGCGCCCAGGTCTGCCCCGGCTTCCAACAATGGCACCAGGGCAAGAAGGTCGACCTGGGGCGTCAGTTCGACGAACTCGATATCGCTGACGCGCACGCCTTCACTGTTCAGCACGGCCTTGAGCGCCTGCCGCGCCGCAGCGTCCAACGGGTAACACAGGCCGCCCGCCATGGCCGGATGCAAGCGCAAGCCCACTGCTGAAAAGCCAGCCCCCGCCGCCTGACGAACCAGGTCGGCGGGGGCCAGTTGCAGCGCGGTCAGATGCGCCACGCCAAGGGCTTTCAATAGGTGGCCCTGCCGCCGCTGAGGTCGAACACAAAGCCGGTGGTGAAGCTGCACTCGGGGCCGGCTATCCAGGTCACCATGTTGGCGATTTCCTCGATCTGCAGGAACCGGCCCATGGGAATCTTGGCCTTGCTGGCGGCGATGTGCTCTGGGGTCATTTCGGCCATCAGGCCGGTTTCCACCATGGCCGGGGCGATGCAGTTCAGCAGCACGCCGTCCTGGGCCAGCTCCTTGGCGGCGGACTTGGTGAAGGCAATCACGCCCGCCTTGGCGGCCGAGTAGGCAGAGATGTACTGTACGCCGTCCTTGCCGGCCATGGACGCCACGTTGACGATGCGTCCGTACTTGCGTTCACGCATGTGCACGATGGCGGTGCGGCAGCAATAGAACACGCCGGTCAGGTCGATGGCCAGCACCTGGTCCCAGGCCTCCACCGGGTAGTTCCACGACTCCACCACCGGGCCGTTGATGCCGGCGTTGTTGACCAGAATGTCCACGCGGCCCAGTTGCTCGACCACCTGCGCGAACGCAGCCTCCACCGACTCCAGCGACGCGACGTTCACCGGCTGGCGCAAGGCTGGCGTGAAGCCGTTGGCGCCGCTGTCCCAGTTGTCGACGTTGAGGTCCCAGATCACGATGTTGGCACCCGCCTGACGCAGGCGCTTGGCAATGCCCAGGCCGATGCCGCGCATGCCGCCGGTGATAATGGCCGTCTGGCCTTCCAGGTGTTGACTCATGTAAATGCTCCTTTTCAAGGGTTCGCGATATCAGGCAGACGCTTGAGGTCTTGCACGATGAACAGGTAGCTGGCGGCGCCGAACAGCGTCACCAGCGAGATAAAGCCCAGGGCCCATACAAACGAGCCGGTCAGGGTAACGATGATGCCGATCACCAGCGGGATGACGATGCCGGCGGCATTGGCGAACAGGTTGAACAGGCCGCCACTCAGGCCGATCAGGCCTTTTGGCGCGATGTCAGAGACAATCATCCAGGCCAGCGACGACATGCCTTGGGCGAAATAGGCCACGCACAGAATGGCTATCACCAGCGCGTCGGAGTTCACGTAGTTGGCCAGCACAATCACCGAGGCCGTCAGCAGGCCGGTGATCACCGGCAGCTTGCGGGCTACGTTCAGGGAGATGCCACGGCGCAGCATGGCGTCTGACAGCCAGCCGCCGAACAGGGTGCCGGCCGACGCGGCAATGAACGGCAGCACCGCCACCCAGCCCACTTTGAGCCAGGGCATGTGGCGCTCGGTCACCAGGTAGGTAGGGAACCAGGTGAGGAAGAACACGTTGGTGGAGTTACAGGCAAACTGGCCCAGGCAGATACCGAGCATGTTGCGCTGCTTGAGCAGGGCTGGAATCTGCGACCAGGCAAAGCGCGTGGCCTTCTGGCTGCCGTCCACCACGCCGCCACCCTGGGCGATGTAGTCCAGTTCAGCCTGATTGGTCTGGGTCGACTCGTGAGGCTCGTGAAATTTGCGCCACCACACCAGCCCGTACAACACCCCCACCGCGCCCACCGACATCAGCAGAAAACGCCAGCCGTAGGCATGCAGCACCCAAAACAGCAGCGGCGTGAGAAACGCCAGGCCGCAGTACTCGGCCAGGGTATAGATGCTGGTGGCCCGCGCCCGCTCGCTCTGCGGGAACCAGATGGCGACCACCCGGCTGTTGGCCGGGAAGCACGGCGCCTCGGTGGCGCCGATCAGCAGGCGGATGCCCAGCAGCGAGGCAAAGCCGGTGGCCAGCCCCTGCAAGCCGGTGAACAGCGACCACAGGGTCAGCGCCAGCCAATAGGTGAGCTTGGTGCCCAGGCGATCCAGGAGGATGCCGCCGGGAATCTGCGCGGCGGCGTAGGTCCAGGAAAACGCCGAGAAAATCAGGCCCATCATGGCCGCGTTCAAGCCCAGGTCAGCGCTGATGCTGGGCGCAGCAATGCCCATGACGCTGCGGTCCAGGTAGTTGATCAGGGTGCCACCGGCGATCAGGCCCAAAATCATGAAGCGGGTGCGGCTGCGCACCTGTACCGACGGGGCGGCGCAAGCGCGAATATCGAGTTTGGCTGTCATGAGGTATACCTCTTGTTATTGTTAGTGCACAGGCATCCTTGCATCACGTGTTTCAGCAGAACCCGAACAGGCGCCGCGGTGTGTCCCACATCACCCGTCGCCGCACCTCGGCGTCGGGCATGAACTGCTCGGCCAGCTTCAGCAGCGGGCCATAGTCGACGCGTTGCTGCATGCGCAGGAACGGCCAGTCCGAACCCCACACGCAGGCGTCCGGGCCAAAGGCGTCGAGCAGCGCCTGCACGTAGGCCAGGGTGTCCTCGAACACCGAGTCCATGGGTGCGAACTTCTGCATGCCGGAAATCTTCACCGTCGCCCGCCCGCGCTCGGCCAGCCGCAACAGGGCTTGGAAGCCGGGCTGGTATAGGCCATGGGCAATGTCGGGGCGGCCGCAGTGGTCAATCAACAGGCGCACGTCGCTCTGGTCGATCAGCTCCAGCAATTGAACCAACTGGTCGCCCACGGTCTGGATCTGCGCGAACAGGCCCAGTTCCGCCAGCTTGGGCAGCAACGCCTCGGCGCCGGCCATCACGGTCAGGCCTTCGGTGGCCGGGTTGAAGGCCACGCCCACCACACCCTTGTCCTTGTAGGCCGCCAAAGCGTTCAGGCTGACGTCGTGGTCCACCACCACGATGCCTTTGTAGCGCCCCTCGCCACTGGCCAGGGCCGACAGCAACAAGCGGTTGTCGGCGCGGTAGCCGCTGGTGGGTTGTACCAGCAGTGCATGCTGCACACCGTAGGCGTCCAGCACGCGGTTGAACTGGTTGAGCGTGCCGACTTCCTGGCCGGCCGGGCGGTAGAGGGTGTTGGCCAAATAAGGGAAGTTGGCCGGGTCGAACAGGTGATTGTGGCAGTCGATCTTGGGTTCGTCGTAGATGCTCATTGCACGGCCTCCCAGCCGCCGCTGCGCTGCGAGGCAAACAGCGCTTCAAGGGTACGCAGGGTCGCCAGGGCGTCTTCGATGGGCCAGCTGGGCACGTCATCGCCCAGCAGCTTGCGCGAGAAGCGCTCTACCTGCAGCTCATAGTGGTTGACCGGCTCAAACGTCAACACGTCGCTGGGGAAAGCGCCGACGCTGAGGTGGTCGCCCACCTGCAGGTGGCATTCGTGGGGCCGCGCGTGTGCGCACGGAAAATCGAAATTGACCCAGCCAGTAGCGCCCAGCAGCGCCAGCCGCTGGTGGGTGCCCCAGCCGTCTGGCCCGGCCTGGGTGGCCACGGTCAGGGCCGCGTGGCAATCACCGTAGTCGAGCAAGGCGCTGGACAGGCGATCGATGCCCAATACCGGGTCATATTCCAGCGCGGCGATCACCCGCTTGGGCGAGCGCTTGAACACCAGGTTGCAGGCGCTGATGGCGTACACGCCCAGGTCATAGAGCGCGCCGCCACCGGCCTTGGGGTCGTTGCGAATGTCGGCCGGGTCCAGGAATTGCTTGGCCAGGGTGATGTGCGCGGCGCGCACAGCGCCCAGGGTGCCTTGCACACGGGCCTGCTCCAGCGCCGCCCATTGCGGGTGGTTGCGGAAGGCCAGGCCTTCCTCGATGTGCAGGCCGGTGCGGTCGCGCACCTCGCACAGTTGTTCAACCTGGGCGGCCGTCAGGCACAAGGGCTTTTCACACAGCACGTGCTTGCCCGCTTCCAGGGCCTTGATGGCCCACTCGAAGTGCAACTGGTTGGGCAGCGGCACATACACCGCGTCCACCGCCGGGTCGGCCAGCAAGGCGTCGTAAGTGGTGTGCAGGTGCGGGATGTCGAAGCGTTCGGCCACCTGGCGACCTTTGCCTGCATCGCGGCTGGCCAGCGCCACCAGGCGGGCGCTGGGGGCCAGCAGCATGGCGGGCATGGTGCGTTGGGTGGCGATATTGGCGGCGCCGAGCACGCCCCATTGGATAGTCCTGGCCATGGCCGGTCACCCTTGTTGTTATGAATGCCGCCAGACTACAAAAAACCCCTGCGCATGGCTCATACTCAGATGGCGCAAACCATAACCAAAGGTTAATGACCCCTCATGCCCCTCGCCGATGCCCCCGCACCCGACAACATGGCCTTCAAGCTGCGCCACATGGAAGTGTTCCGCGCGGTGATGCTCACCGGCTCCATCAGCGGCGCGGCGAAGATGCTGTACGTGTCACAACCGGCGGTGAGCAAGTTGATCGCGTACGTGGAAAGCCGCCTGGCGCTGCGCCTGTTCGACCGCGTCAACAACCGCCTGGTGCCCACTTCCGAGGCCCAGGCGCTGTACCGTGAAGTGGAGCGCGTGTACCAGGCGGCGCTGTGGGTCAACGAATGCGCGCAATCGCTGGCCACCACCCCCAATCGGCAACTGCGGGTGTGCTGCAGCGCCTCGCTGTCCACCGTGGTGCTGCCCCATGCCCTGGCCGAATTGAAGCGCCAGGTGCCGGCCATGCACATCGAATGGCACACCACGCTGATGAGCGAGATGCCGGTGCAGATCCTCGGCAAAAAGGTCGACCTGTCGATCTCGGCCCTGCCCGTGGTGCATGACCACCTGCATTCGCGGCCCTTCATGCGTGGCCGCATGGTGTGCGTGATGCCCCCGGGGCACGCCCTGGAAAACCAGCCGGTGATCGACATGGCGCACCTGGCCCGCGAGCCGCTGCTGCTGTTCCGCCCGGACATTCCCTTCGGCCGCTTGATCAATGAAGCCATCGAGCGCAGCGGCGTGGTGCTCAACTCCTTCCTGGACTTCACCAATGCCCCCGAGGCAGTGGCGCTGGTGAAGCAAGGCATGGGCGTGACCATCATCGACGAGTTCGTGGCCCAGGACAGCGGGTTGGTCGTCAAGCCGCTGGCCAGTGAGATCGGTTTTGACATCAGCTTCGTCTATTCGCGCTTCGACCCGCTGCCCGAGGCCGCGCGGCGCATGATGCAGGTGCTGCTGGACCAGGCGCGGGCGCTGGGGCGGGAGATACCGGGGTTCGAGTGGCCGGCGTGAGCCCGTCGCGGCCGTGAATGCAGCCTTGTAGCCTGGCGCCAGCGGCTACACGATCACCTACACTGCTGTGGGTACCCGCCAAGGAAGCCGTTCCCCATGCCCTCCCTCACCGACAGCCAGGCCCAAGGCAAGGCTGCCCGCAAGCAATGCCCCCGTGGCAGCCACAGCCACCCCGGCAACGTCGACCGCGACCCGCTGGCGCTCATAGAGGCGTCCAGCAAGGGCCGGGTCAAGTCGCTGGTCGCCCTGCGCTATGGGCGCATGCTGGTATCGCCCTTCACCTTCTACCGTGGCAGCGCGCTGTTGCAGGCCCACGACCTGGCCGGCACGCCCGACATGGGGCTTGCCGTGCCGCTGTGCGGTGATGCCCATCTGATGAATTTCGGCGGGTTCGCCACGCCGGAGCGCAACCTGGTGTTCGGCGTGAACGACTTCGATGAAGCCCACCCCGGCCCTTGGGAGTGGGACCTCAAGCGCCTGGTGGCCAGCTTCCTGATTGCCGCGCGCGACCTGCGACACGGTGCCAGCGTGGAAGAACAGGTGTGCCGCGAAGTGGTCAATGCCTACCAGGCCACCCTCACCCTGTGTGCCCAGCAAGGCGCGCTCAACACCTGGTACGGGCAAATCAGCTACAAGGACCTGCTGGGCCAGGCGCAGACCAGCCGCACCCTGGAACACGTGCGCCAGGCCATGGAAAAAGCCGCGCGCCGCACCCATGCCGAGCTGCTGCCCAAGATCGTCGACCGCGACGACCAGGGCCGCATGACCATTCGCGACGACCTGCCGGAGATCTTCCACCTGCACAAGGACAGCTCACTGCTGGACAGCAACGACGACTGGCTGGCCGTACGCCGCTGGCAACCCTTGTACAAGGGCCTGATGGCCGACTACCGCCTGACCCTGCAGGCCGACCGCCGTGAACTGCTGTCGCGCTTCGAGGTGCATGACCTGGCGTTCAAGGTGGTGGGCGTGGGCAGCGTCGGCACTCGCTGCATGGTGGCACTGCTGACCGATGAGTTGCAGCAGCCGTTGTTCCTGCAGTTCAAGGAGGCACGGCGCTCGGTGCTGGCCGATTACGTGAAGCCGCGCTCGCCGTACAAACACAACGGCCAGCGGGTGGTGGAAGGCCAACGCCTGATGCAACCCGCCAGCGACCTGTTCCTGGGCTGGACCAGCGGCCCCGGCGGCCGTCACTTTTATGTGCGCCAGTTACGCGACATGAAGGTCTCGGCGGAGCTGGAAACCTTTGACGATGAAACCCTGGTGGCCTACGCGCGCATCTGCGGCCGGGCGCTGGGCCGTGCCCACGCCAAGGCCAGTGGCGAAGCGGCGCTGATCAGCGGCTACATCGGCAGCGGCGAGCGCATGGCCGATGCCCTGTACGCGTATGCCCAGGCCTATGCCGCGCAGAACGAAAAAGACTATGAATGCTTCCAGCAGGCCTGCCGCTCGGGCCGCCTGCTGGCGCGCAGCGAGGCCGACTTCACCGCCGACCGTATGCCCTGACTTTCATCCTGCACCGCGCCATTGTGTGCTTAGATTCAAGGGTTTCGTTCATTTCAATGCTGGGAGCAATGACATGCAACTGCGACAGTTGGGTACTACGGGCATCGCGATCGCACCCCTGGTGTTTGGTGGCAACGTGCTGGGCTGGACCGCCGACGAAAAGACCAGCCTGGCGATTCTCGACGCCTTCATCGACCAGGGCTTCAACGCCATCGACACTGCCGACGTCTACTCGGCCTGGGCCCCGGGCCACCACGGCGGTGAGTCGGAAAGCCTGCTGGGCAAGTGGTTCAAGGGCCGCCCGGGGGTGCGTGACAAGGTCGCGCTGTTCACCAAGGTGGGCATGAACATGGGCGCTGACGACAAGCAGGGCCTGAAGGAAAAATGGATTGTGCAGGCCGTGGAAGACTCATTGCGCCGCCTGGGCACCGATCGCATCGACCTGTACTTCTCTCACCGCCCCGACGCCGGCACCCCCGAGCAGGAAACCCTGGGCGCCTACGCCAAGCTGCTGGATGCCGGGAAGATCCGCGCCA
This sequence comes from Pseudomonas sp. M47T1, assembly GCF_000263855.1. Lineage (GTDB taxonomy): Bacteria > Pseudomonadota > Gammaproteobacteria > Pseudomonadales > Pseudomonadaceae > Aquipseudomonas. Next base: position 22,028 of record NZ_AJWX01000026.1, read on the forward strand.
TTGGCGCGTCCAATTTCGACGCCGTGCAACTGGCCAACAGCCTGGCCACCGCGCGCAAACACGGTTTGCCGAGCTACCAGGTGCTGCAACCGGAGTACAACCTCTACGACCGCAGCAGCTTGGAAGGCGACTTGCACAGCCTGTGCCTCAAGGAAAACATCGGGGTGGTGACCTACTACAGCCTGGCCTCGGGCTTTCTGACCGGCAAATACCGCAGCAAGGACGACCTGGGCAAAAGCGTGCGCGGCGGCAAGATCGACAAGTACCTGGACGTCCGGGGCCTGGCAATGCTCAAGCAACTGGAGACCGTGGCCCAGGCCCATCAGGCACAGCTGGGCGAAGTGGCCCTGGCCTGGTTGATGGCCCGTGAAGGCGTGACCGCACCCATTGCCAGCGCCACCAGCGTTGCCCAGGCGCAAAGCTTTGGTCGGGCCGCGCAGTTGAAGCTCAGTGCGGCTGAACTGGCCGCCCTGACCGCGGCTTAATGCGCGCGGGCGTGAGCCTGCTGCAGGGCGTCTTCCACGCCTTGCAGCATCTGGCCGATGGTCCAGGGCTTGCGCAGAAACGCCACGTCGCACATCACCCCGGACGACTCCGGCGTCTCGTGGCCGGACATGATCAGGATAGGCACCTGCGGCCAACGGCGATGCACCAGGTTCGACAAGTCGGCGCCGTTGATGCGCCCCGGCATCAGGATGTCGGTGAGTAGCAAACCCACCTCGGGCGCACGTTGCTCAAGAAACGGAACGGCCGCATCGGCCGTCTCGAACTCGACGGTTTCATAGCCTTCTTCCTTGAGAATCTCGCAGACAAACTCGCGAATGATCAGTTCATCCTCCACCACCACAACCAAGGGATGGGCGAGTTCGTTACGTTCCGTCGATACTGAATTCATGACTATCGTTTCCTGATCTGGGCTACAGCGTGCACCGCTCGTACAACGTAGGAGCGGCAAGCCCGACAGAAATTCAATTTTGATTCAGTGTCGTTACATTTCTGCCCGTACCGCGGTTGTTCCACAACCGTTTAGCCACTGCCGTCCGGCTGCGGCTACACCCGATAAGCGGCGCGCAGCGCGTGGGCGGCCTCGTCGGCGGCGCTGTCACTGGCCGCATGCACCCAGCCCAACGGCCGCTCGGCACCCACCGCTTCGCCCACGAACACCAGCCTGCTGAACCCCACGCTCAGGTCCAGGGCATCGCCCGGTCGGCAGCGCCCGCCGCCCAACGCCACCACGGCCAGGCCCACCGCGCGGGTGTCGATAGCCGTGACGGTTCCACCCTGGGCAGGCCATACCGGGCGCTGAACCGGCGCCTGGGGCAACCAGCGAAGCGGTTCGGCCGCCAGCCCGGGCGGCCCACCCAGCGCGGTCACCATCGCCTGAAAGCGCTGCAACGCCGTGCCGTTGTGCCACGCCGACAACAGCCGCGAGCGCGCTTCGTCGACACTGGCCCCGGTCAATTCCAGCACTGCGCCGGCCAATGCCAGCGTGGTGTCCCACAGCCGCTGGCTACGCACCTGGCCACCCAGCAATTCAATAGCCTCCAGCACCTCCAGCGCGTTGCCGGCACTGCGTGCCAGCGGCTGGCTCATGTCGGTGACCAACGCCTGCGTACGCACACCCGCGCCTTGGGCCACCGCAACGATGCTGTCAGCCAGCTCCCGGGCCTGGCCCGGCTGCGCCATGAAGGCACCGTTACCGGTCTTGACGTCCATCACCAGCACATCCGGCCCGGCTGCCAGCTTCTTGGCCAGGATGGAGGCGGTTATCAAATCCACCGATTCCACCGTCGCGGTCACGTCGCGGATGGCGTACAGGCGCTTGTCCGCCGGCGCCAGCCCGCCACCGGCGCCGACAATGGCACAGCCCACCTCGGCCACCACCACGCGCAGGCGCTCGATGCCAGGCTCCACCTGATAACCGGGAATACTCTCCAACTTGTCCAGGGTGCCGCCGGTATGCCCCAGGCCGCGCCCGGAAATCATCGGCAGGTAACAACCACACGCGGCCAGCAGCGGCGCCAGCACCAGGCTGGTGAGGTCGCCCACGCCGCCGGTGGAATGCTTGTCCACCACCGGCCCCGGCAAATCCCAGCGCAACACCTGGCCCGAATCGCGCATGGCGCAGGTCAACGCCACCCGTTCTTCCAGCGCCATGCCCTTGAGCAGCACCGCCATGGCAAAGGCGGCCACCTGGGCATCACTGATACTGCCATCGGCAATACCGGCGACGAACCGGCCTATGTCCTGCCCACTCAACCTCTCACCGTCGCGCTTGCGCCGGATCACTTCCTGAGGCAACCACATCCTTGGCTCCTTAATGGCATCGTTACAGGGAAATAAAGAAGCCCACGATGGCAGCGCTCATCAAATTCGACAAGGTGCCTGCGATCATTGCCCGCAAACCCAGTTGTGCCAGCTCCTTGCGCCGCTCGGGCGCGATGCTGCTCAGCCCCGCCAGCTGGATGGCGATGGACGACAGGTTGGCAAACCCGCACAGGGCAAAGGTGACGATTACCTGGGTGTGCACCGACAGCAACGGCACCCCGGCCTCGGCCGCCTTGCTGGCCGTGAGGTGGTTGGACAGGTCGGCGTAGGCGACAAATTCATTGAGGATCATTTTCTCGCCAATAAACCCGCCGGCCAACACTGCCTCGTTCCACGGCACCCCCAGCACAAACGCGATGGGCGACAGCAGGTAACCCAGTATCAGTTGCAAGGTCAGCTGCGGGTACCCCAGCAGCGCGCCCGCCCAGCCCAGCACGCCATTGAGCATGGCGATCAACGCCACGAACGCCAGCAGCATCGCCCCTACCGCCAGGGCCAGGCGCAACCCCACCTGAGCGCCCTCGGCGGCCGCATCGACGATATTGGCCGCGCGGTTCTCCTTGGCATGCAGGGCCTCCAGGGCCTGGTGGTCATGGGCCTGCTCGGTCTCGGGTTCCATCAGCTTGGCCATCAGCAATGCCCCGGGCGCCGCCATGAAGCACGCGGCGATCAGATACTTGAGCTCCACGCCCAGGCCGGCATAGCCCAGCAATACCGACCCGGCCACCGCGGCAAAACCGCCGACCATAATGGCGAACAGTTCCGAACGGGTCAGCCGTGCCAGGAACGGGCGCACCACCAGGGGCACCTCCGACTGGCCAATGAACACCGCCGAAGTCACCACCATGGACTCCACGCGGCTGGTGCGCAGCAACACACGCAAGGCGCCGCCCACCAGGCGGATGATCCAGCCCATGATGCCCACGTGGTACAGCACGGCGATCAAGCTGCCGAAGAACACGATCATCGGCAGCACACGAATGGCGAACACAAAACCACCACTGCCGAACACTTCGAACATGTGTGGTGAACTCAGGCCACCGTAGAGAAACTCAATGCCTTTGTTGGCGTATACCTGCAACGCCGATACGCCGCTGGCCAGGTCACCCAGCACCGCCTGGCCCCAGGGCACGTACAAGGCGAAGGCACCGATGGACACCTGGATGGCGAAGGCGCCGAGCACCGTCCGCCCGTTGATCGCACGGCGCTGGGACGAAAGTACCAAGGCGATCGTTAACAGCACCGCCATTCCGACAAGACTGATCATGCAGTTGACTCCGGGCACGCGTGGGGTGGTGGGTCAAAACGACTCGAAGGCGCCTGGCAGCAGTTGCGCAAGGGTCCACACCCGCGTGGCCTGGGGGTCGCTGCCCTGGCAGATAATGCGCGCGTGGGGCGCCATCAATTCCACCAGCACCTGGCGGCAGGCACCACAGGGGCTGATCAGCGCCACCTTGGGCGCGTAAATGGCCATGGCCTTGAACCGGCGTGGTGCCAGGCCCTGGCTGATGGCGGCAAACAGGGCACTGCGCTCGGCGCAGTTGGTCAGCCCATAGGAGACATTTTCGACGTTGGTGCCCAGCACCAGTTCATCGTACTCACCCAACAGCGCCGCCCCTACCGGAAAGCTGGAATACGGCGACCAGCTACGTTCTGCGGCAAGCTTGGCCTGGGCCAGCAAAGCATCATCATTCATGGGTAAGCCTTTCCTCGGAAATGGGCCGGCGGTGCCGGTGGGCCAGCATGCAGCGCAAATGTGTAAGATTATCGAGCGCAAGCGGCGCGAGCATGTTGCGTGCCAAGGAAAGGTTAGCGGTTTGGATTCAGCAGGTTGGGAGAAGGGACAACATTTAAGGCGGACCAAATGCTCCGATTCGGAGCATTTGGTAACACTGCTTCGCGCAGTTTAAGGGCACCGCCAAGAGTGGGCTACAAGCGTGCGAACTATCAGAGGCTATTGAGGCGGCTGACCTGCTCCGGGGAAAGCACCACATCCTGCGCGGCCAGGTTCTGCTGCAAATGCGCCACCGAAGAAGTCCCCGGAATCAGCAGGATGTTCGGCGCCCGCTGCAGCAACCACGCCAACGCCACCTGCATGGGCGTGGCCGCCAGCTCACTGGCCACGTCGTTCAAGGTTTGCGACTGCACCGGCGAGAAGCCACCCAGCGGAAAGAACGGCACGTAGGCAATGCCCTGCCCCGCCAACTGATCAATCAAGGCATCGTCCGCCCGGTGCACCAAGTTGTAATGGTTCTGCACGCACACCACCGGCGCAATGCCCTGCGCCTCGGCCACCTGGGCTGCCGACACATTGCTGACACCCAAGTGGCGAATCAGCCCCTGCTGCTGCAATTTGGCCAGCGTGGAAAACGGCGCCTCGATTGACGACTCATCCGGCGAATGCATGTTGCCCCAGGCGCGCATGTTCACCACGTCCAGCACGTCCACGCCCAGGTTGCGAAGATTGCTGTGCACCGCGTCCGTCAGCTCCTCGGGGCTGTCGGCGCGCAGCCAGGACGCATCGTCACCGCGGCGGGCGCCAACCTTGGTGACAATCACCAAGTCCTGCGGGTAAGGCGCCAGGGCTTCGCGGATCAAATGGTTGGTGACAAAGGGGCCGTAGAAGTCGCTGGTGTCGATGTGGTTCACGCCAGCGGCAATGGCTGCGCGCAGTACGGCCAGCGCGCCGTCGTGGTCCTTGGGCGGGCCGAACACCCCGGGGCCCGCCAGCTGCATGGCGCCGTAGCCCATGCGCTTGACCAGGCGCTCGCCCAGCGTGATCGAGGTGGTTGGCTGTGTTGCAGTCATGACGGCGCTCCTGAAGTGCGGTAATCGGTGATTGACTATAGGCCTTGACCCACTGTGTGTTAATACAGTGAAATCGGCACGGCCCGTACGGAAATCCGCACAATGAACCATCACCTGCAAGACCTGTTTGCCTTTCACGCCGTGGTGCAAGCCGGCGGCTTTCGCGAAGGCGCGCGTGCCAGCGGCAAGTCTGCCTCCAGCCTGAGCGACGCCGTGCGCCGCGCCGAGGCGCGCCTGGGCGTGCGCCTGCTCAACCGCACCACCCGCAGCGTGGCCCCCACCGAGGCAGGGGCGCGCCTGCTGGAGCGCCTGGTGCCGGCCCTGGCCGAGGTGGAAGCGGCACTGGACGTGGTGAACGGCTTCCGCGAGCGCCCCAGCGGCACCCTCAAGCTCAACGTGCCGCTCAGTGCTGCGCGGCTGGTGCTGCCGGCCCTCATCACCCCCTTTCTCAAGGCCTATCCTGACATTCGCGTGGAAGTGATCGTGGACGAAAGCTTCGTCGATGTGCTGGCGGCCGGTTGCGACGCGGGTATCCGCTACGACGAGCGCCTGGAACAGGACATGATTGCCGTGCCCATCGGACCGCGCCAGCAGCGTTTCGCCACCGCTGCCTCGCCGGCTTACCTGAATGCCCATGGCCGCCCCGAGCACCCGCGCGACCTGCTGGAACATGCGTGCATGCGCGGCCAGTTCAGCAGCGGCTGGATGCCAGCCTGGGAGTTCGAGCGCGACGGTGAAACGGTGCGCGTGGACCCCAGCGGCCCATTGAAAGTGCGCATCGGCGGCGCCGTGGACCTGGCAGTGGATGCCGCCGTGCAAGGCCTGGGCGTGGTGCACCTGTTCGAAGACTGGCTGCGGCCGTTACTGGACAGTGGCGCCCTGGAGCCGGTGCTGGAGCCCTGGTGGCAAAGCTTTAGCGGCCCCTTCCTGTATTATCCGGGGCGCCGTCATCTGCCGGCGGCGCTCAAGGCGTTCATCGATTTTGTCCGGGCCCATGACGCTGCGGGCACCTAGCCAGGTCTGGTAAGGTCGAAGCCATTGTAGGTCTATCAATCAGGAGGCTTGTTTCATGAGCAAAGCAGAATACGTTCCGCCCAAGGTCTGGAAGAACACCCAGTCGGGCGGCCAGTTCGCCAGCATCAATCGCCCCATTGCCGGCCCCACCCATGACAAGACCCTGCCGGTGGGCAAACACCCCTTGCAGTTGTATTCACTGGCCACACCCAACGGCATCAAGGTCACCATTTTGCTTGAAGAGCTGCTGGCCCTGGGGCACAGCGGCGCCGAGTACGACGCCTGGCTGATCCGCATTGGCGATGGCGACCAATTTTCCAGCGGCTTTGTCGAGATTAACCCCAACTCGAAAATCCCGGCCTTGCTGGACCACAGTGCAACCCCGCCCATTCGCGTGTTCGAGTCCGGTTCGATCCTGCTGTACCTGGCGGAAAAATTCGGCGAATTCCTGCCCACCGATCCCGCTGGCCGTACCGAAACGCTGAACTGGCTGTTCTGGCAAATGGGTGCCGCGCCTTACCTGGGCGGTGGCTTCGGGCACTTCTACGCCTACGCCCCGGAAAAATATGAATACCCCATCAACCGCTTCACCATGGAAGCCAAGCGCCAACTGGACGTACTGGACCGCCGCCTGGCCGAAAGCGCCTACCTGGCCGGTGACGCCTACACCATCGCCGACATCGCCGTGTGGTCGTGGTACGGCAAACTGGTGCGCGGCGACCTGTACGGCGCCGCCCAATTCCTCGCCGTGGACCAATACCCTCACGTACAACGCTGGGCCCAAGTCGTCGCCGACCGCCCGGCCGTCATCCGCGGCCAGCGCGTGAACCGCACCTGGGGCGACGAAGCCAGCCAAGTGCCCGAGCGCCACGACGCGGCGGATCTGGACTAATCCATAGCCTTGCGCAGCCTGCGGGTTACCTGGGCCGCAGGCCGTTCAGGATCAGGCTGCGCACGTTTTCCAGCACTTGCTGGAAGAACGCCGGGTCGGCCAGGGTCTTGCCGGTCACGGCGTTGATCTGGCTGGCGAAGTCGGCGTAATGCTGGGTGGTGGCCCACAGCGAGAAAATCAGGTGATGCGGCTCCACCGGCGCCAGGCGTCCGGCGTCGATCCAGGCCTGGATAACCTGCACCTTGCTGTCTACCAGTTCACGCAACGGCGCCTGCAGTTCGCCCAACAGCAATGGCGCACCCTGAACGATCTCCAGGCAGAACAGCCGCGACTGCGCCGGATGATCGCGGGACAATTCCAGTTTGATGCGAATGTAGTCGGCAATGGCCTGCAACGGGTCCTGCTCGACGCTGAAGCCGCGCAGCGGCCGCAACCACACCTCCAGCAACTGGCGCAGCACGCTGAGGTACAGCTCGTCCTTGCTGCTGAAGTAATACAGCAGGTTGGTCTTGGAGACATCGGCCATGTTCGCCACCTGGTCCAGGCTGGTGCCGTGCACGCCAAAGCGCGAGAACAGCTGCAAGGCGGCGTCGAGAATGACCGTGCGCTTGCTTTCCACCAACCGATGGCGGCGCTTGAGCGTGGAGGCGCTGGGTGTGCGCGCAGGCTTGCTGGGCGAAGGCGTAACGGGGGGCTCTTGCTTCACGTGAACGACCTGATACCAACCGAAAGACCCCTGCACTTTACCGCGCAAACGCCGCAAGGCAATCCCGGCCTTGCGCCCCACGAGCGTGCAGCGTGCACAAACCGGGTGCTCCGTTCCAGACCATTTGGTCCGCATTAAAATACAAGCCATTGTTTAAACACAAAAAACAAAGCTGGCCCGCTTCATGCAAAAACCTTGGTGAACGCTGCTCTGGACCGTTTCGGGCTACCCGCCCTCCTGTGCATAGAGGCTCACACCATGGACGTAGGCATCTTCATTCCCATCGGCAACAACGGCTGGCTCATCTCCACCACCGCGCCGCAGTACAAGCCCACTTTCGAACTGAACAAGACCATCGTGCAGAAGGCCGAGCACTACGGCTTCGATTTCGCCCTGTCGATGATCAAATTGCGCGGTTTTGGCGGCAAGACCGAGTTCTGGGAACACAACCTGGAATCCTTCACGCTGATGGCGGGCCTGGCCGCAGTTACCAGCCGTATCCAACTGTTCGCCACCGCCGCCACCCTGACCCTGCCGCCCGCCATTGTCGCGCGCATGGCCAGCACCATCGACTCCATCTCCGGCGGCCGTTTCGGCGTGAACCTGGTCACCGGCTGGCAGAAGCCCGAATACGAGCAAATGGGCCTGTGGCCCGGCGACGAGTTCTTCCACACCCGCTACGACTACCTGGGTGAATACGCCCAGGTGCTGCGCGAACTGTGGGCCACCGGCAGCAGCGATTTCAAGGGCAGTTACTTCCAGATGGACGACTGCCGCGTCAGCCCCAAACCCCAGGCCGACATGAAGGTGATCTGCGCCGGGCAAAGCGACGCCGGCATGGCGTTCTCCTCCCAGTACGCCGACTACAACTTCTGCTTCGGCAAGGGCGTGAACACTCCTACCGCGTTCGCCCCCACGGCTGAACGGCTGATCCAGGCCAATGCCGTCACTGGCCGCGACGTGACCTCCTGCGTGCTGTTCATGATCATCGCCGCCGACACTGATGAAGCCGCCCGCGAACGCTGGGAACTGTACAAGGCCGGCGCCGACGAGGAAGCCATTGCCTGGCTGGCGGAAAAAGGCGCCGCCGACAAGAGCCCTGGTTCCAACATGCGGCAGATGGCCGACCCCACCTCGGCGGTAAACATCAACATGGGCACCCTGGTGGGCTCGTGGGCCAGCGTGGCACGCATGCTCGACGAAGTGGCCAGCGTGCCGGGCACCCAAGGCGTGATGCTGACCTTCGATGACTTCGTCCAGGGCGTGGAAGACTTCGGTGAAAAGATCCAGCCACTGATGAGCAGCCGCCAACACATCAACCTGCTGAAGGAATCTGCCTGATGAATGCCCCTGCGCCGCTCAGCGGCTATGCCCTGCCCGCCGACACCGCCCCTGCGCGCACCCTGCCCGCGCGCCCCGAAGCCCTGAGCCTGAAGGCCAGTGAAACGGCGCTGGTGGTGGTGGACATGCAAAACGCCTACGCAAGCATCGGTGGCTACCTGGACCTGGCCGGCTTTGACGTGAGCAGCACCGGGCCGGTGATCGCCAATATTCAGAAAGCCTTGGTGACCGCCCGCGCGGCCGGCATGCCCGTGGTATTTTTCCAGAACGGCTGGGACGCCGACTACGTGGAGGCCGGCGGCCCGGGCTCGCCCAACTGGCACAAGTCCAACGCGCTGAAAACCATGCGCCAGCGCCCGGAACTGCACGGCACGCTGCTGGCCAAGGGCGGCTGGGACTACCAGCTGGTGGACGAACTCAAACCACAGCCCGGGGATATCCTGGTGCCCAAGACCCGCTACAGCGGCTTCTTCAACACCAACTTCGACAGCCTGATGCGCAGCCGCGGCATCCGCAACCTGGTGTTCACCGGCATTGCCACCAACGTGTGCGTGGAGTCCTCGCTGCGCGACGGCTTCTTTCTTGAATACTTCGGCGTGGTCCTGGCAGACGCCACCCACCAGGCTGGCCCTGCGTTTGCTCAGCAGGCGGCGCTGTTCAACATCGAGACATTTTTCGGCTGGGTGTCCACGGTCGAAGATTTCTGCACCACCTTCGTGACGGCCTGAGGATCAACCATGAGCAAGAAAGCCATCATCCCCGCCGGCAGCGGCGTGCCCATCGCTCCCTTCGTGCCCGGCTCGTTGGCCGACGGCATTCTCTACGTGTCCGGCACGCTGCCCTTCGACAAAGACAACAACGTGGTACACGTGGGCGACGCCGCCGCCCAGACCCGCCACGTGCTGGAGACCATCAAGGGCGTGGTGGAGACCGCCGGCGGCAGCCTCGACGACGTGACCTTCAACATGATCATGCTGCGCGACTGGGCCGACTACGCGGCCATCAACGCGGTATACGCCGAGTATTTTGCCGGCGAAAAACCGGCGCGCTACTGCATCCAGTGCGGCCTGGTGAAGCCCGACGCGCTGATTGAAATCGCCAGCATTGCCCACGTTGGCTGAGGACGTCCCCATGTACCACGAATGGCACGGCAACACCGACCCGCAGGCGCCGACCCTGGTACTGAGTTCAGGGCTGGGTGGCTCGGCACGCTTCTGGGGCCCGCAACTGCCGCTGCTCGGTGAACGTTACCGGGTGCTGGTCTACGACCACAGCGGCAGCGGCCGTAGCCCGGCGACCTTGGCCGAGGGCTACAGCATTGCCACCATGGCGGCCGAACTGCTGGCCTTGCTCGACAGCCTTGAAGTCAACCGGTGCCACTTCATCGGCCATGCCCTGGGCGGGCTGGTGGGCCTGGAACTGGCCCTGCAACGGCCCGCACTGTTGCTCAGCCAGGTGCTGGTCAACGCCTGGAGCAGCCCCAACCCCCACAGTGCGCGCTGTTTTGCGGTGCGCAAACACCTGCTCAACGACAGCGGCCCGGCCGCCTACGTGCAGGCCCAGGCGCTGTTCCTCTACCCCGCCGACTGGATCGCCGCCAACAGCGCGCAACTGGCCGAGGACGATGCCCATGCGCTGGCGCACTTCCCCACACCCGCCAACCTGCTCAAGCGCATCGCCGCCTTGCAGGCGTTCAACGTGGAAGCGCACCTGGGGCAGGTCCACACGCCCACGCTGTTGATCGCCAACCGCGACGACATGCTGGTGCCCTGGCAGCGCTCGCAGCACCTGGCCCAGGCGCTGCCCAACGGCCGGCTGTGCCTGCTGGACTATGGCGGCCATGCCTCCAGCGTCAGCGACAGCGCCACCTTTAACCGCGTACTGCTCGACTACCTGGCCGAGCACACTGGCTGACGGCATGATGAGGCTCGTTGCACCTTCCCCCTACCCTGATTGATAACGAGAAAAAGGACCTTTCATGCGTAACCTTCTTCGCCCCCTCGCCGGCCTGACCTTCGCCCTGGGGGCGGCCATGAGCAGTGGCGCCTGGGCAGCGCCGCTGCAACCCAAGGTGATGCTGATCACCCTGTTCGGCCCCGAGGCGCAGCACTGGATCGAACGTCTGCAACTGACGCAAAAAGTGGCGGTGCCGGGCCTGTCTGCCGACTACCCGGATGTGCTGTGCAACACCCACCAGGTCTGCCTGATGACCACGGGCATGGGCCAGACCAACGCCGCCGCGTCCACCCTGGCGTTGAGCCTGTCCAGCCAACTGGACCTGCGCAAAACCTACTTCGTGGTGGCGGGCATCGCCGGCATCAACCCTCATGAAGGTACCCTGGGTACTGCGGCCTGGGCGCACTACCTGGTGGAATTCGGCACCCAGTGGGAGTTGGATTCTCGTGACGCGCCCAAGGATTGGCCCACCGGATACCTGGGCATCAACACCAAGGGCCCCAACGAGAAACCGCCGCTGGACTACAAGACCGAGGTGTTCGAGCTGAACCCGGCGTTGCAGGCCAAGGCCTACGCCTTGTCACAGAAAGTGGCCCTGAGCGAAAGCAAGGAATCGGCCGCCTGGCGCCAGCATTATCCCTATGCGCCGGCCAACCAGCCGCCGGTGGTGACCCGTTGCGACACGCTGGCGGGCAACACCTGGTATTCGGGCACCCGCCTGAGCGAGCGGGCGCAAACCTGGACCAAACTGCTCACCGACAACAAGGGCACCTACTGCACCACGCAACAGGAAGACAACTCCACCTACGAAGCCCTGCTGCGCGCCAGCCGCCTGGGACGCGTGGACATCAAGCGCCTGGCGGTGCTGCGCGCCGGCTCCGACTTCGACCGCCCGTACCCCGGCTACAGCGAGGTGGACAACCTGCTCAAATACGCCGACCAGGGTGGGTTCGTGCCGGCGCTGGACAACCTGTACCGCACGGGCAACCCACTGGTGCAAGACATCGTCAGCCACTGGGACCAATGGCAGCACGGCGTGCCCGCCCACTGACGCAGCGTGCGCCGCTGTACCGCAGCTGCCGCAAGGCTGCGAAGGCCCGCACAGCGGGCCCGCGTTCGACAGGGTAACGCCGAAGGTCCTGCGGACCTTGTCGCAGTCTTCGCCAGCTCCGTGTGGCCGGTTCAGGCCACGCGGCCGCCCAGGCGTTGGGCTACCCAGTCGGCGATCCAGGCGCCGGCGTTGGCGGTGTTGTCCAGGCTGCTGTGGTGGATGCCGCCCTCGCGGGGGGTGAAGATTTTCAGCGCGCGGTCGGGGCTGGCGGTCAGTTGGTCGAAGGACTGGTGCGCGTACTCCAGCGGGATCTGCCGGTCAGCTTCGCCATGGGTCACCAGGAATGGCACCTTGATGCGCGCCATCACGCCATTGAGGTGCACCTGTTGGGCAATGGCCATGAACTCGTCCATGTCACTGGCGCCCCACACCCAACGCACGTGCTCCCAGTAATGGGGCACCGGCCGCTCGCCTTCACGGGCCAGGCGACGCTTCTGCATCTCGCCCCAGTCATGGTTGGCGCCCCACACCACGCCCAAGGCAAAACGGGGCTCGAACGCTACCGCGCGCGGGCAGTAATAGCCGCCCAGAGACACGCCCAGCAAGCCGATGCGCGCAGGGTCGATCTCGGGCCGCGTCTGCAGGTAGTCCATCACCTTGCTTGCCCAGGCTTCGGTATTGGCAACCGCCGTCATGCCGTGCAGGCGCAGGGCCTCGCCGGTGCCGGGCTGGTCGAGGAACAGGCTGGAAATACCGCGCTTGGCCAGCAGTTGCGGGAACAGCCCGGCGCGGTAAACCATCTCTTTGGTGCTGTCCAGGCCGTTGATGATCACCAGGCAGGGCGCCGCGCCTTGCACGCCTTCGGCCGGGGTGAAGACACCGGCCAGGTGGGCACCGGCGTAGGGGATTTCCATGCGTTGAAGAGGCTCGCCCGACAGGCGCGCGCCCTCGGTGAAGGTCTTCAGGAACTTGGCGTACAGCGCCTTGCGCGGTGCATAGCCGTGGGCCTGCATGCGCTCGGCAGTCATGAAATACACGGCCGCGCGGTTGAGCTTGTCACCGGCGCTGAACAGCCGCCCGGCGGCCTTGTCCTCTTATAAGAAAAACGGAGCAACTACCATGCGTTTTCATGGTTTGGACCTCAACCTGCTGGTCGTCCTCGACATCCTGCTGGCTGAACAGAACATCACCCGCGCCGGCGAGCGCCTGCACCTCAGCCAGCCCGCCACCAGCGCCGCCCTCGCCCGCCTGCGCAGCTACTTCGACGACGATTTGCTGGTGCAGATCGGCCGCAAAATGGTGCGCACGCCCATGGGCGAAACCCTGGCCCAGCCGGTGCGCGACCTGCTGATCCAGATGCGCGCCACCCTGGAAAACCGCGCGCAGTTCCAGCCGCACCTGTCCAGCCGCACGTTCACGCTGATGGCCTCGGATTACGTGGGCATGGTGCTGATGCCCGAGGTCAGCCGCCGCCTCAACGACATTGCCCCGCAGTGCGCCATCGAACTGTTTTCGCCCACCGATGAGGCGGCGCTGGAGATCGAGCGCGGGCATGTGGATTTCCTGCTGCTGCCCGATACCCATATCCTTGAACAGCACCCTTCTTCGGCGTTGTTCACGGACGAGTTTGTTTGCGTGGTGTGCCGCGACGCCGGGCCACAGACGCTGTCCTTCGACGACTACAAACACAACGGCCACGTGCTGGTACGCTTCGGCACCGAGCATCGCGCGCCCACGGTCGACGACTGGTTCCTGCGCAGCTTCGATTTCGAGCGCAAGATGGAGGTCACCACCAACACCTTCAACAGCGTGCCGCCCTAGCTGATCGGCACCCAGCGCATCGCCACCATGCACCGGCGCCTGGCCGAGCGCTGGGCGCGCTATTTGCCCCTGCGCATCCTGCCCACGCCGTGGGCGGCGCCGCAGATGACCATCAGCCTGCAGTGGAACAAATACCAACAGCATGACCCGGGCCTGGCGTGGCTGCGCAACCTGATCATCGAAACCGCCACCGGCCTTCCCTAAAGGTCTGACTGAGTGGGAGCTGGCTTGCAATCCACCTCGACCGCCCGCATTACAACCATCACCTACCTGAACAGGGGAAGCACAGACCATGAACACCCAAACCGAAACCGCGATCCTCGCCGGCGGCTGCTTCTGGGGCATGCAGGACCTGCTGCGCCGCTACCCGGGCGTACTGGCCACCCGCGTCGGCTACACCGGCGGCAACGTGCCCAACGCCACGTACCGTAACCACGGCGACCATGCCGAGGCCATCGAGATTACCTTTGACCCGGCGCGCATCAGCTATCGGCAGATCCTGGAATTCTTCTTCCAGATCCACGACCCCACCACGCCCAACCGTCAGGGTAACGACCGGGGGCCGAGCTATCGGTCGGCGATCTATTACCTCAACGAGCAGCAGCGCGATATTGCCGAAGATACCGAGGCGGATGTAAACGCTTCAGGCTTGTGGCCGGGGCGCGTGGTGACCGAGATTGAGCCGGCGGGGCCTTTTTGGGAGGCGGAGCCTGAGCATCAGGATTATCTGGAGCGGATACCGAATGGGTATACGTGCCACTTTATTCGGCCGAGCTGGAAGTTGCCGAAGCGGGGGTGATGGCCTGTCAGGCACTTCCTTGTGGGAGCTGCCGCAACCGTCGCTAAAGTGCAGGTCCAATGCTCGTGGTCGCGGCTACCCAGTCCTCGACCCTCAACCCAGGAGCGCGATCGAACTCTCGCCGGTTATTGGTGACCAGGATCAGTCCCAGCGACCGGGCATGACCCGCAATCAACAGATCGTAAGGGCCGATCGGGGTGCCCGCACCGGCCAGTTCGGCACGCAGCTGTCCGGAATGGGCAGCGGCGGCGCAATCGTAATTGAGTACTTCCAGTCGAGCGGTAAAGCTTTCTACTTCCGCCAAATTACGCTGCGGGTTCGCTGATCGCTCCGCACCGTAGATCAACTCCGTCAACACCACTGTACTGATGCACATTTGGCCGCTGTGCCGCTTGAAGGTATCGCGCATATGGGCTGGGCGATTTTTCAGGGTAAAGATGCAGATATTGGTATCGAGCATGTATTTGAGCATCAAAAACTTTCCCGCTCCTGTTGAGCAGGTTGATCGCGCTCAACCATAAAATCGTCCGTGACGCCTTCACCATCGAACCAGCTATCCCACGACTCACCCGCAGGCGTGATGATGCGGGCACGACCAACGGCCACCACGTCAACTCGTTTTACGTCGTCGGGCAGCGCAACCGCCTTGGGCAGACGTATGGCCTGGCTACGATTACTTTGGAAAACAGCACCTTGGTCCATGAGCGACCTCCAGGGATATGTCATGTGTATATCCCACTCTAGCGCTGCGGCGGGATATGTCAACGGGATATACGAGCCAGGCACCAATCTTGCCGCTGCCAAAGGCTGCGCGGGCCGGTCAGAACGCTGGAATTTTCAGCGGGACATAGGACCAGCACAGTCTGGCGGCAGCGGTTACGCGTGCGCCGCCGGTTGCGGGTTGGCGGCTACGGCGTCCACCAGCGCCTTGGCGCTTTCCACCAGGTGCAGTGCCGACCACAGCAGGCCGGAATGGCCCAGGCCGATGTCGGTCAGTTCGTAGGTGGTTTCGTAGGCGCCCTTGAGCAGCAACGAGGCGTGGGCCAGGGCGTCTTCGGCGCGGATGCCTTCGGTGATGCAGAACAGGGGGTGGTCGTCGGCGTCGCGGATGCCGAAGGGGTTGTGGTGGGTGCGCGGGTAGTCTTGCGGGGAATCGGGTGTCAGGTCGTTCATTTGTGGTTTCCTCTAAGGGCCCCTCACCTGCCGCTGCTAAACGACGGTGGGTGGCGGCTGTACGCGGGTTAGCAGACCGAGGAAACCAACGAACCCGGCGCATCCAGGGATGCCCCACGTAAAGCCGCCATAGTGGCGGGCCATCAGACACACAGGGTGCGTCAGCTGGCCGTGAACCGGCGCTGTTTCGTTAGTTTCCACCGAGTCTGCTAAAACCCGACCGCTGCAGTGGCAGCGGCGAACGGAGGGTAATACCCACCATGGAAACCGAACAAGCGCGGAAACACCGGGGGGCATTATTTCAGAAGCGTCCTACAAAAGCCCCTGGTATAGAGGGCAAATGTTGGCGGGTTTGTCGCTTTTAGGCGGGGGTTACGGTGAGCGTCACCCGGTCAGGGTAAAAGGCTACATGGCCTTCAATACCGGCCACTGCCGGGTAGGGTTTTTCATAGCTCCACACCGCGTTTTCACTGACCTGCTCGCCCGCTACCAAGCTGAAATAGCTGGCCTGGCCTTTGTACGGACAGTAGCTGGAATGGGCCGTGCGGCGGAAATGGGCCGGGATGATATCCGTATGCGGTATGTAATACACCTCAGGGTAATGCGCTTCCTTGAGCGCCAAGGCGCGCTGAGTGCGGGCGATGGTGACGCCGTGGAATTGCACCAGCAGCCCGCCGGCAAGCGGGCTGACGCTAATGGGGTGGTCGGCAGATGGCTGTTTCATGACGGCGCCTCGACGCGCGGGAGTCCAGAGACAAGCGTAGCCGTTGTCGCAGGCAGCGCCCGGGCTGCCTCAGTGCATTTGTATGGTAGAAAGGCCACTGATTTCAGTTCAGCACCACGGCCAGAGGGGAACGGCATGCCAAACCGCGAAAAGCAGAGTGAGGCATCGGAGCTCGCATGATAAAAAGCATCCACATAGAAAACTTCAAGAGCTATAAAAACCAGACGTTACCCCTGGCCCCCTTGACGTTGATGATCGGCGCCAATGCCGCTGGTAAAAGTAATGCACTGGAGTGCCTTCCGCTTTCTCAGCTGGCTGGCACAAGGGCAAAAACTGTCAGTATTGAAACATCGCGTCGATGACTCGGAAGAAGTGCTGCGCGGCCAGGTCTCCAGCTTCGGTTTTCTGGGCAGCACCATCATCAAACTGGGCTGCCAAACCGAAGCTGACGATGACTGGAAATGCAAGGAACTGCAAGGCAATGACGGCCATTTGCATTATTGACACCCGTGTTTTAAGTCCGCCACCAAGACTGGCGAAGGAACCAGCTTTGGCGACCTGTGCATCATCAAGGATTTCGAACGATGCGTGGCCCGCACGCCGATGACGGAAGTGTTCATCTGGTCGCTTGATTCAGACCTTCAACAGTATCACCACCAGCCAGGATGAAACCTTCAGGCAATCAACCTGCGGCATCATAGGCAGCTCTAGCTGCCTGGATGTCGGGCGCCTGCTGCTCCAGCCACACCACCAGCCCCTAAAGCCGCGCCACCAACTCAATCCCCAACGCCGTCAACCGGTACTCCACCTGCGGCGGTATGGTCGGTATCACCGTGCGCTGCACCATGCCGTCACGCTCGAACGCCCGCAGTTTCAACGTGAGGATGCGCTGTGACAGTTCGCTGTCGGCCATGGCGTTGACCTCGCGCTGCAGCTCGGTGAAACGCAGCATGCCGTGCCGCAGTATCAGCAACAGCAACGGACTCCAGCGGTCGCCCAGGCGCGCCAGGGTTTCGCGAATCGGCCCCTGGGGGTCGTTGCCGTTGTGTTGCACCCGAGCGCGCAATTGGTCCAGGGCCTGGCGTTGTGCATCGTCGTTCACACGAAGTTCCTTGTTATGGGCCTGGGGTACGCACATTCAGGTAACCCACCCACATAAAAGTGCGATCCCCATGAATCACTACGATGTCGTCGCCATCGGCGGCGGGCACAATGGCCTGGTGGCCGCGGCCTACCTGGCCAAGGCCGGCAAGAAAGTCCTGGTGCTGGAGCGCAAGGACTACGTGGGCGGTGGCGTGACGACGCGCCAGCTTAACACGCCCGGTTTCTGGCATGACGAGCACTCAAGCGTGCACATCATGATCCAGGGCAACCCCATGATCACCCAGGACGAACTGGGCCTGTTCAAGCATTTCGGCCTCAAATACAACTACTCCGACATCCCCCACGCCACGGTCTTCGAAGACGGCAGCGCGCTGATCACCTACCGCGACCTGGACAAGGCCTGCGAGTCCATCGCCAGCGTGTCGCCGCGCGACGCCGAGACCTACCGGCGCCTGGCGCTGAAGGCCATGGGCCTGTTGCCCATGTTCCTCTCCGGCTTCTACTCGCCGCCGCTGCCCATGGGCGCCATGGCACCGGCATGGGCGTGTATGCCTTTGTCGGCATCATGCACAGCCACGGCGTGTCGCAGCCGGTGGGCGGCAGCGGCAAGCTGTCCGAATCCCTGGCACGCTGCGTCGAGCACTACGGTGGCGAGATTCGCTGCAACAGCGAGGTGCGCAAGGTGATGGTCAGCGACGGCCGCGCCGCCGGTGTGGAGTTGAGCGACGGCGAGCGCATCCTGGCCCGCGACGCAGTGATCGGCGCCCTGCCCCCCCATGTCATCAGCCGCTTCGTGGAAGGCCTGGACCCAGGCGTGGTGCAGCGAGCCGAACGCGCCAGCCTGGCGCCCTTCAGCCTGTTTGTCAGCCACTACGACTTGCGCAACAAGGCCCAATTCCACGCCGGGCCCGACGTGGGCCGGGCCACCATGCTGACCATGATGAGCTGCGACCGCCTGAGCGACATGCTCGACGACTTCGACGAACTGCGCCGTGGCCGTGTGTCCAAACGCAGGCTGGTGGCCGGTGGCGACGAGAGCATCAAAGACCCCACCTGCGTGCCGGCCGGCAAGGGCATGTTCCATGGCATGACCTTCGCACCCTACACCCTGGCCGAAGGCGGCGCGGCGCGCTGGGATGAGTACAAGGAAGAATTCGGCGACCTGAGCCTGCAGGCCTACCGCACGTTCGTGAAGAACCTGACGCCCGACAACATCATCGCCCGCACCCTGTGCTCGCCGCTGGACCTGGAGCGCAGTTCGCCCAATTCCATGGTCAAGGGCGACGTGCATGGCGTGGCGCCTTACTTCTACCAGAACTTCGCCCACCGCCCCACGCCCGACCTGGGCCGCCTGAGCGTGCCGGGGCTGGACAACCTGTACCTGGTGGGGCCGTTCATGCACCCCGGTGGCGGTGTGTTTGGTGCCGGGCGCGGCACGGCCATCAAGATATTTGATGACCTGGGGATGGATTTCGAACGCGTGACGAGGAATGGATGATGAAGATTTTTGGCAGCGACAACAGTGAACTGATGGCCGTGAGCACCATTGAGCGCAGCGGCAATGAACTGGTGCTCAAGGGCAAGATCTTCGGCGCCATGCCGATGATCGCCAAGGTGCGCCCGGAAGAAGCCCGTGCGGCGTTGAAATTGCTGGATTTCAAGACGGTGGTGTTCCTGGTGAGCCTGCTGTTCCGGCCCACAGTCAAGAAGCCCCGCCGCTGATCCGAGGCTTTTGTGGGAGCGGGCTCTGCCCGCGAAGGCTGCACCGCACAATGGCTGATGAATCGCGGTGTTCTGTTCGCGGGCAGAGCCCGCTCCCACCATTAACCTTGCAAGCCAGTGTCACACCAGGCGCTGGCCTTGCACATCAGCGGCCAGCGCGTCCAGGCTGGCCAATGCCGTGTCATCCAGCCTCACCGCCAACGCCGCCAGGTTGTCCTCCAGCCGCGCCCGGTGCCGGGAATCGGCACCACCGTCAGCCCATGAACCTGCGCACGATGATGCACCCACGCCAGCGCCGCCGTGCCCATCCTGGGCCCGGCACTGCCGGCCTTCCTCGCGCAATACCCGGACGTCCGCGTGGAATCAACGTGGACGAGTGCTTCACCGACATCGTCAACCAGGGTTTCGACGCCGGCATCCGTTTTGGCGAGTCGGTGGATGGCCTGGGCATTGCCTGCGCCGAGACACCACCGGCCCTGGCCGCCTTGGTGGACGCCTTGCGCTACCGTGCCGGGTAAGCGCTATGCTGAGTTTTTCGGAGCCTGCCCATGAGTGATTTCGAGCGCCTGTGTGCGCTGATGAGCCAAGCGCCGTTCGTGGTGCTGACCGGCGCCGGCATCAGCACACCGTCGGGCATCCCCGACTACCGCGACAGCAACGGCGTGCGCCGCGGCCGCGCGCCCATGATGTACCAGGAGTTCCTCAGTGGCGCGGCCCTGCGCCAGCGCTACTGGGCGCGGGCCATGCTCGGCTGGCCAAAGGTGCGCCAGGCCCGGGCCAACGTGGCGCATCAGGCATTGACCGACCTGCAGGCGCGCGGGCTGATCAGCGGCCTGATCACCCAAAACGTCGACAATCTGCATCAGCAGGCTGGCAGCCACGATGTGGTGGAACTGCACGGCAACCTGCACCGGGTGCTGTGCCTGGACTGTGGCCAACGCCTGTCGCGCGATGACGTGCAAGCGGTGATGGAAACCCAGAACCCCTACCTGGCTGGCGTCGATGCCACCCAGGCACCGGATGGCGACACCTTGCTGGACCCGCGTTTCGAAGCGCGGTTCAAGGTGCCGCCCTGCCCCCACTGCCACGGTGACCGGCTGAAGCCGGACGTGGTGTTCTTTGGCGAAAACGTGGCACCGCCCACCGCCGAACGGGCCATGGCCTTGGCCACCGAAGCATCCGGCCTGTTGGTGGTGGGCTCGTCGCTGATGGCCTACTCGGCGTTCCGACTGTGCCGCACGGTGGCCGAACGCGGCAAGCCGGTGCTGGCCATCAACCTGGGCAAGACCCGTGGTGACGACCTGCTCACGCTGAAAGTGCCGGTGCGCTGCGACGAATACCTGCCGCAACTGGCCCGATACCTTTAATCGGGGTCACCACCCACCTGTGGCAAACTGCGTCTTGCAACCCAGTGTGCCAGTCACGCTGCGCAGCCGGTGACGCCGAAGTTCCTGCGGACCTTTTAGCAGCCTTCGGCAGCCACGTATCAACCTCATACAAGCCAGTTGCCGCTACGGGCGAGATTTTTTGCGTGGCCTATAGTGTCTTGTTCTCTTGACCACTGTGGAGCAGCCCCATGACCTCTATCGCCATTGTCTACTTCAGCGGCTACGGCCACACCGCCAAACAAGCCGAAGCCGTGCACGCCGGCGCGGCCTCGGCACCGGGAACGCAGGCCACGCTGTATCAGATCGACGCCAACGGCGACCTCAGCGAAGCGGCCTGGGAGGCCATCAGCGCCGCGGACGCGATCATCTACGGCAGCCCCACCTACATGGGCGGCCCTGCCTGGCAGTTCAAGAAGTTTGCCGACACCTCGTCCAAACCCTGGTTTACCCAGGCATGGAAAAACAAGGTAGCCGCAGGCTTCACCAACTCGGCATCGGTGAATGGCGACAAATTCTCCACCATCACCTACTTCTGGACCCTGTCCCAGCAGCACGGCCAGGTGTGGATCGGCACCGGCCTGATGCCCGCCAATACCAAAGCTCACGGCCCGGATGACATCAACTGGACTGCCGGCTTCGCCGGTGCCCTGGCGGTATCCCCGTCCGACGCCTCCCCGGACGAGGCGCCCCGCAGCGGTGACCTGGAAACCGCCAAGTTGCTGGGCAAGCGCGTGGCCGAGTACACCGCGCGGCTGCAGCCCTGAATGGCGCTGCCCTTCCCTCACTGGATCACCTGGGGTGTCGCATTGCTCGCCACCCTGGGCATTCTGTTCAGGCCCTGGCGCCTGCCTGAATACGCCTGGGCCGCCGGCGCTGCCCTGCTGCTGGGCGTGACCGGGCTGGTGCCCTGGCCGGCCGCGTGGGCGGCGGTGGCCAAGGGCACTGACGTTTACCTGTTTCTGATCGGCATGATGGTGCTGGCCGAACTGGCCCGGCAGAAGGGCTTGTTCGACTGGCTGGCCATGGTTGCCGCCGGCCACGCCAAGGGATCGGCGCCGCGCTTGTTCGACCTTGTGTTCGGGGTAGGCACGCTGGTGACGGTGCTGCTCTCCAACGACGCCACGGCCGTGGTCCTGACGCCTGCGGTGTACGCTGCGGCCAGGGCGGCCGACGCCGAGCCGTTGCCGTATCTGTTCGTGTGCGCTTTCATCGCCAATGCCGCCAGCTTCGTGTTGCCCATTTCCAACCCGGCCAACCTGGTGGTGTTCGGCAGTCATATGCCACCGCTCCTGGAATGGCTCAAGCACTTCGGCCTGCCCTCGCTGGCCGCCATCGTACTGACCTACGGGGTGCTGCGTTTCACCCAACGGCAGCACTTGCGCACACCGCTGACCCAGCACTTCAACTTGCAACCGCTGAACCGCAGCGCACGGTTGTGCGCCTGGGGCATTGGCCTCACCGCCGTGCTGTTGCTGACGGCATCGGCACTGGGTTGGCAATTGGGCCTGCCCACCTTCTGCGCGGGCATGGCCACGCTGTTGGGCGTGCAGTGGCTGGAACGCACCAGCCCTTGGCCGGTACTGCGCCATGTGGCGTGGGGCGTGTTGCCGCTGGTGGCGGGTTTGTTCGTGCTGGTGGAAGGCTTGACGCTGACCGGGCTGACCACCTGGCTGGCGCAAGAGCTGGCTACCCTTGCCCGCCAGTCACCGACCCAGGCCGGTTGGCTGGGCGGCGTGGTGATTGGCGTGGCCAGCAACCTGATCAATAACTTGCCCGCAGGCCTGATTGCAGGTTCCATGAACCACATCGCCGCACTGCCCACCCAGACCACTGCCGCGCTGCTGATCGGCGTTGACCTGGGGCCCAACCTGTCGGTCACCGGTTCCCTGGCGACCTTGTTGTGGCTGATTGCGGTACGCCGCGAAGGCGGGCATATCAGTGCGCCGGGGTTCCTGCGCGTAGGCGCGCTGGTGATGCCGCCCGCGTTGTTGGCGGCGCTGGTGCTGGTGTGAAGTGATGCCCGGGCGCCGCCGTTGGCCGCTACCTGCGCGACTGCCCCCCCCTCAGGCGGGGTTCAGCGCACCCGGTAGACCTTGACCAACACCGCCTCCCTCTGAGGCTTGAGGCTGGTGAGGCTGCCCACGTACACCGCCTGGTTCAACCAGGCGTACGGCCCCTGCGGCGCCTGGATATTGAGAGTGGAAAACGCGTAGCGATCACTGCCCGTCCCATGCACCAGCACCTGGTTGCGCACGGTCAGCACGGCGCCGTCGTCAGTCTGCATCTCGTACACGGCATCCAGCTGCTTGACGCCATCGGCGCGCAATAACTGCCGATCTGCCCCGCCCCCCAGTACCTTGCCCTTCAAGCCTGCGCCGTGGAATTCACCGCCGGTGATGGGTACCCGGAAGCGCTCGCCCAAGGGCCCTTTGCCCAGGGTTTCGCGGGGGGCGATGTCGATCACCGCTTCATACACAGGTTCCAGTGCGGGCGCAGGGTCGGCGGCGCGCGCCAGGGCAACAGGCAGCAAAAGGCTTACGGCGAGCAACAGAGGGTAACGGCGCATGGGATCATCCTTTGATGTTGTTGCAGGAAAGCAGGTTGACCAGCAAACTAGTTAATAGTATTAACCATATTGCTGACCCTACGACAACAACAAAAGGAATTTCCCGTGAAGCGATCGCTCGCTCCCGTTTCGACACTGGCGTTGCTCAGCCTGTGCGCGAGCCTGCCCGTGCTGGCCGATGACGCCCAACGCTGCACCGCCCTGAGCAGCAACGACCCGGCCGTCAGCCTCAGCCTGCACCAGTGGGTAGCGGCCGGCCAGTTGCCCCAGGCCAACCCTGGGCGCGCGGCATTGACCGGCGCCGCCCTGAGCAAGGCGGCCATGCCCGCGCATTGCCTGGTGCAAGGCGTGATCGGGGCGCGTACCGGCGCTGACGGCCAGGCCTACGGCAGCCATTTCGAATTGCGCCTGCCCAGCCCGTGGAACGGCCGGTTCCTGTTCCAGGGCGGCGGCGGCATGGATGGCGTGGTGGGCCAGGCGCTGGGCGCCATTCCGTTTCGCGGTGCCAGCGCCCTGCCCGCGCTGGACCGCGGTTATGCGGTGGTGGTCACCGATTCCGGGCACACCGGCAAGGACAACAGCGACGCGCGTTTCGGCCTCGATCAGCAAGCGCGCCTGGACTATGCCTACGCCGCCATCGGCAGCGTCACGACTCAGGCCAAGGCGTTGATCCTGGCGTATTACGGCAAGGCGCCCCGGCACAGCGTGTTCATGGGCTGCTCCAACGGTGGACGCTCGGCGCTGATGGCTGCGCAACGCTACCCCACCCAGTTCGACGGCATCATCGCCGGCAACCCTGGCCTGCGCCTGAGCCGAGCCGCCGTGGCACAGGCCTGGGACACCCAGGCCTTCAGCCGCGTGGCACCGCGCACCGCCGAGGGCCAGCCGATCCTGGCCCAGGCCTTGACCCAGGCCGACCAGGACCTGATTGCCAAGGCCGTGCTGGCGCGCTGCGACGGGCTGGACGGGCTCAAGGACGGCAGTATCGACGCCATGAGCCACTGCCGTTTCGACCCTGCCGTGCTGGCCTGTGCGGCGGGCCAGGCCTCGGGCTGCCTGAGCCAGGCCAAGGTCGACGCCCTGCACGCCGTGTTCAATGGCGCCCATGACAGTCACGGCCAGGCGTTGTACAGCGACTGGCCCTGGGACGCCGGCATTGCCTCCGATGGCTGGCGCGTGTGGAAACTGGGCACCAGCGCCACCGCCAAGGCCAACGCGCGCAATGCCACGCTGACGCCAGGTTCCCTGGGGTATTATTTCATGACACCGGCGCAGCCCCACCTGGACATGAGCCAGTTCAATTTCGACCAGGCGGTCGAAACCACCGCGCAGACCGGCGCCATCAACGATGCCGTGGCTACTCAGTACAGCACCTTCACCCGGGGCGGTGGCAAGTTGCTGGTGGTACAGGGCAACAGCGACCCGGTGTTCTCCGCCAATGACCTGCGCCGCTACTGGGCGCAATTGACGTCCGATAACGGCGGCCGCCCGCAGACCGAGCAATGGGCCCGGCTGTTCATGGTGCCCGGCATGACCCATTGCGGCGACGGCCCGGCGCTGGATGATTTCGACCCTTTGACCGCGATGGAAACCTGGCAGGACAAACAGCAACCGCCCGCCCGGCTGATGGCCCGTGGCAGCGCGTTCCCGGGGCGTGTGCGGCCGCTGTGCGCCTACCCGCAGGAAGCCCATTATCAGGGCCATGATGACGTGTTTGCCTGCCAGGAGCCCTAGGCTCTGTAGCGCCCACAAGGTTTGCACCTTCAGATGCAGCCGCTGCCGCCAGGCGGCGCGGGCCACTGGCCACGCTGGAGATCTCCAGCGCCCATCAGGGCCAGCACAGCCTGCGGCAGCGGCTACCCCGTGCACTGCGCCATCAGAACAGCTTGATCGGGTAGCCTACGGTCAACCGCGTCTCGTCCAGGCTGCTCTGGAACGTTGAGCGCAGGCTGTACAGGCTCACCGACACGCTCAGGTCGCGCCAGCGGCCGGACTGCACCACGTAGCGCATGTTGAAGTCACGCTCCCATTCGTGACCGTTCAGGGCGTTGCTGCGCTGCACATCCCAACCATGGATGTACTTGGCACTGGCCACCAGGCCGGGCACGCCGCTGGCGGCAAAATCGTAGTCGTAGCGCACCTGCCAGGAACGCTCGTGGGCATAGCCGAAGAGGTTGTTGACGTGGTTGGTCATCACCGTGGGGCTGTCCTGCAGCCCGACAAAATCGTCCTTGCCGAACAACCGCTGGTAGCCCAGCAGGAACGTGTGCCCCGACTGCCGCCAACTGAGCCCGGTGTAACCGGCACGGTTGTCAAGGTGGCCGGCCTTGGCCGCCCCCTGTTCGGTGCTCACGTACCAACCCCAGTCCAGGCGCAGCATACCATTGCCCATGGGCTGGTCGTAGGTGAAGCGGTACAGGTCCTGGGCGTAGATGTCCTTCAATTCGGCGTGCCAGTAAGCCAGTTGCAGGCGCCCGTCCACCAGGTGGAACTCGCTGCCCAGGTATTCGAAATAATCGCCGTCGATGCTGCTGCCGTGCATGTGCAGCTTTTCCTGATGGGTGGAGTCCCGGTTGCTGAAGGTGTCCAGGTGCCCGCCATACAAGGTGGCCCACTTAACCGGGTCTGACACCGCCGTGGTGCCCACGTAGGTCTGCGGCAACAGCCGTGCGTCATTGGTGCGTACCACCGGTGTGCTGGGCATCTGTTCGCCCACCTTCACCAGCGTATGGAAACCCTTGAACTTGACCGCCCCGCCCAGCCGCCCGTATTCGGCGGGTGCGCCACTGGCCGTCTTGGGCAACAACCCGGAACCGGCGGTACCCGGGCCGCTGTCCAGGCGCACGCCCCACTTGCCGACGACCTCCACGGCCACGCCGACAACGCCTGGGGTAAAGCCCGAACTGCCTTGCAGGATGAAGCCTTCGGCCCACTCCTGGCGCTTGTTCTGGCTGGCATCGCTGTTCTTGAAATTACCCTGGTAAAACGCGTTGCGGGTATTGAGGGTAGCGGTGGCATCGTCGAGCAAACCCTCGGCGTGCACCCACCCGCCGGGTGCAAGGCAGCCCACACTGAAGGTGACGGCCAGGGTGCAGACGCACTGCGGCCTGCGCGGCATGAAAGGCTTTGCCATGGGGGATCTGACTCCGTTTATTGTTTTTGTCGGAACACGGTCGAGCACGCTCGACACCCACGGAGTATGAACAACCGATTAACATTATTAACCATTAATAACATTAACTGTTCGCTGATCGCCCGCTATGTGGTCGGCGGCCGCGAAGCGGGCTGGTACACTGCCTCATCGCTTTTGCCCAAGGACTGCCATGATCCACTTCCGCCCCATGACCGACGCTGACTTCGAAGCGTTCTGGCCCACCTTCCAGGCCGTGGTTGCCGCCCGCGAAACCTATGCCTATGACCCGGCCGTCACGACTGAGCAGGCTCGCCAGTTGTGGATGGGCCTGCCCCTGCACACGCTGGTGGCCGAGGAAGACGGCGTGCTGCTGGGCAGTTATTACCTGAAGGCCAACGCCGCCGGCCCCGGCAGCCACGTGTGCAACTGTGGCTACATGGTGACCGAGGCCGCCCGCGGCCGTGGCGTGGCGCGGCTGATGTGCGAACACTCGCAGCAATTGGCACGGGACAGCGGCTTCCAGGCCATGCAGTTCAACTCGGTAGTGGCCACCAACGAGGTGGCTGTGGCGCTGTGGACCAAGCTTGGCTTCGACACCGTGGGGCGCCTGCCCAAGGCCTACCGGCACGCCCGCCTGGGCCTGGTGGACTGCCTGGTGATGTACAAGTGGCTGGCCGTCGAAGCCCCGCAGCCGATGCTGATTGGCCGCAAGAACATCGAATCGGTGGTCTCGCGCCCACGTCGCAAGCCCTGACGATTCAAGCGGCGAAGGACAAATTTGATAAACCCCGGCATTGATGCCACTCTCGGGTTATCCGGTTTTTTCACTCATCGTCATCCGGCTAAAAGGGAGGCTTTTCTTCTGTCGTGCAGCAGTACCGGCCCATGCCAGGCCGGATTCAGACCGTTTGAATGAAGCCAGCCGCGGCTTGGCTCCATTGCTCTCAAGGAATGTGCAATGACTCAACAACGCCACGTAATCAATGCATCCGTCAGCCCCAAGGGCAGCCTGGAAACCCTGTCACAACGCGAAGTGCAGCAACTGAGCGAAGCGGGTTCGGGCAGCATCTACACCCTCTTCCGCCAGTGCGCGCTGGCTATCCTCAATACCGGCGCCCACATCGACAATGCCAAGACCATCCTGGACGCCTACCAGGACTTTGAAGTGCGCATCCACCAGCAGGACCGCGGCGTTCGCCTGGAACTGCTCAATGCCCCCGCCGACGCCTTCGTCGACGGCGAGATGATTGCCAGTACCCGCGAAATGCTCTTCAGCGCCCTGCGCGACATCGTCTACACCGAGAACGAGCTGGACAGTTCGCGCATCGACCTCAGTACCTCGCAAGGCATCACCGACTATGTCTTCCACCTGCTGCGCAACGCCCGCACCCTGCGTGCCGGCGTCGAGCCGAAGATGGTGGTGTGCTGGGGTGGCCACTCCATCAACAGCGACGAATACAAGTACACCAAGAAAGTGGGCCACGAACTGGGCCTGCGTAAACTGGACATTTGCACCGGTTGCGGCCCTGGCGTGATGAAGGGGCCGATGAAGGGCGCCACCATTGCCCACGCCAAGCAACGCATGAGCGGTGGCCGCTACCTGGGCCTGACCGAGCCCGGCATCATTGCCGCCGAAGCGCCCAACCCGATTGTCAACGAACTGGTAATCCTGCCCGACATCGAAAAGCGCCTGGAAGCCTTCGTGCGTGTGGGCCACGGCATCATCATTTTCCCCGGTGGCGCTGGCACGGCCGAAGAGTTCCTGTACCTGCTGGGCATTCTGATGCACCCGGACAACGCCGGCCTGCCGTTCCCGGTGGTACTGACCGGGCCACGCAGCGCAGCGCCGTACCTGGAGCAACTGCACGCCTTCGTCGGCGCCACCCTGGGCGAAGCGGCGCAGCGTCACTACCAGATCATCATCGATGACCCGGTGGAAGTGGCCCGGCACATGACCCAGGGCCTGAAGGACGTGAAGCTGTTCCGTCGCGAGCGCAACGACGCCTTTCACTTCAACTGGCTGCTGAAGATCGAGGAAGGCTTCCAGCGCCCCTTCGACCCTACCCACGCCAACATGGCCAGCCTGCAACTGAGCCGCAGCCTGCCGCCCCACGAACTGGCCGCCAACCTGCGCCGTGCGTTCTCCGGCATCGTCGCCGGCAACGTCAAGGACAAGGGTATCCGCCTGATCGAGAAACATGGGCCGTACGAGATCCACGGCGACGCCGAGATCATGCAACCCCTGGACCGCCTGCTGAACGCCTTCGTGGAACAGCACCGGATGAAACTGCCCGGCGGCGCGGCCTACGTGCCCTGCTACCGTGTAGCCCAGTAACCGGCGCAGCCTCACGGCCGCTGCCACCCCCCCGGAGCTGCCCCTAGGCCGGCGCTTCGGGGCGGCCATCCGCCGCCAGGCTGCGAAAAGGTCAGCAGGATCTTCAGCCGTGTCATGTCCATCGCGGGCCCGCAGTGCAGGCCTTCGCAGCCTGCGGCAGCTCCGGAGGCAGGATGGGCGATGTATCAATTGCATCGATAACCACCATCGCACGCATCGTCTTCCGCTCAACCACCAGCGGCGTACCATCACTCCCATACACCACGTATCGGGAGGACCTGACCATGTTCATTCACCTGCTAACCTGCCTGGCATTGACCGCCGTCACCCTGCATCTGTTCGTGCTTCGCGTGGTGGACATGGCGCGCGCCGCCACCACTAGCAACTAGCCATCAGCGCGCACATGCAAAATCGTTCACTTGAGTTTCACCCGCGCGGGCTCGAAGCTCAGCCCAAGCCGATATCGACCGTGTCGATGATTGCCACTGCCCCGGAGCCTGCCCGATGATCCGTCCTGTCACCCTGCATGTCAGTTTTCCCCGCTTCGGCAAAAACTATTACGTACAAGACGTGGTGTCGCGCAAGGCACCGCTGCAGCTTATTTCCAACAACGGCTTCGACTCGGTGCTGATGCCCCAGGCCACCCAGCATTTCAGCAATGAAGTGGTAGGGCTGAACGATCAGTTCCGCTTTCTCAACAACATCCTCGTCGCCCATTTGCTCGATACGTCGAACGGTACCCGCGGCAGCGCGCACGCTTGAGCCGTTGCCAGCATTTGTAATGATTTGGATACCTTGATTAGCTTGCTATCCATTCAGCCCCTTCGCAGAATTACGCCCCTTTTCAATGAGTTAATGAAATGCGCATTCTTTCCGCCCTGGTACTTTCCCTGAGCCTGTGCAGCACCGCCGCCCTGGCCAATGACGTGGTCGGCGCTGTCGTCGGCGCCGCTGGCGGCGCAGTGGTCGGCAACCAGGTAGGCGGCACCCAGGGTGCAGTCATCGGCGGCGTGGCCGGTGGCGTGTTGGGCGTGGCCGTTTCCAGCCTGCTGGATCACGACCACGGCGGTCATCACCACGACCACGGCGGCCCGGCCCCGATGCCCATGCACGGCGGCCCTGGCCCAGGCCACGGCCCGGAGCACTACCATCACGAAGGCGAAGGCGGCCCACGCCCCTGATGAAAAAACCCGGCGAAAGCCGGGTTTTTTATGATCGCTGCGTCGGGCCCAAGGGCGATATCGATCACCCCCCCGACTTCACCTTGTCAAACGACTTGTGAATATCATCGGCCCAGCCATCGAGCACCGCCTTGGCGTCTGCTGCGGTCATCACGGTCTTGCTGTTCTCCAGGTTTTCGCCAGTCCCCTTGCGCACCACCTGAGCCACTACCTGGTTGGTGCCGCCATCGAGCACGGCCACTTCGGTGGCAATGGTGGTGGTCTGGTCACGGCCGCCCGCTGCGGTGTTTACCGCCGAGGCTACCAAGGCAATGGGCAGCACTTCATAGGGCTGGAAGCCTTCGTTTTTGCTGCTGACCGCGGTAATGGCCGGCCGCACAACCAGCACGCCCGGGCCAGGGCCGCTCGCCAATGGCAATGATTTGCCAAGTTCGCGCTGCAAGGCCTGGTCGTAGTAGTGAGTAATGCCCTGCAACGTGCTCAACGGAATTTGCGCGGTGGGTTTGGGTGCGGGATAAAGCTGGCTCGGCTCCACATAAATGCTGGTGTAGTTCGACGCTTTTATCTTCGGATCAATCCAGCGCATCACCGTCGCCCCGCTGGGGGTCTTGTCTTCTTTCAGTCGGCTGTAATCTTTTAAAAAGCCTGAATATTCCTCTGGCGGCGTTACCGTGCTGGCGCAGCCGGCGAGTACGACCGTGGTGATACATAGCGAGCTAACCAATAGTGAAAACTTCATTCTGCAGCTCCTTTGGTGTTCCTTGGCGACTGCCTGGGCCGAAGAAGCCCGACGGCTTGCCGACGTGATGATAATTACTGCCTGCACTCCACTGCTGCTCCTGCGAGCCACGGTAGGTATAGCCTAACTTTCGAATTATCAAAAAAAGCATTTGAGCGGTTTTCACTGCCCGTGATCATTTAGCCAACGGGACAGCCTGCGCGGGCTCGGCTGCAGGCACTTGTTTGCCACTGGTATCGCGAGTTGGAATAATATTTATAACCAAGTCTTTGCAGCCGTTCGCCCCCCCGATTTCGGGCCCGTGCACTTGCCGATTCCGAAAGCGCTTCTATATTCACAGTCGACAACATGAACTAAATGACCGCCGAGCCGAGAAATCTCATGGATGGAACGCGCCCGCTCATTATCTGCGAATATTGTGATTCGGTTCACGACAGTGCGTTATTACGCCGGCATCAGAAGGCTATATGCCACTGTTGTGGCGCGGTTATTCAACGCCATGTTTCCATGACCCTGCAACAGCGCTTGGCGCTGTGCATGACGGCGGCCGTACTGTTGGCATTCGCCAACTTCTACCCGGTAATGAGCATCAACTTGAAAGGCCTGCACAACTCCGCAACTCTGTGGGATTCGGTGCGCGCACTGAGCGAAGGGCCTATAACTTTCATTGCACTAGTGGCCGGTGTAGCGATCATTATTGCGCCTGTGCTGCAAGTAGCCTTACTGCTGTGGGTGATCTCCTTCGCCCTGGCCGGCATGCGCTGCCCGGCGTTTGCCGGGTGCATGCGGGCGCTGGAGGCGTTGCGCCCCTGGAGCATGCTTGAGGTGTGCCTGTTGGGCAGTCTGGTGGCGGTGATCAAACTGGCCGGCCTGCTGGACGTGGTGCCCGGCATGGGCCTGGCTGCCCTGGCGGCGCTGAGCGTGCTGATGATCAAGATCGCGGGCAAGGATATTCGCCTGCTGTGGGAACTGACGTGAGCCGCCAGCCCAAGGCCGCCGACCTGGACCTGTGCCTGTGCCACGGTTGTGGGCAGGCCTGCGCCATGCACGAGCAGCCGCACCACTGCCCGCGCTGCGGCGCGGCGCTGCACCGGCTCAAGCCCGAGTCACTGGCGCGCACCTGGGCATACCTGGCCGCGGCGCTGATCTTCTACGTGCCGGCCAACCTGCTGCCGGTGATGAACACCAGCCTGCTGGGCCAGGGCGAAGACAGCACCATCATCACCGGTGTGCTGGAGTTCTGGGACGCCGGCGCCTGGGACATCGCCTCCATCATTTTCATCGCCAGCATCGGCGTGCCCGCCATCAAGTTCTGCGCCCTGATTTTGCTGCTGGTGACCGCCCAGCGCCGCAGCCAGTGGGCCTGCCGCCAACGCTCAAAACTGTTCCGTTTCGTCGAGCTGGTTGGCTACTGGTCGATGCTGGACGTGATGGTGGTGGCGCTGGTGGCCTCGCTGGTGAAGTTCCAGGCGCTGGGCACCATCGAGCCCCGCGCCGGCATCCTGTTCTTCGGCATGGTGGTGGTCTTCACCATGCTGGCGGCCATGAGTTTCGACCCACGCCTTATCTGGCAGAACACCCCGGCACCGGAGATCCTGGATGAACCCTGAGCCCACGCAGGACCGCCCACGTTCGGGCGAGGTCAAGACGTCGCGACGCTGGAGCGTATCACTGGTATGGATCGTGCCGATCATTGCCTTGCTGGTAGGCATTTCTCTGGTCATCCACGACCGCATGCAGGCCGGCCCGGTGATCACCATCACCTTCAAGACCGGCGAAGGCCTGACCGCCGACAAGACCGAGGTGCGCTACCGCAATGTGGTCATCGGCCATGTGGCGGCAGTGGAGCTGAGCGAGGACGAAAAAAGCGTCACGGCCACGGTGAAACTGGTCAAGCGCGCGGTCAACTTCACCCGCAAGGACGCCAAGTTCTGGGTGGTGCGGCCGCGTATCGGCGCGGGCGGCATTTCCGGCGTAGACACCCTGCTGTCAGGTGATTTCATCGGCGCCGACTCCGGCACCGCGAACGAAACGACCCATGACTTCATCGGCCTGGAAGTGCCGCCGCCCATCACCTACGGCGAGCCGGGCAAGCGCTTTACCCTGCACACCCGCGACCTGGGCTCGCTGGACATCGGCTCGCCGGTGTACTTCCGCAAGATCCCGGTGGGCCAGGTGGTGGCGTACACCCTGGAGGGCAACGGCAAGGGCGTGGACATCGAGGTGTTCGTCAAGGCGCCCAACGACGCCTTCGTCACCGCCAACACGCGCTTCTGGAACGCCAGCGGCATCGACATCGGCATTGGCGCCAACGGCTTCACGGTCAAGACAGAATCGCTGTCCTCGGTGCTGGTGGGCGGCATTGCCTTCGGCACACCGGAGTTTGGCCAGGACAGTGCGCCGGCCGAGGCTGGCCAGGGTTTCACACTGATGGGCGATGAACAGACCGCCCTGGCCCCACCCCCGGGCAAGGCGCAGTACATGAACCTGCGTTTCAACCAGTCGCTGCGTGGCCTCAAGGTTGATGCCCCAGTGGAGTTCCAGGGCGTGGAAATCGGCAAGGTGGTGTCAGTCAACCTCGATTTCGACCTGAAGACCGAGAGTTTCCCGATCATCGTCGGCATCGTCATTTACCCACAAAGCCTGGGCCAGGCGCACACGCGCATGCTGGAGTTGCTCAAGCACGACCCCAACGACGAGCGCGGCACCATCGCCATCCTCCAGAGCTTCGTCGAGCACGGCCTGCGCGCCCAGGCCCGCAGCGGCAATGTCTTGACCGGGCAGTTGTACATCTCGCTGGACTTCTACCCCAAGGCCGACAAGGTCACCTTCGACGCCGATGCCCGGCCCATCATGCTGCCGACCATTCCCGGCAGCCTCGACCAATTGCAGGCCCAGTTGCAAACCATGGTGGAGAAAATCTCCAAGCTGCCCCTGGACCGCATCGCCAACAACCTGGACGGCAGCCTGAGTGAATTGCGGCGCAGCATCGGCCAGTTCAGCACCCAGACCTTGCCCTCTATCCAGAGCTCCCTGGCGGACGTGAGCAAAACCCTGAAGACCGCCAACTCGGCGCTGTCCGAGGACTCACCGCAGCGCGAACAGTTGGGCGAGGCCATCAAGGAACTGGGGCGCACTTCGCGCTCGTTGCGCGAACTCTCCGACTACCTGGGCCGCCACCCTGAATCCTTGATCCGCGGCCGGCCGAAAAACGCTCCGTACGAGGACCAGCAGCCATGAGTCAACGCCTGCGCACCACCCTTGCTCCCGCGTTGCTGTGCCTGTGCGCCGTGTTGGCGGGCTGTCGCAGCGCGCCGGTGCATTACCACACGCTGACACCGCTGTTGGGTGGCACGGCCCGCTCTGTGCAGCCCGGGGCCAACCTGGTGATTGAACGGTTCACCGTACCGCCCCAGGTCGACCGCGCGCAGATCGTGGTGCGCCAGGGCAACAATGGCCTGGCCATTCTGGAAACCGAATGGTGGGGTGCAAGCCTGGCCGATGAGCTGCAAAGCGCGCTGGTTGATCAGTTGAACCAGCACCCCATCAATGCCGGGCGGGCGTCATTGCGCGTGGACGTTCAGCGCTTTGACCTGGTGCCGGGGCGCTACGCCCTGATCGACGTCAAGTGGCGCCTGCGCACAGGCCGAGCCGATGACGACACCCGTATGCAAGTCAGTTGCCAAAGTGTGCTGCAGACGCCATCGGGTGACTCGGTGGAAGAGCTGGTGCAGGCCCAGCAGGGCAACGTAGAAAAAATCGCCTTGATGATCAGCGCCTCGGGGTCGGGCAAGTGCCCTTCCTGACGCGAACCCACAAGGATGATGCCCAATGACCGTCAAACACCACCACAAGACTCCTGTTTTCCGCCTCCTGGGCCTGCCGGGCGTGCTGGGCTGCACGCTGCTGGGCTCCACCTTGCTGGCCAGCCCCGCCTGGGCTGGCGGCATTCTGGTGTATGAAGCGGGCCAGGAAGGGGCCGGGCTGGCCAACGCCGGCGCCGCGGTGCTGGCCACCGACCCCAGCATCCTGATGAACAACCCCGCAGGCATCAGCCAGCTCAAGGGCACCCAACTGAACATGGACGCCCAGGTTATCCTCGGCGACATAACCTATTCACGCGACAGCGGCAACACGTTTTCCGGCGGCAACGGCGGCAACCCGCTGCCCTACTTTCCCGGCACCAGCCTGTTCATCAGCCACGAACTGGACGATCGCAACAGCATAGCCTTCGGCATGTACGGCAACTTCGGCCTGGCGCTGGACTACGACGATGACTGGGCCGGGCGCTACTTCACCCAGGAATCGGCCATTGTCGGCGTGTCATTCCAGCCCACCTACGCCTACAAGCTCACCGATGACCTGTCCATCGGCGTCGGGCCGCGCTTCATGTACGGCTACTACCGCACCGAAGTGGCGGTGAACAACAACGTGCTCGGCCTGGGCAACGCCCCGGACGGACAACTGGTGTACAAGGACGGCGACTGGGGCGTGGGCTACAACCTGGGCCTGCTGTATCGGCTCAACGAACGCGTGCAACTGGGCCTGGCCTACACCAGCAAGATCGACCTCAAGTTTCGCGACAGCCCCACGCTCAAGCACATCACCAACCCGCTGCTCAACGTGGCGCTCAATCGCCTGGACGTGGATCAGTTGAAGGTCGACATGACCGTGCCGCAGACGGTGTTGGCCAGTGCCTCGTACAAAATCGATGACCAGTGGACGTTGCTGGGCAGCCTCAACTGGCAGGACTGGAGCCAGTTCGGAAAGATCGGCGTGGAAGTCGACAGCAACGCCGCCGGCACCTCCACCACGGTCGACCGCAAATACCGCGACACCTACCACGCCTCCGTGGGCGCGCAGAACCAGATCAACGCCAAGTGGCGCTGGAACGTCGGCGTGGCCTACGACTCATCGGCCGTGGACGACAAGGACCGCACCGTCGACAACCCGATGAACCAGGCGTGGCGCTTCGCAACCGGGCTCAACTACGCCCTGGACGAGAACACCGACCTGCACCTCAACTACACCCTGATCTGGATGGGTGACATGGACGATGTGCAGACCAAGACCCGCTCCGGCGACAGCGTGTCCGGCGAATACCGCAACGCCATGCTGCACGTGATCGGCGGCGGCGCGGTATGGCGTTTCTAGCCGGCCGGGCCCTTTTGAACAAGGAGTTTTCATGACAGCGCTCGACGACCTCAACGCACTGCAGGCCAGCATTGCCCAAGCCGTGCTGGGCCAGGACCAGGTGATTCGCCAGATTCTGCTGGGCCTGTTGGCCAACGGGCACCTGTTGCTCGAAAGCCTGCCGGGCCTGGCCAAGACCCGCACGGTCAAGGCCCTGGCCACGCACCTGGACGCTAAAATGAGCCGTATCCAGTTCACCCCGGACCTGCTGCCATCCGACATCACCGGCGCCGAGGTACTGCACCAGGTGCAGGGCCAGAACGAAATCCGCTTTCAGCCAGGGCCGCTGTTCGGCAACCTGATCCTGGCCGACGAGATTAACCGCGCCCCGGCCAAGGTCCAGGCGGCCTTGCTGGAGGCCATGGAAGAACGGCAAATCACCGTGGCCGGGCAAAGCCACCCGTTGCCGCCGTTATTCATCGTGGTGGCCACCCAGAACCCCATCGAACAGGAAGGCACCTACCCCCTGCCCGAAGCGCAGATGGACCGTTTCCTGATGAAGGTACTGCTCGATTACCCCAGCGCCGACCACGAAAGCCAGGTGCTGCGCTTGCTGCGTGCCGAGGAGATCGCCCAGGGCAACCCTTCATCCGCCCCGGCGCCGCTGGCCCAGGAGGTCATTTTTGCCGCGCGCCGCGAAGTCAGCAACGTGCACGTGGCCCCGGCCATCGACCGCTACGTGATTGACCTGGTCAACGCTACCCGTCTCCCCGCCGACTATGACCCCGACCTGGGCCGCTGGATCGCCCTGGGCGCCAGCCCGCGCGGGGGCATCGGCCTGGACCGCTGCGCCCGGGCCCATGCCTGGATGCAGGGCCAGGACTTCGTATCGCCCGACAACGTGCGCGCGGTGGTGCACCCGGTGCTGCGCCATCGCCTGCAACTGAGCTATGACGCGGTGGCCGACGGCATGACCGCAGACCGCGTGCTGGACCGGTTGCTGGACAGCGTGGCGATTGCGGCATGAATACCGACGGCCTGGTCTACGTGTCGCTGGCGCAACTGATGGCGCTGGAATTCAAGGCCCGTGGCCTGAGTTTCCTGGCGCGCCAGCCACGTGCCAGCCTGCTGGCCGGTGCGCATGCCTCACGCCTGCGCGGCCGTGGCCTGAATTTCGACGAGCTGCGCCGCTACCAGCCTGGTGACGACCTGCGCCATCTGGACTGGCGCGCCTCGATGCGCACCGGCAAACCGGTGGTGCGCACCTTTACCGAAGAGCGTGACCGCCCGGCGCTGATCCTGGTGGACCAGCGCATGTCGATGTTCTTCGGCTCGCACCGCAGCTTCAAATCCGCACTGGCCGCAGAGCTGGGCGCGCTGGCGGCGTGGATGGTGTTCCACGCCGGCGACCGGGTGGGCGGGCTGGTGTTCAACGACCAGCGCATCGACAGCGTGACGCCGCTGCGCAGCCGTGCGCGGGTGGAAGCCCTGTTCAGCCGTATGGTGGAACAGAACCAGGCGTTGCAGGCCAGCAACCCCGACGCGCAGAACGACAACCAACTGGACAAGGCGCTACAGCGCTGCCTGGCCCTGGCCGGCCACGACCATCTGATCTGCATCGTCAGCGACTTCGCCGGTGCCAGCGAGTTGACCCTGCAACTGCTGCGGCGCCTGACCGCCCACAACGACGTGATTGCCCTGCTGGCCTACGACCCACTGGCCCTCAACCTGCCCCGCAACGGCAAGGTGCTGGTGACCCAGGGCGACCTGCAAGTGGAACTGGCGATCAACCAGCGCCGCGTGCACCAGCCCCTGGGCGACTTCCTCAGCGGGCGGCTGGACGACGTCAGCACGCTGCTGCGCCGCAGCCAGGTGCCCTTGCTGAGCTTCAGCACCGCCATGGACGCGGCCGCGCAACTGCGCGCCGAACTTGGCAAAACCGCCAGGGCCCGGCCATGAACCCGAACATCCCGAGCATCGACCAATTGCAGGAGCTGGGCTTGCCTGCGCCCCTGCCCTATACCCCGCACACCTGGGGCTGGTGGGCCTTGCTGGGCGGCCTGGTGATGATCGCGGCGATCCTGAGCGCGCGTAAATACCGCCGTTGGCGGCGCGACCGTTATCGTCGAGAAGCCCTGCAACGCCTGGCGCTGCTGCGCCAGCGCAGCAGCGACCTGGCCGCGCTGCGCGAACTGCCCGAGCTGCTCAAGCGCGTGGCGCTGTCCATGCCCTCGGGCAACGCCCAGGTGGCCGGGCTGGGCGCCGCTGCCTGGCAGGGCTTTTTGCAGCACCACAGCCCCCAGGCGTTGCCCGCCGATTTCAGCCAGCAACTGGCGCAACTGGCCTATGCCCCGGACGCCGCCTTGCAGGCCCTGCCTGCGCAACGCCGACTGGCCCTGTTCGATACCTGCCAGCAATGGGTGGAGGGTCATCATGTGGCGGCTTGACTACCCCTGGTTGCTGGTGCTGCTACCGCTGGCGTGGCTGGGCTACCGCTACCTGCCCGCCTACCGCGAAGCCCGCAGCGCGGTGCGCGTGCCGTTCTTCCAGGCCATGAGCAAGGCCGTGGGTGCCCGGCCCATGGGCACCGGCAGCCGCCACAACCACTGGCAACTGCTGCTCAACGCGCTGGTGTGGGCATTGGTGCTGCTGGCGGTGGCACGCCCGGTGTTCGTGGAAAAGCCCATCGAACATCAACAACCGGTACGCGACCTGATGCTGGCCATCGACATCTCCCAGTCGATGCAAACCGAAGACTTCACCGACGCCAGCGGCCAGCAGACCGACCGCCTCAGTGCCGTGAAGCAGGTGGTGCACAGCTTCATCGACAAGCGCAAGGACGACCGCCTGGGCCTGGTGGTGTTCGGCAGCGGCGCCTACCCCCAGGCGCCCCTGACCCTGGACCACCGCAGCCTGTCGCTGCTGCTGGACGACACCGGCATCGGCATGGCCGGGCCCAACACCGCCATCGGCGATGCCATTGGCGTGAGCCTGAAGCTGCTGGACCAGGCCCACGAACCGGAAAAGGTGCTGATACTGCTCACCGACGGCAATGACACCAGCAGTGCCATCACCCCCGAACACGCGGCCCGCATGGCCGCCAGCAAGGGCGTGGTCATCCATACCATCGGCATTGGCGACCCGCACGCCTCGGGTGAAGCCAAGGTCAACCTGCCGGGGCTGGAGCAGATCTCGCAGATCACCGGCGGGCGCTTTTTCCGCGCCGAAGACCGCACCGCCCTGGACCAGGTGTACAGCACCCTCGACCAGTTGACCCCGCACCGGGTGAAAACCCTCAGCCACCAGCCCCAGCGCGAACTGTTCTACTGGCCGCTGGGCGTGGCCCTGGCGCTGCTGCTGGTGTACCACCTGTGTGCCCTGCTGCGCCCCCGGCTGGCCGTGGCCCGCCAGCGACAGGAGGGCCACGATGGACATCAACCTCAGTGACGTCCACTTCCTGCGCCCATTGTGGCTGCTGGTGATCGTGTTCGGCGCCCTGCTGCCGTTGCTGTGGCAGCGCACCCGGGCCCTGCAGCGCCGGCTGTTGTACGGCAACATCGCCGAGCACCTGCTGGCGCATCTGCTCATCACCCCCACGGACAACCAGCGCCTGCGCCCGGTGCACCTGCTCAGTGCCACGCTGATCCTCGGCGCTATCGCCGCCGCCGGCCCCACCTGGGAGCAGGACCGCCCCGACTTCGTGGAAAACCGCGCGCCGCTGATCATTGCCGTAGACCTGTCACCGTCCATGGACGCCAGCGACATCCAGCCCACGCGCCTGGAAGCTGCCAAGCACACCCTGCATGACCTGGTGGAGCGCCGCGCTGGCGCCCGTACCGGCTTGATCGCCTACGCCGGCAGCGCCCACCTGGTACTACCACCCACCGGTGACGCGGCCTTGCTGGACACCTTCATCCAGGCCCTGGGCACGGAGCTGATCGACAAGCCCGGCAAGAACATCGGTGCCGTCATTGACCTGGCCAAGCGCCTGCTTGACGCTGACCAGACACCAGGCAGCCTGCTGCTGGTGACTGACGGTGCCGAGCCGGGAGCCAATGCTGGCCTGGCCGCGCACCTGCAAGGCAGTGATCTGCAAGTGCTGGTACTGGCAGTGGGCAGCAGCGACGACGGTGTCATCCGCGACGCCAGCGGCCAGCCGCGCATGACCGCCAGCGGCCTGCCAGCCCTGGGCCATTTCGACCCCGCGGCCCTCAAGCAACTGGCCTCGGCCCTGGACGCGCCCCTGGGCAGCCTCACCCAGAACAACGACGACCTGGACTGGGTACAACTGCATGCCCAGCAGCACTTCGACCAGGTCAACGCCCAGCAACAGGCGCTGCACTGGAAAGACACCGGCTACTGGTGGTGCCTGCCTCTGCTGGCCCTGGTGCTGCTGGGGGTACGCAAAGGCTGGAGCGTGAACTGGATGGCCGCCCTGCTGCTGGCCACCGGCATCGGCTGGCCCGCCGCGCCCGCCCAGGCCAACGCCCTGGTGGATGCGTTCTTCACGCCTGACCAGCAGGGCCGCTGGGCCTTCGAGCATGAGCACTACCCCCAGGCCGCCGCGCTGTTCGTCGACCCCTACTGGAAAGGCATTGCCGCCTACCAGGCCGCCGACTTCGACCTGGCGCTGGCCACCTTCGCCCGGCTCGACAGCGCCCAGGCCTGGTTCTACGTGGGCAACATCCACGTGCGGCGCTTCAAGTTCGACGCCGCCATTGCCGCCTACCACGAAGCACTGAAACGCCAGCCGAACTTTGCCGAGGCATCCGCCAACCTGGCCCTGGCCCTGGCGTTGAAGAAAGACACCGAAAGCGCCGAGCAAAACGCCCCCGAGATCAAGCCCGACGAAGTGAAGATGGACAAGGCCGCCGGCAAGGGCCAGAGCAAGAAGGTCAAGACCCAGCAGGCGGCCTCCGACGACCTGTGGCTGCAAAACCTGAGCACCTCGCCGGCGAAATTCCTCAAGCAGAAATTCAGCTTGCAGGACCAGGCGGGGGACCGGCCATGACCCGCCTGGCGCCCCTTGCCCTGCTGGCCTGGCTGCTGAGCGCCGCAGCCGTGGCTGCACCGCCGCAACTGCGTGTGCACGCCCGATTGCAGCCGCCCAACGGGGTAATGGTCGGCGGCCTGGTGGAGCTGCAACTGGATATCCTCACCGACACCTGGTTCACCGACGCCCCCAGCCTGCCCCAGCTTTTGCTCGACAATGCGCTGGTGCTGCCGCCGGCCGGGCAGGCCGAACACTTGAATGAGCGTATCGACGGCCAGTCCTTCAATGGCATGCGTTACCGCTACCGCATTGCGCCCCAACGCGCCCAGGCCTTCGAGGTGCCCGCGCTGACCATACACGCCAGCCCGGCCCAGGCCGTGCAGGCAATGAGCGCGCAAAGCGAACCCCTGCACTTCAGCGCCCAGGCGCTTCCCGGTCAGCAGCCCGCCGTGGCGCCCGTGGTGGCCAGCGCCATGCGCCTGAGCCAACAGGTGGTGAACTCCATCACGCCGCTGAAAGTGGGTGACAGCATTACCCGTCAGCTGACCCTGCAGGCCGACGGCGCGCTGGCCATGACCCTGCCCGCCCCCGCGCTGGGCGACGTCGCCGGCCTGAGCCGCTACCCCAAGGCACCCCAGGTGACTAGCCTGGACGATGGCCGCGGCGACTTCCTGGGCGGCCAGCGCGTGGACACCGTGACCTACCGCATCGACCGCGCCGGCACCCATGTATTGCCGGCCGTGCGGGTCAATTGGTGGGACACCGGCACTCAACAGATGCGCACCGCGCAGGTACCCGCCGTGACCTTCGAAGCCGCTGCGGGCAGCGCCGGGCAACCGGTGTTCTCCCTGCGCGAGGACCTCAAGCGCCTGGGGCGCGGCAACCTGGTGCATGTGTCGCGTGGCTGGCTGTGGGCATTGGGGGTGTTGCTGGCGCTGATGCTACTGGCGTATGCCGGGCATTCCTTGCCACGTCGGCTATACCAGGCCTGGCACCGCCGGCGCCAGGCTCGCCAGCAAGCCTGGCAGCAATCACCCGAATACGCCTGGCAGCACATCGGCGCGCAACTGAGCGCCCGGCCGCCACAGTTAAGCGCGCTGTACCTGTGGCTGCGCCGCAGCCGGCTGGGCCTGGCCCTGGGCGCGGCCAGCCCGGACCTGCGTCCCGTGCTGCGCGCTTGCTACGGCCGCGCCGCCGCCACCCAGGCGGCGTTGCCAGCGCTGCGCCTGGGCTTGACGGCACTGCGCAACGACACCCGTCAGCAGCGCAGCGCCCCTGCCCCGGCGCTACGCCCGCTCAACCCTGTTCATGAGAAGGACCTGCCATGACCTATCGCATGCCCCCCACTCGCCAACGCTTCGTGCTGACCCTGCTGTTGGGCCTGCTGCTACCTGCTATGGCCCTGGCCGACGCCCCCCTGGCCTCGTGGAACGATGGCCCGGCAAAAAGCAGCATCGTGGCGTTTGTGCACGCCGTGACCGACCCCGGCAGCAAGCACTTCGTGCCCCCACCCGAGCGCATTGCCGTGTTCGACAACGACGGCACCCTGTGGAGCGAGCAGCCTGCCTATTTCGAGCTGATGTTCGCCTTCGACGAAATCAAGCGCAACGCCCCCCGGCACCCGGAATGGAAAACCACCCAGCCGTTCAAGGCCGTGCTGGAAAACGACCACAAGGCCCTGAGCGCCGCAGGCATGAACGGCCTCCTGAAAATTGTCGGCGCCACCCACACCGGCATGACCACCGAAGCCTTTGATGACGCCGCCAAAACCTGGCTCAGCCAGGCACGCCACCCCAAGACCGGCAAGCCGTACACCGAGATGATCTACCAGCCCATGCTGGAGTTGCTGGACTACCTGCGCAGCCAGGACTTCAAGACCTACATCGTCTCCGGCGGCGACACCGCGTTCATGCGGGCCTTCGCCGACCGGGTCTACGGCATCCCGCCCGAACAGGTGATCGGCACCACCTTTGTCACCGCTTTCCAGTACCAGGACGGCCATGCGCTGATCCAGCGCACGGCCAAACTGGCGCACAACGATGATGGCCCCGGCAAGCCGGAGAGCATCGACGCCATCATAGGTCGCCGGCCGATCCTGGCTTTCGGCAACTCCGACGGTGACCTGCAGATGCTGCAGTGGACCGCCGCAGGTACTGGCCAGCGATTCATGGGGCTGGTCCACCACACCGACGCCAAGCGCGAGTGGGCCTACGACCGCAGCTCCTCCATCGGCAAGCTGGACAAGGCCCTGGACGAGGCAAACCAGCGCGGCTGGACCGTGGTGGACATGGCAACCCAATGGCGGCGCGTCTACCCCGGTGACGCGCCCGAACCCGAGCTCGTGCAATAACAAAAGCGTAATGCAGGACCGCAGTAAACGTTTGTCGCAAACACACGACCCCGAGCAAAAGGAGCAAGTCAGATGACTCGCATACGCAAGTGGTTACCGAGCCTCGCCCTGGTGGCGACCTCTGTGATGGCGCTGTCGGCAACCGCCACAGCAGCCGAAAAGCCCAACATTCTGGTGATATTCGGAGACGACATCGGCCAGACCAACGTCAGCGCCTATGGTCAGGGGGTGGTCGGCTACCGCACACCCAACATTGACCGCATCGCCAAGGAAGGCATGATGTTCACCGACTACTACGCGGAGAACAGCTGCACCGCCGGGCGCTCCACGTTCATTACCGGACAGACCGTATTGCGCACGGGCCTGTCCAAGGTAGGCCTGCCAGGCGCCACGGTGGGGCTGCAAAAACGCGACATCACCATTGCCCAGGCGCTCAAGTCCCAGGGTTACGTCACGGCCCAATTCGGCAAGAACCACTTGGGCGACCGGGACGAGTACCTGCCCACCAACCATGGTTTCGACGAGTTCTTTGGTAACCTCTACCACTTGAACGCCGAAGAAGAACCGGAACGGGAAAACTGGCCCAAGGATGAAACCGACTTCACCAAGACTTTTACCCCGCGTGGGGTGATACACAGCTTCGCCGATGGCAAGATCGAAGACACCGGCGCGCTGACCACCAAGCGCATGGAAACCATCGACGACGAAACCACCGCGGCAGCCCAGGCGTACATCGAGAAACAGGCCAAGGCGGACAAGCCGTTCTTTGTCTGGATGAACACCACCCG
The DNA here is from genome assembly GCF_000263855.1 of Pseudomonas sp. M47T1. Lineage (GTDB taxonomy): Bacteria > Pseudomonadota > Gammaproteobacteria > Pseudomonadales > Pseudomonadaceae > Aquipseudomonas. Next base: position 66,073 of record NZ_AJWX01000026.1, read on the forward strand.
CATGCACCTGTTCACTCACGTGCGCGATTCGATGCGCGGCCAGAGCGGCATGGCTGGCAATGAATACGCCGACGGCATGGTTGAACATGACGGCGACGTGGGCAAGCTGCTCAAGACCCTCGACGACCTGAAAATCGCCGATAACACCATTGTTATCTACACCACCGACAACGGGCCGAACCAGTTCTCCTGGCCGGACGCGGCGACCACGCCGTTCCGCAATGAGAAAAACTCCAACTGGGAAGGCGCGTACCGGGTGCCGGCAATGATCCGCTGGCCGGGCAAGATCAAGCCGGGCGAGGTCTCCAACGAGCTATTCTCCGGGCTTGACTGGTTCCCTACCCTGCTGGCCGCAGCCGGTGATGGCGACGTGACGAACAAGCTGCTCAAAGGCTGGGCGCCCACCGCCGGCGGCACCTCGTTCAAGGTACACCTGGACGGCTACAACCAACTGCCCTACCTGGAAGGCCAGCAGCCCAAAAGCGAACGCAAGGAGTTCTACTACTTCAACGATGACGGCGCACTGGTTGCCATGCGCTACGGCAACTGGAAAGCAGTGTTTGCCGAGCAGCGTGCACCCGGCGGCTTCGCGGTGTGGAGCAACCCCTTCACCGTGCTGCGCGTACCGAAAATTTTCAACCTGCGCATGGACCCCTACGAGCGTGCCGACGTGGTCTCCGACCAGTATTACGACTGGACCACCAAGAACGTCTACCTCACCGAGGTGGCGGTCATGAAGTCGGCGCAGTTCCTGCAAACCTTCGTCGATTACCCGCCTAGCCAGCGTCCGGCAAGCTTCAGCATCGACCAGGTGCGCGAAGCCGTGGACAAGCAGATCGAAGAGAAAATGAAGACCCAGTCCAAGCAGTGATGCACTAGACCGCCCACCCTCCGGGGTGGGCGTTTTGCTGATCGGCCATCCGCAGGAGCTCTTCCATGAATACCTTGCCCACCGGGCCCGCCACCGTGTCACGACTAATGCTGGACGTGCTGATTCGTGCCGGCCTGATCACCCTGCTGGCGCTGTTTTGCTTTGATATCTTCCAACCATTCCTGAGCCTGGTGCTATGGGCGCTGATTCTGGCGATCACCCTGTACCCGCTCAACCAACGGCTGGCCGCACGCCTGGGCAACCGCCAGGGCCCGGCGGCGATCATCCTGGTGATCATTGGCCTGGCGTGCCTGATCGGCCCCCTGAGCCTGCTGGGGGCCTCCATTGCCCATTCGGTGGAGTCAGGCGTAACCGCGTTCGAGGCCGGCCAACTGGACATCCCCGCGCCCCCCGCCAGCGTGGAGAACTGGCCGCTGATCGGCACGCCGATCTACACCGTGTGGCTGCACGCCTCCCAGGACGTGACCTGGGCCATTCAACAGGTCATGCCCCACCTCAAGGGCTGGAGTGCCATTGCCCTGCACCAGGCCGCCGGCATCGGCGCCGGTATCCTGATGTTCATCGTGGCGTTGCTCATCGCCGGGGTAGTGATGACCCACGGCGCCGCCGGCCAGCGTACCGCCAACGCCATCGCCGCGCGCATCTTCACCCCCGCGCGCGGCCCCCAGGTGGCCACCCTGTGCACCGCCACCATCCGCGCAGTGGCCCAGGGCGTAGTGGGCATCGCCTTTATCCAGATGCTGTTGCTGGGCATCGGTTTCGTGGTGATGGGCATACCGCTGGCCGGGGTGCTGGCCTTGATCGCCCTGCTGCTGGGCATCATCCAGTTGCCGCAGTTGATCCTGACCATCCCCATCGTGATCTACGCGTTCGCCCATTTTGGCAGCGGTGTGGAAACCATTATTTTCGCGGTCTGGACCCTGCTGGCCGGGCTGGCCGACAACGTGCTGAAACCGCTGTTGCTGGGCCGTGGCGTGGCCGTGCCCATGCCGGTGGTGCTGGTGGGCGCGCTGGGCGGCATGGTCAGCAACGGCATCATCGGGTTGTTCATCGGCCCGGTGATTCTGGCCGTGGGCTATGAACTGTTCATGGGCTGGGTGCACCAGCCCCCGGTGGTGACCGGCCAGCCGGCTGGCGAGGCGCAGATCGTGCCCGAACTGCTACCCGGGGATTAGGCATTGTATGCAAAGCATCCACGTCCGGCGCTGCCGCCAGGCGGCGCTGGCCCTGCGCCCCGCCGCAAATCTGCAGCGTACATACAGGCCAGCGCAGCCTTCGGCAGCGGCTACAGGCCTAGGGACTGCAGAATCTGCGTACGCAGGTTGACCAGGTACGGGTCATCACGCCGCCTCGGATACGCCCGATCCACCACAATCTCGGACTTCACCCGCGCCGGCCGTTCGCTGAACACAATGATGCGGTTGGCCAGCAGCAGCGCCTCTTCCACATCGTGCGTCACCAGCAACGCCGTATACCCCTGCCGTTGCCACAACTCGATCAACTCCTTCTGCATGGCAATGCGCGTCAACGAATCCAGCTTGCCCAACGGCTCATCCAGGATCAGCAACCGCGGCTCATTGACCAGCGCCCGCGCCAACGCCACGCGCTGGGCCATGCCGCCCGATAGCTGTCGCGGCCAGGCGCGGGCGAACTCGCTCAGGTGCACCTTGGCCAAGGCCGCGTCCACCCTGCCCCGCTGGGTCTTCAGCACCCCCTGGGCCTCGAGGCCCACCGCCACGTTGTCCCACACCCGCCGCCAGGGATACAGGGTGGGGTCCTGGAACACCACTACGCGGCTCGGGTCCGGCGCCGTGATGGCCTGGCCGTCGCCCTCAAGCGTGCCTCGATCGGCCGGCTCCAGCCCCGCCACCAGCCGCAGCAACGTCGACTTGCCACAGCCGGACGGCCCCAGCAAGGCCACGAATTCGCCTGGCGCTACGTCCAGGCTGACGTTGTCCAATACTGGCAACGGCTCGCCGTCCAGATGGAAGGCATGGCTGAGCCCTTCGATATGCAAGGCCAGGCCCGCGTCCTGGGGTTTGTGCAGGGCTACCATTTGACCGCTCCTTTCTGCCAGGCCAACAAGTGATCACGAACATAAAACAGCGCACTGATCAGCCCCGAACAGGCCAGCGCCATCACCAGCAATGCCGCGTACATATTGGCGTACGCCGCCCAGCCCTGGGCCCATTGCAAGTACCAGCCAATTCCGGATTTGACGCCCATCATCTCGGCCACCACCAGGGTCGAGAATGACGCGCCCAGGCCCATGAACAGACCCACGAACACATGGGGCAAGGCCGCCGGGATCGCCACCTTGAAAATCAGAAAGCCGGGCTTGGCACCCAAGGTGCGCGCCACGTCGTAGTAGGCCTTGTCGACGCTGGCCACCCCCGACCAGGTCAACACCGTGACCGGGAACCAGGTGGCCAGGGCAATCAGGAACACACTGGCGCTCCAGCTGCTGGGGAACAGAAAGAAACACAGCGGCAACAGCGCCGTCGACGGCACCGGCCCCAGTATGCGCAGCACCGGGTGCAACCAATAACCGATGGCCCGCGACCAACCGATCGACACCCCGGCGATGAAGCCGAACACCGCGCCCAGGCCCACGCCACTGCCCAACAGGAAGGCCGAGTGCCAAAGGCTGTCCAGCAGCCGTGGCCAATCGGTGAAGTAGACATTCAGCAAGGCCTGGGGCGGTGCGAAGAATGGCACCGGCAGCAGCGCCAACTTGGCGGTCAACAGCTCCCAGGCTGTCAGCAGCAGCGCCAGGGCGATCAGCCACGGCGCCAGCTCTCGTACCCGGCGCGCCAGGGCCGGCGAGCGTGAGGCCAGCAGCGCCAACGCGCCCATGATCACCGCCAGCGCCAACTCGACATTGGCCAGGCCCTCGGTCAACGGCCAATGGCGCGTGGCGTCGGGGTAAAAACGGGTGACCAGCGCCGCGAGCACCCCAGCGCCCACCGCCAGCACAGGCCACACGCCGACACGCACGCGACCCACTCGGCTGGGTTCAGCAACATGAGTCAGTTCAACCGAAGACATTGGCCGTGATCTCCTTGGAAAATTCGACGGCATTGGTGCTGGCATCGAACACCTCCACTGTCTTCAGGTCGTCCACGTAAGTGACGATCTCGGTAGCCAGCGCCGCGCCTACCGCGTGGTGCCCGTGGGTGTGGTCGTGCAGGATGGCCTGCACCTCGGCCTCGCTGGTATTGAGCGCAAACTTCTGGAAGCCCTTGGCCACAGCCTCCGGGTGCTGCACGGCATAGTCGTGGGCTTCAAGGATGGCCTGGGTCAGGGCCGCTGCCACGCGCCTGTCTTCGCGCACCAGCTTGCCGGTCACCCCCACCACGCAGCAGGACAGGTTGGCGTATTCCTCCACCAGGTTGGTGGACAGCTCGCGCGCCTGGCCGCCCTTGATCAGGCGGTACATGAACGGGTCGCTGCCGCTGATGGCCTGCACTTCGCCCTTGTCCAGGGCGGTGCTCAACAGGTCGGCCGGGTACAGTTTCCACTCCACGTCGCGCACCGGGTCCACGCCGTGCTTCTTCAGCAGGATGGAGAAGAAGTTGCGGTCCGGGGCCGCCATGTCGGTCACGCCAATGGCCTTGCCCTTGAGGTCGGCCAGGTTGTTGATCGGGCCGTTGGTGGCGCTCAGCAAACGCAGGCAACCGCCATGGGTACCGGCGGTGAGCTTGACGTCAAAGCCCTGCTCAAGCGCCTTGAGCCAGCGCAGTGCCATGCCGATGCCGGCGTCAGCCTTGCCGGTGGCGATGGCTTCGAGCAACACCTCGGTGGAGTTGCCGAAGTTGACGAACTCCACGTCCAGGTTGTGCTTGGTAAAAAAACCTTCGCCATGGGCGATGACCACCGGTGCCAGGCACACGGCGTTGAGGTTGATGGCCAGCTTGAGCTTGCGTGGCGCGTCCAGCTTGATGAAATCACCGGTGCCCCCGGGCTCGACGCTGCTCATGTTCATGTGGTCGTGCTCATCGGCCCAGACCTTTCGGGGTAGCGACAGCAACAGCGGGCTGGCCAGGGCAAAAGCGCCCAAGCCCAGCAGATGGCGGCGAGACAAGGTGTTCGTTGACATGGAGATTCCCTGGGCAAGACGGGGGTGTTCGGGTCCGCACGCACGGTCGCCGAGGGTATTTCTTAGAACCATAACACTGGATTTTTAATAATTTAAATTCATTTAATGCATAACCTAATATGCAAAAAAAACCAGCAATACGCGATTCCCGCTGCCGCCAGGCTGCGCTGGCCCGTAACGACACTGATAGACTAAAGCCACCACAGCCCAGCGACAGGTAAAAGATGATCGACCCCGAACAGCGCCACCCCGCCGCCCTGGAACGCTTCCTCGCCGAACACGACGAGGTACGCCAGCAACTGGACCACCTCAACCCGCTGCTGGCCCAGGCGGCCGGCATGACCGCCGCCCAATACCGCGCCGAGCGCCTGCACGAGGCGTTCGAGTTGGAGGCCGAGAACCTGGGGTTATTTGCCTGGGAGCTAACCTTGCAACTGACAGCGGCCACGCCTGAGGAATTTCAGGCACAGCGTATCGAAGTGCACAAGGAAGTGGCCGAGATGGCGGGCATGAGCTGGGATGAGTATCGCGAGTTGTATGGGCTTTGAGGGCCAAGGACTCGAACGGGACTATGACCGCTATAACCCCGTCCCGAGCTCCGCCCGGTCCCCCAGCCATCTAAGCGACCGCCATGCTCTGGCGACAGAACACGGCGTTGGACGGGTGTGACGAAAACGCTTAAATACCCCAGGGATCAATGACCTCAATACCGCAACCGACGAAGTCTTTCACATTGCGCGTGGCAAGACTTGCACCACGAGACTTGGCGATCGCAGCGGTCATTGCGTCAAATTGGCTGATAGGTTTGCCCTGAGCCTTTCGATTGGCACAAATCTGCGCATAAGCGTCTGCCGCATCACCATCAAAACACATCACTCGACCAGCAAAATCCTCATTGAAGATTCCCGAGATGGCTGCCAAGAGGGAAAGCTTGCGTTGCCCATCCGGCAAGGCAGTAGCACCGTACAGCAATTCAGCTTTCGTCACCGTGGTAGTAAAACGGCAGCGCGCGGCTGTCGCGACAACCATTCCAAGACTTGCTCGTGAGGCGCGCGCCGCAACGTTTCAGACAATACATTCGCTCAGGCATGAACAGTACAGCATGATGACACACAGGACTTGCACAGCCCCCCTCCCAACGCTACCCTTCGCGCCGTTGCCCACATGGCGACAGGGTTTGGCGACCCTCATCCACCCAGCGCTTGCGCGCCTAGACTGCACCACGCCCACCGGGCCGTGGCGTATTGCTATGGCAGCTGTGCGCGGGAGATCTTCGGATCTGCCGGGGTTGGGATGGACCGGTTCGCCAACCCGCGTACAGCTGCCACCCTATCGTTTGGCGACGATGGGTGGTGGATCAACATCCATCCTGCAAAGAGATTCACCATGACTGACTTTATTCAGTTGGACCCTGCCGACCCTGTTCTTCACCTAGATGCTGGTGCTTCGCTGCCAGACCTGATCGCGTGCGCCTTGAGGCGCATAAACACTGGGAAAGAGTTGCTCAACAGCATGACGTGCATGCGATTGGCGGATGCCGACACCCAAGACCTGAACAGCGTGTGCGACGCAGCCTATCGATTGATCGAGGACGGTAGCCAGGTTCTCGTGCTGGCTGAGCGACGCTGGCAACGAGACCAAACAGGCGTTGCCGTAAACCGCTAACCACCGCCGCTGCCGCCAGGCTGCGATAAGGTCCGCAGGACCTTCATCGGTGTCATGTCGATCGCAGGCACGCTGTGCGCGCCTTCGCAGCCTGACGGCAGCTTCTTGGGTGGTAGCCCTAGGGCGCGTTGACCACGATGTAAGTGATCTCGCTGCCTTGGTACTGTGGCTGGTACCACGCCGATCCGCATTGCAGGTAGGCGATGTTACTGCGCACGATCTGCACGCAGTTACTGGGCAATTGCGCCGGCCGCACAATGGCCCCGACTACTGCGGCGGTCACCACGGCGGTTGCCGTGACGGCGGCGGCGGTGGCAACCGGGTGGTAGTAGTGGTCGTAGTCGTAGTGATCGTGGTGGTCGTCATAATGATCATCGTGGTGGTCGTTGTGATGACTGTCGTGGTGGTCATCATGACCGTGGCCATGATCGTCGCTGTCCAGGTGCACATCGCGGTGATTGTCGACGTTGACGGTGTTGTGGCTGTTGTTGAAGGACGCGTGATTGCCCATGCGGTTGTTACTGTTGCTGCCGTGAGGGGCGTTCACGCGGTTACCGCCATTGAAGTGAGCCCCCCCGCCCTGGCCACCGAAACCTCCACCGCCCATATGACTGGCGCGTTGCGCGTGGGCCGGTGGCGCACGGTTGATGGACGCCCGGGCGTTACCGCGGGCATGGGACCAGGCTTCGGCGGGGCCTGCGGGTATCAATACCATCATGGTTGCGCTAAGCACGGTAAGCAATGAGATCTGCGCGACTGTCCTGGCCATAATCATTGCGCCCCTTCGTTGGTTTTTTTCAACGCAATGGCGACATCGCCCTTGCGCGGTACAAAGGTGAACATGCTTGGGGTGATGACCGGGTGCAGGTTCCAGCGATAGGTGGCACTGGATTCCGGAAAGCTGGGGTCATCGGTGGTGGTAATCACCAGCTTGCACGGCAGCGGTTTGTCACTGCGGGTGATCCATAACTGCCAGTCGGTATTTTCCTGGCGAAAAGCCAGATGATCACAGCGTTGGCCATTGATGTTCGAGGGCCCCACATAGACCGCACTTTTCAGCGCATCGATTTGTGCCTGGTCGCTGCCGAACAGGAACAAGTCTTCCATCGGCACCTGAATGTCATAATAGTGTTCCACCTCATGCAGGGTGTCGGCCAGGTTATTGGGCGCCGCCACCGTGGTGTAGTACTGCAGGCGCGGTGAATACTGAGTGAGCTGTTTGCCGTTGTAATAATATTCAAGGCTGCGGGTATCGCCGTCAGCCTTGGCGTAGAGCCTTTTCTTGCTGTCCACCAGCAGGCGCGCGAGTACTTGAATCTGTATCTTTTGCCCGGTGTCCAGCACCGTGTCGCGGGTCACCAGGGCCTGTACTTCGAACGCTGGCAAACTGCGCAAGTAAGTGCCCATGTCGATCACTTTGTTGATGACCTGCGGGTTGAGCACGGGCGCATCGCTGTCTTCCTGCGCCTGCGCGGTTACTGTCAGGCCGGCGACTAACAGCCATGAATAACAAAGATGGCATTTCATCATCATCCCTCATCTTCAACGAACCAATGCTGGTATTGCCAAGCATATTCCAGCGGGTCGTAGAAGGGTTTAGCCGTCGAACTAGCTTTTTGTCGTGCCGCCACTAGACGCTTTCTTCATAAGCACTATCGCGCCCTGCTGCCGTTAGCACTGCCGGCCACTCTGCGATGTCGGGATGCCTGCGATCACTGGCAACTTCCTTGAAAGCTTCTACATTAGATATGTAATTTTTCAGACACACAGCCGACTGTTGAACGTGTCGTGACGGAGCCACCATGTCCATTACCGGCCGCTTGTCGACCACCGCTCACCTGCGCCCGCACCGCCAGGCGCTGGCGCTGGAACCGCGCATTCTGTTCGACGGCGCGGCGGCCACGGCGGCCACTGATCAGCATCATGTCGACGCCCCTACAACGGATGCGGCCCATGCCACCACCACCGACCCCGCCAAGGCCGCCACTGACCACAGCCCTGCCCCCTCGGCCACCCGCGCCCTGCTGGTGATCGACAGCCGCGTGGAAAACCGCGACCAGCTGTTGGCGCAGCTGCCCAGCGACGTCAAGGCCATCGTGGTGAACACCAGCGAAGACGGTTTGGCGGTGATTTCCGCCGCCTTGGCACAACTGGGCAAGGTCGATTCGATCCAGGTGATTTCCCACGGCGCGGCGGGCCAGTTCACCCTTGGCAACCGCACCGTCAGCGCCGACAACGTCGACCAGTTGTCCAGCACCCTGGAGCAGTGGCGCGCCAGCCCCCTCATAGACCCGCGCAGCTGGCAAGTGGACGCCTACGTGGCCCAGGACCGGGTGCACCTCATTACCGCCGGGGCCGCCGTGCGTTTCTACCCCGACGGCCAGGCCAGCGCCGTGACCGGCCATGTGCTGCAGATCAGCAGCACCCGTGCCGGCCAGCTGTCCCACCGCATGCTCTCCTCGCACTACGGCGGCCCCGTGCCGGCACCCTCGGCCGAGCACCCCCTGGTGCCGGGCGCGGCACTGTTTCAGGTGCGCATCCAGCTCGACGAACCCTTGCCTTCCTGGCGCGAAACCCGCGGCCATTTGAAGATCGAAGGCGAACAGCGCAGCCTGCTGGCCGACGGCGCCACCCATTTGCTGGCGGTGCTGATGCGCGAAAGCGGATTCTGACCGGCTGCGACTACACAGGTGCGCAACCCACCGGACTCCCTGTTTGCCCAACATCAGGCCGGCACCCGGCATAGACCGGACACATGGCTGAGCGGTGTGCCGACCCAGCAAAAAGTTACCAAAAAGGTCTCGCCCCTGCGTGGGATGGCCTACCCCGCCACCACAAAGATAATCACCGGGCCGCACACGGCCAGCAGCACGTTGGAAATCGCGTAGCACACGGTAAAGCCGATCACCGGGGTATTGCTGCCCGACTGTTCGATGATCTTGTTCATCGATGCGGCCTCGGTCTGTGCGCCGGCCAAGGCACCGAACAGGATCATCGGGTGCAGGCGCAGCACGTAGCGCCCCACGTACAGCGCCACCAATGACGGCAGCACGGTGACCACCGCCCCGGACACCAGCAATTGCAGGCCTTGCTCTTTCATGGCGGCAAAGGCCGCCGGGCCGGCCAGCAGGCCCACCACGGCGCCGAAGGCGGTGAGCCCGAACTCGGAGAACGCCCATTGCGCGGCCGGCGGCAAGGTGCCGATCTCCGGGTGGCGAGAGTTGTACCAGCCAATCACCAGGGCGGCGACCAGCACGCCGCCGCCAATACCCAGTTCCACGGGGATCATGCCGATGTGGGTGGACAGCAAACCCAGCAACGAACCCAGCACCATGCCCAGGGTGTGCACGGCGATGTCGCTTTTGTAGCTGTGCTCGCGGATGCGCCCCAGCCGGTGTGCCAGGGCCTCGATGCTGGCAGTACGCCCGGTCAGGGTGATCACGTCGCCACGGCGCAACACGGTGTGCGGCAACAGCGGCAGTTCATAGCCCTGGCGAGTGATGGCGTTGATAAAACAACCCAGGCGCTGCTGCCCCTGCACGCTGGCCTTGACCTGGTCCAGGGTCTTGCCGGCCAGCGCTGGCGCCGTCAGCACGATGTCGGCCTGGCGGGTGGCGAACGACAAGGCCTGGGAGTGATCGATTTCCGCCCCTAGCCACTGGGTCAACGTGCCCACCGCCTCGCGCAGGGCGTACACCCCCACCACGTCACCGGCCAGCAGGGTCAACCCCTCGTCTCGGTCGATGACCTGCCCGGCACGCACCACGCGCTCCACCGTCAGCGACGGGTGGCGCGCCTCGAAGTCAGCGATGCGCAAGCCGTCGGCCTGGCCATGGGCTGCCACCTGATGGGCCCGAACCACGATGCGGGTATAGGGCACCGTGAAGGCGTCTTCTTCCTTGGCAATGCCCAGTTCCAGTTCCAGCTCCCGGGCCGAGGCCTTCAGGTCCACGCCCAGCAACTTGGGCGCCACGCTGCCGACAAACACGATGAGGCCGATGGTGCCGAACAGGTAGGTGATGGCGTAGGCGATCGCCATGTGGCTGTTGAGTTGCGCCTTGGCTGCGGCATCCACGGCCAACTGGTTGATGGCGCTGGTGGCGGTGCCCATGATTGCCGTGTCGGTCAGCGCGCCAGCGCCCAGCCCGGCGGTGAAGCCTGCGTCGAAATGGAACAGCGCGTTCATCAGCAGGATCGAGCCCAGCGCCGTGGCGCACAGCACCACACTGAGCACCACCAGTTTCAGCGTGCCGCGGTTAAGGCTGCCAAAAAACTCCGGGCCGCTCTTGAACCCCACCGCATAGATAAACATCACGAAAAACACCGACTTGAGCCCCGTCGGCACCTCCAGTCCGATCTGGCCAATCACCAGCCCCATGAGCAGGGCCCCCGCCACCGAGCCCAGGTGAAAGCTGCCCAGGCGTATGCGGCCGATGAACACGCCCAGTGCAATGGCCAGGAACACGGCGATTTCGGGGTCGGTGCGCAGGGCATGAAGCACAAACTCAACCATGGGGCGGCCTTCTATTGAGGGGGGGCGACGTCTTTCGGGGCCTGCGCCGGGGCGGTGAACCATTGCTCCGGCGGTACCCACTTCTGCGCCTCGGGATCGCCCAGGTAATGCGGCGACATGATCTGCACGCCGTATTCGTTGAATACATCCTGAATGTTGGCGTGCAACATGCTCAGCAGCACGGCGCGTGGCCGCGGCTCGCTGGGGATGGCCTGGGCCACCAGGCGGTACTCGGGGTAGAAGTCCGACAGGGCAGTCTGGAACACCTGCGCCGGTGGGTCCTCGAGCACGCCGGGGGTGCGCCGGGCCGCTTCCAGCAACATGCCTTCCACCTGGCGCCAGGGCGTGTCGTAGCCGATGGTGACCACGGTGTCGACCACGTAGCCGGGGCCCTTCACCGCCCGCGAATAGTTTTTCGTCACCGTGCCGGTGATCATCGAGTTAGGCAGTGTCAGCACTTCCCCCAGCCCGGTGCGGATACGCGTGGTGAACATGCCCAGCTCGGTCACGGTGCCCTCGTATTCGCCAATGCGCACGAACTCGCCAGGGCGCAGGGTGCGCGTGTAGGTCAGGATCAGCCCGGCCGCAGCCTGGCCCACCACGCTGGTAGCGCCCAGGGAAATCATCAGGCCAATCAGCACCGACAGGCCCTTGAAGGCATCGGTACCTGCCCCCGGCAGGTACGGGTAGGCCATGGCCAGGGCGAACAGCCAGATGGCCAGGGAGGTCAGGCGCTGGGTGGGTTTGAGGGTTTCATGGTTGAGCCAGTTGAAGGTGCCGGGCGTGGACATGCGCCGCAGCACCCGACGGCTGAAGGCCGTGACACCGCGGGCGATGAAAAAGATCGCCAGCGCCACGCCCAGGCCCGGCACCGCCCCCACCATGCCTTGCAACAGGTAGTCGGCAAGCTCGAACAGGTACTTGTTCAGGCTTTCGCCCCAAGGCCGGGTGTAGGGAAAACGGGACAGCACGAAGCCGAGCCATTCATAGGTCAGCAGCAGCACGATACCCCAGCGCAACAGGGCGAACACGCGGGTGACCAAGGGGTACAGAAAGTTGGCGTCCACCAGTTGCACACGCCCCACCTTCAGCGCCTGGGTATGGCGGTGCATCACTGCCGGCAAACGCGCCAGCAGCCAACGCCGCACGCGCGTCATGGCCCACAGCGCGGCCACGTACACCAGGGTGGCCAGAGCGGCGACGCCCAGGGCGTGCACCATCACCTTAACGCTGCGCGCCTCACCGGTTTCATCCACCACCTGGCGCAGGCGCGCCGCAGCGTCTTCGGCGGCCTGCTGCACCGACGCATACTCCACACCGTCAAGGTCTTTGGGCGATACGATGAACGCACGTCGCGCACCCAGCAGCACCAGGTAACTGTCCTGAATGGGGTCGATGGTCACGGCCAGCTCATCCGTCTCGTCCAACGCTTCGCTGATTACCGCCTGGGCGCGTTTGGCCCGAGTGGCTGGCGCTTCGCCCAGCAACGTGCCACGAAAGACCATGACCACGCGGTTCGCCACCTTCAGTTCGCCCGGCGCATCCACCGGCTCTGCGACGTCGGCGCTCCAGGCCAGAAACGGCCAGGCCAGGGTGGCCACGAGCAACAGGCGAGCGAGCAGTGAGCTACGCATTTGGGTGACTCCTTGACGTCACGGGGACGGACACAGATCGCAGCGTAGTCGATAAATTTTGCGCTAGCATTAGTCGCTATCGTTGCCGCTGTGACGCCCGATTGTTGATGACAAGGAAGCGCCATTGAAAACCGACTCTATCGCTCGCCCCCACGCCACTGCCGTACCGCTCAACAGCATTCACAGCGCCACCCTGGTGTTGCTGTTGTCTGGCTGCGCCGCGCTGATTTACCAGGTGCTGTGGATCAAGCAATTATCCCTGGTGGTGGGCGTGGAGGTGTATGCGATCACCACGGGTATCAGCGCCTTTTTCGCCGGGCTGGGCCTGGGCAGTTATGTGTTTGGCCGCTTCGCCGACCGCCAACTGCGGCCGGTGCTGTTGTATGCGCTGCTGGAGCTGGCGGTGGCCTTGCTGGGCATAGCCACCACCTGGCTGCTGACCCCGGCCGCCGCCTGGTTCGTGGCCTGGCAAGCGAACGTCGGCTTGCTGGCCTGGGCCCTGCCCTTCGCACTGGTACTGATACCGGCGACCCTGATGGGCGGTACCCTGCCGGTGCTGATTCACGCCCTGACGCCCAGCGCCGAACACACCGCCCATTACGGCGGCCGCCTATACGCCGCCAATACCGCCGGCGCCATCGTCGGCACCCTGGTGAGTGCTTTCGTGTTGATTCCCGCGTTCGGCATGCGCGGCAGCGCCGCCGCAGCCGCCACCCTGAACCTGGTGGCGGCGGTGCTCGCGCTGGGGCTGGTGCGCGCACCGGGCCGCGAGCCGGCCGCAGCCGCAGCGCCCAGCACCACACGCGGCCCTCGCCTGCCGCTGGTGCTGTATGCCTTGGCTGGCGGCGTGGCGCTGGGTTATGAATTGATCTGGACCCAGTCGATCGTGCCGTTCATGAGCACCCGCACCTTTGCCTTTGCCGTGGTGCTGAGCACTTACCTGGCCGGCCTGGTACTGGGCAGCGCCCTGATCGCCCGGCGGGCCGCGCGGGTGCGCGACCCCTGGGGCCTGTTCGCCGTGCTGATCGCCGCGGCCGGCCTGCTGGCGCTGCTGGAAATCGCCCTGCTGGGGCATTGGCTGGTGGCGTTGCAAGGCCACGCCCAGGGCCTGGTGCGCGCCTTGGGCGGCAGCATGACCGAAGTCATGCTGGCGCGCTTCGCGGTGGCTGCGGTGGGGGTGGTATTGCTGCCCACGCTGTTGCTGGGGGCGGCGTTCCCACTGGCGTTGCGCTTGTGCGTGGTGCCCGGCCGGGTGGGTCACGGCGTAGGCGCGGTATTGGCGTTCAATACCCTGGGTGGCATCGTGGGCGTACTGCTCAGCGGCCTGGTGCTGGTGCCGTGGCTGGGCCTGGTGCACAGCCTTGGGGTGCTGGCCGTGGCTGCCGGGCTGATCGGCCTGGCCGCCGTGTGGAAGCGCCCCGGCGTCAGCCGTGCGCACTGGCGTGGCGTGGTGACCCTGGCACTGGCCGCCCTGGTGCTGGCGGCGGTGACGCCCGCCGACAAGCTGGCGCAACTGCTGCCCGGCGCCCAGCAAGGCAGCCTGGTGTTTTACCAGGAAGGCCGCGGCGGCACGGTGGCCGTGGTCACCCAGGGACAGAGCGGCCGGCGCTTCAACCGCCTTTATATTCAGGGGGTATCGAACACCGGTGACGCCATGCCGTCGCTGCGCTACATGCGCTTGCAGGCCCTGCTGCCGTTGCTGATCCATAACGGCGAACCACGCTCGGCGCTGGTGATCGGCCTGGGCACCGGCATCACCGCCGGCGCCCTGTCGCAGTACCCGGGGCTGGAACACCGGGTGGTGGCCGAACTGCTGCCCGCAGTGGTGCAAGCGGCGCACCTGTTCACCGGCAACTTCAATGCCGGTACCGACCCAGGCCTGGAGATCCGTCTGCGCGATGGCCGCCGGGAACTGCTGGGCAACGCCCAACAGTACGACCTGATCACCCTTGAGCCGCCACCGCCCTCGGCCGCCGGTGTGGTGAACCTGTACTCGCGCGACTTCTACCAACTGGCCGCTTCGCGCCTCAATGAACAGGGCCTGGTGGCCCAGTGGCTGCCGTTGCCCACGCAGAACCTGGAGGAAAGCCGGGCGCTGGTGCGCAGCTTCCTCGACGTGTTTCCCTACGCAACGCTATGGACCAGTGAGCTGCACGAAACCCTGTTGATCGGCTCTCTGTCGCCCATCGAACTGGACGTGGGGCGCATCAGCGAACGCTTCAACCAGCCCGGCGTGCGCGACGCCCTGCAAGCCGTGGGCATTGCGTCGCCGGCCGCACTGCTGGCCACCTGGCTGACCGACCGCAATGGCCTGAACACCTTTGCCGGCGAGGCGCAGGCAGTCACCGATGACTGGCCGCGCATCGAATACGCCCCCTGGGTAAGCCCCGACGAACTGACCCGCACACTGCCGGCCCTGCTGGCATTGCAGCGCCCGCTGCCGCTGGTGGGCAGCAGCGACGACTTCAACGCGCGGGTCAGTGAACATCGGCAACGTCTGCAACAGTTCTACCGGGCCAGCCTGCATGCCTATCAGGGCGAGCGTGAGGCCTGGTTCAAAGACATGCGCGACGTGGCGCGCGGGGATGGCAGCAACCCGTACTATCGCTGGTTTTTGGGCTCTGCGCGTGAGTAGGCCGTCAACCTAACGGGGAAACAGCAGCGTCACGGCGGCCCGAAAGCCCCAGCCCTGGGCGCCGTCGTCGGGGCTGTCGAGCCAGTAGCGCGGGCCCACCTGCACCGTCAGGGGTTGCCCACCGAGCTTGAGCAACTGGGTGACGGTGAAGTTGATCGGCAGGGACCACTGGTGGGAATTCCAGTCGTAGTCGGCTTCGGTGTTCACCCCATAGGTGGTCAGGGTGCTGGTGGTATACGACAGGAACGGCTGCAGGAAGGTCTGGTTGACCTTGTCCTTGTCGTCGCGCGGGCTGCCTTCCAGCCCCCAGATGTGATTGGCGAGGATGCCGCGGGTCCAGCCATTGGACTGCTTCAACGCCACCGCCGTCGGCCCCAGCCCCCACTGCTCGTTGCCGAGCAATTTGTCGCTGGCGGTGGGGATCAGGATCGCCGGGCCCACGCCGAGGATCCAGCCGCTGTCGGTGGTTTTTTCGGCGAAAAGAAAAAGCTCTGGGTGATGTCGCCAATGCCCGATTTATCGGCCGCCCCACCGTCGGCAAGGCCATGTTGGTCGATCACCGGCAGGATGGTTCGCGAGATCAGGTTCCAGTCATCGTTCAATGAAAACGGCAGCACCGGCTGGATATTGGTGACGCTGTGCATTCCCTCATTCGTGGGCCCAAGCTTCTGGTCCCAGTTGTACTGCACCGGCAGGCTGTACATAGCCGCGACGGGGTTGAGGGCCTTCTTCGCCAGTTCCGCCGAATCCTCCGCCTGCACGGCGGGAAGAACGCATTGCGAAGCGGTGAGTACCGAAGCCGTGCAAATCCATCTCATCTTGAAGTCCATGGGTCAGTCACCTGTGCTCGTGAGTACTGCGCAGTGGTGATGAGCGTAGGCAACCGTGGACGAAGTGCAACCGTTCACCTATGGCAGCAACTGTCTTGTGTGGGATCGGGGTGATGCAGCAGCAACTGTCTTCATGTGGGAGCGGGCTCTGCCCGCGAAGAGGACGCCGTGGTGGTTCAGATACTTCGCGGTGGGTGGTGTCGGGATAAATAGCGGTGCCTGTAGCAGCAGAAGGCTGCGTCTTGCCGCGTGGCGGCAGTGACGCGGCTTGCGCCACTGCTACAGAGAGGGGGGATGATTATTTCGGGCACTGGGTGCTGGCACACAACTCTTGGGTGGTGGCTTCGGTGATGGCTTGCAGGCCCTGCTCGGTGATGACTTTCCAGTCCCCCTCGGTGACAAACTGCATCGACTCACGCTTTTTCGTCACCAGTTCCACCGGCTTGGCCGCGCCTTGGGCATCCAGGGTCAAGTGCGCCTTGTTGTTGACCGCCACGCTGAACGCGCCCGGCGAGAACCACGACCAGAACTCCACAACGTGTACCTTCACCGCCTGGGTATCGCTGCCCGCATCGGCGTGGTCCACCACCTGGTAGCCGGCCTTGCGGTAGCCTTCGGCGATGCTGTTAGCCACCAGTTGCGCAACGGTCTTGCCGTCAGGCAGCAACACATCACCCATGGCCATGCCATAGCTGTTGCGCTTGCGGCCTAGGGCGCGCTGGGTGATGGCGGTGTCGCTGATGTCCTTGTCATACTTCAAGGACGGGATGTCGGCGGACGGCGGCTTGGCCTCGAACGAACGCTCGTCAACCGCCGTGATCGCGACTTTCGGGCCCGTGCCCACAGCGGCGCCTTGGGGGGCTTGCACATCCACCACCGAGCGGGTGTTCACGCAACCAAACAGCAGGGTCGAGGCCAACATCACGGCCGAGATATTCAGGTATTTCATGACAGCTCCGGTCATCGTACAAAACTTCCAGGGGGTTAAGCCTGTGTCTCATGGCAGATACACAGGCGCGACTTTATAACCCAATAGATAGCATTACGCCACCATCCGGAGCGGAGCATGGTCAACTCGGGCACACGCGGTTCAGCGCTGCGGCGCCACCATGCGGAAGCGGATGGCGATGTCATCGGACACCATGGTGTCGGACCACTCTCCCTTGCCGATGCCGAAATCACTGCGCTTGATCATCAACTCACCATCGAAAATACCAATCTCGCCCTCCGCCTTCAGCAGCACGGGCACCACCACTTGGCGCGTCTGGCCCTTGAGGGTCAGGTCGCCAGTGATCTGGTATTGGTTGTTGCCCAGGTCTTCGATGCGGGTTGAGACAAAGCTCGCCCGTGGGTAAGCCGTGGTGTCGAACCAGGCCGGCTTCTGCAGTTCGTTGTTGGCGTCTTCGCTGCCGGCGTTGATGCTGTTGAGCTCGATGGTCAGGCCGGCATGTGCCGACTCGGGGTGCGCGGTATCGAAATCGAGGGTGCCGACAAACGTGCCGAACGTGCCATATACCCTCGACCCCATCTGGTTGAAGGTAAAGCTGATGCCGCTGGCAGCAGCGTTGACGTCGGTGAATTGGGCCGCGCAGGCGCCGCCTGCACTTTCCAGCGCAAGGACCGCAGCCAACACGGCGAAACAGGGAGAACCTAGGTGCATGACAGCCTCCTGAGCGCGCGGCTCAAGGGGCAAGTGTAGCGGCGCCAGCGGCGGCCGCGATGATGCACTGACGAGGAAGTCTGCCAGCGGCACCTTCACAGCTCCTGGCGCGTGGGGCGGACGAGTGGCGAATGCGGCATCAGCCCGGCGTTGTTGATCATCACGTCCACCCGGCCGAAGCTATCCACAGCCAACCTGACCAGCGCCTTGACCTGGTCGGCGCGGGTGACGTCGGTTTTCAGCGCCAGCGCCTCGCCGCCGTCGGCGCGAATGGCCTCCGCCACCGCTTCGATACGCTCCAGGCGCCACGCGCCCAGCACCACGCGGGCGCCCTGTGCAGCCAGGTGACGGGCGGTGGCATCGCCCAGGCCGCTGCTGGCGCCGGTAATGACAATGACCTTGCCGGTGACGTTGATGCTCATGGAGTTTTCCTCTGAAGGTGGTGATGAAGTGTGCGTAGCCGTTGACCACGCCTTAAGCCCAGCTTAGTTTGATGCTATACATTCAACAATTACGCACCCACCGAACGGTGTAGTGAGGAATTTTCAACTATGCAACGTGCCGGTCTCCCCGAGCTCACGGCGTTTGCCGCCATCGCCGAGCTCAAGAGCTTCCGCGCCGCAGCCGGTCGGCTGGGCGTTTCGCCGTCGGCCTTGAGCCATACCATGCGCAACCTGGAGGCACGCCTGGGCCTGCGCCTGCTCAACCGCACCACCCGCTCGGTGGCCCTCACCGCCGTGGGCGAGCAGTTGCTGCGGCGCATACTGCCGGCGCTGTCGGACCTGGACAGCGCCGTCACCGAGGTGGTGTCCGCCAGCGTTCGGCCCTCCGGTTCGGTGCGAATCAGCGCCGCTGAATCCGGCGCGCGGCCGATCATTCGCGAAGTGCTGCCCGACTTCCTCGCCGCCTACCCCGACATCCATGTGGAATTTGTTGTGGATACGCGCTTCGTCGATATTGTCGCCGATGGTTTCGACGCCGGTATTCGTGTGCACGAGGACGTGCCACGGGACATGATCGCCGTACCGTTTGGCCCGCCCATCCGCTTTGCCGCCGTGGCCTCCCCCGACTACCTGGCGCGCCACGGCACGCCGCAAGCCCCCCACGACCTGCACGCGCACCGCTGCATCCGTTACCGCTTTGCCAGCGGCGCCCTGTACCACTGGAACATGGAGCGCAATGGCGAAGCAGCGGTCATGGACGTGCACGGCCCGATGACCCTGGGCAACACCACGCTGATGCTGGAAGCCGCGCTGGCAGGGATCGGCATTGCCTGGATCCCCGACTACCACACCCAAGCGCCCGTGCAAGCCGGACACCTGGTGCACCTGCTGCCGGAGTGGAGCCCACGCCTGGGCGGCCTGTGCTTCTACTACCCGGCCAACCGGCATCCGCCATTGGCGCTGAAGCTGTTCATGGAAGCGGTTCGCGAGTGGGAGCACCGGCGCCGGGGCGACGAGGCCAGCCAGCCGCCCGTTTCTTGATATTTTCTTAATGAAACGTTGCGGAACGCCCTGATAGCTACTGCACTCAGACGCCTGAACTTCATTCGATTCCAGGAGCGCACCATGCCCACCGCTGCCGATTTCATGGTCAACACCCTCAAGCACGCCGGCGTCAAACGCGTCTATGGCGTGGTTGGCGACTCACTCAACGGTTTCACCGATTCGCTGCGGCGCCTGGGAGGGCTGGACTGGGTGCACATGCGCAACGAAGAGTCCGGGGCCTTCGCGGCGGGTGCCGAGGCGCACCTGACGGGCCAGCTGGCGGTGTGCGCCGGCAGTTGCGGCCCGGGCAACCTGCACTTGATCAATGGCCTGTTCGACTGCCACCGCAGCGGCGTGCCGGTGCTGGCCATCGCCGCGCACATTCCCAGCAGCGAAATCGGCATCGATTACTTTCAGGCCACCCACCCCGAATCGCTGTTCAAAGATTGCAGCCACTACGTGGAACTGGTATCGCGGCCCGAACAGTTGCCGCAGATACTGGAGCGTGCCATGCGCGTGGCCGTCAGCCGTCGCGGCGTGGCCGTGGTGGTGATTCCCGGCGATGTGGCGCTGGCAACGCTGGACGCCAACGTCAGCCCCTGGCTGGCGCCCGCACCGGCAGTGGTAGTGCCCCAGCCACAACAAATAGACCAACTGGCTGAATTCCTCGATACCGGCAAGCGCATCACGTTGCTGTGCGGAGCCGGTTGCGCGGGTGCCCACAGCGAAGTGGTGGCCCTGGCCCGGCAGCTCAAGGCGCCGATCGTGCACGCCCTGCGCGGCAAGGAGCACCTGGAATTCGACAACCCCTACGACGTGGGCATGACCGGGCTGATAGGCTTCGCATCGGGCTTCAAGGCCATGAAGGAATGCGACACCCTGCTGATACTGGGCAGCAACTTTCCTTACCGCCAGTTCTTTCCCGACCACACGCGCATCGCCCAGGTGGACCTGCAACCCGAGGCGCTGGGCAACCGCTGCACCCTGAGCCTGGGCCTGATTGGCGACGTGAAGCACACCCTGCAACAGCTCTTGCCGCGCCTGGCCGAACACACCGACCACACCCACCTGGACCAGGCCCTGGCCGATTATGCCAAGGCCCGCCGCGACCTGGACAACCTGGCCGAAAGCGGCCCGGGCAGCAGCACCATTCACCCGCAATACGTCAGCCGCCTGGTCAGCGAAATGGCCGCCGACGACGCCATCTTCACCTGTGACGTGGGCACGCCCACCGCCTGGGCGGCGCGCTACCTGAAAATGAACGGCAAGCGCCGACTGGTGGGCTCGTTCAACCATGGCTCCATGGCCAATGCCATGTTGCAGGCCATCGGTGCCCAGGCCACCTACCCTGGGCGCCAAGTGGTGTCGATGTCCGGCGACGGGGGTTTCAGCATGATGATGGGCGACTTCCTGACCCTCAGCCAGGCCAACCTGCCGGTCAAGGTGATTGTGCTGAACAACGGTACCTTGGGCTTCGTGGAAATGGAGATGAAGGCCAACGGCTTCCCCGACGTGGGCTGCGAGCTGAAAAACCCCGACTTCGCCGCCTTCGCCCAAAGCATGGGCATCAAGGGCATTCGCGTGGAGAAGCCACAAGACCTGGAGGGCGCGCTGGCCATGGCCTTCGCTCACGACGGCCCGGTGCTGGTGGACGTGGTCAGCGAGCGCCAGGAACTGATCATCCCGCCGGAGATCACCGCGGCCAACGTCAAGGGCTTCGGGCTGTTCATGCTGCGCGCAGTGCTGGACGGGCGGGCCAAGGAGTTGGTGAACCTGGCCAAGACCAACTGGTTACGGTGATCATGGGCCGTTGTCGGCAGATCAAGCCTGACCGATGATCTGTCGCGCAGCGATCAACCTTGTGGGCGCTGGTTTAGCAGCGAGCTTTTCGGGCCCCCGAATCTCGCTGGCAAGCCTGCGCCCCAGTGAGTCACCCGCTGGCCGCGCTCCAAGGGTGCCACAAGGCGGTTGAGTTTCACCGTCACAATAGTATTATCCCCCGCCGAAACAATGACTTATCCCCCCTTGATCGTTCACTGCACGCTCGCTGCGGCGTATGTCCTTTCTTCCAAGCATAATTAATACCGAGAGCAGCCCCATGCACGGCACTGCCACTGCCAACCCGGAACTGAACGCGCTTGCCTCCGGCAAGGTTCAGCGACTGAGTTTTTTCGTGTTTTCCCTGTTTTTCATTTTCGGCAGCATCACCAGCCTCAATGACGTGCTGATCCCGAAACTCAAGAGCCTGTTCAGCCTGACCTATGCCCAGGCCATGCTGGTGCAATCGTCGTTCTTCCTCGCCTACGTGATTGCCTCGATACCTGCCGGCCTGCTGCTGGCGCGCGTGGGCTACATGCAGGCAGCGGTCATCGGCCTGCTGACCATGTCGGCCGGTTGCCTGCTGTTTATCCCGGCCACCCTGGTGGGGCTGTTCGGTGCCTTCCTGGGTGCGCTGTTCGTGCTGGCGATTGGCGTGACCATCGTGCAGGTGGTGGCCAACCCGCTGATCAACCTGCTGGGCCCGGCGGCCACGGCCCATAGCCGCGTGACCTTCGCCCACGCCTTCAACTCCCTGGGCACCACCGTGGCGCCGTACCTGGGCGCGATCCTGATCCTGGGCACGCTGAACGCCGTGGACCCGGCCAGCCTGTCGCCGTCGGCACTGACCGCTTTCCTGGCACAGGAAGCCCAGGTCATCAGCCACACCTACATGGGCATCGCCCTGGCGTTGATCGTGGTGGCCCTGGTGGTGTGGCAGCAACGCAAACAGCTGCCCGCCACCATCAACGCCACACCGAGCAACCCGCTGGCGGCGCTGAGCCTGCTCAAGCGCCCACGCTTCGCCCTGGGCGCGGCCAGCCTGTTCTTCTACGTGGGCGCGGAAGTGGCGATCGGCAGCCTGCTGACCAACTTCCTGATGCAGGACAGCACCTTGGGCTACAACGCCGAACTGGCCGGCAAGCACGTGGCCTACTACTGGGGTGGCGCCATGGTTGGCCGCTTCATTGGTGCGGCGCTGTTGCGCCAGTTCGCACCGGGCAAGGTACTGGCCTGCGCGGCAGGCTGTTCGATACTGCTGATCACCCTGGCCGCCAACAGCCACGGTGCCATGGCCGGCTGGGCGATCCTGGCGGTGGGCCTGTTCAACTCGGTGATGTTCCCCACCCTGTTCGCCCTCGCCTGCGAAGGCCTGGGCCCACGTTCGGCCGAAGGCTCGGGGCTGATTTGCTGCGCCATCGTCGGCGGCGCCATCGTGCCACCGCTGACCGGCCTGGTCGCCGACTTCAGCAGCTTGTCGTTCTCCCTGGCCGTACCGGCGGTGTGCTACGCCGCCATTGCCTTCTACGGCTGGTACACCCGCCGGCCTTCCTTGCGCTAACGCGTTGCCGCCACTGCACCCGCGCCCTGTTGATACTGGCGCGGCGTGCAGCCCAACTCACGACGAAACACCGTGTGCAGGTACTGCGCCGAGGTAAAGCCGCAGCGGGCGGCGACGGCGGCAATCGCCGCGTCGCTGCCTTGCAATTGGCTGGCGGCCGCTGCCAGTTTGAAGCGCAGGATCTCGTCATGCACCGTGCAGCCCCGCACCTTGCGAAAGTGCGACTCCAGGGATGAGCGCGACACCCCCACGTATCCCGCCACCTGGGCGGTCTTGATGCCCTGGCAGGCGTACTGGCGGATGAAGTGCAACGCCTGCATCACGTAGGGGTTGTCCAGCGGCTGGTGCAGGCTGGACGCCTGAACGTTCACCGCGTCCGGCGGCACCAGGATCTGCTGCGCCGTAGCCGGCATGCCGTGCAGCATCTGATGCAGCAAGTGCGCGGCGGTGCGGCCCATGGTTTCCGTGCCCTGAATCACGGAGCTCAACGGCACGCGGGTCAGGGTGCGGGTCAGCGGGTCGTTATCAATGCCAATCAGCGCCACCTGCCCAGGTACGGCGATGCCGGCGGTGAGGCACGCTTGCAGCAGTTGCCGGGCGCGGGCATCACTCACGGCGATGATACCGATGGGCTTGGGCAGGCTGTGCAGCCAGGCAATCAACTGCTCCACGGCGCTGTCCCACAGCGGCGCGCTGGTGCCCAGGCCGCGGTATACCGCGCCGTGCAGGCCGTCACGCTGCATCAACCGTTGAAAGGCCTTTTCGCGCTCCTGGGCCCAGCGGTTGGCCTGGGCCGGGGGCAGGCTGAAACAGGCAAAACGCGTAAGCCCCGCCTCGATCAGGTGCTCATAGGCCATCTTGATCAGCGCGGCATTGTCGGTGGCCACGTAGGGAATGTGCCGGGGGTAGGCGCCCTCGTCCTGGTAGGAACCGCCCACCGCCACCACGGGCAGCTTGCTGTGGGCCAGCGCCTCACCAATCAGCGGGTCGTCGAAGTCGGCGATGATGCCGTCGCCCTGCCAGCGCTCGATGCCCTTGAGCCGGCACAGGAAGTCCTCTTCCAGGAACAGGTCCCAGGACGCACGGGTGCTGCTCAGGTAATTGCCGATGCCGGTGATGATGCCCCGGTCATAGACCTTGCTGCCGTTGAACAACAGCGCGATGCGGTGGGCGGGCGGTAGGTTTTTCATTGTTGTTCCCTGGCCGGTCGACGTGGGTCGCTGAGCACAGCCTATGCCCCGGCGGCAGGAAGCTCAATACGCAAAATCGCACGGTGAGTTGGTGATTTTCATGATAAGTGGCCATGCCGCGCTGGCTAGTATCAGCGCACCGCCTCTAACAACAAGGTCACGTCCATGCCGTACTTTCCCGCCGTCGACACCATTCGCTACGAAGGGCCCCACAGTGATTCCCCCCTGGCCTTCCGTCACTACGACGCCAACAAGCTGATTCTCGGCAAGCCCATGCGCGAACACCTGCGCATGGCCGCCTGCTACTGGCATACCTTTGTCTGGCCGGGTGCCGACATGTTTGGCGTGGGCAGCTTCAAACGCCCCTGGCAGCACCCTGGCGACCCCATGGAACTGGCCATCGGCAAGGCCGACGCCGCCTTCGAATTCTTCTCCAAGCTGGGCATCGATTACTACAGTTTTCACGACACCGACGTGGCCCCCGAAGGCGGCTCGTTGCGCGAGTACCGCCATAACTTCGCGCAGATGGTCGACCACCTGGAACGCCATCAGGAACAGACTGGCATCAAGCTGCTGTGGGGCACCGCCAACTGCTTCAGCAACCCGCGCTTCGCCGCCGGCGCCGCCAGCAATCCCGACCCGGAAGTGTTCGCCGTGGCCGCCGCACAGGTGTGCAGCGCGATGAACGCCACCCTACGCCTGGAGGGGTCCAACTACGTGCTGTGGGGTGGTCGCGAAGGCTACGAGACCCTGCTCAACACCGACCTCAAACGCGAGCGCGAGCAACTGGGCCGCTTCATGCGCATGGTGGTGGAGCACAAGCACGCCATCGGCTTCAAGGGTGACCTGCTGATAGAACCCAAGCCCCAAGAACCCACCAAGCACCAATACGATTACGACAGCGCCACGGTGTTCGGCTTTTTGCAGCAGTACGGCCTGGAGAAGGAGATCAAGGTCAACATCGAGGCCAACCACGCCACCCTGGCCGGCCACAGCTTTCATCACGAGATCGCCACGGCGGTGTCCCTGGGTATTTTCGGCAGCATCGACGCCAACCGTGGCGACCCGCAGAACGGCTGGGACACTGACCAGTTTCCCAACAGCGTCGAGGAAATGACCCTGGCCACCTATGAAATCCTCAAGGCCGGCGGCTTCCAGCGCGGCGGGTTCAACTTCGATTCCAAAGTGCGCCGCCAAAGTGTGGACGACCTGGACCTGTTCCACGGCCACGTCGCCGCCATGGACGTACTGGCCCTGGCCCTGACGCGCGCCGCCGCCATGGTGGAGAACGACCGCCTGCAGCAGTTCAAGGACCAGCGCTACGCTGGCTGGCAGCAGCCCTTCGGCCAGGCGCTGCTGGCCGGTGAGTTCAGCCTGGCATCACTGGCCGAGCATGCCTTCAACAACAACCTTGACCCGCAAGCGGTCAGCGGCCGCCAGGAGATGCTGGAAGGCGTGGTGAACAGGTTTATCTACCCCTGAGCCGGGCGCGGTTACATTCGCGCGACAATTCTCTGCTCGCGCCCCGCCACCACGCTCTACAGTTGCAGGGGCATTGAAGCTCAACGTTTTCAGCAGTGTCTCAAACAACAATAAAAGGACGCATACCATGAAATCATTCAAACGCACGCTGCTCGCCAGCGCCCTGGCCTTGCTGTCGCTGCCGGTGATGGCGGACGCCGCCCACCCGAAAATCGGCTTTTCCATCGATGACCTGCGCCTGGAGCGCTGGGCCCGCGACCGTGACTACTTCGTGGCGGCGGCGGAAAAAATGGACGCCAAAGTCTATGTGCAGTCGGCCGACGCCAACGAGCAGAAACAGATCTCGCAGATTGAAAACCTGATCTCCCGCGGCGTGGACGTGATCGTCATCGTGCCATTCAACGCCACGGTGCTGACCAACGCCGTCGCCGAGGCGAAAAAGGCCGGCATCAAGGTGGTGTCCTATGACCGGCTGATCCTCAATGCCGACATCGACGCCTACATTTCCTTCGACAACGAGAAAGTCGGCGAGATGCAGGCCAACGGCGTATTGCAGGCGGCACCGAAGGGCAACTACTTCCTGCTGGGTGGCGCGCCCACCGACAACAACGCCAAGGTGCTGCGCGAGGGCCAGATGAAGGTGCTGCAACCGGCCATCGACAAGGGCGACATCAAGATTGTGGGCCAGCAATGGGTGAAAGAGTGGAACCCCACCGAGGCCCTGAGCATCGTTGAAAACGCCCTGACCAAGAACAGCAACAAGATCGATGGCATCGTCGCCTCCAACGACGCCACCGCCGGCGGCGCCATCCAGGCCCTGGCCGCGCAGAAGCTGGCCGGCAAGGTGCCCATCTCGGGCCAGGACGCCGACCTTGCGGCGGTGAAGCGCGTGCTCGATGGCACCCAGACCATGACCGTGTACAAACCGCTGAAACTGATTGCCTCGCAAGCGGCCAAACTCTCGGTGGAGCTGGCCCGCAATGAGAAACCCACCTACACCTCGCAGTACGACAACGGCAGCAAGAAGGTCGACACCATCCTGCTCACCCCTACCCCGTTGACCAAGGACAACATCGACCTGCTGGAGAAGGACGGGTTCTACACCAAGGCGCAGATTGCCGGGCAGTGAACATGTGGTGCCTGTGACGCTGTAGCCGCTGCCACCAGCCTGCGCTGGCCTTGAACCTCGCTGCACCTCTGCGGTGTACGGGGGGCCAGTGCAGCCTGGCGGCAGCGGCCACGGGGGTTCGCCCCCCCTTTCGGTTCCTGTGGCGTTACCCAAAGATCCCTTCCGAGCCTGTCGTTATGTCCCAATACCTGCTGCAAATGAACGGCATCGTCAAAAGCTTTGGCGGCGTGCACGCCTTAAACGGCATTGATATCAAGGTTCGCCCGGGGGAGTGCGTGGGCCTGTGCGGTGAAAACGGGGCCGGCAAGTCAACGCTGATGAAGGTGCTGTCGGCGGTTTACCCCTGGGGCACCTGGCAGGGTGAAATCCTCTGGGACGGCCAACCGCTCAAGGCCCATTCCATCAGTGAAACCGAGGCCGCCGGCATCGTCATCATTCATCAGGAGCTGACCCTGGTGCCCGACCTGTCGGTCGCTGAAAACATCTTCATGGGCCACGAGCTGACACTGCCGGGCGGGCGCATGAACTACCCGGCCATGATCCACCGCGCCGAAGCCTTGATGCGTGAGCTCAAGGTGCCGGACATGAACGTATCGCTGCCGGTGTCGCAGTACGGCGGCGGCTACCAGCAACTGGTGGAGATCGCCAAGGCGCTGAACAAACAGGCGCGGCTGCTGATCCTCGATGAGCCCTCCTCGGCCCTGACCCGTTCGGAAATCGATGTGCTGTTGCACATCGTGCGTGACCTGAAGGCCAAAGGCGTGGCCTGTGTGTACATCTCCCACAAGCTGGATGAAGTGGCGGCGGTGTGCGACACCATTTCGGTGATTCGCGACGGCAAGCACGTGGCCACCACGGCCATGGCCGACATGGACATCCCGCGCATCATCACGCAAATGGTCGGCCGGGAAATGAGCAACCTCTACCCCACCAGCCCGCACGCCATTGGCGAAGTGATTTTCGAGGCGCGCCACGTCACCTGCTACGACGTCGACAACCCCCGGCGCAAACGCGTGGACGACATTTCCTTTGTGCTCAAGCGCGGCGAGATCCTTGGCATTGCCGGGCTGGTGGGTGCCGGCCGCACCGAGCTGGTGTCGGCGCTGTTCGGTGCCTACCCCGGCCGCCATGAAGGCGAAGTGTGGCTGGACGGCAAGCCGATCGACACGCGCACACCGCTCAAGTCCATTCGCGCGGGGCTGTGCATGGTGCCCGAGGACCGCAAGCGCCAGGGCATCATTCCCGACCTGGGGGTGGGCCAGAACATCACTCTGGCGGTGCTGGACAGCTACTCGAAAATGACTCGCATCGATGCCGAAGCCGAGCTGGGCAGCATCGACAAGGAAATTGCGCGCATGCACCTCAAGACGGCCAGCCCGTTCCTGCCGATCACCAGCCTGTCGGGCGGCAACCAGCAGAAGGCGGTGCTGGCGAAGATGCTGCTGACCGCGCCGCGGGTGCTGATCCTCGACGAACCCACCCGCGGCGTGGACGTGGGCGCCAAGTACGAGATCTACAAGCTGATGAGCGCCCTGGCCGTGCAAGGCGTGTCGATCATCATGGTGTCCTCGGAGCTGGCCGAAGTGCTGGGCGTTTCCGACCGGGTGCTGGTGATCGGCGAAGGCCAGTTGCGCGGCGACTTCATCAACCAGGGGCTGACCCAGGAGCAAGTGCTGGCCGCCGCCCTGAGCACCCCGAACGACACGACAATAATAAGTGGAAGCGCGCGTAGATGAATCAGGTCAAACAGCTGTTCACCCGCTACAAGATGTTGGCACTGGTGATTGCCGTGGCGATCATCTGGCTGTTTTTCAGTTGGCAGACCGAGGGCGGCTTTGTCACACCGCGCAACCTGTCCAACCTGCTGCGGCAGATGTCCATCACCGGCATTCTGGCCTGCGGCATGGTGCTGGTGATCATCAGCGGCGAGATCGACCTGTCGGTGGGCTCGTTGCTGGGCTTGCTGGGTGGCGTGGCGGCGATCCTCGACGTGATTTATCACGTGCCGCTGCTGGCGAACCTGGGCCTGGTGGCGGTGTGCGGGTTGGTGATCGGCCTGGCCAACGGCTTCATGACCGCCTACCTGCGCATTCCGTCCTTTATTGTGGGCCTGGGCGGCATGCTGGCCTTTCGCGGAATATTGCTGGGCGTGACCGGCGGCACCACCATCGCCCCGGTGTCGCCACAGTTGGTGTACGTGGGCCAGGGGTACCTGCCGCCCACGGTAGGGCTGGTGTTGGGAGTGCTGCTGTTTGCGCTGACCCTGTTCCTGGCCGGGAAACAGCGGCGCAACCGTGCGCTGCATGGCCTGGCGGCGCGCCCGATGATTCGTGATGCGCTGCGCGTGGTGCTGATTGGCGCGGTGCTGGCCGGGTTTGTCTACACGCTGAACAGCTACGACGGCATTCCCGTGCCGGTGTTGCTACTGCTGATTTTGCTGGGGGTGTTCAGCTACGTCACCAGCCAGACGGTGTTTGGCCGGCGCATCTACTCGGTGGGCAGCAACATGGAAGCCACGCGCCTGTCGGGCATCAACGTGCAGGCCGTGAAGCTGTGGATTTTCGGCATCATGGGGGTGATGTGCGCCCTGGCCGGGCTGGTTAACACCGCTCGCCTGGCGGCGGGCTCGCCGTCGGCGGGCAACATGGGCGAACTGGACGCCATTGCCGCCTGCTTCATTGGCGGCACGTCCATGCGCGGCGGTTCGGGCACCGTCTACGGCGCCCTGCTGGGCGCGCTGGTGATCACCAGCCTGGACAACGGCATGTCCATGCTGGACGTCGACAGCTACTGGCAGATGATCGTCAAGGGCAGCATCCTGGTGCTGGCGGTATGGGTGGACGTCAGCACCCGCAGCGGCCGCCGGTGATTTAACCGCCAGGTCCCTGTAGCCGCAGCCTGACGGCAGCGGCTACAAGGTGACTCAGTGTCAACTGCGGGGGCTGAAGGCTGCGCGCGCTGCGTGCAGTTTTTTGTAGCTGTCGACCAGCCGCTGGTGGCGGTCCAGGCCTTCCAGCTTCATGCTGGTGGGGGTCAGGCCGTGGAAGCGCACGCTGCCGTCCAGCGAGCCCAGCACCGCGTCCATGCGCGGGTTGCCGAACATGCGGCGCAAGTTGACCTCGTAATCGGCCAAGGCCAGGTCATCGTCCAACTGCACTTCCAGCACCGCGTTCAAGGCCTGGTAGAACAGGCCGCGTTCCACGGTGTTGTCGTTGAACTGCAGGAAGGTTTCCACCCATTCCTTGGCTTCGTCGAACTTCTTCAACGCCAGGCAGATCAACAGCTTGAGTTCCAGCACGGTCAACTGGCCCCACACCGTGTTCTCGTCGAACTCGACGCCGATCAGGGTGGTGATGGTGGTGTATTCATCCACCTCGCAGTTTTCCAGGCGCTTGAGCAGCATTTTCAGGCTGACATTGCCCAGGCTGTGCAGGTTGAGAATGTCGGCTCGGAACGCTAAGGCCTTGTTGGTGTTGTCCCAGATCAGGTCTTCCACCGGGTAGATCTCGGAATAATCCGGTACCAGGATACGGCAGGCGGTGGCGCCGATGTGCTCGTACACCGCCATGTACACTTCCTTGCCCATTTCTTCGAGAAGGCCGAACAGCGTCGCAGCTTCGTCGGCGTTGGCGTTTTCGCCCTCGCCGCTGAAGTCCCATTCCACAAACTCGAAGTCGGACGTGGCACTGAAGAAACGCCACGACACCACGCCGCTGGAATCGATGAAGTGTTCCACGAAGTTGTTCGGCTCGGTCACCGCATGGCTTTCAAACGTCGGCTGCGGCAAGTCGTTCAGGCCTTCGAAACTGCGCCCCTGCAGCAACTCGGTGAGGCTGCGCTCCAGTGCCACTTCAAAACGTGGATGCGCACCAAACGAGGCAAACACGCCACCCGTGCGCGGGTTCATCAGGGTCACGCACATCACCGGGAACTCGCCGCCCAGCGATGCGTCCTTCACCAGCACCGGGAAGCCCTGCTCTTCGAGCCCCTGAATACCGGCCAGGATGCCAGGGTATTTTGCCAGCACTGCCTGGGGTACATCGGGCAGGGCCAGTTCGCCTTCGAGGATTTCGCGCTTCACCGCCCGCTCGAAAATCTCCGACAGGCACTGCACCTGGGCTTCGGCCAGGGTGTTGCCGGCGCTCATGCCGTTGCTCAGGTACAGGTTTTCGATCAGGTTGGAAGGGAAATACACTACCTGCCCGTCCGACTGACGCACGAACGGCAGCGAACAGATGCCGCGCTCCGTGTTGCCGGAGTTGGTGTCGTACAGGTGTGAGCCACGCAGTTCACCGTCGGCGTTGTAGATGCCCAGGCAGTACTCGTCGAGGATTTCCTGCGGCAGCGCGTCCTTGGCGCCCGGCTTGAACCAGCGCTCGTCGGGGTAGTGCACGAATGGCGCGTTGGCGATGTCCTCGCCCCAGAACTGATCGTTGTAGAAGAAGTTGCAGTTGAGCCGTTCGATGAACTCGCCCAGTGCCGACGCCAGGGCGCTTTCCTTGGTAGCGCCCTTGCCGTTCGTGAAGCACATGGGCGAATGCGCGTCGCGAATATGCAGCGACCACACGTTGGGCACGATATTGCGCCACGAGGCGATTTCAATCTTCATGCCCAGGCCCGCGAGGATGCCCGACATGTTGGCGATGGTCTGCTCCAGCGGCAGGTCCTTGCCCGCCACATAGGTGTGGGTGCCCGCCTCCGGGTTGAGCATCAGCAAGGCGTCGGCATTGGCATCGAGGTTGTCCACTTCTTCGATGACAAACTCGGGGCCGGCCTGCACCACCTTTTTCACCGTGCAACGGTCGATGGACCGCAGGATGCCCTGGCGGTCTTTCGCGCAGATGTCCGCAGGCAGCTCTACCTGGATCTTGAAGATCTGGTTATAGCGGTTTTCCGGGTCAACGATGTTGTTCTGCGACAGGCGAATGTTATCGGTGGGGATATTGCGCGTGGTGCAGTACAACTTTACGAAGTAAGCCGCACACAACGCCGACGATGCCAGGAAGTAATCGAACGGACCCGGTGCCGAGCCATCGCCTTTATAGCGAATGGGCTGATCGGCCACCACGGTGAAGTCGTCAAACTTGGCCTCAAGCCGGAGGTTGTCGAGAAAGTTGACCTTGATTTCCATGCGGGAATACCATAATTACGAGCAAAACGATGGCCGCGATTATCCGGTTTTTCCGCTTGGAAGTCTTGTACCGCTGTCGTTGAATCGTCTAGAAACACATGGATGTTGCCCCGCACGCACTCAGGCCAACAGCTCACTGATCCAGCGAACCTGCTGGGCTACGTCGTGCCGCTTGTGTTCGGGCACCCCTTGCCGCGACCTGGCGAACTGGGCCAGAGTCTGCTGCCTGAGGTGCAGCACGCGCTGCCATTTGCTGATGAACGCCGGGCTGCGGGCCTGCAGTTGCAGAGGCCCGAAGTACAGCTCGTGCGCGGTGTAGGTCACCGGCCCGAGACGCTCGGCGACGATGATTTCGTAGTGGAAGCGATTTTCGTGCAGTACTTCTTCGAAAAGGATGCGGTAGCCATGATCCATCAGCCACTGACGCAGCGGCTGTTCGCCGCCGTTGGGCTGCAGAATCAGGCGTTCACGGCCGTTCAGGCGCGCCTTGCCGCTGTCGAGAATGTCGCGGATCGTCTCGCCCCCCATGCCGCACAGGCTGACGGCAGTGATGCCATCGCCCGGCTCGATGGCGCCCAGGCCATTGGCCAGGCGAACCGTGATCCACGGCTCCAGGCCATTCTCGCGCACCGTGCGTAGCGCTGCCTGGAAGGGCGTGGCGGCCACTTCGCCCGCCACCGCCACGGCGATGGCGCCACGGCGCAGCAATGCCACCGGCAGGTAGCCGTGATCGGAGCCGATGTCGGCCAGGCGCGCCCCCGGCGGCACCTGCGCGGCCACGCGTTCGAGACGCATGGATAATGTCTGTTCGTTCAAGCCCAGCCCCTGTTGCCTGCACACGCCCGGCTGCGGTGGCCGGATCGGGGCGCGATTGTGTCGAGCCAGGCCGGGTATTTCAAGTGCCGGTGGGCCGGGCCGCCAGTTCGCGCCGCAGCCGGGCGATTTCGTTGCTGTCGCTGCCGTGCATGGTAACCAGCGCCGCGATGCGCTGCCGGCAGGCGCGCAGCTCGGCATTGGTTTCGTCCAGTTCGTTGCTCAGCAACAGGCACTGGTGCTCCAGCAGCTCCAGCGGCGAGGGAAACGGCGCTAGGTCGGTGAAATCCATGAGGGGGTCGGTCATGAGCATTGGCTTGCCAGTGGTGGAGTACAGATGTTCTCCATGCAGAGTAGCGCCAACCACTGTATGAATCAACAGCCTTTTAGCCGGCAGCCGCGCTCCGCTGGCCATAACGCAATCTTCAACTACCCTTCCCCCATCGGCCGCGATGGCGGCCCGTTCCTGTACGTTGAGAGAAGTCCCCTCCATGATTATTTCGGCTTCCACCGATTACCGCGCCGCCGCCCAACGCAAACTGCCGCCCTTCCTGTTCCACTACCTCGACGGCGGCGCCTACGCCGAGCACACATTGCGCCGCAACGTGGCGGACCTCGCCGACATTGCCCTGCGCCAGCGCGTGCTGCGCAACATGTCCGAGTTGAGCCTTGAAACCCAGCTGTTCGGGGAAACCCTGGCCATGCCTGCGGCCCTGGCGCCTATCGGCCTGGCCGGCATGTTCGCCCGCCGGGGTGAAGTGCAGGCGGCGCGGGCGGCGGCCGCCAAGGGCATTGCGTTCACCTTGTCCACGGTGTCGGTGTGCCCCATTGAAGAAGTGGCCCCGGCCATCAACCGGCCCATGTGGTTCCAGCTGTATGTGCTCAAGGACCGCGGCTTCATGAAAAACGCCTTGGAGCGCGCCAAGGCAGCCGGCGTCACTACGCTGATTTTCACCGTGGACATGCCGGTGCCGGGCTCGCGCTACCGCGACGCCCACTCGGGCATGAGCGGCCCCAACGCCGCCGCCCGGCGCATGCTGCAAGCCGTCACGCACCCGGCCTGGGCCTGGGACGTGGGCCTGCTGGGCCGCCCTCACGACCTGGGCAACATCTCCACGTATCGCGGTAACCCCACCGGCCTTGCCGACTACATCGGCTGGCTGGGCAGCAACTTCGACCCGTCCATTTCCTGGAAGGACCTGGAGTGGATACGCGAATACTGGCAGGGGCCCATGGTGATCAAGGGCATCCTGGACCCGCAGGACGCCCGCGACGCCGTGGCCTTCGGTGCCGACGGCATCGTGGTGTCCAACCACGGCGGCCGCCAGCTCGACGGCGTGTTGTCCAGCGCCCGGGCGTTGCCGGCCATTGCCGAGGCGGTGAAGGGCAAGTTGTCGATCCTGGCCGACTCGGGCATTCGTACCGGGCTGGATATCGTGCGCATGATTGCCCTGGGCGCCGATGCGGTACTGCTGGGGCGCGCTTTTGTCTATGCGCTGGCGGTAGCCGGTGGCGCCGGGGTGACCCATCTGCTGGAGCTGATCGAGAAGGAAATGCGCGTGGCAATGGTGCTGACGGGGGCCAAGTCGATCAAGGAGATTACCCGGGAGTCGCTGGCGCCGGCGTTGAGCCTGTAACGGCTGCCGACAGGCTGCGCTGGCACTGCCGGGGATGGTTGAGAGCCTGCGCCAATGCCATGCGCCCTAGGGAGACGCTGAACAATTAACCCGTTCGCACCGCCCCCATTTCCACGCCGGTTTTTTTCAACCTCCCTGTAACTGCTTGGCCGTGCTGCAATCGACTAGATAACGTCCCTTCAGCATGCTCCGGTTGCTTGTCCGCTCCGGTGTATCCAGCGTCACCCGAAACATAGGTTTCGTCACCGTGCAGCAACTGATAACCCTGGGTGACATCCGCCACGTTAGCAGCCGTGCCTACTACGCTGTGCAAAACCGCAGATGGCCTGGCTGTCGTAGATGGCATCTTCACAGCCTTCATCGAAGAAACCGAAACACTGCTGCACGACGCACATGCGCGACATGCGCAACACCCCTATCGCAGGGCGTCCGCGCTTGCCTGCGGTGTTGCTATAAAACGGCGCCACTTGCGCCTCCAATTGGCGCCCTCATTCGAA
>NZ_AJWX01000027.1 GCF_000263855.1 Pseudomonas sp. M47T1
TAACGGGGCCAGTACGTGATCGATATCAAAGGCAAAAGTCTTTTCTGCAGATCCGGCATTCAATGCTCCATAAAGGACTCGGAGTGCTGGTTCTACTTCAGTCCAGCGCTCGATAGCGTACTGGAGAGTAGGTGCTATTGATGTAGCGTCAGTCGCATATTCCAAGTTTCTAGATACGACTACTAATCTGCCGTCTCGGCTCCCGTCTCTAAGCGTAGCTAGTTTCATAGGATGATCCTGTAGCGTTAACATGCAACGCATCGTGCTCGAAAAAATGGAACTCACGAGCACCAGTCTTCACGGGGTCATGAGTCAAGAAAAATAAAACCTTTTTTGTCGATATGAAATGGGATTGATGTAAGGCGCTGGCCCAGACACGGGCCTAGCAGGCAAATGCCGGAAGAAATATCGAACAAGGCGCCGTGCGCATAGCAAACAATTCGATCCGCCGCTTTGTTTAGGTAAGCATCCTTGCGCCAAGCCAGCGGTGTATCGAGATGTGGACAGGAGTTACTGTAGATATAAACCTGTAGGCTTTGACGAACGACAATAATGGTGTCCTGGCCTGTAATGTTGGGATCAAATCCTTTCGATTCCCCATCTGTCAGGTCGTCTAAATGGCATAGCGGAACACCGTGCATCTTATTCCGCTTTGGGCTCAGCCCCACCGGGAGCCCATTTTTCGCGATGGGTCAACAGGAAGTATTGGGAGTTGTCGGCGCCCGGCGCAGCGACCCGCGCAACCCAACTGTCATCATGAAGATCCATATCGGCATCGTATTCAACATGGCACCCTAGCGGGCTATTGAAATACCAAAACCAATTTGAGCCTAGCTTATGACGGCCCGGTCCCCAGAAGGACTGATAGCCCTTTTCCACTAGCCGTGTTCCGGCAGTCATTACTTCGGTTGGACCTCCCATGTGGAAGGTGAAGTGCTCCACACCTTTCATAAAAGGTGGCGTTTGGATAAGGAAGAGCGTGTGGTGATCTTGCGTCCCCGCCGGGC
The DNA here is from genome assembly GCF_000263855.1 of Pseudomonas sp. M47T1. GTDB lineage: Bacteria > Pseudomonadota > Gammaproteobacteria > Pseudomonadales > Pseudomonadaceae > Aquipseudomonas. The sequence continues at coordinate 1,008 of NZ_AJWX01000027.1, forward strand.
GCATGAACGGCCCTACACCAATAAAACGATCGGTGCATACAAAGCCCAGCCGAGCATAAAAGGCCTCCGCCTTCGCACTATCAGGGACAAAGTAAACTACGTGGGACAAGCTGCGAGGTAGCGCCGCCATGTCCTCTGTAACGCCGAGTAAGTTCACCGCCCTGTTAGCGTCTCCGGGAGCGTTGGAACGCTCAGCAGGTAATAGGACGTCGCGGCGCTGAGAAATCCGAAATCCAAGGGCGAAACCCATGTCGTCGATGCATCGCAATATACCATCTTCACCGCGAGTGACGGGCCGGTCTTGGCTCATCTCTCGCTCTATGAGTCGCAAACTATCCTCATCACCAACACCATAAACCGTTTCGCGCAACTGAGTGGCGGTTCCCATCGCGACAGGCAGACTTGGATCGTCTCGATGCCGTAAATGTACGCCGGTTCCATCCAGAGCTTCGAAGCGTCCATCACCGACGGCGGATAAACCATAGTCCAGCAAATACTGCGTACAAGCTTCTAGGTCATCCACACCAAAGACCAGGTAGTCTGGCCCGATAATATTCATAGTCATTTTTTTGTTCTCGTAGTGATCCACTTTCTTAATGGGTATTCCCGCCTAGGGTCTCGGCTACCCAGTCAGCGATGTACTGACCAGCATTGATGCTGTTGTCGAAGCTTGAATGCTGCACGCCACCTTCACGGTCTGTAAAAATCTTCAACTCTCGCCGGGGGCTGTTCACCAATTGTTCAAAGGTGCGATGAGCCCATTTAAGAGGTATCTGGGAGTCTTTTTCGCCATGTGTGACCAAAAATGGGACTTGAATGCGCTCGACAACACCGTCAAGGTGCACGTTTTCCGCGATAGTCATGAATTCATCTAGGTTGGCAGCTCCCCATACCCAGCAAACGTGTGCCCAATAGTGGGGCACGGGAAAGTCACCCTCCTTCTCTAGCCTCCTCTTCTGGACGTCACGCCAATCATGGTTAGCGCCCCACACCACTCCGCATGCAAACCGCGGTTCGAATGCCACCGCCCTAGGGCAGTAGTAACCTCCCAGTGATATTCCCTCCATACCGATACGACCGGCATCTACGTCGGTGCGAGTCTCGAGGTAGTCGACAACACGGCTTGCCCAGTGCTCACTGTCGAACCTCGCAGTCAAGCCGTGCAGGCGTAGTGCCTCGCCAGTACCGGGTTGGTCAACAATCAGCGATGAAACGCCTCGCTTTGCGAGCCAGGCTGGGAGCCCTACTCGATATTTCATTTCCTTGGTGGAGTCCAGGCCGTTCACTTGCAGCAGGACGGGTGCAGGACCTTCGACGCCTTCTGCGCGTACAAACAGCCCGCTGAGAACTTTGCCTTCGTAGGGAATTTCCACTCGCTCGCAGTTTTCTTGAGACAGCTCGATACCGCGTGTAAAGGTCTCAAGGAACTGCGCATATAGCTCCGCTCGACCTGGCGCACCATGGGCCTGCAGGCGCTCACAGGTTTGGAAGTAAATCGCCGCGCGGTTGTATTTCTCACCTGCCGAAAAGAGCCGCTCAGCTGCTTCATCCTCGCGTGCAAGCTCGCATAGCTTGTTTGCCATAGACGCCCAGGTGTCACGGAATGCCTGCGTGCCAACAGAGTCCTGCTGCCGTGAGGCCTCAAGCAAAGGTGAACACATTTGCTCGATTTCTCCTATTCGTCCCCCCATCTCAAGCGCAAGGTCGACAGACAGATTCCATGAATAATTGGTGGGAAAATAACGAAACATGCGGGCGCCCTATTGGATGACTTGTAGACGTAGCAAAACAGCGATAGCTATCACCAAGGGCTTTATAGAACGAGAATTCTAGTTCGTCAACACGAAATCTTCACGTCGATCAGCCCTTAAAAAGGAAGGGTAGTACCCACCGAACGAAATTTTCTTCAGCCCGTTGACGCCCGATCTGGCGGCTCCTATAGTGCGAAACACGAACACGAATTCACATTCTACTTCTGAAGATTTCTCTCCTATCAATACAACAACAAGGAGTTTGCGCCATGCGCTTTTCCGCATTCCTCGTAGGCCGTTCCAGCGGACCTCATGAAGACAAATTTGTCATGGACGCACTTGCTGACCATGCTCGCAAAGCTGAGGAGCTAGGCTTCGACGCTGTGTTCATGCCTGATCATCATTTCACTGGCTATGCGCCGATGTGCAGTGACCCCTTCATGTTCGCTGCTCATCTCGCCGGTACGCTCAAACGTATCTATTTCGGCATGTCGGTCACCACTGTCCCGCTGCATCATCCGGTCCGGTTTGCCGAACGCATTAACCTGCTTGACCAGCTTACCCAAGGTCGGCTGCTCGTCGGCATCGGCAGCGGCACGACTCCGGAGGAGATGATTGGATTTGGCGTCAATTACAAACAAGCGTCAGCGATGCTGCTTGAAAACCTCGATATCGTTACTCAGCTTTGGGAAAAGAAGATCGAGGATGAGCCCATCACCTTTGAAACCGCGCATTACAAAGGTGCTGTTGTCCAGCGCATCGTCCCTGGCGCGTACGAGAACAAACCCTTTAATCGAATCATGCCCGTAGCTCTTCGTGAAACCAGTATGCAGTTGGCGGCCGATAACGGTTGGCCCGCCTTCATTCCGGCTTTTACTCCGCCGGTACCTGCAACGACTGAGCCCTTCGATCACCTCAGCCGGTATTTCACCCGCTATCGAGATGCCCTGATGGGCGCTGGTCACAGCGAGGAAATTATCAAACACGCCTTGTCCTGGACGACTCACACCTATCAGTGCGTTCACGTTGCGCCAAGCGACGAGCAAGCTGAAGACGAGCTCCATCAGATTCTGAAGGCTTACAAGACATCCATTGAACGGGAATACAGCTTCAACAAGCGCGCCGAGAAGATCAGCGGAGTCGAGCTGCATCCTCATCCAGACTGTTTCAGTGAAGGCTGGATCAAAACCTGGTGCCTGCATGGCAGTCCCTCGACGGTAGCCGAGGAACTCCAAAAACATCGTGATCTGGGTATCGGCAACGTACTGATGGGCTTCACTAATGGTCCTTTGACTACGGAGCGTATTCGATTGGGTAACCAGTCAATGGAACTGGTTTCCAGTGAAGTCATGCCACAGCTGCGTTGAATCCGGAGGTTGTCATGTCGCAAGTCCTCGCTACATCTCACGTCGGTGCCAACCGCCCTTTTCTGGTCGGTATCGGCGGCACAACCCGACCAGGCTCCAGCACCGAAAATGCTCTACGTGCCGCGCTGGAGCATGCCCGGACAAAGGGGGCCCGGACAATCATGTTCGGCGGATCCGAGCTTGCTGCCTTGCCCGCCTATTCCCCTGAGAGCCAGGAGCGCACAGAGGGACAACGGGCATTGGTCGAGGCAGTACGACACGCAGATGGGCTGTTGCTTGCCTCACCGGGGTATCACGGCGGTGTCTCGGGCCTAGTGAAAAATGCAATCGATCTGCTGGAGGATTTACGCGCCGACACTCGCGTTTACATAGATGGTCGTGCCGCAGGCTGCATTGTTACAGCTGCCGGTTGGCAAGGATGTAATACCACCCTGGGCGCGATGCGTTCGATCGTCCATGCATTGCGAGGCTGGCCGACCCCTCTCGGCGTCACCCTTAACACGGCCGGCACGAAGTTGTTCGACACCGACGGCGAATGTACTAATGATGCTGTTCAGCAGTCGCTGAACCTGCTGGCAGAACAGGTCTTGGATTTTGCCCAAGCCAGCCATTTGGCACGGAGCCTGTAAATGTTCTCCACGGAGTCGTTGTTGAGCATCGAGCAAAAGCTCGATTTGACTGCAGGCGCGGACATGTGGACGACTACATCGATCCCGCAAGCAGGTATCTCGCCTGTCAGATTTGCCGATGGGCCTATGGGGGTGACTGGGGGCCGAGTCGATGAGCGCGATATATCCCTCCTCACGCCCTCCGGCGTTTCCATGGGGGCCACATGGGACCGCAATATTGTACGCAGGGTCGGTGAATTGGTTGGCGATGAAGCCATCCGCGTTGGGGTTCAGGCCGTACTGGGACCAAACCTAAATTTGCCGCGCAGCCCACTTGCGGGTCGCGCATTTGAGTTGTTCAGCGAGGACCCCCAATTGACTGCGGAGCTGGGCAGTCAGTGGATTAGTGGAGTCCAAGCGCGTGGCGTCGCCGCAGTGGCCAAACATGTGGTCTGCAACGATTCGGAAACTGACCGCCGCAGCATGAACTCTGTGGTCGACGAGACCACGCTGCGCGAAGTCTATCTCTGGCCCTTCGAATTTGCCGCGCGACATGGCGTGTGGGCAATGCTGACCGGATACAACCGTCTCAACGGAGTACGCTGCGCGGAGCAGCGCAAGGTGCTACGTGACTGGCTGAAGAATGAACTCTCATGGGATGGGCTGATTACTTCGGATTGGTTCGGTACCCATGATGGCAACAGCAGCCTGAAAGCCGGGCTTGATCTAGAGATGCCCGGACCACCACGGCATATGGGGCCGGCGTTGGCGTCGGGCTTATCGGATGGCACTCTGAGCCATGCTGATCTGGATGAAGCGAATGCCCGCCTGCGTCGGCTTGCAGAGCGGGTAAGCGAACCAGCTACCTATGCTAGTGATCAACGAACGGTAGCAAACCGCCTTTCCTTGCTGGAAGAAGCTGCCGCTGCCAGCTTCGTATTGCTTACCAATCAGGATCAATTGCTACCGCTCAATGTAGGCCAACCAGGCCGTTTGGCTGTCATTGGCCCTAACGCGACTGTACCTTGCTATCAGGGGGGAACCTTCGCCAAGGTCGCCCTGAGTCCTGAAGTGATCCAGCCTTTGGAAGCCCTAGATCGATACTTTTCTGAGGCAGGCTGGGCGGTTCAGCACGCCCAAGGTGTGATTCCTGACTATCGGCTGCCACCACTCACCAGCATCAATCCCTGCACAAAGAGCGGACTTCCAGGGCTAGACGTAGAATTTTTTGAGAACCTCACTGCAACAGACGCCCTGCACCGGGAAGTCCGTAATACAACGTCTTTGATCTGGTTTAAGGACATGCCAGGCGTTGGAAGCCTGCTCAATCTGCGAGGTGAAGCGCGCGTCGAAGCGAGCACAAGGTTTATAGCTTCTCATAGCGGAATATACCGTTTTTGCATAGGCGGCACTGGTCAGGCGAGCCTGCGTATCAATGGCATGGAATGCTTGGATTACGACGGTAGTGCGGTGGCAGGCGACATCATGGGCAAGTTGATGCAGAGCGATTACCGGCATGTGGACCGTTTTTTTCCTCCGGTGAAACAGTGACGTTGCAATTCACCTTGCGCCTGGGTGCGAGCATCGCTCATGGACTGTGGTTCGGTTGCCAACCTCCGGTCGAGTCCGATCTGGTACAACGCGCTGTAGAAGTCGCAGCTCAGGCCGATACGGTGGTGCTTATGGTGGGTGAGACCGCCGATGCCGGATTGGAAAGTATCGACCGCGACACCACGTACCTCCCAACCAGTCAGATCGAACTTGTCGAGAAAATTTGTGCCGCCAATCCAAGGACTGTAGTAGTTGTCAATGCAGCGCACGCTATCGATACTGCGTGTCTTCGGCAAGCTGCGGCGGTGCTGATGGTCTGGTATCCCGGCCAGCAGTTCGCCCCTGCACTGGCCAAAGTGTTAAGCGGAGAACTAGAACCGGCGGGCCGATTGCCGGTGACTTTTGCGCAGAATGAACGTGATTATCCCGTTTGGTCGTTACGTCCTGATGCTCAAGGTGACTTGCGTTACCTGGAGCGAGATGTCGTTGGCTATCGTCATTTTGCAGCAACTGCCACGGCACCGGCGTATTGCTTCGGGCATGGGTTGGGTTACGGCCTTTTTTCCTATTCGGATGCACAAATTTTCGGTCACGATATCGGCGCGTTGCAACTTAAAGTCACCGTAGCCAATGAAGCTCCTAGAGAGAGCAAAGAAACTGTACAGGTCTATCTAAGGGGCCCCGACCGGCGTATTCGTCTGGCCGGATTCACCAATCTTTGGCTCGAAAGCGGCCAGACGGATCACGTGAAGGTTGATATCGAACGGTTCAATTTTGAAAAATGGAGCCCCGCTGGCTGGACACTGGTATCCGGGGAATATGAGCTTCTGGTGGGGCGGTCCGTTAACGACATCCGGGACGAAATACCATTTGTAGTTACCCCTGGAGGGCTCCTAAATATCTGATCCTGCATAAACTTGCGTCTTTCCAATCCTTAGTTAATACAAAAACAAAAAGATGCCGTTTCCGGCATCGTAGGAGAACGACATGGAGCCAACCGCTCTGCACAACCGTGTTGATACTCACGAGTCAGACCATTCTCACGACTCCCTATCGAGCATTGCCCCTGCGGGGGTCCAACGGCAGGCGGGCGCGCTGCAAGCAATTGTGCTTGTGTTTACCACTCAGTTACCGATCATGGGCATTATCTCGATTGTTCCGATCATTCCATTGCTTGCTCAGCATTTCAGTGGCCATCCGCAAGTAGCTCTGCTGATTCCTTTGCTGATCGCAGCCCCCAGTCTTTGCATTGCTTTACTGTCGCCACTCGCGGGATTTCTTGCTGATAAGGTCGGCCGGCGCAGACTTCTATTGATTGCCGTGTTTTTTTATGCGTTGTTTGGTTTTGCGCCCTTCATGCTCAATGACTTGCTATCCATCATTGCAAGCAGGTTTTGCTTGGGAGTGACTGAAGCATTCATCATGACAATCGCTAATACGTTGATGGGCGATTTGTATCATGGCCAACCCCGCAAAAAGTGGTTGGCGGTACAAAGTGCGGTGGGTTCGGTATCAGCAACTACATTGTTATTCGTGTCTGGCATGCTCGGCAACCTCGGGTGGCATGGTCCCTTTGTCCTTTACCTCCTCGCCCTTCCTGTTTTTGTATGCCTGGCACTTTTTACCTGGGAGCCAGCACCTCGAAAAGCGGAACAGGTAGCAGCTACATCCCAGCGTTTTCCCGTTAGGGCCATGCTCATCATTGGAGCGGTGACGATGTTTTGCGCCGTACTCTATTACGTCGAGGTTCTGCAGATTAGCTCTGTGCTTCATGCCGTAGGGCTTGATTCGCCGACACGTATAGGCTTTGCCAGTGGTATTGCTGGTATAGGCGTGCCCATCGGGGCGTTGCTATTCTCAATGATATCCAGCTACTCGGTGCGGTCCCATTTGCTGGCAGCGTTATCCCTATTCGCGGTGGGGCTGTATGGCATGGGAGTTCTGCCAGGCGTTGCGTGGGTAGTTGCCGCCGCGTTTGTCGCTCAAATCGCCTGCGGTATCCTGATCCCCGCACTGCTCACCTGGAGCCTTGGTAATCTTGAATTTCAGCATCGCGGAAAAGGGATGGGCTTCTGGCATACCTCCTTCTTCTTGGGCCAATTCATAAGCCCGTTCCTGATTACACTGCTGGGGCTGCGCTTGAACGCTGATCTACGCACCAGTGTATCGATACTGGGGGGCGTCGCATTGTTAGCAGCAATAGTGACTGCCGCATTATATCTGAAGCGAACCCGCCCGCTTCAATCCATCTGACCCGCACATGTGCATTGCTCGCTGCGATTGAATGCAGCGAGTGCGCCCCCTTGTGCCCTGTTCAAAATTCTCCTGAGCTAAACAATAAAAAATAGAGGTAGCCATGCGTCCGTCGAACCCTGCGTTTTGTGTACTGATAACTCTCGCCACCGCCATACCACTTGTTGCGGTCGCTACTCCGGAAGGAAACAGCATGGAGACGACACCGGCCCAGTCTTCCATTACTCCCCCGACTTGTGAGGCGTATGCCGATTACGTGACCAGGGCGGAAGCGGTGCTTCGGGAGACAGCACCGTGCGAGACCGTATCGCCCGAGTTGGGCGGGATACGTGCCGCACTTGCTGAGCATGGTTTCGGGATCTACGGATCATACGGCCCCAATTTTCGTTATGACGTGCTGGGCCATAACCAGCGGCCGCAGCTCTACAACGGGCAGGATCCGACGTGGCGTCAATCCGAAAGCATCGGTCTGACCTACGACCTGACCCGAGTAGGTTTTGGTGGAAAAGCTCAGCTCACCATGGCGCTAGCCTCCGAGCAGGGTAGCTATAAGTCAAGCAACCCGAACTTCCTGACCATGTCGATTTTTGCGATCAATCAGCATTTTCTGGATGATCGGGTAGAAGTTCAGTACGGCTATTTCCCGCTCATTCGCCAGTTCTACGGTATGGTCCTGGGGGGCAACTCATCTGCCGCAGCGCTAGGTCCGATAAGCGTCATCCCGGTTCAAGTCGGGCTCTCGCTTTTCAGTCCCAGCCCAGCGATGACACTCCAGATCAAGGATGAAAGCAAACGCTGGTACAACAGATTGGGTGTTGCACGCAGCGCTAGCCCTAACCGTTTCCAATATGACCTAGACGAAAACCCAACCGGGTTCAAAATCAAAGTCGATGGGTCAAATCCTTTGGTAGTAGATGAGTTTGGCTACCAGGTTGACTCGTCGGCCAACCAGCATTCGAAATGGTTTAGAGTCGGGCTCATCTATAACACCAGTCATTACGCAGACTACCGCAAAGGCGGTATGACCAATGACAACTATGGGGGCTACGTTGCGGCGACTTATCAACTGACCCAGCCTGATGGACAAAGCCCGCGCGGTTTATATGGTGACGTGAAGGTCAACTATGCGCCGGAAGACCGTAATCTCTACGGTAAGGATTTCCAAGTTACGGCGTTCTACCTGGGCCCGTTCGATAGCCGCCCACGGGATATGGCTTCGCTTGGCTTTACGAAGAGCTATTTCAGCAAGTACGCACACAATACGGTGGAGCAATTCGGGACCGATGCAGAACGGTCATCGACAGCCCTGTCTCTCTCTTACGCCGCTCGCGTCACTCAAGGCGTTTACTGGGTAAACGGGCTGACCTACCAAGAGGGGCCGTCATTTGCTCCTGCTGCAGATGATGCGCTGCTGTTCCAGACCGGCCTCAACTTCGCCTTCTAAATTCGGCACCTGCCGGCTGACGTTATGCCGGCGGGGTGCCCTCAAGGTTTGGGGACTAAATGAACAACCGGTTGATAGCAATGCTGGCGGCGCTCGGGATGATCGGCTCGCTTGGAATCGATACGTATCTTCCTGCTTTTGATGCACTCGCGACACACTTCAACGTCCGGGCATTAGTGCTCCAGCAAAGCCTTAGTGGCTACCTGATGGGCATGGCGGTAATGATGCTTTTCTACGGCACTCTGTCCGACTGTTTCGGTAGGCGCGCAGTTGTGCTTTGGGCAGTTGCCATTTTCACCGTCGGGAGTTTTGGCGCAGCCAGCAGCCAAGATATCACTCAGTTATTAGCTTGGCGCGCTATTCAAGGATTAGCCGCTGGTGCCGGGTCGGTCATAGGTAGGGCCATCATCCAGGACCGGTGTCATGGCGCCGATGCAATGCGGTCCATGTCGCAAGTCATCATGGCGTTTGCGTTGGCACCTGCCATTGCCCCACTGATCGGCGGATGGATGCTGGAGGTAGGTGGCTGGCAGCTTATCTTCGTTTTTTTGGGTGTGTTTGGTGCGGTACTTTGGCTATGTTGTTGGCGAGGACTAGAGGAAACACTACCTGTCCACAAACGCCAACCATTTTCTTTACGTCCTTTGTTACGCGTATACCTACAGGTTATGTCTGACAGAGGATTTGTATTTCTAACGGTGGCTGGTGGATTTGGGTTCGCGGTGTTCTCACTCTACATCGGTGCTGCGGCATCTTTTGTCATCAAAATATTAGGGCGAGATACCAGCGGATTTGGATGGCTATTCGTGCCTTTGGTGGCCGGAATGGTGAGTGGGTCATGGGTTGGTGGGCGCCTTGCCAATAAGGTCCACAGCCCAAAGGTCATTCTTGCGGGGTACGTTATCCTCCTATTAGGGACGACCGTCGCCACCATATATGCAAGCTTGGCTGAGATCCGCCTGCCTTGGGCAGTCATACCGCTGGGCGTGTCAACTTTTGGCTTGGCCTTGATTAACCCGGGTCTTGCGTTGGCTGCTATGCAGATCTTCCCTAATAGTTGCGGACTCGCTTCCTCCTTGAACGGGTTTATCAACACATTGTTCTTCGCCGGATTTGCAGGCGGTATTGCTCCTCTGGTCGCATCCAATCCTCAGTGGTTGGGGCTGGCGACGATCATTTCCGTGGTGTTGAGTATGCTTTGCTGGAGGCTCAGCTACTTCGTAGCAAAGCTACCCCCACATGCTGGGAAAATTAACTCCAGCTCAGAAAAAATTTATCGATGATTGTACTGGTACCCCTTCCCCAAGCCAGGGGGGTTAATGGTGCTTACGGTTTGGCATCAGCCTAGAACACTGGGTCCTGCGAAGCTATACGCATCTGCCAGGACCGTTCCTACGTGTCGAAAGGAGTCGTAGCTGTCATCCGGAATGTGCAGCCAGTGAGTCGTTTGGACCGGAGATAGGCGGTCTTTCCGTGAGCGTCGGAATCGGCATAAGCCTCGCTTAATCCTCCTCCTGCGTCTTCGTCGTTACTGAATGCAGTTAGTGGACGGGAAAAAAACAAGTTTTTTGCGTCTGGGTAGGTCACGAGAAAGATATGCATATGCTTTGGTGGATCCATTGATATTTTAAATACGCAGAAATCTTGACTTTTCGTTAATTAAATCAGTTTAATGGATCCACAAAAACAATCTTCGGAGGTCTTATGTATCCCAAGAACACCTGGTATGTCGCTTGTACTCCCGACGAGATCGCTGAGAAGCCCCTCGGGCGGCAGATCTGCGGGGAGAAAATAGTCTTCTACCGTGGTCCGCATGGCCGAGTTGCCGCAGTTGAGGATTTTTGCCCGCATCGCGGCGCCCCCCTTTCGCTTGGGTATGTCGAGAGCGGCAACCTAGTCTGCGGCTACCACGGCTTGGTGATGGGCTGTGATGGCAAGACCGTCGAAATGCCGGGCCAGCGGGTACGCGGCTTTCCATGCAACAAGACTTACGCTGTTGAAGAACGCTATGGTTTTATCTGGGTTTGGCCCGGAGAGCAGAAGATCGCTGATCCTGAGCTGATCCATCATCTGGAGTGGGCTGTCAGCGATGAATGGGCGTATGGCGGCGGCCTTTTCCATATTGGCTGTGACTACCGTCTGATGATCGATAACCTTATGGACCTCACCCACGAAACCTACGTGCACGCCACGAGCATTGGCCAGAAAGAAATTGACGAAGCGGCGCCGATTACCAGGGTCCAGGATGACGAGGTAATCACTGCGCGGCACATGGAAAACATCATGGCACCGCCGTTCTGGCGCATGGCCCTGCGAGGTAACAACCTGGCTGACGACGTACCGGTGGACCGTTGGCAGATCTGCCGCTTTAGCCCGCCCAGTCATGTCTTGATCGAAGTGGGAGTTGCTCACGCCGGCAAGGGTGGTTACAACGCAGCGCCGCAATACAAGGCAGCGAGCATCGTTGTCGATTTTATTACTCCAGAAACCGACACCTCGATCTGGTACTTCTGGGGCATGGCACGCAACTTCAATCCGCATGACGAAACGCTGACCGCGAGCATTCGGGAGGGCCAAGGAAAGATCTTCAGTGAAGACCTCACCATGCTCGAACAACAGCAGAAAAACCTGCTGGCAAACCCTGAGCGCAACTTGCTTAAGCTCAATATCGATGCCGGTGGCGTGCAATCCAGGCGAGTGCTGGAACGAATCATTGCCCGAGAGCGAACCCCTGCGGTCGAGCTGATCACCTCGGCCAAATAAAGACGATGAGCAGCTATGCCGGTCCGTTCCCATTCCTATTTTTCGCGGCCACTAGGTGGCTGGTCATGAAGGTGCGACATGATTGAGGTCGTCGTGACATCCCGCAACAACGAAGCGTCGGATATTTCCAGCTTCGAACTGGCGTGCGCCCATGGTGGAGACCTACCGGCCTTCAGTGCCGGTGCCCACATCGACGTGCACTTGCCCGGCGGCTTGATCCGTCAGTACTCGCTGTGTAATCACCCACAAGAGCGCCATCGGTACCAGATTGGCGTACTTAAGGACCCGGCTTCGCGTGGCGGTTCTCAGTGCATGCATGAAGAGATTAACATCGGCGATCGACTGCTTATCAGCGAGCCGCGCAACCTGTTTCCTCTGGTAGAGGAGGCCCGGCAAAGCCTGTTGTTCGCCGGCGGTATCGGTATCACCCCGATTCTCTGCATGGCTGAGCAACTGTTCCACAGCGGTGCCGATTTCGAACTGCACTACTGCGCGCGCGCCGCCGATCGAGCAGCTTTTGTTGAGCGACTCAAGGGAGGACTCTTTGCCGATCGCGTGCACCTACATTTTGATGAGGACGTCGATTCACGCCTAGATACCGCCAAAGTTCTCGCCGATCCTGCACCGGACCTCCACATGTATGTCTGTGGTCCTTCAGGTTTCATGCAGCATGTGCTCGACACTGCCAGGATCCAGGGTTGGAGTGACGCGCAGTTACACCGTGAGTATTTTGCTGCAGCGCAGCTGGACACGAGTACCGACGGCGCGTTCAAGGTGAAGCTCGGCAGCAGCGGTCAGGTGTTCGATATCCCGGCAGACAAGACGGTTGTCCAAGTGCTGGAAAGCTACGGCGTCGATATCGCAATTTCCTGTGAGCAGGGAGTTTGTGGGACCTGCCTGACCCGTGTGCTGGAAGGGGTCCCTGAACACCGTGACCTGTTTCTCACCGAGGAGGAGCAAGCGGCCAATGACCAGTTCACCCCCTGCTGTTCGAGATCCAGATCGGCGTTATTGGTGCTGGACCTGTGAACCAAGCAATCATTTCCCCCTCGTGATCACTTTCATCCGCTCACTATTGCCAATTGCACCAAACACCTCGGCGTAACGCAGGGTAGCATTGGCATGTTCGCGCATGATGGCTTCGGCACGAGCGCCCTGGCGACTGACCAGCGCATCGAACACGGAGTGGTGCTGCATGTGGGCAAAATTGAAGCGCCGGTATTCGCTTGCCATGTCTTCGCGATCGAACGCAAGCGCTGACACTGACGCGAAGGGGCGATGGTCATTGCGCGCCAAGGCTTCTGCGATAGCCGGATTGGCGCTGCTTTCGACAATTATCTGGTGAAAGTACATGTTGAGGTCATGAAATGCCTCAAGGTCTTCTTCTGTCACGTAGCCTTTGTTAAACAGTACATCACCCTGTAGCAGGCACTCACTAAGTGCTGCCTGCGCTTGCTTGCTCAACCCACGCTCGGCACTCTGTCGTGCGGCCAGTCCCTCCAATACCCCACGTACTTCAACGGCACCGACAATATCATCCGCACTCACCGACCGTACCTGAAAGCCTCGTCCGCCGTGGCGTACCAGCAATCCTTCCTGCTCGAGGGTCCGGAAAGCAATGCGCACCGGCATGCGCGAGACGCCAAAGCGATCCGCCGTCGGGATCTCCATCAGCCGCTCGCCTGCTGCTAGTTCGCCCGAGGCAATCATCTTGCGCAGTGCCACTAGCACCATTTGACCGGGTTTACTCATGCAGACGGTTTCCAAGGAACGGGATTCGCCATAGTAAAGCAAGGAGGAGCAAGCTGCAGAGACCGTGATCCACGACTCATGATAAATCCTTAGCCGATCTTCTATGGCCGTCGCGGAGGCATTGCACCTCGCACCAGACAAGAAACTTGAAGGGGAGAACAGGAGGCACTCTGTCAAAATTAGGACGGCTTTTCAGTCCCTCCAAAAGGCTGCGCTGGGAGCAGGTCAGCAGGTAGACTAGCGTTTTAAATGTCGGCTGGAGTTTCGCATGGGCACGCAGGAAAACATGACGAGTGCCGGAAGAAATTCGCTACGGCTTTCCCGGTTGCGGCTGCGTGATTTCCGCTGCTTTGAAACGATCGATATCGACTTTCACCCGCAGCTGACAGTGCTGGTTGCGGCCAATGGCACGGGTAAAACGTCCATTCTCGACGCCATCGCCATCGCCTTCGGTCCGTATGTAGGGGCGTTTGACGAGGCTGTGGGCAAGCATTTTGAGCCGAGTGATATTCGCCAGTTTCGTGCCAGGCAAACCGCTACAAACGAAATGGAATACGCCCCTCAGGGGGCTAGGCTCGAAGCCACGGGGTTTATTCCCGGCAGCCTGCTCGATCAACTGTCCGATGATCTGCTGCCCACCATTTGGAGCCGTCATCTCTCCAGCACAACCAAGACCAAAACCTCGGTCAAAGACGCCAAGGAATTGGTGAACTATGGCAAGCGCATGCAAGAAGCGTCGCGCACGCCGGACACTGAAGTCGTTCTGCCACTCATCGCATACTACGGCACTGGGCGGCTGTGGCAGCAGAAAAAACTGACAGATGCGAAGAACATCCAACGCACCTCAAGGACCGTTGGTTATACCGACTGCCTCGATCCGGCCTCCAGCTATAAATCGTTCGTGCAGTGGTTTCGCTACTGGAGCCTGAATGCCAAGCAAGCCCAACTCAAAGCGCTTGAAGCTGGAGTCAGCATTGCCAATACTGAATTCGACGCCTACGTCCAGTCAGTGAGTCGCGCAGTGAACGCTTGCATCCAACCGGCAGGCTGGAGCGGCATCGAGTACTCCTTCACCCGCGACGCACTGGTTGCTCGCCATGAGCAATTTGGCGAACTGCCAGTCGAGTGGCTCAGCGACGGTATTCGCAACATGATCGGCATGGTTGCCGATATCGCATTCCGCGCGACCAAACTCAACGGCCACCTCAGTGCGCAGGCGGCGCAAGAGACACCAGGTCTACTGCTAATCGACGAAGTCGACATGCACCTGCATCCGGATTGGCAGCAAGTGGTGCTGCTCAACCTGGCCCAGGCGTTCCCGGCCATGCAGATTATCGTGACCACTCACAGCCCCCAAGTGTTGAGTACGGTTTCCTCGGAATGTGTTCGAATCCTGCGCACTGAAATCGATCCCGAGACCACCAGCCGAGTCACCACCGTCAGTGAGCCACAATGGCAGACCCGCGGTGTCGCCAGCTCCGACCTACTGGCTCGTATTATGGGTGTCGACCCGATACCCCATGTGCCTGAGGCCATCTGGGTTTCCGATTATCAGGCGCTGATCCAGCAAAATCTTCATGAGCAACCTGAGGGGCGCATATTGAGAGACAAGCTGGAGGCCCATTTCGGAGCGGAACATCCAGTCATTCGCGAGTCTGACCGACTGGTTCGTTTGCAGGGCATTAAGCAACGTCTGCCACGTGACCTTGGCAATGGGGAGCGTTGAGGTGCGTCATCTGGATCGGCAGGACGACCCGCCATTGGGCCTGAGGCGTTACCGGCACGGCCAGGACGCCTGGAGTGCCACTTGCCCGACACAAGAGGAACGACGGGCTATATGGCTGGCGCTGGACTTAATGCAAGGGTCTCGATGTGCTTACTGTGAGGGGCCTATTGGTGAGGGAAATCGACACATCGAACACTTCCGTCAGCGCCGAAGTTATCCTCAGGGTACGTTCGACTGGAGTAACCTGTTTGGTTCCTGTAACCGCGCCGGCACTTGCGGCACGGCCAAGGACCGATGCGGAACGTACCCACCAGGGACGCTGATCAAGCCTGATATCGAAGACCCCGACGCGTTTCTGGTGTTCACCCCCGGTGGCACCGTGGAGCCACGGGCGGGCCTGAGCGTGGGCGACCATCTTCGTGCCAGCGAAACCATCCGCATTCTCGCCCTGGACGGTGCCCTGAATCAGATTCGTCGCGCTGAACTCTGTGGCTACATCCAGACCATGGAGTATTTTGTAGAGTACGCCGAGGCGTTTCCCGACGACGAGGGTTGGGTTGAGGAGCTGGAGCGGGAAGTGCGAGAAACCGCGCATTTGCCATACGCGACGGCAATAAGGCATGTGCTGACTCGCCAGAGCGAGTGAAGATATGACCATGCGCCAGCAATTACTATCAGAGTCCGGTGGAAGCGCTCAAAGCGAGATCCGAAGTACATCTATAGGATCGACTTTGGTACGACGTAAAGACGGGAATCTCAAAGTCTCACGGATGGTATTCCAAAAGGTATTCCAATAAAAAAATTAACTGAAAATAACTCATTAAAATCAATACTTTATAAAGCCTGTTCAGATTACCCCGGCCCACCAAAAAAAGCGTCACGCAAAAGGCACCTCTAGCGGGCCTTTCTTGTTTCCGGGTGTTCATTTCTTCGCCCACCACCCTAGCCAGAGACCGCCCCATGCTCGAAGAACGATTGGATTTGTTGAAGCTTGCCAAGCCAGTGCGCAACCAGATTGATGACCTGGTGCGAGCGCTGAATGCCGCGAGCACGCGGGCGGATCTGGAGCGTGAGGCGCAGATGCAGATTGAGTTGATTGGCGAACTGGAGAGCGGGCGGAAGGTGAAGCCTGCGGATGTGGAGACGCTTTACATCATTTTTGATGACGCGGTGCAGGAGCGGTTGCAGGGGCTTGAGCAGTAGACCGCTCGCCCGGCATCACCGGTGGAATCAGCTGTCTTTTGTAAGATGACCTGTCTTTTTGTGAGACCAGCTGACTTCTGTGAGAACAGCAATCTTTTCGGGAGCGAACTCTGCCCCCGAAAAGAACACCGCGCACTGTCTGAGCAACCACACCAGCACAGACTATCGCCCACCTCCGCTATACCGGGCGCTATTGCGAGCGGGGCAAGCCAGCGATGGCGGCCTCTACCAATGCTCGGGCGATCTCATTCACATGCTCGACGTTGCGCGCCAGCGCCCGCCATTCTTCCGGGCAGTTTTCTACCAACTCGGTGGCGCCAGCACTGGCGCTGCGCAGGTAGAGGCTGGCTTGGACCAATACTTCCTCCAACGGCATGCCTTCACGCACGGCGAAGATGGGCATGTCACCCACGCAGGGGCCGAAGGCGTGGAAGGCGGAGACGTGGGGGCTTGGTGGTGCCGGGCGCTTGTAGGGTGAAATTCCTTCAGCGGCGAGGGCTTCGGGCGGTAGTGGTGGCAAGGCTAGATCGGGTGGATCGGGAACCGGCTTGAACATGGTGAACCTCTGACTTGGACAGTTGAGGTCAACCCCATCGCGACTAAACGATGGGAGGCGACCGTACGCGGGTTAGTCGACCGAGAAGTCAGCACCCGGCGCGCCGAAGCGCCCCACGTACGATCACCATAAAACGCTGCTGGCAAAAATGCCGGCAACACTTCAGGAGGGCGCTTTACGCGCCTGACTTCATTTCGAGCGACTAAACCCGACCGCTGATAAGCAGCGGCAAACGGAGGGTAGCTTCGAAAAAAAGCCAGTGCAAGCGACAATCAAGAACGCGAATTATGGAAACATTTAGCAATTCTTTCAAAGCTGTAGGACGATTATCGCAGATGTTGTGGGAACCTTCCTAGGACTTTTCCGAGGGCGACTGTGTGCAATGCAGTGGGGCCGCGTTTGGCATGACACCGATGATTTCGCAGCCTAGCGGTAGCGCCCACGACACCCACTGGGTACAAGACAGTTGCTGCTACAGAGGCGGTGCTAAGTGCAATTATTTTGGCATTTTGTCCTGGACAGTAACAGTTCGCTTGCACTTTGCAGGCGCACAGTGGCAACCAACGCATCAGCACTTCCCTTCCAGTTACCCGCAATTGAACACCACCGCCGAACATCCGCGCCCGTTGCGCAGTCTCACGTTATACCCACTGTCCACAGAGCCCGCCGCGGGCTCGGGAGTGTTCGTCGTGAAAGCTGCACAAGTGTTCACTTTCTCTGCAATCTTCCTGGCCGGCGTAGCCGCTCTGCCTGCCTATGCCGCCTGCACCACCCCCGTCGACCCCGACGGCGTGCACCTCCAGGAACAACAAAAAAACGGTATCACCTACCTGTCCGGCGGCTATGGCGAGGATGAGTCGTGCGCGATTCAACAGGTGCATGGCTATAACCTGCGCATCACCTTTTCCGCCGGGACCGACAACAAGTATGAGGCGGGCGTGCACACCAGCATTCAGAACCCGCAGGGCCATGAGGTGTTGACGCTGGACGACGCCGGGCCGATTTTGCTGGTGAAGCTGCCGGCCGGGAAGTATGTGGTGGTGTCTCAGGTGGATGGGCATGAAGTGCGCAATGCCGTGAACCTGGGGGATGGGAAGATGCAGTCGTTGAATGTTCACTGGCGTGAGGCGAGTTCGCCGGGTCAGTGATGGGCACCGGCCGCTGCCGAAGGCTGCGCTGGAGGGCCAGCGCAGCCTGGCGGCAGCGGCGACGGGTTATGTGGGTCAATCGTACGCCAAGGACCTTATGGCCCCACCTGTCTCGCAAGCTGGAAAAACTTCGCACGACCATCGCGGAATTTTCCCGCAACCCACCACTCCATACACAGCTGCCGCGCCGTTGCATGCTTTCTTTACAATCCTGCTACCAAGCGCGCCCCTCACGTGCCATAAACTGGACCGCTGGCAGGTCTTCACTGGAACACACTGGTTGTCTATGCGCATTTTGCTGATCTGCAAGGATATGGGCGGGTACATCCGCAAGCTGTCCGACTTTCTGAAGCTGCAGGGCCATGAGGTGCTGTTACTCGACACGTCCGCGTCCAGCCCCAAGCTGGACTTCCTGTCGGGCAAGCTGCGCTCGGTGGCTCGCCATCGGCTGGGCCTGTGGCTGGACGCGCGCAAGATCAAGGCCTTTGGCCGCGCCGACTATTTGCTGGTGGTGAACCCGGGCCAGGTGGAACCGGCCACCATCGAGCGGGCCATGGCCGTCAGCACGGTGAAGAAGGCGTACCTGTACGACAGCCTGGCGCGCTCGCCGGTGTCCGAGGCCTGGCTCAAGCGCTATGACCAGGTGTACAGCTTCGAGTCGCCCGACGCCGAGCGCCATGGGCTGACCAAGCTGCATAACTTCATGTACGAAGAGGTTGTTACACCGCCTGCCGCGGGCGAGGCGAAGTACAAGGCGTTTCTGGTGATGGCCGGGCTGGATCGGCTGGCGCTGCTGGATGCCATCGGCCAGCAGCTGGAGCAGGCTGGCTTTCCCGAGTACCTGTTTATGGTGCAGTACAAGAAAGCCGGCGAGGCACGCAGCAGGATTTCGTTTTTCCGCGAGCGCCTGGGGCTGGATGATGTGACCAGGCTCATCGCTGACGCCGACATCCTCATTGACCTGATTCGCCCACGGCAAAGCGGCCTGAGCTTTCGGCTGTTCGAGGGGATGATGCATGGCAAGAAGGTGATCACCAACAATGCGTCGGTGCGCGAGTATGATTTTTACAACCCGGCGAATATCCTGGTGATCGACGAGCAGAATCCGCAGGTCCCGCGGGCGTTTCTGGAAGGCCAGTACGTACCGGTGGCCGACGCGATCATGCAGCGCTACAGCCTGGCGGGTTGGTGCAACACGGTGTTTTCCGCGCCCCGCTGAGGCGCCTTGCGGCAGGCGATGACCGGCGTGGTGTCATCGCCGCCGCGCCCGGCTACTCTTCCTCTTCTTCCTCTTCCATGTCATAGCCCGCTTCGTGGCCCAGGTAAGCGGACCCTCCGCGCGCCGTGCCCCACGGCTGTTCAATCACTTCCCCGCTGTCCCATTCCTGGTACAGATTTTCCCTGACCACTGCGCTATCCATAGCGGCCATACGCGTACGATCACTGTTTGAGCGGTCCATAACCACCTCCTTTGGTTGAGTGGGAAAGCCTAGACAAGGAGGATCCCATCCACGCTGCCGCATGTCGGAATGTCGGACAAAACTGCCAAAGGCCAGCACACATCTTCATCCAAGGTCGGCTTGTTGGCGCGGCTGGCACTCTGACATAATCCGCGCCCTGATTTGCGGCGTGGCGCCTGAAAACGCCCCTTCCCTGCTGCCGCAAGCTGCGTAACGGACTACGTTGATGAGCTACTTTTCGATCGAATTCGGTCTCTGTTTCATTCTGTTTTTCTTGCTGTACTGGTGCCTGAATTTCAGCCTGCGCGTGCAGAACCTGCTGTTGCTGGCGGCCAGCTATGCCATTTTGGCCAGCTTCAACATGAGCTTCCTGTACATTCTGCTGGGGTACAGCGTGGCGGTGTTCGGGCTTGGGCATTTGAGCGCGCGCTACCCCGGGCGGCGCCTCACGTACGGGGCCATTCTGGCGTTGGTGCTGGGCTGCTTCTATTTCTTCAAGTACCAGGACTTCTTTGTCACCGGCGCCCAGCAAGGGTTGCAGGCCGTTGGCGTTGATATGGCGCTGCCGTTGATGGAAGTGCTGCTGCCGGTGGGCATGTCGTTTTATATCTTCCACTCGGTCAGCTACCTGATGTCCATCAACCGCGGCACGCTCAAGCCCGCCGCACCGCTGGACCTGGCGCTGTACCTGGCGTTTTTCCCCAGCCTGATCGCAGGCCCGGTGAACCGCGCCGAGCATTTGCTGCCGCAGATTCGCCCCAGTGCCCCGCGTGAGATTCTTCAGCCACAGCGTGCGCTGGGGCTGGTGGCGCTGGCCGTGGTGAAGTTGTTTCTGTTGAGCACCTGGCTGGCGAACAATTGGGTGGACCCGGTGTTCGATACCCCCACCGGCTTTTCCCCCGAGCAGATTTTGCTGAGCGTGTACGGCTATTCGCTGCAGATCTATTTCAACTTCAGCGGCTACACCAACCTGGTCACCGGCATCGCCCTGCTGCTGGGTTTGCGCCTGCCGCGCAACTTCGACTACCCGTACCTGGCACGCAACCTCAAGGAGTTTTGGGATCGCTGGCATATCAGTTTGTCCAAGTTCATCCGTGATTACGTGTACATCCCCTTGGGCGGTAACCGTAAAGGCTACTGGCGCGGCAACCTGAACCTGTTCGCCGCCATGGTGGTCTCGGGGCTGTGGCATGGCGCCAGTCTGAACTTCTTGATCTGGGGCGCGCTGCATGGCCTGGGGTTAATCGTGTACAAGCTGTATGTGCGGGCCTTCCCGGGTGAGCGCACCTGGTATGGTGCTGACCTGCTGGCACGCCTGCTGACCTTCCATTACGTGGCCTTTGCCTGGATTTTCTTCCGCAGCCCCACCCTGGAAGACACTCAGGACATGCTGGTCGGCCTCACCCATTTGTCGCTGGAGGGCCTGAGCCATGGCCCCTGGGGCGGCATCCTTGGCTGCCTGCTGTTGATTGCCTGCTACCCCTGGCTGGTCAGCAGCCTGCGCAAGGGCTTTGCCGCCAGCCAGCGCATTCCCTGGCTGGTGTACCCGGTGCCACTGGGTGTGTTTATTTCCATGGTCATTTTTGCGTCGCCGTCGGGCGTGCCGGGGTTCATCTATGCCAGCTTCTAATGGGGTGGCGCGTCATGTGGTGGCGCGGCAGTTCATCAAGGCGTGGCAGGTGACCCTGGGGTTGCTGGTGGCCGCGCTGATTCTGCTGTGGCTGAACCAGACCTCCGTGCGCCTGTATTGCCAACAGAAGTACCACGCCGATTGCAGCGTGCCGGGCCTGAATGACAACGCCGCCTGGGACTTTGGTGCGCAGTTGACAAACGCCATGGACGACGCCCGCACCGCCTTCCTGGCGCGCCTGGATGATACCCCGGCGCCGGCGCCCGTCGGCGACGCCCCCATGATCGCCGCCGAACCTGCCGTTACCCCTGCGCCGGTGGTTGCAGCGGTATCCGCGGCAAGCAAACCGAAGGTGGCAGTCAAGCTCACGCCGCTGACCATCGCCAACCTCAGCACCAACGACGAGGTGTTCTTCGTCGGCGATTCGCTGATGCAGGGCGTGGCGCCGCACATGGCCAATACCCTGCTAAAGCGCTACAAGATCAACAGCGTCAACCTCAGCAAGCAAAGCACCGGGCTTGCCTACCCGGGCTTTTTCAACTGGCCGCTGACGGTGCAGCAAACACTTGAAGCCAACCACAACATTCGCCTGATCGTGGTGTTCCTCGGCCCTAACGACCCATGGGACATGCCCGTGGCCAAGGGCAAGCCGTTCCTGCACTTTCACAGCGTCGACTGGGAAGCGTCCTACCGCCAGCGCGTGGAAAGCATTTTCGAACTGGCCAAGGCACACAATGTGCAGGTCATCTGGGTGGGGCCGCCGAACATGCGCAAGGACAAGCTGTCCACAGCCATGGCCTTCCTGCGCGACGTGTACAAGAGTGAAGCCGAGCATTACGGCCAGTTGTACCTGTCGGCCAACGATGTGCTGGGTTACCACGACGACGCATTTTCGCCGTACATGGAGAGTGCCGACGGCAAGAAGGTCAAGACTCGTGTCGATGACGGCATCCATTTCACCACCACTGGCCAGAAGCTGATCGCCGAGCGCGTGATGACGCTGATCAATGTCCAGAACCACGATTTAACGGAGCGTTGAATGAAACGACTGCCTGGCCCCATGACGCTGCTGAGCGCCCTGCTGGTGAGCGGCTGCAGCCCGGTCTCGGCCGTCGCCACGCAACCTGCACCAAGCCCTGCCAAAGTGGTGCGGGTGACCAAGGCGGCGGATGCCGAGCCCAACCTGCGGCTGTTGCAAAACAAACTGAAGAACGCCCAGCGCCAGGCGGTGACCATCGTCCAGTTGGGCGACTCGCACACGGCCGCCGACCTGCTCACCGGCGAGCTGCGCACGCGCTTTCAACAGGACTACGGCAACGGCGGCATCGGCTTCATTGCCGGCTCGCCGGTGCCGGGCACCCGTTATGACCAGGTGCGTATCACTGCGGCCAAGAGCCAGTGGAGCCTGATTTCCGCGCGTAACCAGCACAGTGACCGTTTCCCGTTGGGCGGCTACCTGTCCATGCCACTGACTGCGGGCGCCCATGTGCACCTGGAACCTACGCCGCCTACCGACATGCGTTATAGGGTGTCGACCCTGTACCAGGCCGGCAGCAACAACCGCGTGCAGGCCCACGATGCCTACACCCAGGCCGCACGCTCGCTGCCCATGACCAATGGCCAGTGGCGCCTGAGCCCGGCCATGGACAACCTGGCGCTGCCGCTGGACCTGACCTTTGCCAGCAGCCAGAACCTGGCCGTGGGTGGCTGGAACATCCTGGGCCAGAGCAACAGCGGCGTGGTGTTTTCCACCCTGGGTATCAATGGTGCGCAATTGAGCGTGGTGGACAAGTGGCAGCCGGGCTGGCTGGACACGCTGAAGGCGCTCAAGCCGGACCTGCTGATTCTGTCCTACGGCACCAACGAAGCGTTCGATGACGACCTGGACGTGGGCCTGTACGAAAGCCAGCACAACCAGCGCATCGTGCAACTGCGCCAGGCCCTGCCCGGTACCGTGCTGCTGATCATTGGTGCGCCGGATTCGATCAAGAACAAGGGCGCTTCAAGTTGCCAGGCGCGCCTGCCGCGCAGCCTGCACCCGGTGATGGAGGCTCAGCAGCGCGTCGCCCAGCAGAACCGCACGCTGTACTGGAGCTGGCAGAAGTTCATGGGGGGCGACTGCTCCATCGTCAACTGGCAGGCCCAGGACATGGCGCGCCCGGACCTGGTGCATTTCAGCAAGGAAGGCTACATCAAGGTGGCGGATGGCTTGTATGACTACCTCAACGGATTGATTGCGCCTTCAAAACACTGAAAATCCTCTGCTCCCACACAGAGACAGCTGCTGGTACATGGCTTGCGTTGATACCCGCGAACAGGTGCCAGCGCGTAGCGTGTGTGGGAGCGGGCTCTACCCGCGAAAAGATCGCCGCATAGCCCCTGACAGGCCGAGGTGTATTTTTCGCGGGCAAAGCCCCCTCCCGCATCTGCGTCTCGCCGCTACAGCTGATCCGCTTTTTGCCCCACCCATCTGCTCCTTATCCCCCTCCCCCCTTCTGCGCTATTATTCCTGGAATGTCATCTTCTGGCATACCGAATACCTTTTGTCGTCTGCCCACCCCTGCGCCTTGCACAAAGGGGCTTGCACGAACAATATTATGGTATACCATCATACAACAACACGTATCCCATCCCTAAAATGGAGCAGGCCATGAGTTTCGAAATTCGCAAGATCGTCAGCTACACCGAGGAAACCCTCATCGAAGGCGGCAAGGCCACTGACACGCCGGTCACCATGGTCGGCCTGGCCGTGGTGATCAAGAACCCATGGGTGGGCAACGGCTTTGTCGAAGACCTCAAGCCGGTCATCAAAGCCAACTGCTCCGAACTGGGTGCCCTGATGGTCGAGCGCCTGACCGCCGCCATCGGCGGTGCCGACAAGATCCAAGCCTACGGCAAAGCCGCCGTGGTGGGCGCCGATGGTGAAATCGAACACGCCTCGGCCGTTATCCACACCCTGCGTTTCGGCAACCACTACCGCGAAGCCGTGCAAGCCAAGAGCTACCTGAGCTTCACCAACAAGCGCGGCGGCCCGGGCACCTCCATCCAGATCCCGATGATGCACAAGGATGACGAAGGCCTGCGCTCGCACTACATCACCCTGGAAATGAAGATCGAAGACGCCCCGCGCGCCGACGAGATCGTGGTAGTGCTGGGCGCTGCCAACGGTGGCCGTCTGCACCCGCGCATCGGCAACCGCTACATCGACCTTGAAGAACTGGCCGCAGAAAAAAACAACTAAGGCTTGCAGGAGCGTTCCATGATTCGGCCTACCGCTGAAACTACCCCGGCCGGCACCAGTTACCTGGCGACCGGCCAAGGCCACCCCGTGATCCTGATCCATGGCGTGGGCCTGAACAAAGAAATGTGGGGCGGCCAGATCGTTGGCCTGGCCCCGCATTACAGTGTCATTGCCTACGACATGCTCGGCCACGGCGCCAGCCCGCGCCCCGCCGCCGGCACGCCGCTGGGCGGTTATGCCGACCAATTGCTGGAACTGCTCGACCACCTGCAGATCCCCCAGGCCATCGTCATCGGTTTCTCGATGGGCGGCCTGGTGGCGCGCGCCTTTGCCTTGCACCACCCCACGCGCCTGTCGGGGCTGGTGGTGCTCAACAGCGTATTCAACCGCAGTGCCGAACAACGTGCCGGCGTGATCGCCCGCACCGCCCAGGCCGCCGAACACGGCCCGGACGCCAACGCCGAAGCCGCCCTGTCGCGCTGGTTCAGCCGCGAATACCAGGCCGCCAACCCGGCGCAGATTGCCGCGATCCGCCAGACCCTGGCCGGCAATGACCCCCAGGGTTACCTGACCACCTATGAGCTGTTCGCCACCCAGGACATGTACCGCGTCGACGACCTGGCCACTATTCAGGTGCCGACGCTGATCGCCACCGGCGAGCTGGACCCCGGGTCCACGCCGCTGATGGCCCGGGAGCTGGCCGAACGCATTCCTGGCGCGCAAGTTGCCGTGCTCGACGAACAACGGCATATGATGCCGGTAGAGTCGCCGCGCCTGGTGAACCAGATGCTGCTGGAATTCCTCGCCCACGCGCTCACCCTCCAGAACCACGCCAAGGGGATCGTTGCATGACGCTCGCAACCTTTCAGATGTGCATCGACGGCCAGTGGGTTGATGCCCTGTCCGGCAAGACCTTCGAAAGCCTCAACCCGGCCACGGCGCAAGCCTGGGCCGCGCTGCCCGACGCCGATGAAGCCGATGTGGAACGTGCCGTGCAATCGGCGCAGAAAGCCTTTGAAAGCCCGGCCTGGCGTGGTTTGACCGCCACCGCCCGAGGCAAGCTGCTGCGCCGCCTGGGTGACCTGATTGCCGAGAACAAGGAGCAACTGGCCCAGCTGGAAAGCCGCGACAACGGCAAGCTGATCCGCGAAACCCGCGGCCAGGTGGGCTACCTGCCCGAGTTCTTCCATTACACCGCAGGCCTGGCCGACAAGCTGGAAGGCGGCACACTGCCGCTGGACAAGCCTGACCTGTTTGCCTACACCGTGCACGAACCCATCGGCGTGGTAGCCGGGATCATCCCGTGGAACAGCCCGCTGTACCTCACCGCCATCAAGCTGGCCCCGGCCTTGGCCGCGGGCAACACCATCGTGCTCAAGCCCTCGGAGCATGCGTCAGCCACCATCCTTGAGCTGGCGCGCCTGGCCCTGGAAGCCGGCATTCCGCCGGGCGTGGTCAACGTGGTCACCGGCTACGGCCCCAGCACCGGCGCAGCCCTGACCCGCCACCCGCTGGTGCGCAAGATTGCCTTCACCGGCGGCGCCGCCACCGCGCGCCATGTGGTGCGCAGCAGCGCCGAGAACTTCGCCAAGCTGTCGCTGGAACTGGGCGGCAAGTCACCGAACATCATCTTCGCCGACGCCGACCTGGACAGCGCCATCAACGGTGCCGTGGCCGGCATCTACGCGGCGTCGGGCCAAAGCTGCGTGTCCGGTTCGCGCCTGTTGGTGCAGGACGAGATCTACGACGAGTTCGTGACCCGCTTGGTGGAGCGCGCCCAGCGCATCCGCATCGGCAACCCGCAGGATGAAACCAGCGAAATGGGCCCCATGGCCACCGCTCAACAGTTGGCCGTGGTCGAGGGCCTGGTGGCCGCCGCCATCGCCGAAGGCGCTACCCTGCGCACCGGCGGCAAGCGCGCGCAGAGCGACAGCGACGGCTGGTACTACGAGCCCACCCTGTTCGAGTGCAACAGCAACTCGATGAAGATCATGCAGGAAGAAGTGTTCGGCCCCGTGGCCTCGGTTATCCGCTTCAAGACCGAAGCCCAAGCGCTGGCCATCGCCAACGACTCGCAGTTCGGCCTGGCCGCCGGCATCTGGACCCGCGACCTGGGCCGCGCCCACCGTTTGGCCCGCGACGTGCGTTCGGGCATTATCTGGGTCAATACCTACCGCGCTGTCTCGGCCATGGCCCCGATCGGCGGTTTCAAGAACAGCGGCTATGGCCGCGAGAGCGGCATCGATTCGGTGCTGGCCTACACGGAACTGAAAACCGTGTGGATCAACCTCTCGCAGGCCCCCATGCCCGACCCTTTTGTGATGCGTTAAGAGACCCGCTGCCATGATCGAACCCGGCATCTACAAAGAAGTAATGGCGTCATTCCCGTCCGGCGTCACCGTGGTGACCACCCTGGACCCGGAAGGCGGCATCGTCGGCATCACCGCCAGCGCTTTCAGCGCCCTGTCCATCGACCCGGCGCTGGTGCTGTTCTGCCCCAACTACGCGTCCGACACCTACCCGGTGCTGCGCGACAGCAAGCGCTTCGCCATTCACCTGCTGTCCGCCGACCAGAAGGCCGAGGCCTACGCCTTTGCCGGCAAGGGCAAAGACAAGGCCCAGGGCATCGAATGGCACCTGAGCGAGCTGGGCAACCCGCTGCTGGCCAAGGCCACGGCTATCATCGAATGCGAGTTGTGGCGTGAATACGATGGTGGTGACCACGCCATCATCGTCGGCCAGGTGAAAAACCTGATATTGCCGGCGGACCCTGTGACCCCGATGGTCTATCACAAGGGCAAGCTTGGGGCGTTGCCCAGCATCGGTTAAACCTGTTCGCGGGCACGGCCCGCTTCTACAAGGGCCAATTACGCCCGGTAGGAGCGGGTCGTGCCCGCGAACAGGCCAGCCGATTCAACCTGACCGTTTGCGTGATAAACTCGCCCATGATTTTCGGCCCTTGTCCGGCCCCCATTCCGGCCCTGAGGTATCCACCCCACTAATCAGAGCGGACCCAATGAAACGCCTGCCACTCGACGACAGCTTCAAGGTCAATCGCAACCCGGTCACCCTGCGCGAAATCGTGCTGGAAAAACTGCGCAGCGCCATCATGAATTTCCAGCTGCTGCCCGGCGACCGCCTGGTAGAGCGCGACCTGTGCGACCGCCTGGGGGTCAGCCGTACCTCGGTGCGTGAAGCCCTGCGCCACCTGGAATCCGAAGGCCTGGTGGAATTCGCCGACGCCAAGGGCCCGCGCGTGGCCATCATTACCCTGGAAGACGCACGCGACATCTACGAGCTGCGCTGCGTGCTCGAAGGCCTGATCGTGCAGTTGTTCACCCTGAACGCCAAGGCCAAGGACATCCGCGCCCTGGAAAAAGCCCTGGACGAGAACCGCAAGGCGCTCAATGAAGGCGAACTGACTCAGGTGCTGGACTCGGTGCAAGGCTTCTACGACGTGCTGCTGGAAGGCTCGGGCAACCATGTGGCCGCTACTCAGCTGCGCCAGTTGCAGGCGCGCATCAGCTACCTGCGGGCTACCTCGGTGTCCCAGGAAAACCGCCGCGGCGCCAGCAACCAGGAAATGGAACGCATTGTCGCGGCCATCAAGAGCGGCGACCCGCTGGCCGCGCACCAAGCCTCGGTGGACCACGTGCGCGCTGCCGCGAAAGTGGCGCTGGACTACCTGCGCCTGAAGCAGAACGACACCAGCAAGCTGCGCGACATCGCCACGCCCATCGTCCAGAAAGAACCCCGCATAGGTAGCTGATCATGCCCAGCCCGCGCTTCTGCCCACAATGCGGTGCCGCCCACCTGGTTCACCAGGTACCCGACGGCGACACCCATGAACGGCTGATGTGCACGGGCTGCGGCTACATCCACTACATCAACCCGAAGATCATTGCCGGCTGCATCATCGAGCAGGACGGCAAGTACTTGCTGTGCCAGCGCGCCATCCCCCCGCGCCCTGGCACCTGGACGCTGCCGGCAGGCTTCATGGAAGCCGGGGAAACCACCGAGCAGGCGGCCGTGCGCGAAGTATGGGAAGAGACCGGCGTGCGCGCCGACATCGTCTCACCCTATTCCATCTTCAGCGTGCCGCGCATCAGCGAGGTGTACATCATCTTCCGCGCCATCGCCGTGGAAATCACCGGCGCCTTCGGCCCGGAAACCCTCGACTACCGCTTCTTCGCCCCCCAAGACATCCCCTGGGACGCCATCTACTACCCGGCCATCCGGCAGATCCTCGAACGCTATATCGAGGAGCGCCAGGCCGGGGTGTATGGCATCTACATGGGCAATGACGACAGCGGCAAGATCCACTTCATTCGTTGATCACGCCGCGTCGTCTCCCAGCGGGTACCCCTCGACTATGATGATTTCAGCGGTGGCCGCGCCTTCGCGTTGGGCCTTGGCCTGCTGATATTCGGGCGAGTTGTAGCAGTCGATGGCGTGCTGGTACGAGGGGAACTCGATCACCACGCTGCGCTGCGGGGTCTCGCGCCCTTCCATGGCAATGCTGCGCCCACCGCGGGCAAGAAACCTGGCACCGTACAGGGCGAACGCCGTGGGGGCGCGCTGGGTGTACTCGGTGTATTGCTCAGGGTCGGTGACATCTACC
This sequence comes from Pseudomonas sp. M47T1, assembly GCF_000263855.1. Taxonomy (GTDB): domain Bacteria; phylum Pseudomonadota; class Gammaproteobacteria; order Pseudomonadales; family Pseudomonadaceae; genus Aquipseudomonas. The sequence goes on from NZ_AJWX01000027.1 coordinate 30,082, forward strand.
TGGGCTATCCAATAAGCCTTCATTACTACCTCGACGTTCCCGTTAAAATTGTATTATGGTATACCAGAATAACGATACAGCCTGCCAGCTATAGGTGAGACAACACATGGCCTTCAATAGCACCGAAGAAATCATCGAAGACTTCCGCCAGGGCAAGATGGTATTGCTGGTCGACGATGAGGATAGAGAAAACGAAGGCGACCTGCTGCTGGCAGCCGACCGCTGCACCGCCGCCGACATCAGTTTCATGGCCCGCGAGGCCCGTGGCCTGATCTGCCTGACGCTGACTGACGAGCACTGCCAACGCCTGGGGCTGGAGCAGATGGTGCCGGCCAACGGCAGTGTGTTCGCCACCGCGTTTACCGTGTCCATCGAAGCCGCCACTGGGGTGACGACCGGTATCAGCGCCGCCGACCGCGCGCGCACCGTGCAGGCCGCCGTGGCGGCTGGCGCCACGGCCCATGACATTGTGCAGCCGGGGCACATCTTTCCCTTGCGTGCCCGCGAAGGCGGCGTACTCACCCGCGCCGGCCACACCGAAGCCGGTTGCGACCTGGCCCGCCTGGCCGGTTTTACCCCCGCGGCGGTGATCGTCGAAGTGATGAACGACGACGGCACCATGGCTCGCCGCCCCGACCTGGAAGTGTTCGCACGCAAGCACGGCATCAAGATCGGCACCATTGCCGACCTCATCCACTACCGCCTCAGCACCGAGCACACCATCGTGCGTAACGGCGAGCGCGACCTGCCCACCGTGCACGGCACCTTCCGCCTGATTACCTATGAAGACCGCATCGAAGGCGGCGTGCACATGGCCATGGTGATGGGCGACATTCGCCGCGACGACCCAACCCTGGTGCGCGTCCACGTGATCGATCCACTGCGCGACCTGGTGGGCGCCGAGTACAGCGGGCCCAGTAACTGGACCCTGTGGGCAGCGTTGCAGCGCGTGGCGGAGGAAGGCCGCGGCGTGGTGGTGGTGCTGGCCAACCATGAATCGTCCCAGGCCTTGCTGGAACGCGTGCCGCAGCTCACCCAGCCACCCCGGCAGTACAGCCGGTCGCAGTCGCGGATTTATTCAGAGGTGGGTACCGGCGCGCAGATTCTGCAGGACATCGGCGTGGGCAAATTGCGCCACCTGGGGCCGCCGCTGAAATATGCGGGCCTGACGGGTTATGACTTGGAGGTCGTGGAAAGCATCCCTTTCACCGCTTGACCGAGGGTGCTGCAGCGCTTTTGTGGGCGCGGGCCCTGCCCGCGAAAAGAACGCTGCGGTGCCATTGACGTTCGCGGTGCCTTCTTCGCGGGCAGAGCCTGCGCCCACGCAAATAGAGGACAACCTGACCACGTGCAGATAGCCGGTAAGGCGAAACTCTTGTACAAATCTTGGAATACCATAATATGATATTCCAGTAGACCGAAAGAATGTGTCAGGTGCGCCCGCCAGGGACAGCACAAACAACAAGCCCTGACGCGGTCGACCATTACCAGGTCCCCTGGACCCACTGCTCCCGAAAGGCGGGCGTTGTAACAGCCCGCTCAAAACACAACAAATGAGGGCGTACAAATGGTGTTCAACAAAGGTGCTACCGCGGTTCTCGCCGCCAGCATTCTGGCCGTATCCACAAGCGTTGCATTTGCCGCCGACAGCATGAGCTTCGTCAGCTGGGGTGGCTCCACCCAGGACGCGCAAAAGGCCGCATGGGCCGAGCCCTTCAGCCAGCAAGCCAACATCAAGGTGGTGCAGGACGGCCCTACCGACTACGGCAAACTCAAGGCCATGGTCGACAGCGGCAACGTGCAATGGGACGTGGTTGACGTGGAAGCGGACTTCGCCCTGCGCGCCGCCGCCGAAGGCTTGCTCGAACCGCTGGACTTCAAGGTGATTGACCGCGACAAGATCGACCCGCGTTTCGTGGGCGACCACGGTGTGGGCTCGTTTTACTTCTCCTTCGTGCTGGGCTACAACGAAGGCAAGCTGGGTGCCGGCAAGCCTCAGGACTGGACCGCCCTGTTCGATACCAAAACCTACCCTGGCAAACGCGCCCTGTACAAATGGCCAAGCCCCGGCGTGCTGGAACTGGCCCTGCTGGCCGACGGCGTGCCCGCCGACAAGCTCTACCCGCTGGACCTGGACCGCGCCTTCAAGAAACTCGACACCATCAAGAAAGACATCGTGTGGTGGGGCGGTGGCGCCCAGTCCCAGCAACTGCTGGCCTCGGGTGAAGCCAGCATCGGCCAGTTCTGGAACGGCCGCATCTACGCCCTGCAACAGGACGGCGCGCCCGTGGGCGTGAGCTGGAAGCAGAACCTGGTCATGGCCGATTTCCTGGTCATCCCCAAGGGCTCGAAAAACAAGGACGCGGCCATGAAGTTCCTGGCCAATTCCAGCTCGGCCAAGGGCCAGGCCGACTTCGCCAACCTGACCGCCTACGCCCCGGTGAACAAAGACAGCGTGAGCTTGCTCAAGCCTGAACTCGCGCCAAACCTGCCCACTGCCTACGCTAAGGATCAGATCACCCTCGACTTCGCCTACTGGGCCAAAAATGGCCCGGCTATCGCGACACGGTGGAACGAATGGCTGGTCAAATGAAGATGACGGCGGCTACCCCCCGCCACGGCAACGACAGCGCGCCCCGCGCTGTCGGCGTCACCCCGAAGGCGGTAGTCATGAACACACCCACGTTGGCCCAACGCTGGCGCGGCAGCCGCAACCTGCTGCCGGCCCTGCTGTTCCTTGGGCTGTTCTTTTTCGCACCGCTGATCGGCCTGTTGTTGCGCGGCGTGCTGGAACCGGTGCCGGGCCTGGGCAACTACCAGGAACTGTTCGCCAACTCGGCCTACGCCCGGGTGTTGTTCAACACCTTCTCGGTGGCCGGCCTGGTGACGCTGTTCAGCGTGCTGCTGGGCTTCCCCCTGGCCTGGGTGATCACCCTGGTACCGCGTGGCTGGGGGCGCTGGTTGCTGAACATCGTGCTGCTGTCGATGTGGACCAGCCTGCTGGCGCGCACTTATTCGTGGCTGGTGCTGTTGCAGGCCAGCGGCGTGATCAACAAGGCGCTGATGGCCATGGGCATCATCGATCAACCGCTGGAGATGGTGCATAACCTCACCGGCGTGGTGATCGGCATGAGCTACATCATGATCCCGTTCATCGTGCTGCCGTTGCAGGCCACCATGCAGGCCATCGACCCGATGGTGTTGCAGGCCGGCGCCATTTGCGGCGCCAGCCCGTGGACCAACTTCTTCCGGGTGTTTTTGCCGCTGTGCCGCTCGGGGCTGTTTTCCGGCGCCTTGATGGTGTTCGTGATGTCCCTGGGGTACTACGTGACGCCCGCACTGTTGGGCGGCGCGCAGAACATGATGCTGCCCGAGTTCATCGTCCAGCAGGTGCAGTCGTTCCTCAACTGGGGCTTGGCCAGCGCGGCCGCCGCCTTGCTGATCGTCATCACCCTGGTGCTGTTCTACTTCTACCTGAAGCTGCAACCGGAAAGCCCGGTCGGCTCCAGCAACGCGAGGTAAACCGACATGCTCCTGACCCCCAATGCCATGAGCACACGGATGCGTTTTGGCCTGTACACCACCACGGGCATCATCGCGCTGTTCCTGCTGCTGCCCATTGTGTTCATCGTGCTGCTGTCGTTCGGCTCATCGCAATGGCTGGTGTTTCCGCCGCCGGGCTGGACGACCAAATGGTATGTGCAGTTTTTCTCCAACGCCGACTGGATGGACGCGGCACTGTCGAGCTTGAAAGTGGCGGTACTGACGACCATTTTCGCGGTAGCCCTGGGCCTGCCCACGGCCTTCGCCCTGGTGCGCGGCAAGTTCCCTGGCCGCGACCTGCTCTATGGCCTGTTTACCCTGCCAATGATCGTGCCGCTGGTGATCATCGCCGTGGCGGTGTACGCGCTGTTCCTCAAGCTGGGCTACACCGGCACGCTGTTCGCGTTTGTGGTCAGCCACGTGATCGTGGCGTTGCCGTTCACCATCATCTCCATCATCAACTCGCTGAAGCTGTTCGACCAATCCATCGAGGACGCCGCAGTCATTTGCGGCGCCTCACGCTTGCAGGCGATTTTCAAGGTCACCTTCCCCGGCATTCGCCCGGGCATGGTTGCCGGCGGCCTGTTTGCCTTTCTGGTGTCGTGGGACGAAGTGGTGCTGAGCGTGATGATGGCCAGCCCTACCCTGCAAACCCTGCCCGTGAAAATGTGGACCACCCTGCGCCAGGATCTGACCCCGGTGATCGCCGTCGCTTCGACGCTGTTGATTGCCCTGTCGGTGCTGGTGATGGTCATCGCCGCCGCCCTGCGTCGGCGCAATGAAATGCGTCTGGGAGTTTCCAAATGAGTGCCGTGATCAACGAAACCGCGCAACCGGGCAAAACCCTGGTCAGCCTGCGTAACCTGAACAAACATTACGGCGACTTTGCCGCTGTGGACAACATTTCCCTGGACATACAGGACGGCGAATTCCTCACCTTCCTGGGCTCCAGCGGCTCGGGCAAAAGCACCACCCTGTCGATGCTGGCCGGCTTTGAAACGCCCAGCAGCGGCGAGATCCTGGTCAATGGCCAGTCACTGGTGAACGTGCCGCCGCACAAGCGCGACATCGGCATGGTATTCCAGCGCTATTCGCTGTTCCCGCACTTGTCGGTACGCGACAACATCGGCTTCCCGCTGAGCATCCGCAAGCACTCCACCGCCGAAGTGAACAAGCGCGTCGATGCCATGCTCAAGCTGGTGCAACTCGAATCCTTCGCCCATCGCCGCCCTTCGCAAATGTCCGGCGGCCAGCAACAGCGCGTGGCCATCGCCCGCGCCCTGGTGTACGAGCCACGCATTCTGCTGATGGACGAACCCCTCGGCGCCCTGGACAAGAAACTGCGTGAAGACCTGCAAGACGAACTGCGCCAGTTGCACCGGCGGCTGGGCATCACCATCGTTTACGTCACCCACGACCAGGAAGAAGCCATGCGCCTGTCCCAGCGCATCGCCATTTTCAGCCACGGCAAGATCGTGGGCCTGGGCACCGGCTACGACCTGTACCAGAACCCGCCGAATGCCTTCGTGGCATCGTTCCTGGGCAACTCCAACTTCCTCAAACTCAAGGCCCAGGGTAATGCTTCGGCCAGCTTCGGCAACCAGCCGCTGTCCATCCGCCTGACCGCTGGCTTGCGCACCGACCAGGACATCCTGCTCATGGTGCGCCCGGAAAAGGCCCAGGCCCTGAGCGTGGAACAGGCCAACCAACTGCCCCTGCAAGCGGGCTGGAACGAAGTGGCGGCCAAGGTCACCGAGGTGTTGTTCCTGGGCGAAAGCCAGACCTGCAGCGTGGTCACCACCGGCGGCACGCCCATGACCGTCAAGGCCCTGAGCGCGGCGGGCATGCCCCTCAAGGCCGGCGATGCCGTGCGCGTGCGCTGGGCCACGGCGGATGCGTGTGTGTATACCCAGTGGGCCGAAGGTGACCTGAACAAGGCGGCTGGCGCGCACTGAGTTTGCCCGCAAAGAAAAAGGCGCCTGACCGGCGCCTTTTTTACGTCTACCGCAATCCTGTAGGAGCGGGCCGCGCCCGCGAAGGCTACGCCGCGTAATACCTGAACCACCGCGCCGCCTGCTTCAAGGACACAGTCTGCTCCTAACGGGTATGCGTTGCCCATGCGGGCTGGGCACGGCCGTTACGCGTGGCCAGGCACCAATACAATGGGCAAGTCACCGCCAGCCCCACCAGCCACGACAGGTCCACCCCGTCAACCAGATTGGCCCACGGCCCCACATACAGCGACGTATTGGCAAACGGCAACTGCACGATGATGCCAATGAAATACGCCACGATCGCATGGGGATTGAACCGCCCATAAATCCCGCCATCGGCGGCAAAGATCGAAGCAATGTCATAGCTGCCACGCTTGATCAGGTAGAAGTCGATCAGGTTGATCGACGCCCACGGCACCAGCACCAACAGCAGCGCCAGGATCAGGCCGATGAAGTGCGAGATAAAGTGCGACGAAGCGCCCAGCGCCATGAAGCAGCAGCCGGTCAGCACCACCGCCGACAAAGCCACCCGCACCTTGATGCTCGGCGTCCAGCTGCCGGCAAACGTCTGGATGGAGGTGACGATGGAGAGCGTGGCGCCATACAGGTTCAAGGCGTTGTGGCTGATGATGTTGAGCAGGAACAGCACCATCAGAATCGGCCCCAGGCCACCGGTGGCCTGCTTCACAGCCGCCATGGCCTCGGTGCCTTCAGGCGTGGCCAGCACGGCAACCGCACCGAAGCTGAACGACAAAATGGTGCCCAGGCACGCGCCCGCGTAGGTGGCGAAAAACGGCCGGGCGATGCCGATGTCCGCCGGCAAGTAGCGCGAATAGTCCGACACGTAGGGTGAGAAGCTGATCTGCCAGATGATGCCCAGCGACACCGTGGCCAGGAAGCCCGACAGGTTGAAGGCACCCCGGCTGAAGAAGTCCAGCGGCAGGTCATGGCTGAAGATCATGAAGAACCCGGCCAGCAGCGCGCTGCCCATCACCCAGGTGCCGATGCGGTTGAGGGTATGGATAAAGCGGTAGCCAATCACGCCAATGGCCGTAGCGCTCAGCGCGCCGATGATGATACCGCCCGTCAGGGGAATTTCGCTGACCATGCCGTGAATCGATTCACCTGCCAGCACGATGTTGGAGATGAAGAAGCCGACGTAGATAATCGCCGCGAAAAACACGATCAGCAGCGCGCCATATCGGCCGAACTGGCCACGGCTTTGCACCATTTGCGGGATGCCCATGCGCGGGCCCTGGGCCGACGCCAAGGCAATCACTACCCCGCCAATCATGTGCCCAAGGGCGATGGCGATCAGCCCCCACAGTAGGTTGAGGTGGAATACCTGGACCACCATGGCGCCGGTGACAATGGGCAACGGGGCGATGTTGGTGCTGAACCACAAGGTAAAGAGATCGCGCGCCTTCCCATGGCGCTCTGCTAACGGCACGTAATCCACCGTATGGTTTTCGATCAACTGCGTCTGTTCTGGCATTTGGGACATGGGTGCACTCGATTCTCTGTTCTTGTCTTTGTATGGAAATGCAATTCGGAGGCCGTTCATCGACGCCCTCTCGAATGAACACCATATTATGGTATTCCAAACTTTCCACAAGTGAAAAGTCGGTATACCATCAGACAAACAAAGCCGCATAAAAACCCTACAGCCGCTTGCCGAGGAACACGTAATGATCGACGCCACCGTCTACAAGAACGTCATGGGCTCCTTCCCCTCTGGCGTCACCGTAATCACCACCCTGGACGACCACGGCCAGGTCGTGGGCCTCACTGCCAGTGCCTTCAGCTCCCTGTCCATCGACCCCGCCCTGGTGCTGTTCTGCCCCAACTACAGCTCCGATTCCTACCCGGTGCTGATCAAGAACAAGCGCTTTGCCATTCATCTGCTTTCCGGCCAGCAGCAGGCCGAAGCCTATGCCTTCGCAAGCAAGGGCAAGGACAAGGCAGCCGGCATCGAGTGGACCCTCAGCGAACTGGGTAACCCGCTGCTGGCCAACGCCGTGGCAATCATCGAGTGCGAGTTGTGGCGTGAATACGAAGGCGGCGACCACGCCATCATGGTGGGCGCGGTGAAAAATTTGATCGTGCCGAACCAGGGCAACAGCCCGCTGGTGTACTGCCGCGGCAAGATGGGCGCGCTGCCCGCCTTCGCATAAAGGCATTGCAGATTATTGGTATTATGGTATACCAATAATACGACCGCAGCGCCTAGCGCTCCCCACAGCATCAGGCTCGCTTTTGGCAGGCCAAAAACAAAAGATCCGAGGTACGCGTCATGAAGTTTTCCCTGTTCGTGCATATGGAACGCTGGGACGAGAAAGTCAGCCACCGGCAACTGTTCGAAGACCTGACCGAGCTGACCCTGATGGCCGAAAAAGGTGGCTTCAGCACCGTGTGGATCGGCGAACACCACGCCATGGAATACACCATTTCGCCAAGCCCCATGCCGCTGCTGGCCTACCTGGCCGGCAAGACTGAGACCATTCACCTGGGCGCCGGCACCATCATCGCGCCGTTCTGGCACCCGCTGCGGGTAGCCGGTGAATGCGCCCTGCTGGACGTGATCAGCAACGGCCGCATGGAAGTGGGCCTGGCCCGTGGTGCGTACCAGGTGGAGTTCGACCGCATGGCCGGCGGCATGCCCGCCAGCAGCGGCGGCAACGCCCTGCGCGAAATGGTGCCGGTGGTGCGCAAGCTGTGGGAAGGCGACTACGCTCACGACGGCGAAATCTGGAAATTCCCCACCTCCACCAGCGTACCGAAACCAGTGCGTACCCCACCGATCTGGATCGCCGCCCGTGACCCGGACTCGCACAACTTCGCCGTGGCCAACGGTTGCAACGTGATGGTCACGCCGCTGATGAAAGGCGACGAAGAAGTGGTGGACCTGAAGAACAAGTTCGAAGCCGCGCTGGCCAACAACCCAGATGTCCCGCGCCCGCAACTGATGGTACTGCGCCACACCCACGTGCACGCCAAGGACGACCCGGATGGCTGGCAGGTGGGCGCCAAGGCCATCTCGCGTTTCTACCGCACCTTTGATGCCTGGTTTGGCAACAAGACCGTGCCGGTCAACGGCTTCCTCGACCCAAGCCCGGAAGAAAAATTCGCCGAACGCCCGGAGTTCCAGCTGGAGAACATCCGCAAGAACACCATGATCGGCACCCCGGAAGAGATCGTTGCGCGTATCAAGCATTACCAGGAACTGGGGGTGGATGAGTTCAGCTTCTGGTGTGACAACAGCTTGCCCCATGAAGAGAAGCGCAAGTCGCTACAACTCTTCATCGACCAGGTGGTGCCAGCCTTCCGCTGAAAACGTTGTGGGGCCGGGCGAAGCTCGGGAACGCGCCAGGCACACGTGGCGAGGCGTTCGCTTCCCCAGCTTCACCCGGTCCCACAAGGTGACAGCGTTACCCGAAATAAAAAAGCCGGCCTCAAAGAGCCGGCTTTTTACTAACGAGCGCCAGGTATCAAGACCCCACCACCGCCCCGCCCTGCACCGCACCCGGCGCATCCTCCACCGGCTTGATCCGCACCACTTCCCGCGCCACGGTCCACACAATGATCGCCGCAATGATGTCGAAAATCGCCAGCACCACGAACAGCGGGCTGTAACCTACCTGGGTCACCAGCACACCAAACACCGCGGTGAACGCGGCAGCGCCGAGGAAGCCGAACATGCCGCCGGCACCGGTGGCGGTGGCCACTTCGTTCTTGCCGAACGAGTCGGAGGTAATTGCATACAGCGCACCCGACAGGGTCTGGTGAGCGAAACCGCCTACGCACAGCAGGGCAATGGCCATGTACGGGCTATCAACCAGGCCGATGCACGCCGGGCCGATCATGCAGGAGCAACCGAACAGCATGACCATTTTACGCGAGGTGAACAGCGACACCTTGCAGTAGCGGTGGAAGATAGGGCTCAGGTAGCCGCCCAGCACACAACCCAGGTCCGCTGCCAGGAACGGCAGCCAGGCGAACATGGCAATTTCCTTGATGTTCATGTGCCGTTCGGTCATCAGGTACAGCGGGATCCAGGCGTTGAAGGTCTGCCAGGCCGGCTCGGAGAGAATGCGCGCCGAGGCGATAGCGTAGAAGTTGCGGCTGGCGACGATCTTTTTCCAGCTGCCGCGCTGCTTGGGTTCTTCCTTGAAATGCGCTTCCTGGCCACTGAGGATGTACTCGCGTTCTTCGTCGCTCAGGCGCTTCTGGTCGCGCGGGTGCTTGTACAGGAACAGCCAGCCCACACTCCAGACAATGCCGGCCGCGCCGACAATCAGGAACGCCAACTGCCAGCCGCTGTGCAGGATGGCCCACACCACCAATGGCGGCGCCAACAGCGCGCCCACCGAGGAGCCGATGTTGAACCAGCCGATGGCCACAGAACGCTCTTTGGCCGGGAACCACTCGGTAGTGGCCTTGACGCCAGCGGGCAGGCCCGCCGCTTCGGTCAGGCCCAGCAGGCCACGCAGGAAGGCCAGGCTCTGCCAGCCGGTGGCCATCGCCGCGCCGGCGCAGGCCAGCGACCAGGCAATGGCGAACACCGCGAAGCCCATCTTGGTACCGATGGCATCCAGCACATAGCCGGCAACCGGCTGCATCAGCGCATAGCAAATCTGCCAGGCGACTACGATGTGAGAATACTGCTCGGTGGAGATGGTCAGCTCGCTCATCATCGTGGGCGCTGCGACCGAGAGGGTGTTACGGGCCAGGTAGTTGACGATCAGGCCACCCATGACCAGGGCGACCATCCACCAACGGATGCCTTTAATCTTCATCACTTCACCTTGATTGTTTTTTTGATTAGGTGAGCGTTACCCAAGAGAGTCGCGCTTTGACACATAATGTTATACGTTGTCGTATAACTACCTTATAACGATTGCCAGGTTTTGCTGTCAATGGGCCATTTGGTCTAGTGACGATTGACAGTCAGCACTCCGGATCTGAATAATCCGCGCCACGTTGTACGATGACATCGAGCAAACAATAACTTACAAGAGGCCCGTGCCGCCCATGACTTCCCCCAGCAAACCCTTCAACCGCCTACTGCTGACCGGTGCCGCTGGCGGCCTGGGCAAAGAACTGCGCGAACGCCTGAAGCCCTTCTGCCGTACGCTGCGCCTGTCTGACATCGCCAACATCGCGCCAGCGGACCACAAACAGGAAGAAATCCAGGTCTGCGACCTTTCCGACAAACAGGCGGTGCATCACCTGGTGGAAGGTGTGGACGCCATCGTGCATTTTGGTGGGGTGTCGGTAGAGCGCCCGTTCGAAGAAATCCTGGGCGCCAACATCTGCGGGGTGTTTCATATCTATGAAGCCGCCCGTCGCCATGGCGTGAAGCGGGTGATTTTCGCCAGCTCCAACCACGTGATCGGCTTCCATAAGCAGACCGAAGTGATCGATGCCCAAAGCCCCCGCCGCCCGGACAGCTACTACGGCCTGAGCAAGTGCTACGGCGAAGACATGGCCAGCTTCTATTTCGACCGCTACGGCATCGAAACCCTGACCATCCGCATCGGCTCATCGTTCGCCGAGCCACAGAACCGCCGCATGCTCAGCACCTGGCTGAGTTTCGAAGACCTGACCCAGTTGATCGCCCGCGGCCTGTACACCGACAACATTGGCCACACCGTGGTGTACGGCGCATCGAACAACAAGACCACCTGGTGGGACAACCGCTACGCCGCGCACCTGGGCTACCAGCCCAAGGACAGCAGCGAACAGTTCCGCGCGAAAGTGGAAGCCCAGCCGATGCCGCCGGCAGATGATCCGACGATGGTGTATCAGGGCGGGGCGTTTGTGGCGGCAGGACCGTTCGGCGATAACTGAAAACGCGACCTCGGCTGCGTTGAGGTTGATACCTGCCGTAGGAGCGGGCTCTGCCCGCAAAAGCTACACCGCTTAGTTCCAGCGCTACTGCGGCGTTCTTTTCGCGGGCAGAGCCCGCTCCCACATGTTCCGGTGTTGCCGCAGGATCAGTGGTTGTAGGCGCTTTCGTTATGCTCGCCCAAATCCAGCCCCAACTCCTCCGTCGCCTCATCCGCCCGTAATCCGATCACCATCTTGATCACTTTCAGGATGATCCAGCTCACCGCGAAGCAGTAGACAAAGGTAAAGCTCACGCCCTTGAACTGCGCCCACAGCTGCCCGGCGATGGTGACGTTGGGTACATACCCGCCCAGCGATGGCACGCAGAAAACGCCCGTGAGCAAGGCACCGACGATCCCGCCAATGCCGTGCAGGCCGAACACGTCCAGGCTGTCGTCATAACCAAAGCGACGCTTGAGGCTGGTAGCGCCCAGGTAGCAGATCACGCCGCACAACAGGCCAATGGCCAAGGCACCGCCAGTGCCTACGTAGGCACACGCAGGCGTGATGCCCACCAGGCCCGCCAGGGCGCCACTGGCCAAGCCCAGGGCGCTGGGGCGGCCGGCCTTGAACCATTCGGTGAACATCCAGCCGATGATGCCAGCGCAGGCGCCCAGTTGGGTGTTGATCATGACAATGCCGGAAATGCCGCTCAGGCCACCGCCCGAACCGATGTTGAAGCCGAACCAGCCCACCCACAGCATGGCTGCGCCCACCATGGTGAAGCTCAGGTTATGCGCAGGCATGGGCGTGTGCGGGTAGCCCTTGCGCTTGCCCAGCAGAATGCACGCCGCCAGTGCCGCGACCCCGGCGTTGATGTGCACGGCGGTGCCGCCAGCGTAGTCCAGGGTGCCCCAATTGTGCATCAACGCCCCTGCCCCGCCCCACACCATGTGGGCGATGGGCGCATAGACCAGGGTGAACCACACGGCCATGAAAATCAGCGCCGCCGAGAACTTCATGCGTTCGGCAAAGGCGCCGGCGATCAGGGCCGGGGTGATGATGGCGAAGGTCATCTGGAACGTCACGAACACGCCTTCGGGGATGTCACCGACGATGCTGTCGGCGGTCATGCCGGCAAGGAACACCCGGCCAAGGCCGCCGACGAAGCTGTTGAAGGTGACCTGGCCGTCGATCATGTTGGTGGTGTCGACCACCATGCTGTAGCCGTAGATCACCCACAGCACGCCCACCACGCCGGCGATGCCGAAGCATTGGGTGAACAGCGAAAGCATGTTTTTCGCCCGCACCAGGCCACCGTAGAACAGCGCCAGGCCCGGCAGGCACATGAACAGCACCAGCACGGCGGCGGTGATCATCCACGCGCTGCTGCCCAGGTTGAGGGTGGGCGGCGGTGTATCGGCGGCGTTGGCCAGGGGGGATAATAGGGTTAATGCAAGGAGGGAAATGCCGGGAAGACGGTTAACCATTTTCAAAGCTCCTGCGAGGAATGGAAGGTTGTCTGGCAGCAAGCACAATGGGGGTAGAGCGCTGGGCCTTGGCGGCCTCTTATGGGCATACCTCACGCTTCGTAGCCGCAGCCTGGCGGCCGCGGCTACGAAGCGTGCGTTTTAAGCCAGATCAATAACCGCTGCCCGGAATCCAGCGGGTACCCGCCAACGGCACCCGTGCCATGGCGGCCGCTTCCACGGTCAGCGCCACCAGGTCCTCAGGGTCGAGGTTGCGCAGGTGCGACTTACCGCAGGCACGGGCCATGGTCTGGGCTTCCAGCACCAGCACGCGCAGGTAGTTGGCCAGGCGGCGGCCGCCTTCCACTGGGTCCAGGCGCTTGGACAGCTCTGGGTCCTGGGTAGTGATGCCCGCCGGGTCACGGCCGTTTTGCCAGTCATCGTAGAAACCGGCTGCCGAGCCAAGCTTTTTCAGTTCCTCATCCAGGCGCGGGTGGTTGTCGCCCAGCGCGATCAGGGCCGCCGTGCCGATGGCAACGGCGTCCGCGCCCAGCGCCATGGCCTTGGCCACGTCAGCGCCGTTACGGATGCCTCCGGACACAATTAGCTGAACCTTGCGGTGCATGCCCATTTCCTGCAGTGCCTGAACGGCTTGAGGAATGGCCGGCAGGATCGGGATGCCCACGTGCTCGATGAACACTTCCTGGGTAGCCGCAGTGCCGCCCTGCATGCCGTCGAGCACGATCACGTCGGCGCCTGCCTTCACGGCCAGCTTCACATCGTAGTAAGGCCGGCTGGCGCCGATCTTCACGTAGATGGGTTTTTCCCAATCGGTGATTTCGCGGATCTCGGCAATCTTGATGGCCAAGTCATCCGGGCCAGTCCAGTCCGGGTGGCGGCAGGCCGAGCGCTGGTCAACGCCGATGGGCAGCGTGCGCATGCCCGCCACACGTTCGGTGACCTTCATACCCAGTAACATGCCACCGCCGCCCGGCTTGGCGCCCTGGCCGAGCACGATTTCGATGGCGTCGGCCTTGCGCAGGTCGTCGGGGTTCATGCCGTAGCGCGACGGCAGGTACTGATACACCAGGTGCTGGGACTGGCCGCGCTCTTCGGGGGTCATGCCGCCGTCACCGGTGGTGGTGCTGGTGCCGGCGATGGTGGCGCCACGGCCCAGGGCTTCCTTGGCATTGGCCGACAGCGCGCCGAAGCTCATGCCGGCGATCGTCACCGGGATCTTCAGATGGATGGGCTTCTTGGCGAAGCGGTTGCCCAGGATCACGTCGGTACCGCATTTCTCGCGGTAGCCTTCCAGCGGGTAGCGCGACACGCTGGCGCCCAGCAGCAACAGGTCATCGAAATGCGGAACCTTGCGCTTGGTGCCGCCGCCACGAATGTCGTAGATGCCGGTTTCGGCGGCGCGCTGGATTTCCTGGATGGTCAGGCGGTCGAAGGTGGCGGACTCGCGCAGCACCGGAGGGTTCTTCTCGCTCATATCAATGCTCCTCAGTACGCGGACGCGTTATCGACTTTGAAGTTGTACAACTGGCGGGCCGAGCCATAACGCTTGAAGTCCGCCGCCTGATGGGCAAAGCCTGCGCGGTTGAGCAGTTCCTGCAATTCTTCCAGGTGCTCGGCGCGCATCTCTTTTTCCACGCAATCGGAGCCTAGCGACTCGACCTTGCCCTTCACGTAGATGTGGGTTTCGTACAGCGAGTCGCCCAGTGCATCGCCGGCATCGCCGCAGACCACCAAGCGCCCGGCCTGGCCCATGAAGCAGCTCATGTGGCCAATGCTGCCACCCACGACAATGTCGATGCCCTTCATGGAAATGCCGCAACGGGCGCCGGCGTCACCTTCGATCACCAGCAAGCCGCCGTGCGCCGTAGCACCGGCCGCCTGCGAAGCGCTGCCCTTGACCCGCACGTAGCCACTCATCATGTTCTCGGCGCAACCGACGCCGACGTTGCCGTGCACGGTGATCGAGGCCTTCTGGTTCATGCCCGCGCAGTAGTAGCCGGCGTGGCCCTGGATATCGATGGAAACCGCTTCGTTCACGCCCACGGCGAGGTTGTGCTTGCCGTTGGAGTGGGTCACTACCCATTCGCGGTCTTCAACGTTGTTCACTTGATCGTGCAGCGCCTGGTTGAGGTCGCGCACACTGGCAGTGGAAAGATCGATGGTTTTCATGTGCGTGCTCCTTAGGCCGACTCGCGTTCCCAGACGTAAAGGGTGGCCGGTGCCGGCTCCCAGATTTTGGCGTTCTCGATGCCCGGCAGGCTCGACAATGCCTGGTATTCCGAGGCCATGGCCACGTAGTCGTCGGTTTCGGCAAGGATCGCCGGCTTGCAGGCAATCGGGTCGCGGATCACCGCGAAGCCGTTGCGGGTGCCGATGGCGAAGGTGTAGAAGCCGTCTAGATTCTCCAGCGAGTTATCCAGGGCCTCTTTCAGCGAGTCGCCCTGTTGCAGGCGCCAGGTCAGGTAACCGGCGGCCACTTCGGTGTCGTTGTCGGTCTCGAACGTGATGCCTTCGCGCTTGAGTTCCTGGCGCAGACGGAAGTGGTTGGACAGCGAGCCGTTGTGCACCAGGCACAGGTCGGCGCCGGTGGAAAACGGGTGGCTGCCTTCCATGGTCACCGCGCTTTCGGTGGCCATGCGGGTGTGGCCGATGATGTGGCTGCCTTTCATGCCGGCCAGGCCGAAGCGCTGGGAAATTTCCCGTGGCAGGCCCATGCCCTTGAGAATCTCGATGCTCTGCCCAGCGCTCATGATGCGCAGGTCGGGGGCCAGTTCGGCCAGGGCAGCGCGCACGCTGGCCTCATCGGTGTTGATCTTCAGCACCGCGGCCGTGGCGTTCTGGAACCAGTCCAGCGAACAACCCAACTGCCCTTCAAGGGCGCTCATCAGTGCGTGAAAATCGAAACCTTCGGTGGTGCTTTGCAAGGTCAGCTTGACCCAGCCATCAGCCACTTCGTCACCGTAGATGGCAAAGCCTGCGCTGTCGGGGCCGCGGTCGGTCATGGCCTCCAGCATCGGTTCGAACAGCTTGCCCAGCTGGGCTTCAAGCTGCGGGTTCTTCAAGTACAGCCCCACAATTCCACACATAACGGCCTCACTTTGTTCGGAGCGGTTAGCTGCAAGCTTTAAGCTGCAAGCGGTCCGCGAAGCATTCAGAAGGTTTGCACTAGCTGCTTTCTCTTGCAGCTCAACGCTGAGTTCAAAAGAACTCCGTGTAGCGCTGGATCTCCCAGTCGGAGACATGCCGGCTGTATTCCACCCACTCCATGCGCTTGAGCTTGATGAACTCGCCGACGATTTCCTTGCCCAGCACTTCGCTGAACAGCGGGTCGGCTTCCAGCGCATCGCAGGCTTCCTTGAGCGATTGCGGCAGGGTCTTGATGCCGCGGGCGGCAATTTCTTCCAGGCTCAGCTTGTAGAGGTTTTCGTTGCACACCTGCTCGGGCATCAGTTGACGGTCGATACCGTCCAGCCCGGCGGCGATGATCGCGGCGCTGACCAGGTAAGGGTTGCAGCCGGCATCCGGCAGGCGGAACTCCAGGCGGCCGTAGGGCACGCGGACCATGGCCGAGCGGTTGTTGGAACCGAACGCAATGAAGGCTGGCGCCCAGGTGGCGCCGGACAGCGAGTTGCCGACCACCAGGCGCTTGTACGAGTTGACCGTGGGCGCCGCGAAGGCGCACAGGGCCGGGCCGTGGGCCAACAGGCCGGCGGCGAAGTGATAGGCCATTTTCGACAGGCCCATGCCGCTGGGGTCGCTGGCGTCATGGAACAGGTTCTTGCTGTCGGCGCTGGCGATCGACAGGTGAAAGTGCATGCCATTGCCGGCGCGCTTGGGGTCGGGCTTGGGCATGAACGAGCAGATCATGCCCAAATCATTGGCGATCTCGCCGGCGGCCATGCGGAAGAAGGTGAAGCGGTCTGCCGAGGTCATGGCGTCGCTGTAGGTGTAGTTGATCTCGAACTGGCCGTTGGCGTCTTCGTGATCGATCTGGTAGATCTCGAAGTCGACCTTCTGCAGGGCTTCGGTCAGGCGCTCCAGGAACTCGCGGGAACGGGACAGGCCTTTATAGTCGTAGCAAGGCTTGTCGAGGTTGTCGCTGGCGTCCACCAGTTGCAGCTTGCCGGCCACATCGCGGCGCATCAGGTTGAATTCAGGCTCCAGGCCCGTGTTCAGGGTCCAGCCTTTGTCGGCCAGGCGCTGCACCTGTTGCTGCAATACGTAGCGGCTGTCATAAGGGTGGGGCTTGCCGTCCACGTGACCGATGCACACCACGCGGCCGTAGCCTGGCTGCCACGGCACCGGTGTCAGGGTGGACAGGTCGCCGCGGGCCATGAAGTCCGGGCCGTGGGGCTCCATGCCCATGCCGCAGATGGCAAAGCCGGCGAAACCCGCGCCTTCCTCGGCCACGGTCTTGAGGCCACACACCGGCACCGATTTGGTCTTGGCGGCACCGTGGATATCGACGAACTGCGCCAGCACGTACTTGATCCCGTGCTGTTCGATAATGCGCTGGGTTTCTTCTGGCAACATGTGCTCTTCACTCCTCGCGACTGGCTAGCTGATCGTTTATTCCGCTAAAGAAACTTACTTTCCCTATGAGAATGCAAGCCGCTTGCCAGATTTGCCCGCGCAGAAGATTTGTTGCCAGGGGACGCTTTTTTAACTGTCTATATGGGAATATAGTTTTCCCACGGGGAATACCACCAAACGCCGAACGGCGGAGGCCCCGAGATTTGCACTTTCATGGTGCGAAACTAATATTAATGTACAGAAACCGTGCAGGCCCTTATGAACATGCCCATCGACCCCCAACCCCGGCTCAAGCTTGAGCAGTACCTGGGAATGCAGATCAAGCGCCAGCGCCAGGCACAGGAACTCAAGCTGGCCGACGTGGCCCGTATTGCCGGCATCAGCCAGGGCATGCTGAGCAAGATCGAGAACGCCCAGGTGTCCACCAGCCTCGACACCCTCAGCCGCCTGTGCGACGTGCTGGGCATGCCCATGTCCAAGCTGTTCAGCCAGTACGACCAGCAGGGCAGCAGCGCCTTGCTGGTGAAGGCCGATGAAGGCCTGGAGGTGGTGCGCCGCGGCACCGAGAAGGGCCACACTTATCATCTGCTGAACCACACCCGCGGGCCGAAGAAGAGTTTCGAGGCCTACATGGTAAGCATGGACGACGCCAGCGAGGAGTTCCCGACCTTCTCCCACCCGGGCACCGAGTTTCTGCATTTGCTGGAAGGCGAGCTGATCTACCGCCACGGCAACCAGCTGTACCGCATGGAGGCCGGCGACAGTCTGACCTTCGACGGCGAGATCCCCCATGGGCCGGAGCAGTTGGTGCAGGTGCCGATCAAGCTGTTGTCGATCATGAATTACGGCACGGAAAGCCAGTGATCCAGCAAAAATAATTCCTCCCCTACCTGTAGCCGCCGCCGAAGCCTGCGCGGGCCCTCTGCCTCACTGGAAATCTTCAGCGACCCTGTGGGCCAGCGCAGCCTGGCGGCAGCGGCTACACGGCTGATGCAGCAGTCTAAATAATTCCTGACAGTTAAAAAAGTTTCACTCCCCTCTAGACGCCCTCCCCGCTTTCCCCTATAAAACCACCAAGGAATATTTTATTCCCCACAGGCAATTTTCTGTGGGACGCTTTTTTTCGCCCTGCGATGCGCTGCCGCCACCCTTCCCCCGAGGACAAGCCATGCAACACGAAAAACACCAATTCATTCTCAAGATCAGTTGCCCGGCCACGTCGGGCATCGTCGCAGCGGTGACCTCGTACCTGGCAGGCAACGCGTGCTACATCGGCGAGATGGCGCAGTTCGACGACGAACTCAGCGGGCGGTTTTTCATGCGGGCGGTGTTTCGCTTCAACGACGGCCACGCAGGCGACATCGCCCAGCTCAAGGCGGGATTCACTGATGTGGCCGGCCAGTTCGACATGGACTGGGAGCTGCATGACAACACCCAGCCCATGCGCGTGCTGCTGATGGTAAGCAAGTTCGACCACTGCCTTACCGACCTGCTGTACCGCTACCACAAGGGCGAGATGGACATGACCATCACCGCCATTGTCTCCAACCACCTGGACCTGCGGCCCATGGCCGAGCGCGAGGGCATCCGCTTTATCTACCTGCCGGTGACCAAGGACACCAAGGCCCAGCAGGAAGCCGAGTTAATGAGAGTGGTGGATGACACCCGCACCGACCTGGTGGTGCTGGCCCGCTACATGCAGATTCTGTCTGATGACCTGTGCCGGCAATTGTCCGGCCGGGCCATCAACATCCACCACTCGTTCCTGCCCGGTTTCAAGGGCGCCAAGCCGTACCACCAAGCCTACCAGCGTGGCGTGAAGCTGATCGGCGCCACCGCCCACTACGTCACCAGCGACCTGGACGAAGGCCCGATCATCGAGCAGGAAGTGCAGCGCGTGGACCACGCCTACCTGCCCGATGACCTGGTGGCCATCGGCCGCGATACCGAAACCGTGGCGCTGTCCAAGGCGGTGAAATACCACCTGCAGCACCGCGTCTTCCTCAACCAGGACCGCACGGTGATCTTCCGGTGAACAGCATGAAGTTGATTGACGGCAAGGCCGCCGCGGCGAGCGTGCTGCAGCAGGTCAAGGCCGCCGTTGGCCTACTGCAGACCCCGCCGGCACTGGCGGTGATCCTGGTGGGTGAAGACCCGGCCAGCCACGTGTACGTGCGCAACAAGGTCCTGCGCGCCGAAGAAGCCGGGATCCGCTCGC
Organism: Pseudomonas sp. M47T1; assembly: GCF_000263855.1. Classification (GTDB taxonomy): domain Bacteria; phylum Pseudomonadota; class Gammaproteobacteria; order Pseudomonadales; family Pseudomonadaceae; genus Aquipseudomonas. The sequence continues at coordinate 49,689 of NZ_AJWX01000027.1, forward strand.
TGGAATTCCGCCTGCCTGCCAACACCCCCCAGGCCGACGTACTGGCACTGATTGGCCGCCTGAACGCCGACGCCGAGGTCAACGGCATCCTGCTGCAACTGCCGCTGCCGGCGCATATAGAAGAAGCACTGGCGCTGCAGGCCATCGACCCGGCCAAGGACGTGGACGGTTTCCACAGTGAAAACGTCGGCGGGTTGAGCCAGGGCCGCGACGTGCTCACGCCCTGTACGCCCACCGGCTGCATGCATTTGTTGCACGCCACCCTAGGCGACCTGAGCGGCAAGCACGCCGTGGTGATCGGCCGTTCCAACATTGTCGGCAAGCCCATGGCTGCCCTGCTGTTGCAGGCCCACTGCTCGGTCACGGTAGTGCATTCGCGCAGCGTCAATGCCCGCGAGCTGTGCCGCCAGGCCGACATCGTGGTGGCCGCCGTGGGTCGCCCGCAGATGATCGATGCCAGCTGGCTGAAGCCCGGCTGCGTGGTCATTGACGTGGGCATCAACCGCATTGAAGAAAACGGCCGCAGCCGCCTGGTGGGGGACGTGGATTTCCATAGCGCCCTGCCCGTGGCCGCCGCCATTACCCCGGTTCCCGGTGGCGTGGGCCCCATGACCATCGCCTTCCTGATGAAAAACACCCTGACCGCTGCGGTGCAGCAGGCCAAGACCCAACGCAGCCTGTCGGAGGCCCCATGCCTTTCAATCTGTTGAAATACGGGCTCAGCTCGGAGTACCCGGTTGAAGTCGACCTGCCCGCGCCCAAGGAGCTCAAATCCAGCTACGACGTGGTGATCATCGGCGGTGGCGGGCATGGCCTTGCTACTGCGTATTACCTGGCCAAGTACCACGGCATCACCAACATCGCCGTGCTGGAAAAATCCTACCTGGGTGGCGGCAACACCGCGCGCAACACGGCGGTGATTCGCTCCAACTACCTGACCAGCGAAGGGGTGAAGTTCTACGCAGAATCGGTGCGCATGTTCGAAGGCCTGTCCAACGAGTTCGACTTCAACATCATGTACTCGCACCGTGGCCAACTGACCCTGGCCCACACCGACGCCACCGTGCGCTCGTTCCGCCAGCGCGCGGAAGTGAACAAGCACTTCGGCGGCCGCACGGAGATGATCGACCGCCAGCAGATTCGCGAACTGGTGCCCAGCCTCAACCTCGACCCCGGCCACCTGCCGGTGCTGGCCGGCCTGTGGCACATGGATGGCGCCACCGCACGCCACGACGCCGTGGCCTGGGGCTATGCCAAGCAGGCGGCCAAGCGCGGGGTGGAGATTCACCAGCTCACCGAAGTGCAGGAACTGGTCATCGAGAACGGCGCCATCACGGCGGTGAAAACCAACCGCGGCACCATCAAATGCGGTTGCGCGGTGCAGGCCATTGCCGGGCTCAGTTCGCAGATGATGGCCAAGGCCGGCATCCGCTCGCCGATCCAGACCTTCCCGCTGCAAGCCATGGTGACCCAGCCGTTCAAGCCCTTCCTCGACCCGCTGGTGAGTTCCTCGGCACTGCACTGCTACGTGCAGCAGACCAGCCGTGGCGAGGTGGTGTTCGGCGGCGGGTCCGACCCTTATCCGCTGTTCAACACCCGCTCCACCCTGGACCTTAAGGAAAGCCTGCTGGCCCACGCCATCGAGATGTTCCCGTTCCTGGCCAACGCCAAGCTGATGCGCCAGTGGGCCGGTATCACCGACATGACCCCGGACTACAGCCCGATCATGGGCCTGAGCCCAGTGAAGAATTACTACCTGGACGCCGGCTGGGGTACCTGGGGTTTCAAGGCCACGCCTATCTGCGGCAAGACCATGGCCGAACTGGTAGCCAGCGGCGGCAAGGTGCCCGACCTGATCACACCGTTCAGCCTGGCGCGCTTCTCCACCTTCAAGCAGGTCAACGAAATGGGCGCCACCGCGGCCAGCCACTGAGGATCGGACAATGAAAATCATGAATTGCCCGCTCAACGGGCCGCGCAACATCAGCGAATTCACCTACGGCGGCGAGTTCAAGGCCATGCCTGACCCGGCCACCTGCACCGACGCCGAATGGGCCGACTACGTGTTCAACTGCGAAAACCTGGCCGGCGTGGTGCGTGAGTGGTGGATGCACACGCCATCCAGCTACTGGTTCCTGGCCGAGCGCCACACCGTCACCGACGAAATCATCCGCACCTTTGACCCAAAAGAAGTGTTTACCGCCCGGGTCGACTTCACCGCACCGGCCAAGGAGATCGCCCGATGAGCCGCCTGTCAGCCCCCATGGGCCTGCTGATTGACCGCAACCAGCCGCTCAATTTCAGTTTCGACGGCGCGCTGTACCAAGGCTTTGAAGGCGACAGCATCGCCAGCGCCCTGGTCGCCAACGGCCGCTTCCTGATGTCGCGCTCGTTCAAGTACCACCGCCCGCGAGGGCCATTGACCATGGCCGGGCAAGACGCCAACAGCCTGATCCAGCTGCCGCGCGAGCCCAACGTGCTGGCCGACATGCACCCGCTGGAAGACGGCCTGCAAGCCACCGGGCAGAACTTCAACGGCTCGCTGGACAACGACAAGGACGCCTACCTGGGCAAGTTCTCCAAGTTCATGCCCGTGGGCTTCTACTACCGCTCGTTCTACAAGCCCAAGGGCATGTGGAAGGTGTGGGAGCCGATCATCCGCAAGAAGGCCGGCCTGGGTGTGCTGGACCTGACCTTCAAGCCCGAGTACTACGACAAGGCCTACCTGTTCACCGACCTCGCCGTGATCGGCGCAGGGCCTGCGGGTTTGCAGGCTGCCCTGAGCGCCGCCAATGCCGGCGCCAAGGTGTTGTTGATCGAACAAAGCCCGATTCTGGGCGGCTCGCTGACCTATGCGCGCTTCGACATCGAAGGCGTGCGCGCCGAAACCCTGCGCCGCGACCTGGTGACCGCCGTGGAAAACCACGCCAACATCCAGGTGCTAAAACAGGCCACCTGCAACGCCTGGTTCACCGACAACTACCTGCCGGTGATCCAGGGCAAGCGCCTGTACAAGGTGCGCGCCAGCCAGTGCCTTATCGCCAGCGGCTCGTTCGACCAGCCGGTGATTTTCCGCAACAACGACCTGCCCGGCATCATGCTCACCAGTGCCGCGCAACGCCTGATGAAGCTTTACGCGGTGAAGCCCGGCAACACCGCCGTGGTGCTGACCGGTAACGACGACGGCTACCTGGCGGCGCTCGACCTGCATGACCAGGGCGTGAAGGTGGCCGCCGTGGTGGACCTGCGCAGCGGCCCTGCCGAGCGCGCCCTGCTGCGTGCCCTTGAGCAGCGCTCGATTGCGCTGCACCTGGACACCACGGTGTTCGAGGCCCTGCACGAAAAAGGCATGCGCCACGTAAACGGCGTGGAACTGCGCAAGATCACCGGCCAGGGCCAGGTGGCCAGCAGCGCGGTGAAGCTGGACTGCGACCTGCTGTGCATGTCCGGCGGGTACATGCCGGTGTACCAACTGCTTTGTCAGGCCGGCGGCAAGCTGGCCTACGATGACCAATTGGCCGAGTTCACCCTCAGCGGCCTGCCGGCCATGCTGCGCGTGGCGGGTTCGGCCAATGGCCGCCACAGCCTGGACAACGTGCTCAGCGACGCCACCAACAGCGCCGCCGATATCGTCAGCGCCCTGGGCCTGAATGCCCAAGTGCGCGTGGGCCTGACGCCGGAAGCGCGGGTCAATTACCCCTGGCCGATTTTCCCGCACCCCAAGGGCAAGGACTTCGTGGACTTTGACGAAGACCTGCAAGTACAGGACATCATCAACGCCACCAAGATTGGCTACCGCGATGTGCAGTTGGTGAAGCGTTACTCCACCGTGGGCATGGGCCCGTCCCAAGGGCGCCATTCGGCACTGCCCACCGCGCGGCTGGTGGCCCAATCCACCCAGCGCAATATCAGCGAAACCGGGGTCACCACCGCACGGCCGCCGTTCGTGGCCGAGAAGCTCGCACACGTGGCCGGTCGCGCGTTCGACCCGTACCGGCAGACGCCCATGCACCGCCGCCACCTGGACGCCGGGGCGAAGATGATGCCCGCCGGCATCTGGCAGCGCCCGGCGTTCTACGGCAAGGCGTCGCAGCGCGAGCAGTGCATGCAGGCCGAAGCACTGCACGTGCGCAACAAGGTCGGCATCATCGACGTGTCCACCCTGGGCGGCCTGGACGTGCGCGGCCCGGACGCCGCCGAGCTGCTCAACCGCCTGTACACCTTCGCGTTTCTCAAGCAGCCGGTGGGCCGTTCGCGCTATGCGCTGATGACCAACGAGCATGGCGTGGTGATCGATGACGGCGTGTGCGCGCGCTTCTCGGACAACCATTTCTACGTGACCGCCACCACCAGTGGCGTCGACCGCATCTACCAGCAAATGCTCAAGTGGAACGCCCAGTGGCGCCTGGACGTGGATATCGCCAACGTCACCGCCGCCATCAGCGCCGTGAACGTGGCCGGACCGGATGCGCGCAAGGTGCTGGAAAAAGTCTGCACCGACCTCGACCTGTCACCGGCAGGCTTCCCTTACCTGGCCGTGCGCCAGGGCACCGTGGCCGGCATCAAGGCGCGCCTGTTGCGGGTAGGCTTCGTGGGCGAACTGGGCTACGAGATTCACGTACCCGCCCGCCATGCGGTGAAGCTCTGGGACGCGTTGATGAAGGCCGGCAAGGCCTTCGACATCCGCCCCTTCGGCGTGGAAACCCAACGCCTGCTGCGCCTGGAAAAAGGCCACGTGATCATCAGCCAGGACACTGACGGCATGACCCACCCGGCCGAAATCGACATGGGGTGGGCGGTAAGCCGCAACAAGCCGTTTTTCGTCGGCCGGCGTTCGGTGGATATTCTCGAAGCCCAGCCCATGACCCGCAAACTGGTGGGGTTCACCCTGCCCAAGGGCTCGCTGCAACCGCTGGAAGGCCACCTGGTGCTGAGCGGCCCAGACATCAGCGGCAACGTGACCTCGTGCGAATACTCCCAAACCCTGGGGCAGGTCATCGGCCTGGCGTACGCCGGCTTCGACCAGAGCCAGCCCGGCCAGAAAATCCCGATTCGCGTGGAAGGCGGCATCGTGGTTGAGGCCACGGTGGTGAAGCTGCCCTTCTTTGACCCTGAAAACCTGCGCCAGGAGCTGTGAGCCATGTCCAGTCTGCAAACTGAAACCTACATCGGCCGCCCGGCCCTGCACCCCTGCGTCCTGCTGGACCTGACCGATGTGCCGCGCGTGGGCTTTCGCGGCCCGCAAAGCGCCCAGTACCTGCACCAGCGCGGCTTCACTCTGCCCGACGTGCCGAACCGTGCCGTGACCCAGGCCGACGGCAGCCATGTGGCGCGGCTGTCCCAGACCGAGTATTTCCTGCTGGGCAGCCTGGCCGACCAGGGCCAGCGCATCGCCGACGAAGAAGCGCGCTGGGAGCTGGACCACAGCCCAAACTACCTGCTGCCGCGCCAGGACAGCCATGCCTGGATTCAGCTCAGCGGCAGCCAACTGCCCGCGCTGATGGCCAAGCTGTGCGGCGTGGACCTGCGCGCCGAAGCGTTCGGCGCAGGCGCGGTGGCGCAGACCTCGGCGGCGCGGATCAATGTGATCGTGGTCAACGTCGGTGGCGCTGACGTGCCGACCTTCCACGTGCTGTTCGACCGTGCGTCGCATGAGTACTTTCTGGCGGCAGTACAAGACGCCATGTCTGAATTCGCCGAGTAACGCCACCCCAGTAGGAGCGGACCGTGTCCGCGAAGGCCTCACCGCGGCCTGCCTGGTCCTGCAAGGGCGAGGCGCGCCCTGCGATATGACAAAATTTTCATGTTTGCGCTTTTCCCGCCGATAAACCGTGGCTAAGAAGAAAATAAAACTGCTGGCTGCCAACGATAAAAAAACATCCCCCAGCAACCAATGATCAAGAAGCGCACACGTTTTCGGAGGGAAAGATGAACAGTTGGTTTGCCAACATAAGCGTGAACAAAAAACTGGGACTGGGCTTTGGCCTGGTGCTGGTACTCACCACCCTGCTGGCCGCCACCGGCTGGAACAGCATGGGTGGCCTGATTGACCGCAGCAACTGGATGAGTGACATCACCCAGCTCAACTCTGCCTTGACCAAACTGCGCGTGGCCCGCCTGCAATACATGCTCGCCAATGGCGATGACACCGCCGCGCAACTGGTGCAAACCACCCTGGACGGCTTCGAGGCCCAGCAGCAGAAAATCCTCGGCACCTTCAAGAGCCCGGAGAACATCCGCCTGCTCAAGGAGCAGAACGGTCAGTTGGAAGCCTACAAGGTCTCGCTGAACAAGATGCGCGCCGCCTACCGCACCAGCAATGCCGCGCGCCAGGACCTGAACGACACCGCCATGGCGGCCTTTCAGACCATCGACAAGGTCAACCTGGCCGTGCAAGGCGATCGCCGCCTTGATGAAGTAGTGGCTGTCAGCAAGGCCAAGGACCAGTTGCTGGTAGTGCGCTACGAAGTGCGTGGCTACCTGGCAGACGCCAGCGCCAGCAACGAGCAGAATGCCTTCGCCCAGCTGGACGCAGCCCAGGCAGCCGTGCCGCCCCTATATGCCGCATTGCCTGCACAGCAGGATGGCATCAAGCAGTACGAAGGCGCGGTGAACAGCTACCGTCAGGCGCTGAACCGCTTCAAGGCCGCCAACGCCGACATCGTCCAGGCGCGCAAGGAAATGACCGATCAAGGCAACGAGATCGTGCGCATCAGCGATGCCCTGTACAAGCTGCAACTGGACCGTCGTGACAGCGAAAGCGGCCAGGCACAGACCGTGCAGCTCATCGCCACCCTGCTGGCGCTGCTGTTTGGTATTGCGGCTGCCGTGATCATCACTCGTCAGATCACCCGCCCCATCCAGGACACCCTGGTAGCGGTGCAACGTATTGCCGGCGGTGACCTGAGCCAAACCCTGAAAGTCACCCGCAAGGATGAACTGGGTGTGTTGCAGCAGGGCATTCAGAACATGGGCACCACCCTGCGCGAGCTGATTACCAGCATCCGCGACGGCGTTACCCAGATCGCCAGCGCCGCCGAGGAACTGTCGGCCGTGACCGAGCAGACCAGCGCCGGGGTCAACAACCAGAAAGTGGAAACCGACCAGGTGGCCACGGCCATGCACGAAATGACGGCCACGGTGCAGGAAGTGGCGCGCAACGCAGAACAGGCCTCCATGGCGGCCACCGATGCCGACGGCCAGGCGCGCGAAGGTGACAAGGTCGTGAGCCAGGCCATCAACCACATCGAGCGGCTGGCCAGCGAGGTCAAGCGTTCCACCGAGGCCATGGGCCACCTGCAGCAGGAAAGTGACAAGATCGGCAAGGTCATGGACGTGATCAAGGCCGTGGCCGAGCAGACCAACCTGCTGGCGCTCAACGCGGCCATCGAAGCGGCGCGTGCCGGTGAAGCCGGTCGTGGTTTTGCCGTGGTGGCGGACGAAGTGCGTGGCCTGGCGCAACGCACGCAGAAGTCCACCGAGGAAATCGAAGGGCTGGTGGCCGGCCTGCAAAGCGGTACGCAGCAGGTGGCCAACGTGATGCTCAGCAGCCGTGAGCTGACCGACAGCAGCGTGGCGCTGACCCGCCAGGCCGGCGTGTCACTGGAGAACATCACCCGCACGGTGTCGAACATCCAGCTGATGAACCAGCAGATCGCAGCGGCGGCCGAGCAGCAAAGCTCGGTGGCCGAAGAGATCAGCCGCAGCATCATCAACGTGCGTGACGTGTCGGAACAGACCGCCGCGGCCAGCGAAGAAACGGCCGCGTCGAGCGTGGAATTGGCGCGCCTGGGCAACCAGTTGCAGATGATGGTCAGCCACTTCCGCGTCTGACCTTCCAACCATAGGTCTCAATAGGGGATCTATATCTTCTGTGGGAGCGGGCTCTGCCCGCGAAAAGCACACCGCATGGTTTCAGGAATATCGCGGTGTGCCCTTCGCGGGCAGAGCCCGCTCCCACAGAAGCGTCGAGCTATTGGACCCTCTTCAAAGTGCGTTCATCGTAGTAGAGCGCATTCTTGTCCGTGCCCTGCTTGAAGAAGTACCCGTAGTCCTCCAGGTACCACACCGTATCCACCCGTTTCAACGGGTCGCCATCTCCGCTGCAGCGCAGTTCCTTTGCCTGCCCGCTGAGGCTGGCATTGATCTGCGCCGCCGACGCTTCGCTTTCTACCCTGCACTTGACCACCTGGCGGCTCTCGCCCAGGTCACCCATCATCGAGTTCTTGCGCTTGCCCTGAGTGGTGTAGGTCAATTCCGTGCCCACGGGCATCTGCTGCCAGTCACCGGTAAAGGTCAGGTTGGTCAGCATCGACTCTTCGGTCATCACCGTCTTGCCAAAGAACCGCGTTTTCTGCGCCAGCGACACCAACCCGCGAAAGCTCACCTCGTTGCCTTCATAGGTATCGGCACGCAGGCGAATGCCTAACTGACCGCTGGCCTTGTCGACTTCGAAGAAACGCTCTTCGCGTATCGGCAGGTTGCTCTTCGACGTGTTCGCGGTGCCGGTTTCCAGGGTCTGCTTGAAGCGCTTGGCGGGCGGAGCCAGGTTCAGGTGCTTGAGGGCCGTCATCGGCACCGCGCCTACCGCGGGCAACGGCGTATCGATCGGGGCCTTGCTGCGCGCGGTATAGGCTGGCAACTGGGCCAGCGCCTCGGGCTTGCCGCAGACACTGGCGAACAGGGTTTGATACTCCGGCACGCTGCGGCTGACCGGCTGGGGTTGCGGGTCGTTGAACAGCTTGCCGTCGGTTACCCGGTTGCGCTCGTCCACGTCGTAGCCCATCAGCAGGCGAAAGGTTTGCTTGGAGCAATCCACGGCGTAGTGCTCGCGCTTTTGCGCGCTGGGCGCATGGTAGGGCCGGCCCAGGGTCACGGTGGGTTCATCCAGTGCGGCCCAGAAGCGAACCTCGCTGCCGTCGGCCTTGATGCTGTTGCGGTCCAGCAGCACCCAGAACACATCGTTGCCGCCCTTCACCACCCGCCACTCGGGCGCCGCCGTGGCCTGGCAGGCGGCCTTGAACGCGGCGTTGTCCTTGAGGGTGTGGACCAGCTCGTCGGGCACATTGCGTGGCGGCATATAGGTGCCGTTGGTGCTGCCGAAATACACACGCTTTTCGCCCTGCAAGTAGGCAATGCTGGCCTCATGGCTGGCACAGGAGGCCTCGATCTGCGCGGCGAATGGGTAGGGTTGCTGCTCGGTCACCGGCGGCACGGCCAGGTAGCTGAGGGTGTCGCCGTTGCGCATCACCGACTCGGGCACCGGCGGCAGGGCCAGGGTGTCGCTGAGCATTTGTTCCGCATCGCTGGGCACGTGGGGCTTGGCCGGCTCAGGCGCCGGGGCATGCTGGGCGCAACCGGCCACAAGGGCGATGAGCAGCGCTAGGGGCAAACGTTGCATAGAGGTCCTTCATCAGGGCGTTCGGTCCGACAAGCATAGCCATTTGCGCTGGGGCAACTCGCTTTTGTGGGAGCGGGCTCCCACACAAGAAAGTTGCTCACAGAAAAAACCCGGCTATCCCCAAAGGGGCCGCCCCGTCAGCGGGCGGTGCGCAACTGGCGTTCGCTGTAGTAGTGGTCGTTCTTGTCGGTACCCGACTGGTAGAAGTAACCGTAGTCTTCCAGGTAGTACAGGGTATCGACACTTTGGCGCTTGTCGCTGTTCACGGTGCAGCGCATCAGTTTGGCCTGGCCGCTCAAGTGCGAATTGACCTGGCTGGCGCTGACCTGGCTCTTGATCGTGCACTGCACGGTGGCATGGTTGAGCACCGCGCCGGCGTTGCCGCTGACCGCGCTGGTGTCCAGCGCAACGCCGACGCTGCCGCCTACCGGCAGGGTGCGCCAGTCGCCCTGGAACTGCGCGTCAATCACCGCCGAGCTTTCGAACACCGTATCCAGGCCATGGAAAGTGGTCTTGCTGGCCAGCGAGAACAGGCCACGGAAGGAGATCTCGCTGCTGTCGTAGCTGTCACTGCTGGAGCGCACCGCCAACTGGCCGGTAGCCGTATCGTGCTGGATAAAGGTGTCCACGTTCAACGGCACCGGGCCATTCGGGCCGTTGGCCGTACCGGTCTCGGCCAAGTAGGTCAGTGGCTTGCGTGGCGCCGGCAGGCCCAGCGTGTGGATGGCCGCCAAGGGCAACGCCATCACGCCCGGGAAAGGCCCGGCCAAGGGGGCTTTCAAGCGTGGGCTGAAGGGCGGCAACTTATCCACGGCCTGCGGGCTGCCGCACAGGGCCTTGTAGGTGGCGCGGTTGTCGGTGTCGCGGGCCATCTGCTGCGCCTCAGGCACAAAGTGCACGATGCCGTCGGTCACGCGGTTGCGCTCGTCCACGTCAAAACCGGACAGCACTTTGAAGGTCTGCTGCTTGCAGTCCACCGCCACGTATTCACGCTTCTGCGCCATGGGCGCGTAGTAGGGCAGGTCGAAGGTTGTGACCGGCTCGTCCCAGGCGGTCCAGAAGCGCAGGCTGTCGCCTTGGGGCTTGATGCTGGCGCGGTCGACCAAGGTCTGCTGGCCGTTGGCGGCGGTGTGCACCACGCGCCAGTCAGGCGTCGGGGTGCTGTTGCAGGCCTCAATGAAATCGGGGTTCTTGAGCAGGGCTTCGGCCACGTCCTTGCGCATGCGCACGCCCGGCATGTACAGGCCGTCCTGGCTCTTGACGTAGGAACGCTTGCCGCCGTCGAAGTACATCAGCTGCGCCGAGGGCTCCACGCAGGAGGCCTGGATCTGCATCATGATGTCCTGACGCAGGGTATCGTCCTTGGCGCGAATCACCATGAAGCTGAGCTGGTCGCCGTTGCGGAACACGCTGTTGCTCAACGGCGTGCGCTTGACCATGTCGAACATCAGTTGGTTGGCCTTGTCTACCGGGGCCGGCACCTTGAGGGTGGGCTGGGCCTTGGCCACGGGAGCCGTTGGCGCCGGGGTGGCCGCAGGCTGGTGGGCGCAGGCGGCGGTGGCTGCAATGGCTAGGGCAAGGGCAACGCGTTTCATGGGCATTCCTGATAGACCGACGGGCTTGGCACCGTCACCGCTGCCTGGCGGCAGCGGTGACAAGGTTGCGCGCAAAAGGGGCCATCTTAACGCTAGTCAGGCCCCACATTCATGAACTTCATTTGATCAGCAGCCCTACCCCTCGGCCCCGTGGGTCGGACGCAGTCTCGACCTTGCGGCCGTCCACCTTGATGGCCTGGATGTCACCCATTTCCCAGCCCTGGTCTTCCAGGGTGTAGCCCATGGCCTTGAGCTCGTCGGCCGGCTGCCCGGTCAGCGGTGCGAAGCTGTCGAAGTAGAGGGTGTCCTTGGGCAGCAACTGGTGATGCACGCGCTGGGCCGCGACGGCCTTGGCCAACGGCAGGTGATAGTCGTACACGTTGTTGAGCACCTGGAAGATCGAGGTGAAGATCCGCGAGCCGCCCGGCGTGCCTACCACCATCGTCACCCGGCCGTCACGGGTGACGATGGTGGGGCTCATTGACGACAGCATGCGCTTGCCCGGCTCGATGGCGTTGGCGTCGCCACCCACCACGCCAAAGGCATTGGCGACGCCGGGCTTGGAACTGAAATCGTCCATCTCGTCGTTGAGCAGGAAGCCTGCGCCCTTCACGACCACGCCGCTGCCGTAGTCCCAGTTCAGGGTGTAGGTGTTGCTCACCGCGTTGCCATCGTGGTCGATGATGGAGAAGTGCGTGGTCTGGTGCGCCTCAAGGCCGGGGTGCACATTCTCGGTAGCGGAAATAGCCGTGGGGTTGACCTCGTCGGCACGTTTGAGCAGGTAGGCCGGTGCAATCAGCTTATTGACCGGCACATCGTTGAAGTCCGGGTCACCCAAGTAGTTGGCGCGGTCGGCGAACACGCGCTTTTCGATTTCCGCCAGCAGATGGATGTAGCGTGCGCAATTGAGCGGCACGTCCTTGAAGTCAGCCTTGCGAATGTCCTTGATGCCCAGCAGTTGCGCCAGGGCGATGCCGCCGGAGCTGGGCAACGGCGCGGTGTAGATCAGGTTGCCGCGCCAGTCGATGTGCAGCGGCCGGCGCCAGCTGACCTTGTAGTCGTGCAGGTCCTGCTTGGTGATCAGGCCCTTGTCGGCCTGCATCTGGGCCACCAGCAAGTCGGCGGTCTTGCCCTCGTAGAAGTCCTTGGCGCCCTGGTCGGCAATGCGCTCCAGGGTGTGCGCCAGCTCTGGCTGGCGGAAGGTCTGGCCGGGCTTCATGGTGCCAAAATAGTCGTTGAAGTTGGTCTGGCCATTGAACAGTTTCAGCGCGTCCTGGCGGTACTGGAACTGCTTGTCGGCGACGGTAAAACCTTCCCTGGCATAGCCGATGGCCGGGGTCAGCAGCTCGGCCCAGGGCAGTTTGCCGAAGCGCTTGTGGGCTTCCCACAGCCCCAGCACGGTGCCGGGCACGCCACTGGCGCGGGCGCCCACCAGGCTGAGGTTTTCGATGACCTGGCCCTTGTCGTCCAGGTACATGTTGCGGCTCGCCGCCTTGGGCGCGGTTTCGCGGTAGTCGAGGAAGTAGGCTTTGCCCTTCACGTACAGGGTCATGAAACCGCCACCGCCCAGGTTACCGGCTTCGGGGTAGGTCACCGCCAGGGTGAAGGCCGTGGCCACGGCGGCGTCCACCGCGTTGCCGCCTTTCTTGAGAATCTGCGCCGCCACCTTGGCGCCATATTGATCGGGCGCTGCTACGGCGCCGGCTTCCAGCAACGCGGCATAAGAGGAGGAACTGGCGACAATGGCCGCGCTCAGGGCAAGGGTCTTGAACAACACAATACGCATCGGGTGTCCTTACTGTTGTTTTGGATTGCAGGCAACAGTTAGGCCCAGGTGGGCTGAGCTTTCAACCCCGACACGGGAAATCCCTTGGGGCTCCTTGCCTCGCTGGAGATCTGCAGTGCAGGTGAGGGCCAGCGCAGCCTGGCGGCCGCGGCTACAGCATTTAGCTATCTGCTTGGGCGTAGCACGCCAGTTTTTCCTGCATGAAGTCCAGGAAACACTGGATGCGCAGCGCCAGTTGCGAGTTGCGGTAATACACCGCGTTGATCAACTGTCGGTAGCCACTGTTGGCCTGGGCCAGCAACGGCACCAGGCGGCCCTGGGCAATGTCGTGGTGGGTCATGAAGTCTGACAGGCAGACAATCCCTTCCCCGGCCAGAGCCAGTTGGCGCAAGGTTTCGCCACTGGACGCGCACAGCCGCGGGATGACCTGCAAGCGGTCGCCCTCGGCGTGGCGCAGCGGCCACTGGTTGAGGTGTTCGGGTTGAGTGAAGCCCAGCAGGCAGTGTTGCCCCAGGTCCTCCACCCGTTCCGGCGTGCCGTGGCGGCGCAGGTATTCGGGGCTGGCCAGGATGTTCAACGGGCTGCGGCCCAACAGGCGCGCATGCAAGGTAGAGTCGGCCAGCACGCCGATGCGGATGGCAATGTCGGTGCTCTGCTCCAGCAGGTCGATCAGCAGGTCGTCGGTGTTGAGTTCCAGGACGATGTCCGGGTAGCGCTCACGGAATTCGCCGATGTAGGGGACGATGGCGTGCAGCATGAACGGCGAGGCCGCATTGACACGCAGGCGCCCGGCCGGGGTTTGCTGACGCAACGCCAGGCGCTCTTCCAGTTCATCCATCTGCTGCAGGATCTGCTTGGCCCGCTCGAAGAAATACCGGCCTTCCTCGGTCAGGTCCATGCGCCGGGTGGTGCGGTTGATCAGCGTGGTATCAAGCTTGGCTTCCAGCCGCGACAGCGTGCGGCTGATGGCCGATGGAGTTTGCCCCACCTGTTCGGCCGCCGCTGAAATGGAACCGCACTCGATGACCGAGATGAATACCTGGAGTTCGTCTGATCTGGCTTTCAACCTGGGTTTCCCTGTAAGGCTTGCCGGCACATCGGCTTGCACAATGGACACCCACTTTACCTCACAGCGAGAAGCCCAACACCTGAGCCAGGTGAGCCTTGTAGTGCTCCACGTGCTCTTCGATATTGGGGCGCTTCATCACGTCGGTCGCCAGGAAGGTCGGCAGGCCAGTCATACCCAGGAACTGGTTGGCCTTGTGAAACGGGAAATACACGGCGTCCACGCCCTTGGCTTCGAAGAAGTCGCTGGGGTCGTCGAATGCCTGTTGCGGGGCGTTCCAGGTCAGCGACAGCATGTACTGCTTGCCGTGGATCAAGCCGCCGCTGCCGTACTTCTGCGAGGCATCGGAGCGGGTGCGACCGTCGCTGGCGTACAGGCTGCCATGGCCTTCGGTGAACACGTCGTCGACGTACTTCTTCACCGTCCAGGGCGCGCCCATCCACCAGCCGGGCATTTGATAGATGATCACGTCGGCCCAAAGGAATTTCTGCACTTCCTCGGCCGTGTCGTAGCCGCCGTCGATGAAGGTGGTTTTCACGTCGAAACCGGCATGGTCCAGCAATGCAACGGCCGCGTCGTGCAGGGTGGCGTTGTAACGGCCGTCGGAGTGGGCGAATTGCTTGCCGCCGTTGAGCAGGAGAATCTTTTTCATGGGGGAAGCCTCGGTCAATGAATGAGGCGCACTTTACCGGGGTGTCGCACGGTGAATAAGCGGCGGCGGGGCAAAATACATTTGCCTGAAAGTCACGAGTACGCGCGGATTATTGCCTTTAGAATCCTGGCATCCCAACTGGAGGCTTTCCCATGCACGAGCAATACGGTTTCATCCTCAAGGCCAAGACCCAACCGCACATGGCCGATGCGTTCCGCAGCCTGTTCCTGGGTTACGTGGAGGCCAGCCGCAGCGAGCCTGGCTGCATTGAATACCACATGCTGCGCGACCTGAACGACCCCACCCTGTTCGTGTTCTACGAAATCTGGGCGTCGAAAACCGACCTGGATGTGCATTCGGGGTTGCCGCACATGGCGGCGTTCTTTGAGCAGCGCATGGAATACCTGGAGGCTGATTTCGACATTCAGCGGGTGCAGATGCTGAGCCCTGCCAGTGCCGGGCGCGCCTGATCGTCATCCTCTGGCCGAAAAACTCCAGCGTTCACACCCGCCAGCGCAGCCCGGCGGCAGCGGCGAAACCCACCCTGTAACCGCTGCCGCAGGCTGCGCTGGCCATCCGTTTCACTGCAAAACTCAAATGCATGGGGTAATCAGCCATTGATGAGCAGGTGCGCGCCCAACATTGCCAGGCCAATAAAGAACACCCGCTTGAACAGCGCCGCGCTGATGCGCTGGCGCAACCATTGCCCCACCTGCATACCGATCAGCGCGGGCAGCAGCATTACCAGCGACGCCCCCAGCTCGCCGCTGCCCAGCTCGCCGTGCCACAGCAGTCCGGCGGCCAACGCCAGGGTCGAGACGCTGAATGACAGGCCCAGCGCCTGCACCAACTCGTCTCGGCTAAGCCCCAGGGCTTGCAGGTAAGGCACCGCCGGAATCACGAACACCCCAGTAGCTGCGGTGATAATCCCGGTGGCGATGCCGCACACCGGACCCAGCCAGCGTTCATGCCGGGCCGCCACCCTCAGCACCGGCAGGAACAGGCCGCACATCGCATACGCCACCAGGGCACCGCCCAGCGCCCGCGCCACCCACTGGCCGCCATCCATGCCCAGCCACAGGCTGCCGATGCCCGTGCCGATGAAAATGGCCAGCAGCATGGGCCACAGCCGCACGATCAAGCCGCGCAAATGGCCGCCCAGCAGCAATTGCCACAGGTTGGTAAAGGTGGACGGCACAATCAGCAACGCCGCTGCATGTGCGGGCGCCATAGCCAGCCCCAGCAAGCCCATGGACACGGTGGGCAGCCCCAAGCCGATCACGCCCTTCACCGTGCCAGCCAGCAAGAAGGTCGCCAACACCAGCAGCGACAAGCCCCAGCCCATTTCCTGATACAGCGAGAGTAGTGTGTTCATGGCGCCATGCTGCACCCAGGCCCCGCGGTTGAAAATCTGCCATATACTGAGCCAGCCTCTTGCTCTGATTGAGGCTGGAACCTGCCATGCATTTCGACCTGATCGACCTTCGGCTGTTTTTGCACACCCTGGACAGCGGCAACATGACCGCCGGCGCCCAGCGCAGCCACCTGTCATTGGCCGCCGCAAGCGCGCGTATCCGGGCCATGGAGGCGTCGCTGGGCATCGCCCTGTTCGAGCGTAACCGCCGTGGCGTTCAGCCTACCGCTGCCGGCCAGGCTCTGGGCGAGCACAGCCGACGGGTGTTGCAGCAGGTAGAACACCTGCAATTCGACCTGGCGCAATACGCGCAAGGCATTCAGGGCCAGGTGCGCCTGCTGTGCAACACCGCCGCCCTCACCGAATACCTGCCGGAATTGCTCGGCGACTTCCTGCAACGCCACCCTGGTGTGGACGTGGACGTCGAGGAAATGCCCAGCCTGCGTATCCTCCAGGCCCTGCGCCAAGGCGCGGCGCCGCTAGGCATCATTTCCGACGCCGTGGCCACCGATGGCTTGCAGGCCCGCGCGTTTCGCGACGACCCCCTGGTGCTGATCATGCCCGTCAACCACCCGCTGGCGCGCCAGGCCACGGTCACCTTTGCCGACAGCCTGGCCTACGGTCACGTGGCGCTGGCGGTAAACAACGCCCTCGGCATTCTGGTGGAAGAGCAGGCGCTGCACAGCGGCCGGCGCATGCAGGTGCGGGTGCGCGCGGAGGGTTTTGACGGCGCGGTGCGCATGGTGGCCCGTGGTGCGGGGGTGGCCGTGGTGCCGCTGGCTGCGGTCAAGCGTTGCCAGGGCCAGCTTGAGTTTGCCAGTCGCCCACTGCACGAGCCCTGGGCGGCGCGGCGCCTTTTACTGTGTTCGGCAGACTTCAGCACCCTGCCCGGCCATGCCCAGGCATTGCTGGCCAGCCTGGCACCCGACAAATTGTTACTTGATACGACTCGGTAATCCGGTACCTTTTGCCCATCACTGGCCGGAAACTTCCCCATGCTCAAGCCCCTCAGCCTGTTGCGACGCCGCTTCACCTCCATCCGCTGGCGCACGCGCATCACCCTGTGGGTAGCGGCGACGGTCGCAGGGCTGCTGGTGGTGATGTTCGCCCGGCTGGCCGACATGGCCCTGGGGCTGTTCGCCACCCAGACCGCCGCACGGCCCTGGCTGCCCTTTGTCTACACGCCGCTGGTGGGCATGCTGGTGGTGTGGTTGACCACGCGTTTCTTCCCCGGCAGCCAGGGCAGCGGCATCCCCCAGGTGATTGCTGCCACGCGCCTGGCGAGCCAGGGCAAGCCGGTTAACCGCCTGGTGTCGTTGCGCATCGCGGCGGCCAAAATCGGCCTCGGGACCCTGTCCCTGACCGGCGGTTTCAGCGCCGGGCGCGAGGGGCCGTCGGTGCAGGTGGCGGCCTCGATCATGCATTTCTTCCATCGTTTCCTGCCCAACGCCCGGGTTATTCGCGCCAATGACCTGATTCTGGCCGGTGGCGCCGCGGGTATCGCCGCCGCCTTCAACACCCCCCTGGCGGGCGTCGCCTTCGCCGTGGAGGAACTTGGCCGCAAGCTGGAAACCCGTACCAGCGGCGTGTTGCTGAGCACCATCATTCTGTCGGGTATGGTCGCCATCGCCCTGCAGGGTAACTACAACTATTTCGGCCACTTCAATGTGCAGGGCGTCACCCTCGATATCATTGTCCCGGCACTGGCCGCCGGCATTGGCTGTGGCGTGCTGGGCGGGTTATTCAGCCGCATGCTGCTGTGGCCCCAGCGCCATGCGCACCTGCCACTGTGGCAATGGCGGCGCCGGCACCCGGTGTGGTTCGCGGGCATTTGCGGCCTGCTGGTGGCGGTACTGGGCTGGCTGAGCGGCGGCATGTCCTACGGCAGTGGTTACGTGGTGACCACGCAGATCATCACCCATGACATGGGCATTCCCTGGCACGCGCCCATCACCCGCTTCCTGGCCACGGTGGTGACTTACTTCAGCGGTATTCCGGGTGGCATCTTCGCGCCCTCCCTGGCTGTGGGCGCAGCCCTTGGGGCGAATGTGGCGGCCGTGTTCCACCTGGCGCCGCAGCCGATCATTGCCTTGTGCATGGTCGGTTTCCTGGCCGCCGTGACGCAATCGCCCATTACCTCGGCGATCATTGTCATGGAGATGATCGACAGCCACGGCCTGGTGATCAGCCTGATGGGCGTGGCCCTGATTGCCAAGGCGGTCAGCTCGCGCCTCGGGCCGGAGCTGTACCAGCAATTGGCCTTGGGCTTTCGCCCGGCGCCGGACGTCGTGGAGCCGGAGCGCAAACAGACACCTTGATGTCGACCTCAGGCATTCACGCCCGGCGCCCGGGCGTCAACATGCGGGCTCCTGAAATATCTGCCGGAGCCCCTCATGTCCAAGCCTCTTGTTGTACTGCGCGACACCCATCCCCTGCCCGTGCTGGACGCCTGCAAATGGGAGAAGCTGGAAGGCGACCCGCACACCGTCAACCTCAATGCCTACACCAGCGAAGACGGTAGCAAGATCATGGGCACTTGGATCTGCACGCCGGGCAAGTGGCGCGTGGATTACGTGAAGTGGGAATACTGCCATTTCCAGGAAGGCTACTGCGTGATCACCCCGGACGGCATGGAACCGGTGCACCTGCGGGCGGGCGATATCTTCATTGTCGAGCCGGGGATGAAAGGCACCTGGGAAGTAGTGGAAACCGTGCGCAAGTATTTCGTCTTCGCCTAAAGCCGGCACAGCTACCCCGCAGCTGCCGCCAGGCTTCATTCAACGTCATTCAGGCTTGCGGTACCCCTTCACAATCGCCGAGAAGTCCAGCCCGCCCTCCCCGCGCAAGCTCATGGCCTGGTACAACTGCTGTGCCACGGCACCGAGAATCACCGGCTGGTGCGCCTGGCGCGCCGCCTCGGTGGCCAGGCCCAGGTCCTTGAGCATCAAGTCGGCGCCAAACCCACCAGTGTAGCCGCGCGCCGCTGGCGCGGTGTCGATGATGCCCGGCCAGGGGTTGTAGGTGTCCGAGCTCCAGCAACGCCCCGTGGAGCTGTTGATGATGCCGGCCAGCACGCCGGTGTCGATGCCCAGTGCGCTGCCCAGGGCCATGGCCTCGGACACGCCGATCATGGATATCCCCAGCAGCAGGTTATTGCAGATCTTGGCGATCTGCCCCGTGCCCACCTCACCGCAATGAACAATGTTGCGCCCCATTTGCGCCAGCACCGGGTGCAAGCTATCGAACAAGGCCGGCGTGGCGCCAACCATGAACGTCAGGGTGCCCGCCGCTGCCCCGCCAGTGCCGCCGGACACCGGCGCATCGCCAAGGTCCACGCCCTGCTTCGCCGCCGTAACTGAGATATCGCGGGCGGTCTGCGGGTCGATGGTGCTGCAATCCACCGCCGGTGTACCGGGGCGAATCCCGGCCAGCACACCGTCCTCGTTCAGGTAAACGCTGCGCACATGGGCGGCGGCCGGCAACATGGTAATCACCAGATCACCAGCCTGGGCAGCCTCGCGCGGCGATGCACTGACGGTGCCGCCCAGCGCGGCAAGCTCCGCCAGCACTGCCTTGTTCAAGTCAAACAGGTACAGATGGTGCCCGGCCTTTAGCAGGTTGCGCGCCATGGGCGCGCCCATGTTGCCCAGGCCAATGAATGCAATGTTCATGACTGGCCTCCTAGCGCAGGTTGATGGTGGTGTTGACGCCGTCGTTGACGCTGTCGTCATCGAACCAGCGCGCCGTCACGGTCTTGGTCTGGGTGTAGAACTGCACCACCTGTTTGCCGTAGGGGCCCAAATCGCCGAGCTTGGAGCCGCGCGAGCCGGTAAAGCTGAAGAACGGCACGGGCACCGGGATGGGAATATTGATACCCACCTGGCCCACGTCGATTTCGCTCTGGAACTTGCGCGCCGCCGCGCCGCTCTGGGTGAACAGGCCAGTGCCGTTGCCAAAGGGGTTGCGGTTGACCAGGGCAATGGCCTCGTCGAGGGTGTCCACGGTCAGTACCACCAGCACCGGGCCAAAGATTTCCTGGGTGTAGATCTGCATGTCGGTGGTGACCCCGGAGAACAGCGTAGGGCCCACGAAGTTGCCCTCCTCAAAGCCTGGCACCTTGACGTCGCGGCCATCCAGGTCGAGGGTGGCGCCCTCCTTTACCCCGCTCTCGATCAGGCTCAGCACGCGTTGCTTGGCCTGACGGGAAATCAGCGGCCCGACGTCGGTGCCCGGCTCGCTGCCGGCGTTCACCTTAAGCTTCTGCGCCAGCGACTTGAGCTCCGGCACCCATTGTTTCGCCGCACCCACCAGCACTGCCACCGAGGTGGCCATGCAGCGCTGGCCGGCGGCCCCGAAGGCGGCACCTACCAGGGCGTTGAGGGTTTGCTCACGATTGGCATCGGGCAGCACCACCGCGTGGTTCTTGGCCCCCATCATCGCCTGCACGCGTTTGCCGTGCTGGCCGGCGAGGTTATACACATGGGTGCCAACCGCCGTGGACCCCACGAAGGAGATGGCCTTGATGTCGGCATGGGTGCACAGCGCGTCAACCACCTCCTTGCCACCTTGCACCACGTTGAGCACGCCCTTGGGCACCCCGGCTTCCAGCGCCAGCTCCACCAGTTGCACGGTGGACAGCGGGTCCTGTTCGGACGGCTTGAGCACAAAGGTATTGCCGCAGACGATGGCCATGGGGAACATCCACAGCGGGATCATGGCCGGGAAGTTGAACGGCGTGATGCCGGCACACACGCCGATGGGCTGGCGCAGGGTGTAGGTGTCCACGCCCCCGGCGACGTTCTCGACGAACTCGCCCATTTGCAGGCTGCCGATGGAGCAGGCGTGCTCCACCACTTCCAGGCCACGGAAAATGTCGCCCTCGGCATCGGCTATGGTCTTGCCCTGCTCGGTGCTGAGGGTCTGGGCGATGCGTTTAGAGTGTTCGCGAATCAACGCCTGAAACTTGAGCATGATGCGCATGCGGGCCCCCACCGGCGTGTTGCGCCAGCTCACATACGCCTTCTGGGCGGCGGCCACGGCCGCGTCGACCTCCGTCTGGGTGGCAAAGGGCACCCGTGCCAGCACCTGCTGGGTGGCCGGGTTGACGATGTCGCGCCATTCGCTGGCCTGGGATTCAACCCATTCGCCATCGATCAGCAGTTTGACCGTGTGGATACCGGCAGTAACCGAAACGTTCATCAAGACCTCCGCGTAATTGTTCTTGTGCATGGCGTGATGGCTCTGCCTTGGAGTATAGATGTGCAAACATCCAACAAGAACGCGGATAAAAGCCGGTCCAACATGCAAAAAAACATCACCTCCCTGGGCGCCCTGAACTGGGACGACCTGAAGTTTTTCCTCGAAGTGGCGCGCACGCGCAAGGCCAGCAGCGCCGCCAAGCGCCTGGGCGTGGACTACACCACCGTGTCGCGGCGCATCACCTCGCTGGAGGCGGCACTGGGCACGCTGTTGTTCGAGAAGTCGCGCACCACCGGTTTCATTCTTACCGCCGAAGGCCAGCGCCTACTGGGCTATGCCGAGTCCATAGAGAGCACGCTGCACATGGCCTGCGAGCAGGTTTCAGGTTCGGGCGTGGCGTTGTCGGGGCATATCCGCATGGGCTGCACCGAGGGGTTCGGCAGCTTTTTCGTCACCCCGCAGCTCAGCCACTTCGTCGACAGCTACCCAGCCATCAGCGTCGATATCCTGCCGCTGCCGCACTTCATCAGCCTGTCCAAGCGCGAGGCCGATATCGTCATCGCCCTGGAACGCCCCGAACATGGGCCCTACGTGTGCTGCAAACTGTGCGACTACCGCCTGCAGTTGTACGCCACCCAGGACTACCTGGGCCGCCACCCGCCCATCGCCAGCAGCCGCGACCTGGCCGGCCACCGCTTCATCAGCTACGTCGACGACCTGGCCTTCAGCTCGGAACTGCTGTACCTGGCCAACCTGCTGCCCAATGCCAGCGCCAGCCTGCGCAGCACCAGCGTCATTGCCCAGTACGTCGCCGCCCGCCAGGGCCGTGGCATGGCCATATTGCCGTGCTTCCTGGCGGCCCAGGCCAGTGACCTGGTACCGGTGCTGGCGGGGGACATCAGCGTGACGCGGCAGTTTTGGATGTATTGTCGGGAGGATCTGCGCAAGCTCAAGCGCATTACCCTGTTGTGGGATTACATCCGCGAGGTGACTGAGCAGAATCAGCCGCTGTTGATGGGGGAAAGTCGGGGGATGGTGTTCGCCGACTAGTGTTTATCAAGGAATCAGGCTTCGGCACCGTAACGAGGTCCGCAGGCCTATTCCAACAGTTTGTAACAGGAGTTGGTACGCGACTTGTAACACCTAGAGGCAGACTTTCAGACCCAGATGCGTTGATCATTAACCCCGAGCAACATCCGTGTTTCGGTGATGCTATCAAGCCGAATCGGTTCCACAGTATTTAAACACGTAGCCAGTCGCAACCATTCAACCCCCGAAGCCAACCCTAGATGCTTCGCCACCAGCAAACGACATGGAACATAGGGAATTTTCAGCATGGCTTTTGGGATTTTTCCTACAGCCAGCACTTGAGCTTACCGGTAACGTCGATGCTGCCCAGCTTCAGGCTGGAATTCCCCATGGACGAAAGGAAGCTGCATGTCCGGTTATGTGCCCAAACCAGCATTGGTTAATGCGACCAGTAGAAACAACGGCGTAGAAGCTGTTGATATCCATGCCCAGCGTTGGGCGGAATACAAAGACCTTCCACCGAAAGAAGGCCCCAAGCCCAACACCGTTGGCTGTGTGTTCGCCAAGAGCTGCGATCTTCCAGACGGTGTGATCGATCACAAGAATCCAGCAGGATTTATCCCTGTCGAGAAGGTGGCCAACTACGGCGAGTTTGCCATTCTCGGTGGTCGTGAAACGGATGCAGACGGGAACATCCCCCTCAAGAAAATCAGCGGTAGCGCCCTACCCACTGCAATTGGAACGCTCATATTGAGCGGGGCAGCAGTGGCGGCCAGTGCGTCCTGTGGTGGCCTCTGCACTGCTGGGGCTGCTGGTATTGCAACGCAGACTGCTGCTGCAACAGGAGCCGGGGCCGGAACTGGCGTTGTAACTGCTGGTGTAGTTGCTGGTTTCTTGGGAGGGATGGTTGCGATGCTGTGGCCATCGAGCTTGGGCGACAGCAGCCTCTACACAGAAGACCAACTTCAATCACTCAAGAAAGCCCGAACACGTGTCCGTCTGCACGTTGAACAGCAAGCCAATGGCACCTTGAAGGGGTACGGCTATAACACTCAGAAACGCACCGATTGGGAGATGATTCCGGTGGTGCAATTCGATGAGCAAGGGGCTCAGCGGGTGGCGGACTTCGGCGACGGGGTAACCCTTATATGGACGCCAGCCGTTGACCCGTCCAGCACCTCAGGGATTCCCCCGTTAGAAGCTGCACCCCAAGCCCCCCAGATATGGATTTATCCGCCTACAGAACAGGCTGATAACATAATCGTCAGCCCGATCTACCCGGACACCTACAAGGATTTCATTCTCGTTTTCCCGGCTGGCTCTGGTGTACAGCCGCTGTATATCGTGATGAATGTCCGCCTTGATGCCGGCACCGTTACGGGACAGGGAAAGGATGTAACGGGCATATGGCTAGCCGGGGCAACTTCCGGACTCGGTGCACCGATACCGACAGAGATTGCTGATCAGCTACGGGGTAAGAGCTTTGGCACCTTCGACAGTTTCAGGCGGGCACTCTGGAAAGCGGTAGCCAGTACTGGACTGGTGGAACAATTCACAGACAATAACGTTGACCGTATCCGGGAAGGCAAAGCACCGAAGGCACGGTACAGAGACAGAGCGGGAAAGCGTGGATCATTCGAACTGCATCATGCAGACGAAGTAGCCAAAGGCGGAAAAGTCTACGATGTCGATAACCTGAACGTCGTAACCCCCAAGCACCACATCGACATTCATAGAAACGGATGACACTGATAATGAAAAACGATATCACCGACTACACCGAAGACGAATTCGTCAGTTTCATGCATAAGCTGCTAGCTGAAAACAAAGCAGCAACTGATGACATGGTAGATGTCCTGCTAGACCAATTCTGCGAAATGACTGGTCACCCAGACGGCACCGACCTCATCTACTACCCCGAGGACGGGTCAAGCGGATCAGCAGAAGACGTTACACGTGTAGTGAAGGAATGGCGTGCTGCTGAGGGCTTGCCGGGATTCAAGGAGGGTTGATTTCCAGCTCTTGGGAATAGGTGTGACGTAATGGCACGGTGCCAAACGAGACTGTAAGCCCAGCCGATCTAACACAAGGACTTAACCAATGAAGGCATGGGCGATTGCGACTGTAGCGTCGTTAATGTCTGGGTGTGCAAATTACAGGGCTGATTGCGTGGGGCGACTGCCTACCCGGCACCAACGGTATTCTGGTTGAGGAGAGGTTGATAAAATGACCGTTGAAACTGTAAGTGTGGTGAGCAGTGCCATCACCAGTACAGATATAACGTTATACCTAAGTGTTGCTGCGGCATTCATTAGCCTTGCAACGTTTATTGTCGGATACTCGCAGATGAAAATTGCCAGCGCCAAGACGAGGCTGGATTTATACAACAAACGATTTGAAGTGTATAAGGCCGCTCTTGACTACCATAACGCAATTTGGTTTGGGGATTATGAGAAGGTTAAAAATGTTGGTGATGGCTTTATAAAATATTACAGGGAGTCGAAGTTTCTGTTTGAAAAGGAAAGCGGGGTCTATGCCATTCTCGAACAGATGAAAAACAGCGGGGCGATGGTGCGGGGTGCTATGCAACAGGAATTGTTAAGGATTGCTGGCGCCCATGATAATGCAGACCAACTGGGGCCGCTCAGCGAAGCTTGCACAAAGGCACGTAATGGTTTTGAAGCTTTGCTGGAGAAGCTTGAAGATGAGATGGAAGAATACTTAAAATTTCATAATGTCAGTGGCTGGACATTTTTCTAAAAGAATAAAGCCCGCTCTAGGCGGGCTCTTTCAGCATCTGTCATCAATGTTACATTCTGTCTTGATTTTGGAGTTCTTCCAATTCAGCTTGCGACATACCTTCTGTTATCTCTTCGTATTTCTGCGTAGCTTTACCAAGCTCAGCTTTCAGGCGAGTCACTTCGTTGCGTAGGAGTTTGACGTAATCCTTTTTCTGTTTTTCTAGCTTCTCTTGCTGTTGTTTGATCGCTGCTTCCATATCTTCAATGGTGGCCGGTGCAGGGGTAGCTTTGGCAGGAGTGGAGGGTGTTGTCTTAATTTTCTTAGCGACGGCCCAAAGTCTAAAGGTTGCGTAGGGAGGGACCGCTACCCCTTTGGCAGATTGCTCCTTCAACCAAGGCAACGTCTCCTTGACACCAGACGTAGATAAGGCAGCCAACAGACCTTGCTTGTCGCACATAGCGCCTTTGGTCTGAACGTAGCTGTGTTGAGCATTCCAAGATTGGCCATCACCCAGAACGATACCTACTGGCATTTCACTCACTTTCAAAATCCTAATGTGTTTTGTATGAGACTGATGTTAGCTGTTCTGGTTTCGTTCTACAATGTCATATCATAAATATTACAGAACGAACGCACCGTTCTATATTCTATGATGGCCGCTTCTCACATCAAATCTCATCCCGCGCGCCGCGAGGGTCGTGCAACTCTGTCCTTGATTGGATTTCTGGCTGGGAAAATAATGCGGGGGTGTGGTTTGTGGTGATTAGAAAAGCAGATTTTGTGTGTGAGGTGCTTGATGGTGTGCGACTACGCCAAACAGAAAGCTGAAAGCTTTTTGGGCGAACCTGCCCTAGGCGTTGTACGAAATGTGTAGAGCGCCCACATCAGAACACGCCGTCACATGCTTTTTCATACATGCCCTGGCTACGGATAGGCTGCTACTTGGGTTTGACACCAGCGGCCACGCCCCTGGTGCTTGGCCTGGTGCAACGCTGCCGTGGCGGCGGCCATCAGTTCGGCGCCTGTGCGGCCATGTTCAGGAGACAAGGCCACGCCGATGCTCAGCGACGCCGTGAGCGTGGCGGCGTTGGGCAGGACGATGGGGGCGTACAGGCCGGCGATGATGTTGTCGGCGATGTGCCCGGCCTCTTCGCCGCGCTCGCCGCTGTCCAGCAGCAGCAATACCGCAAACTCGTCACCGCCCAGCCGCGCCAGCAGATCGTTTTCCCGCAACTCCCGACGAATCCGCCCCGCCAGGCTGATCAGCACGTCGTCGCCCGCCGTGTGCCCGTGATGCTCGTTGATGGCCTGAAAATGATCGGCGTCGATCACCAGTACCGCCAGTTGCCGCTGGCGCTTCTGGGCACTGTCGAGGTTGCGGGCCAGGCGTGCCTCGAAAAAAGCCCGGTTGGGCAACCCGGTCAAGTGATCGAGGCTGGACTGCCGGGCCGGTTCGCCCTGCGCGTGCACGTGCCAGGTTTCCAGCTCATCGAGCAAGGCGTTGACGTTGCCGCCCAGGGCATCGAGGTCGTGCAGGCCGGCGGCGGGCACGCGATGTTCGAAGCCGTGCTGGCGGCGCGCGGCTTCGATTACCTGGGCCAGGTTGTGCAGCGGGTCGAAAATGCCGCGCAACAGGCGCCGCGACACGTACACCGCGCTCAGCGTGCCGATGGCCGTGCACAGCGCAATGCAACCACCAGCCAGCAGCACCCGCCAAGGGGCGACGGCCGGCAGTACATCGGCAATATGGCTGCGCCAGGCCAGCACGCCCAGCAGGCTCAACAACACCGCGCACAGGCCTGCGGCCAACAGCGCCACCAGCACTTGTGCACGGCGCAACGCAGCACTTAGCGTGCGAACCCTGGAACCCATCAGCACAATCCCCGCGCGTTCTTTCCGTAGCCAACCAACCCCGTCGTCCCGACTGTTTCATTCATGACCCGCGCACTCGCCCGATGCCGGTGGGTGCCAAAAACCATAGCACAGCGAATAGGCTGGCCTGGCTTCGGTAGCGCGCTATTGGTTCTGGAATTTCTGAACTTTCAATTTAAGCTTTCCTATTCTTCCCCAGGCGCTGGCCTGCCTAAGATCCAGCCATCAACCCGGACCGGTTCCGCCAGAGACCCGGCCATCTGCATGCCCTTTTGCTACTGCCCAGCCCAATGACGCACCGGCCCATGCCGTCGGTGTGCTGTGAGTAGCATGAGGAGCTTCGATGAAACTGGAGATATTCCGCACCCTGTGGGGTTATACCGCCAGCAAGGCCCAGGCCCTGGAGGAACTGCAGGCCGCAGGCTTCGATGGCATGGAAGCGCGGTTGCCACTGGTGGCCCGCGAACGGGCCGAATTTGCCGCGTTTCTGCGCACGAACGGCCTGGGGTACATTTGTACTCTCTTCACCGCCTACGACGTATTGCCCCAACAATCGGCCCTGCCCGCCGAACACCTCAACGACTTGGACAGCAAGCTGGGCTGGGCCACGGAGCTGTCACCTCGCTTTATCAACGTGCTGGCCGGCAACGATCGCTGGCCATTGGCCCAGCAGGTCGAGTTCTTCGGCCGGGCCCTGGAACTGGGCCACAAGCACGGTCAGTTCCTCAGTTTTGAAACCCACCGCTCGCGCTCGCTGTTCAATCCCTGGGTGACCCTGGAGCTGATCCGGCAACTGCCTGACCTGCGTTTCACCAGTGACATCAGCCACTGGGTGGTTACGTGCGAGCGCCTGCTCGATGACCCGGCCGACGACCTCAGCGCATTCGTGGAGCGCGTGCACCACATTCAGGCCCGAGTCGGTTATGACCAGGGCCCGCAAGTACCCCACCCCGGCGCCCCGGAATACGGCCGCGAACTGGCGTTCCACCAGAAACACTGGGAAGCCATCTGGGCCGCCCAACAGGCGCGCGGCTACCAGGTCAGCACCCTGACCCCGGAGTTTGGCGCCGACGGTTACCTGCATCACCTGCCCTTTACCAACGTGCCGGTCGCTGACCTGTGGTCGCTGAACGTGTGGATGGCCCGCACCGAGCGCGCCCATTTCGATCGCTATCGCGCTGCACACTGCTGAGGAACCCTGATGAACAACAACACTGAGCTCAAGGCCAACTTCAAGAGCATTCCGGTGGTGAATATTGCCGGGCTGTTCAGCGTCGAACTGGAGCACCGCCTGGCGGTGGCCGAGCAACTGGGGCAAGCCGCCAGTGACGTCGGCTTCCTGTACATCACCGGCCACGGCATTGCCCCCGAGCTGATCAGCAACCTGCGCCAGGCGGCCAAGGACTATTTCGCTCAGCCGCTGGAAGCCAAGATGAAGCACTACATCGGCACCTCCGACACCCACAAGGGTTTCGTGCCGGAGGGCGAAGAGGTGTATTCCAAGGGCAAGCCCGACCACAAGGAAGCCTTCGACGTGGGTTTTGAGGTGCCTGCCGATGATCCGCTGGTGCTGGCCAACACGCCGCTATTGGGGCCTAACCACTGGCCCCAGGTGCCGGGTTTCAAGGCGTCGGTACAAGCCTATTACGCTGCGGTGTTCGCCTTGGGGCGCAAGCTGTTCGACGGCTTCGCCCTGGCCCTGGGCCTGGAGGAAGGCTACTTCGACCCGCTGGTCACCCGCCCGCCCTCCAAGCTGCGCCTGATTCATTACCCCTTTGACGCCGACGCCGTGGATGCGCCCGGAATTGGTGCACACACCGACTATGAGTGCTTCACCATTTTGCAGGCTGACCAACCGGGCCTGGAGGTGATGAATGACTTGGGCCAGTGGATCGACGCGCCACCCATCGCAGACGCCTTCGTGGTCAATATCGGCGACATGCTGGAAGTGATGACCGCCGGTACGTTCGTTGCAACGGCTCACCGGGTACGCAAGGTTGGCCAGGAGCGCTATTCATTCCCGCTGTTCTACGCCTGCGACTATCACACCCAGATCAAGCCATTGCCCAGCTTTGCCAAGGAGGGTCAGGACTACGAGGAAATTGCCATCGGCGAGCACATGTATGGCCAGGCATTGCAGACCTACCAGTACCTGCGCAAACGCGTGGAAAACGGTGAAGTGCAACTGCCGGCCAAGGCACGCAAGCCATCGAGTTTCGGTCATCTGAAAAAACAGGCGGAGCCGTCCTGACGCTGTTGTCGGCTAATTCTTTCCTTATTCTGGAGCGTGACATGTTCAATCCGACCCGCCTTACCCTGCTTGCCGCCTGCCTGCTCAGCGCCAGCGCCGCCATGGCGTCCACCACCGCTACCCCCGGCCAGTTGAAGGTCGGCATGGAGATCACCTACCCACCGTTCGAGTCCTACGACACCGACAAGAACGTGGTGGGCTCCGACCCGGAATTGGCCCACGCCCTGGCCAAGCAGCTGGACGCCAAGGCCGAATTCGTCGACACCAAGTTCCCCAACCTGATCCTGGGCCTGAACGCCGGGCATTACGACGCGATCATTTCCGGCATGTACATCACCCCCGAACGCCAGGCTCAGGCGCTGACCATTCCGTACGCCCGCACGGGCGCGGCGATCATGGTGCCCGCCGACAGCACGCTCAAGCCAGCGGTACCCGAGGATCTGTGCGGCCTGAAAATCGGCCTGGAGCAAGGCACCACGTGGGTGGCGCAGTTCAAGAAGCTGTCCACTGACTATTGCGAACCGAACAACAAGGGCGCTATCACCGTCAGCGAATTTCCGTCCGCCCCCGAGGTTACCCAGGCGCTGCTGTCGAAGAACATCCAGGCCCAGGTCGAGATTTCCGGTGCTGCGCACATGATTGCCGAGAAAACCAAGGGCCGCGTGCTGGTGACGTCCGAAAAGCTGGTGTACCCGCAAACGCTGGGTATCTACGTGAAGAAAGGCAACGACGATACCTACCAGGCGCTGCTCAAGGCCGTGGCCGACAGCAAGAAGTCCGGTGAGTACTCGGCCATCCTGAAGAAGTACAACCTGGAAGAAGCCTCCAACTGACCCTGGAGCCCGCCGCCCCCGATGGGGGCGGCCGTGTGAGGTGCCTATGCAATTTGACTGGTCGTACTTTCTCTCGCTGTTTTCCATGCCCGCCTTCTGGGAAGCCAGCGTCACCGTCATCGAACTCAGCGCCCTGGCGTGGTTCATCGGCATGCTGCTGGGCTTTGGCCTGGCCAGCGCCAAGTTGTCCAGCGTCAAATGGCTGAGCATGCCAGCGGCTGTATACATCTGGTTCTTTCGCAGCATTCCGCTGCTGGTACTGGTGGTGTTCGTCTACAACCTGCCGCAGCTGTTTCCGGCCACGGGCGGCGTGCTGTCCAACCCCTTCTATTCGGGTTTGCTTGCACTTGTCGTGACCGAGGCGGCCTACATGGCCGAGATCCATCGCGGCGGGCTTATTTCCGTGCAGAAGGGGCAGAAGGAAGCCGGCCGCGCGCTGGGCATCGGCAGTTTAGGGTTGCAGCGCCTGATCGTGATTCCCCAGGCCTTTCGCATTTCGCTGCCCACCCTGATCAATGAATACATCACCGTGGTGAAACTCACGTCGCTGATTTCGGTGATTTCCCTCACCGAACTGCTCACCGTCGGCCAGCGCCTGTACGCCCAGAACTTCCTGGTGATGGAAACCCTGGCGGCCGTGGCCGTGTATTACGTGCTGATTGTCAGCGTGTTCGGCTGGCTGCTGCAGGGCCTGGAACGCTACCTGGACCTCAGCCAGCGCAAGCCGCACACCCTGGCCGCCAACCCGCTGGCACAATTGCGCCAGAGCCTGGCCAACAAACCTGATGCGCCGGCACGCCAGTCGATGCCTGGGGCGGCGCCGGCGGTGCAGCTGCAAAATATCCATAAACGCTATGGCGACCATCAGGTGCTCAAGGGCGTTGACCTGAGTGTGGCCAGCGGCCAGGTGGTGTCGATCATTGGCCCTTCCGGGTCGGGCAAGACTTCGCTGATTCGCACCATCAACGGCCTGGAAACCATCGAACAAGGCGAGATAGTGCTGTTCGGCGAGAGTTTCATTCACGCTGGCGACACGCCCAACAACCCGCAAATGC
The DNA here is from genome assembly GCF_000263855.1 of Pseudomonas sp. M47T1. Classification (GTDB taxonomy): domain Bacteria; phylum Pseudomonadota; class Gammaproteobacteria; order Pseudomonadales; family Pseudomonadaceae; genus Aquipseudomonas. The sequence continues at coordinate 80,583 of NZ_AJWX01000027.1, forward strand.
GTCGCGGTGTGCGGCACATTGGCATGGTGTTTCAGAGCTTCAACCTGTTCCCGCACCTGAACCTGATCGACAACATCACCCTGGCGCCGGTGTATCACGGCGGCGACCGGCAGGTCAGCCGCGAACAGGCGTTTGCCTTGCTGGAAAAGGTCGGCTTGCTGGCCCACGCCAACAAGTACCCGCACCAGTTGTCAGGCGGCCAGCAGCAACGCGTGGCAATTGCCCGCGCGCTGGCCATGCAGCCTCAGGTGATGCTGTTTGACGAGCCGACTTCGGCCCTTGACCCAGAGCTGGTGGGTGACGTGCTGAAGGTCATCGCCGACCTGGCGAAGGACGGCATGACTATGCTGATCGTGACCCACGAAATGGACTTTGCCCTGTCGATCTCCGACCGGGTCATTTTCATGGAAGACGGCAACATCCAACTCGACGCGACGCCCGAGAGCATTCGCGTGGCGCCGGAGGCTGAGCGGGTTCGGCGGTTCATGGGCATGGTGGAGCAAGAGCCCGCGCGGTTGGCGAGCAATTCCTGACACCCGACTGCGTAGGAGCGGCCTGTGGCCGCGAAGCGGGCGGCCGGCGACGCGCCGCGGTTACAGGGGGGCGTGTTCCAGCATCAGGCCGCTGAGGCGCTTGACCTTGCGCTTTACTGCGTCTTCGAACACGCCCGCGCGGGGTTCGATCAGGCTGAACCAGTGCTTGGCGCGGGTGATGCCGGTGTAGATCAACTCCTTGGTCAGTACCGGGTTCAGAGCATCGGGCAGGATCAACGCGGTGTGGGCGAATTCCGAGCCTTGGGACTTGTGCACGGTCATGGCAAACACCGTCTCCACGTCGTTCAGGCGGCTGGGCAACACAAAGCGCACGCCGCCCTGGCCGTCGTTGCGCGGGAACGCCACGCGCAATACCTGCCGGTCCGGCGCGCCGCCTTCGGGCAGGCGCAGGGCAATGCCGATGTCGCCGTTCATCAAGCCCAGGCCGTAGTCATTGCGCGTCATCAACACCGGTCGGCCTTCATACCATGGCTGATCCCCTTCAATCAGCCGCGCAGCCGTAAGGGCCTGGGTGGCGCGCTGGTTCAAGCCTTCGACGCCCCAGGGGCCCTTGCGCACGGCGCACAGCAGCTGAAATGACTCGAAGGCCTGCAATACCTGCATGGCCCACCGCGACCACTCTTCGCTTTCCAGCGGGGTACGCACGGCCGGGCGGTTGGCCTGCAGCACGCCCAAATAATGCCGATAGCCCTGGGGCCCGCTATCACCCTGCCCCTGCAACAGCAGGCGGTCGAGGCGACGGTCGTGCTCGCCACTGAGCGAGGCGGTGAACACATCCGCATACTGCCCGCTGACCAGTAACGCACGCGCCTGCTCGGCTTCCTGACGGTTGACCCGCAGTGCCAACTGGCCAATGCCGCTGCCTTCGCCGAAGCGCCGCGAATGGCGCAGCATGACCACCTGCTGGGCCAGGGGGTTACGCTCGGTGCTGCCCACCTGCAACCCACTGATACGCTCGCCACTGACCTGCTCCAGCCAGGCCAGGGTTTGTGGGCTGTAGCAGCCCTGCTCGGCGTCGCGACACAGGTCGCCCAGCACCGCGCCGGCTTCCACCGACGCCAGCTGATCCTTGTCCCCCAACAGCACCAGGCGGGCGTGGGCCGGCATGGCGCCCAGCAGGTTGGCCATCATTTCCAGGTCGATCATTGACGCCTCGTCCACCACCAGCACGTCCAGCGGCAGCGGGTTATTGGCGTCGTGACGAAAGTGCCGGGTGCCCGGCCGGCTGCCAAGCAAGCGGTGGACGGTGGTCACCTCGGTGGGAATTTTGTCGCGCACTTCATCGCTCACGGAGAGCTGCTTGACCTGCGCGCTGATGGACTCGGTCAGGCGCGCGGCCGCCTTGCCCGTGGGCGCGGCCAGGCGGATACGCAAGGGGGCGCCTGCATTCACCGCCGGGGCTTGCAGCAGAGCGAGCAGGCGCACCACGGTGGTGGTCTTGCCGGTACCCGGGCCGCCAGTGACGATGCTGAAAGCGCTGCGGGTGGCCAAGGCGCAGGCCAGTTTCTGCCAGTCGACCTGCTCGCCACTGGCGGCGCCGAACAATTGCTCCAGGCGTGCACGCAGGTCGTCGGGCGTTGCTTCCTGATCGGCCAGGCGTTGCCGCAGGGCCGTGTCGATACGCCGCTCGTACGCCCAGTAGCGGCGCAGGTAGAGGCGCTGGCCGGCCAGCACCAGTGGCCGCTCGCCGCTGTCGGCTTGCGCCAGCGCCACCAATGGGCTGCTGGCGAGGGTGGCTCGCCAGGCATCGGCCTTCAGGTGTTCCAGCAGTTGCGAGGGCAGCAACACAGGCCCGGCCAGCGCATCGCCTTCAGGCGGCAGCGACAAGGCGAAATCCGGCTCCTCCAGGGTTTGCGCAAGGTCGAGGCAAACGTGCCCGTGGCCCAGCTGATGGCTGGTCAAGGCCGCCGCCAGCAGTACCAGCGGGTCGCCGCCCGGGTCGCGCTCGGCGAGAAAACCGACAAAGGCCTTGTCCAGCGCTCGCAGCCAGCCTCGCTCGGCCCAGCGTTCCAGCAGGGCCAGCAGGTCGTCGACGCGTTTGAGCGGGGCCAGATCAGCCAGCGTGCCCGCCTCCAGTGCGGTGGGCAGCAGGTCGGCGAATGTACGGCTCATGCCAGTTCTCCTTCAAACAGGTCGCCCATGGGTTCAGGCTGGCGGACAATGCCGCGGAACAACTCGTCGAGGCGTTCGATCAGTTCCCGTGGTGGCCGCGCGAACGCCAGGCCTTGGCTGCTTGCATGCACGCCACGCAGGAAGAGGAAGACCGCGCCGCCCACATGCAGGTCGTAGTCGTAGTCGGGCAGCCGGGCCTTGAGTTGTCGATGCAGGGCCAGCAGGTACAGCACGTATTGCAGGTCGTAGCGGTTGTCGAGAATGGCCTGCTCCATGGCGTCGGCGGTGTAGGCGCTTTCGTCGGCACCCAGCCAGTTCGACTTGTAGTCCGCCACGTAGTAGCGCCCCTCGTGTTCGAACGTCAGGTCGATGAAGCCCTTGAACATGCCGTTGAGCACGGCACCTTCGGCAGGCGCACGCGCCGCGCCGCCGTGAGTGTACTCGCGCACCAGGCTGTCCAACTGGCTGACGTCGACGCGATGGCTGGCAAACCAGAACTCCATCTCGATCTGATACTGCTGCAGGTCCGCCAGCCGCACCTGTTCGCCACCCACCGCCAGGGGTACCTGGAGCAAGTACAGCAACCAGTCGTTGAGGGTGGTGATCCAGCCCTTCCAGCCACGCAGGTTGCAGCGGGCACCCACGGTTTGCGCCAGCAGCTGCGGTTGTGCGGCCATGGCGGCAAAGCCTTCGCGACCGGCCCACTCCAGCAGCCCGTGCAGGAAAGTACCCGGGTTGGGGCCGCGTGGGAAGCGGTGGATATCACCACTCAATGCCTGCGCTTCACGGGGTGCGGCCGGGTCCAGGCGCTCGTCGTCGAACAGTTTTTGTGCTTGCGGGCTGTCCGGCGACTGGTCGCTGCCCGGCGCCAGGCTGTCACTGATGCGCAGGGCACTGTAGGACGCAATCCACCAGTTTTCCGCCGCGCGTCGCTTTGGCACTTTGGCCGCCAGCAGGCTGGCCTCGTTGCGCGGCGGCACATAGCGTTGCTCGTCGGCATGCGGCATGGGCCCGGCCTGAATCGCCGGGCAACCGGGTTGCAGGTCCAGCAGCCAGCGCGCCAGCCCCTGGGACTCGCCCAATGGCTGGCCGCCCCCCAGCAGGTAGCCCAGTGCAGAACGGTGCAGGATCGAATCCTTGGTGTTGCCGCGCTTGAGGTCGGCCACCCCCAGCCAGCAGGCATGCTGGGCTCGGGTGAGAGCCACGTACAACAAGCGCAGGTCTTCGGCCAGACGTTCGTTGTCGGCCAGCGCCACCTGTTCGGCCGTGGGGCTCAAGGTGATCTGCGCCGTACCGTCGGCATCGTGGAAGGCCAGCGGCAGGCGTTTGCCATCCACTGGTTTGGTGGAGCAGATGAAGGGCAGGAACACCAAGGGGTACTCCAAGCCCTTGGACTTGTGGATGGTCACCACTTTGACCAGTTGCTCGTCGCTTTCCAGCCGCAGGATCTGTTCCTCACCGGCCTGCCCGGAGGTCGCCAGGTGCTCGGACAGATGGCGAATCAGTGCCTGCTCTCCGTCGAGCTCGCCCGCGGCCTGCTGCAACAGCTCGGACAGGTGCAACAGGTTGGTCAACACCCGCTCGCCGTCGCTGCGTGCCATCAACGTCTGTGGCAACTGGAAGTCGTGAAGCAGGCGCCGCAGCATGGGCAGCACGCCCTGGGTACGCCACAGGGTGCGGTAGGTGCGGAACTGCATGACGCGCCGCTCCCAGGCCAGCTCGTCCTGGTTCAACTGCGCCAGGGCCGTGAGCGGCAGGTTCAGGGTGGTGGTCGCCAAGGCGCCACGTAAGGGGCGCTCGGCATCGGGCTCGGCACAGGCCTTGAGCCAGCTGAGCAGGTCGTGCGCTTCCTGGGCGGCAAACACTGAGTCCTTGTCGGACAGGTAGACGCTGCGCACACCGCGGGCCGCCAACTCAGTGCGCACGGCCTGGGCCTCCTTGCCGTCGCGAACAAGGATGGCAATGTCGGCGGGCGTCACCGGGCGCAGTGTTTCGCCTGGCATGCTGAAGCCGGCACGGCCCTGCTGGCCGCCGTTGAGCAGCCCGACAATGGCGCTGGCGCAGGCACCGGCTAGTTGCTGGCGGTACACGGGGCCCGAGATCGGCGCGTCGCTTGCAAAGTGCCAGAGGTTGAGCGCAGCGACCGGCTGCCCATCGACACTCAAGGCTTCCTTGCGCCCTTGGGCCAGCACCGGCTGGAAGGGCACCGGGTTGTCATCGCCCTGCCGAAACAGGAAAGCGCCCCGGCCCCGTTCGCGCAGTTCGCCCACGTTGAACACATGGTTGACCGCATCCACCATGGCCTGGCTGGAGCGGAAGTTGGTGCCCAGGGTATGCAGGCGGCCGGTGGTTGCCTGGCGGGCGCGCAGGTAGGTGTAGATGTCTGCGCCCCGGAAGGCGTAGATGGCCTGCTTGGGGTCGCCGATCAGGAACAGCCCGCTGTCGGGCTGATTGGCCTCGATGTGATAGATGCTTTCGAAAATGCGGTACTGCACCGGGTCGGTGTCCTGGAATTCGTCGATCAGTGCCACCGGGAACTGCTCGCGGATCAGCCCGGCCAGGCGCTCGCCGCCACTGCCTTGCAGGGCCGCGTCCAGGCGCAACAGCATGTCGTCGAAGCCCATCTCGGCGCGCCGGCGCTTCTCTTCCTCGAAACGCGCGCCCACCCAGCGGGCCGCATGTTCCAGCACGGCGGCATCGGGTGTGGGCAGGCTGGCCAACGCCTCCACCAGGCCCAGCATGGCGTCCAGCGCCGGGTGCGCGGGCGGGTCGCCTTTCCAGGCTTCGGCCATGCCGTCGGGGGTCAGGCGGGTGAAGCCGGTGCCGATGTCCAAGTCCACTAGGCTCTCGTCCCCGGCCCAGGCGGCCAGCTTGTCGAACCAGGGTTCGAAAAACCGTGCCTGCATCTTGCGCCCATCCACAGCCTTGGCCGCTACGGCTTCCAGGCAAATGACGCGCAGCTCCTGGGCCCACTGCGCCCACGGCGCCTTGAGTTGTTGCAGGGCCTGCTGACGCTGGGCCAGCGCGGCCTCGATGAGTTGCGCCGGCTCCTGGCCATCGTCGCTGCGGCGCGGGCTGCCGAACAGTGCGCGCACGCGCGGCAACAGCGCGGCCGGGCTTCCCCAGTTGCTGCGAACCCAGCCAAGGATGTCGCCTTGCATCACGTAGCAGAAGCGTCGCCAGTAGTCGCGCACCACTTCGCCCAGCAGGTCGCTGTGGTCGGTTTCCAGGGTCTGGGTAAACAGGCTGCCGCTGTCGAAGGCATGCTCGCGCAGCATGCGCTGGCACCAGCTGTGGATGGTCGACACCGCAGCCTCGTCCATCCATTGCGCGGCGATATCGAGTCGGTTGGCACACGCCGCCCATTGCTCACGGGCAAACTCGTCACGCAGCTGGCTGATCAGGTCATCAGGGCTGGGCATCTCATCACGAAAGAACCGCGCCGCTTCCGCCAGTCGGGTGCGAATACGCTCGCGCAATTCCTTGGTAGCCGCATCGGTGAAAGTCACCACGAGGATTTGCGGCGGCAGCAGTTCGCGGCCGAAGCCGGCCTGCTCACCGCCATGCCCCAGCACCAGGCGCAGGTACAGCGCGGAAATGGTGAAGGTCTTGCCAGTGCCGGCGCTGGCCTCGATCAGCTGGCTGCCACGCAGGGGGAAAGCCAATGCCAGGGGCTTGTCGCGATGATCGCTCATGAGCGTGCCTCGTCAGCATCAATCGAACGCCAGTGGGCTTCGAACATGGGGCGATACAAGGCGTCGCACCACCCTTCGAACTCCTCACTGTCGATCAATGCGTTGAAATCAGGAAACTGCCGGGCCAGCGCTACGCTCTCGCGGCGTTCGCCGTCGGTGGTGATGCCATCGCCCTCATAGGCCTTGCGGGCAGCGGCTTCGGCCTTCATCGGGTCACCCTGGCCCAGCCAGGCAAATGCGGTTTTCACCGCCACAGGCAACGGCCGGCGCATGCCCTGCTGCCAGGCCAGCAGCAGATCGCCAAGGGCGGCACACGCCTGCTGGGGGGGCAGTTCGGAGAGAATCAGAGTGTCATCACTGGCAACTACCGCCGTGGTCAGCGGTAGTCCTACCGCGCAGGCAGCCAGGTGCGTGACCCAGCTGCGGGTCAGGCGGTGCCATTTGCGCGAGCGGGCGCCGCCAATGGCGTTGGCGATGGCCGTGACGCTGAGCAGGTTACCGTCGGCACGCTGATGCAGGCCACTGACCCAGCCATCGAGGCGCAGCCCCTGGTGCTGGAAGTTGACGGGCTTGGCTGCCGTGACCGGCGTAGGCCAGAGCACCAGCAATTGAGCAAAGCGTTGTAGCAGGTCGGGCAGCGGCTCGATCAACTCCTCCTGCAGGCACTCGCCAAAACCGGCCATGGGCAGCAAGCCGCTGCCTTGCATCCTGAGCGCCTGGGCGTGCAGCGTGCGCTCCACGTCATCCGGGGTAGCCATGGCGGTGGTCAGCAACAGGTCGCTGAGGCTGTAGCGTTGCAACGCATCGAGCACGAACGGTTCTTCGTCTGCCAGGGGCGCTTCGGCGCTTTCGAAGAACACCTTAAGGCGCTGGCTGAAAAAGTGCCGCACCGGGTTGCGCAGGAAGTCCTGCAACTGGGTCAGCGCCAGGGGCTCCTCTTGCTCGTGAGGCGGGAGCACTTCGTCTGATGGGGCGCTGGCCTGATCAGCGTGCAGTACTCGCCACTCGAAGGCAAAGCTGAACAGCCCACTGCCTTCGTGGAAATAGCGCGCACTGAACGGTTGCAAGGGGTGCTCAAGGCTCAGGCCATGCACCAGTTGCTCACCGGCATTGAGCTTGCCGCCCTCCTCGGCCCCGGCCAATTGCCAGCCGCTGGCGAGGTGATCGCGCAACTGGCCGATCAGCACTGAAGCCGGCCGCTCACTGTTGTCGCGAATACTGCGGCCCACCCAACTGACGTAGAGCTGCTCGCGGGCGGACAGCAAGGCTTCGAGCAGCAGATAGCGGTCATCCTCGCGGCGGGAACGGTCCCCGGGGCGGTAGTCGCTGCCCATCAGGTCGAAGTCCAGTGGCGGCTGCGCGCGCGGGTAATCGCCATCGTTCATGCCCAGCAGGCAGACGACCTTGAAGGGGATAGCACGCATGGGCATCAAGGTACAGAAGTTCACCGCACCGGCCAGGAAGCGCTGAGACAACTTGCCCTGGTCCAGCCCCGCCAGCCACGCCTCGCGCACCACGGTCAGCGGCAGCAATTCGTGCAGTGCCACCGACTCGCAGGTGCGCAGCCACTGCTCGCGCAACTCTTCGAGTTGCACCAGCAGGTAATCGTCGTGCTCGTTGCTGGCCTGGAAAAATACCTGGGTCAAGCCTTGCAGGCGCTGGCCCCACTCGTGCGGCTCAGCCGGTTGCGACAGCACTTGGTGAGCCACTTCCAGGGCATCGAGCAGAGCCACCAGTGGGCCGATCAGGGCCGCGTCCAGGCCGCCGATTTCGTCGTATGGCTCGATGCCGCCATAGCCTTGGCCGCCGCCGACGGCGTAGCCCAGCAGCATGCGCCGCAGGCCGAACCGCCAGCTGTTCTGTTCCAGCTGCTCCGGCAGGCCCAGGCCTGCGCGTTGCGCGGCGTTCAGGCCCCAACGAATGCCGGCGCCCTCGATCCAGCGATGCAGGGTGGGCAGGTCGCCTTCCTGCATGCCAAAGCGGGCGCGCAGGGCCGCAACGTCCAGCAGATCGAGGATCTCGCTGACCGCAAAGCGGCTATCAGGCAGTTTGAGCAAGTGCTCGATGGCGATCAGCAGCGGGTCGCGACCGCGCTGGTTCTGGTCGGTCAAGGTGAAGGGAATAAAGCGCGGGTCGTTGCGCTCCAGTTGGCCGAACACGGCGCGAATGTGCGGTGCATAGCTGTCAACGTCGGGCACCATGACGATAACGTCGCGAGGCCGCAGATGCGGGTCGGCGCTGAACCGGGCCAGCAACTGATCGTGAAGGATCTCGACTTCACGCTGGGCGCTGTGGGCAATGTGGAAGCGGATGGAGCGGTCCTTGGCCGGGTTGACGGCAGGCCATGTGGTTCGCGTCTCGGCGAGCGGGCGCAGCTCCAGGATGTCGTCCTGCAATTGGCCAAGCAAGGTACTCGGCTGCCCCTCGCTGAACAAGTCGATGCGCCCTTCGCGAAAGGCGGCGCGGTAGCTGTTTGGGTCGTCGTAGCTGTCCAGCAGGTTGATGTAATCACGACCCTGTTTCCCCCAGGCGGCCAGCAGCGGATGCGCGTGCTGGTGCAAGGCATCGGCATCGATGAGCGCCGGCATGCCTTGCTTGCGTGCCTGGCGCTTGTACTGGTGACGTAGCAGATCTTTGTCCGCCACGATATCCGACCAGTGATGGCGACAAGGGTTATGCACGCACAGCAGCACCTGGCTGAAGCGCGCCAGGCCTGCCAGGGCTTCAAGCGCCTGGGCCGGCAGCGATGAGATGCCGAATACGATGACCCGGTTCGGCAGGCCTGGTGGTGCCTGTTCGAGGCTGTTGATACGCTCGATGAAACGCTGGTGCACGCCCGCACGGCTCTGGGCCATGCCCTCTTCACCCACATCATGCAGCAAGGCACGCCACAGCTCGGCCTGCCAACGGTTGGCATCGGCCAGGGGCTTTGCTTCACCGCGCACATTGCGCAATTGATGCCGGCCAGCAGCCCAGTCCTCCAGCCAGTCGGCGCGGTACACCTGGTATTGGTCGTACAGGTCGGCCAGGCGTTCGGCCAACTGGTAGCGCTTGCGCAGGTCGGTGTCATCGGTGAGGAAGCGTTGCAGGGGCTCAAAATGCACCTGGTCGATCAGTTGCGGCAGCAAACGCATCAGGCGCCAGGTCAGCGGGGCTTTGTCGAGCAGAGACGTCTGGGGAATTTCGTCCTTGCCCAATACACTGCGGTAGAGCTGCCACATGAAACTGCCGGGCAGTTGCACGTCGATGGCTGCGGCAATGCCACACCCCCCCTGATCATCATCGAGAGCATCTTCGGCCAGGGCCAGCTTGAGCCACTGGGCAATGCCGTTGCTTTGTACCAGGGCGATTTCGTTTTCCAGGGGGGCCAGCGGGTAGCGCCGCATCCAGCTCACCACCAGGCTGCGCAATTCATCCAGGCGGTTGCCGTGAACCACCATGAAACCTGGTGTGAGGGGCGGATTGGCCGGCATGCTGGATTCCTTGGCTGGGGGTAACGTGGACAGGTGAGAACCTTATCAGATGTGGTGTGCGCTTGAGATCTTCTGTGAGTCCGAGCTGCCGCCAGGCTGCGACGGCGTGCGCTGCAGGCGTGTGTTCTACATGACAGCGCCTACGAGGGGAGGGGGACATTTTCAGCGGGGTAAAAAGAC
>NZ_AJWX01000028.1 GCF_000263855.1 Pseudomonas sp. M47T1
GCCCGCGAAGCGCCGCGAGGGCGGCGCACGGTTGCATGCACACCCTCACAACATCGGCATGCACCTGGCAGCCCTGACGCAATCCCCCCCTTGCATTAACCCCCACCCACAAAAAAGGCCCTCCACGCAACGCGCCAGGGCCTTGATTCAGCGCAAAAACCTCAACCCGACATGCAATCAAAATTGTCGGTCGACGCCACTGTCTTGCCCTGATCATTCTTCAAATCAGCGCGCAAGTTGGTATCCCCAAGGCTGCTCTCGACCAGGGTGTAATGCTTGCCCTGCTTGAAGGCTGCATAGTCGATGGTTGCGCGGCAGGTCTGGTCGTCCTGCTGGGCGGTGCTTTCTTCGTACAGCAGTACTTCAAGCTTGTGCTCGCCTGGTTTTACCTGGAAATAACGGCCATCTTTAAGATTCGTGCCGTCCAGCTGTTCAGCCAGCATCGAGTTCTGGGTCTCTTCCTTCAGGCCCACCCAGGCATCGTTCGGGTTGGGTTGCGGCATGGGGCCGGCACAGGCCGACAGCAGGCCGACCAGCCCAAGCATGGGCACCAGCATTAGCGTTTTCGCATTCATGGGGTATTCCTCAAAAGAGTGGGGAGCAGGCCTGCCTGGCAGGTCGTTTTCGATCGATGCCAAGCTTGGGGCTCGCCCCCTTTCAACTCCAATGAATCCCCGTGAAACGAATTTCAGTTGCGCCTTAAAACATCTTTCACCTTCATGAAAGGCTTGTGTTAGGTGCCGCCAGCAAGACTTGCCAGCATACGCAAACCCTTTGGAGGTTCCTGGCATGCTAGGGCTGGTAAAGACCGCATTGCTCAAGCCGTACACGTTTATCGTGTTGGCGATATTCATCTGCATCATCGGGCCCCTGTCCGCGATGCGGACCCCTACCGACGTATTCCCCGACATCGGCATCCCCGTGATTGCCGTGGTGTGGTCGTACACCGGCCTGTCGCCGGACGCCATGGCGGGCCGGGTGATCTACACCTATGAGCGCTCGCTCAGTACCACGGTGAACGACATCGAGCACATCGAGTCGCAATCGCTGCCGGGCATGGGCATCGTGAAGATCTTCTTCCAGCCGGGCGTGGACATCCGTACCGCCAACGCCCAGGTGACCGCGGTATCGCAAACCGTGCTCAAGCAGATGCCACCGGGCATCACGCCGCCGCTGATCCTCAACTACAGCGCCTCCACGGTGCCGATCCTGCAGATGGCGTTCTCCAGCCCCACCCTGTCCGAAGCGCGTATTCGTGACCTGGTGCAGAACTCCATCCGTCTGCCGCTTTCCTCCGTACCGGGCCTGGCCATGCCAACCCCCATGGGCGGCAAGCAGCGCCAGATCACCCTCGACCTGGACCCGCAAGCGCTGGCCGCCAAGGGCCTGTCGGCTCAGGACGTAAGCAACGCCCTGGCCGCGCAGAACCAGATCGTACCGGTGGGTACCGCCAAGCTGGGCAGCGATGAGTACACCGTGCTGCTCAATAACAGCCCGGATGCCATCTCGCAGCTCAACGACCTGCCGATCAAGACCGTCGATGGCGCCGTGATCACTGTTGGCCAAGTGGCCCACGTGCGTGACGGCTCGCCGCCACAGACCAACATCGTGCGCGTAGACGGTCGTCGTGCGGTACTGATGCCTGCCCTGAAAAACGGCAACATCTCTACCCTGTCGATTGTGCAAAGCATTCGCGACATGTTCCCGCTGATCAACGAGACCCTGCCCAAATCGCTGAAAACGTCGATGCTGGGTGACGCCTCGGTGTTCGTGAAGGAATCGGTAGGCAGCGTGGCCCGCGAAGGGATCATCGCCGCCCTGCTGACCAGCGCCATGATCCTGCTGTTCCTGGGCAGCTGGCGCTCGACGATCATCATCGCCGCCTCGATCCCCCTGGCTGTGCTGTCGGCCATCGCCCTGCTGGCGGTCAGCGGTCAGACGCTCAACGTGATGACGCTCGGGGGGCTGGCGCTGGCCGTCGGTATACTGGTGGACGATGCCACTGTAACGATCGAGAACATCAACTGGCACCTTGAGCAAGGCAAGCAGGTAAAAGACGCCATCCTTGACGGCGCCAAGCAGATCGTTGGCCCCGCCTTCGTCTCCCTGCTGTGTATCTGCATCGTGTTCGTACCGATGTTCATGCTGCAAGGCATCGCCGGTTACCTGTTCCGCCCCATGGCGCTGGCGGTAATCTTCGCCATGGCCTCCTCGTTCTTCCTGTCGCGTACCCTGGTACCGACCTTGGCGATGTTCCTGCTCAAACCTCACGTGGTAGAAGAAGGCGAAGGCCGCCACCCGGACAATGCCCTGCTCAACCACCACGAAGGCGACCAGCACAAACCCAAGCACGGCGCGTTCGTGCAAAGCCTGCTCAACTTCCAGCAAGGCTTCGAGAAGCGCTTCAGCAACGTGCGTGACAGCTACCACGGTGTCCTCACCCTGGCCTTGGAAAACCGCAAGCGCTTCCTGATCGGCTTCATGGTGTGCATCCTGGCTTCGTTCGCGCTGCTGCCGACCCTGGGTGAAGACTTCTTCCCGGCCACCGACGCTGGCGCCATGTCGCTGCACGTCAGCCTGCCGGTGGGTACCCGTATCGAAGAAAGCGCCGCTGCCTTCGACCGCATCGAAGCGCGTATTCGTGAAGTGGTTCCGGCCAACGAGCTGGACACCGTGATTGACAACATCGGTATCCCCCTCAGCGGTATCGACATGGCCTACAGCGCCAGCGGTACCACCGGCCCGCAGGACGGTGATATTTCCGTCACGCTCAAGGAAGGCCACAAGCCGACCGCCGACTACGTGAAGAAACTGCGTGAGGTCCTGCCACAAAGCTTCCCGGGCAGCACCTTCTCGTTCCTGCCGGCTGACATCAGCAGCGAAATTCTCAACTTCGGTGCCCCTGCGCCCCTGGACGTGAAAATTTCCGGTCCTGATAACGACGCCAACCACGCTTACGCGCTGGAACTGCAACGCGCCCTCAAACACGTTCGTGGCATCGCCGACCTGCGTATCCAGCAGTCCAACGGCTACCCAACCCTGCAAGTGGACGTGAACCGCGAACGCGCCAACGGCCTGGGCATCACCGAACGTGACGTAACCAACTCCATGGTTGCCTCGCTGGCCGGTAGTTCGCAGGTTTCGCCGCTGTACTGGCTGAACCCCAAAAACGGCATCAGCTACTCCATCGTGGCGGCCACCCCGCAGTACCGCCTGGACAGCATGCCTGAACTGGAAGCGCTGCCAGTGACCGGTGCCAATGGTCAATCGCAGATCCTCGGCGGCCTGGCCACCATCCACCGCGTCAATACCGCGGCTGTAGTGACTCACTACAACATCCAGCCAACCCTGGACATCTACGCCAACGTTCAAGGTCGTGACCTGGGCGGCGTGGCCAAAGACATCCAGAAAGCCATTGACCTGGCCGCACCACACCGTCCGAAGGGCGCCACCATCACCCTGCACGGCCAGATCGACGCCCTGCACGAAGCCTTCAGCGGTCTGTCCCTGGGCCTGCTCGGCGCCGTGGTGCTGATCTACCTGCTGATCGTGGTCAACTTCCAGTCCTGGCTTGACCCGTTCGTGATCATCACCGCCCTGCCGGCTGCGTTGGCGGGCATCGTGTGGATGTTGTTCCTGTCCGGCACCTCGCTATCGGTACCGGCGCTCACGGGGGCCATCTTGTGCATGGGTGTGGCCACCGCCAACTCCATTCTCGTGGTGAGCTTCTGTCGAGAACGCCTTGAGGTGCATGGCGACGCCCTGCTGGCCGCCATGGAGGCCGGTTTCACCCGCTTCCGTCCGGTGTGCATGACCGCCCTGGCGATGATCATCGGCATGCTGCCGCTGGCCATCTCCCAGGAACAGAACGCCCCACTGGGTCGCGCCGTAATCGGCGGCCTGATCCTGGCCACTACGGCCACCCTGCTCTTCGTTCCGGTGGTGTTCAGCCTTGTGCACGGACGCCGCACCGCTAAGCTTTCCGTTGGAGAAACGTCCCATGTCGTCTGATTCCCTACCGACCATCGCAAAGAAGCCTTCGCGCAAGCGCCTGACGGTGCTCGGCATTGGCGGCCTGACCTTGGCTGCCGTGCTGGTGGCCGGCGGCCTGGCCGCCCGGACCCGTCACGATGACAACGTTTCGACCTGGACCGAATCCCAGTCGTTGCCGATCGTCAGCGTGTTCCAACCGATCCACAACACCACTGGCGACACCCTGGTGCTGCCAGCGCACCTGGAAGCCTGGAGCCAGGCGATGATCCATGCGCGGGTCAGCGGCTACCTCAAAGATTGGAAAGCCGACATCGGCACCCCGGTAAAAGCCGGCCAGGTACTGGCCGAAATCGACAGCCCGGACTTGGACCAACAACTGGCCCAAGCCCGTGCGCACCTGCTGCAGCAACAGGCTGACGAAAAACTGGCTCAGACCAGCGCCGCGCGCTGGCAGCACCTGCTGAGCACGCACTCGGTCTCGCAACAGGAAGTGGACGAGAAAGCCGCCGCCGCCGATGCGGCCAAGGCTAACGTCGAGGCCGCCCGCGCCGACTTTGCCCGGCTGACCGACCTGTCCAACTACAAAACCCTGCGCGCGCCGTTCGACGGCACCGTGACCGCCCGTAACACCGACGTCGGCCAGCTGATCAAGGCTGACGCCGACACTGGCCCGGACCTGTTCGAAGTGGCTGACACCCATCGCCTGCGCCTCTATGTGCCGGTGCCGCAGAATTACGCCGCGGCCGTGCGCACCGGCATGCACGTGAGCCTGACCGTGCCGGAGCACCCGGGCGAGCAGTTCGATGCCCAGCTGGTGGGCAACTCCAACGCCGTGGACGCCAAGTCCGGCACCATGCTGGCCCAGTTTGTCGCCGACAACCCCAAGGGCGAACTGCTGGCCGGTGACTACACCGAGGTCACGCTCAAGGTGCCTGCGGGCAGCCAGGGCGTGAGCATTCCGGGCAGCGCGCTGATCTTCCGCGCCGCTGGCACCCAGGTGGCCGTGGTCGATGCGCAGAACCACGTGCACCTGCGCAACGTGCATATCGGCATGGACCTGGGCGCCACCCTGTTCATCGACCAGGGCCTGGCCCCCACCGACCAGGTCATCGACAACCCGCCGGACTCCCTACGCGAGAACGACCCGGTGAAACTGGCCGAGACAGGAGGCACCCATGCCCCTAAAGCTTAACCGCCTGGTGGCAGCGATGGCCCTGGTGCTGCAGGGTTGCTCGCTGGCGCCGACCTACAAGGTGCCGGACGCACCGATCCCGCTGCATTACAGCGGCCCGTGGCAGGCCGCAAAGCCTGCCGACAAGGTGCCGCAGCAATGGTGGTCGCTGTACAACGACCCGCAGCTCAACGACCTGCAAGGCAAGCTGATCAGCGCCAACCCTGACCTGGCTGCGGCCCTGGCGCATTTCGATGCCGCCCAGGCCTACGCCAGCCAGTTGCACGGCGGCCTGTTCCCGGAAATCGGCGCCACGGGCTCGTCCGTGCGCCAGCGCCAGTCCGAGAACAAACCGCTGCGCGGCAGCGACCAACCCAACGTGTACAACACCAACACGGCGGCCTTCACGTTGGGCTGGGACCTGGACTTCTGGGGCAAGGTGCGCAACCGCGTTGCCGCCGGCGACGCCCAGGCCCAGGCCTCGGCCGACGACCTGGAAGTAGCGCGCCAGAGCCTGCAACGCCAGCTCAGCAACCTGTACCTGACCCTCGCCGGGCTCGACGCCCAGCAGGCCATCCTGAAAACCTCGCTGGACGACTACACCCAGGCCCTCAACCTGACCCGCGACCGTTACGAAGGCCAGATCGCCAGCGAACTGGACATGACCCGCGCGCAAAGCGAGCTGGCCCAAGCCCAGGCGCAGCTGGACGACGTGATCAACCAGCGCAACCTCACCGAGCACGCCATCGGCGAGCTGGTGGGCCAGCCGGCGACCACCTTCAAACTGGTCGCCATCCCCAAATTCCCGGCCCTGCCCGAGGTGCCAGCCGAGCTGCCCAGCACCCTGCTGCAGCGCCGCCCTGACATCGCCGCCGCCGAACGCCGGGTGTTCGCCGCCAACGCCAACATCGGCGTAGCCAAGGCCGCGTTCTACCCCGACTTCAGCCTGAGCGGCTACTTCGGTGGCCAGGACATGGGCGTGGGCAACGTCCTCAGCGCCACCAACCGCTTCTGGGCCATCGGCCCGGTGGTCAACCTGCCGATCTTCACCGGCGGGCGCCTGACCGGCGCCGAGAACCAGGCAAAGGCAGAATTCGCCGAAGCCAGCGCACATTATCGTGGCAGTGTGTTGAAGGCGCTGCGCGAGGTGGAAGACAACCTCTCGCAGCTGCGTGACTTGAAGCAGGAAGCGGCCGACCAGCAGGCGGCGGTGGATGCGGCGACCCAGTCGCAGACTTTGGCGATGAACAGCTATGAAGCCGGCGCGGTGAATTACCTGGACGTGGTCACGGCGCAGACGGCGGCGTTGGATGCGCAGCGCAAGTTGCAGGATGTGCAGACGCGCAGGTTGCAGGCCAGTGTGGGGTTGATGGTTGCGTTGGGTGGGGGGTGGCAGCCCGCCAAGTCGTGATCCTGTAGGGGTTCCAGGTGCTTGGCGATCATTTTGCAGCGCCCTTGAGATCGAGCGCCGTCCGCACGGCGCTTCGCGGGCAGAGCCCGCTCCCACGTTTGTTTCGGGCCAGTTATGCCTGTGCCATCTCCGTTTCAGCCTTGTTTGTTCACTGGAGATCTGCAGTGAAAAAACAAAGCGGACCAATTGGTAGCACAGACAAAATTGGCCCGAAACAAACTGTGGGAGCGGGCTCTGCCCGCGAAGCGCCGCGCGGGCGGCGCTCGATCTCAAGAGCAACACAAAAACCAAGCCATGCACCTGTCACCCACAACACTGCACCAAGCCAATCCCCCTCAAACCCAACAAGCATCCCATAAGGAATAATCGTCAATATTCCTGGCAAGCCCAGCCCGCAAAGGATTGGCAACGATGTACCGCGCCACAGCCTTCATATCCTCCTCCCCCCTCAACGCCCGGTCATGAAACCCTGACTGCCATAGCGCGCCGCTTCTGCCGATACGACGATTAATCGCCTTGGTGGACTTCGATTTCACCTGACGCATGAGCCCATCCAACGAACCCACCCTGAGCTCGACCAGCCAGTGCAGATGATCAGGCATGATCACCCAGGCAAGCGAATGGACAAGGCCTTGATAATGCGCCTCACGCATGTGCATGACCAGAATTCGACCCAGCCAGAGGTCAGAGAAAACGGGCAGTCTGCCCTGCGTGGCAGTTGTCAGCAGATAGGGTCGGCCGCATTCGGAAGAACGGTACCGGCGCAGTTTTTGAGATTGGTAGATGGGCATCCTTGCCTCCTCCAAATGATTAACTCATTGAAGGTCAAGGAGGGCTGGAGCGAGGAACAGATCTGATACCGGATTTTGCGCAGAAAACTCACTGGTCGCCCTGGCTCGGGGGGGCTTTGTGGGAGCGGGCTCTGCCCGCGAAGAAGTCACCGCGCACTGTCTGATGCACTGCGGCGTATGCTTCGCGGGCAGAGCCCGCTCCCACCCATTCAAACCGCAATCAGCGTGAGCACTCAGCTACCAGCGCCACCGTGCGCCTCTTCAAAGAAGAAATCCTTCCAGCTGGTGGCCTTGTTCTTCAATACCCCCAGCTCATTCAATTTATCGGCATACACCCCAGTACGCTGCGGCACGATGGTGAAGTCGATCTCCGGATCATTGACGATTTTCTCCACCAGTTCCAACGGCAATTTCGACTGCTCCACACGGATATAGGTCTTCGCCGCCTCGGTCTTGTTCGCCTTGATGTACTGTGAAGCCTCGGCCAGCGCGTCGTAGAACGCCTTGTAGGTCTTGGGATTGTCGTCGTGGAATTTCTGCGTGGTGTACAGCACGTTGAACGTCGCCTGGCCGCCCAGTACGTCGTAAGAGCTGAGCACCTTGTGCACTTTCGGGTTTTCCAGTTCCTGGTACTGGAACGGCGGGCTGGAGAAGTGCGCGGTGATTTCCGAGCCGCCGGCGATCAGCGCCGAAGTGGCGTCGGGGTGCGGGATGCTCACCGAGTAGTCATCGAAACGCTTGAAGTTGGCGTCGCCGAACTCCTTGGCGGTTTCGATCTGCAGGGTGCGCGACTGGAAGCCCACGCCCGCCGCTGGTACCGCGATGCGGTCCTTGTCGGTGAAGTCTTTGAGGGTCTTGATGTTAGGGTTATTGGTCAGCAAGTAGTTGGGCATCGAGCCCAACGAGGCGATGGCCTTGACGTTCTGGCGGCCCTTGGTGCGGTCCCAGACGGTGAGCATCGGCGGCACGCCGGCCGATACCACGTCCAGCGCGCCGGCCAGCAGTGCTTCGTTCATGGCGGTGGCGCCGGAGATGCTGTTCCAGTCCACTTTGATGTCGATGCCTTCTTGCGTGCCGTGTTTCTCGATCAGGTGCTGATCGCGGACCACGTCAAGAATCAGGTAACCGATGCCGAACTGCTGGGCGATGCTGATCTTGCCTTCGGCGTGGGCACTGGTGCCGAGTACGGCACCGATCAGGCCCAAGGCGATGGAAATGCGGGAAAGCTTGGCCATTGCAAATACTCTCGTAAACAGTGGAAAGGAGCGCTTCAGCGCTGCATGCCCCATTTCTTGATGGTCAGGCGCTCGAAGGTGTTGAACAGCAGGTTTTCCACCAGCAGGCCAATGATGATCACCGCCGCCAGCCCGGCAAATACTTTGTCGGTGTACAGTTCGTTGCGGTTCTGGAAGATGTACCAGCCCAAGCCCCCCTTCCCCGACGAGGCACCGAACACCAGTTCGGCGGCGATGAGGGTGCGCCAGGCGAAGGCCCAGCCGATTTTCAGGCCGGCCAGGATCGACGGCAGCGCGGCCGGGATCAGGATGTACCAGACAAAGCGCAGGCCACGCAGACCGTAATTGCGGCCGGCCATGCGCTGGGTTTCCGACACAGCCAGGAAGCCCGAGTAGGTGTTGAGCGCCAGGGCCCACAATACGGAATGCACCAACACAAAAATGAGGCTGTTGTCGCCCAGGCCAAACCACAGCAACGACAACGGCAACAGCGCAATGGCCGGCAGCGGGTTGAACATGGCGGTCAGGGTGCTGAGCAAATCACGACCCAACTGGGTGGACACCGCCAGCGTGGTCAGGCCGAACGCCAGGACGATGCCAATCAAGTAGCCCTTGATCAGCACAGTAAGGGAAATCCACACCTTGGCCAGCAGTTCGCCGGTGACGATGCCGTCGGCGAAGGCGTGGGCGGTCTGCAGGAAGCTGGGCAGCAGCAGGTCATTGTTCTGGATGCGCGCAGCCACTTCCCAGATGATCGCCAGGGCAATCAGGATCACGGTCTTGCGTACCCAACTCTGCTGCCAGATGCGCTGGGTCAGGGAAATGTCGCGGGCCAACTCGGACTGGGTAAAGGGCTCAAGCTCGATTTCGTATTCGGCGCGCACAGGCGTTTGCAGGCTCATGGCAAAGCTCCGGAGTCAGTAGGCGATGCGGATGTCGTGGAAACCCAGTTCCTGTTCGGCCGGCCCTTGGGCCTCGTCGAACAGCAACCGGTGAATCCGCTGGGCACTGGCTTGAAAGGCCACGCCGCCCAGGCTCTGCAAATCGTATTCGTGGCTGTTGATCTCGGCGCGCACCCGGCCAGGGTGCGGCGACAGCAACAGGATGCGGTTGCCCACCACCAGCGCCTCCTCGATGGAGTGGGTGACGAACAGCAAGGTGAAACGCACTTCGTCCCACAGCTCCAGCAGCTCTTCCTGCATCTTGCGCCGGGTCAGGGCGTCGAGGGCAGCGAAGGGTTCGTCCATCAGCAAGATCTTGGGCTGCATGGCCAGTGCGCGAGCAATGGCCACGCGGGCCTTCATGCCGCCGGACAGGGTGTGCGGATAGGCGTTGGCAAACGCGCTGAGGCCAACCTTTTCCAGGTAGTGACGGGCCCGCTCCTCGGCGTCCTTGCGCTTGAGGGTGCGCGAGGCCAGCAGCGGGAACATGACGTTTTCCAGCACGGTTTTCCAGGCTGGCAGTTGGTCGAACTCCTGGAACACCACGATGCGGTCAGGGCCCGGTTCGGTGACGATGTCACCGCCCAGGCGGATCTCGCCTTCGCTGGGCTTGATGAACCCAGCCACGGCCTTGAGCAGGGTCGACTTGCCGCAGCCCGACGGGCCGAGCAGCACGAAGCGGTCGCTACGGTCGACTTCAAAGCTGACCTGGTGAGTGGCCCGCACCACCCGCTCGGGGGTGCGGTATTCAAGACTGACGTTGCTCACGTTCAACAGGACTTCAGGGGTCGCCTGATGGCCTGGCTGCGCAGGTATCACATCGCTGGCCGTGTGGCCTTGCAGTACAGCGTTCATGGTGACTCCCGGTTCAGAACGGCGCATCGCCCTGGATGGTGGTGCGAAACAGCTTGCGGCGCAGATGCTCGGGCGTGCCGGCCGCCAGGTGGATCAGCGAACGGTTGTCCCAGAACACCATGTCGTGGGGCTGCCACTGATGCCGGTAGACGTTCTCCGGACGCACGCTGTGCACGTACAGCTGGTTAAGAATGTCGCGACTTTCGTCTTCCGGCAGGCCAACGATGTGGGTGGTGAAACCCTCGCTGACAAACAACGCCTTGCGGCCGTTTTCCGGGTGTGTGCGCACTATCGGGTGGCTGACGGTCACGACCTGGGCGAGCTGTTCGGCGGTCAACGTCGGGCGCCAGTTGGCGGCATTCTTGCCCTCGCTGTAGCGCGCGGTATAGGAGTGCACGGCCTGCTTGCCTTGCACTGCGTCCTGCAGGGGCTGCGGCAGCGTGTCCCAGGCGCGGTGCATGTCGGCGAACAGGGTGTCGCCCCCTTCGCTGGGCAGTTCCTGAGCGTGCAGCATCGAGCCCAGGCTCGGCAGTTCCTTGTAGGACAGGTCCGAATGCCAATACTTGCCGGCATCGCCCAGGCCTACCGGCTGACCGTTCTCGACAATATTGGAAACGATGAGGATTTCCGGGTGGTTCGCCAGCAGGAACTGCTTGAGCACGTGGATCTGCAACACGCCGAAGCGACGGCTGAAATCGATCTGCTGTTGCGGGGTGATGCGCTGGTTGCGGAACACCACCACGTGGTAGTCCAGGTGCGCGCGGTGAACGCGGGCAAAGTCCTCGTCATTGAGCGGACGAGTCAAGTCCAGGCCGACAACCTCGGCACCCACCAGGCCTTGCAGGGGGCGGACTTCGAAGGTCTGGGACGGCAATGGGGCAAAGGATAAGGCGGACATGCTGGGCTCCGGCTCTGGCTATTGAGTACGAGAAGTTGATGTCGAAACTCTATAGGCATAAGAACCGAAATTTAAATACCTTTAATGCATAACGATATCACTGGAAATTATCCTGCCGCCCTCAGCGGACGGCGGCTACCGTTTTTGCGCTGTGTGCAGGAAGGCCCCAATCACCGTGTTGGCCCCCCGCTCCTTGCGCCACACCAGCGTGGCATTGGTCATCAAACCCTGCGGCTCGGCGAATGGCACCACCACGATGCCGTCATGGGGCACCACTTCGTCCTGGGACACATAACCAATGCCCATGCCCTTGGCAATGGCGATGCGGATGGCCTCGCGGCTGCCGATTTCCAGCACGCTGCCTGTCTGTACACCGGCGGCGTGGCAGGCGGCTTCGAAGATCTGCCGGCTGGATGAGCCGGCTTCCCGGTGAATCACCGGCTCGCCCTCAAGCTCGCTCAGCGCCACGCTGACCCGCGACGCCAACGCGTGACCCACCGGCACGGCCAGCATCAATGGGCACTGTCGGTAGCAGAACCGCGCCAGGCTATTGCCAGGCTGCTGGCTGGCCAGCACGCCCAGGTCGGCGTCGAAATTCTCCACCGCGTCATGCACATACTGCGAATGGCCGAACTCAACGCTGACCCGCACCCGAGGGTATCGCCGATGGAACTCATGAAGGATTTCCACCAGGTGATAAGGACCGACGGCGGCGATACGCAGATGGCCGGAGCCCAGCGCCTTGACGTCGCTAAGCAACTGCAGGGCATCCACTTCGGCGTCCATCATGCGCCGGGCGCTGGTCATCACCTGCACGCCCAACGGGGTCAGGCGCACCTGGCGGCCAGCGCGGTCGAACAGCGGCTCGCCGCAGCGCTCTTCCAGTTCGCGAATCTGCTTGGATATTGACGGCTGGGTAATCTTCAGCAGCCGCGCGCCTTCGGTGAAACTGCCGGTTCGTGCCGCCGCCAGGAAAGCGCGGAGTTGGGCGTAGATCATGTGAGCATTCCCTCAGGCTATGGGTAACGACCTACATAGCTATCAAATTCATGCATCAATTGTCATATCGCCCCTGCAACATTTGCTCATCAACTCACCCAAAGAGACGAACCGATGAAGCCGTTGCTGAAGAAAATGGTCGCTGTTGCCTGCCTCACCTGCGCGGCTGGCGTCGCCCAGGCGCGGGACCTGGTGATGGGCCTGATCCCTGCGGAAAACAATGAGGAAATGATCCAGCACTTCGAACCGATGCGCGCCTATCTGGAGAAAAAGCTGGGCGTTCACGTGAAGATGTACACCGCCACCGACTACGCAGGCGTCATCGAAGCCATGCGCAAGAAGCGCCTGGACATCGCCTGGCTGGGCCCGCTGTCCTACATCCTGGCCGAGCAGGAAGCCGGGGCCGAAGCCTTCGCCGTAGGCGTGAGCCCCGATGGCCGTTCGATCTACAAGAGCATTTTCGTGGTGCCGAGTGACTCGCCCGCGCAGAAGCTTGAAGACCTGAAAGGCAAGAACGTCGCCTTCGTGGAGCCGGCCTCCACCAGCGGCAACCTGGTACCCAGCTTCATACTCAAGCAGCGCACTGGCCAGACGCCTTCGCAGTTTTTCGGCAAGTTCACCTACGCAGGTTCCCATGACGCCGCGCAACTGGCGGTGAAGAACCATGCGGTGGACGCCGCCGCGGCCAATGACATTTCGTACAAGATCTTGCTGGAAAAAGGCCTGATCACCCCGCAAACCAATCGCATCATCGAAACCTCGATGGACATTCCCGACTCGCCGCTGACCTACCGCAGCGACCTGGACCCGGCGCTCAAGGCCAAGATACGCGACGCGTTCTACAACGCGCACAAAGAGATGCAAGTGACCGGCTACGGCAAGTACATCCGCTATACCGAGGCCAAGCCTGCCGACTACCAACCGATCCGCGACATGATCAGCTCGCTGGGCCTGGGCCGCGATGCCCTGCTCAAGTGACGCTCGCACAGGAGCACGCCATGCCTGCCTTCCGACTGACCAACGTGAGCAAGCGCTACGCCAACGGCCATCAAGCGCTGAACAACATCAACCTGGACATCGAAGCCGGCAGTTTCGTGGTGATCCTGGGCCCGTCTGGCGCGGGCAAGTCGACCTTGCTGCGCGCGCTCAACGGCCTGGAAACTGTGCAGCAGGGCGAGATTGTGTTCGACGGCGTGCCCGTGGTACCCCGCAACCTGCGCCAGGTGCGCAGCGGCGTGGCCATGGTGTTCCAGCAATTCAACCTGGTGGGGCGATTGTCGGTGATGACCAACGTGCTGACCGGCCGCCTGGCCCGCCGCTCTTGGCTGGGCAGCGTGCTGCACCTGTTTCGCCGTGAAGACGTGGAACTGGCTGCCCGCCTTTTGGCCCGGGTGGGCCTGACCGAGCGGGCCTGGCAGCGCGCCGACACACTGTCGGGCGGCCAGCAGCAGCGCGTCGGCATTGCCCGGGCCCTGGCCCAACAGCCCAAGGTGATCCTGGCCGACGAACCGGTGGCCAGCCTGGACCCGATTGCCACCGATGAAGTCATGGTGATGCTCGCCGACATCAACCGCCAGGACGGCATCACCGTGATCCTCAACCTGCATCAGGTGGACCTGGCCAAGCGCTTCGCTGACCGAGTCATAGGTGTCAACGCCGGGTGCATTGTGTTTGACGGCCCGCCCTGCGCATTGGACCGCCAGGCCCTGACACACATTTACCATCGTGAAGGAGACACCCATGAACAGCCCCTCCCGGCTTTGCTGGCCTACGCCTGACAGCCGCGCGCCCTGGCGCCTGATCGGCCTGGCGGGGCTGGTGCTGGCCCTGCTGGCCCTGAGTGCGCCACTGGTGGAAATGGACCCGCTGAAACTGCTGCACTCGCTGGGTAACCTGGCCGATTTCGCCACCCGGCTGGTGACCGTGCCGCAGTGGGACTACCTGCCGCAGCTGGGTATCAAGCTGCTGGAAACCTTTGAGATCGCCTTCCTGGCCACCTTGCTGGCTGCCGTGGTGAGCCTGCCCCTGGCCCTCTTCGCCGCACGCAATACCACGCCCCGCCCGTGGCTAGGTCGCGTCTCGCGCTTGTTGCTGTCGCTCACCCGCGCCCTGCCCGACCTGATCTGGGCGCTGGTGTTCGTTGCCGCCCTGGGCCTGGGGCCGTTGCCGGGGGTGATGGCCCTGGCCGTGGTAACGGTGGGGTTCATGGCCAAGTTCTTCGCCGAGGCCATCGAAGTGGTGGACGACAAGGCCGTGGAAGGCCTGACCGCCCACAATGCCGGCTGGCTGCAGGTGCGTACCTTCGCCCACCTGCCCCAGGCACTGCCCGACCTGTTGGGTTCGTTGATGTACATCCTGGACCACAACTTTCGCGCCGCTACCATCCTGGGCATCGTCGGTGCCGGCGGCATTGGCTACGACCTGGTGATGTCCATGCGCTTGTATGACTTCCCACGCCTGTTGCTGATCATGGTGGCCGTGCTGTTGGTAGTATCGGCCCTGGATCGTCTGAGCGACGCTCTGCGCAAGAGAATCATCTGACATGAACACGATAACGCCCCATTTGCCCAAACGCCCCTTTAACCCGGCGCCCGGCCTGGTTGCCCTGGTATTCGTGTTGGCCGGCCTTTGCGTGCTGCACCTGGACCTGTCGGTGGAGTCCCTGGGCTATGCACTGCAGGACATCGCCGAATACTTTGGCCGCTACAGCCGCCCCGACTTCACGGACCTGCCCCACTCGCTGTTCCTGCTGCTGCAAACCCTGGCCACGGCGCTGTGGGGCACGGCCATCGCCTGTGTGGGTGCGTTCATCCTGGCGCCGTTGGCGGCTCGCAACCTGGCACCCAACCGGGCCTGTTTCACCCTGGTGCGTGAAGTGCTGAGCGTGTCGCGAGCGACGCCAGACCTGGTGCTGGCGCTGTTTTTCGTCGCGGCCATTGGCCTGGGCCCACTGCCAGGCACCCTCGCCCTGGGCGTGCACACGCTCGGCTTCCTTGCCAAGTTCATTGCCGAGAGCCTGGAACGAGTGCCCGAAGGCACCTACGAGGGTGTGCGCGCCACAGGCGCCGGGCGCATCCAGACGCTGTTTTTCGCTGGCTGGCCGTCCATTGCTCGTGAAACCGTCGGCTACGTGCTGTACATCTTCGACCGTAACGTGCGCATGAGTTCGGTACTGGGCCTGGTGGGTGCCGGCGGCATCGGCCAGGCTCTGTACGACGCCGTGCGCCTGTTCCAATACGGCCGCTCGGCCATGCTCATTCTGATCCTGCTGGTGACTATCGTCGCCATCGACGCCCTGTCCGGCTGGGCACGCCAGCGCCTGGCCTGAACTGACTTCCCATGTTTTCAAGGAGCCCTTCGATGTGGTCCTACCGTAACCCCGTGCACCTGCAATTCGGCCTCGACGCATTTGATCGCTGCGCCGAATTCATCCGTCAACGCCCCTATGTGCTGTTGACCTACGACCACCCGCTGTTCGCCGACCTGGCCAAGCGCCTGGCCGAGCAGGCCGGCGCGCCGCTGCTGGTGATCGACGATGTGCGGGAAAACCCCGATATTGATTTTCTGCGCGCTGCCGCCGCACGTTTGCACCAGGCCAACCGCACGGTGGAAAAGGCACCGGTACTGGTCGCCCTGGGCGGCGGCTCGGTAATCGACAGTGCCAAGTGCCTGGCGGCCTTCGCTGGCGATTTCGCCCGCACACTGGATTACCTGGAAGGCTACAGCACCGCGTTCAGCGCATTGCCGATCATTGCCGTACCGACCACCGCCGGCACCGGCAGCGAAGTGACCTGCTGGGCCACCGTGTGGGACCCCGCCAACCAGCGCAAACTGTCACTGAGCCACGACCTGCTGTACCCCGAAGTGGCGTTGTGCGACCCGCACCTGGGGCGCAGCCTGCCCCGCTCGCTGACCATCGCCACCGGCCTCGATGCCTTGTCCCATGCGCTGGAGAGCGTCTGGAACACCCAACGCAATCCGCTTTCGCTGCACTACGCGGAAATGGCGGCGAAAACCATCCTCGAGGTGCTGCCACGCCTGGTCGACGACCTCGATAACCTGCACCTGCGCAGCCGCATGCTGCAGGCCGCCACCTGCGCCGGGCTGGCGTTCTCCAACACGCGCACGGCGCTGGCCCACAACATCTCCTACGCCATTACCCTGGAGCAAGGCACGGCGCATGGCATTGCCTGCTCGTTCAGTCTGCCACGGGTTCTGCGCTGGGCCGTGGGCCACGCCCCCGACATTGACGAAAGCCTGTCGCGTATTTTCGCGGTAACCGTGGATCAACTGGCCGACGTCGGTGTGGCGCGCCTGGAGGCCCTGCTCGACTGCCTGGGGGTCAGCCGCGAACTGGCTGACTATGGCCTGGATGCGGACGGTTGGAACCACCTGGTAATGGCTTCGGCCCAGGGCGCGCGAGGGCGCAATTTTGCTGGGCAACCCTGCATGGAGTGATTCACTTCACATTTGATACACATCCATGGTGGAACTGTGACTATCGTTTGAGATACTTTGGATCCACCTATCAAGCGCTCAAGGATAAGCCCTGACAATGCTGGTCTCCCGAGAAATCACCCATCCACTACGCCCCAAGCTGACGTGGGAAGAAACCTGGCAGGGCCCGGATCAAGGATTGATTCGCTGCTGGGAAATTGGCCGCGAACGCGCGGATAAAATGCCCGAACTGGCCCACCAATGTCGCGCCGGCGAATTGCCGGTGCTGGGCTGGAAAGGCGGCGTGGCGCGCGTACTGAAGAAGAAAGACAAGTACGGGGCATTGAAGTACCTGGCGCAGTGGCAAGGCTTGCGCGGCGAGGACCTGAACGTGACCATCGACCAGGAAGTGACCCTGACCTGCAGCCGCACGGGCATGACGGTGACCTTCACCCCGGATCGCGCCAAATACCTCAACCAGGTCGCCGATAACGACGATTGAAGCAGGGTCGATAACCCTGTAACAGCGCCTGTCGTTCGTGGGTGCGGGTGCTACCCGCGAAGAAGCCACTTAGGCTTTGCAGATACTTTGCGGCGCCCTTTTCGCGGGCAGAGCCCGCTCCCACGATAGCGGCAGCTGCTGGAAAGCTTGTATTTTTGGCAATAATTCATCAAGAAGCCGCAAAGCCATCGACAAATAAGCAAGCATTACCGCGCTAACAGCCAGTATCATCCCCGCTCCACCCGCCTGGATTGCTGCCATGTCCACCCCAGCCTCCCCCGACCGCGCCGCCCTGATCTCGGCGCGCATCGACCGCCTGCCCGCCGTGGCGACGTTGTGGAAGCTGGTGGCATTGCTATCCATCGGTGGCTTCTTCGAGCTATATGACCTGTTCCAGACCGCCTACATCAGCCCGGGCCTGATTCGCGACGGCATTTTTGCCGCCGGCAACCAGGGCGTGTTCGGGGTGTCCGACCAGGCGGCCTTCGCCTCGGCGACGTTTCTGGGCCTGTTTTTCGGCGCCAGCCTGCTTAGCCCCATTGCCGATCGGTTTGGTCGCCGGGCGATTTTTACCTTCGCGCTGATCGGGTACACCGCGGCCACGTTGATCATGGGACTGCAAAGCAGTGCATTGGGCCTGATCGTGTGCCGCTTCTTCGTGGGGGTCGGCCTGGGCATCGAACTGGTGACCATCGACGCCTACCTGTCCGAACTGGTGCCCAAGCGTATGCGCAGCTCGGCGTTTGCGTTTGCCTTCTTCGTGCAGTTTTTGTCGGTGCCCGCCGTGGCGCTGATGTCCTGGTGGCTGGTGCCTCTGGCGCCCTTCGGGGTGTCTGGCTGGCGCTGGGTGGTGCTGGCCAGCGCACTGTTCGCGCTGATTATCTGGTGGCTGCGCTCGCGCCTGCCGGAGTCGCCCCGCTGGCTGGCGCAGCACGGCCGCCTTGACGAGGCCGAGTGCATCCTGGCGCCCATCGAAGCGCGCTGCGCCCGCGACCTGGGTCAACCATTGCCGGCAGCGCAGGCCGAGGCCGTGCCGGTTGAAGCACTGGGGCATTTTGGCGATATCTGGCAACCGCCCTACCGCCGCCGTGCGCTGATGCTAATTGTGTTCAACATCTTCCAGGCCATTGGCTTCTTCGGTTTCGGCAATTGGCTGCCGGCCCTGCTGTCCGGCCAGGGCGTGAGCATCACCCACAGCCTGGGCTACGCCTTCGTCATCACCTTGGCCTACCCACTGGGGCCACTGTTGTTTGTGCGCATCGCCAACCGGTTCGAAAACAAGTGGCAGATCGTCGGTTCGGCCCTGGGCACCATGCTGTTCGGCACGCTGTTCGCCTTCCAGAGCAGCGCCGTGGGCCTGATTGTGTGCGGGGTGATGATCACCTTCTGCAATGCCTGGCTGACCTTCAGTTACCACTCGTACCAGAGCGAGATGTTTCCCACGCACATTCGCGCGCGAGCGGTGGGCTTCTGTTATTCGTTCAGCCGCCTGTCCACGGTGTTCAGCAGCCTGATGATCGGTTTCTTCCTGGAACACTTCGGCACCCCGGGCGTGCTGTCGTTCATTGTCAGCAGCATGCTGATCGTGACCTTGACCATCGGTGGCTTCGGCCCTAAAACCCGCAACCTGGCCCTGGAAGACATCGCTCATTGACACACCCCTCTAGCCGCAGCCTTTGGCAGCGGCTAGAGGGGTGGGCTACCCTGAACGTTCAAGGCCACGTTCAGGGAGAGAGGGTGATGACCGAACTGCATGATTTGCCGGCAACGCAGCTGCTGACCCTGTTCGCCAGCAAAACGCTGTCGCCGCTGGAGTACTACCAGCACCTGGTGGACCACATTGGCCGCTGGGAACCGCATATCAATGCGCTGTGGAATTTCGACCCCCAGGCCGTGATGGAGCACGCGCGCGGGGCTACCGAGCGCTGGGCCCGGGGCTTGCCGCGCGGGCCGCTGGACGGTGTGCCGGTGACCATCAAGGAGTTGATCGCCACCCAGGGCCAGCCCATTCCCCTGGGCAGCGCCGCCACCGTGCTGCAACCGGCCGCCCGGGACGCCCCGCCCGCCGCACGGCTGCGTGAAGCCGGGGCCATTGTACTGGGCAAGACCACGGTGCCGGATTTCGGCATGCTGTCCTCGGGGCTGTCGAGTTTTCATGGCGTCACCCGCAACCCGTGGAACCTGGCCAGTAACCCCGGCGGGTCAAGTTCGGGGGCGGCAGCGGCGGCGGCGGCCGGGTACGGCCCGCTGCATGTGGGCACCGACATCGGCGGTTCAATCCGCCTGCCCGCCGGCTGGTGCGGCCTGGTGGGGTTCAAGCCAACCCTGGGGCGCATCCCCATCGACCCGTATTACACCGGCCGCTGCGCCGGGCCCATGACTCGCACCCTGGACGACTGCGCCCTGCTGATGCGCTACCTGTCCTTGCCTGACAGCCGCGACGCCACCAGCCTGGCGCCCCAGGCCCTGGACTGGAAACTGGCGCCACCCTCGATGAGTGGCCTGCGCGTGGGCGTATTGCTGGACCCAGGCGTGGGCTTCACGCCGTCGGCGCGCACCTGTGCGCTGGTGGAGGCGGCCGCCAAACAGTTCCAGGCCCACGGCGCGCGCCTGCAAACCATCGCCCCGCTGATGGACCGCGCCCTGCTGGAAGGCATGGACCGCTTCTGGCGGGCCCGGCAATGGGCGGAATTGAGCGCCATGAGCGGCGAGCGCTTCGAGAAAGTGCTGCCCTACATTCGCGACTGGGCAGCGCCTGCGGCAGACATGAGTGCAGTGCAGGCCGTGCAGGGCTTCCACCAGACCTTCGAAATGCGCCGCCGCGCCGCCGCGGTGTTCGACGAGGTGGACCTGCTGCTGTGCCCCACCAACCAGGTGGACACCTTCCCCGCCGACTGGCCCTCACCGGGCAATGACCCACAAAAGCCTTTCGAGCATATTGTGTTCACCCTGCCATGGAACATGGGCGAACAACCGGCGCTGTCGATCAATTGCGGTTTCACCGAACAAGGCATGCCGGTAGGTTTGCAAATGGTGGGCCCGCGCTTCGCTGATGAATGGCTGCTGCAAATGGGCAAGTGGTACGAGGGCGTGCGCGGCGAAATGCCGGCGTGGCCCCGCCCTGCGCTATACCCGTAGGGGCTGCCGCAGGCTGCGAAGGCCCGCACCGCGGGCCCGCGTTCGGCATGACACCGCCCAAGCGCAGCCTGGCGGCAGCGCCTACAAGGGAGGATTTCAATGCAGTTGCAAGGTCGAGTTGATCTGGCTGATGGCGTCCACCACGTGCCGTGAGCCTTCCTGGATTTCCAGGATCACCTCACCCGCCTCGTTGGCCAATTCCACCCCCAGCCCCGTGCGGCTGAGGCTCGATTGCATGCTGGCCACCGCACTCAGGGACAAGTGCTGGTTCTGGCGCACCACATCGACGATCTCAACCGTGGCCTGGCTGGTACGGGCCGCCAACGTGCGCACTTCATCGGCCACCACGGCAAAACCACGGCCGTGCTCACCAGCGCGGGCGGCTTCGATGGCCGCATTGAGGGCCAGCAGGTTGGTCTGGTCGGCGATGCCGCGGATGGTCTGCACGATCTTGCCAATGCTTTCCGACTGGCGGTTCACCGCATCGATGCTGCGCGCCGCCTCGTTGAGGTCGTTGGATATTTCCTTGATCACGTCCACCGTCTGGCGCACCACGCTGGAGCCCTTCTGCGCACAGGCATCGTTCTGCACCGAGGTGGCGTGGGCGGCCTCGGCGGCGGACTGCTGGGTATTGATTTGCGAGGTGATGTCGCTAGCGAACTTCACCACTTTGTACAGGCGGCCGTGGGGATCGAAAATCGGGTTGTAGGAGGCTTCCAGAAACACCACGCGGCCATGCTTGTCGACCCGCTCGAAGCGGTGCGAGTGGTACTCGCCACGATTCAATGAAGCCCAGAAGGCCTTGTAGCCAGGCGACTCAGCCTCGGCGCGGGTGCAGAACAGGCTATGATGCTGGCCCACCACCTCGTTGAGCGAGTAGTGCATGGCCTGCAGAAAATTGTCGTTGGCGACAATCACGCGTCCGTCCGGGCTGAACTCGATCACCGCCATGGAGCGCCCGATGGCCTTGAGTTTGCTTTCGCTTTCGTGTTCCTCATGCACCCGATCGGAGATGTCGGCGGCTACCTTGATCACGCTGCGCACCTCACGGTTGGGCCCCAGCACGGGCATGTAGCTGGCTTCGAGCCACACTTCGCGACCGCTCTTGTCCAAGCGTTCGAAGGTGCCGCTCAGGGCCTCTGCGCGTTGCAGCGCCTGCCACATCTGCAGGTATTCCTGGCTTTTGTGGAAACCGTCCGCGCAGAACAGGCGATGATGCTTGCCACGAATCTCATCCACGGCATAACCCATGGTTTTGCAGAAGTTGCTGTTGGCATCGAGGATCAACCCCTCGGGGCTGAACTCGATCATGGCCATGGAACGGCTGATGGCGGCCAGGCGAGCATTGGCTATTTCCAATTCAGTGGACAGGCGAGCAATTTCCGCCAGATCGGCCTTGCGGTGGGAGTCAAACATGGTGTCGAAGACCTCAAGCGTCACGTTACTGTTAACAGCAGAAACAACGCACTTCGGGGCACGACGGATGGAATGGGGGTGCAACATTCCCTGTGCAGGTGGTTCAACAGCAGAGCATAGCCAGCGCGCTGGCGCTTGCAAGCAAACGCCAGCAACGTGCTGAACCACAACCCTGCAGGGGCGGACTGTGTCCACTCCTACAGGCTTTACGCAAGGCTTAGCTTTCGCGCACAACCAACTCAAAACCCAGGTCCTGGGTGGGCTGCGCAGCGGGCTTGCCGTCCAGCAGGCCCAGCAGCAATTGCGCAGCCTGGCGGCCGATGGCAGCGCGCGGGGTGCGGATAGACGTCAGGCGCGGCACCAGGTGCGCCGAGGCCGGCAGGTCATTGAAGCCAACCATGGCCACCTGCTCGGGGATCTTCAGGCCCTGGCGCGAGGCCTCCAGGATCGCGCCCTGGGCCAGGTCGTCGTTGCAGAAGAAAATGCCGTCGACGTCCGGGTGGCGGCGTAGCAGGTCGTTGAACAGCTCGCCGCCCAGGCCGATGGAGGACGGCATGGGCGCCATCAATTGCAGCGCCGGGTCAAAGCACCCCGCCGCCTGCAACGCCTGGCGAAAGCCATCGCCACGCTGCAATACCCGCGGGTCCAGTTGCGCGGCCACATAGGCCAGGCGCTTGCGCCCACGGCTCAGTAAATGGCGAGCGGCAACTGCGCCGGCGTGCTCCTGGGAAAAACCTACCGAGGCAATCCCCGGTGTGCTGTTGAGCTCCATCATGTGCACGCAGGGCACTGCGCTGGCCGCCAGCATGCGCCGCGAGGCCTCGGTGCGCTCGAAGCCGGTCAGCAGCAACCCCCGCGGCTGGTAGGCCAGATAGTTGCGAATCAGGTTTTCTTCTTCATTGATGTCGTAGTGGGAGTTGCCGATCAGCACCTCCAGCCCCCGCGGCCGCATCACGTCATGGATGGCTTCCAGGGTGTCGATGAACAGCTGGTTGGACAACGACGGGATCAACACCACGATGGACTGGCTTTGCGCTGAGGCCAGCGCACGCGCCGCAGGGTTGGCCACATAACCCAGCTGCAGGGCGGCCTCGTGCACTTTCATGGCCAGTTGCGGGGCCACGGTGGTAACGCCTCGCAGGGCACGGGATGCGGTAATGGGAGAAACGCCGGACAGCCGGGCGACTTCGGAAAGCGTCGGGCGACCGGTAGTGCGGGAGCCGGTGCGGGTCATGGGTCTTATTGTTTTCGACTTGCCATTAATAGGGGTGGCGGCTAAGGTAGCGCTGTCTTTAGCACAGGGCAATGATGAAATTATTTCATCAAGTGCAACTCCCAGGGCAAAGGCTGCTCAAAACATATCAATAAGATCAGGGCGCAGTCGCCGCTGGGGTAGCCTTTCCAAGGACCTCCTGCACGCGCTGTTCCTGCAGGAGATACCGATGGTTTTCCCTCTTTCCGCAATCGTGGTGATGGGTGTTGCGGGCTGCGGCAAGAGCAGCGTCGGCGATGCCATCAGTCATCGCAGCGGAGGTCGCCTGATTGAAGGTGACGTGTTCCACCCTGCCGCCAATATCGAAAAAATGTCTGCTGGTATTCCCCTCAACGACGACGACCGCGCCGGCTGGCTGACCCGCCTCGGCGAGGAAATGAGTGCGTGCGTGGCCAGTGGCGAGCGCGCCATCCTGACCTGCTCGGCGCTCAAGCAAGCCTACCGCGACAAACTGCGTGCTGCCGTGCCGAACCTGGGCTTCGTGTTTCTGGAGCTGACGCGCGAGGAAGCGGCTGACCGCGTTTCCCACCGCCCCGATCATTTCATGCCCGCCAGCCTGATCGACAGCCAGTTCGCCACCCTGGAAAACCCTACGGGTGAAGTACTGACCCTGCCATTGGACGCGACGTTGCCTATCGCTACCCTGGCCGAGAAAGTCGACGCCTGGCTGCACAACCACGACCACGATCAAGACGCTTCGCTGCCGCAATCGGCCTGATTTCATGAGCCCGAACAAGACAGCGCTACCTCAACTAATATTGCTCCGACCACAACAAGAAGAGGCATACCCCGATGCTGGGTCTACCGACTAACACTTACTTGCTGCTCGACGCCCTGATCACCATCATCGGCCTCGTATTGCTGATCACCAAGTTCAAGGTTCACCCCTTTGTGGCGCTGACCATCGCCTCGGGTTTCCTGGGCCTGACCTCCGGCATGCCGGTGGCCAAAGTCATGGCGTCCTTCCAGAATGGCTTCGGTGGCGTGCTGGGTTTTGTCGGTATCGTGCTGGCCCTGGGCACCATGCTCGGCAAGCTGATGGCCGACTCTGGCGGCGCTGACCAGATCGCGCAAACGTTGATCCGCGCGTTCGGCAAGCGCAATGTGCACTGGGCCATGATGTGCTCGGCGTTCCTGGTGGGTATCCCGCTGTTCTTCGAAATAGGCTTCGTGCTGCTGATTCCACTGGTGTTCATCGTGGCCCGTCGTTCCGGCGTGTCGTTGGTGAAGATCGGTATTCCGCTGCTGGCCGGCCTGTCCGTGGTACACGGCCTGGTGCCGCCACACCCGGGGCCGTTGCTGGCCATCGGCGTGTTCAAGGCTGACATCGGCAAGACCATCTTCTACGGCCTGATCGTCGGCCTGCCGACCGCCATCATCGCCGGCCCACTGTTTGGCGCCTTCATTTCCAAGTACGTGCCGGGCAATCCATCCACCGAACTGATGGACCAGATTGCCAAGGAATCCCAGCACGAGAACCTGCCCAGCTTCAGCGTGACCCTGATCACCGTGCTGCTGCCGGTATTCCTGATGCTGCTGAAGACCTTTGCCGATGTGTTCGTGCCGGCTGACCATGTCTTCCGTCAGTGGATGGACCTGATCGGTCACCCGATCACCGCCCTGCTGGCCGCCCTGTTGCTGGCCTTCTACACCTTCGGCTATGCCCGTGGCTTCGACCGCACCAAGATCATGAAGCTGCTGGACCAGAGCCTGGCACCGACTGCTGCGATCATTCTGATCGTGGGCGCCGGTGGCGGCTTCAAACAAATGCTGGTGGACACCGGTGTGGGCAACGTGATCGGTGAAATGGCCGTGCAGGCCCACGTATCGCCGATCCTGCTGGCCTGGCTGGTGGCGGCGGTGATCCGCATCGCTACCGGTTCGGCTACCGTGGCCACCATCACCGGTGCCGGTATCGTTGCACCGGTGGTGGACATGATCCCGGGTGTGCCGCGCGAATTACTGGTGCTGGCCGCCGGTGCCGGTTCCGTGATTCTGTCCCACGTCAACGACGCCGGCTTTTGGCTGGTGAAGCAATACTTCAACATGACCGTGGCCGAGACCTTCAAGACCTGGAGCATGATGGAAACCATCCTCTCCGTGGTCGCGCTGGCCTTCATCATGCTGTTGTCGCTGGTGGTATAACCTTTGCGGGGGCGGGCTCTGCCCGCTCCCGCAAGGCTAAATGGCCTCCCAAGTAGCGCAGCGCACCGCCCTTTGGGCAAAATCCCCCAGCCGATCAAAACTCACATTCGCCCCTGAATCAATCGCCACCAGCGTCTGCCCGCGCACCCCGCGCGTGGCCACCCAACGCTTGATCCCCGCCACCGCCAGCGCACCCGAAGGTTCGGTGATGGAACGGGTATCGTCATAGATATCCTTGATCGCGGCCCCCAGTTCGTCGTTGCTGACCGTGATCACCTCGTCCACCCACTGCCGGCAAATGTCGAAGCAATGGGCGCCGATCTGCGCCACGGCCACACCCTCTGCAAAGGTATCAACCTGGCCCAGCACCACCCGTTCACCTGCCGCCATGGCCGCCTGCAAACAGTTGGAACCTTCGGATTCGACACCCATCACGCGCACGTCCGGGCGTAGGTATTTGACGTAGGCAGCAATGCCGGCAATCAGCCCGCCACCGCCTACCGGCACGAAGATGGCGTCCAGCGCACCGGGCTGTTGGCGCAGGATCTCCATGGCCACGGTGCCTTGGCCGGCGATCACGTCGGGGTCATCGAACGGCGGCACGAAGGTCAGGCCGCCCTTGGCCAGTTCCAGCGCGTGCGCCAGTGCCTGGGGGAAGGCCGCACCGTGCAGCACCGCCTTGCCACCGCGCGACAGCACACCGTCGATTTTCAACTGGGGCGTGGTTTCGGGCATGACGATGGTCGCCGCCACGCCCAGCTCCCGCGCCGCCAGCGCCACGCCCTGGGCGTGGTTGCCCGCAGACGCGGTGACCACCCCCGCCGCGCGCTCGGCAGGGCTCAACTGGGCCAGCTTGTTGCAGGCGCCGCGAATCTTGAACGAGAACGTAGGCTGCAAGTCTTCGCGCTTGAGCAGAATGTGGTTGCCCAGGCGCTGCGACAAGGCCAGGGCCGGTTGCAGCGGGGTTTCTATAGCCAGGTCGTATACCCGGGCATCCAGGGTCTTGCGCGCGTACCAGGCAAGCCGGGCGGTGTGGTCGTCACTCATGGGGTGGTCTCCGTACTGGTCGGAGCCCTGGTGACGTTCAAGAAAAACCCGCCACGAGGGCGGGTTCGGTGCAGCTGCCAGCTAGCCCGCCAAATGAGGAATGGCGGTAATAATGCTCATGACGGGCAGCTGCGCGAATAGGTTCATGCCGGGGAACATACCCCGCCGCCGCGCGCATCGTCAACCGCCTGTCGGCGGCAGGGCACCTTGTTCATAAAGCGCTGGCCCAATGCCTGTAGCGATCATGAAAAGGAGACTGTTCATGAATACTTCCCACTGGGCCGCCCTGGCCTTGACCACCCTGCTCAGCACCGGCGCCCTGGCCGACGACAGCACCGGCCCCACCAACCCTGCCAACCCCAACGGCGCCATTGGCACCACGCCTGCGGAAATAGGTGTACCCAGCGGTACCGGCACGCGCATGCAGAACGGCAACACCGACGGCTCCGCCGGGCCCGACATGCCCAGCGGCAGCCAACCGATCAAGCCGGTGCAAGGCGGCAACCCGGAAGGCAGTTCCATGGGCAACAGCAATACCAAGCCCGATAGCCCTTCGAGTACCACCAGCAAGCCGTAACCCAGCAAACAGTGGAACAGTGCAGGCCGGCGGGTTAGATTCGGCATTCCCCTTCGGCCCGCACAGGATTGCTCCATGGACATGCCCATCCGCATATTGGGACGCGACACGTCGATCAACGTACGCAAGGTGCTGTGGACCTGCCACGAACTGGGCACCGGTTTCGTGCGCGAAGACTA
The DNA here is from genome assembly GCF_000263855.1 of Pseudomonas sp. M47T1. Taxonomy (GTDB): domain Bacteria; phylum Pseudomonadota; class Gammaproteobacteria; order Pseudomonadales; family Pseudomonadaceae; genus Aquipseudomonas. The sequence goes on from NZ_AJWX01000028.1 coordinate 27,009, forward strand.
TGGCAACGGTTTTGCGTCGACCCACACCGCCACCTACCTGAACCTGAACCCTAACGGCCAGGTGCCGGTGCTGATTGACGATACCTTTGTGCTGTGGGAATCCAATACCATCTGTCGCTACCTGGCCAGCAAACACGCCGCCACCGGCCTGTTGCCCGCCCACCCTCGGGGCCGTGCCCAGGTGGAACAGTGGATGGACTGGCAGGCCACCGAGTTGAACCCGGCGTGGCGCTACCCGTTCATGGCGTTGATACGCCAGGACCCGGCCTGCCAAGACGCCGACACGCTGGCGGCGGGGGGCAAGGAGTGGAACCGAATGATGGGCATCCTCGACACCCGCCTGACGCACACCGGGGCTTTTGTCACCGGCGATGAGTTCACCCTGGCCGACGTGGTGCTGGGCCTGTCGGTGAACCGCTGGAAGATGACGCCCATCAGCCATGCCGACCTGCCGGCGGTAGAGGCCTATTACCAACGCCTTCAGCAACGCGAGGGCTTTACCCTATACGGCGCCAACGGCATGCCCTGACCCCTGCCCCCGATCACGGCTGCCGAAGGCTGCATCACGGCATACACGTTTTTCTTGGATTAAAGCGGGTCCAGGTTGATGGCGCTGCGCAGCTGACCGAACAGGGTGACCACCGAGCGCAAGGCGCGGCAGTCCGGGCGGGTCAGCAGCCACAGGGCGCTGTCGTGGCCGCCCAGGGGTTCGCCCAGCACGGTCAGGCCACCGATCAGAAATTGCGGGAGCACCGCCACGCCCATCCCTGCACGCACCATTTGTGCCACCGCCAGCATGGAGCTGGCACGGTACAGCGGCGTCACGCCGGGCAGGTGTTCGCGGCGCCAGGCCACGCCCGGGTGGTCGGGTATGAAGTCGTCGGCAGCTACCCAGGCCAGTTGTGCCAGGTCGCGGCTGGGCACACCGGCCAGGTAGGCAGGGCTGGCGCATACCCGGTAATGCACAATGCCCAGGCGGCTGCCAACCAGGTGTTCAGGGGGCGTCTGGGTCAGGCGCAAGGCAATGTCGGCATCACGACGGCTGAGGTTGGCGAAGTCATTGCTGGTGGTCAGTTCCAGGGCCAGCGCCGGGAAGCGCGGCATGAACATGGCTAGCGCAGGCAACAGCACATGCTGCAACACCGCATCGGTACAGGTCAGGCGCACCGTGCCACTCACTACTTCGCCACCCTGCTGCACACTGACCTGGGCCACCTGAAGGGCCTGTTCAGCCTGCTCGGCCTGAGCCGCCAGGCTCACCGCGATGGCCGTGGGCAAGTAGCCGCCGCGGCTTTTCTCGAACAGCGACTGGCCCAGCGCCGATTCCAGGCGGCGAATCGAACGGAACACCGTGGACACATCCACCGCCAGCAACTGCGACGCCCGCGCCAGCGTGCGCCCCCGCACCAGCGCGAGAATCAGGACAAGGTCTTGGTGATTGAGTCGATATTGCATGAATGCACGGATACTTTGCCGAAATGCCAATATTGATTGCGCCAGCGCCAGCTTATAGTGGCCATCATCCCGCCGACAAGGCTCATTGAAGGAACAGTCGCCATGTCTCGTTCACGCCCGCTGCACATTGCCCTGGTCGGCGATTTCGACGCCTCCATCACGGCTCATCGCGCTATCCAGGCAGCCCTGCCATTGGCCGGTCGCGCGCTGGGCCTGAGCGTTGAAGCCCGTTGCCTGGCCACCGAGCAGATCGACGCTCACGCCCTGGCCCAACCGTTCGATGCCATCTGGTGCATGCCCGGCAGCCCCTACCGTTCCATGGAAGGCGCCCTTGCGGCTATTCGTCATGCGCGCGAACAACGAATTCCATTCCTGGGCACCTGCGGCGGCTTCCAGCATGCCTTGCTCGAATATGCCCGCAACGTCATGGGTTGGGCTGACGCCGAGCACGGCGAAAATACACCCGATGCGGCGCAGGCCATTGTCAGCCCGCTGAGCTGTTCGCTGGTGGAAGTGCGTGGGGGCCTGCAACTGGTGCCCGGAAGCCTGATTGCCCAAGCTTACGAAACGCTGGACATCGAGGAGGCCTACCGGTGCAACTATGGCCTCAACCCAGCTTTCGCCGACGCCCTGCTGGCCGGTGCGCTGCGCTGCTGCGCACGGGATGCTGCGGGCGAGGTGCGTGCGGTTCAATTGGAAGGCCACCCGTTCTTCGTCGCCACCCTGTTCCAGCCCGAACGCGCGGCGCTGGAAGGTCGCGTGCCGCCCTTGCTGGCTGCCTTGCTGCACAGCGCCAGCCGGAGGGCCTGAACATGTTTGCCAACACCCCTGCCCCGCCCTACTACGCGGTCATTTTCACCTCGACCCGCACGGCCGTGGACGACGGCTACGGCCAGGCGGCACAACGCATGGTTGAACTGGCCGCCGAGCAACCAGGCTTCCTGGGCGTCGAGTCGGCCCGCGGCGAGGATGGCCTGGGCATCACGGTTTCGTACTGGAACAGCGAGGCGGCGATCCTGGCCTGGAAGCAACACGCCGAGCACACCGACGCCCGCAACAAGGGCCGGGCACAGTGGTACCGCCACTGCATCACCCGCGTTGCCCATGTGCAGCGCGCCTACGCGTTCAGCCCACCAGGGTAATTTTGTTCAATACCGGCCACGGCTCCGGCCCGTACCGTAAGCGCGAATCCACTCGCTTTCAGGTACGTCATGAGCCTTTCCCTGTCCATGGCCGCGTTCGCGCTGGCCTCCTCCATCAGCCCGGGCCCGGTCAACATCGTTGCCCTCAACGCCGGTGCCCGCCACGGGCTGCCTGCCAGCCTGTGGCACGTCACAGGTGCCACGGCAGGCTTCACCCTGCTGCTGGTGCTCACCGGTTTCGGCCTGCATGAACTGTTGGCCCTGTGGCCGGGCCTGACCCGGGCTATCCAGTGGGCGGGCGTGGCGTTCCTGTTGTACCTGGCCTGGCGATTGGCCCGGGACAACGGGGCGCTGGGCTCGGCGGCCGGCAGTCGCCCGCCGTCGCTGCTGGGCGGCGCCGCCATGCAGTGGCTGAACCCCAAGGCATGGCTGGCGTGCGTGGCCGGCATGGGTGCGTTTGCCGCCGACGGCGACAGCGCGCGCATCTGGCTGTTCGCGGTGATCTATTTCGTCGTGTGCTACCTGTCCATCGCCTGCTGGGCCTGGGCGGGCAGCCTGATCCGCGGGCACCTGGAACACCCGGCGCGGGTGCGCCTGTTCAACCGTGGGCTGGCGTTGCTGCTGGTGGGGTGCGCAGCTTACCTGGTGGCTGGCTGAGCACGGTAATGCCCAGGCGTGGCCGCCAGTTGGCGCTTGAACACCCGCTGCAAATGCGCCTGGTCGGCGAAACCGGCCGCCAGCGCCGCCTCGGCGATGTCATGGCCCTGACGCAGTTTTTCCCGGGCCGCTTGCAGGCGGCAGTCAATCAGAAAGGCGTGGGGGGTCATGCCATAGCGCTGCTTGAAGGCGCGAATCAGGTAGGACGAGGACAGCCCTGCCGCCGCGCAGATCTCGTCCAGCTTCAACGTGCGGGCGCACTCGGCACGGATAAAGTCCGCCGCCCGCACCACCGGTTCGGTCAGTGCCGGGGGCGCAGGCCGCGTGCCCACGGTCGTGAGCATCGCCGCACAGAAGGCGTTCGTTGACTGGGTTTTCTGCGCCACGCTCAGGTCATGGTCCACCAGCGTCTCGTACAGCTCGTTCAGGCCCTGAAACAGCAGTGAATCGGCGTTGTACTGTTGCGCCAGCGGCCACAGTCGGTGGCCGTCCCCGGTGCCTGTGCGCACTTGCAGCGCCGCCAGCCACTGCGCATCGATATACAGCATGCGGTAGGCCCAGGGCTGATCCTGGACCGGGTTGCAGGCGTGCACCTCGCCGGGGTTCATCAGCACCAGGTCGCCCTGGCGCACGGGACGCTGATGCACACCGTTGATGTAAGTGCTGTGCCCCCCGGTGATCGCGCCGATCGAGAAGGTGCTGTGCGAATGCAGCCCGTGGCTGATCGAACGACCGTCCAGCACGTTGCGCGCCTCAATGAATGGCAGCGCGGGGTCACGCCAGAACTGGGAGATGGGCAGGATCATGTAGGGGCCTGTCAGGGCATTACCGGTGGCACATACTGCAACGTAGTGCCCAGCGCCCACAACAGGAACAGCACCAAAGGCACGTGCACCAGCAACTGCACGAAGCTGAAACCGATCAGGTCGCGCGCCTTGAGCCCCAGCACACCCAGCAATGGCAGCATGTAGAACGGGTTGATCAGGTTGGGCAGCGCCTCGGCGGCGTTGTAGATCTGTACGGCCCAGCCCAGGTGGTATTCGAGGTCGTTGGCCACCTGCATCACGTAGGGTGCCTCGATCACCCACTTGCCGCCGCCGGACGGAATGAAGAAGCCCAGCACCGCCGAATACACGCCCATCAGCAGCGCGTAGGTGTCGTGGGAGGCTATCTGCACGAAGAACGTCGATATGTGCTGGGCCAGGGTCTGGCCCTCACCGCCTTTTACCGTGGTGAGGATGGCAGCGATGGAGCCGTACAACGGGAACTGGATCAGCACCCCGGTGGTGGTGGGCACCGCCCGCGCCACGGCGTCGAGAAAGCTGCGCGGCCGCCAGTGCAGCAGCGCACCGAGCATGATGAACAGGAAGTTGTAGGTGTTCAGCCCGGAAATGGCGGTGATGGCCGGCTTGGTCGAAAACTCGTGGTACAGCCAGCCAGCCGCCAGCAACACCAGCAACAGCGTCAGCAACGGGCTGTGCTCCAGCCATTCACCCGGGCGGGTGCGCGCGGCCCGGGGGGGCAGGTTGAAGCTGGGGTCAATGCCGCAGGCCTTGGCGTCACGGGCGCTGCCGGGGCCTGGCGCGGTGGCGTAGGCAATGACCAGCGACACCAGCACAAGCGCCGCCAGCATCAGCCCCGACTGCCAGAGGAAGATGGTCTGGGTGAACGCAATCACGCCGGTGATGGACAGGATCGACGGCGGCAGGCTGCCCGGGTTGGCCTGCAACTGCGCAGCCGATGAAGACAGGCCCAGCGCCCATACCGCCCCCAGCCCCAGGTAGGCCGCGGCGCCAGCGGCGCGGTAATCCATTTTCAGGTCGATGCGACGCGCCAGCGCGCGCACCAGCAGGCCGCCAAACACCAGCGACAGCCCCCAGTTGAGCAGCGACGCCAGCATGGAGATCAGCGCCACCCAGGCCACCGCCGAACGGCCGTTTTTCGGCAGGCGCGCCAGGCGGTCGATCAGCTTCACCGCCGGCGGCGAACTGGCGACCACGTAGCCGCCAATGACCACGAAGGCCATTTGCATGGTGAAGGGAATCAGGCTCCAGAAGCCGTCGCCGAACGCGGTGGCCGTGTCGGTGGGTTTGGCCCCCATGGCCATGGCGGCCACTGCCACGACAATCACCGCCACGGCGGCAAATACCCAGGAATCAGGGAACCAGCGCTCGGCCCAGGTGGAACAGCGCAAGGCGAACCGGGCGTAGCGGCTCTCTTCAAGGTGTGCGGGCATGCGGTATTACCTTTTTTATTGTCTTTATTTTTGGGATAACGCAAACGCTGACGGCCCGTTCGCGGGCACGGCCCGCTCCTAAGGGGATCGCATCAATCCTGTAGGGGCGGACCGTGCCCGCGAACGGGCCCGGAAGGCTTGCAGAAAACCTTAGAACGTCATTTCGATCACATCATCCGGCACGATCAGCTTGCCGGCGGTCTTGGCCACTATTTCCTCGACGCTGATGCCCGGCGCCCGCTCGCGCAAGATGAACGCGCCGTTATCGATTTCCAGGTAAGCCAAGTCAGTCAGCACCTTGCGAATGCACCCGGCGCCTGTCAGCGGCAAGCTGCACTGGGGCAGCAACTTCGACTCGCCGTCCTTCGACGCATGGGTCATGGTGACAATGATGTTGTCGGCACCGGCCACCAGGTCCATGGCGCCGCCCATGCCCTTTACCAGCTTGCCGGGGATCATCCACGAGGCAATGTTGCCCTGCACGTCCACCTCGAAGGCGCCCAGCACGGTGAGGTCGACGTGGCCGCCACGGATCATGGCGAAGGACTCGGCAGAGTTGAAGATGGAGGCGCCGGCGCGGGCGGTAACCGTCTGCTTGCCGGCGTTGATCATGTCGGCGTCGAGGGTGTCCTCGGTGGGAAACTCGCCCATGCCCAGCAGGCCGTTTTCCGACTGCAGCATCACGTCAATGTCGTCGGGGACATAGTTGGCCACCAGGGTCGGAATGCCGATCCCCAGGTTCACGTAGTAGCCATCCTTGAGTTCGCGGGCCACACGCTGGGCCATTTGTTCGCGGGTCAGTGCCATGTGCAAAACCTCTTGTTGTTCTGGGCCAGGCCTCAGGCCTTGACGGTGCGCTTTTCGATGCGCTTTTCAAAGGTGCCGAGAATCACCCGGTCCACGTAGATGCCGGGGGTGTGGACCTGGCTGGGCGGCAATTCGCCGGGGGCGACGATTTCTTCCACTTCCACCACGGTGATCTTGCCGGCGGCAGCGGCCAGCGGGTTGAAGTTCTGCGCGGTGTGGCGGTAGATGACGTTGCCGAAGTGGTCCGCCTTCCAGCCCTTGACGATGGCGAAGTCACCGGTGATGGCTTCTTCAAGGATGTACTTGCGGCCGTTGAATTCGCGCACTTCCTTGCCTTCGGCCACCGGCGTTCCGTAGCCGGTGGCGGTGTAGAAGGCCGGGATGCCGGCGCCACCGGCGCGCATTTTTTCCGCCAAGGTGCCTTGGGGGGTGAGTTCCACTTCCAGTTCGCCGTCCAGCAACTGGCGCTCGAACAAGGCGTTTTCACCCACGTAGGAGGCGATCATCTTGCGGATCTGCCGGTCTTCCAGCAGCACGCCCAGGCCAAAGCCGTCGACGCCGCAGTTGTTGGAGACCACGGTCAGCCCGCGCACGCCCATGCGCCTGATCTGCGCAATGAGGTTTTCCGGGATGCCGCACAGGCCAAAGCCCCCGGACAACACCGTCATGTTATCGGTAAGGCCTGCCAGGGCCTCTTCCCAGGTTGCCACTCGTTTGTCGAGTCCTGCCATGTCGATTCGCCTTTTTGTAGTTATCGGGCTAGTGCCAGCTTAGCCCAGTCGCGTGGTAGCCCCATCTTCTCGCCAACCGAGTTATTTGTTAATTTTGTTTTTCTGATGGATTGATTGAGTTTTCAAAACAATGAACATCAAGCAACTCCGCGCGTTCCTGGCCGTGGCCCAGGCCCTGAGCTTCGCCCAGGCAGGGGAACGCCTGCACCTGTCCCAGCCTGCGTTGAGCCTGACCATCAAGGCCCTGGAAGAGGACCTGGGCGGCCCGCTGCTGACCCGCACCACCCGCAGCGTGGCCCTTACCCCGGAAGGCGAAACGTTGCTGCCGCTGGCCCGCCAGTTACTGGCCGACTGGGACAACGCCGAGGAACTGCTGCGCCAGCACTTCACCCTGCAAACCGGCAAAGTCTCGATCGCTGCCATGCCCTCCTTCGCCGGCAACCTGCTGCCCGCGGCCCTGAAGACCTTTCGCGACCGCCACCCGCGGGTCAACGTGGCAGTGCATGACGTGATCAACGAACAGGTGCTGGAAATGGTCCGCCACCGGCGGGTGGAGCTGGGCATCGGTTTCGAACCTGAATCCACTCAATCCCTGGTGTTCACGCCGTTTTACCTGGACCGCTTTGTCGCCGTGGTGGCGGCCGACTCACCGCTGGCCCAGCGTGCGCACATCACCTGGAAGGAGCTGCTCAAGGAAGACTTCGTGACCCTGCAACGCCCCTCGGCGGTGCGGCTGATGCTGGAGCAGGACCTGGCCGCCGCCCATGGCAAGCTGTCGGTGGCCTTCGAGAGCCATCAGTTGAGCACCGTGGGGCGCATGGTAGCCAGCGGCCTGGGGGTCAGCGCGGTGCCGTCGCTGTGCATTGCCCAGATGGAAGAGCTGGGCGCCCGTTGTGTGGCCCTGGACGAGCCGCGCATCGAACGGCGCATCGGCCTGATGCGCCTGGCCGACCATAAGCTGTCGGCGGCGGCGCAGGCCTTGCAGGACGTGTTGATTCAGTCCTGTCGGCAGCCTGCCGCGTAACCTGGTAGCTGCCTGTAACCGCTGCCCAAAGCTACGCTGGCCCTGAGGTTCGCGGAAAATCTCCAGCAGTCAATCAGGCCAGCGCCGCCTGGCGGCAGCGGCTACAAGGGGTGCCGTATCGAACGGAGCATCATCCACCACGCTGTACAGGCGCGGCAGGTTCACCGGGTGATAATCGCCACTCTCCAGGCGCTGCACCACCGAGTGGTGCAGCAACGCCCCCTCGGCGATGTAGCGCGGGCGTGGTTCGCCGAACGGCGGCATGATGCCGATGGCGAACACACGCTTGTGCAGGGTGAAGCTCCAGGCCCGACGCGGCAGCCACTCGGCCAGTTTCCACGGCCAGGTCATGGAGTCGTGCAATTGCCCGGGACCGCCAGCGGCCAACAACTGCAACTCACGCTCGCAGCCCTGCTCGTCCAAGGCCAGGCCCAGCGCCCGGGCTTCACCCAGCATCCAGCGCAGCGCCAGTAGCGCCGGGCCCGATTCATCCAGCGAATAACCACCGCCCACATCGCTGTGCACACCGGCGAACCACACCTGGCGTACATCAGTGCCCTGCCCTTCACGTTTCTGCCACAGGTTGGGCCGGAAGAAACAGCGGCGCTCATCGATGGACAGCGCCTGGCGCACATTCTCCACCAGGGCGTTGCTGGCGGTGTACGGCAACACCAGCGGGTCGTAGATCCAGCCCACCGACTTGACTGTGTCGAACAAGCCCAGCAGATGCACCTTCACCGGGCGGCCAAAGGTGGCCTTGAAACTGTCCTGCAACTTGAACGCCGGCTGCCCCTGGGCGTTTCGCGCCTGCAGCATCGACCAGGCGTAATCGAATAGGTGGGCCTCATGGCCCGGCACCAGGCCAATGGCGTCGATCAACGCCGCCAGGGCACGCACGGCGTAGGCGCCGCGGGAAAACCCGAACAAGTAGATCTGGTCGCCGTCGCGGTAGTGCTTCGCCAGAAACCGGTAGGCGCCACCCACCGTCCTTTTCAAGCCCCAGCCCAATGCCAGGCCGCACAGGCGCGACGGCAGCTTTTGCCATTCGAACAGGGTTTCGCGCAAACCAAAGGTGCCCACGCCCTGATCGTAATAGGACAGCACCTGGGCCGGGTCCGCAGACACGCAGCGAATCAGGCGGATAATATTGGTGGGTTGAAGGCTGAAGCGATTGTTGGTGCCGTCCAGGCATACCACGAGCTGTCGACCCATGCCTTCTCCTTGTGTTGAATGTTGTGCCCCTTGCGCAGGTCAGACTATAAGCCATCCACCCTTGACGGAGTAGCCATGCGCCATCATCGACTTGCAGACACCCCCGTATCCATCATCGGCCAGGGCACCTGGCGCATGGGCGAAGACCCCAGCGCCCGGCGTGACGAGGTAGCCGCGCTGCAACTGGGCATCGAGCTGGGCATGAACCTGATCGACACTGCCGAAATGTACGGCGAAGGCGGCGCCGAACAGGTGGTGGGCCAGGCCATCGCCGGCCTGCGTGACCAGGTATTCCTGGTCAGCAAGGTATACCCGCACAACGCCAGCCGCAGCGGCGTGGCGGCCGCTTGCGAGCGCAGCCTGAAGCGCCTGGGCACCGAACATATCGACCTGTACCTGTTGCACTGGCGCGGGCAGTACCCCCTGGCCGAAACCGTCGAAGCCTTCGAGCGTTTGCGCGAGCAAGGCAAGATAGGCCGCTGGGGCGTGTCCAATTTCGATGTCGACGACCTGGAAGAACTGAACCACCCACGCTGCGCCACCAATCAGGTGCTGTACAACCCCGAGGCCCGCGGCATTGAATTCGACCTGCTGCCCTGGAGCCAGGCCCGTGGTTTGCCGACCATGGCCTACTGCCCGATCGCCCAGGGCGGCAAGCTGCTGCGCCATAGCGCCTTGCAGGCCATTGCCGACAAGCACGGCGTGACCTCGGCGCAGGCGTGCCTGGCCTGGGTACTGCGCCAGGACGGGGTCATCGCCATTCCCAAGGCCGTGCACCGCGACCACGTGCGTCAGAATGCCGCTGCCGCCACCCTGCAGCTGGACGAGGCAGACCTGGCGCAACTGGACCAGGCCTGCCCGCCACCACGGCGCAAGCAGCATCTTGCAATGGTTTGAGGGGTGCATTTCATCCCCCGCGTAGCCCTGGCTCCCTTTTCAAAGCCGGGCCCGCGGCGGATAATGCGCGCCCATTGCATCCAGTTTCCGGCTCTGCATGGGCACACGTTCGAGGAAATATGGTTTCTGTCACCGTCACCGCCAAACAGCTGGAAGTCACCCGCATCGTCGACGTGCTGTCGCGCGCCATCGCCCAGCAGCGCCTGCGCCCTGGCACGCGGTTGGTAGAAGCACAGATCGTCGACACCCTGCAGGCCAACCGCAACCATGTGCAGGTCGCCTTGCAACGGCTGGCCATGCAGCACATCGTCACCATCGAGACCAACCGCGGCGCCATCGTCTCCCAGCCCACGGCCCAGGAAGCACGCGACGTGTTCGGCGCCCGGCGGGCCATCGAGCGCGCGGTGGTCGAAGCCATCACCCCCGAAGCCCTGGCGGCCAATGCCCAGGTCATTGCCGAGCAAATGGACGCCGAGCGCCAGGCCTCGGCCAGCGGCGACCGGCGTGAAACGGTGCGGGTGCGCAGCGAATTCCACCTGATGCTGGCCGACCTGTGTGGCAATCGTTTGCTGCGTGAAATCCTCGGTAACCTGATCGTGCGCAGCTCGCTGATCGTCTCGCTGTATCAGCGCCTGGACACCCCCTCTTGCCGCTGCGACGACCACCAGGCCATCCTCGATGCCCTGCAGTCGGGCAGCAGCGAAAGCGCCATCCACGCCATGCTGCATCACCTGGTAGACCTGGAAGGCCAGCTCGACCTGCACGAGCAGAGCGCGCCCGAGGTGAATTTGCGCGAGGCGTTGGCTGATCTCTGATCGCCTGTTGCAACGGTCTTGATGGTGGGAAGCAACTGCCTTTGTGGGTGCGGGTTCTACCCGCGAAAACAGCACCGCGCGCTGCCTGATACACTGCAGAGCCCGTTCCCACAGAATACGGCTTGGGCTACAGGGCTTTGCCGAGCCGCGCGGCTTCGGTTTTCAAGCACTCGGTAAACGCCGCCACCAGCACCGACGCCGGCCGGTACTGCGGCTGGATCAGGCTGACACTGAACGGCGCCGCCACCGCCAGGGGCCGCAGCACCAGGCCGCGGGTGGATTCGTCCAGCGCGGTAAGCGGGTTGACGATGGCCACCCCCAGGCCCTGACGGACCATGGCGCACACCGAGGCGGCGGTGCTGGTCTCGATTACGGCCAGGCGCTGGACGTTGGCGCGGCGAAATTGCTCGTCGAGCATCTTGCGGTACAGGTCCAGGCCCGACAGGTTGATGAACGCCAGGCCGTCGAAATCCTCCAGCGCCAGGCGTGCCTTCGCCGCCAGCCGGTGGCCCGCCGGCAGCACCGCCACCATATCGGCGCAGAACAATTCGAACCCTTGGGTGCCCCGTGGCGGGTGGCGGCTTTCGATCAGACCCAGGTCGTAGCGCTGGCCGCTCAGGGACTCTTCCAGCGCGGGCGATTCCTGCGCCGTGATGCTCACTGCCACGCCCGGGAACTCGCGATTGAATGCCAGGCACGCTGCTGGCAGCAGCACTTGGGCGAACATCGGCAGGCAGGTGATGTTCAATTGGCCTTGGTCGAAGCGGCGGATGGACTCGGCCACGCTGGCAATCTGTTCCAGGCCCACATAGGCCCGCTGCACTTCCTCGAACAGCATCAGGCCCTGGGCCGTGGGCGTCAGGCGGCCACGCTCGCGCACGAACAGGGCCATGCCCAGCAGGCTTTCCAGCCGGGCCAGTTCACGGCTGACCGTGGGCTGGGAGCTGAACAGCAATTGCGCTGCACCGGTCACGCTGCCGGCGTTCATCACCGCGCGAAAGACTTCGATATGACGCAGGGAAATGTCCATGGGCTGCACTCGATTCAATCCACCAGTCCATATCAGAACTGAATCAACCATGAAAAAACAGATATTTTATTGAATAGCTTTAAATGCGCATCATGGTCGCCTATCCCCCGCCACGGCCACTCGACCATGTTCGATCGTTTCCTGCCCCTCGTTCAGCAACACGCCACGCCTTTCTGGACCTACGACGCAGCGATCATTCGCCAGCGCATCAGCCAGTTGCAGGGCTTTGACGTGATTCGCTTCGCCCAGAAAGCCTGTTCCAACGTGCACATCCTCACGCTGATGCGCGAACAGGGCGTACAGGTGGACGCGGTGTCGGTGGGCGAAATCGAGCGCGCACTGCTGGCCGGTTTCAGCCCCCAGGGCGAGCCAGCCGGCGTGGTGTTCACCTGTGACCTGCTGGACCGCCCTACCCTGGCGCGCATTATCGAACTGGACGTGGAAGTGAACTGCGGCTCCATCGACATGCTGCGCCAACTGGGCCAGCAGCACCCCGGCCACCGCGTATGGATTCGCCTGAACCCCGGCTTCGGTCACGGCCATAGCCAGAAGACCAACACCGGTGGCGAGAACAGCAAGCACGGCATCTGGCACAGCCAGTTGGACGAGGCGCTGGCCGTGGTGCGCCAGTACGACCTGCAACTGGTGGGCCTGCACATGCACATCGGCTCGGGCGTGGACTACGCCCACCTGGAAGAAGTGTGCACGGCCATGGCCGACGCCGTGATCGGCATGGGCCACGACCTGGAAGCCATTTCCGCCGGCGGCGGCCTGTCGGTGCCCTACAAAGATGACCAGCAGCCGGTGGACACCGAACGCTACGCGGCCATCTGGAACAGCGCCCGTCAGCGCGTGCAGGATCACTTGGGCCACCCGGTGCGCCTGGAAATCGAACCGGGGCGTTTCCTGGTGGCCGAGTCCGGCTGCCTGGTGACCGAAGTACGCGCGGTGAAGGACATGGGCAGCCAGCATTTCGTGCTGGTGGACGCCGGTTTCAACGACCTGATGCGCCCGTCCATGTACGGCAGCTACCACGGTTTCACCCTGCTGGACCACGACGGCCAGCCACGTACCGGTGAGCTGCAACCTAGCGTGGTGGCGGGCCCGCTGTGCGAATCCGGTGATGTGTTCACCCAGCACGAAGGCGGCCTGGTAGCCCCGCGCTTGTTGCCGAGCGCCCAAGTCGGCGACCTGCTGGTGATTCACACCACCGGTGCCTACGGTGCGTCGATGTCGTCGAACTACAACAGCCGGCCGCTGATTCCGGAAGTGCTGCTGGATGGCGACCAGGTCAAGCTGATCCGCCGCCGCCAGACCCTGCAAGAGCTCTTCGCCCTCGAACTCAACGCCTGATATCCAACGGTGGCAGCGGGCTCTGCCCGCGAAGCGAACAACGCGGTGCGTCTGTCATTACGCGGTGTGCTTTTCGCGGGCAGAGCCCGCTGCCATAGGCGAAAATGAAACTTCCATCATGATAGCCCGCTGCCTATTGTCCGTCGCCAACCCCACGCGTATGCTGCGCGCGTTTTCAATCACCGCGGAGACCCCACGTGGGCACTTGTTCGAGCGACAGTAGTCGGCCGGTCATCGATACCGGCATATTCTCGGCGAGATAACGCGCAGCTTTCCTGCCGTGCTCTCGCCCCGACGCGAGAGACGGCGATATTTCCCTTCTCTGATGACTCACCTGCCTTGGCCTGCACTGTTGCAGCTCAAGACAGCGCCCGTGCCTGCGCGATTGGTCTCCCCACTGCCAACTGGGGAAAGCAGCGCCATGAACTTCACCCTGCTAAAAGAATTCTTCGCGGGTTTCCTGCGTACCCGTCACATCGCCCGGCATTTCCGCCGCCTGGCCTTGTTCGAAAGCCTGAATGACAGCAATGTCAGCCGGGAAATACCGCCCACCCTGGCGCAAACCCTGGTGGCCGCCGCGGGCGGTGACAGCCAGGCCCTGCTGCAACGCCTGGACAGCCACACCGATGGCCTGCGCGAAGCCCAGGCCCAGGACATCTGCGCCCGCGTCGGCCTTAACGAAGTTGAACACGAGCAACCGCTACCCTGGTACGTGCACCTGTGGCAGTGCTACAAGAACCCCTTCAACCTGCTACTGACCCTGCTGGCGTTCGTCTCTTTCGTCACCGAAGACATGAAGGCCGCCCTGGTGATCGGCTCCATGGTGGTGCTGTCCACCCTGCTGCGATTCTGGCAGGAAGCACGCTCGAACAAGGCCGCCGACGCCCTGAAGGCCATGGTCAGCAACACCGCCACCGTGCGCCGCCGCAATGCCGACGGGCACCTGCGCGTGGAGTTGCCGATCAAGCACCTGGTGCCAGGCGACGTGGTAATTTTCAGCGCCGGCGACATGATCCCCGCCGACTGCCGCCTGCTCACCGCCAAGGACCTGTTCGTCAGCCAGGCAGCCATGACCGGCGAATCCATGCCGGTAGAGAAGTTCGTGCAGCTGCGCGACCCGTCCACGCGCAACCCGCTGGAGCTGGACAACATCCTGTTCATGGGCACCAACGTGGTGTCTGGCGCGGCCAGTGCGGTGGTGATCGCCACCGGTAACGGTACTTATTTCGGCGCCCTGGCCCAACGCGTCAGCGCCAGCGACCGGGCGCCCACGGCGTTCCAGACCGGCGTCAACAAAATCAGCTGGCTGCTGATCCGCTTTATGCTGGTGATGGCGCCACTGGTGCTGTTCATCAACGGGTTCACCAAGGGTGACTGGATGGAAGCGGTGTTGTTCGCCCTGTCCATCGCCGTGGGCCTGACCCCGGAAATGCTGCCGATGATTGTCACTTCCACCCTGGCAAAGGGGGCGGTGTTCCTGTCGCGCAAGAAGGTCATCGTCAAGCGCCTGGACGCCATCCAGAACTTCGGCGCCATGGACGTGCTGTGCACCGACAAGACCGGCACCCTGACCCAGGACAAGATCTTCCTTGCCCGCCACGTGGACGTGTGGGGCCAGGAGTCCGATGAAGTGCTGGAGATGGCCTACCTCAACAGCTACTACCAGACGGGCCTGAAAAACCTGCTGGACGTGGCCGTGCTGGAGCACGTGGACGTGCAGCGTGACCTGCAGGTAGCCACCGCGTTCCACAAGGTCGACGAGATTCCGTTCGACTTCAACCGCCGGCGCATGTCAGTGGTGGTGGCCGAGCATGACCAGCATCACGTGCTGATCTGCAAGGGCGCGGTGGAAGAGATTCTGTCGGTGTGCCATCAAGTGCGCCACGGCGACCAGGTGGAACCGCTGGACAACACCCTGCTTGCGCGCATCCGCCAGGTGACGGCCGAGCTCAACGCCGAAGGCCTGCGCGTGGTGGCCGTAGCTGCCAGCGAGCGCCCGCCCACCCAGGAAAACTATGGCATCAGTGATGAGCGCGAGCTGACCCTGATCGGCTATGTCGCCTTCCTCGACCCGCCCAAGGAAAGCACCGCGCCAGCCCTCAAGGCCCTGGCTGCCCATGGCGTGGCGGTGAAAGTGCTGACCGGCGACAACGAACTGGTCACCGCGAAGATTTGCCGTGAAGTGGGCCTGGCCCAGCAAGGCCTGCTGATGGGCAACGACCTCGAGGACATGACCGACGCCCAATTGGCCGTGGCCGTGGAAACCACCAATGTGTTCGCCAAGCTGACGCCTGCGCACAAGGAACGCATCGTGCGCCTGCTCAAGGCCAACGGCCACGTGGTCGGGTTCATGGGCGACGGCATCAACGATGCCCCAGCCCTGCGCACCGCCGACATCGGCATTTCGGTGGACAGCGCCGTGGACATCGCCAAGGAAGCGGCCGACATCATCCTGCTGGAAAAAAGCCTGATGGTGCTGGAGGAAGGCGTGCTGGAAGGCCGTCGCACCTTCGCCAACATGCTCAAGTACATCAAGATGACCGCCAGCTCCAACTTCGGCAATGTGTTCTCGGTGTTGGTGGCCAGTGCGTTCATCCCGTTCCTGCCCATGCTGCCGATGCACCTGCTGGTGCAGAACCTGCTGTACGACATTTCGCAGATCGCCGTGCCGTTCGACAACGTCGACGAAGAGATGCTGATGAAACCCCAGCGCTGGCAGCCGGCCGAGGTAGGACGCTTCATGCTGTTCTTCGGGCCGATCAGCTCGGTGTTCGACATCACCACCTTTGCGTTGATGTGGTACGTGTTCGGGGCCAATTCGCCTGAGCACCAGACCCTGTTCCAGTCCGGCTGGTTCATTGTCGGGCTGCTGACCCAGACCCTGGTGGTGCACATGATCCGCACCCCGAAAGTGCCATTCCTGCAAAGCCGCGCGGCCATGCCACTGATGGTGATGACCGGGGTGATCATGGCCATCGGCATCTTCCTGCCCATGGGCCCGTTGGCGCACTACTTCAAACTGCAGGCGCTGCCGCCGCTGTACTTTGCGTTTTTGCCGGTGATTCTGATCGCCTACGTGGCGCTGACCCAGGCCATGAAGCGCTTCTACATCCGCCGCTTCGGCTGGCAATAAGCTCCTTGTGGCCGCTGCCGCCAGGCAGCGGCAGGTGCTGGCTCAATTGCCCGAAAAGCGGTCACGGCTGTTGGTGAGGTGCAGCACCATGGCCGCCCGCGCAGCGTCCGGGTCCTGCTTGCGAATAGCATTGAAAATGGCCTCGTGCTCAAGGCTCGCCAGGTAGCCCAGGCGGGCGAAGTCGGCGTCGCCGCGCTCTTCGGCCTTGACCCGCGTACGGGGGATCATCGAGTCGCCGAGGTGCTGCATGATCTCGGTGAAGTACGTGTTGCCCGTGGCCTCGGCAATCAACTGGTGGAAGCGCTTGTCCTCTTCCACGCAGCTGTCGTTGCTGGCCAGGGACGCCTGGTAATCATCCAGCGCGTGGCGCATGCGTTGCAGTTGATCGTCACTGCGGCGCAGCGCTGCCAGGGCCACGGCCTGCACTTCCAGGCCCAGGCGCAACTCGAGAATGCCGCGCACGCTGGCAGCGGTGTCCAGGGTCAGGCGCAAGCCCAGTTGCGATTCGCGCTCCAGCACGAAGGTGCCGATGCCATGACGGGTTTCCACCAGCCCCGAGGCTTGCAGTTTAGAAATGGCCTCGCGCACCACCGTGCGGCTGACCCCATGCTCACGCACGATGGTCGGTTCGGACGGCAGCTTGTCGCCGGGGCGAAACTGCCCCAGCAGAATCTGCTGGCGCAGCGTTTCCACCAGCTCATGGGCCAGGCTGGTGGCGCGCTTGCGGGTGGGTGCATGGTGTTCGTCGTGCATGCCAACAGGTTCCGCTGAAGGAGATTATCGCCCAGCTTACCACCAAGCCCCCCACATCACCTCGCCCCTCCCGTAGCTGCCGCCAGGCTGCGAAGGCGCGCACAGCGGGCCCGCGATCGATATGGCACCGCCGAAGACGCTGCAGACCTTTCCCAGCCTGACGGTGTCCAAGGGCTCAGTGGATAAGGCTTGCATAACCCAGGCCCATCAACCCCCACCCCACCAGCGGGTGGAACACCACCCGCCACGCCCACGCCTGCGGGTCGAACCCCACGCCATGCACGTAACCGGCCGCAATGCCCCACATGATCATCACCAGCACGCCATGGCTGTACTGCCCGCGACCGTCGAGCAGCAGCACCGGGTGCACCAGCAAAATCAGGCTCAGCGGCATCACCATCAGTAACGACAACCCGCGGCTGAGGGGCCGGCGCAGCAGGCCCAGGGCTTCAGCGTGCATCGGCGCCGTCCTCGTCCAGCACGCCGCTGGCCTCCAGCCACAGGGCGTTGATGATGCCGAAGCCACAGGCCAGCAACACACCCAGAATCCAGGCGAAATACCACATGTGCGTCACTCCTCAATAAAGACCATGGGGGTTGCTGTCGATGTGCGCGGTGGTGACCTTGCCCCACATCTTGGCGTAGCACCACAATGTGTAGCAGAGGATCAACGGCACAAAAATCGCCGCCGCCGCCAGCATGATCATCAGCGTGGTATGGCTGGACACCGCGTCCCACACGGTCAGGCTCGACGCCGGGTCCAGGCTGGACGGCATGACGAAGGGGAACAACGCAAAACCGGCGGTGCACAGGGTGCCGACAATCGCCAGGCTGCTGCCCAGGAAGGCCAGCCTGGCTTTGTGACCCAAGGCGGCCAGCAGCGCCAGCAGGCCGCCAAACACGCCCAGCAACGGCGCGATGGCGCTGAGCGGGTGCTGCACGTAATTGCCCATCCAGCCCGGGTTGCCTGCCACCACCGTCTTGGCCAGCGGGTTGAGCGCAGCGTTAGTGTCCACCGCCGAACTGATCACCAGCCCGTGGATGTTGCCCAACGCCAGCCACACACCGGCGGCCAGGAACGCCAGCAGGTAGACGAAGGCCAGCACCTGCGACGCCAGACTTGCGCGCCGGGCCATGGCGCCTTCGGTGCGCATCATCAACCAGGTGCCGCCATGCAGGGTCAGCATGCTCAGGCTGACCACCCCGGCCAGCAGGCCGAAGGGGCTGAGCAGTTGCCAGAACGAGCCGTGGTAACTGCTGCGCAGGCTGTCATCGAACTGGAACGGCAAGCCCAGCAGCAGGTTGCCGAAGGCCACGCCAAACACCAGCGACGGCACCAGCGCACCCACGAACAGCGCCCAGTCCCAACTCTGCCGCCAGCGGGTGTTGTCCAGTTTGCTGCGGTAGTCGAAGCCAACCGGGCGCACGAACAGCGCGAACAACACCAGCAGCAACGCCCAGTACAACCCCGAGAACGCCGCCGAGTACACCAGCGGCCAGGCGGCGAACAGGGCGCCACCGGCGGTGATCAGCCACACCTGGTTGCCGTCCCAATGCGGCGCGATGGTATTGATCACCACCCGCCGCTCATTGTCGGTACGGCCCACGAACGGCATCAGTGCGGCGGCGCCCAGGTCGAAGCCGTCAGTCAGGGCAAAGGCAATTAGCAGCACCCCCACTAACACCCACCAGATCAGCTTGAGGTTTTCATAATCGAACATCAGTGGGCTCCTTGCAGCACAGGCGAAGAGGCAACGGCAGGGTCGCGCTCGAAGTGATAGCGGCCGGTGTGCAGGCTGCTGGGGCCCAGGCGGGCAAACTTGATCATCAGGTACATCTCGATCACCAGCAGCACGCTGTAGAACGCCACCAGCGCCAGCAGCGAAGCCCAGACATCCGCCGACGACAGGCTCGACGCCGATAGATGCACCGGCAGCACCTCACCGATGGACCAGGGCTGGCGACCATGCTCGGCCACGTACCAGCCGGTCTGGGTGGCCACCCACGGCAACGGCAGGCTCAACAGCGCCCAGCGCAGCAGCCAGCGCTTGTCGGTTTCACTCTTGCGAGCGGAGGCCCAGAAGGCGCACACCAACAGCGCCAACATCAGCAAGCCACTGACCACCATCAGCCGGAAGGTCCAGAAAATCGAGGCTACGCCGGGTATCGAGTCCAGCGCCGCCTGCTTGACCTGTGCGTCGCTGGCGTCCACCACCTTCTCGGTGTATTTCTTCAGCAGCAAGCCATAGCCCAGGTCTTTCTTCACGGCGTTGAAATCGCTGACCGTCTGCGCGCTGTGATCTCCACCGCGCAAACGGCCAAGCAGCTCGTAAGCCAGCATGCCATTGCGGATACGCGCCTGGTGTTCGGTGACCAAATCCTTGATGCCGGTGACCTGGGTGTCCACCGAGCGCGTGGCGATGATGCCCATCACGTAGGGGATCTTCACCGCATAGTCGGTGCGCTGCTCCGCCTGGTTGGGCAGGCCGAACAGGGTGAACGCCGCCGGTGCCGGCTCGGTGTCCCACTCGGCTTCGATGGCCGCCAGCTTGGTCTTCTGCACATCACCGATCTCGTAGCCAGACTCGTCGCCCAGCACGATCACCGACAGAATCGACGCCAGGCCGAAGGCTGCCGCAATAGCGAACGAACGCCGGGCAAAGCCGACGTCGCGGCCCTTGAGCAGGTACCAGCTGGAAATGGCCAGCACGAAAATCGCCCCGGTCACATAGCCCGAGGCCACGGTATGCACGAACTTGACCTGGGCCACGGGGTTGAGCAGCAACTGGCTGAAGCTGGTCAGCTCCATGCGCATGGTGGTGAAGTTGAACTCGGCACCCACCGGGTTCTGCATCCAGCCGTTGGCGATCAGAATCCACAGCGCCGAAAGGTTCGAACCCAAGGCCACCAACCAGGTCACGCCCAGATGCTGAACCCGCGACAGGCGCTCCCAGCCAAAGAAGAACAGGCCGATGAAGGTCGATTCAAGGAAGAACGCCATCATGCCTTCAATGGCCAGCGGCGCACCGAAAATGTCACCCACGTAGTGGCTGTAATAGGACCAGTTGGTGCCGAACTGAAACTCCATGGTGAGCCCGGTGGTAACCCCCAGGGCGAAGTTGATGCCGAACAGCTTGCCCCAGAAACGGGTCATGTCCTTGTACACCTGCTTGCCCGTCATCACGTAGACGGACTCCATGATGGCCAGCAGGAAGGTCATGCCCAGGGTCAGTGGAATGAACAGGAAGTGATACAGCGCGGTCATTGCGAACTGCAGCCGGGATAGGTCGACGACTGATTCGGAAATCATTTCGGACTCTTCTGAAGGGAGGCGGAGGGGGTGCCGAACAAGTGTCGGCTGATAGTCGTGGCGTCGTCCGTGACGCCTGCCGCCGGCCCGAACCAGACCAGGCGGATCCCCACCAATAGCACCAGCTTGAGCACCAGGACCACGGCGATATCCTTGGCCAGAGGCTTTTTCAGAAAGTCGAAATGAGCGGACATGGCGGCTACTCGGTGGAGGTGCGCCATTCTTGTCGGGGGCCTGCGGGGACTTGTTGACCCAGATCAATTTCAAATAGCCATCACTGTGTGGCAAAGCGCCACAGCACGGCTATCCAAGTAATACTGCTGCAAGCGCTGGGCATCTCGCGGCCTGCTCGAGGTCCGCCAGAATCTGCGTCGCCAGGCCGCGACAGCGCGGCGGCTCCGCCACCCACAGGTCATTGACGAACAAACGTCAACACTCGGTGCGGCCGGTGGCACCGGCTACCCACTCGTCACCGTCGTGAACCAGGCAGGCAACAGGCAGCGTGGGCGACGCGGTATGTCAGGAAATTATGCATCGCCAATGACACGGCCTATGTTCGCTGCTACGCACGCCGCGCTCAATCCTCGTCCCCCTTCTGGGATGCCCCCCGCTCATCCTCAACCACGTAGCCGGTATCAATACTCACCACCACCGACATCCCCGGCCGCAGGCGTTGGGCTTGCGGCTGATCCTTGTCCACGGTGATGCGCACCGGGATGCGCTGGGCGATCTTGACGAAGTTGCCGGTGGCGTTGTCGGCCTGCAGCAGGCTGAACTCCGAGCCGGTGGCCGGCGAGATGCGTTGCACGTGGCCGCGCAGGCGCAGGTGGTTGAGGGCGTCGACGGTGAAGGTGGCGGGCTGGCCCACGCGCACGTTGGCCATCTGCGTTTCCTTCATATTGGCGATGAGCCACAGGGTGTCGGGCACCAGCGCCATCAGCTGCGCGCCGGAGTTGACGTAGGCGCCCAGGCGCACGCTGATCTGCCCCAGCTGGCCGTCACGGGGGGCGGTGATGCGGGTGTTGGAATAGTCGATGCGGGCCAGCTCGACGGCGGCTTCGTCATTACTGACGGCGGCCTCCAGGGACGCACGGTTGACGATGACGGTCTGCAGGTCCTGTTTCGAGATTTCCAGCGCGGCCTTGGCCTGGGCCAGGCTGGCGATGGCCGCGGCGTTGGCGGCGCGGGCCACGTCCAGTTGGCTTTTGGACACTGAGCCGTCGCTGATCAGCTCCTGGTTGCGGCGCAGGTCGGCGGCGCTTTTCTGTGCCTGGGCGTCGCTGTCGCCGATGGCGGCCTGGCGCTGGGCGATGGTGGCTTCGGCGCTGCGCCGCTGTTGCAGGTTGTTGGCCAGGCTGGCCTTGGCCTGATCCAACTGGGCCAGGGACTGGTCGACTTTCTGTTTGTAGATGCGGTCGTCCAGGCGCACCAGCAGGTCGCCGGCCTTTACGAACTGGAAGTCCTGCACCGGCACTTCGAACACGTAGCCGCTCAGCTGCGGGCCAATGATGGTGGTCTGGCCGCGCACCAAGGCGTCCTCAGTGCTTTCGACCTTGCTGCTGAAGGGCGGCAACTCCCAGGCGTACAGCACAATCAGCACGCCGACGACGGCGATGCTGGCGAACATCAGTGAGGAAATAACCCTCACCCGCAATGAACGTGGCGCCGTGGCGGCAGGCGCGACGCCTTCGGGGGTGGAGGCAATGGCGTTGGTGGTCGTGGTGGTGGGTTCGGTCATGAAGAGGAAACGCCGCTGGCAGGCACAGAAGGCGGTGGTGGCGCCGCCTGGGTGGTGGTGAGCAGCCACAGGCTGCGGATGAATATCCAGGTCATGGTCAATACCGCGACCACGCTGATGAACATGAACACATCGTTGTAGGCCAGTATGTTGGCTTCGCGCGTGGCCACGGTGGACAGCGCGCGATAGCCCAGGCTGGTGCGCAGCGAGGGGTCGGCCACGGTCGAAGCATAGCTGGCGGCGCTGCTCTGCACGCGGGCTACCACGCGGGGGTCGAGCAGGGTCAACTGCTCGACGATGACGCTGGAGTGGAATTTTTCCCGCACAATCTGATAGGTGCCCAGCAAGGCCGCGCCGATCAGGCTGCCCAGGTTATTGCAGATACCGAAGAGCACCGAGAAACTGATCAGGTTGCGCGGGTTGGTGACCACGTTGCGGGTGCCCAGGGCCATGGTGGGGCCGACGAAAAAGGCACCGCCGAAGGCCAGCAGAAACTGACTGAAATACATGTTCCAGGGGCGCGTAAGGTTATTGGAAAACGAGTCCATGTAGGAACCCGTGGCCATCAGCGCCAGGGACACGATCAGCGGCATGAACAGGTGTTCCGGGCGAATGGTCCACGCGCTGACCGCCAGGCCCGCAACGGCCCCCGCCAGCATCACGAAGTACAGGCTGCGCATCTGTTCCTGGCTCATGTTCAGGGCTTGCAGGAAGCCTACCGCCCCGGTGGACTGCTCCGAGGTGACCATGCGGATGAGGATCACGCTCAAGGCCAGGCGAATGGCCACGCCGCTGCCCAGCCAGCGAGTCATCAGCATCGGGTTGCTGCGGTTGTGCTCGATGGCCAGGCCCAGCATGATCAAGGCGATGGCCGCGGCCAGCGCCACGCCGATCCACGGCGCCGACAGCCACCAGTCGATGCGCCCCAGGGACAGCACCGCGCACAGCAGCGCAAAGCCGCCGGCAAGGATGGCGAAGGTGAGGAAGTCCAGCGGCTCGAACGTCTTGAAACGGTCACCGGGCGGCAACTTGAGCATGAACACGCAGCCCAGCGCCGTCAGTGCCAGGCCCAGTTCGAACAGGTACAGCCCGCGCCACTCGGCAATTTGCAGCAGGTCTTCGGAAAACACCCGCGCCAGTGGCAGCGCCAGTTGCGAGGTGCCCAGGCCCAGCACCAACGCTTTCAGCCGCCACTTGGCCGGGAACGCCTGGATCATGTAGTACAACCCCAGTGAACTCAGCGCTGCCCCTACCATGCCGTGGGCCGCCCGCACGGCGACGGCCGAGTTGAGGTCGTTGACGAACAGGTGGGCGAAGGTCACCAGCGCATACAGCACCAGGAACACTTCGGTGAAGGCGCGCAGGCCAAACTGTTGGCGAAATTTCACCAGCACCAGGTTCATGGAAATGTTGGTCATGACGTAGGCGGCAGGCAGCCACGCCATTTCCGCCTGGGTGGCGCCCAGCGCGCCCTGCAGAAACTGCAGGTTGGCGGTGACCAGTGCATTGCCCAGGCCACCGGTGATCGCCACCAACAGCCCGACCACGGCGAACGCCAGGCGCTTGGCATTGGAATGCAAGGGCGTCGAGGGCGAACCGGGCAGGCTCGGCTTCTCGTGGGGCAGCCATTGGTGGGGGGTGTACTGGTCCATTGGCACCTGTTGGAGTCAGAAAAACGTTGACCCTATGAGGGTACCAGTAAATCTGACTGCAACGGCTTGCGCCAGTTCGCGAATGTCGCCTTCGGCCGCCCCGCAGCCTCTGTAGCCGCTGCCGAAGGCTGCGCTGGCCGGCTGTGCACTGTAGATACTCGGCGAGGCACAGGGCCAGCGCAGCCTGGCGGCAGCGGCAATTACACGGCGTCAGCGGTTCATCCGATGCAGACCTTGCCGTCGAACAACAGCCGCGCGGTGCGCACCAGGCCGCAGCTGACGACCTTGCCGTTGTCGTTGTGCACGGCCACGGTGAATTCGCCCGTGGGGTGCTCCACGGCCAGGCGCTTGTGGGCGCCTTCAGGCACCACGCCAAGGTCGCTGGCCACCGAGCCGGGATAGAGGCACGCCGTGGCCACGCTGACCGCGCCGAACACGCCGATGGAGGCGTGGCATTTGTGCGGGATAAAGCTGCGACTGCTGATGGCCCCACCCTGTTGCGGCGCGGCCACCAGGCACATTTTCGGCACCGTGCGGGCACTGACGTCGCCCAGGTTCATGGCCGGCCCCGCTTGCAGGCGGATCGACTCCAGGCGCGCCTTGAGTTCCCCATCGGCGTCCAGGTCGGCGCGGCTTTCATAACCCGTGCGGCCCAGGTCGGCGGCGCGGATCAGCACCACCGGCATGCCGTTGTCGATGCAGGTCACGGCCACGCCATCGTATTCATCGACGACGTTGCCCGTGGGAAACAACGCCCCGCAGCTGGACCCGGCGATGTCATCGAACTCGATGACCACCGCCGCCGAACTGCCCGGCACGCCGTCGATGCAAGTGTCGCCAGTGTAGGCCACTTCCCCGCCTGGGGTCTGTACCTGGGCGGTGGCGGTCTGGCCGGTGTTTTCCATGTAGATGCGCACGGCGGTGAGGTCACCGGTAGCCTGTATCAGCCCTCGCTCCAGGGCAAAGGGACCGACCCCGGCGAGGATGTTGCCGCAATTCTGGCCGAAATCCACCCGCGGCTCATCCACCACCACCTGGGCAAACAGGTAGTCTACGTCCACGCCGGGTCGCGTCGACGGCTTGATGATCGCCACCTTGCTGGTCAGTGAATCGCCGCCGCCAATGCCGTCGATCTGCCGGGCATCGGGCGAGCCCATGGCCGCCAGCAACAGGCGGTCGCGGGCTTCGGGGTCGGCAGGCAGGTCGCTGGCCAGGAAGTAGGCTCCCTTGGAGGTGCCGCCACGCATCATCAGGCAGGGAATACGCCGCTGGGCCATGGGTCAGTCCTCCAGTTCGCTGGCATCGTCCACGTAGCGCAGGCCCTTTTCGGCCAGGCGTGGGCGCATGTTGTAGATGTCCAGGCCCAGCTCGCCGCTGGCCATGCGCAGGCGCTTGGCCTCTTCCAGGTCGGCACGCTTGCGGGCGGCCTCGACCACGGCGGGCAACTCGTCGCGACGCACCACTACCACCCCGTCATCGTCGGCTACCACCACGTCGCCGGGGTTCACCAGTTGCCCGGCGCACACCACCGGGATATTCACCGAGCCCAGGGTTTGCTTGATGGTGCCCTGGGCATGCACGGCCTTGGACCACACGTGGAAGCCCATTTCGCGCAGGGTATGGGTGTCACGCACACCGGCTTCCAGCACCAGGCCGCGCACGCCACGGGCCTTCAGCGAGGTGGCCAGCAGGTCGCCAAAGTAGCCATCGGTGCACGGCGAACTGGGCGCCACCACCAGGATGTCACCAGGCTTGCACTGCTCCACGGCCACGTGAAACATCCAGTTGTCGCCAGGGGCCACCAGGACGGTCACGGCGGAGCCGCTGATGGCCACGCCTTGCTGGATGGGCCGAATGAACGGTGCCAGCAACCCCTTGCGGCCCTGGGCTTCGTGCACGGTGGCCACGCCGTATTGGCGCAGCTCCTCGATCAGCGCACTGTCGGCACGCTGGATGTTGCGCACCACGACTCCGGTTTTTCCGACGAGGCTCATCCCAGATTCTCCGTTACGCGGGGGAAGATGCTTTGGTAACCCTCGGCGTAGATGATGTCTTTCTTTGCCGTGATACCGATGTTGCGCTTGGCCTGCACGCCGCGCTGCAAGGCCACGCGGGTGTAGTACTCCCACAGGTGTTCCTGGCCGGCCATGCACTGGATGGCGGCGTATTTCTTGTCCCACACCTCGGTGATGTCCAGCAGCACGTCCGGCTTCCATTCGCACTGCTCGGGCTGGTGCGGTTCGAAGCTGTACACCGGGGGTGCGCCAACGATCTTCTCGCCCGGCTTGTAGCCTTCGGCCTGGGCAATGATGCGCGCCTCCTGGGCCAGGTGCGTGGCCAGCGGGTGGTCGTAGTTGTACGGATCCTTGAGCGAGTGGCTGAGCACAAACTCTGGTTGCACCCGGCGGAATACGTCGGCCAGGCGGAACAGGGTGTCGGTGTCGGCGCGCATCGGGTAGTCACCGATGTCGAAGAATTCGACGGTGGCGCCCAGCACGTCGGCGGCGGCCTGGGCTTCTTCGCGGCGGCCGGCCTTGACGATGTCCTCGGTCATGCCCGGCCCCTTGCGCCACATTTTCGCCGATTCACCGCGCTCGCCAAAGGACAGGCAGACAATGTGCACGGCATAACCTTGCTTGGCGTGCAGGGCGATGGCACCGCCGGCGCGCCAGACGAAGTCGGCGGAGTGGGCGCTGACCACCAGGGCGGTCTTGGAAGGGTTGGCAGACATGATCGACTCCTGTGGTGTGCAATGGCTTCATCCTGTCATGCAGCCTTGGCGGGGAATAATGCATTCAGTTAGGCTAGGTATACTTTTTATTTATCGGGGGAGCCTGCCATGCTCGCTGAACTGCCTAACCTGCTACAGATCCGCGCCTTTGTACGGGTGGCTGAGCATGGCAGCATTTCCCGCGCCTCCACCTTGATGTACCGCGCCCAATCGGTGGTGACGCGGGCCATTCGCGACCTGGAAGTGCGCCTGGACGTGCCGCTGTTCGAGCGCCACGCCAGCGGCATGCTGCTCACCGACCAGGGCAAGCGCGTGCTGGCCCGGGCGCGGCGCAGCCTGGCGGAACTCGAGAGCGTACCGGCGCTGCTGGGCAACGTCGCCGGCCATGCCGCCGAACCGTTGTACTTGCTGAATGCTCGGCGCCTGGAGCTGTTCATCGCCCTGTGCCAGACCCGCCACATGCAGACCGTGGCCAGCCTCTACGGGCTGACCCAGCCGGCGGTCAGCGCGGCGCTGAAGGTGCTGGAAGGCGGCAGCGGCTGCCTGCTGTTCGAGCGCTCGTCGCGGGGCTTGCAACCTACCCGCGCGGCCAGCGAAATCCTCGCACCGTTACGCCGGGCGCTGAACGAGCTGCGCCACATCGACGCCGACCTGGCCGCCCTGCGTGGCTCACTGCAAGGCACGGTCAACGTAGGCGCCCTGCCCCTGGGTCGCAACCGCGTGCTGCCGGCGGCCATTGTCGCGCTGACCGGCGCCCACCCAAACGTGCGCGTGGCCACCAATGAAAGCCCGTTCGAGTTGCTGGCGTCGGAGCTGCGCGCCGGTGACGTGGATTTTGTGTTCGGCGCCTTGCGCCCGGCCGACTTTGCCAGCGACCTGCACGGCGAGGCGCTGTTGACCGAAGCCATGGTGCTGCTGGCGCGGCGTGACCACCCCTTGCAAGGCCAGCCACTCAGCCCGGCAGAGCTGCAAAGCATGCGTTGGGTGCTGCCACGCGCCGGCAGCCCGGCCCGCGGCTTGCTCAACGGCCAATTCGCCGCCTGGGGCATGGATGCGCCATTGCCGGTGGTGGAAAGTGCGGACCTGGCGATTATCCGTGGCCTGCTGCTGGGCTCAGACATGATCGCCGCGGTGTCGGCCCACCAGCTGGGCCATGAAATCGACAGCGGCGAATTGCAACCGCTGAACCTGCCGCTGCCGCTGACCGAGCGCCCCATCGGCCTTACTTACCGCAGCGCCGGTCTGCATGCGCCGGCGGCCCAGGCGTTGATGGAGCAGATTCGCGCCGCCGTGGCTCAACGCTTGCCGGCCACCGAGTAGATCACCTGCTGGTTGCGGGTTTTCTGGAACTCTTCCAGGCTCAGGCCGCGAAAGGCTGCGTAGATGTGCAGGTTGGAAACTCCAGTCACCGCGCCCAGCTTTTCCAGCAGGAAGAAAATCACGCCGTATTGCAGCAGACCCAGCCAGTCACGACGGCGCACCAGGTCGCGTTCTTCGCCGCTCAACTGCGCCTCGTCGAACAGTGCTTCGGGCTCGGCAAGGAAGCGCTCGCGCCAGGCTGGCACAATCATCTGGTGAAGGAAGCGGTTCAGGCGATAACCCTTGTGGCTGCGCTCCAGGGTGAACGGATAGGTGCCAGGCAGGTTTTCCACGCCCTTGAGCTGGTGGTCCATGTGCTCGCGGTGACGCGCCAGTACGTCCACCGGCACCTCGCGGGCCTGGTTTTCCAGCAACAGGGTAGCGATGCCGGTCATGGACGGCAGGTAGTAACCCTGGTGACGCTTGACCACGTTGGACGACAGCGCGCCGCGCATGATCAGCCACGTGATGACTTCCGACCCTTCCATGCCACCCAGCTCGGCGTATTCGGCCAGGGTGATTTCGGTGAGGCGCTGCGGGTCATTGACCAGCAGGTCGAGAAATTGCGCGTCCCACTCCGGGTTGTTGAAGCCACAGCGCTCGCCATGCACCTGGTGAGACACGCCGCCAGTGGCCACCACGGCAACCTTGAGGTCCTCGGGGAAGCTTTCGATGGCGCGGCGCAGGGCCTGGCCCAGCTTGTAGCAGCGCGCGGCGCTGGGGATCGGAAATTGCAGCACGCCCACGTGCAGCGGCACCACTTTCACCGGCCACTCGGTGTCGAACGGCATCAGTGCCGACATGGGTGAAAACAGCCCGTGGTCCACTGGCTTGTCGCGGAAGAAGGCCATGTCGAACTCATCGGCCATCAGGCTACGGCCGATGTGCCGCGACAGCTCGGCGTGGCCGCCGATAGGCGGGATGGCGCGCGCACCACCACCCTCGTCGGCCACGGCGTACTGCTCGTCCACGCCCAGACAGAAGGCTGAGTAGTGGTCGAAAAAGAACGATGTCACATGGTCGTTGAAGATGTAGAACAGCACATCGGGCTGGTTCTCTTCGAGCCAGGCCTTGATCGGCTCGAAGTCCTTGAAGATAGGCGCCCAGGCGGCTTCCTGCTGCTTGTTGTTGTCCACGGCGAAGCCGATGGTAGGCGTATGGGAAACGGCGAGACCGCCAATGATGCGCGCCATGCAAACCTCTGCTAGCTGAAGTGATTTTTTCTGATGAGGCAGGCTAGCGCAGGCGTGCTGCAACGTCGTCTGTGTAATGGTTATAAAGGGGTCGTTTTTGTTTATCGCCCTGGCGCATGGTCACTATTAACGCAAAGGCTCTGGTACGCGGCTTGCCATGGGCTTAGCCTAGCGGCCATGAACCACGCTGTAGCCGCTGCCGAGGCAGCGCTGGCCTTGATGTTCACTGAAGATCTTCAGCGCACACGGGGGCCAGCGCAGCCTGGCGGCAGCGGCCACACCATAAGACAGAGCCAGACAATGACCAGCCTGACCGAGCCCTTGCACACCCAGCACCCCACCATGACCCGCGCCATGGTGGCGCTGTTCGCCTTCTGCTGCGGCGCCATCGTCGCCAATATCTACTACGCCCAGCCCATCATTGAGTTGATCGCCCCCGACATCGGGCTCTCGGCCCATGGCGCCAGCCTGATCGTGTCGCTGACCCAGATCGGCTACGCCGCCGGCATCTTTTTCCTCGTACCGCTGGCCGACCTGCTGGAAAACCGCAAGCTGATGCTCGCCACCACCCTGCTGGCTACTATCAGCCTGATCGGCGCGGCGCTGAGCAATCAGCCCAGTGTGTTCCTGGTGGTGTCGTTGTTGATTGGTTTCAGCTCGGTGTCGGTGCAAATGCTGATTCCACTGGCGGCGCACATGGCCAGCGAAGCGTCGCGGGGCCGCGTGGTTGGCAGCATCATGGGTGGGCTGCTGGTGGGCATTCTGCTGGCGCGGCCGCTGGCCAGCGTGATTGCCGACCACTTTGGCTGGCGCGCGGTGTTCTACGTGGCCGCCGTGGTGATGGTGGCGATCACGGCGGTGATGGCCCGTACCATTCCGTACCGCCAACCCGACCACAGCGCCAGCTACGGCCAGTTGCTGGCGTCGCTGGGTACCTTGGTGCGTCGTCATGCACTGCTGCGACAGCGCTCGTTCTACCAGGCCATGATGTTCGCCACCTTCAGCCTGTTCTGGACCGCCGTGCCGCTGGAACTGTCCCGTGTGCATGGCCTCAGCCAGAGCCAGATTGCCGTGTTTGCCCTGGTGGGTGCCATTGGCGCCATTGCCGCGCCGATTGCCGGGCGCCTGGCGGATGCCGGCCACACCCGTCGTGCGTCGCTGGTGGCCATGGTGCTGGCGCCGTTGTGCTTCACCACTTCACTGGTATTGCCGGGCTACAGTGTGATCGCCCTGGCCTTGACCGGGGTGCTGCTGGACTTCGCCGTGCAGATGAACATGGTGCTGGGCCAGCGCATCATCTACAGCCTGGATGCCACCAGCCGTGCGCGCTTGAACGCGTTGTACGTGACCAGCATTTTCGTAGGCGGCGCGGTGGGTTCGGCGATTGCCAGCAGCCTGTATGAGGCTGGCGGTTGGGGGCTGGTCGTGAAGGTGGGGGGGCGATTCCGTTGCTGGCGTTGGCGGCGTTTGTGCTTCACTCAAGAGGCCGCCGCTAACCCTGTGGGAGCTGGCTTGCCAGCGAGCTTTTGAAGGCCCGGGCAGCTCGCTGGCAAGCCAGCTCCCACACCACTCGGCTTACGGCAGCAGAATGACTTTCTGGCTGCTGCCGCCGTTGACGTCAGCGTAGGCGGCCAGGCCTTCACTCAAGGGGGCTTCCAGCAGGTCGGTGGGCACCGGCAGCATGCCGTTGTCGAAGTAGCGCCCGAACTGCTCAAGCATGCGCGCGCAGGCGGCGCAGTTGTACAGCAGGCTGTTGACGCCCACCAGCGAGCCCCCCTTGCGATACAGGCCCAGCGCCGAGAACTCCACCAGGCCATTGACCGGCGCGGCAATGATGGCGATACGGCCGAACACTGCCAGCGCACTCACTGCGGCGGGCAACCAGAAACCGGTGGTGTCAAAAATCACCTCGGCGCCAGCGGGGAATACGGCTTCCACCTGCGCGGCCAGGGTGTCGGCCTGGTCCAGCAGGATCACTTGATAACCTTGCGCCTGCAGCGCCTGGGCCTGCTCCGGGCGACGTACCGCCGCCAGTACTTCTGCACCGCGCACCCGCGCCAGGGCCATGGCCGCGCTCCCCACTGCGCCATTGGCGCCCAGCACCAGGAAGCGCGTGCCACGGGTCACCTGGCTGCGCTCCACGGCGTCCCAGGCAGTGGTGTACGGCACGCCGAGGCTGGCGGCTTGGGTGAAGCTCAGTTTCCGGGGCTTGAGCGCCACGCCCTCGGCGGGCACGGTCAGGTATTGCGCGTGGCTGCCGTCGTTCTTGAAGCCCAGGTCGCTGCCCGTGCCCCACACTTCCTGGCCCAGCAGGTCTGCCGGGCCTTCGATGACCACACCCGCAAAATCGCGGCCCGGTACCCGTGGCAAGGTGGTGTAGGGGAAACGACCCAGCACATTCTTGACGTCGCTGGGGTTGAGGCCAGCCGCTTTGACCTGGACCAGCACCTGGCCGGTGGCAGGCACCGGCGTGGGCAGTTCAGCCAGTTGCAGGTTGGCCAGATCACCGGTGCGGTTGAATTGCAGCGCTTTCATGGGGAACTCCCTGGGAACAATAGTGGGCAGTCTATGGCCGATCGAACCTGGGCTTCGGCCAACCACTTCATCCTGTCGGCCATTGAGGCCGTGTTTGATGGCGTAGGAACTGCCGAAAGGCTGCGAAAGGGTACGCAGGAACTTCGGCGGTGTGATGTTGAACGCGGGCGCGCGCCTTCGCAGCCTGGCGGCGGATGGCCGCCCCGCAGCTCCTACAAAGGGGTTGGCGAATTGACGAACTGCGACGGGGCCATGCCCAGGGCGCGCTTGAACATGTCGCTGAAGCTGCTGGGCGAGTAACCCATGGATCGGGCGATGCTGCTCACCGGCACCCCCTGGATCAGTTCGGCTGCGGCCGTGGCCAGTTGCACCTGGCGCCGCCACTCGGCAAAGCCCATGCCCAGGCTGGCCTGGAACAGCCGCGACAAGGTGCGCACGCTGGCGCCCGCCTGCTCGGCATGCTGTTCGAAGGAGATCGCCAGGGAAGGCTGGGCCATTACTGCCTGGCACACGTTCATCAGCCGGCGGTCAGTCTGGTCCGGCAAGGGCACGCGCATGGCGCTGCGACGCGCCTGATGCAACTCCAGCACGGCCAATTGCGCCAGGGCGTGGTAATACTCGCCTTCGCGTGCCTGCTCGTTGGCCACCAGGGTGACGATCAATTCGCGCAGCAGGCTGCCTACTTCCAGCACCTGCACCCGGCTGTCCAGCGTGGCGGCGATGGCCGGGCGCAGGTAGATATTGCGCATCTGCAGGTCGGTGACCACGCGGATGCCATGGGGCACACCTGGCGGTAGCCACACGGCGCGCTGGGGCGGTACCACCAATGCCTCGCTGGGTGTTTCCACCCACATGACCCCGCTCACCGCATACAGCAATTGCCCCCAGGCATGCTGGTGGGGCTCCACGAACACCCCGCGCGGGTAGGTGCGCGCCAGCGGTTGCAGAGGGATTTGGGTATTGCTCAGGTCCGGCGGGGCGGCGATGGCCATGGTCGTTGCGAGGCGAATGCGATAAGGGCACACAGGGTAACCAGCCGTCGGTTCGGCCGCCAGTAGCCCTTTGGCGAGTAGCCTTCTTGATGAAGAATTCTTAACCTTTACAGGTAGATAGTGCGACAGCCCGACGCAGAGCGATTTAGCGGCCGATCATCGAACTGGTTCGTACATTTTGGCTTGACCCTGCCCAGCCGCTTCAATAGCCTGCCGGCAACAACTACAAAGACGAGAATCACCCCATGCCTGACAATCACTCGGGCGCAGTGACGATCGCCACCGCGACTCGTTCTGCTGCAGCCTCTGCCGTGCGCCCCAGCCGTGCCCGCTTCGTCATTCTGACCTTGCTGGCCGTGGGCACCATTATCAATTACCTGGATCGCAGCATCCTCGGTATTGCTGCGCCCACCATGACCACCGAACTGGGCATCGACCCGGCGCTGATGGGCGTGATGTTCTCCGCTTTCGCCTGGAGCTATGTGCTGGCGCAAGTACCTGGCGGCGCCTTGCTGGACCGCTTCGGCAGTGGCAAGACCTACTTCGTGGCTGCCAGTGCCTGGTCGCTGACCACCCTGCTGCATGGCCTGGTGTCCGGCTTCAGCTCGCTGATCGGCTTGCGCCTGCTGCTGGGCCTGAGCGAAGCCACCTGTTTCCCGACCAACAGCCGCGTGGTGGCCACCTGGTTCCCGCAGCACGAACGTGCCCGCGCCACCAGTATCTACACCGTCGGCGAGTACATTGGCCTGGCCTTCCTCAGCCCGCTGCTGTTCGTGCTGCTGGCCCACTACGGCTGGCGCTCGCTGTTCGTGCTGGTGGGTATCATCGGCCTGGTGTTCGCCCTGGTGTGGAAGATGCGCTACCGCGAACCCCATGAGTGCACCAGCGTCAACCAGGCCGAACTCGACTACATCGAAGCCGGCGGTGGCCTGGCGCCGAAAGACGAGAAAAAAACACCGTTCTCCTGGAAAAGCCTGCGCCAGCTGCTGGGCTACCGGCAGATCTGGGGCGCGTGCCTGGGCCAGTTCGCCGGTAACTCGACCCTGGTGTTCTTCCTGACCTGGTTCCCCACCTACCTGTCCACCGAGCGTCACATGGGCTGGATGAAGATGGGCTTCTTCGCCGTGCTGCCGTTCATTGCCGCCGGTTGTGGGGTGATGCTCGGTGGCTGGTTCTCCGACCGCCTGATCCAGCGCACCGGCAATGCCAGCCTGGGCCGCAAACTGCCGATCATCGCCGGCCTGCTGATGGCCAGCTGCATCGTGGCGGCCAACTTCGTGGAAAGCGACCAGGCGGTGATCGCCATCCTGTCCATCGCCTTCTTCGGCCAGGGCATGGTCGGCCTGGGCTGGACAGTGATTTCCGACATCGCCCCCAAGAAGCTCATTGGCCTGACTGCCGGCGTGTTCAACCTGGTCACCGGCATGGCTGGCATCATCACCCCGTTGGTGATCGGCTTCATCGTTTCCAGCAGCGGCTCGTTCACTGGCGCACTGTGGTTCATAGGCGCCGTGGCGCTGGCAGGCGCACTGGCCTACCTGGTGTTGCTGGGCGAAGTGAAACGCCTGGAAGTCTGAGCTGCTGCCCCCCCACCGCAGCTCCTTGGGTCCGCAGCTTGGCAGCAGCTCTACAGATTGCTCCGGGGGGATAGGGTGGACCGCGCCGGGGTGTCAGGAACGCCCCATTGCGTTGACGATGTAGTCGACAAAGCTGCGCAGCTTGGGCGAACGGTAGCGTTCCTGCGGGTACACCAGGTGCATGGGCCGTACCGGCAGGTGCCAGGATTGTAACAACGGCACCAGGCGGCCATCGGCCAGCTCTTCACGCACCAGCGCATCCGGCAGCATGGCAATACCCAACCCCGACAGTGCCGCGCGCTTGAGCGCCGGTGCGCTGTTGACGGCAATGCGCCCGCTGACGTCCACCGTCACTTCGCCATCGGCCCCGCTCAACCGCCAGTGCTTTTGCGTCCAGCGCCACTCGGTGCCGGCAGGGTAGGCGAATGCCAGGCAATCGTGGTGCGTCAGCGCCTGCACGTCCTCGGGCACGCCACGGCGCTGCAAATAAGCCGGGGCGGCGCACAGGGTCAGGCCGTAGTCTTCCAGCGGCCGGGCAATCAGGCTGGAATGTTCCAAGGTGCCCAGGCGAATCGCCGCATCGAACCCCTCCTCAACCAGGTCCACCAGGCGGTCGGTCAGCACCACGTCGAGCTTCACCGCCGGGTTTGCCGCCAGGTACCCGGCCAGGCACGGCATCAGGCACTCGGCGCCGAAGGTCGGCGGCGCGGTGATGCGCAGGGTGCCATGGGGCACCGCCTGCACTTCCTCGGCCAGCTGCTCGGCAGCGGTGACTTGGCCGAGAATGTCCAGGCAACGCTGGTAATAGGCACTGCCGAACTCGGTCAGGCTCTGGCGCCGGGTGGTGCGGCGCAACAGACTCACCCCCAGGCGCTGCTCCAGCGCCCGCAAATGGTTACCCACCATGGTGGTGGACATGCCACAGGCCTCGGCCGCCGCCGTCATGCTACCGCCCTCCACCACCTGGACGAACACGCCCATGGCCTGAAACAAATCCATTGCCCACTCCTGCTTTAAAGTGATTACAGTCTAGAGGCGTTTATCTCGTTCTGCTGGATAAACATACTGAGCCTGCCCCCAACAAGGAGAAGGCCCATGAACGCCCCGCACGCCACCCCACCCTGCCTGATGAACAATTACCAGCCCCTGCCGATCAGCTTCGTGCGCGGCGTGGATTGCCGCCTGTGGGACACCCAGGGCCGCGAGTACCTGGACGCCCTGGCCGGAGTGGCCGTGACGTCGGTGGGCCACAGCCACCCGCGGATCGTGGCCGCCATGACCGAGCAGGCCGGGTTGCTGCTGCACACCTCCAACCTGTACCGCATCGACTGGCAGGTGCAATTGGCCGAGCGCCTGACCGCACTGGCCAGCATGCAGCGCGCGTTTTTCTGCAACTCGGGGGCGGAAGCCAACGAAACCGCCCTCAAATTGGCGCGCCTGCACGCCCAGCGCAAAGGCATCCGCCAGCCGTTGGTGGTGGTCATGGAAAACAGTTTTCACGGCCGCACCTTCGCCACCCTGTCGGCCAGCGACAGCCCCACCTGCCAGGCAGGCTTTGCGCCACTGGTAGAGGGTTTCATCAAGGTGCCTTTTGGTGACGTGCCGGCACTGCAAGCCTTGGCGCAAACCCATGGCCAGCGCATCACAGCCGTGCTGGTGGAACCGGTGCAAGGCGAAAGCGGCGTGCAGGTGGCACCCAGCGGTTACCTCAAGGCCCTGCGTGATCTGTGCGATGAGCAGCAGTGGCTGCTGATGCTGGACGAGATCCAGACCGGCCTCGGCCGTACTGGCCGCTGGTTCGCCGGCCAGCACGAAGGCGTGGTGCCCGACGTGATGACCCTGGCCAAGGCCCTGGGCAATGGCGTGCCCATCGGGGCCTGCCTGGCTAGCGGCGCGGCGGCCGAATTATTTGGCCCCGGCAGCCATGGCAGTACCTTTGGCGGAAACCCGCTGGCCTGCCGGGTGGCGTGCGAAGTACTGGCGATCATCGAGGAGCAAGGCCTGGTGGCCAACGCCGAACGCCAGGGCACGTGGATGCTCAAGGCATTGCGCGCCGGCCTCAGGGACCATCCGCAGGTACCGGCGGTTCGTGGCCATGGCCTGATGATTGGCATCGACCTGCGCCAACCGGCCCGTCACCTGGCCGAGGTGGCGGCGCGCGAGCACGGTGTGCTGATCAACATTGCCCGCGGCCAGACTATCCGCCTGCTGCCGCCCTTGACCCTGAATGACGACATGCGCCTGGCCATGGTCGAGCGGGTGCTGGCATTGCTGAAATCAGTGCGGTGAGTTGTCCGGGGTGCCGATCAATTCGCGCACCTTGGCGATGACATCGTCGATCTTGAACGGCTTGTCGAATACCGCCGCGAACAGCTCCGGGGTAGCGCGCCCTACGCTGCCCTGGGCACCGCTCATCAGCAGGATAGGCAGATGCTTGTGCAAAGGGTGTTTGCGAATCTCGCGGGCCATTTCCAGGCCGTCCATCACCGGCATCATGAAGTCGGTGATCACCAGCGCCGGTCGCTCACGCTCCAACACCTCCAGCCCCTTGCGCCCGTTGGCGGCCTTGACGACTTCATAGCCCTCATCCTCGAACGCCAGTTCAAGGATATTGGCAATCATGAATTCGTCGTCGACGATCAGGATAGTGCTCATGTCAGCTGGACCGGGCCATCTTCAAGGCTTGCCAACCGCCGAGGCACTTCCCGATAACACTGCCTCCGCATGCTTGAATGCCTTATTCAGATCAATGCCGCGCTCGTCGATGACCAGCTCCAGAAGCGAAGGGTCATAAACGCTGTCCCTTACTTTAAGGATGGACAGCAACCGTTTTAGTTCAGCTTCATATTCGACAAAGCGCATCAGCAGGATGTTGTCGACGATGCTCGACAGGTCCGGCGTGGGCGAGGTGATCTCAGGGCCGAACAAACCGCGTATTTCCCACGTCACGAATACCGTCACGCCGCGGGCGCGCAATTCGCCCATCAGCGCGCTGAAGAACTCGGTCATGCGTGCCTGGCTGGTGGCGCAACGGGTCATGCCGCCCAGGCTGTCGATGAGCACGCGCTTGATCTTGAACTGGTCCACCTGTTTGAGCAGACGCGCACCCAGGCCATCCACCAGGCCTTCGGTGGTGGGCTGCCAGGAGACGAACAGCGCACCGGCGTCCTGCATGGCTTGGAAGTCATAGCCCAAGGCCTTGGCCTTGATGCCCAGGCGTTGCGGTGATTCATAGAAGCCGAAATGCAAGGCCGGCTCCTGCGCGGTGCCGGCCCCCAGGAACTGGATGCCCACCGAGGTTTTACCGATGCCCGAAGGGCCCATGGCCAGGGTCACCGAGGAGCGCGGCAAGCCGCCACCAATCAGCTTGTCCAGTGCCGGCACGCCACTGGGCAGGCGCGTAAGGTCGGCGCCGTCGGGGCGCGAGGGGTGGCTGTAGAGGCTTTCCAGACGCGGATACACCACCAACCCATCGTCAGTAATCTCGCATTCGTGCAGCCCCGACAGCGCACCGCTGCCACGGGTCTTGCGCAGTTGGATGCGACGCACCGAGCGGGTGCCGAACAGCTCCTCGCCCATTTCGATGACGCCATCGACCATGGTGTGTTCGGGGCTGCCATCGTCCAGGCGCGAGCTGGTGAGGAACAGCACCGTGCAGCCTGCAAACGCGGCGTGCCCCTGCAATTCGGAAATGAATTTTTTCGTGTCGATCTGCGACTCGGCCTTGGAGCGGGCGTTGAGCAGGCCGTCAACGATCAGCACCGTGGCTTTCTGACGGCTGATTTCGCGGCGCAGCAACTTCACCACTTCATCCAGCCCGTCGTTCTCCAGGGTATCGAAGGCGCTGACGAACTGGATCTCGTTGCCGATGCGGCTGGGGTCGAAAAAACTCAGGGTGGACAGGTATTGGAAAAGTCGCTCATGGGACTCGGCCAGCAGCGTCGCCACCAGTACGCGGCCGCCATTGCGCACATGGTTGAAGCCCAACTGGTTGGCCAGGATCGTCTTGCCAGAGCCCGGTCGGCCCTGAACGATATAGGACGAACCCGCCACCAGCCCGCCCTTCAACAGAAGGTCGAGCCCTTCAATACCGCTTTCAAGGCGTTTTAGCTGTTCCAAGATCGGGCCTGCCTATATCAAAAATCGCCGAGATAGAGCCTCTGCACGAGCAGAAATGTTCAATCTCTTGAAGAATAAGGAATTCTATACCGCCTGATGGCAAACCCACTAGTTAATTGCCATGCGGTGGGTGGCAACCGGCTTGCCGGCGAGTTGTTGGGTTTGGAGAGTGCGCTGGCAAGCCAGCTCCCACAGGCGTTCATGCACCATCGACAGGCTCAATCGCGCTATCGAAACAAGCGATTAGACGTACAGGCCTTGAGCCATTAGCTTTCGCCGTAATCAATGTCGCAAAACGTCGCAGGGCCAGGATGGCGCAGCGTGAAAAAAGCGCACCCTTTCCACTGGCTCACGAGTGACTTCCCATGTCCCTGAACACCCCCCAGCAAATCGCCGAGATGGCCATCGATACCGGCGTCAAAAAAGCCCATGCCCCCCTGCCTGCGATTCTGGTGCTGGGCTTTCTGGCAGGGGCCTTCATTGCCCTGGGCTTTCTGCTCGACATTCACGTAAGCACCATGATCCCCGGCCCCTGGTCGTCATTCGGCAACCTGCTGGGCGCCGCGGTCTTTCCGCTGGGCCTGATCCTGGTGATCCTGGGCGGCGGCGAACTGCTGACCGGCAACATGATGACCCTGCCGATGGCGCTGTTCAGCGGCAAGATCACCTTGCCGGCGCTGTTGCGCAACTGGGCGCTGGTGACCCTGGCCAACCTGGCCGGCGCACTGTTCGTGGCCTATTGCTTCGGCCACCTGCTGGGCCTGACCGAAGGACCGTTCCTGGCCAAGACCCTGGCCATTGCCAACGCCAAGGCCAGTGCCGACTTCACCCATGCCTTCGTCTCGGGCATTGGCTGCAACTGGATGGTGTGCCTGGCGGTGTGGCTGTCCTACGCCAGCAAGGAAGTGACCGGCAAGATCCTGGGCATGTGGTTCCCGGTGATGGGCTTCGTGGCCATCGGCTTCCAGCACGTGGTGGCGAACATGTTCGTGATTCCCGCGGCGATCTTTGCCGGGGCTTTGGGCTGGGAGCAGTTTGCCGACAACATGGTCCCGGTGTTCCTGGGCAACGCCGTGGGCGGCGCGATCTTTGTCGGCCTGGCCTACTTCGTGGCCTTCGGCAAGGTCGAGCAAGCGCCAGCCGCCGCCATCGAAGCCCAACGCTGATCTGACAGCAACTGCCTATGTGGGAGTGGGCTGTGCCCGCGAAATGGGCGCCGTTTCGCGGGTAGAAGCCGCTCCCACACACCTCAGCGGGCGCTGTTACCAATGTGTGGCAGCAGTGGCCCGCGCATGGCTTCATTTCGCCAGCTCTGATACAAAGATGTTTTTGTTACAGCCTGCCTCCTGCCATGAAAATCGACGACAGCATGATCACCCGGGCGATCTTCGCCCTACTTTCCCAGCGCGCCAACGACGATTCCATCTGCCCCAGCGACGTAGCCCGGGTGCTGAGCGCCGACGAGGCGCTGTGGCGCGCGTTGATGCCGGACATCCGTCGGGTGGCTGCGTGCCTGGCTGAAGCCGACGTTTTACGCATCACTCAGGGCGAGCTGACCCTGCCTCCGAACGCCATTGGCAGCGGGCCTATCCGCCTGCGCCGGGGGCGATTGATGCGTTGACTGATAACAGATGCGCATCAAT
The DNA here is from genome assembly GCF_000263855.1 of Pseudomonas sp. M47T1. GTDB lineage: Bacteria > Pseudomonadota > Gammaproteobacteria > Pseudomonadales > Pseudomonadaceae > Aquipseudomonas. Next base: position 67,103 of record NZ_AJWX01000028.1, read on the forward strand.
TCATCAGAAATATGCAGTTATCATTTCAAAACATTTCCGCGACCATCGTCCCCCTACAAGAAACCCATGTGCCCCGTTGCACGTGTCATAAAAATGATGGGAGATGCACATGCAGTCCTCAACCAAGGGCGCGCCCGCGTCCGCGCGCGCCAAAGCCGGTGCAGTATTCCGGGTAACCTCCGGCAACTTCCTGGAACAGTTCGACTTCTTCCTGTTCGGCTTCTACGCCACCCATATTGCCGCCGCCTTCTTCCCCGCCAGCAGTGAGTTTGCCTCGCTGATGATGACCTTCGCCGTGTTCGGCGCAGGCTTCCTGATGCGGCCGCTGGGCGCCGTCATCCTGGGGGCCTACATTGACGACGTGGGCCGGCGCAAAGGCCTGATCGTAACCCTGTCGATCATGGCCAGCGGTACCATTCTGATTGTGCTAGTGCCTGGCTACGAGACCATTGGCCTGCTGGCCCCCGGTTTGGTATTGCTGGGCCGCCTGCTGCAAGGGTTCTCGGCCGGTGCCGAGCTGGGCGGCGTGTCAGTGTACCTGGCGGAAATGGCCACTCCCGGCAAGAAAGGCTTCTACACCAGTTGGCAGTCCGCCAGCCAGCAAGTGGCAATCGTGGTAGCCGCCGCGCTGGGCTACGGCCTGAACCAATGGATGAGTGGCGACGACATCGCCGCCTGGGGCTGGCGCATTCCGTTTGCCGTGGGCTGCATGATCGTGCCGTTCATTTTCCTGCTGCGGCGCAAACTGGAAGAAACCGAAGAATTTACCGCCCGCCGCCATCGCCCGGCCATGCGCGAGGTGTACAACACCCTGGTGGCCAACTGGACCATCGTGGTGGCTGGCATGTTGATGGTGGCCATGACCACCACCGCGTTCTACTTGATTACCGTGTACGCGCCCACCTTCGGTAGAAGCGTGCTCAACCTGAGCACCGCCGATGCCTTGATGGTGACGTTGCTGGTGGGCGTTTCCAACTTCATCTGGCTGCCCATTGGCGGCGCGATGTCGGACCGCATCGGGCGCAAGCCGATGCTGATCGCCATGACCGTACTGGCCATTGCCACCTCGTACCCGGCGCTGTCGTTCCTGGCCCAGGCGCCGAGCTTTGCGCACATGCTGGAAACCCTGCTGTGGCTGTCATTCATGTACGGTATGTACAACGGCGCAATGATCCCGGCGCTGACCGAAATCATGCCGGTGGAAGTGCGGGTGGCCGGGTTCTCCCTGGCCTATAGCCTCGCCACCGCGGTGTTCGGCGGCTTCACCCCGGCCATTTCCACCGCGCTGATCCATAGCAGCGGCGACAAGGCCGCCCCGGGGTACTGGATGAGCTTTGCCGCCCTGTGCGCGCTGTGCGCCACCCTGTACCTTTACCGTCGCGGCAGCACCCAGCTGCGCGCCGCGGTATGAGGGCGCCGGCGATGAAACCATTGATCACCGCCCTGGCCGGCCTGGCCCTGGCAATCAGCGGCCTGACCCAGGCTGACGAACTCAACGTAATGACTTCGGGCGGCTTCACCGCAGCCTACAAGGTACTGGGCCCGCAGTTCGCGGCCCAGCACGGCGACACCCTGAACACCATCCTTGGCCCGTCCATGGGCAAGGCCGCCGAAGCCATTCCCAACCGCCTGGCTCGCGGCGAACAGGCCGACGTGGTGATCATGGTCGGCTACGCCCTGGATGACCTGATCAAGCAAGGCAAGGTGCTGCCAGCCTCGCGGGTGGAACTGGCCGATTCGCGCATCGGCCTGGTGGTCAAGGCCGGTGAGCCCAAGCCCGACATCAGCTCCGTCGAGACCTTCAAGCAAGCACTGCTCAAGGCTAGCTCGGTGGGCTATTCCGACAGCGCCAGCGGCGTCTATGTGCAGGATCAGCTGTTCAAGCGCCTGGGCATCGAACCCCAGCTCAAGCCCAAGGCGCGGATGATCGAACGCATTCCAGTAGCCGGTGAAGTGGCCAAGGGCAACCCGCAACTGGGCCTGCAGCAGGTCAGCGAGCTGCTGCCCGTTGCGGGCGTGACCTACGTGGGCAAGATCCCTGAAGCGGTGCAATCGGTCACCCGCTTCGCGGCGGGCATTCCGGTGGGCGCCGCGCACCCGGCCGAAGCCAAGGCCTTGCTCGACTACATGGCCTCGCCCCAGGCGCAGTCAGTGGTTAACGGCACCGGGCTGGACTCAGTGCCTCACTGACCTTCCAGCGGCTTGCGCATATCCCTGATCAACTGCTCCAGTTCCAGCGCCGCCGGGGTCAACGACCGGCCCCGGCGCCGAATCAAGCCCACATTGCGCATCACTGACGGCTCCACCAAGGGAATGCTGGTCATCCATTGGTGCTCGCCCAGCGGCAAGGCCATGGAAGGCACGGCGGCAATCCCCAGCCCCGCTTCCACCAGGCCGAGCATGGTGGTGACATGACGGGTTTCGCAAATGCTCGGCCGCGCCGGGCGCACGTGCAGCAATGCCTGGTCCAGGACGAAGCGGTTGCCTGAAGTCTTGTCCACCGAAATGTAATCCTGCTGGAAATACTCATCCCAGGTGAGCTGCTTGCGCCCGGCCAACGGGTGGTCGCGTCGGCAGGCCGCCACGTAGTGCTCTTGCACCAGCAATTCGAATTCCAGCTCAGCCGGCAGGTTGCCGGTAAAACTCAGGCCCAGGTCGGCCTCGCCGCTGATCACGGCCTGCTGCACGTCGTTGGCGCTGGCATCGAGCACCTTGACGCGGATGCGCGGGTACAACTTGTGGTAACGCGCCACCACCTTGGGCATGAAGTAGTAAGCCGCCGACGGCACACAGGCCACGGTGACGTTGCCCAGCCGTGTGGAGGCCACCTCACCGATGCCCAACAGGGCGATGTCCAGGTCATTGAGCAGGCGTTCGGCGCTGGGCGCGAAGGCCCGGCCCACCATGGTCAGGCTGACCCGCCGGGTGGTGCGGTCGAACAGGCGCACGTTGAGCGCGCTTTCGAGCTTTTCAATGCGTCGGCTCAGGGCCGGCTGGGAAATGCTGATGGCCTCGGCCGCCTTGCGAAAGCTGCCCTTCTCCACCACGGCGCGGAAGGCCTGCAGGTCGTTCAAGTCGAAATTGATGCTCATCCCGGTACTCATGCCGATTTTTATTTATCCAATCAGCTTAATGCATGAATACGACCAATTGATGCTGGACGATAGTCGAAAGACCGTTCGTCGCCCGCGCCGCACCAACCCCTTGGCCGCACAATCCACCATAGGGAGCGATGACCCTCGTCGCGCGATCAACAATAAGACGGAGAACCCCATGGACGCATTTAAAGCAGGCAAGCTGGCCCTGGCTATCGCCCTGACCGGCGTACTGGCCGGCCCGGCTTTCGCCGCCACTTCCAATGATTTTGTCGACGCCGCAGCCTCGGGCGGCATCACCGAAGTCGAAGCCGGCAAGCTGGCGCTGGAAAAAAGCACCTCGGCCGACGTCAAGACCTTCGCCAACCAAATGATCAAGGATCACGGCGCGGCGAACGACAAGCTGACCGCCCTGGCCACCAAACTCGATATCGAAGTGCCGGACAGCGCCACACTGACCCAACAGGCCAAGCAAAAAGTCCTGGAGATGCGTGACGAGTCCTTCGACAAGGCCTACGCCGCCAATCAGGTCAAGGCGCACGAAGACACAGTGGCGCTGTTCAAGAAAGAGGCCGCTTCCTCCGACAAGCCAGAACTCAAGGCCTTTGCCGAAAAGACCCTGCCTACCCTTGAAGAACACCTGAAAATGGCCAAGGCCCTGCAAGCCAAGCATATGTAACCTGGCCGCCGCGCACGGCTGCCGAGTTCCCACAGCCGTGCGCGAGGTTTACCATGGGCGTTTTATGCCCTGCCAAAAGTCTTCCATGAACACTGATGCCCTCGCCGTACTGCAGCAACTGCTGACCACCGCCCTGCACACCCCACCCACCGAAACCCGTCGCCTGTTTCACGGCCGCGGTCGCTGCTGGCCAGGCCTGGAGCAGATCACCGTGGACTGGCTGCAAGGCGTATTGCTGGTGTCGCTGTTCCGCGAGCCGGCCACCGAGGAACTGGCCACGCTCAAGCCGCTGCTGCTGGCGCTGGCCCAGGCCACACCCCAGGTGCACAGCGTGATCCTGCAGCATCGCTACCTGCCCGACAGAAATGCCGAGTGGCTGCTGGGCGAGCCGGTGGACACCTGGTTCATCGACGAAGACGGCCTTCGCTATCAACTGGACCTGGGCCGCAAGCAGAACATCGGTTTGTTCCTGGACATGCGCTACGGCCGCCAGTGGGTACGCGAGCAAGCGGTGGGCAAGCGCGTGCTGAATCTGTTCGCCTACACCTGCGGGTTTTCCCTGGCGGCCATCGCCGGGGGCGCCGAGCATGTGGTGAACCTGGACATGGCCCGCGCCGCCCTCAGCCGTGGTCGCGACAACCACCGCCTGAACGGCCATGACCTGGACCGCGTGAGCTTTCTGGGCCACGAGCTGTTCAAGTCCTGGGGCAAGGTCAAGCGCGGCGGCCCGTATGACTTGGTCATCATCGACCCGCCCTCGTTCCAGCGTGGCAGCTTTGTGCTGACCCAGGATTACCGCAAGGTACTGCGCAAGCTGCCGGAGCTGCTGACCGAAGGCGGCGTGGTGCTGGCCTGCGTGAACGACCCGGCCATCGGTTCGGGCTTCCTGATCCAGAGCATGGCCGAAGAAGCCCCGGGGCTGGTGTTCCAGCACCGCCTGGCCAATCCGCCGGAGTTCCCCGACGCTGAAGCCGAGGGCGGCCTGAAAGCGCTGGTGTTCACGCCAGAATAACGTCCCCTTGGGGGCTGCTGCCAGGCTGCGGCAGCTCCTTGAGATGAACCGTTGCGGCCACAACGGTTGCTCTGCACGACAATGCAGCCTACCCTTCCCCGGCTTTTTCGCGCTTGCAGCAGGAAGCCGGTGTGAATCCGGCGCGGTCGCGCCACTGTGATCGGGCCTTGCCCGTCAGCCAGACCTTGCTGCACGCCTTCCCTTTCGCCCAACGGACGCGCCATCCCGGGAGCTGCTGCATGTCGTTACGCCTCTTCGCCCTTGCCTGCCTGTCACTGGCGGCCACCCACGCCCTCGCCGACACCTCCGCCAGTCACTACCCCTTGACGCTGCAGAACTGCGGCCACAGCGTGCGCATCGATGCGCCGCCCCAGCGCGCGATCAGCCTGGGCCAGGCCAGCACCGAACTGCTGCTGTCGCTGGGCCTGGCGCCGCGCATGGTCGGCACCGGTGTGTGGTTTGGCCCCTTGCCGCCGGCATTGGCCAGCGCCGGGGCCAGCGTGCCCCGCCTGGCCGAAAACGCCCCCAGCTTCGAGTCGGTGGCCAAGGCCGCCCCCGACATCGTGGTGGCGCAGTACACCTACCACGTCGGCCCCCAGGGCGAAGTGGCCACGCCCGAGCAGCTGCTCACACTGGGGATCCCTTCGTACGTGTCCCCCAGCGATTGCGATGGCAAGGGCGTGACAGCCAGCTCCAACGCCGACGGTAGCCGCAGCCAACTGTACTCCCTGGCATTGGTGGACAAGGAAATCAGTGAACTGGCCGCCATTTTCAACGTGCCTGCCGCCGGCCAAGCCCTGAGCACACGTCTGCATGAGCGGGTGGCGGCAGCGGTCAAATTGGCCAACGCCACGCCACACCCACCGCTCTCGGTGCTGTACTGGTTCTCCAGCACGCGCCTGGAAGGTGACCCGTGGGTGGCCGGCAAGAATGGCGCACCGGGCTATATTGCCCAGGTGCTGGGCCTGCACAACGTGATCGACAGCGATGAGGAATGGCCGGGCGTAAGCTGGGAAAGTATCGCCGCCAAAGACCCCGACGTGATCGTGCTGGCGCGCATGCAACGGCGCCTGTACCCGGCAGACGATGTCGAGAAGAAACTGGCGTTCCTGCGCAACGACCCGGTTACCCGTGAACTGAAAGCCGTGCGCAACGGGCGCCTGATCGTGGTCGACGCCAACAGCCTGAACCCGTCCATGGGCGTGGTGGACGCCATTGAAAGCATCGCTGCGGGCTTGGCGAGCAAAGGCAGCACGCCGTGATCGAGCGCCTCACGGCCGACCACGCCCGGGGCTGGCGCTGGCGCTGGCTGCTGACGTTGCTGGGCCTGGCCACGCTGGCGCTTTCAGTGGCACTGGCGGTCTGCCTGGGCGAGTTGGACATTCCTTTGGCTGTCACCCTCAAGGCACTGCTCAACGGCCTGGGCCTGGGCACCTATGACGTGTCGCGTATCCAGCAGGGCATCATTTTCGAGTATCGCCTTAGCCGTGCCCTGGTGGCGGCCTGCTGCGGCGCCGGCTTGTCGTTGTCTGGCGTGGTGTTGCAAGCCTTGCTGCGCAACGCGTTGGCCGACCCCTATGTGCTGGGCATCAGTGCCGGCGCCTCCACCGGTGCGGTAATGGTGATGCTGCTGGGCCTGGGCGGCGGTTTGATCGGCATTTCCCTGGGCGCGTTCCTGGGTGCAGGCCTGGCTTTTACTCTGGTCGCCCTCCTGGCCAGCGGTATTCAGGGCGGGCCAGCGCAAGTCATTCTGGCCGGGGTGGCCGCGGCGCAACTGTTCAACGCGCTGACCGCGTGGACAGTGTCGACGTCGGCCAATGCCGAGCAGGCCCGCAGCGTGATGTTCTGGCTGCTGGGCAGCCTGGGCGGGGTGCGCTGGAATGATGTGGGGCTGGCGGCCGGCGTGGTGGGTGCAGGCCTGGTGGTGTGCCTGTACTGCGCCAGGGCGCTGGACGCCTTCGTGTTTGGCGACGACGCCGCCGCCAGCCTCGGCGTGCCGGTGGCAAGGCTGCGCTGGTTGCTGTTCGCGGTCACGGCGCTGATCACCGCCAGCCTGGTCAGCATTGTCGGCGCCGTGGGCTTCGTCGGCCTGGTAGTACCGCACATGGCACGCCTGCTGGTGGGGCCACGGCATGTGCGGCTGCTGCTGGCCAGCGCACTGATCGGCGCCAACTTCATGGTGCTGGCTGACATTGCCTCGCGCCTGATCGTCCCCGGCCAGGTGCTGCCCATCGGCGTGGTCACCGCGCTGGTGGGCGCCCCGGTGTTCGCCGCCCTGCTCTACCGCAATCGGAGCGCGCCATGAGCCTGCGCGCCGACAACGTCGGCTGGGGCAGCGATGGCCGCGTCATTATCGAAGGCATCAACCTGACATTGCCCGCCGGCGGCACCCTGGGGCTGATCGGCCCCAACGGCTCGGGCAAATCGACCTTGCTGCGCTTGCTGGCCGGTTTGCGCGTGCCGGGCACCGGCGCCGTCAGCCTCGATGACCAACCGCTGGCCCAATGGCCACGCAAGGCCTTGGCCCGGCGGGTGGCGCTGGTGGAACAGCATGCCGGTACCGACATCGACATTTGCGTGCAGGACATCGTGCGCCTGGGACGCACGCCCCACCGCGGCGCCCTGGCGCCCTGGTGCAACGAAGACCAGGCCATCGTAGATCAGGCCCTGGAGCGCACCCACCTGAGCGACCTGCGCAAGCGCCCGTGGCGCAGCCTGTCGGGCGGCGAACGCCAGCGCACGCAGATCGCCCGCGCCCTGGCGCAATGCCCCAGCGAACTGTTGCTGGACGAGCCCACCAATCATCTGGATATCCAGCACCAGTTGCACCTGCTACAACTGATACAAGGCTTGCCCGTGACCTGCGTGATGGCCCTGCACGACCTGAACCTGGCCGCGATGTTCTGCGACCGGCTGGTGCTGCTGCAACGCGGGCGCGTGGTGGCCAGCGGCAGCCCCGACCAGGTCATCACCAGCGACCTGATTGCCTCGGTGTACGGCGTGCGCGCCGTTGTTTCGCGCTCAGCGCACCATGGTCGCCCGCATATTCAATACTTGCCCTGAGGCGCCGCCCATGAAGACGCTCCTGGTGATCGGCATCGGTGCCGGCAACCCCGACCACTTGACGCTGCAGGCACTCCAGGCGCTGAACCGCGCCGACGTGTTCTTGCTGTTTGACAAGGGGCCGGCCAAACATGGCCTCAACGACCTGCGTCGCGATGTGTGCACGCGCTTTGCCACGCAGCGCCCCTGGCGCTTCGTGGAAGCCGACAACCCCGAGCGCCCACCCGATGGCGACAGCTACCGCGGCGCCGTCCGACAGCTCAATGACGACAAGCAACAAGTGATTGAACAGCTCATCGCCCATCACGTGGCCGAGGGCGAATGCGCCGGCATCCTGGTGTGGGGAGACCCCGCCCTGTACGACAGTACCTTGCGCATTCTGCAGGCCATCCTGGCTGCGGGGCGGGTGGCGTTCGAGTACCAGGTGATTCCCGGCATCACCTCGGTGCAGGCGCTGACGGCCAGCCACCGCGTGCCCCTTAACGAAATCGGTGGCTCGGTGCACATCAGCCCAGGGCGGCAGTTGCCCGCCCACGTCGAGCCTGGCGATAGCCAGGTGGTGATGCTCGATGCACACCAGGCGTTCAACCGCTTGCGCGGGCAGGGTCTGTTCATCTGGTGGGGGGCATACGTGGGTAGCCCTGAGGAACTGCTGATAGCCGGGCCGCTTGATGAGGTAGCCGACGAGATTGTGCGAGTGCGTGAAGAAGCCCGGGCGCGGCATGGGTGGATGATGGACAGCTATCTGCTGCGCCACGTTTGACGACATTACGCGTGGCCTGACACACCGCGTCGCAAGACGCCGCCTTCGGCAGCGGTACCTCACCGATTGACGGAAATACCTGCGATACGCTGTTGCTGTCAGCTTTTGACGTTGGCCCTGTTAAGCGCCAGGGCGGAGCGAGGGGACCCGTAACGCTTTTTTTGGGGGCGGCCGGCGCAATGGGCCGCTTGACGCTGGCAGTTCGTGAGGCCCATAAAAAAGGCCGCTTTCGCGGCCTTTTCAGGGGGTTCACAGGCTTAGTAGCGCGTGATGTCCGCCTTGGTTTCCAGCGCCTTGCGGTAGGCCGCGAAGTCTTGCTGGCCTGCGCGCGAGGCGAGGAAGCGGCGGTATTGCGCTTTCTCTGCATCGCTGGCGGCAGCGGCTTCGTTGACACCGTTCAGGCGTACCACCACGTAGCTGCCATCCGACAGGCTGACGCTGCCGTAGACCGGCTTGTCCTTGCCCTGGGGCTTGGTCATGCGGAACACCGATTGCAGCACGGCCGGGTCAACCCCTTCCTGGCTGCGGGTCACGGCTTCCTGGGTCTTCCAGGCTTGACCGTCCTGGCTGGCCGCCAACGCGACTTTACCGTCACGCAGGCCAGCTACCAGGGCATCGGCCTTGGCTTTCACCGCGTCGCTGGCCTTGACCTGCGCCAAGTGCTTGCGGATAGCGTCGGAAACGGCCTCAAGCGGTAGCTGGGCCGGCTTGCGGTGTTCCTTAACGTGCACCACAACCGTGGTTTCCGGGTCCAGTTCGATGGCCGAGCTGTTGGCGCCTTCGTCCATCACTTCCGGGCTGAATGCCGCCTGGATCACGCCACGGTTGGCGGTGATGCCTTCGCTGCCGCCTTCGCGACCGAAGGGTGCGGAGGTCTGCACTTTCAGGCCCAGGTCAGCGGCTGGCTGCACCAGGTCGGACGCCTCAAACGAGGAGTCTTCCAGTTTCTTCGCAGCATCGACGTACATCTGCTCGACCTGTGCGGTCTTGGCGTCGCGGGTCAGCTTGTCTTTCAGGCTGGCGAAGGTCGGCACGTTCGGTGCCTGCACGCCCAGCAGCTTGATCAGGTGCCAGCCGAACTGGCTGCGTACCGGTGCCGACACCTGGTCCTTGTTCAGCGCGTACAGCGCTGTTTCGAAGGCCGGGTCATAGACACCCTTGCCAGCGTAGCCCAGGTCACCGCCATTGGTGGCCGAGCCAGGGTCCTGCGAGAACTCCTTGGCCAGCTTGGCGAAGTCTTCGCCCTTGGCCAGGCGCGCCTGGATCTCTTCGATCTTGGCCTTGGCCTGGGCGTCGGTGGTCTTGGCGTTCACCTCGATCAAGATGTGCGCGGCACGACGCTGTTCCGACAGCGCGGCAGTCTGAGCCTTGTAGGCAGCCTGCAGGTCTTCGTCCTTGACGGTGACCTTGTCGAAGAACGACGACTTCTTCAGTTCGATGTAGTCGATCACCACCTGATCGGGGCTCATGAACTCCTTGGCGTGCTCGTCGTAGTGCGCCTTGACTTCATCGTCGGTGACCTTCACGGCAGACGGGTCAGCCTTGAAGGTCAGCGAAGCGAAATCGCGGGTCTGCTTTTCCAGGCGGGCAAAGGCCTGGACCTGAGCGTCGGTGACAAAGCTGCTGCCAGCAACACCAGCGCGCAGTTGGCCGACCAGCATTTCCTGAGCCATCATTTGGCGGAATTGCAGGCGGTTGTAACCCATCTGGCGAATCACGGCGTCGAAACGGTCGGCACTGAACTTGCCGTCTACCTGGAATTCAGGCGTTTGCAGGATCAACTGGTCCAGTTCGGCTTCCGAGAAGCTGAACTTGGCATCGCCGGCACCCTGGATAAGCAGCTTGCGATCGATCAACCCCTTGAGCGCTGCCTCACGCAGCATTTTCTCGTCGAGCATCGACGCATCGAAATCCTTGCCCAGCTGTTGCATCAGCTGGCGGCGTTGCATTTCAACGGCCTGTGCCAGCTCGCTCTGGGTAATGGCATCGCCATTGACCTTGGCCGCGTCGGCAGTGTGGCTGGTGGCTCTGAAAATGGCATCGAAGCCGGTCAGTGCCATCAAGGCAACGATGACACCGATGATGGTCTTGGCAATCCAGCCTTGTGAATTGTCCCTGATATTCTGCAGCATGCGTCCCCCAGAAACGGTTGTACTGATTAAACAACCGCGGAGAGTGGGTAGAATCCGGATAGAAGAAAGGCGCATCCGAGGATGCGCCTTCTCGTAACTGGCGGAGCAATCACCGGCGCCGTGCGTCGGCTTGAGACCAGCTCATTGGCTGCTCCGCTTCCAGGTCGGAAATTTTCCCGCCCCGGTCGGGCAAAGGCGTGAAAGAACTTAGTTTACCGCTTCTTTCAGAGCTTTGCCGGCCTTGAAGCCTGGCTTCTTGGCAGCAGCGATTTCCAGGGTCTTGCCAGTCTGTGGGTTACGGCCAACGCGAGCTGGACGATCAGTCACAGAAAAAGTACCGAAACCAACCAGTACAACGGAGTCGCCAGCCTTCAGAGCGCCAGTGACGGAGTCGATTACTGCGTCCAGCGCGCGGCCAGCTACAGCTTTCGGGATATCAGCAGATGCAGCGATAGCATCAATCAGTTCCGACTTGTTCACTCTAAGTCCCCTTATATCTATATGAGTTTGTTTCTAAGTATGTGGTGAAAGCTAAAACTACGCCGGGAGGCTGCTGACACATTAAGTGCCGCTTTATAACAAGGGCTTTAAAAAACTGTCAAGAAAAGCCCCCCGGCCAAATGCTTGCTAGTGCGTGCTGATTCTTTCCTTGGAATCCGACTCGCGCTTCTCGTCCTTCGCGACAATCTCCGGAGCCACATCGGGCAAGGGCTCCGGGGCGTATTGCAGCGCAATCTGGAGCACTTCGTCAATCCATTTAACCGGTTTAATCTGAAGATCCTGCTTAATATTGTCAGGAATTTCCTTCAAATCACGCACATTCTCTTCCGGAATGATCACTGTCTTGATTCCACCACGATGGGCCGCCAGCAATTTCTCCTTCAGACCACCAATGGCCAGCACCTGACCACGCAGGGTGATCTCGCCAGTCATGGCCACATCGGCACGCACTGGAATCTGCGTCAGGGCCGATACCAGCGCTGTGCACATGCCTACGCCAGCACTTGGGCCGTCCTTGGGCGTGGCGCCCTCGGGCATGTGGATGTGCGTATCACGCTTCTCGTGGAAGTCCAGGGGAATGCCCAGGCTCTTGGCACGGCTGCGCACCACGGTAAGTGCGGCAGTGATGGATTCGACCATCACATCACCCAGCGAACCGGTCTTGATCAATTGGCCCTTGCCGGGTACCACGGCGGCTTCGATGGTCAGCAACTCGCCGCCCACCTGGGTCCATGCCAGGCCGGTGACCTGACCGATCTGGTCCTGCTGCTCGGCCAGGCCGTAGCGGAACTTGCGCACACCCAGGAAGTGTTCCAGAGAGTCGGACGTGACCTTCACCGAGAAATGCTTGTCACGAGCGTGTTCCTTGACCACCTTGCGGCACACCTTGGCGAGCTGGCGTTCCAGGCCACGCACACCGGCTTCGCGGGTGTAGTAGCGGATGATGTCGCGAATCGCGGCCACGTCCACTTCCAGTTCACCCTTCTTCAGGCCGTTGGCGGCAATCTGCTTGGGCGACAGGTACTTGGTGGCAATGTTGATCTTCTCGTCCTCGGTGTAACCCGGCAGGCGGATCACTTCCATGCGGTCCAGCAATGCTGGCGGGATATTCATGGAGTTGGAGGTGCAGAGGAACATCACGTCCGAGAGGTCGTAGTCGACTTCCAGGTAGTGGTCGTTGAAATTGTGGTTCTGCTCGGGGTCGAGCACTTCCAGCAGTGCCGACGCCGGGTCACCGCGCATGTCGCTGCCCATCTTGTCGATTTCATCCAGCAGGAACAGCGGGTTGCGCACCCCTACCTTGGTCATCTTCTGGATCAGGCGGCCTGGCATCGAGCCGATGTAGGTACGGCGGTGACCGCGAATCTCGGCTTCGTCACGCACGCCACCCAGGGCCATGCGCACGAACTTGCGGTTGGTGGCATGAGCGATGGACTCGGCCAGCGAAGTTTTACCCACGCCAGGCGGGCCTACCAGGCACAGTACAGGGCCGCGTATCTTTTTAACGCGCTTTTGCACGGCGAGGTATTCAAGGATACGCTCCTTGACCTCTTCCAGGCCGTAGTGGTCGGCGTCGAGGATGTCCTCGGCGCGGGCCAGGTCCAGGCGCACCTTGCTCTGGGCCTTCCACGGCACTTGCACCAGCCAGTCGATGTAGGAACGCACCACGGTGGCCTCGGCCGACATCGGCGACATCTGCTTGAGCTTGTTCAGCTCGGCAGTGGCCTTGGCCAGGGCGTCCTTGGGCAGGCCAGCGGCGTCGATGCGCTTTTTCAGCTCTTCGACTTCGTTGTGGCCTTCGTCGCTGTCGCCAAGCTCCTTCTGAATGGCCTTCATCTGCTCATTCAGGTAGTACTCGCGCTGGCTGCGCTCCATTTGTTTCTTCACGCGGCCGCGGATGCGCTTCTCGACCTGCAGCAGGTCGATTTCGGCGTCCAGCAGGGCCAGCACGTGCTCAACCCGGGCGGACAGGTCGATGATTTCGAGGATTTCCTGCTTCTGCTCGATTTTCAGCGCCATGTGCGCGGCCATGGTGTCTACCAGGCGGCCAGGCTCATCGATGCTGTTGAGGGAGGACAGGACTTCGGCAGGGACTTTCTTGCCCAACTGCACGTATTGTTCGAACTGAGCCAGCAGGCTACGCACGAACACCTCGGACTCGCGGTCCGGGGCATCGACTTCGTCGATCAGTTGCACTTCAGCGCGGCAATGGCCGTCTACTTCCATGAAGCTTTCAACTGTACCGCGCTGCTCGCCTTCCACCAGCACTTTGACGGTGCCATCAGGCAGCTTGAGCAGTTGCAGCACGGTAGCAACGGTACCCACGCGATACAGGGCGTCTTCGCCTGGATCATCGTCGGCAGGATTCTTCTGGGCCAGCAGCAATATCTGCTTTTCGCCCGTCATCGCGGCCTCGAGGGCTTCGATGGATTTCTCGCGCCCCACGAACAGCGGGATCACCATGTGCGGATACACAACGACATCACGCAATGGCAGGAGAGGCAATTCGATGGTTGTCTTCATGATTTCGCCTCTACAGCGGCCCAGGGGCCGTAGACAGATGGAATTGAGCTTGTAGTCAATGTGGGGGCAGCCCCGAAAAAAAACAAGCGCTGCTGGCAGGAAAAGAAAAGGGGCCCGAAGGCCCCTTCCTGTTTCAAGCCGCAGGTCGACTTATGCGTCTGGCGCAGCCTTGGCCGGTGTCTCACTGTTTTCGTAGATCAACAGCGGCTTGGACTTACCTTCAATGACGCTTTCGTCGATCACCACTTTACTGACGTCAGTCTGCGAAGGGATCTCGTACATGGTGTCAAGCAGCACGCCTTCCAGGATCGAACGCAGGCCACGAGCACCGGTTTTACGTTCCAGCGCGCGGTGAGCTACAGACTTCAGCGCGTCGGTACGGAATTCCAGGTCCACGCCTTCCATTTCGAACAGCTTGGCGTATTGCTTGGTGAGGGCGTTCTTGGGCTCGGTCAGAATCTGCATCAGCGCAGCTTCGTCCAGCTCGTCCAGAGTGGCCAGCACCGGCAGACGGCCTACGAATTCCGGGATCAGACCGAACTTGACCAGGTCGTCAGGTTCGACTTCACGCAGGGACTCGCCCACCTTCTTGCCTTCCTGCTTGCTGCGCACTTCGGCGTTGAAGCCGATGCCGCCAGCCGTGGAACGGTTCTGGATGACCTTTTCAAGGCCCGAGAACGCACCACCGCAAATGAACAGAATGTTGCGGGTGTCGACCTGCAGGAACTCCTGCTGAGGATGCTTGCGACCGCCTTGTGGCGGTACCGAGGCAACGGTGCCCTCGATCAGCTTCAACAATGCCTGCTGCACGCCCTCGCCCGATACATCACGAGTGATGGACGGGTTGTCGGACTTGCGCGAGATCTTGTCGATCTCGTCGATGTAGACAATGCCCATCTGGGCCTTCTCGACATCGTAGTCGCACTTCTGCAACAACTTTTGAATAATGTTTTCAACGTCTTCACCAACGTAGCCAGCCTCGGTCAAGGTGGTGGCGTCAGCGATAGTGAACGGAACGTTGAGCAGGCGCGCCAGGGTTTCAGCCAGCAGCGTCTTGCCCGAACCGGTCGGGCCGATGAGCAGGATGTTGCTCTTGCCCAGTTCGACGTCGTCGCCCTTCTTGTCGCGTTGGTTCAGGCGCTTGTAGTGGTTGTACACCGCTACCGCCAGGACCTTCTTGGCACGTTCCTGACCAATCACGTACTGGTCAAGGATGCCGCTGATTTCTTTGGGCGAAGGCAATTTATGCGCGTTGCTTTCGGCCTGGGCTTCCTGCACCTCCTCGCGGATGATGTCGTTGCACAGGTCGACGCACTCGTCGCAGATAAAGACCGAGGGGCCGGCAATCAATTTGCGTACTTCATGCTGGCTTTTGCCACAGAAGGAGCAATAGAGCAATTTGCCGTTGTCCTCGCCGTTGCGGGTGTCAGTCATTCGATCGATCCAAATCCGATAGGCTTGCAACACAAGATGAAGGCAATCGCGGGGTTTTTCAAGTCCACAGGTGGCTGGTTGTGCCAACCACCTGGCATTAGCACCGCTTAGGCAGGCATCTGACGCTTGTTGATCACCGAATCGACCAGGCCGTATTCGGCCGCGCGGTCGGCGCTCATGAAGTTGTCACGGTTTGTGTCCTGCTCGATCTGCTCCAGTGTCTGGCCGGTGTGGAAGGCCAGCAGCTCGTTCAGACGGTGGCGAATCGAGAGGATTTCACGGGCATGAATGTCGATATCCGACGCCTGGCCCTGGAAACCGCCCAGTGGCTGGTGAATCATCACACGTGAGTTGGGCAGGCAGTAACGCTTGCCCTTCGCGCCGCCAGCCAGCAGGAAGGCGCCCATGCTGCACGCCTGGCCAATGCAGGTAGTCGACACGTCTGGCTTGATGAACTGCATGGTGTCGTAGATCGACATGCCTGCAGTGACCGAGCCGCCAGGGGAGTTGATGTAGAGATGGATATCCTTGTCCGGGTTTTCGGCTTCAAGGAAGAGCAATTGCGCGCATACCAGGTTGGCCATGTAGTCTTCCACCGGGCCAATCAGGAAGATCACTCGCTCCTTCAGAAGGCGCGAGTAGATGTCGTAGGCGCGTTCGCCACGAGCCGATTGCTCGACAACCATCGGGACCAGGCCGCCAGCGGCCTGGATGTCAGAACTCTGCTGAATATAAGAATTGCGGGACATGTCTCGCACTCACTCCCAAATAGTCAAGTCTTGAATACGCATAAGCCAGCACGAAGGCTGGCTTATGGTGGTGTTCCAACGCTGGAAGGAATCAGTCGGCTTGTGGAGCTTCTACCGGCTTGACTGCTTCTTCGTAGGAGACCGCTTTGTCGGTCACACTAGCTTTCTGCAGAACAGTATCCACAACTTGTTCTTCCAGCACAACCGAACGGACTTCGTTCAGTTGCTGGTCGTTCTTGTAGTACCACGCCACGACCTGCTCTGGCTCCTGGTAGGCCGAGGCCATTTCCTGGATCAGCTCACGTACGCGGGCTTCGTCCGGCTTCAGCTCGTTGGCCTTGACCACTTCGGCGACGATCAGGCCCAACACTACGCGACGCTTGGCTTGTTCTTCGAACAGCTCGGCCGGCAGTTGATCAGGCTTGATGTTGCCACCGAACTGCTGAACGGCTTGAACGCGCAGGCGGTTCACTTCGTTTTCCAGCAGGGCCTTTGGCACTTCGATCGGGTTGGCAGCCAGCAGACCGTCCATGACCTGGTTCTTCACCTTGGTCTTGATGGCCTGGCGCAGCTCGCGCTCCATGTTCTTGCGAACTTCGGTGCGGAAGCCTTCCAGACCGGTTTCCTTGATGCCGAACTGATTGAAGAAGGCTTCGTTCAGCTCAGGCAGGGTCGGTGCGCCAACGCTGTTCACGGTAACGGTGAACTCGGCAGCTTTGCCAGCCAGGTCCAGGTTCTGATAGTCCTCTGGGAAGGTCAGGGTCAGAACGCGCTCTTCACCGGCCTTGGCGCCAACCAGGCCGTCTTCGAAGCCTGGGATCATGCGGCCGGAACCCAGCACCAGTTGAGTGCCCTGGGCCGAACCGCCAGCGAAGGCTTCGCCGTCGATCTTGCCGACGAAATCGATGTTCAGCTGGTCTTCGTTTGCAGCGGCGCGATCGGCAGCTTCAAAACGCACGTTCTGCTTGCGCAGGATTTCCAGCATGTTGTCCAGGTCGGCATCAGCCACTTCGGCGCTCAGGCGCTCGACAGCGATGGACTCGAAACCTGCGACGGCGAACTCTGGGAATACTTCGAACGTTGCGATGTATTCCAGGTCCTTGCCCTTTTCGAACACTTTAGGCTCGACAGCCGGGGCACCGGCTGGATTCAGCTTCTGCTCAACCACGGCTTCGTAGAAAGTCGCCTGGATCAGGTCGCCCAGGGCTTCCTGACGTGCGGAATCTTCGTAGCGCTGGCGAATAACGCTCATCGGCACTTTGCCAGGACGGAAGCCTGGAACCTTAGCGCGACGGGCAGTCTGTTGCAGACGCTTGTTGACTTCGGTCTCGATGCGCTCGGCAGGCACGCCGATGGTCATGCGGCGCTCGAGAGCGGAAGTGTTTTCAACAGAAACTTGCATTGATTTTCCTCGTTGCACAGACGTTAGCCGGCCATTTCCGACCCCAATCAAGGGCATGCATTCTAGAGGGTCGAACACAATAAGTCACCCTGTGCAAGACAGCCTTGCGCAACGAAACGCGAAAGCGGCCCAAATGCCCGGCCACAAAGGGCTTGGCAGGGCCTTGCAGCCTGCTTGCAGGGCCATTTTCAGTGCGACGGGCGGCAATCGCCCAGCACCGATGGGAAAATACCCACCGACAAATCCCCTGCCCGTCTTTTCAAAATATTTACGTTCGTAGACAAACAGTTACAAATTTTCGTTGTCTGATTTATCAGTACGGGCGCATTACCCCCGACATCAGGAGATAACCGTGTTCAACAAACTGACCAAATTCGCCGTTGCAGCGCTGGCCACCGCCGCCATCCTCAGCACTTCGGGCTGCATTATCTTCCCTGACCACGGGCATGGCGGCGGGGGTTATCACCGCGGATACTATCGCTGATAGCACCATGAAATGAAAAAGCCCGCCTTCGAAAGAAGGCGGGCTTTTTTGTGATGGGCGAAATGACCTGAACACGGGAGGCCAAATGCGCCTTTCCCGGTAATCCGCAAATCAAAAAAAAAGGCACCGAACTCACATTCGGTGCCTTTCTTACAAATATGGGGTGGACGATGGGGATCGAACCCACGACAACAGGAGTCACAATCCTGTGCTCTACCAACTGAGCTACGCCCACCATATTGCGGTGCAACGGACGCCCTGAAAAACAGGGCTATACAACTTAAATGGTGCGGACGAAGAGACTCGAACTCTTACAGCTTGCGCC
>NZ_AJWX01000029.1 GCF_000263855.1 Pseudomonas sp. M47T1
TCGATCTGATGAACGACCCACACCTCAAGGCGAACACCGGGTAGCCACGACCCAATTGCGCCACGCCGCCCCAGACAATCACCCCGGTAACACACAATCCCTCCACCCAGTAACACACCCGTAACACATCCAATTGACTTCCCGCCCCCTCCTCACGACTATAGGCATCCCGTTGCTCACTAACGCAGCAAAACGGCGCGGAGCGGCCCTTTGAGGGTCGTTTCCAAAACATCACGGTAGATGATGTTGTGTTTGATCCGCTTACTGATAGCAGTATTCACGGCGCCTGAATGAGGACTCCTTTAAATGCCAGACATTACCTTGACCACCCTGCAGAGCCTGAAGCTTGCGGGTGAGAAAATCGCCATGCTGACCTGCTATGACGCGACCTTCGCCAAGGCAGCGTGCCAGGCAGGCGTGGAAATCCTGCTGGTTGGCGACTCGCTGGGCATGGTCCTGCAGGGCCACGACAGCACCCTGCCGGTGACCAATGCTGACATGGCCTACCACGTGGCCAGCGTCAAGCGCGGTAACGAAGGCGCGCTGATCCTGGCCGACCTGCCTTTCATGGCCTGCGCCACCCTTGAGCAGACGCTCGCCAACAGCGCCCAGCTGATGCAGGCCGGCGCCCACATGGTCAAGGTTGAAGGCGCGGCCTGGCTGGCCGACTCCATTCGCATGCTGGCCGAGCGCGGCGTACCGGTGTGCGTGCACATGGGCCTGACCCCGCAGACCGTCAACGTGCTGGGCGGCTATAAAGTGCAGGGCCGCAACGAGGCACAAGCGCGCCAGATGCGTGCCGACGCCATTGCCCTGGAACAGGCCGGCGCGGCCATGATCCTGCTGGAGTGCGTGCCCAGCGAGCTGGCCAGCGAAATCACCCAGGCGGTGAAGGTACCGGTCATCGGCATCGGTGCCGGCGCCGCCGTGGATGGCCAGGTGCTGGTGCTGCACGACATGCTGGGCCTGTCCCTGACCGGCCGCGTGCCCAAGTTCGTGAAGAACTTCATGGCCGGCCAGCCAGACATCCAGAGTGCGTTGCGCGCATACGTCAGCGCCGTCAAAGAAGTCAGCTTCCCCGGTACCGAACACGGATTTAATGCATGAACACCGTAAAAACCGTCAAAGAGCTGCGGGCCGCCGTGGCCCGTGCGCGCAGCGAAGGCAAGCGCATCGGCTTCGTGCCTACCATGGGCAACCTGCACAGCGGCCACGCCGCCCTGGTGGCCAAGGCCGCCCAGCGCGTCGACTTCGTGGTGGCGAGCATTTTCGTCAACCCGCTACAGTTCGGCCCCAGCGAAGACCTGGACAAATATCCGCGCACCCTCGCCGCCGACCAGGAAAAACTGGTCCAGGCCGGCTGCCACCTGCTGTTCGCCCCTGGCGTTGACGAGATGTACCCCGACGGCATGGGCGTGCAGACCCGCGTCAGCGTCCCGCACCTGTCCGAAGGCCTGTGCGGCGCTAGCCGCCCCGGCCATTTCGAAGGCGTGGCCACGGTGGTCAGCAAGATGTTCAACATGGTGCAGCCGGACCTGGCCGTGTTCGGCCAGAAGGACTACCAGCAACTGGCGGTGATCCGCGCCCTGGTGCGTGACCTGAACATGCCGGTGCAGATCATTGGCGAACCTACCGTACGCGCTGAAGACGGCCTGGCGCTGTCGTCGCGCAACGGCTACCTCACCACAGAGCAGCGCGCCGCGGCGCCCGCCCTGTACCGCTCGATGCAGCAAGTGGCCAAGGCCATCGAAGGCGGCGAGCGCGATTACCCCCGCCTGCTGGCCGAAGCCTGCGAGCAGATCACGGCGGCCGGTTTCAAGACTGACTACTTCGAGATCCGCCACGGCATCAACCTGCACCCGGCCACGCCCGAGGACCGTGATGTGGTGATCATCGCCGCCGCTTACATCGGCAGCACCCGCCTGATCGACAACCTGCACCTGAACCTCGACGCTTGACTGCTATTGTGCAATGGCCGGTGCTGATAAAAAGTACCGGACAGATGCCAGCCAGCCGTTTACTGTGGACACCTGTGTAGGAGCGGGCCATGCCCGCGAAGGATACACTGCGTAGTGTCAGGTAAAACGCGGTGAGGCTTTCGCGGACACGGTCCGCTCCACAAGCGTCCGCGTCAGGCCTGATGAAGTTTTATGCAACCGACCGGACCGCCCCTGTGTCCAAAGGCTGTTCAAGTACAAGGAAACCCGCAGCGATGGCGTATTACCGTACCCCCCATGACGTTACCGCTCTGCCTGCCTGGCATGCGCTCTCCCAGCACCGCCAGGCCATGCAGGACTTCAGTATGCGCGAAGCCTTCGCGGCCGACCCGCAGCGTTTTCACCAATTTTCCTTGAGTGGTTGTGGCCTGTTCCTCGACTACTCGAAAAACCTGATCACCACCCAAACCCGCGACCTGCTGGTCAAGTTGGCCGCTGAAGTGGACCTGCAGGGCGCCATCAAGTCGATGTTCGCCGGCGAGCTGCTCAACGCCTCCGAAGGCCGCCCGGCGCTGCACACCGCGCTGCGCCGCCCGGTGGGCGACAAGCTCAATGTCAACGGCACCAACATCATGCCTGAAGTGCATAAGGTGCTGAACCAGATCACCGAGCTGGTCACCCGCATCCACGACGGACTGTGGCGTGGCTATACCGAGAAACCGATCACCGACGTGGTGAACATCGGCATCGGTGGCTCGTTCCTGGGCCCGGAACTGGTGTCCGAAGCCCTGCTGCCCTACGCCCAGAAAGGCGTGCGCTGCCACTACCTGGCAAACATCGACGGCAGCGAGTTCCACGAGCTGACCACCAAGCTGCGCGCCGAAACCACACTGTTCATCGTCTCGTCCAAATCGTTCAGCACCCTGGAAACCCTGAAGAACGCCCAGGCCGCCCGTGCCTGGTACCTGGCCCAGGGTGGTTCGGAAGCTGAACTGCACCGGCACTTCATCGCCGTGTCCAGCAACAACGCCGCGGCCGTGGCCTTCGGTATCCGTGAAGAGAACATCTTCCCGATGTGGGACTGGGTAGGCGGCCGTTATTCGCTGTGGTCGGCCATTGGCCTGCCCATCGCCCTGGCCATCGGCACCGCTAACTTCAAGGAGTTGCTGTCCGGCGCCTACACCATGGACCAGCACTTCCAGACCGCGCCGTTCGAACAGAACATGCCGGTACTGCTGGCGCTGCTGGGCGTGTGGTATGGCAATTTCTGGGGCTCGCAAGCCCACGCGATCCTGCCGTACGACCACTACCTGCGCAACATCACCAAGCACTTGCAGCAGCTGGACATGGAGTCCAACGGCAAGAGCGTGCGCCAGGACGGCACGCCGGTGTCCACCGATACCGGCCCGGTCATCTGGGGCGGCGTGGGGTGCAACGGTCAACACGCCTACCACCAGTTGTTGCACCAGGGCACCCAACTGATCCCGGCCGATTTCATCGTGCCGGTGGTGAGCTTCAACCCGGTGGCCGACCACCACCAGTGGCTGTTTGCCAACTGCCTGTCGCAAAGCCAGGCGCTGATGCTGGGCAAGACCCGCGCCGAGGCCGAGGCCGAGCTGCGTGACAAGGGCATGGACGAAGCCGCCATCCAGAAGCTGGCGCCGCACAAGGTGATCCCGGGCAACCGCCCGAGCAACACCCTGGTGGTGGAACGCATCAGCCCTCGCCGCCTGGGCGCCCTGGTGGCCATGTACGAGCACAAGGTGTTCGTGCAGAGCGTGCTGTGGGGTATCAACGCCTTCGACCAATGGGGCGTGGAGCTGGGCAAGGAACTGGGCAAGGGCGTATACCAGCGCCTCACCGGCGGCATCGAAGAGCCTGCCGAGGACGCCTCCACCCAGGGCCTGATCAATTACTTCCGCGGCCGTCACCGCGGTTGATTGAAGCCTGAAAAAATCCCCTCGCCGAGGGGATTTTTTTTGCCCGAGTCAGTTACCCTCTCGCCCATGGAATTCATTCGTCGTCGCATCGAAAAACAAGTACTGAGCCTGACCGGCCTGTCGCTGGGCCAGCTGGACCTGGAGAACCCCAAGGGCGACCCGGGCCTGTTCGGGCCCCAGGCCGTATGCTGGCAAGTGCACGGTGACTTCACCAGCATGCTGGTGGGCGGCATCAGTGCGTTGATGCTGCAAGCCTTGCACCCGCTGGCACTGGCCGGGGTGTGGGACCACTCCAATTTCCGCACCGACATGCTCGGCCGCCTGCGCCGCACCGGGCAGTTCATTTCCGGCACTACGTTCGGCGCCACCCGGGATGCCGATTGGCTGATCGACAAGGTGCGCAACATCCACGGACACATCAGCGGCCACGCCGAAGACGGCCGGCCCTATGCGGCCAGCAACCCCCACTTGCTGACCTGGGTGCATGTGGCCGAGGTCAGCCATTTCCTGGCCGCGCACCTGCGCTACCGCAACCCTCACCTGTCGGGCGCCGACCAGGACCGTTACTACGCGGAAATTGCGCTGGTGGCCGAACGCCTGGGCGCGCGCGATGTGCCCAGGTCGCGCATGGAAGTCGCCGATTACCTGCAGGGCATTCGGCCGCAGTTGGTGTGCGACCACCGCAGTCGCGAAGTAATACGCCTGTTGATGAACGCGCCCGCCCCAAGCCGCCTGGCCAAGCCGTTTGGTGCGTTGATGATGCAGGCCGGTGTCGATCTGCTGCCCGATTGGGCCAGTGCCATGCTCGAACTGCAGCAGAGCGATCTCAAGCGCCGCCTGGTACGCACCGGCATCAACGGCACCGCGCCGATCCTGCGCTGGGCCGTACGCGATGGTTCAGTGCACCGCGCCAAACGCCGCATGGGCATTCCCTGATGTGTGGGAGCTGGCTTGCCAGCTCCCACACAATGCTAAACTACGCGCCCCCTTTCAACGGCGTACAGCGCATGTCCACTGTGAACAAGGCGCTGCGCGCCGCTCTCGATTCCCGCAAACCCCTGCTGGCCGAACTGCACGCCCAGGGCACTGATTGCTACCGCCTGTTCCATGGCAGCCAGGAAGGCGCCGGCGGCCTCACCGTGGACCGCTACGGCCCGCAATTGATGGTGCAAAGCTTTCACCAGTCGCTGGAAGCCCCGGACCTGCTGGCCATCCACGAAGCGGTCAATGCCGAACTGGGCCTGGAACTGCTGTTGGTCTACAACGACCGCTCCAAGGGCAACTCGCGCATTGACCGCCAAGGCAGCGTTCACCAGCCCGAAGAGGCGGCCCTGGTTGACTTGGTGGGCCACGAATGGGGCCTGAACTACCGTGTGCGGGGCCGCCATGCCGGCCAGGACCCGTTGCTGTTCCTCGACTTGCGCAACGCACGCGGCTGGGTCAAGGCCAATAGCCAGGGCAAAAGCGTGCTGAACCTGTTCGCCTACACCTGCGGCGTGGGGCTCAGCGCTGCGGCCGGCGGTGCGCGGGACGTCTGTAACCTGGACTTCGCCGAGGGCAACCTGGCGGTAGGCAAGGAAAACGGCGCGCTGAACCCGCAACTGGTGCCCATGAGCTTTGTGCAATCGGACTACTTCCCCGCCATCCGCCAGCTGGCCGGCCTGCCCATCAGCCAGCGTCGCGGGCAAAAACTGCCCAGCTACCCACGCCTGGAGCAACGCCAGTACGACCTGGTGTTCCTGGACCCACCTGCGTGGGCCAAGAGTGCTTTCGGCACCGTGGACCTGCTGCGCGACTATCAAAGCCTGCTCAAGCCTGCACTGCTGGCCACGGCCGATGACGGCGTGCTGATTTGCTGCAACAACCTGGCGAAGGTGGCCTTCGACGACTGGCGTGAACAGGTGCTGCGCTGCGCCGAGAAGGCCGGGCGGCCTGTGCGCGACTGGCAGGTCATCACCCCGGCAGCGGATTTTCCTTCCACTGACGGCCAGCCACCGCTGAAAACCCTGGTATTGCAGCTCTGAAACGGCGTAATCCCTCCGGGCGTACGTAACATTTCAGAAAACTCCTACACACATTACGGACAAGTCTTCGGAACCAGATAGGCGTGCCATACTCCAAGCACTCCTATTCGAGACAGTAGACGCCGCACATGCCCAAAGGATTGATCCGCGCCCTCGGCGCCTTGCTGACCGTGATCGCGCTTTACAGCCTGCTGGGCTTCCTGATTCTGCCGGGCATCGGGCTGCGCGTGGCTAACCAGCAACTGGCCAAGTACTCCAGCCTGCCCGCGCACCTGGAGCGCCTGGAATTCAACCCTTTTAGCCTTGAACTGACCCTGTGGGGCCTGCACATCGGTGAGCCCGGGATCGAGCAGGTAGGCTTCGAGCGCTTGTACGCTAATGTGCAGGTCGACAGCCTGTGGACCAAGGCCCTGCACCTGGACGCCATCGAGCTGGACAAGCCGCGCACCGAGTTGCAGTTCAACAAGGACGGTACCCTCAACCTGACCCAACTGTTCAAACTGCCGCCCAGCGAGCCGGCCAAGGCCGACGAACCACCGAGCAAGCCTTTCCCCGTGCGCATCGGCAGCCTCAAGCTGAGTGAAGGTTACCTGCACTTCAAGGACCTGCGCCCCAGCGAGCCTATCGAGTTCCTGTACAACTCGATGAACCTGGAACTGAATAACCTGAGCACCCTGCCCGACGACAACGCCGACATGACCCTGGTGGCCGTAGGCCCCAATGGTGGCCAGGTGGACTGGAAGGGCCGCATCAGCCTGGTGCCGATCACCTCCCAGGGTTCGCTTAAG
The DNA here is from genome assembly GCF_000263855.1 of Pseudomonas sp. M47T1. GTDB lineage: Bacteria > Pseudomonadota > Gammaproteobacteria > Pseudomonadales > Pseudomonadaceae > Aquipseudomonas. The sequence continues at coordinate 6,690 of NZ_AJWX01000029.1, forward strand.
GTTACCGACGGGCAAATGAAGGTGTGGTGGCCCTATGTGCGCGATGCCCTGCCACTGGCCTTGCAGGAAGGCGTGCTCAACCTCAGCACCGACTATTCGCTGGACCTGTCTAAAGAAACCGAGCTGAACCTGACCAACGCTTCGGTGAGCATCGCCCCGTTCGCCCTCAACGCCCCCGACGGCCGCCCGCTGGTCAAGCTCGACCGCCTGGATGTGAGTGACACTAGCGTGGACCTGGCCAAACAGCTGGTCACCATAGGCAAGATCCGCAGCAGCAAACTGGAAACCTGGGCTGCCCGCGAAGCCGACGGCCAACTGGACTGGCAAAAGCTGTTTGCCAGCCAGAAGACTGCGCCCGCTGCGCCACAGGAAAAGTCCGCGCCCGCCACGGCTGACGCCAAACCGTCGACCCAGCCGGTCCCCGCCGCGCCCAGCAAGCCCTGGCAGGTGCTGCTCAAGGACGTTCAACTGCGCGACTACCAAGTGCACCTGGCCGACCGCATGCAGAAAGAGCCGGTAGCGATCGATGTGGGGCCGCTTAACCTCGACCTGCAGAACTTCGACAGCCTGAACAAGTCGCCCTTCACCCTCAAGCTCGACACCGGCCTGGGCAAACAGGGCAAGGTCAGCGCCAGTGGCGAGGTCAACCTGGCCCCGGTCACGGCCAACCTGAAGGTGCAAACCCAGAACATCGACCTGCGCGTGGCGCAGGCCTACATCAGCCCCTTCATTCGTCTGGAACTGCGCAGTGGGCAACTGGGCAGCGACCTGGCGGTGAACCTGAAAAACATCGACCCGCTGGCCCTGAGCATCAAAGGCCGCGCGCAAGTGGAGCAGTTGCAAACCCTGGACACGGTCAAGGGCCGCGACTTCGTCAAATGGCAGCAGTTGCAGCTCGACGGGCTGGACTATGAACATGGCAACAGCCTCACCATCGACAAGGTCACGCTGATGCAGCCCTACGCACGCTTCATGATCAACGAAGACCGCACCACCAGCGTCAATGACCTGTTGATACCCCAGGCGCAGAATGCCCAGGCCCAGGCCAACGCCAAGCCGGCTGCGGCCATCGCGAGCAAACCGCTGTTGATCCATGTAGGCGGCATCAGCATCAACGACGGCTCGGCGTTTTTTGCCGACTCCAGCCTGACGCCTAACTTCGCCACCAACATCCAGCAACTCAACGGCACCATCGGCACCATCGACAGCCAGCAGCAGAAGCCGGCCAAAGTGGACATCAAGGGCAAAGTCGACCGCTATGCGCCGGTGACCATCGAGGGCGCAGTGACGCCGTTCGACCCCATGGCCAGCCTGGATATCGACACACGCTTCAACCGTCTGGAACTGACCACGCTGACGCCCTACTCCGGCAAGTTCGCCGGGTACCGCATCCGCAAGGGCCGGATGAACCTGCAACTGCACTATGTCATCACCAAGGGCCAGCTCAAGGCCGAGAACAAAGTGCTGGTGGACCAGTTGGAACTGGGGGAAAAGGTCGACAGCCCGGACGCCGTCAGCCTGCCGGTGAAGCTGGCCATCGCCCTGCTCAAGGACGTGAACGGTCAGATCAACATTGAACTGCCCATCACCGGCGACCTCAACAACCCGCAGTTCAGCGTGATGCCCATTGTCTGGCAGACCTTGCGCAACCTGGTGGTCAAGGCCGTGGCTGCGCCGTTCAAGCTGCTGGGCGGGTTGGTCAGTGGTGGTGACCAGGCGGACCTGAGCAATATAGCCTTCGCGCCGGGCTCCAGCGAGCTGAGCGCCAGTGCCCAGGCCAACCTGGTGAAACTGGCGGCCGCCCTCAAGGCACGCCCGGGCCTGCACCTGGAAGTGGAAGGCGGTGCCGCCGCCAGCAGCGATGGCCCGCTGGTGGGCCAGCAGCGGCTTGAGCGTGAATACCAAAACACCTACTTCAAGGTCCTGCAGCGGCGCGGCGACAAAGTGCCAGCCCAGGCTTCCCTGCTGACCGTGCCTGAGGATGAGAAAGCGCCGATGCTACCGGCTATCTACCGCACCCGCCTGAACCAGGCGCCGCCAGCCGAGTGGGCCCAGTTGGAGAAACAACAGCGCGAGACCCACCTGCGTGACGCCGTGGTCAAGTCCTGGGGCAATGACGAGCAGCTGTTGCGCACCCTGGGCCAGGCACGCTCGGCCAGCATCAAGGCGTTCCTGGTAGACAAGGGGCAGTTGCCGGATGAGAAGGTGTTCTTGATCGATACCATCATTGGCGATGCGCAGAAGGACGGCACGGTGGTCACCAATCTGCACCTGGAGGCCGACTGAGCCTGCGCGTTACGCGCGGCTACACCTTCAGATTCAGATTCGGGAACAAAAAAGCCCCGGCACAGGGCCGGGGCTTTGAGTGGGCACATCCTGTGCCCTTCGCATGAATCTGTTACTGGGTTTCCAGCGCGTCAGCAGACACCGATTTGACGTGCTTGGTTTTCTTGGCGATGTTGACCGCGGTGGTTTTCTGCGCCGAGGTCAGGGTAACGCCGGCTTTCGAAGCCAGGGTAACCACACCTTGGTTGGTTTCGACGGTGATGTCGCTACCTGGAATGCCTTTCTCGGTCAGCAGGTTGGCTTTGACCTTGGTGGTGATCCAGGTGTCGGAACCGGCTTGTTCGGTTTTCGATGCGGTTTCACTGGCAGTGGCCGCGAACGCGAAGTTGCCCATGGCCAGGGTCAGAGCGGTAGCAGTAGCGGCAGCAATAGCGAACTTTTTCATACGAGTCACTCCTGTTTTTCGAGAAGTCTGCGCCAAGGGTAGGACCTGGCTGCAGGGTTAGCTATACCGTTGCAGGGGCTGTGCCAACCTTGTAATTAAATAAAATCCTTTTAAATCAATAAGTTAAAAAAACAGCGATTTTCGTCAATCGTGCATCTTGCATGCTGGCTGCCAAAACCGCGTGCAAGTTGCATGTCCGCTAAATAACTGGCTAAAGAGTATTTGCAGCCGGCTCCCACAACGTCGCGTCATGCCCATAAAAAAAGGGCCCCGAAGGGCCCTTTTTCACAACCGGCTAGTTAAACGCCGGAAGCCTTTGCCGCAGCGACGTCCTTGATGGACAGCTTGATACGGCCGCGGTTGTCCACGTCCAGTACCAGTACTTCAACTTCCTGGCCTTCTTTCAGGATGTCGGTCACTTTCTCTACGCGAGCATCGCTCAGCATCGAGATGTGCACCAGGCCGTCCTTGCCAGGCAGGATGTTGACGAAGGCGCCGAAGTCGACGATGCGCTCAACCTTGCCCACGTAGATCTTGCCGATCTCGGCTTCGGCAGTGATCGACAGCACGCGCTGCTTGGCAGCCTCGGCCGCGTCCTTGGTTTCGCCGAAGATCTTGATCGAACCGTCGTCTTCGATGTCGATCGAAGCCTTGGTTTCTTCACAGATGGCACGGATGGTGGCGCCGCCTTTACCGATGACGTCACGGATCTTGTCGGTGTCGATCTTCATGGCGATCATGGTCGGAGCATTTTCCGACAGTTCGCTACGGGACTGACCAATGATCTGGTTCATCTGGCCGAGGATGTTCAGGCGCGCTTCCAGGGCCTGGCCCAGGGCGATTTCCATGATCTCTTCGGTGATGCCGTTGATCTTGATGTCCATCTGCAGAGCGGTAACGCCCTTGGCAGTACCGGCCACTTTGAAGTCCATGTCGCCAAGGTGGTCTTCGTCACCCAGGATGTCGGTCAGGATGGCGAACTTCTCGCCTTCTTTAACCAGGCCCATGGCGATACCGGCCACTGGCGCCTTCATCGGAACACCGGCGTCCATCAGTGCCAGGGAAGCACCGCAAACCGAAGCCATGGAGCTGGAACCGTTGGACTCGGTGATTTCCGAAACAACGCGGATGGTGTACGGGAACACGTCAGCGGCAGGCAGCATGGCCTGGACCGAACGACGAGCCAGACGGCCGTGACCGATTTCGCGGCGGCCAGCACCGCCCATGCGACCACACTCGCCCACCGAGAACGGAGGGAAGTTGTAGTGCAGCATGAAGGGGTCTTTCTTCTCGCCTTCCAGGGTGTCGAGCAGCTGTGCGTCACGGGCAGTACCCAGGGTTGCAACAACCAGGGCCTGGGTTTCGCCACGGGTGAACAGGGCCGAACCGTGAGTCTTTGGCAGTACGCCGACTTCGATGTTCAGCGGGCGCACGGTCTTGGTGTCGCGGCCGTCGATACGTGGCTTGCCGTTGACGATGTTTTCGCGAACGGTGCGGTATTCGATTTCGCCGAAAGCAGCTTTCACTTCGCTGGCGGAAGGCTGGCCTTCTTCACCGGACAGCTTGGCCACAACCTGATCCTTCAGCTCGCCCAGGCGCGCGTAACGGTCGGCCTTGACGGTGATAGTGTAGGCGTCGGAGATGGCAGCACCGAATTCTGCGCGGATAGCACCCAGCAGTTCGGTAGCTTCGGCTTGTGGGGCCCAGGCCCAGGTAGGCTTGGCAGCTTCGGCGGCCAGTTCTTTGACAGCCTTGATAACCGACTGGAATTCGTCGTGGGCGAACAGTACGGCGCCCAGCATCTGGTCTTCGGTCAGCTCTTTGGCTTCGGATTCAACCATCAGCACGGCGTCGGACGTACCGGCAACAACCATGTCCAGGCTCGAAGCAGCCAGTTGCTCGTAAGTCGGGTTCAGCAGGTAGCCGGTGCTTTCGTGGAAAGCAACGCGCGCAGCGCCGATCGGGCCTTCGAAAGGAATGCCGGAGATGGCCAGGGCAGCCGAGGTACCGATCATCGCAGCGATGTCCGGATCGGTCTTCTTGCTGGTGGAAACCACGGTGCAGACAACCTGCACTTCGTTCATGAAACCTTCTGGGAACAGCGGACGGATCGGACGGTCGATCAGGCGCGAGGTCAGGGTTTCTTTCTCGGAAGGACGGCCTTCACGCTTGAAGAAACCACCAGGGATCTTGCCGGCGGCGTAGGTCTTTTCCTGGTAGTGCACGGACAGGGGGAAGAAGCCCTTGCCTGGATCAGCTTGCTTGGCACCTACAACAGTCACCAGCACGGTCACGTCGTTGTCGACGGTCACCAGCACGGCGCCGGAGGCTTGACGGGCAATACGGCCAGTCTCGAGGGTTACGGTCGATTGACCGAACTGGAACTTCTTGATTACCGGGTTCACGGTTTCCTACCTTCTTCAGTTTGCTCTGGGGGAACTGGTTTCTTGCGAAATTCTTGGGCAGCAAGGGGAATCGGCCCCTTTTTGGCAGTCCAGATAAAACTTGAGGCTGGAAGCCTGCCCTGCATCAGCGCCTAGGCGCCGATACAGAACAGCCAACCAACCTCATTGATACGCACGGCGTGTTCGTCAGCTCCGGCGCCAGGCGCCGGACTCGACGGAGGCAACACGCCGCGCACACCACAAGCCCGGGCCGCTATTAGCGACGCAGACCCAGACGGCCGATCAGGGCAGCGTAACGAGTGGTGTCTTTGCCCTTCAGGTAGTCCAGCAGCTTACGACGCTGGTTAACCATACGGATCAGGCCACGACGCGAGTGGTGGTCTTTACCGTTGGCCTTGAAGTGGCCTTGCAGCTTGTTGATGTTGGCGGTCAGCAGTGCAACCTGCACTTCTGGCGAACCGGTGTCGCCAGCGGCTTGCTGAAATTCACCAACGATCTTTGCTTTTTCTTCAACGTTAAGTGCCATGAGGGCATCTCCATTACTAAGGAACCCGAAAAAACGGCTTCCAACAGGCCGAGGACAAATCCTCGTATTTAAAAGTGAGGGATAACCGTGCCTGTTAACAGCCACCCTCGTTCGGTCATTCTGACCGAATCAATCGACGCGGCGCGATGCGCCCGTCTTCGCTCACTTCACCGATACCGATGAAGCGACCATTGTGATCCTGCACCCGTACCATACCGAATTTCGGTGCGTCCGGGGCTCTTACCGGTTGTCCGTGCAGCCAGTAGAACGCACTGTGCTCGGAGAACTGCAACAGGGGCCAATCCAGCAGGCCGCTGTCCGAAGGCATGAGGAACTGGTCCACCGCCTCGTTGCCGCCCTCGGCATGCACACGCTCGAGTTCCTCGAGGGTGACCGTCTGGGCCAGCGTGAAGGGGCCAGCGTGGGTGCGACGCAGTTCTGCGACGTAGGCACCACAACCCAATTGCTCACCGATGTCCTCGACCAGGGTGCGAATGTAGGTGCCTTTCGAGCAACCTACCGACAGCCGTGCACGAGTGTCATCAAAGGCCAGCAATTCCAACCGGTCAATAGTAACAGAACGCGCCTCGCGCTCCACTACTTCCCCTGCACGAGCAAGCTTGTAAAGGGGCTGGCCATCACGCTTGAGCGCTGAGTACATCGGCGGTATCTGACTGATTTGACCACGAAATTGTGGCAAGACAGCGTCGATATCGTCGCGACAAACGGTTACATCTCGAGTAACCAGCACTTCACCCTCGGCATCGGCCGTGGTGGTGGTCTGGCCCATCTGCATGACTGTCTCGTAACCCTTGTCGGAATCGAGCAGGTACTGCGAGAACTTGGTGGCCTCGCCGAAGCACAACGGCAGCACGCCGGTGGCCAAGGGGTCGAGGCTACCGGTGTGGCCGGCCTTTTCGGCATTGAGCAGCCAGCGGACCTTCTGCAGGGCGGCGTTGGAAGTGAACCCCAACGGTTTGTCCAGCAGGATGATACCGCTGACGTTACGACGGATACGCTTGACCTGAGCCACCGCTTACTCCTCGGTGCCTGGTTTGCTGTCGTCAACCGGGTGCTGGCTGTCTTCGGCCACGGCACGTTCGATCAGCGCGGACAGCTGGGCGCCGCGGGTCACGCTTTCGTCGTAATGGAAGTGCAGTTGCGGCACGCTGCGCAGCTTCATTTCCTTGCCCAGGTGCACGCGCAGGAAGCCTGCGGCGGAGTTCAGCACCTTGATGGTCTGCTTGATGTCTTCGGCGCTGTCCTGGCCCATGACGGTGATGAACACCTTGGCATGGCCCACGTCGCGGCTGACGTCAACGGCAGTGATGGTCACCAGCCCAACGCGCGGGTCCTTGACTTCGCGACGGATCAGTTGCGCCAGCTCGCGTTGCATCTGGTCGCCGATGCGCTGGGTACGGCTGTATTCTTTTGCCATGAATTCTTACCTGTAACTGAAGCGGCAAACGCCCGGCCAGGCGAGAGCCGGACCGGGCGTTGCGTTTAGAGTGGCAGGGCGAACCCTGCGCACTCCTCTAGCTCGCGTATTAGAGCGTACGAGCCACTTGGACCTTCTCGAAGACTTCGATCTTGTCGCCGACCTTGACGTCGTTGTAGCTCTTCACGCCGATACCGCATTCCATGCCGGCACGGACTTCCGAGGCGTCGTCCTTGAAGCGACGCAGCGATTCCAGCTCGCCCTCGAAGATAACGATGTCTTCGCGCAGTACACGGATTGGACGGTTCCGGTAAACGGTACCTTCCACAACCATGCAACCTGCGATGGCACCAAACTTCGGCGAACGGAACACGTCGCGCACTTCGGCGATGCCCAGGATGTTCTCGCGAACGTCGCTGCCGAGCATGCCGGTCAGGGCTTTCTTGACGTCTTCAATGATGTCGTAGATCACGTTGTAGTAACGCATATCCAGACCTTCCTGCTCGACGATCTTGCGCGCGCCGGCATCGGCACGCACGTTGAAGCCGAACAGTACTGCATTGGAGGCCAGTGCCAGGTTGGCGTCGGATTCGGTGATACCACCGACACCGCCACCGACCACGCGCACTTGCACTTCGTCGTTGCCCAGGCCATTCAGAGCGCCCTGCAAAGCTTCCAGCGAACCACGGACGTCGGATTTGAGGACGATGTTGAGCGTCTTCTTCTCTTCCTGGCCCATGTTTTCGAAGATGTTTTCCAGCTTGCCGGCGTGAGCACGGGCCAGCTTGACTTCGCGGAACTTGCCTTGACGGAACAGAGCCACTTCACGGGCTTTCTTCTCGTCGGCAACCACGCTCATCTCGTCGCCAGCGTCCGGAGTACCGTCCAGGCCCAGGATCTCGACCGGAATGGCCGGACCTGCTTCCTTGATCGGCTTGCCGTTCTCGTCGAGCATGGCACGTACGCGGCCGTAGTTCGAACCGACCAGCACCATGTCGCCTTGGCGCAGGGTACCGTCTTGAACCAGTACGGTGGCGACCGGGCCGCGGCCCTTGTCCAGACGCGATTCGACCACAACACCACGGCCAGGGGCCGAAGGGGTTGCCTTCAGTTCCAGAACCTCGGCTTGCAGCAGGACAGCTTCCAGCAGATCGTCGACGCCAGTACCCATCTTCGCCGAGACCAAAACGAACGGCGTCTCGCCGCCCCATTCTTCGGAGGTCACGCCGTGTACCGACAGCTCGCTGCGGATACGGTCCAGGTCTGCACCCGGCTTGTCGATCTTGTTCACCGCTACAACCAACGGAACGCCAGCAGCCGTAGCGTGCTGAACGGCTTCAATGGTCTGAGGCATCACGCCGTCGTCGGCTGCAACCACCAAGATCACGATGTCGGTAGCCTTGGCACCACGGGCACGCATGGCGGTAAACGCAGCGTGACCAGGGGTGTCGAGGAACGTCACCATGCCACGGTCGGTTTCAACGTGGTACGCACCGATGTGCTGGGTGATGCCGCCGGCTTCGCCCGCAGCTACCTTGGCACGACGGATATAGTCGAGCAGCGAGGTCTTGCCGTGGTCAACGTGGCCCATGACGGTCACGACTGGAGCACGGGAGAACGCTTCACCTTCAAACTTCAGCGATTCGGCCAGGGAGTCTTCCAGGGCGGTGTCGCTGACCAGGGTCACCTTGTGGCCCAGTTCTTCAGCAACCAGCTGGGCAGTTTCCTGGTCCAGTACCTGGTTGATGGTGGCCGGGGTACCCAGCTTGAACATGAACTTGATGACTTCGGCAGCTTTCACCGACATCTGCGCGGCCAGGTCACCCACGGTGATGGTCTCGCCGATCTGCACGTCACGAATCACAGGGCCGGTTGGGCTCTGGAAGCCGTGAGCATTGCGCTTCTTCAGTTTACCCTTGCCACGACCGCCACGACGGAAGCCATCGCTTTCCTCGTCGGTGGTGCGTGGGGCGGCACGTGGAGTCGGCGCCTTTTCCTTTTCCTTGACCGAAGCGCGATGCGGCGCGTTCTTGCGGTCGCCATCGTTGCGACGGGCGTCTTCGTTGCGCGGCTTGTCCGGGCGACGAGGCTCTTCTTTCTTGCGGTCGGCAACCGGCGCAGGTGCTACGGCACCCAGGTCGATGTCAGCCGGAGCAGCAGGTGCGGCCGCGGCAGGTCCCGGGGCACCAGCCGATGCAGGTGCGGACGGACGACGTGCTTCTTCTTCGGCACGTTGACGGACAGCTTCCTGTTCGGCTTTCTGACGCGCAGCGTTTTCAGCTGCACGGCGCTCGTCCTGCTCGCGCTTCTGCTCGGCCTGGATTTCTTCCGGGCTGCGCTGCACGAATACTTTCTTCTTGCGTACTTCTACGCTGATGCTCTTGCTGCCAGCCACACGCAGGGTGCTGGTGGTCTTGCGCTGCAAGGTAATCTTGCGCGGTTCTTCCGCTTTAGCCTTGTGGCTGCTTTTCAAATGAGCCAGCAGAGCCTGCTTCTCATTATCGGTCACAACTTGTCCGGCGTCGGTGTGCGGCAGACCTGCCTCACGCATCTGCTGTAACAGGCGCTCTACCGGTGCGGCGACCTCTGTGGCCAGTTCTTTCACCGTGACTTGCGTCATGCACTTCTCTCCTCAGGCCGCGCCTACTTACTCGAACCAGTGGGCTCGGGCGGCCATGATCAACTTGCCGGCACGATCTTCGTCAATGCCGTCGATGTCGAGCAGATCATCAATAGACTGCTCGGCCAGGTCTTCGCGGGTAATCACGCCGCGCACCGCCAGTTCCATCGCCAAATCCTTGTCCATACCCTCAAGCGAGAGCAGGTCTTCGGCCGGATGGGCGTCTGCCAGCTTTTCCTCTGTAGCGATGGCTTTGGTCAACAGTCGATCCTTGGCCCGAGCGCGAAGCTCGTTGACGATCTCCTCGTCAAAGCCGTCGATGTTGAGCATTTCTTCCAACGGTACGTAGGCAATCTCTTCCAGGCTTGTAAAACCTTCATCAACCAGCACCTGAGCCAGCTCTTCATCGACTTCCAGCTCGTCGATGAAGTTGCGCAGGATGTCGCCAGTCTCTGCCTGTTGTTTGGCCTGGATGTCCGATTCGGTCATCACGTTCAGTGTCCAGCCAGTCAATTGGCTGGCCAGACGCACGTTCTGACCACCACGACCAATGGCCTGAGCCAGATTGTCAGCGCCAACGGCGATGTCCATTGCATGGGCATCTTCGTCGACAATGATCGCCGCCACTTCAGCTGGGGACATCGCGTTGATCACGAACTGCGCGGGATTGTCATCCCACAGGACGATATCCACACGCTCACCGCCCAATTCACCCGATACCGCCTGGACGCGCGAACCGCGCATACCAATGCAGGCACCTTGTGGGTCGATGCGTTTGTCCTTGGAGCGGACCGCAATCTTGGCACGCGAACCCGGGTCACGGGACGCAGCCATCACTTCGATCAGGCCTTCGGCAATTTCCGGCACTTCGATGCGGAACAGTTCGATCAGCATTTCCGGCGCAGTACGCGACAGGATCAGCTGAGGACCGCGGTTCTCGGTGCGGATTTCCTTGAGCAGTGCACGCAGGCGCACACCCACTCGGAAAGTTTCGCGAGAAATGATGTCCTCGCGGGCCAGCAGGGCTTCGGCGTTGTTGCCAAGGTCAACGATGACATTGTCACGGGTAACCTTTTTAACCGTACCGGAGATGATCTCGCCCAGACGTTCGCGATAGGCGTCAACCACTTGGGCGCGCTCGGCTTCACGAACTTTTTGAACGATCACCTGCTTGGCAGTCTGTGCGGCAATGCGACCGAATTCGATCGACTCGATTTTCTCTTCGATCACGTCGCCGGCAACGGCGCCCGGCTTCTTGGCCTGGGCCTGGTCGACAGCCAGCTCGATCGCCGGGTCGTCCAGGTCTTCATCCTCGACCACTGCCCAGCGACGGAAAGTTTCATAGGCACCGGTGTGGCGGTTGATTTCCACACGCAGGTCCACTTCATCTTCGAAGCGCTTCTTGGTAGCGGTAGCCAGAGCAATCTCCAGCGCTTCAAATATTACGCCGGCCGGTACACCCTTTTCGTTGGATACCGACTCAACAACCAGCAGTACTTCTTTGCTCATCGTACGCCTCGCCTTTCGCAAGCCATCGGATCCGCGGGATCCGCAGTATCTGGCACGTCTCAGTCAAAACTGGGAATAATGTTGGCCTTGTCGATCATATCGATCGGCAGCAGGAACTCATGGTCATCAACCTGCACCACGACGTCCTGCTCCTCCACCCCGCGGAGAAGGCCCTGAAAGTTGCGACGCCCTTCGAAGGGAGAGCGCAGCCTGATCTTCACTTGATCCCCGGCATACTTGGCGAACTGTTCGATGGTGAACAGCGGGCGTTCCATGCCAGGAGAGGAAACTTCAAGGGTGTACTCGGCCGCAATAGGATCTTCTACATCGAGAATCCCGCTGACCTGGCGACTGACAATGGCGCAGTCGTCCACCAGCACACCGCCTTCTTTATCGATATAAATGCGCAACATTGAGTGGCGGCCTTGAGCCGAAAACTCGATACCCCAGCATTCATAGCCTAGGGCCACGACCACCGGGGCCAGCAAGGCCTGCAACTGTTCTAGCTTGCTCGACACCTGAACCCCCTCGTGCATGCTTATGCAAATAAAAAATGGGCGAAGCGCCCATCCCTGAAACGCCGTTGAATACCGGCGCTATGATCTTTTCAGCTAACAAAAAGCCCCTGTAAAAGGGGCTCCAGTAAAACTGGTTGCGGGAGCTGGATTTGAACCAACGACCTTCGGGTTATGAGCCCGACGAGCTACCAGACTGCTCCATCCCGCGACAAAGCTGGGGCAAAAGTATACGACCGATACCCTTTTGGGTCAATCACACACTTCCACCGACAAGAAAGCCCGCAGTTGCGGGCTCTCCTGAACAAATGGTACCGAGAAGGGGACTCGAACCCCTACACCCTATGGGCACAACCACCTCAAGGTTGCGTGTCTACCAATTCCACCACCTCGGCAATACTACGTTTGAAACCCTTTTACTTTTGCTCTTGAGCTGGAGGTACGTCAGTGGCATTCACGTCAGTCTTTTGCTCTTGAAGCACCGGAACATCATCTGTTGCCGGCTTCTGCTTTGGCGCTTCAACGGCGGCCGGAGCGGGTAACCCTACTTGAGTCAGCTGGTGAGCTTTCTCTTTAGCAAAGTATCCTAACCCCAAGCTGGTTATGAAGAAACCTGCGGCAAGTATAGCAGTAAACTTACTAAGAAAGGTAGAGGAACCTTGGCTTCCGAACACAGTATTTGAAGCACCTGCCCCGAAAGACGCACCAGCGTCCGCACCTTTACCCTGCTGCAGCAAAACCAGGGCAACTACACCCAGGGCAGCCAGCAGATGAAACACGACTACGACTGTTTCCAGCATCTTCTCAGTTTCCCGCGGCGCGACAGATCGCACCGAACTCATCTGCATTCAAGGAGGCTCCACCAATGAGCCCCCCATCGATATCCGGCATGCCGAACAGTTCAGCCGCATTGGCCGCCTTCACGCTGCCGCCGTATAGAAGCCGCACACCTTGCGCGACTTCAGAATTCTCTACTGCAAGTTGTGCGCGAATGGCTGCGTGCACATCTTGCGCCTGCTCTGGCGTTGCCGTCAGACCAGTGCCGATGGCCCATACAGGCTCATAAGCGATCACCGCCTTGGCGAAGGCACCAATGCCCAAGGCATCGATGACACTGCTCAGCTGGCGCCCTACCACCTCCAGGGTCTTGCCGGCTTCGCGCTCCGCCAGTGTCTCGCCGATGCAGAGCACCGGAATCAAGCCACCGGCCTGAGCCGCCTCGAACTTGCGAACCAGCAACTCTTCCTGCTCGCCGATGATCTGGCGGCGCTCGGAGTGACCGATCAGTACAAGCTTGCAACCGGCATCAGCCAACTGAGTCGACGACACTTCGCCGGTCAGGGCACCTTGCCCGGTTTGCGCTGCGCAGTTCTGCGCACCCACTTCAATCGATGCGCCTTGCAAGCCGTCGATCACTCGCTCGACATGCAGGCTGGGCGGAAACACCGCCACATCAACACCGCCAGGCAGGGCCTCATTTGCAAGACCCTTGAGCAGCTCAGCGACGCTGGCGCGGGTACCGTGCATTTTCCAGTTACCAGCTACCATAGGGCGACGCATGCTGTACCTCGTCGGTCAAAGTGGGCGCAGATGTTACCCAACGAAGCGACTACTGGCAAGCCGTATCAGGCGCAAACTTCACTGACGACATTCGCGAGCTCTTCGGCATAGCCGCGCACCGCCTTTTCGTCCTCGCCTTCAACCATTACCCGCACCAGTGGCTCAGTGCCGGATTTGCGCAGCAGCACGCGGCCGCGGCCGGCCATGGCCTCGGTAACGCGCTCGCAGGCCAGCTTCACCGACGGGTGCTCGATGGGGTCTACATCGCCACCGGCGAAGCGTACGTTGACCAGTACCTGCGGGCACTTGCGCAGCCCGTGACGGGCATGGGCCAGGCTTTCGTCGCGACGCTTGAGGGCCAGCAGCACTTGCAGCGCGGCAATGATGGCATCACCGGTGGTGGTGTGCTGGCAGCACACGATGTGCCCCGACGCCTCGCCGCCCAACTGCCATTCACGCTCCTTGAGCTCGGCCATCACGTAGCGGTCACCGACGTTGGCGCGGGTAAAGGGTATGGACAGCTCTTCCAGGGCCAGCTCAAGGCCCAGGTTGCTCATCAGCGTACCCACCACGCCACCGTGCAGCTTGCCGCGCTCGTGCAGGTCTCGGGCGATGATGAACAGCAGTTCGTCGCCGTCGACGATGGCGCCGGTGTGGTCCACCATCAGCACGCGGTCGCCGTCACCATCAAAGGCAATGCCCAGGTCGGCATGGCCAATCAGCACCGCCGCCTGCAACGCCTCCATGTGGGTGGAACCACAGTTGTCGTTGATGTTCAGGCCGTCCGGCGCCGCCGACAGTACCGTGACATGGGCGCCCAGCTCGCGGAACACGTTGGGCGCGACCTTGTAGGTAGCACCGTGGGCGCAGTCGATCACCAGCTTCAGGCCGGCAAAGTCGGTACTGGTAGGCACACTGCTCTTGCAGAATTCGATGTAGCGACCGGCCGCGTCGTTGATACGCGACACCTTGCCCAGCTTGCTCGACTCGGCAACGGTCATTGGCGCGTCCATCAACTCCTCGATCATCAGTTCGATCTCGTCGGGCAGCTTGGTGCCCTGGCCCGAGAAAAACTTGATGCCGTTGTCGTCATGGGGGTTGTGCGAGGCACTGATGACAATGCCGGCTTCGGCATGGAAGGTACGGGTCAGGTAGGCGATGGCGGGCGTGGGCATGGGGCCCAGCAGCATCACATCGGCACCGGCGGCCGACAGGCCGGCTTCAAGCGCCGACTCGAACATGTAGCCGGAAATGCGCGTGTCCTTGCCCACCAGGACGCGGCAGGCGCCCATCTTGCGGAAGGCCATGCCTGCCGCCCAACCCAGCTTGAGCATGAAGTCGGGGGTAATAGGGTATTCCCCGACACGACCGCGAATACCGTCGGTGCCAAAATATTTTCTGCTCATGTGTGCTCCGTCATTCTTATTCAGCGGTTTCTACCGCTGTGATCATCCGTACGACATCGGCCGTTTCGGCCACATCGTGAACCCGAAGGATCCGTGCGCCCTTGAACATGGCCAGGGCCGCCAGCGCCAGGCTGCCGTAGAGGCGCTCGGAGACCGGGCGACCCAAGGCAAGGCCGACGATGCTCTTGCGCGACACGCCGACCAGCAGCGGGCGCCCAAGGGCCTCCAGGGCCTGCATATGCTTGAACAGGCTGAGATTGTGCTCATGGGTCTTGGCAAAGCCGAAACCGGGATCGAGGATGATGCGTTCGGCCGGGATACCGGCGGCGGCGCAGGCGCGCATGCGCTCGTGCAAAAAAACCGTCACTTCGCCGACCAGGTCGTTGTAGTGGGGATTGTCCTGCATGTCGCCCGGCTCGCCCAGCATGTGCATCAGGCACACCGGCAGGCCGGTGGCAGCCGCAGCGTCCAGAGCGCCGTCACGCTGCAGCGAACGTACGTCGTTGATCAGCCCGGCCCCTACCCGCGCGGTTTCGCGCATGACGGCGGGCGTGGAGGTGTCCACCGAGATGATGACGTCGATTTCACGGGCAATGGCTTCCACCACCGGCGCCACGCGCTCCAGCTCTTCGAGCGGAGAAACCACGCGGGCCCCGGGACGGGTGGATTCGCCGCCCACGTCGATCAGCGTCGCACCGGCCGCCACCATGGCTTCGGCATGGCGCAAGGCCACGTCGCGCTGGTTGAAACGACCACCGTCGGAGAAGGAATCAGGGGTGACGTTGAGGATACCCATGACATGGGTACGGCTTAAATCAAGAACCCGGTTGCCGCAAGGCAACCGGGTTGGGTACTGCTTTGAAGTCATGTCGGACCTTAGTGTTGAGCTGCGGGGCCGCCGATAGGGCTCTCGGGACGATCATCCCGCGGCACCGGAGTGCCGGTAGAACCCGAACCGCCCGACCAGTCGCGCGGCTCGCGCGGCGTGCGGCCAGCCATGATGTCGTCGATCTGATCGGCATCAATGGTCTCGTACTTCATCAAGGCGTCCGCCATGGCGTCCAGCTTGTCGCGGTTATCGGTGAGGATCTGCTTGGCCGTGCCGTAGCACTGGTCGATGATGCTGCGCACTTCCGAATCGATGGTCTGGGCGGTTTCGCCCGACACGTTGGAGTTCGAACCGCCGCCGCCACGGCCCAGGTAACCCTGGTCTTCGTCTTCGGCGTACAGCAGCGGGCCGAGCTTCTCGGACAGGCCCCATTTGGTCACCATGTTCCGTGCGATCTGGCTGGCACGCATGATGTCGTTGGAAGCACCGGTGGTGACACCGTCGAAGCCCAGGGTCATCTCCTCGGCGATACGGCCGCCGTACAGCGAGCAGATCTGGCTGATCAGCGCACGCTTGGACAGGCTGTAGCGGTCTTCCTCAGGGAGGAACATGGTCACACCCAGGGCGCGGCCACGGGGAATGATCGACACTTTGTACACCGGATCATGCTCGGGCACGATACGACCCACGATGGCGTGGCCCGCTTCGTGATACGCCGTGTTCTGCTTCTCTTTCTCGGACATGACCATGGTCTTGCGCTCGGCGCCCATCATGATCTTGTCTTTGGCCAGCTCGAACTCTTTCATCTCGACGATGCGCTTGCCATTGCGGGCGGCGAACAGCGACGCCTCGTTCACCAGGTTGGCAAGGTCCGCACCGGAGAAGCCAGGAGTACCACGGGCAATGACCGCAGGGTTGACGTCATCACCCAGTGGCGCCTTGCGCATGTGAACCTTGAGGATCTGCTCGCGACCGCGAATGTCTGGCAGGCCAACCACCACCTGGCGGTCGAAGCGGCCCGGACGCAGCAGCGCAGGGTCCAGCACGTCAGGACGGTTGGTGGCAGCGATGACGATGATGCCATCGTTCATTTCGAAGCCGTCCATCTCCACCAGCAACTGGTTGAGGGTCTGCTCGCGCTCGTCGTGACCGCCACCCATGCCGGCGCCACGATGGCGACCCACAGCGTCGATCTCGTCGATGAAGATGATGCACGGCGCGTGCTTCTTGGCCTGTTCGAACATGTCACGCACACGACTGGCGCCGACACCCACGAACATTTCCACGAAGTCGGAACCGGAAATGGTGAAGAACGGTACTTTCGCCTCGCCTGCGATGGCTTTGGCCAGCAGGGTCTTGCCGGTACCCGGTGGGCCAACCATCAGCACGCCACGGGGGATGCGGCCACCCAGGCGCTGGAACTTGCCCGGGTCGCGCAGGAACTCGACCAGCTCGCCCACTTCTTCCTTGGCCTCGTCGCAACCAGCGACGTCAGCCAGGGTGGTTTTCACCTGGTCTTCGGACAGCAGGCGCGCCTTGCTCTTGCCGAAGCTCATCGGCCCGCCCTTGCCGCCCGCACCGCCCTGCATCTGGCGCATGAAGAACATGAACACCGCGATGATCACCAGGATCGGGAAGCTGGCCACCAGCAACTGGGTCCAGATGCTCTGCTGTTCAGGCTGCTTGCCTTCGATGGCCACGTGGTTGTCCACGAGGTCGCCGATGAGGCCATTGTCGGTAATGTTCGGACGAATGGTCTTGAAGCTGTCGCCGTCATTGCGCTTGCCGGTGATGACCGCGCCGTCAACAGTGATCTTCTCGACCTTGCCATCCTTGACCTGCTGGATGAAGTCGGAATAGTTGAGGGTCTGAGGCTCATTGGGGCTGGAGAAGTTGTTCATTACCGTCACGAGGACTGCCGCAATGATCAACCACAGGATCAGATTCTTTGCCATATCGTTCAATTCGCTACCCTCTGAAGCCTGCTACCCGCAACCCGCGCAGGTGTGCTTCGCATGATAATCACCGGCTTAACTTACTACATAACCTGCCTGTCTGCAGGTGCCGTCTGTAACGCTTTGTGAAAACTAGACTAACACGATGTTCATCCCGGCCAGCCAAGGCACCCGATTGGAAAAAACTATCGGCTACCCCGGCCGGTGCCCGGCCCGCGCCTTACGCGCCCTTGTAACCACGCCCCAGCATGTACTGCTCGCGGGAGCGGTCGCGCGAAGAGTCCGGCTTGAGCATGATCACCTTGTCGAACTTCTTGCGGGCGTCCTTCAGGTACACGTCGAACCCTTCGCCCTGGAAGATCTTGATGACGAAGTCACCGCCGGGCTTGAGCACGCGCTCGGCCAGGTCCAGCGCCAGCTCGCACAGGAACATGGCCTTGGGCATGTCCACTTCGGGCGTACCACTCATATTGGGGGCCATATCCGAAATCACAAGGTCCACGTGCGAATTACCCACGGCCTCGAGAATCTGGGCCAGTACCGAATCCTCGGTAAAATCGCCCTGGATGAAGGTGACGTCGGGGATGCTGTCCATTTCCAGGATATCGGACGCGATCAGGCGACCCTGACCACCGATCAGACGACTGGTCACCTGCGACCATCCGCCTGGGGCGGCGCCCAGGTCGATCACGCTCATGCCCGGGCGGATCAAACGGTACTTTTCCTGAATTTCGAGCAATTTGTAGCTCGCACGCGAGCGGTATCCGTCCTTTTGCGCCATTTTGACGTACGGATCGTTGAAATGTTCTTTCAGCCAACCAAGGCTTGTCTTGGAACGCGCCATTGGGCACCTCGATAATAAGGGTCGTGATTAATTGGGCGGATCCACGGGCCCTCGGGTAAAATGGCCGCCATTTTTACAGATTTCAAACAAAGGGTCAGATTATGCCGCTCACTAACGAGCAGAAGAAACAGTACAAATCCATTGGCCACGATCTGAAACCAGTTCTGATTGTGGCAGGCAATGGCCTGACTGAAGGAGTTCTCGTCGAACTTGAGCGTGCGCTTGCCGATCACGAATTGATCAAAGTCGAGATTCGCTCGGAAGATCGCGAAGCACGTGCCGAAGCCATCGCCGGGTTGTGCAAGGCCGGCCGCGCCGAGCTGGTGCAGACCATCGGCAAGAAAGCACTGATTTATCGCCGTAACCCGCAGCCTAACAAGCAGCTGTCGAACATCCACCGTTACAAGTGATGCTCGCGACGGTCAGTGGCGCGCCTGGCGCGCCCTGCCCGGCACTGGTTGCAGCACCAGCGCAAGGCCTACAAGGCCCAGCGCCAGGTAACAGAACACCTGCCAGCGCAGCGGTTCCATCGACCAGCCCGTCACCACGCCGTACAACGCGGCCGCCAGCAAGGCCATGGACAGCAACTGTCCACGCATGTCACGCCACAGGGCGCCAACGCCCAGGGACCTGATCAGCACCAACGCCTGCACTACCACACAGAACGCGCAAAAACCGACCAGCAGTGTGCCGATCTGCGCGCCTATGTCCTCGATCAGCACCGGGGCCAGGCCCACATGGGCCAGCGCCGGCAGCACACCGAGATGCAGGATCCACAAGCCGCCCACCCAGAGTACCTGGGCAAGCTGCCAAAGGGTTGCGCCCGCATCAAACGGGCGGCGCTTCTCAAATGTGGCTGACTTCGACAATCTCGTACTCGATGACACCGCTAGGGGTCTTGACCGCGACGACGTCGCCTTCCTGCTTGGCAATCAAGGCACGGGCGATTGGCGAACCGACCGAGATCTTGCCCTGCTTGATGTCGGCTTCGTCCTCACCAACGATCTGGTACGTGACCCGCTCATCGGTCTCGACGTTGGCGATTTCCACGGTGGTGCCGAAAATCACCTTGCCAGTGTGCTCGATAGTAGTGACGTCGATGACCACGGCATTCTGCATGCGGCCTTCGATGTCACGGATGCGCGCCTCGACCATGCCCTGCTGTTCGCGGGCGGCATGGTACTCGGCGTTTTCCTTGAGGTCACCCAGTTCACGGGCAGTGCCGATGTCTTGGCTGAGCTTGGGGCGCACTACCTTGGTCAGGTGAGTATGCTCTTCTTCCAGGGCGCGAGCACCCTGGACGGTCATGGGATATTTGATCATGCATTGAGTCCTGCGTGGAGATCCTGCAAGCGACGCACGGTCTTTTCCGGACCAAACTTCAACGCTTCGCAGATCGCTTCGCCAGCAGCAATGGTGGTGGTGCAGTAGATCTTGTGCTGCAACGCATTGCGACGGATGGAGTAGGAGTCAGCAATCGACTGACGCCCTTCGGTGGTGTTGATGATCAGGGTGACTTGGTCGTTCTTGATCATGTCGACCACGTGCGGGCGACCTTCGGTCACTTTGTTCACACGGCGTACTTTCAGGCCGGCTTCTTCGATGACGCGCGCGGTGCCGGCAGTGGCCACCACTTCGAAGCCCAGGGCGATCAGGTCGCGGGCAACGCCAGCCACCAGTGGCTTGTCGTCGTCACGCACGCTGATGAAGGCGGTACCGCCGGTAGGCAGTACTTCGCTGGCGCCCATCTGGGCCTTGGCGAAGGCTTCGCCGAAGGTGTCGCCGACACCCATGACTTCACCGGTGGACTTCATCTCTGGGCCCAGGATAGGGTCCACGCCAGGGAATTTGGCGAACGGGAACACCGCCTCTTTCACGCTGTAGAAGTTAGGAATGATTTCCTTGGTGAAGCCCAGCTCTTTCAGGGTTTTGCCAGCCATCACGCGGGCGGCGATCATGGCCAGGGAAGTGCCGATGCACTTGGACACGAACGGTACGGTACGCGAGGCGCGCGGGTTGACTTCGATCACGTAGATCTTGTCGCCCTGCAGGGCCAACTGCACGTTCATCAGGCCGACAACGCCCAGTTCCAAGGCCATTTTCTTGACCTGCTCGCGCACTTCGTCCTGCACGTGGGCAGGCAGCGAGTACGGAGGCAGCGAGCACGCCGAGTCACCGGAGTGAACGCCAGCCTGTTCGATGTGCTGCATGATCGCGCCGATCACCACGTCGGTGCCGTCGCAGACCGCATCCACGTCCATTTCGATGGCGCAGTTGAGGAAGTGGTCCAGCAGCACCGGGCTGTCGTTGGACACTTGCACCGCTTCGCGCAGGTAGCGTTTGAGCTCGTCCAGCTCGTAGACGATTTCCATCGCGCGACCGCCCAGTACGTAGGACGGGCGAACCACCAGCGGGTAGCCGATCACGCCAGCGGCGCGGATGGCTTCTTCTTCGCTGCGCACGGTAGCGTTTGGCGGCTGCAGCAGGTTCAGGCGCTGAACCATCTGCTGGAAGCGCTCACGGTCTTCGGCGCGGTCAATGGCGTCAGGGCTGGTACCGATGATCGGCACGCCGGCTTCTTCAAGGGCGCGAGCCAGTTTCAGCGGGGTCTGGCCGCCATACTGCACGATCACACCTTTTGGCTTCTCGACACGCACCACTTCCAGCACGTCTTCCAGGGTCAACGGCTCGAAGTACAGGCGGTCGGACGTGTCGTAGTCGGTGGACACGGTTTCCGGGTTGCAGTTGACCATGATGGTTTCGTAACCATCTTCACGCAGCGCCAGGGCGGCGTGTACGCAGCAGTAGTCGAACTCGATACCTTGGCCGATACGGTTCGGGCCACCGCCCAGGATCATGATCTTGTCGCGGGTGGACGGGTTGGCCTCGCACTCTTCCTCGTACGTGGAGTACAGGTAGGCGGTGTCGGTGGCGAACTCGGCGGCGCAGGTGTCAACGCGCTTGTAGACCGGGAAGATCTCCAGCTTGTGGCGGTGACGGCGCAGGTTCTTGTCGGTCACGCCCAGCAGCTTGGCCAGACGCTGGTCCGAGAAGCCCTTGCGCTTGAGTTTCAGCATCAGGGCCTTGTCGATGTCGGCCAGACCCAGGGTCTTGACCTTCTCTTCGTCCTTGATCAGGTCTTCGATCTGCACCAGGAACCAGTGGTCGATCATGGTCAGGGCGAAGATTTCGTCACAGGTCATGCCCGAACGGAAGGCGTCAGCCACGTACCAGATGCGCTCGGCGCCCGGTACGGTCAGCTCGCGCTTCAGAATGCTGTGGAACTCGGGGTTGCTTGGCTCGACTTTAGGGTCCAGGCCGCAAACGCCCACTTCCAGGCCGCGCAGGGCTTTCTGCAGGGACTCCTGGAAAGTACGGCCGATGGCCATGACTTCGCCCACGGATTTCATCTGGGTGGTCAGGCGGGCGTCGGCTTTCGGGAATTTCTCGAAGGCGAAGCGTGGCAGCTTGGTGACAACGTAGTCGATGGACGGCTCGAAGGAGGCCGGGGTCTTGCCGCCGGTGATGTCGTTCTGCAGTTCGTCCAGGGTGTAACCCACGGCCAGCTTGGCCGCGACCTTGGCGATCGGAAAGCCGGTGGCTTTCGAGGCCAGTGCCGAGGAACGCGATACGCGCGGGTTCATCTCGATCACGACCATGCGGCCGGTGTCCGGGCAGATGCCGAACTGCACGTTCGAACCGCCGGTTTCCACGCCGATCTCGCGCAGTACCGCCAGGGAGGCGTTACGCAGGATCTGGTATTCCTTGTCGGTCAGGGTCTGCGCCGGAGCAACGGTGATGGAGTCACCGGTGTGCACGCCCATCGGGTCGAAGTTCTCGATGGAGCAGACGATGATGCAGTTGTCCTTTTTGTCGCGGACCACTTCCATCTCGTACTCTTTCCAACCGATCAGCGATTCGTCGATCAGCAGTTCCTTGGTTGGCGACAGGTCCAGACCACGGGCGCAGATTTCTTCGAATTCTTCACGGTTGTAGGCGATACCGCCGCCGGTGCCGCCCATGGTGAACGATGGACGGATGATGCAAGGGAAGCCCAGGGTCTCGAGGACCGCGTTGGCTTCTTCCATGGTGTGGGCGATACCGGAACGCGGGCACGCAAGGCCGATGGACTTCATGGCCTTGTCGAAACGCGAACGGTCTTCAGCCTTGTCGATGGTGTCGGCGTTGGCGCCGATCATTTCCACGCCGAACTTTTCCAGCACGCCTTCGCGTTCCAGGTCCAGGGCGCAGTTCAGGGCAGTCTGGCCACCCATGGTTGGCAGCACGGCGTCCGGGCGCTCTTTCTCGATGATCTTGGCAACGGTCTGCCACTTGATCGGCTCGATGTAGGTGGCGTCGGCCATGTCCGGGTCGGTCATGATGGTGGCCGGGTTGGAGTTCACCAGGATGACGCGGTAGCCCTCTTCGCGCAGGGCTTTGCAGGCCTGGGCGCCGGAGTAGTCGAATTCGCAGGCCTGGCCGATCACGATCGGGCCGGCGCCGAGAATCAGGATGCTTTTTATGTCTGTACGTTTTGGCATGGTTGTCACTCAAATCTGCAGGTCAGTCGGCAGGCCCTGAGGCGAGCCGCCTTGAACATTCTTTGGCGGCGCCAGGCAGGCAACGTCCGCTTTTGGCGGGGCCTGCTCGGCGCGCGTTACGCTTCCAACAGCTTCACTCAGCGGCGCTTGGCCATGGCGTCGATGAAGCGGTCGAACAGCGGGGCCACATCGTTCGGGCCTGGGCTGGCTTCAGGGTGACCCTGGAAGCTGAACGCGCTCTTGTCGGTGCGCTCGATGCCCTGCAGGGTACCGTCGAACAGCGACTTGTGGATCGCCCGCACGTTGCCCGGCAGGGTAGCCTCGTCAACGGCAAAACCGTGGTTCTGGCTGGTGATCATCACAACGCCGGTGTCCAGGTCCTGGACCGGGTGGTTGGCACCGTGGTGGCCGTGGCCCATTTTCACGGTCTGGGCGCCGGAGGCCAGGGCCAGCAACTGGTGACCCAGGCAGATACCGAAAACCGGGATCTCGGTTTCCAGCACTTCCTTGATGGCCTGGATAGCGTAGTCGCATGGCGCAGGGTCGCCCGGGCCGTTGGACAGGAACACGCCATCAGGGTTGAGGGCCAGCACGTCCTTGGCAGGGGTTTGCGCCGGTACCACGGTCAGGCGGCAGCCGCGCTCTACCAGCATGCGCAGGATGTTGACCTTCACGCCATAGTCGTAGGCAACCACGTGGTAAGGCAGTTCGCTGTCGGCGATTTCCGGGTGGCTGTCGGTGGCCAGGTTCCAGACGCTGGAGCGCCACTGGTAGGCTTGCTTGGTGCTGACTTCCTTGGCCAGGTCCATGCCCTTGAGGCCTGGAAAACCACGAGCAGCGGCGATGGCCGCTTCTTCGGAAATGTTGTCGCCGGCCATGATGCAGCCGTTCTGGGCGCCTTTCTCACGCAGGATGCGGGTCAGGCGACGGGTGTCGACACCGGCGATGGCCACAACATTGTTGGCCTTCAGGTAGTCCGACAGCGACATGGTGTTGCGCCAGTTGCTGGCAACCAGGGGCAGGTCACGAATGACCAGGCCGGCGGACCATACGCGGTTCGACTCGGCGTCTTCCGGGGTAGTACCGGTGTTGCCAATGTGCGGGTAAGTCAGGGTAACGATTTGCTGGGCATAGGAAGGATCGGTGAGAATTTCCTGATAGCCGGTCATTGCGGTGTTGAACACCACCTCACCGACAGTCTGGCCGTCGGCGCCAATGGCTTCACCGCGAAAAATGCTGCCATCAGCAAGGGCAAGTATGGCTGGCTTAGTCAAGAAGACCTCCCGTAAATAAAACCTGAAAGGGCGATCGCAGGTTGTAAAAAAGCGGAATGACGTATAGACACGTCACCCCGCTTCTTCATCGAATTATCTGCGCGCTTTTAGTGGACACACTAAAGCTGTAGCTTACAGAAAAATGATTTTTTTATCTACCGCCATTGAGCCTGAAAGGCAGAGGAATGCGACAAGGGATCGCTTGGCGGGCTTGAAACGAGGTTTGGAGCCGTAATTGTACGTGGGAGCCGGCTTGCCAGCGAGCTTTTTCGGCCATCAAAAGCTCGCTGGCAAGCCAGCCCCCACCACCAGAACCCCCGTAGCAGCCTTCGGCAACTGCCACGGACGTGGATCAGTGCAGGTCGAGAACGTCCTGCATGTCGTACAGGCCTGGCGCCTTGTCGTCCAGCCACAACGCTGCGCGAACGGCGCCCTTGGCAAAGGTCATGCGGCTGGAGGCCTTGTGGGTGATCTCCAGGCGCTCGCCTTCGGCGGCGAACAGCACGGTATGGTCGCCCACCACGTCACCCCCGCGCACGGTGGCAAAGCCGATGGTCTCGCGCTCACGCGCACCAGTGTGGCCTTCACGGCCGTAGACCGCCACCTTGCTCAGGTCACGACCCAAGGCCTTGGCAACCACCTCGCCCATGCTCACTGCCGTGCCCGAAGGCGCGTCCACCTTGTGGCGGTGATGCGCTTCGATGATCTCGATGTCCGCATCCTCGCCCATCACCCGCGCCGCCAGGTCCAGCAGCTTGAACGACAGGTTCACGCCCACGCTGAAGTTGGAAGCGAAGACAATCGCAATGTCCTGGCCCGCTTCGGCCAATAGCGCCTTCTGTTCGGCATTCAGCCCCGTGGTGCCGACGACCATGGCCTTGCCCGCCTTGCGGCAGAAAGCCAGGTTTTTCAGCATCACCTCTGGCAGCGTGAAGTCGATCAACACGTCGAACTCGTCGACCACCTGCTCCAGGTTCGCCGTCAGTTGCACGCCAATACGGCCCAGCGAAGCCAACTCGCCGGCATCGGCACCGATCATGGTGCTGCCCGGACGAACAATCGCCGCGGTCAGCCCGGTCAACGGCGCGCGCTGCTGAACAGCCTCCACCAGGTTCTTGCCCATGCGCCCGGCAGCGCCCATCACTGCGATACGTCTCATGCCAGGCTCCTTACAAATCGCCGAAGAAACGCTTCATGCCTTCGAACCAGCCGCTGGCCTTGGGCGAATGCGAGCTGTCACCTTCCAAGGTGCCGCGGAACTCTTCCAGCAGTTCACGCTGACGGCGGCTGAGGTTGACCGGGGTTTCCACCGCCACGCGGCACATCAGGTCGCCCGCACCACCACCGCGTACCGGGGCCACGCCCTTGCCACGCAGGCGGAACTGCTTGCCGGTCTGGGTGCCTTCCGGGATCTTGAGCTTGACGCGGCCGTCCAGGGTAGGCACTTCCAACTCGCCACCCAATGCCGCCTCGGTGTAGCTGATCGGTACTTCGCAGTACAGGTGCTTGCCGTCGCGCTGGAAGATATCGTGCTCGCGCACGTTGATCACCACGTACAGGTCGCCGGTAGGGCCACCCTGCGTACCGGCTTCACCCTCGCCCGACAGGCGGATGCGGTCGCCGGTGTCGACGCCAGCCGGCACTTTCACCGACAAGGTCTTGTACTCTTCAACGCGGCCTTCACCACGGCATGAATCGCACGGGTCGGAAATGATCTTGCCCTGGCCATGGCAGCGCGGGCAGGTCTGCTGCACGGAGAAGAAGCCTTGCTGCATGCGCACCTGGCCGATACCGCCGCAGGTTGGGCAGGTGACCGGGGCCGAGCCCTTCTTGGCGCCCGAACCGTCGCACGGCTTGCAGTTGACCAGGGTAGGCACCCGGATGCTGACCGTGGTACCGCGCACGGCTTCTTCCAGGTTAAGTTCCAGGGTGTAGCGCAGGTCGCTGCCACGCTGGGCGCCGCCACGAGAACCGCCACGGCCGCCGCCACCGAAGAAATCACTGAATACGTCGCCGAAGATATCGGAGAAGTTGGCGCCACCGCCACCAAAGCCACCGCCGCCGCCCATGCTTGGGTCGACGCCGGCATGACCGTACTGGTCATAGGCTGCGCGCTTGCTGGAGTCGGACAGTACCTCGTAAGCCTCGTTGGCTTCCTTGAACAGGTCTTCCGACGCTTTATCGCCCGGGTTGCGGTCCGGGTGGTGCTTCATCGCCAGGCGGCGATAAGCCTTTTTCAGATCGGCATCGCTGGAGCCGCGCTCGACCCCTAGAACCTCATAAAAGTCACGCTTTGACATAATTCTATTTACTCTTCAGGACGTCACAGCGCAAAGGCGCCTGCGACCGTGCCGACAACATCCGACTCTGTCGCATGCTGTAAAAATTCGTCTATTCCAGACACGCCAACGCGGGAGCAAGCTCCCGCGCGGCGACATCCTACCAGTGACTGCCAAACGACAGTCAACTGGCCGACAACAAGCAGTACTTACTTGTGGTCTTTGACTTCTTCGAACTCGGCGTCGACGACATCGTCGTGCTTGCCGGCTTCTTCAGCAGGCTGTGCCGCAGCACCGGCAGGCTGTTCAGCCTGTTCGGCGTACATCTTCTGGGCAACCGGCGCGCTGACTTTCGACAGCTCTTCAACCTTGGCCTCGATGGCAGCCTTGTCGTCGCCTTTGACAGCGGCTTCCAGGGCAACCACGGCCGCTTCGATGGCGGTTTTCTCTTCAGCAGTGACCTTGTCACCTGCGTCAGCGACCATCTTGCGAGTCGAGTGAACCAGCGCATCACCCTGGTTACGGGCAGAGGCCAGTTCTTCGAACTTGCGGTCTTCTTCCGAGTTGGCTTCGGCGTCGCGGATCATCTGTTGAATTTCTTCGTCAGACAGGCCCGAGTTGGCCTTGATCACGATCGACTGAGTCTTGCCGGTAGCCTTGTCTTTCGCGCCCACGTGCAGGATGCCGTTGGCGTCGATGTCGAAGGTTACTTCGATCTGTGGAACACCGCGTGGTGCTGGCGGGATCTCGGCCAGGTCGAACTTGCCCAGGGACTTGTTCTGTGCAGCTTGCTTGCGCTCGCCCTGCAGCACGTGGATGGTCACGGCGCCCTGGTTGTCGTCGGCAGTGGAGAAAACTTGCGATTTCTTGGTAGGAATCGTGGTGTTCTTCTCGATCAGCGCGGTCATCACACCGCCCATGGTTTCGATACCCAGGGTCAGCGGGCTGACGTCCAGCAGCAGTACGTCTTTCACGTCACCGGCCAGAACGGCGCCCTGGATGGCAGCACCCATGGCAACGGCTTCGTCTGGGTTCACGTCTTTACGGGCTTCTTTACCGAAGAAATCGGTCACGGCCTTCTGAACCATTGGCATGCGGGTTTGACCGCCCACCAGGATCACGTCGTTGATGGCGCCAACGTCGATACCGGCGTCTTTCAGGGCAATGCGGCAAGGCTCGATGGTGCGCTGAACCAGGTCTTCAACCAGCGATTCCAGCTTGGCACGCGAGATTTTCACGTTCAGGTGCTTAGGACCGGTGGCGTCTGCAGTGATGTACGGCAGGTTCACGTCGGTCTGCTGGCTGGAAGACAGCTCGATCTTGGCTTTTTCAGCGGCTTCTTTCAGGCGCTGCATGGCCAGCGGGTCACCCTTGAGGTTCATGCCGCTTTCTTTCTTGAACTCGTCGACGAGGTAGTCGATCAGGCGGATGTCGAAGTCTTCACCACCCAGGAAGGTGTCACCGTTGGTGGCCAACACTTCAAACTGGTGCTCGCCGTCAACTTCAGCAATTTCGATGACCGAGACGTCGAAGGTACCGCCACCCAGGTCGTAGACGATCACGGTGTGGTCGCCCTTGGCCTTGTCCATACCGTAGGCCAGAGCGGCTGCGGTTGGTTCGTTGATGATGCGCTTCACGTCCAGGCCAGCGATGCGGCCGGCGTCTTTGGTGGCCTGGCGCTGGCTGTCGTTGAAGTAGGCAGGCACGGTGATGACCGCTTCTGTCACTGCTTCGCCGAGGTAGTCTTCGGCGGTTTTCTTCATCTTTTTCAGGATTTCGGCGGAAATCTGTGGCGGTGCCATTTTCTGGCCGTTCACTTCCACCCAGGCGTCGGCGTTGTCAGCCTTGACGATCTTGTAAGGGACCATCTGGATGTCTTTCTGCACGACTTCTTCGTCGAAACGACGGCCGATCAGACGCTTTACCGCGTACAGGGTGTTGTGCGGGTTGGTCACGGCCTGACGCTTGGCCGACTGGCCAACCAGGATTTCACCGTCATTGGCGTATGCAATGATGGACGGGGTGGTACGAGCGCCTTCGGCGTTCTCGATAACCTTGGCCTTGCCGTTTTCCAGAATGGAGACGCAGGAGTTGGTGGTCCCCAGGTCGATACCGATAATCTTGCCCATGTTAACTCTCCCGAAACTTTGGATTTGGTTGCCGCAGCAGTAGGGGCTGCATGCGGTAGCACTTAAACGCTTGACATCAAAATGGGGGCCGCCGAAGGAATTTCAAGGCCACCCATTAACAGAAGTTTCACGCCTGCTCGTCGATCGACGGCGACACCGGCGCTGGCGCCTTGCTGACCACGACCATGGCCGGGCGCAGCAGGCGACCGTTGAGCTGGTAGCCCTTCTGGAACACCTTGAGCACGCTGTTGGGCTCGACGTCGGCGCTTTCCTGCATGGCCATTGCCTGATGGTGCTCGGCATTGAATGGCTGGCCATGGGGGTCGATGGCTTCGAGGTTGTAACGCTTGAGGGTGTCTTCAAACATTTTCAGCGTCAGTTGCATGCCTTCGCGCATCGGGCGCAGCACTTCGTCGTCGGCACTGGACAGCTCTACACCGCGCTCCAGGCTGTCCATGATAGGCAGCAGGTCAGCGGCAAATTTTTCCAGGGCAAACTTGTGCGCCTTCTCAACGTCCTGGTCGGCACGGCGACGCACGTTTTGCAGGTCGGCGGCCACGCGCAAGGATTGATCCTGGGCGGCAGCCAGTTGTTCTTCGAGGGATTTCACTCGTGCAGCGAGATCATCGCCGCCAGCGTCGGCAGCCTGGTTTGCATCGAGATTCTGTTCGTCCAGAGTCTGTTCGTCAGCCATAAGGGTTCTCCTTTCAATTTCGTCTGCGAGCTCGACTCGCGCTTCTGCCCGCTATATGGGGTCGTAATTCCCAGCTTCAAGGGCCTGTGTGTTCGCAGTTACAGATGGCAAATGCCGCGCCGCGATTAAAAAGCCGCACGTGCGAGCCAATAGTGCTAAGCGAGGGCATTGTCAGTGCAAACAAAAACACTGTATAAATAACCAGACTTTTTAGCCCGGGAGCCACCCATGCTGGTGCACCTATCCGTACACAACTACGCCATTGTCGAACACCTCGACCTGGAGCTTGCACGCGGCATGAGCGTGATCACTGGCGAAACAGGCGCGGGCAAGTCGATCATGCTCGACGCCCTGGGGCTCACCCTAGGTGACCGCGCCGACAGCGGAGTGGTTCGACCGGGTGCCGACAAGGCCGACATTCTGGCCACCTTCGACCTGGGTGACATTCCCGAAGCGCGCACCTGGCTGAACGAACGCGACCTGGATGGCACCAGCCCGTGCATCCTGCGCCGGGTCATCACCGCCGAAGGGCGCTCGCGCGGCTATATCAATGGCACGCCCTGCCCCCTTGGCGATCTCAAGGCCCTGGGCGAACTGCTCATCGACATCCACAGCCAGCACGAACACCAGTCACTGCTGAAAACCGACACCCACCGTCGCCTGCTGGACGAATACGCTGGGTCCACCGACCTGGCCCGCCAGGTGCAACTGGCCGCGCAAAAGTGGCGCCAGACTCGCCAGGAGCTGGACCGCCTGTCCAACTCCGGCGACGAGCAGCGCGCCCGCCACCAATTGCTGAGCTACCAGCTTGAAGAACTGGAAAATCTGAGCCTGGGCGAGAACGAACTGGAACTGCTGGAGCAGGAACACAAGAACCTGACCAACGCCGAAGCGCTGTTCGGCATCTGCCGCCAAGTGATCGACCATTGCAGCGAGAACGACTCGGGCAATGTGCTCAGCGCCCTCACCGCCAGCCTCAACCGTCTGACCGCAGTGCACAATGCCCCGCGCGCCTTGAGCGAAGCGGCAGGTATGCTGTCCAGCGCGCAGATCCAGGTAGAAGAAGCGGTAGGCGAGCTGAACCGCTTCCTTGACCACTTCGACGCCGACCCTGCGCGCCTGCAACAACTGGAGGAGCGCCTGGACACCATCTATACCCTGGCGCGCAAACACCGCATTCACCCCACCGAAGTGGCGGCCTTGCAGCAAAAGCTGCTGGACGAGATCGAGACACTGAACGCCAACGACGAATCCATCGAGCGCCTGGCAGACGAGCTGGCCGCGTATGCCCGCCACTATCAGGAGCACGCCCAGGAGCTCAGCGCATTGCGCCAGCAGGCTGCCACTGGCCTGGCGGCCGCTGTGGAAGTGGAAATCCAGCGCCTGGGCATGCCGGGCGGGCGCTTCACCATCGAGCTGCGCCCCTTGGGCGGTGATGACCTGGCGCCCCATGGGCTGGAGCAGGTGGAACTGCTGGTGAGCGCCAACCCCGGGCAGCCGCTCAAGTCACTGGCCAAGGTGGCCTCCGGCGGCGAACTGTCACGCATCAGCCTGGCGATCCAGGTCATCACCGCCCAGACCTCTCGCGTACCCACCCTGGTATTCGACGAAGTGGACGTGGGCATCGGCGGCCCTACTGCGGAAATCGTCGGCCAACTGCTGCGCCGCCTGGGCGATCGCGGCCAGGTGCTGACCGTCACTCACCTGCCGCAGGTTGCAGCGCAAGGCCATCACCACCTGTTCGTGCACAAGGTGCGCGGCAGCGACGAGACCCGCACGGCGGTGGCCAGCCTTAATAAAGCAGAGCGGGTGGAAGAGGTGGCGCGGATGCTGGGGGGTATCGACCTGACCAAGGAATCCCTGGCCCACGCCAAGAAAATGGTCGTCACCGCCCGCTGCGGCTGATCAAGGTTTTATCCAAGACGTTCCTGTGGGAGCGGGCCTTGCCTGCGAAAAGACCGCCACGGTTAATCTGACACCCTGCGGCGCCTGCTTCGCGGGCAGAGCCCGCTCCCACACAAGCCCCCCCCACGCACAATCGCGTCTGCCAATGACCAGAAAGCACAAAGGCGACCCTAGGGTCGCCTTCGTTCGTCACGCCAGATGCTTACTTCTTCTTGCGTACGTGCAGTACCAGGTTATGGTCAACCAACTCATAACCATGACGCTCGGCAATGGCGTGTTGCAGCTTCTCGATATCCTCATCGACAAACTCGATCACTTCGCTGGTGTCCACGTCCACCATGTGGTCGTGGTGGCCATTGTCGGCCAGCTCGAACACGGCATGGCCGCCATCGAAGTTGTGGCGCACCACCAGGGAGGCAGCTTCGAACTGGGTCAGTACACGGTAAACCGTGGCCAGGCCCACATCCTCACCCGCTTCCATCAGTGCCTTGTAGACATCCTCGGCACTCATGTGGCGTTGCTCTGCAGCGTCAAGCATTTGCAGGATCTTGACTCGAGGCAGGGTCACCTTGAGGCCGGCTTTTCGTAGTTCGCTATTTTCAACCATGGTCAGCTTTCTCGCCGATGCTGCTTCGCAGCTTCTCTTAATGCGGGTATGATCGGGGTTTCGTTGTCCCAGCCAAGATAGTGGAAGTCGCCCACCGATGCAAAACACCAAGCACTTGCTATCCAGCCTCACACTCGTGGGACTGCTCGCACTCGCCGGTTGTTCATTCCCCGGGGTTTACAAAATCGACATCCAGCAGGGCAATGTCGTCACGCAGGACATGATAGACCAGTTGCGTCCGGGAATGACCCGCCGGCAAGTACGGTTTATCATGGGCAACCCCCTGCTGGTCGATACGTTTCATGCCAATCGTTGGGATTACCTCTACAGTATCCAGCCAGGTGGCGGCGAACGCCAGCAGGAACGGATGAGCATTTTCTTTAATGAGAATGACCAGCTTGCCAGCCTGTCCGGCGACTTCATGCCGGGCGTCAGCAAGGACCAGTCCATTCTGGGTACCCCAGGCGCCGCCCCGGCCGCGCCTGTAGACAGCACCGCCAAGCCTGCCGCGCCAGAAGCGCCGGCCAAGCCCGGTTCCACCCTGGATCAGATCCAGCGCAGCGTCGATGACGTGAAAGTCATTCCGGTGCCAACGCCAACGCCTATCGAGGCAGCCCCTCAATAAGCAGGCGTTATAAAAAAGCCCGGCAACCGCCGGGCTTTTTTTTATCTGGATTTTGCCGCCTTCGCTGCGCGCATACGTCGCACCTCTTTGGGGTCGGCGATCAACGGTCGATAAATTTCCACGCGGTCGCCCTCCTCCAGCACATGACCCGCAGGGTCAGCCACTGCCTTGCCGAAGATACCCATGGGGCAGGCCAGCACATTGGCCTCGGGAAACTGCGCGGCAATACCTGACCGCACAACGGCGTCATGCACCGAGCAGCCGTTGGGTACGCGCACGCTCAACAGGCACTGGCGGTCGACAGCCGCGTACACCACCTCTACGTCTATAAAGGCGTCAGCCATACAGCTGCTTGGCGCGCTGGCAGAAAGCGTCCACCAGGGTATTGGCCGCCTGGTTGAACAGCGGCCCCAGGGTGGCGCGCACGATGGACCCGGCGTAATCGAAGGACATGTCCAGGCTGATCTTGCAGGCCTTCTCGCCCAGCGGCTTGAATACCCAGAGGCCATGCAGTTGGCTGAACGGACCTTCTTCAAGGTTCATTTCAATGGTCTTGCCCGGCACCAGCACATTTTTCGTGACAAATTTCTGGGAGAGGCCGCCCTTGGCCACTTCCAGGCTGGCGCGCATCGAGGTGTCGCTGGCCTCCAGCACCGTGCTCGACGAACACCACGGCAGGAACTCGGGGTAGCTCGCCACATCGTTGACCAGGTCGTACAAGGCCTGTGCGGGGTAAGGCAACAGGGCCGAACGTTGGATATGCGTAGTCATGAGTGCGTCATTTCCTCCGGTGCCTATCAGTCGACAGCAACTGGGCCCAGGTGATCAAAAAAGATCGCGCATTGTCCGGGATTCACCGCACAGGCTCAAGCACGTAGCTACACCGTAGCCGACAACGTCGCGACTGCCTATAATGCGCCCCCTATGGCCAAACAAAAGAAACACCCCGAAGGGACTATCGCGCAGAACAAGAAGGCGCGACACGATTACTTCATCGAACACAAGTTCGAGGCCGGCCTGGTCCTGTCCGGTTGGGAAGTAAAAAGTCTGCGTGCCGGCAAGGCGCAGTTGATCGACAGCTACGTCCTGCTCAAGGATGGCGAAGCCTGGCTGCTGGGCAGCCATATCACGCCTTTGACAGCGGCCAGCACACACGTCATCGCTGACCCGGTTCGTACCCGTAAACTGCTGCTCAACAAGCGCGAGCTGGAAAAACTGTTCACCCTGGTGCAACAGAAAGGCTATGCGTGCGTGGCGCTGTCCATGTACTGGAAGCAGCACCTGATCAAGTGCGAAATTGCGCTGGGCAAGGGCAAGAAGGAATACGACAAGCGCCATACCGAGCGTGAACGTGATTCCGACCGCGAACTGCACCGCGCCGTGCGCACCAAGGGCAAGGACGAGTAGTCCCAACGCCTGCGAACCCCCATCGGCCACACTTGTGGGGGCGGGCTCTGCCCGCGAAAAGAACACCGCTCAGTGTCAGGCACACTGCGGCGTTCGCTTCGCGGGCAGAGCCCGCATCCACAGGGGCCATGTAGGTTTACAGCCCTTTACGGCGCTCTGCCCTTGCCACACGCTGCACCTGCTGCCTGACTTCATCCAGCACTTCCTGCACATACAGGATGTGACGGCTGGAGATCTCTCGGGCCTCTTCCGCTCGCCCTTCGATAATGGCCTGGTACAACTCGCGATGCTGGCTGATCAGCATGTCGCGGGTTTCCGTACGCTGCTTGTACATGCCGCCAATGTTGATCACCACGTTGCGCTTCAACAGGTCGAACAGCCCACGAATGGTGTGCAGTAACACCGCATTGTGGCTGGCCTCGGCAATGGCTAAATGGAAGTTGGCATCGGCCGCGCCCTCTTCGGCGCGGGTCACCTTGTCTTCCCGGGCGTAGCAGTCCAGCAGCGCCTCGAATGCCACCTTCAAGCGCTCACGGTCCAGCTCCGTGGCCCGCTGCGCTGCGTAGTAGGCACACGACGCCTCCAGGGTGTGACGAAACTCCAGCAGGTCGCGCTGGGACTCGGGGTTGCTTTCCAGCAACTGCATCAGCGGGTCGCTGAAGGTAGAACCCAGCGACTCCACTACATAGTTACCCCCACCCTGCCGGCTCATCAGCATGCCCTTGGCCACCAGTTTCTGAATAGCCTCGCGCAGCGACGGCCGTGACACGCCAAACTGCTCCGCCAGCGCCCGCTCGGCAGGCAAGCGCTCGCCGGCACGCAGGGTGCCCTCCAGAATCATGCCTTCCAGCCGCTCGACGATATCGTCGGACAAACGCCGCTGCCGAACCTGATCAAACGCCATCCACCACCTCTTCCACTCATCGAACTGCGACCAAAGTTGCACGGTGACAAATTGACACACCACCAACAGGGGTTTTAACCTAGCACCGCTGCATTGTAAATTGGTATTACCAATTTGCCAACAGCCGCGAAGTGCCTGACCAACAACAATTAGGGGCCACCCCACATGCAAACCTGGCAACAACTCTACAGCCCGCTCGGCAGCCTTGGCCTGTCCGCGTTCGCGGCCGTTATCCCGATCGTCTTCTTCTTCCTCGCCTTGGCCGTGCTGCGCCTCAAAGGCCATGTGGCCGGCAGCATCACCCTGGTGCTGGCCATCCTGGTGGCGATCTTTGCTTTCCGCATGCCCCCCGACATGGCCCTGGCTGCGGCGGGGTATGGCTTCATCTACGGCCTGTGGCCCATCGCCTGGATCATCGTGGCAGCGGTGTTCCTGTACAAGCTGACGGTGAAAAGCGGCCAGTTCGAAATCATCCGCAGCTCGGTACTGTCCATCACCGACGACCAGCGCTTGCA
Organism: Pseudomonas sp. M47T1; assembly: GCF_000263855.1. Classification (GTDB taxonomy): domain Bacteria; phylum Pseudomonadota; class Gammaproteobacteria; order Pseudomonadales; family Pseudomonadaceae; genus Aquipseudomonas. The sequence continues at coordinate 41,908 of NZ_AJWX01000029.1, forward strand.
GGTGCTGCTGATTGGTTTCTGTTTCGGTGCGTTCCTGGAAGGCGCCGCCGGTTTCGGCGCGCCCGTGGCCATCACCGCCGCACTGCTGGTGGGGCTGGGCTTCAACCCGCTGTACGCGGCCGGCCTGTGCCTGATCGCCAACACCGCGCCCGTGGCCTTCGGCGCCCTGGGCATCCCGATTATCGTGGCCGGCCAGGTCACCGGCATCGACGCCTTCAAGATCGGCGCCATGGCCGGCCGCCAACTGCCACTGCTGTCGGTGTTCGTGCCGTTCTGGCTGGTGTTCATGATGGACGGCATGCGCGGCGTGCGCGAAACCTGGCCCGCCGCCCTGGTGGCCGGCGCCAGCTTTGCCATCACCCAGTATTTCACCTCCAACTTCATTGGCCCGGAACTGCCCGACATCACCTCGGCGCTGGTCAGCCTGGTGGCCCTCACCCTGTTCCTGAAAGTCTGGCAGCCGCACCGCAGTGCCGGTGACCACATTGCCGGTACTGCGCAAGGCGCGTCTGCAGTGGCCAGCGTCGGCGGCTTCGGCAAACCACGCACCCAGCTGGATTCGCCCTACAGCTTTGGCGAGATTTTCAAGGCGTGGTCACCGTTCCTGATCCTCACCGTGCTGGTCACGGTCTGGACCCTCAAGCCCTTCAAGGCGCTGTTCGCCGCCGGCGGTGCGATGTACGCCACGGTGTTCAACTTCGCCATCGCGCACCTGGACCAACTGGTGATCAAGGTCGCGCCGATTGCCGCTACCCCCACGCCCATCGCCGCCGTGTTCAAGCTCGACCCCATCGCCGCCACCGGCACCGCCATCTTCCTGGCCGCCGTGGTGTCGATGCTGGTCTTGAAGATCAAGCTCAGAATTGGTCTTACCACTTTTGTCGAAACCCTGTATGAGCTGCGCTGGCCCATCCTGTCCATCGGCATGGTGCTGGCGTTCGCCTTCGTCACCAACTACTCGGGCATGTCTTCCACCATGGCTCTGGTGCTGGCGGCTACCGGCGCAGCGTTCCCATTCTTCTCGCCGTTCCTGGGCTGGCTGGGCGTTTTCCTCACCGGTTCCGACACCTCGTCCAACGCCCTGTTCAGCTCGCTGCAAGCCACCACCGCGCACCAGATCAACGTCAGCGACACGCTGCTGGTGGCCGCCAATACCAGCGGTGGCGTGACCGGCAAGATGATCTCGCCGCAGTCCATTGCCGTGGCCTGCGCCGCCACCGGCCTGGTGGGCAAAGAGTCCGACCTGTTCCGTTTTACGCTCAAGCACAGCCTGTTCTTCGCCACCATCGTCGGTCTGATCACCCTGGCCCAGGCGTACTGGTTCACCGGCATGTTGGTGCATTGATGCAACACGCCCGGCGCTGCCCGTGGTGGCGCCGGTACTGATAACCCCGGCCTTCGCGGCCGGATAACCGGGCCCACCCGGAGACCACGCCTGATGAGCGAGCTTTTCTACAACGCCGTACCCAATGCCACCCGCGTGGCCCCGCCCATTCCCAAGCCACGCAGCTACCCGGCCAGCAAACCCGCGCGGGTGTACCTGTTCGGCACTTGCGTGGTGGACTTGTTCTACCCCGACGCCGGCATGGACGCGATACGCCTGTTGGAACGCGAAGGCATCCGTGTGGACTTCCCCGAAGGCCAAAGCTGTTGCGGCCAACCCGCCTACACCAGTGGTTACACCGACCAGGCGCGGGACGTGGCGCGCGCACAGCTGCAACTGTTTGCCAACGAGCAACCGGTGGTGGTGCCCTCCGGCTCCTGCGCCGGCATGCTGCGCCAGCACTATGCCGACCTGTTCAAGGACGAGCCCCAAACGCTCAAGCACGTGCAGTCCCTGGCTGAGCGAACCTATGAACTGGCCGAGTTCCTGCTGCACGTGTGCAAGGTGCAGCTCAAGGACAGCGGCCAGCCGGTGAAAGTCGCGTTGCACACCTCATGCTCCGCTCGCCGGGAAATGAACACCCACCTGCACGGCCGCGCCCTGCTGGCGCAACTGGCCAACGTCGAGCGCGTGGACCACAGCCACGAAAGCGAATGCTGCGGCTTTGGCGGCACCTTCAGCGTGCGCATGCCGGACATCTCCGGCGCCATGGTTGCCGACAAAACCCGTAACCTGAAGGCGTCCGGTGCCCACCAGGTGCTGAGCGCCGACTGCGGCTGCCTGATGAACATCAACGGCGCCCTGGAAAAACAACGCGAAGCCCTGCGCGGCCAGCACCTGGCCACGTTCCTGTGGCAACGCAGCGCAGGTGCCCAATGAACTCCCAGGCCCGCATTCCTACCGTCGAAGTGGAAGAAGACTTCCGCACCCGCGCCCACAACGCCCTGGGCGACCCGCAACTGCGCAGCAATTTCCGCACCGCCATGGACTCGCTGATGACCAAGCGTGCCGTGGCCTTCGCCGACCCCGACGAGCGTGAGCAACTGCGTGCCCTGGGCAACGCCATTCGCGCCCGCGCCCTGTCGAAACTGCCCGACCTGCTGGAAACCCTGGAACGCAACCTCACCCGCAACGGCGTGCAGGTGCACTGGGCTGAAACCGTGGACGAAGCCAACGCCATCGTCCAGGGCATCATCGACAGCCATGGCGCCAAGCAGGTGATCAAGGGCAAGTCCATGGTCAGTGAAGAGATGGAGATGAACCATGCCCTCGAAGCACGCGGCATTGAGTGCCTGGAATCGGACATGGGCGAATACATCGTCCAGCTAGACCACGAAAAGCCCTCGCACATCATCATGCCAGCCATTCACAAAAACGCCGGCCAGGTGGCCTCGTTGTTCCACGACAAACTGGGCGTGGAATACACCAAAGACGTCGACCAACTGATCCAGATAGGCCGCCGCGTGCTGCGCCAGAAGTTCTTCGAAGCCGACATCGGCGTGTCCGGGGTCAACTTCGCCGTGGCCGAAACCGGCACCCTGCTGCTGGTGGAAAACGAAGGCAACGGGCGCATGTCCACCACCGTGCCGCCCGTGCACATCGCCGTCACCGGCATTGAAAAGGTGGTGGAGAACCTGCGCGACACCGTCCCCCTGCTGTCGCTGCTGACCCGTTCGGCGCTGGGCATTCCCATCACCACCTACGTCAACATGATCAGCGGCCCGCGCAAGGCCGACGAGCGCGACGGCCCCCAGCAAGTGCACCTGGTGCTGCTGGACAACGGTCGCAGCCAGGCCTTTGCCGACAGCGAACTGCGCCAGACCCTCAACTGCATCCGCTGCGGCGCCTGCATGAACCACTGCCCGGTGTACACCCGCGTCGGCGGCCACACCTACGGTGAGGTGTACCCCGGCCCCATCGGCAAAATCATCACCCCGCACATGGTGGGCCTGGCCAAGGTGCCCGACCACCCCAGCGCCTCGTCGTTGTGCGGCGCCTGCGGTGAAGTGTGCCCGGTGAAAATTCCAATCCCGGCCATCCTGCGTCGGCTGCGCGAAGAAAACGTCAAAGCCCCCGACAGCCCTCATCCAGTGATGCGCGGCCAGGGCAGCAAGTACTCGCGCAAGGAACGGTTCATCTGGAACGCCTGGGCGAAACTCAACAGCTCGCCCACCCTCTATAAGCTGTTCAGCTTCTTCGCCACCCGCCTGCGCAACCTTGCGCCCAACAACATCGGGCCCTGGACGCAAAACCACAGCGCACCGAAACCTGCCGCGCGATCGTTGCACGACCTGGCCCGCGAGCACCTGGCCAAACAGGGAGGCCGCCCATGAGCGCCAAGCAGAACATCCTCGCCAAACTGCGCAACAGCCTGGAAGGCACCACGCCCATTGTGGATAACTTCGACGAGGCGCTGGTGACCGCGCCCTGGACTTATCCACAAGGCGAGCGCATTGCCCAGCTGCGCACACTGATGGAAGCGGTGCACACCGACATCCACCTCACCACCAATGCCAACTGGCCCGCGTTGCTTGCCCAGCTGCTGCGCGACCGGCAACTGCCCAACCTGCTGATAGCCCCGGCCACCGAGTACGGCCAACGTGTCACCCAGTACTGGCAAGCCCACGGCGACCTGCCCACACTCACGGCCTACGACCGCCCGGTAGAAGAATGGAAGGCTGCACTGTTCAACGACACCGCCGCCGGCCTGACCAGCACCCTGGGCGCCATCGCCGCCACCGGTAGCCTGATCCTGTGGCCCACCCGCGAAGAACCACGCCTCATGAGCCTGGTACCGCCGGTGCATTTCGCCCTGCTCAAGGCCAGCGAAATCCACGACAACTTCTATCAAGTGCAGCAGCAATTCAACTGGGCCGGCGGCATGCCCACCAATGCACTGCTAATCTCCGGCCCGTCGAAAACCGCTGACATCGAACAAGTACTGGCCTACGGCGCCCACGGGCCCAAAGACCTGGTGGTACTGATTCTGGAGGACCAATGAGCCTGCCCGCTGCCTTCCTGCGTGAAGCCTGCACCCTGATACCGCCCGAGCGGCGCTTCGACGACCCCACCTGCACCCTGGCTTTCGGCACCGACGCCAGCTTCTACCGGCTGATCCCCAAACTGGTGGTGCGCGTGGAATCGGAAGACGAAGTGGTGGCCCTGCTCACACTGGCCCACCGCGAACACGTGCCGGTGACCTTCCGCGCCGCCGGCACCAGCGTGTCCGGCCAGGCCATCAGCGACTCGGTGCTGATTGTGCTGGGCGACCACTGGAACGGCCGCGAAGTGCGTGGCCAAGGCACGCAAATCCGCCTGCAACCCGGCGTCATCGGCGCCCAGGCCAACGCCTGGCTGGCACCGTTCGGGCGTAAGATAGGCCCTGACCCTGCCTCCATCAATGCCTGCAAAATCGGCGGCATCGTCGCCAACAACGCCAGCGGCATGTGCTGCGGAACGGCCCAGAACACCTACCACACCCTGGCCGGCATCCGCCTGGTGCTGGCCGACGGCACCTGCCTGGACAGCGAAGACCCGGCCAGCGTGGCCGCCTTGCGCCAAAGCCACGGCGCCCTGCTGGAACGCCTGGCCGAACTGGGCCGCGAGACCCGCGCCAACCCCGAACTGGCCGCGCGCATCCGCCACAAATACCGGCTGAAAAATACGACCGGCCTGTCACTCAACGCCTTGGTGGACTACGACGAGCCCCTGGATATCCTCAGCCACCTGATGGTGGGCTCCGAAGGCACCCTGGGCTTCATCAGCGCCGTCACCTACGACACCGTCATCGACCACCCTTTCAAGGCCTCGGCGCTGATCGTCTTCCCGGACGTGGAAACCTGCTGCAACGCCGTCACCGCGCTCAAGACCCAGCCCGTGGCCGCCGTGGAACTGCTGGACCGCCGCAGCCTGCGCTCGGTGCAGAACATGAAAGGCATGCCCGCGTTCGTGCGCGAACTGTCCGGCGGCGCCTGCGCCCTGCTGATCGAATCCCGCGCCGCCAGCCAGGCCCTGCTGCACGAACAGCTCGCGCAGATCATGGCCTCGCTCACGCCCTTCCCGGTAGAGCGCCAGGTCGACTTCAGCGAAGACCCGGTGGAAAACGCCCGCCTGTGGGCCATCCGCAAAGACACCTTCCCCGCCGTGGGCGCCGTGCGCCAGACCGGCACCACGGTCATCATCGAAGACGTGACCTTCCCCGTCGAACAACTGGCCATCGGCGTCAACCGCCTCATCGCTCTGTTCGAAAAACACCGCTACGACGAAGCCATCCTGTTTGGCCACGCCCTGGAGGGCAACCTGCACTTCGTCTTCACCCAAGGCTTCAACAACCCCGAGGAAGTGGCGCGCTACCAGGCCTTCATGGACGACGTCGCGCACCTGGTGGCGGTGGAATTCGGCGGCTCGCTGAAGGCCGAACATGGCACCGGCCGTAACATGGCGCCCTTCGTGGAACTGGAATGGGGCCACGACGCCTACCAGCTGATGTGGCAACTCAAGCGCCTGCTCGACCCCACCGGCATCCTCAACCCTGACGTTATTTTCAGCGAAGACCCACACATCCATCTGAAGAATCTAAAGCCCATGCCCGCTGCCGACGACATCGTCGACAAGTGCATCGAATGCGGCTTCTGCGAACCGGTATGCCCCTCCAAAGGCCTGACCCTCAGCCCGCGCCAACGCATCGTGATGTGGCGCGACATCCAGGCGAAAAAACGCGCAGGCCTCGACACCCGCGCCCTCGAACACGACTACCAATACCAGGGCATCGACACCTGCGCCGCCACCGGCCTGTGCGCCCAGCGCTGCCCGGTGGGCATCAACACCGGCGAACTGATCAAGAAACTGCGCGCCCGCAACGCCCACAACCTCAAGGCTGCCACTTGGCTGGGCAACCACTTCGCCACCGCCCTGAAAGGCGCGCGCTTCACCCTGCACGTGGCCAACGGCGCCCGCATGCTGCTGGGCGCGCCACGCCTGGCCAGCCTGTCTGCAAGCCTGTCGCGCGCCTCAAAAGGCCGAGTCCCGCAATGGACCCCCGCCATGCCCCAAGCGGAAAACGCCATCCACTTCACCCCACCGGTCACCGACGCCCGCCCCCGCGTGGTGTACCTGGCTGCCTGCGTATCCCGCGTCATGGGCCCCGCCGCCAGCGACAAGGAACAAATGTCCCTGCTGGACAAAACCCGCGGCCTGCTGGAAAAAGCCGGCTACCAAGTGGTGTTCCCCGACAACCAGGACAACCTCTGCTGCGGCCAACCCTTCGCCTCCAAAGGCTACGCCGAGCAAGCCGAACACAAGCGCCAGGAACTCATCGCCGCCCTGCTCACCGCCAGCCGCGGCGGCCTCGACCCCATCTACTGCGACACCAGCCCCTGCACCCTGCGCCTGGTGCAAGACCTGGCCGACACCCGCCTGGACCTCTACGACCCGGTACGCTTCATCCGCACCCACCTGCTGGACAAACTGGTCTTCACCCCCCAGGACACCGCCATCGCCGTGCACGTCACCTGCAGCACCCAACACCTGGGCGAAAGCCAGGCCCTGATCGAGCTGGCCAGACGTTGCAGTACACACGTCGTCATCCCCGAAGGCATCCACTGCTGCGGCTTCGCGGGCGACAAAGGCTTCACCACCCCCGAACTCAACGACCACGCCCTGCGCACCCTGAAGGACGCGGTGCAGTACTGCGAAGAAGGCATCTCCACCAGCCGCACCTGCGAAATAGGCCTCAGCAGCCACAGCGGCATCGACTACCACAGCCTGGTCTACCTGGTAGACCGAGTAACCCGCCCGCGGTCCATCTGAGCACTCTGCTTTCGGTTAGGGAGCCTTATTCACAATCCATCTGGGCACCCTGTTTTCGATGTAGGAACTCTGCCCACAATTTATCTGGGCACCCCGATTCCTATGTGGGAGCGGGCTCTGCCCGCGAAGGGCACGCCGCGCATTACTTGACACACCGCCGCGCCTGCTTCGCGGCCACAGGCCACCTCGGTCCCTCGCCAAACGCCGAAGTATTTTGTTGCAAATGAAAACGCTTTTTCACACTATCCCCGCGCAAATATTTCGAACCCCTTCACACGCCCAAAGTCCATCTTTCATGGCCTGTGAAAAAGGCTCAACTCCGCTCGGTGCCTGAGCCTTTCGTGGTCGGCGCTGCCGAGTCTTCCCCCTGCTGAGGAGACTTACCATGAACCGTCTAACCCTGTCCGGCCTGTGCATGGCCGCCGCCCTGATGACCAGCCACGCCTTCGCCGCCGACGACCTGTGCGCCGCCAACCTGCAGAAAATCGACGACGCCGACAAAACCGCCGGCAGCGTCTCTGCGCAGATCATGGAGCAAAACAAGGAAGACATCGAAAAAGCCAAGGCCGCCCAGGCCAGCGGCGACAAGAAAACCTGCATCGCCCTGTCGGAGCGCGTGTGGCAGTCCATCGACAAAGCCACCAACAGCGACAGCAAAGGCCAGTAACAGGCAAAGCATGACAGACGGTCGACTCACGGCGCGTTTTGCCGTACACTGATCGTCTGCCCGCTAACGCGGACAGGCAAGAGCAGAAAGCGGGGCCGATTAGGATTCGACGCCGGTAACGAAACTCTAGGTGCATGCCGAGTGGGTAACAGAACTCGTAAATCCACTGTTGCAAACTTTATAATTGCCAATGATGACAATTACGGGGAATTCGCTCTCGCCGCGTAAGCGGTGTTAGCTTTCCCTTCTGGTAGCTTCGGCTCCAGCAATCGTTAGAGGATGTCTGTAAACTCGAAGCGATTGTCATATAGAACAGAATCGTCGCCTAGTACGTTGTGGACGAAGCGCCTAAAACTTACACAACTCGCCTGAAGCACCCTGCCCGTCGGGCGGCCGAGGGTTAACTCAATAGACACGGCTAAGCATGTAGAACCGACAGCAGAGTACTGGCGGACGGGGGTTCAAATCCCCCCGGCTCCACCAAATAAGCTTTACAAATCAAGCACTTAGCGATTATCGCAAGTGCTTTTTTTGTGCCCAATTGGGTTGTTTTGGCTCAGAAATGCCAGCTTTATGACAGCCTGGCAAGTGGAATAAAACCAACACGGTACGCGGCCTATGCCGAAATCCTACTGCAATTATTGTTCGGGCCTCACCAACCATGAGGAGGTCGCCGTCCGCGCGACCAGTGGGCACGATGGGCACCCAGAGTATCCATGTGAGTGGGGAACGTACTACCGAATGCTGCAGTGTCTCGGCTGCGAAACAGTCGTGCTGCGCGTAGACCATTGGCATTCAGAATACGACATGGGTGATCAGAGCGAGTTTTATCCCCCACGCGCATCCCGTCGCCCACCACTCTGGATGTGGCAAATTCCTGATGGATGGCGAGTTTTACTCGCCGAGATTTACACCGCGCTTCAGGCCGACAGTAAACGCCTGGCTATGATGGGAGCCAGAGCCCTTCTTGACGTCTACATGAACGACAACGTAGGAGATCTCCGTACCTTCGATCTTAAGCTCTCGGCATTGGTCGAAAAGGGGCGGATTACGGACAGCGACAAGGCAGTTCTTGTGGCCGCCTTGGAAGCAGGACATGCGGCCACTCATCGGGGTCATCTGCCATCAGATGCGGACATCGCCCACGCTATGGATATCGTTGAAAACCTACTACAGCGGCATCTCCTTCAATTCTCCGCGGAAGCTTTGGCCAAGGCCACACCGCCTAGACCGAACAAGAAGCAGGTCTAAATTACCGCCAGCAGGGCTCGCAGCGAAGCAATCTCGATCAAAAAGAAAGCCCCCACAAAAAAACCCGCCTCAAGAGCGGGTTTTTTGGATAATCCTGGATTCAAGCAGTCAGGATCGGCTCAACCAAACCTTTCGCGGCACAAATCTCGTGGATATCTTGAGTTGCCTTTTTGTACGAAGCCACCGCCTCGCGGGTACGCTCGGCGTTTTGCTTCCGCTGCTCTGCTGTAGCAGGCTTGAGATACCTTAACGATTTACCAGTCATATCGCCATCTCCACTCCGTTGTATTCTCAGACAGGAATCAGGCAGTCCTGGTTCCCGTAATAACAATCTCTCAACCGCATAACCCAATGCCGATACTTCAGGCCATCGGGCTCATGGACCATGCATTCAGGCGGCTCATCCCTCAGCTGGCCGTCGGGACCAATGCGAAGGAAAACTTGATACATCGTCTCGAACAGATCATCGAAGATTTTCATCTGCTGCGCCAAAGGCCCTTTCAGCGGATGGTCGTCTCCAACCTCATCGGCGAAACAGAGATAGTCCCCTTGCGTCTTGCGAGGTCTGTGATACATCACAACCCCAGGCTTACGGGGCATCAGTGACTGCACATTCGTCGTCGAGCGAAGCAGAAAGTACAGCCAGACGGTGGCTGCTGCGCTCATGATGTAACGACTATAGGTTATTTCGACCGATGCCTTGGTTTCGTTAAGAGCATCGATCAAGGCGACCATTTTGTCCACACGCCCGCCAGCGTTATGTCGCAGATGGAGCTCAATGGCCGTTCCTGCTGGCGCATCCTTAAGTAAGGCAACCACCGGATCAACGGTCTCCGCCGAAATCTCGTTGGGAAGCTCGAGCCTAAGGCGCGACTGAAGAGCAGCCCCCTCCAATTCAGCAGTTGGGTTAACGTCCGCTTCCAATGCAGTCTTCCGGTGATGATTTTGGATGCGCGATCTTACAGAGCGGCGCTCCTGCCATCAATACGATGTCGCAAGTCTTTACAATACCATTCATCGGGATAACTGGTTTTATGCGTAGGCTGGTAACCAAAACCAGCCTGATACCTTCAGCGTCCTTCAGAGTCGCCCGGCGCTGAACCTGCGCGAATCCGACTTGGAAGGCACCCGTAGAAAAACACGCTATTCTCTCAGCAGCCCAGAGAGCTGGGCCTGCAAATCACTCCCCCAACGATGGCGCGCAAGGCGCAGAGGTCGATGCATGAAGATGGAGAACGGCAAGATCGTAGGCGACATCCAAATCGCTGAAGACTTTCAACTCAATGGCACCGTGACCGGCTCAGTGACAGTTTCCCCGAACGCGCACTTCCAACTCCAGGGAATGGTTCTGAAAAATTTAGTTATCGAGGCTGGAGGATCCGCAGAAATCAACGGGACGGTACAAGGATATGTGACCAATTCCGGGAGCCTTGTAGTACGCGGTGTTATCAAAGGGTTGCTTAGCACCCTTTCAGGCACAACAGAAACTACCGCATCAGCTCGAATCTCTAGCCAAGCTTAATGGCGCGCTACCGAAGCTTCCTCTGGAGGCTGCCAAGCCAGCTAATTGGTCTGGCTTGATCACCGAGCGGCTTAGAGGACAAATTGGAATTCCCCCCAGGATCGCTTCAGAGGTGGGCATCACGAACGCGTAGCACCGTCGTGGTTGAGCAGGACGCGTGTCTCGCGATCGCCCGAATGCCCAGCCCAGCGCCGAGTAATTCGAGAATCCGTTTGTGCAAGTCGATATCGACCGGTCGACCTTGATATTTACCTTCAGCTTTCGCCTTCTCGATTCCCTGAGCTTGGCGCTCACGGCGCTGTTCATAATCCTTACGAGCTATCGCAGCCATCATCTCCATCAGCATTGAATTGATCGCAGCAAGCATACGGCCGGTGAATTCGTCTCCTTTGGTGATTTTCCTCCCCTGGTGACTTGTCGGCACGTCCAGCGCAACCATTCGCAGCCCAAGTCAAATCGGACCTCGCCCTCGGCGCGGCCATCGAGGAGCTGGCCCTGTGGGCCGAGCAGAACGGCGGTGCCCAGGCGGCGACGAATGCTCGCGACGCGTTGACCGCGCTGGACGAGTCCAGTGAGCTGATAGGCTACTGCCTGGAAGAGCTAGGGAATGAGTGACGCAACCGATAAATACGCTGAAGGATTGGCACCTCCACCCTCTATGAAACGCTGACCGGGTGGGGCATGATCTCTCAATGCCACTACCGAGGCGGACGTCATGCCAGACAGGCCGATCAAGCTCAGGAGATGGAACGAGTCATGGAGACTGATAGGGGACAACTTGCAGTGCTCCCGATGTGGTCGGGTTCAGGATAAGCGGTATCGGGCCCAGCCTTTTGTCCACGCTGCTGATTGCCTGGCTAAAACGGACGAGCCTCAGGTGCCGTGGCGTGACCTATACGATATTCTCCATTCGATATTCGGAGCTGAGGGATGACCGGGCGCCGAAGGGAAAGCAAGAACGCTACAGCGGGTTAAACGATACCTGACGCACAGCCTGCGAAAGAGCCTCCATTGACCACGGCTTTTGGAGATAAAGCACATGCGGTGGGATCTCAATGACTTCCGATGCGTATCCTGAGGTGAGTATTGATGGAACCCCAGGCCATCGCTGTTTCACTTCCTTCAAGAGATCCGCGCCGGTCAGGGCCCCGGGAACGCCGTAGTCCGCAATAACAAGGTCGCAGACGCCCTGGACGCTTGCCAGGTATTGAAGGCCCTCGTCGGCGGTGGGGAACGCAACGCAACGGCTGAAGAAGTCCGTCATCATATCCTCCACCAGCATTCGAATTGCCGCATCATCCTCGATTACGACCACCAGCTTCTTCAGCGGGAAGCGGTTATCCATCAGCCCTCCAGTACTTCCTTATGGCTTTGCGGTTCTATTTACACCACTCAAGGCACGATACCCAAGATATTTCTATTCAGCCGCACGACTGCGACTAGCGCCCATCAAACAGAATGGCGCGCCAGCTATCCAGGATGGCAAACCTTCGCGTAATCCTGCAGCGCCCTCAGGGCTGAGCGCTCGGATGAGGTCAGCGCGGAGATCGAAAACAGCTTGTCCAGCTTCTCCACTGAGTTCGACTATTCCTACATTGCCCATACCGGCGGTGCGGGCGGTACCGGCCACCCCGCTGCCACCGCCACTGTTTGCGGAGCACCTCAAACGTTAATATCGCGGATGCGTAGCACCGTGGTGGTCGAACATGCGGCGTGCCTAGCAGTTGCCCGGATGCCCAGGCCCGCGGCCAGAAGCTCAGTGACGCGCTTGTGCAGATCGGCATCCACTGGTCGCCCCTGGTACTTTCCTTCGGCTTTCGCCTTTTCGATCCCTTGAGCCTGCCGCTCGCGGCGCTGCTCGTAATCCTTGCGAGCTATCGCGGCCATCATCTCCACCAGCATTGAATTGATGGCTGCAAGCATGCGGCCAGTGAACTCGTCACCCTTCGTGTCTTTCATTCCCTGGTGGCTTGTCGGCAGGTCCAGGGCGACGATTCGCAGCCCTTTGGAGTCAATGGCGGCCTTCAGCTTCTGCCAGTCCGTGCCCGGCAAGCGAGACAGCCGATCTATCGATTCGACCAGGAGCACGTCTCCATTGCGGGCATCTTTTAGCAGGCGCATCAGCTCGGGACGATCCACACTCGCACCACTCGCGTTCTCCATGTACTCACTGGCGATGGCTTGGCCACGCTCGGTAGCGAAGTGCTCAAGTGCGGCACGAGCCCGGCTGGCGTCTTGCTCAACAGTGGATGCTCGGAGATAGGTACGGACGAACATGGCGGTGCTCCTAGTGGCGTATCACTTTGGGTGTTGCTGAAAGAAGTGTTGCATTTTAGGTGTTCCTTATCAAGCAGAAAGCTTAGAAAAGATAAAATCAAAGCGTATTAGCTAAGGTGTACCCATAAATGACACCCGCCGCAGCTATGGCGTCTGCCGTCTGAGCTAGGTAGCATTACGCCACCTCAAGAGGAGCCCCCGCATGGCACGACGCCGATCAAGCATCCCTGAATTGCTCATGATCAAAATCCTATCCGTCTTGGTGATCCCAGTGGTTGGGTACTACGCGGTCAGTCAAATAATGCAGACCGCATTTACCCAGCAGATCGCCACGATCCAGGCTGTCAATCAGCAGGCTCAGGAACAGCAGCAGCGCAGCATCGAGGTCGCTCGACAACAGAAAGTCGCCGCGGCTCGAGCGGCCCAGGCAGCCAATGAGCAATACATCGAGGAGGCCCGCCGCCGAGGTGCGGCAGAGCAGGCGAAGACGCAGGCATGGTATGCCTCCTATCAAGCACCCAAGGGATGCAACAACTGGAAAACCGACACCCAAATGGTCGCGTGTGTAGAGCAAGAAAATGCGGCCAAGCAGGAGTTCGATCGGAAATGGGATGCCGGGCTGAAAGAAACATCCCAACCAACCATGCGGTAGCGTTAGCCGCCAGGCAGAGAGCAAGGAGAATTAAGTTTGACCGCCGAAACCGATACCACCCTTCACCGAATTATCGAGGTCGTAGATTCGACCGGATCATCGCATCAGATAGAGGACTACACCGTTTGGGCTGTCACGCGTAATCACAACGTGGTTCGAAGGACAGAAATTGGCCGCAAGCTTTTTTGCGGTGGCGTCTCAGTGGCAATTATCCGTGATGGAGTATTCCGCACTGCGGATGGAAAGACGCTGACATCGAACAAGCCGCCCGAACCTCGCCACCCCTGACCCAATAAAATTCGCAGTTACATGAACTGCAACGCCGCAGTGCTTCAACCAGTCCGGTGCCGGCACGGTTTCCACTACCAACAGATGGTTTCCGTGGAAACCATCGTGGCAACTAGGTTTTGGCAACCAAGGCCTTCACCGCCGGCCAGGCTGCGTACCGTGTTGCGTACCAGCCGCTGCGTACCGTTCGTACTCCAGAGTTCGTACCGTTCGTACCGGCGCACTCCTGGCCGGCCTGCAGACGCCTTTGACGCATTCCCAGTACGTGAAACTGCTGCGAGAAAACTGCGTGATCCGGTCGCCTGGGCTGGTAACCAGCTGTGGTAACCGCCGTGGTAACCAAGCGGTAACTACTCCCGGCGCCCAGGTCGCTATCCGTGGATACCCTGGCCTGGATACCGGCCAACGGCTGTAACCTTGCCTGTAACCATGCGTACCGCCACCTACTACTTTCGTACAACCCTGAGCCGTACCGATCTGAGCCTATGGCAGCATGACTTCGCGAATACCCATTGCTATGGAGGCTCGGTTTGGCAGACGGGTTTGTGGTTTTAGGGCTATCGGCGCTACTGCTGTTGATCTCACTAGGCGCTTTTATTCTGGAGTACGTCGCTGCTTACGGACTGCAGGATCGCGGTATTGCGAAGCACCGTCGCTTTTTCAAGGTAGTAGGATTTTGCGCAGGCGGGGCCGGGACTCTAGGGATCATCGCAACGACTTTTTGGCCAGGCTGAGCTCCCGGCATAGCCTCAGGCGCAATTCGTCGGCGAGTCTTTTCAGCTGGTCGGCACCGGCATACCATCGAGCCTCGACCGAATGAGGAAGCATTGTGCGGCCTGACCCAACTCGCATCCGTCACGCATTTAGATTCACCGTGTCCTGCTTGGGCATGGCTATCGTCGCGCTCATGGTCGCCAGAGAGGTGCGCTATCTCCACGGTTACTTCAAACCCAGTGCAGACCTAGTCCGGCAGGAGGCGCCGATTACCTGGAAGCCGGCCCCTCCAACCCTCCCGACGCTGCAGGATTTGCCGCCCGGCCTGCTGAAGGTTAGCGGGGGCGAACTCAAGTAACGCGTGATCACGAACCTTTCACATCTACCGGAGTAGGGTGAAGTTACTCCTTTGTGATTCCCCTGCCCGCTAACCCCCATCGCGGGCATTTTTTTGCCTCGAGAGCAGGCGGGTATGCCGCTTATCCAAGTAGGAAGCCCGTGGCCACCGGGCGATCTATGCTGAAAGCTCATGTCGAGAGGGATCTAGCCATGGTTTCCACCACGAGGATGCAGGCGCTCCGCGAACTGGTGCTTGCGAACAACCCACACTTGGCCGACGAAATAGATGAGATCACCGACTTGCAGTTGCTGATCTTAGTGAAGGCCTCCATTGGGTCCGACCCGACCGCCGACCCAGTCGAGACCAAGCAGATGATGGCATTCTTCGATAGGCTCATCGAGGAGAAGCGGCAGTCAGCCACCAAGCACTGAGAGAGCTCGGGGTTTCGGGGTCGAAACCCAACCCTACGCCCGCTGAAGGGACTGCACGATCTCGTTGTACCTGGCGGTGCGCTCTTGGAAGCGTATCTGCGCGGGGCTGGCCCCAATCCAGCGGTCCATGTAGGTGCTTTTCCTCAACCCTGACTCCAGCGCATCAGCCCAAGTGTCCCCGCGCAGCCGGCGCATTTTCACGGTTTGCCACTTCAAGCCTCGTAGATCAGCCCACTCCATAGCCGGGCGGGTCTCTCCGTCAAGCGTCACCGGCGTGGCGCCAGCGCAGATGGTCGAGCGTATGGGCATGCGGGGAATAATGAGGGGCTGGGTGGTGCTGGTCGAAGTGTGCATATTCAAGCCATCCAGGGAGTTGTCCAGATGGGCTGAATCTATGTGACTGAAAATTGAGTTGTGACTGAATCTCGGCTAGGTCAGTCCGGGCGGGCGAAGCCTTCAAGAATCCAGACAAAAGCAGCGCCGCAAACGTATAGGACGAGTGCGGGGGCGACACCGAACAACAGTATGGCCCGCATGTCGGCCGCAAGGGGGTTGCCCGTAGATAGGAACACTGTACTTGTCAGGCATAACCAAACAACCGACAGCACCAACCAGGCCCGCCGAAATCCCCGCTTGTACGCAAACCTGACCCGAACGTTCTGCATGGTGCCCCCTTCCGTAGTGGCACCATCGTAAAGCCGTTACCGGGTGGCTGGCAATTTATCGTCCCGGCTCCTGGTGCTCTCCGTCAGGTAAGTGAGCGGGCCCACTGCCGCCACCCTGGCCGCCGATTCATGCCCCAGTGCTGCCACCCAGCGTTTGTAGGCCGCTGTGCGCATGAGCTGCTTTTCCCGAGCAACGACGTTCGCGCGCATGGTGCCGCCGGCCGCCGCGAAGGCCTTGAGAGCGTCCATCAGGCGGTCCGAACCTAGCAGCGCAGAGGCCGTAACATCGATTGGCGGCTTTTCTCGGGCCGCCCACTTGCCGGCCAGGACCGCGAGCGCTCCTAGGCCGGGGTGCCCAAACAGGGAGGTCACACCGCTTGCAGCGGCGACCTTCTTACCGGTGTCCCACAATCTGGCAATCATGCCATCGCTTTCCGTGTAGCCCTTGAGCACATCCAGAATCCGACCGGAGTGGATGTTCTTGTTGAGGCCATTGGCGAGGCCTGTAGCCACTTTCGCGATGTTTTCCAAGTCGGGTTGCGCAGCGCCTGGAAGGTATTTCATGAGCGCCGCTTTAGCGGCCGGCTGCCGGGACAAGTCGGCCCAGAGCTTGGCAAAGCCAGGCGCGGTGATGCCCCGGCCCGACGATCTGGCGCCATTCGTGAAAAGATCATTCATCACCGTCATTACGACCTGCCGCTGCATGGCAGGCGGCAGCTTTTCCATCACTGCCTCGAACCGCCCTACCTCGCCATTTTTCAGTCCCACCAGAGCAGAGCCGACTTTTGTCGTGATCGCGTCGCTGAAGTCTTTGCCAATCAGGCTTACCAGGTTGCCGTGCCAGTGGCCCCGCTCTGCGGCGAGTGCCCTTGCGTTGTCGAACTCACCCGCTACGCCGTGGGCATCAGCCACTCGGCGCTGGTCACTCAGCAGCGATTGATGCAAGGCCAGGTCGGCGTGGTCTTGATCCGTCAGCATTTCGCCTGCCCGCGCCTTCGCCTCGATTTTCTGAATGATGGGATTGATGCGTTGACGGGCAGTGTCAAGCGTCTGAAAGCTTGGAGTCCTGAGGCTGGCGTCTGGAGCCCTGCCGGTGACAACATCCTGTAGGCGCCCAGCGCTGGAAGCCAGGTTGTCCAGGCGCTGTACAGCATCAGGTTGAAGCCACTGGGCGAGCCTGGCCTTGGCCCCGGCATTCTGGCTGAGGTTCGACCAGAAAGCCGTTAGAGCCGGGATGTTCAGCTCTTTGCCTTTGCCGCCGGCGGCCACGTCACCAATGCCAGTCATCAGCACCTGCTGCTTGAGGCTATCAGGGATGGTTGCCATGGAGCGGTCGAACGCCTGGAAGTTACCCTTCGCCAGCGCCTTCAGCGCGGAGCTTACGGTGCTGGTGATGGCTCCGGACTGATCCTTGCCAATAGCGGCCTGTAGCCCTTCCTCCATCCCCTTGCGCTGAGCTACCAAGGCCTTGGCCTGCTGGTACTGGGCGCCCAGCTCAGGACTGATCGAATTGACCGCAGCTTCCTGATCGCGGCTGAGAGCAGAATAAAGGGCATCGCGGTCGGTGTCCTCCAGGTCCTTGAACGCGCCTTTGCCCTTGTAGGCCATCCCGAGCTCCTTTCTGACCCGATCAATAGCGGCATAGTTGGGATGGATGATGCGATTCTCGACCTGGCCCGGGAAAAGTGCTCCCTTCGGGACGGTAATGGTTTGAGGCGCAAGAACGCTGAGGGCTCGCTGCTGATCCCGGTTCAGCAGGCGCTTATCTCCAAGCTCTGCCTGGCGCGCGCGAACGTATCCAACGGTGTTGTCCGCCGGGACTGGGGTCTTGCCTGGGATTGCCTGTTTGACCCCCTGATACAGGGCGTCGGACTGCGCCTCCAGTTGGTCGATGGCGCCATTAGTCTGCGTCTTGAAAGCATCCGACACCTTGGCCTTATCGAAGCTGCCGCCGTAGTCCGAGACGATGTTGTCTGCGTCCTGGGCCAGGGCGCGCGCCGTGTCAGCGTGACGCTCAGGTACTTTCAACCCTGCCGCGAACACCGGCGCCTTACCCGCATCAGGGTCCACTGCTAGGATTGAGCGCACTTGGCGCTCCGCATTGCTAAGCAGTGACGGGTCATTGTTGAGCCCGCTCAACCGACTGTCGAAGTGGGCAAGCGAGTCAGTGGCCGGAGCAGGCGTATCTCTTGGCACTGCGGCCGCAACCCGGCCATAGCTTTCGGTGGACTGCCTGCTAAGATCGTTGATGGCATCCAGGCTTTGGTCACGGAAGTTGGCCGACACTGCCGCCTTATCCGTGCTACCGCCAAAGTCCGTGATGAACTGATCGGCTCGATTGCCCAAGGCGTCGTGAAACACATCCTGCTGCGCGCCGAGCGGGCTGCCCACCTTCGAGGCCAGACCTTGAATCACACCAAGGGTTGCAGGATCTTGAATAATTGCCCCTGGCGGGAGAGGTTCGCTAATACCCAACTGTTGCGCAGCGTCGATTACGCCCTGGTCGGGGTTCGACTGGTTGATCAGGGTGTCCACCTTTCTATCAGCAGATCGGCGGCCTGCGGTCGCGGCCTCCACGACCGACTGCGGCGCGGGCTGAGCGGCCGCTGGCGGGGCTCCAATCAAGCGCTGAGCCGCAGCCTCGGGCGCCTCGCCACCGGCCACTGCCGAGTCGAAATTCTGGGTCAGGTTTTCACCCTGCGCGCGGCGAGCGGCGATATTGTCCCGAACTGCCTGCCCAAGAGCGCCAGCACCACGGGCCAGGACTTCACCGGCAGCGCCACCAGCGCCAGCCAACGCAACGTCGGCAGGATCGAACGTACCGCTGGCGGCCGCCTGGGCAGCCTGAATGCCAGCTTCAGTTGCGGCAGAAGCACCAGCAACAGCAGCGGCACCTTTGAGCACACCACCGCCCACGGCGCCGGCTGCGCGCCCGGCAGGACTGTAGAGCGCGGTCGTGGCAGCAAGCTGGAGCGCATCCATTGCCGACGCGCCTGGCTTGTTCACTACCGCCCTGGCGCCGGTCTTGTTGTTGGCCACCAGGATGTTGCCCTTCTCGTCGGTCTCCACACCGATGTCCGGCGAGGCAGCCTGCAGGATCTTGGCAGCCTCGGCCGGGTCGTAGGTGGTCAACAGCGTGGCGCTGATCTGCGCGGCCTTCGCTGGTGATACGCCGGCGCCAGCCAGCAGGCCGGAGTTCTGCAGTTCCGGCAGTTCCTTCGTTGCTCGGGTCTGCCGATCAGCTCCAGTGAAGAAGTTGCCGATACGGTCCAACATTCCAGGCTGCTCAGGGGCCTGTGGCGGGGGAGCAGGCTGCGGCGATGCGGGAGGCGAGCCCGGTGCTGATGCGCCGACCGGTGCAAGCGGCTGGCTCTGTCCGGTCTGGCCCGGCTGCGGGATTGGCGCGGACTTTGGCGCCGGGTAGGCGCTGAAGAATTGATTACGGGCATCGCCCACATCGCCACTGCTGAGGTTGGGCGCCACCACGCTGTCGAAGTACTGATTCTGGGCATCGGCCTTCTGATCGTCGGGCAAGGCCTGGTATTCAGGCTTGGCGATCACATCACTCCATTTGTCAGCCATGGATTAGCCTCCCCACAGTGCGGAATGATCTTTCTTCTGTCCCTGCGCGGCGGCACGAGCCTGGGCGGCAGGCTGCGGCGCTGGCTGCTGGGCTTGCTGGGGCTGCTGACTGGCGCCTTGGTCTGGCGAAAGCCCGATGGAGCCGTCCAACACCTCATCAGTATCCAATGGCCCAATGCCCTGGTTTTTGCGACGGCTATTGATCATACCGACGCGAACCTTTGAAGCCTGGGCGTTCAGCGCCTGAATTTCGCTGAGGCGCTGCTTCACGACCTTTGGGTCGTTGGTGCTGGCAAACAGCTCATTCCACGCCCTTACGGCATCGCCCTCTGTCTGAGTGCCCTTGTTCAGCCTGAGGCTGTCGTTGCGCATCTTTTCCATGGCGGCCTGGAACGATGCAAGATTGGCGCTTTCTTGAGTACTGATCCCGGCGTAGTTCAGCGCTTTGTTGCCAAGGTTGCCCAAGGCCGAAAGCTTCAGCGTTCCGTTATCGATCTGCTGATTGATGTTGCCAAGCTGAGTGTTCATGCTTTTCACATTGCCCAGAGCCTCGATGTCACTGTCCTCTAGCTTTTGCAGGCCCACCGGCAGGTTGCCGACCTTCCGGCCACCGTTGGCCGCCAACTGGTTGTCTTTGGCAGCCGCCGCGTTTGCTTGAGCTGTCTTTGCCGCAGTGAGTTGGCGCGCCGCAGCTTTCTCGCCGGTCGGGTCCATGGCCTGCTGAAGTGCGGCCCTGGCCGAATCGGGAGCGCCGGGCGCCAGGGCGGCCGCCTGCAGGTCCTCCAGTCGACTGGCCTGGCGTAGCTGCTGCTGGGCGCCCTGCCGCCGTACTGAGTCGTCGTACACGCCCTGGGCCATTTGGACATTTTCCAGGCTGTTGGCCCGCATCTGATCCAGGGAGGCGTCGGTCTGCTTGTCCTGCTTGGTCAGCGGCCGGCTGCTGTCGTGAACGACGTTGAAATTGTTGTTGCGCGTGTTCTGTGCCAGAGCGTTGTCGAGACGGTCCTCGTTCGCCCACTGCTGACGCATATCATGCAACTGCTGGTAGCCGGCCATGGCCCGGGCAGCGTCACCTGGTGCGCCGACACTGAAATTACTTTGGCCAGTGAACCCGTTCAGGGTCGGGCGACCAGCAGCATCGCGCTGGGCACTGGGATCGTTGCTGAAGGATGGAACGCCGTCCGTGCCGACCTTCCCGACGATCTGGCCACCTTGGGCGCCGATGCCGATGCCAGTGGGCTGGAATCCGTTCAAAGTCGGTCCAGAGCTCGCTGGCTGGCTCGACGGGGCGCCGGCCACCTGCGCAGCGCCGACGGAGGTGTCAGCGGCTTGTGGCGCAGTCGTCGGAGTTGTGGCGGCGGGCGCGGAGTTCCCAGGCGCCTGAACTGCCGCTGATTGCGGTGAGCTCGCAGCCCCTGATGCGATATCGGTCAGCGAAGGCATTGCGCTACGGGCTGCCGGTGCGGCCGATCCGGGCTGCTGGGTGGCCAGAGGCGCGGCTGCCGGTGCTGGCGTCTGTGGCGAGATCCCGCTGGAGAGCAGGTCACGCCCGGCCAGGTTAGGCTGGGCAGTATTGCCCCCGCCAATAGCAGCTCCTGCTTGCTGACCGATATCGGTGAGCGACGGCATTCGAGATTGCGGGCTGAAGCTGGAGTCTGCCAGCGCGGCAGAGCCCGCCCCAGGCGTATTCGAGGCGGTCGCGCCAGGAAGCGCGAGCGAGCTACCGCCCGCCGGAGCAGAAGCCCCCGCTGCTGGGCGGCCAATATCGGTGAGCGATGCCATCGGCTGCCGACTGGTGCTCAGGTTGCTGGCCGCCGCGCCAGGTGCGCCAAGCGAGCCCAGCCCCGGAGCTGGAGATCTTGTTTGGTCTGCGCCTGGCATGGCTACTTGCGATAGCGACGGCGCGGTGGTCGGGGGCGGCGACGAATGTCCGAGGTACTGAGCCGGCGTGTTGGTCGCATCAAATGAGGTTTGCCCGGCTGGCAGCCCTACGTCAGAAAGCGACGACATGCGTGGCGCGCTGGAGGTCTGGGGAGCGCTTGATGCGGCTGGAGTAGGCTGCGAAGCGTTGGGCTGGCCCACCTGCGTGAGGGACGGCATCGGGTTGGGCAACTGCTGGGTTGCGCGACCAACCGGGCCCTGGCTCTGGTACTGAGCCGGAAGGTTCGTCTGGTCGAAAGAAGTCTGTTTGGTGCGTGCTGCGTTGGTGAGCGGCAGATCGCCGTCAATGTCGCCAATGGCCATGGTTAGCACTCTGTCGGGGTGGGCGGGCTTCACTACAGAATTTGTGACTGAAAACCCGCCGACAACCACTACGAGAGAATTTATTCCATGGCCGCTTTTTCGGCACGGCGCGGGCTGTAGCGCGATGGCCTGAATGCATCCTCCCAAGCCACACCACGGCGGCGGCGAGTCTTCAGTGTCTTCCAATGCAGCCCAAACAACTCAGCCCACTCCATGGCGGTCTTGGTATGCCCGAAAAGCAATACCGGTGTTTTAGCGGCGCAGACGTAATTCGGCATGGAGTGGCTCATCGACGGTCCCCTGGCTGAGATTCAACGCAGTAAATGTGACTGGATCAGCTTGTGAAGCCCCATACCAGCACGAATCAGTCGGGTTGTTCTGGCGCCAGCACAGCGGCCGGAGCGTCGACACGGATCGACAGGCTTTTTTCCGTCAGAGCGATCAGCAGTGCATTGGCCTCCAGATTGCCTTGCTCTGCTGCCGTTTTCAGCCGTTCCCAAGCAGCGCGAATCTCTGCCCGGGTCGGCTTTGATTGGTGGCCACGCTCACCAATTTTTCGTTCCATGGTTCCTCCTCGATGGGACTGGGGTGCGACCAAGCCTGGAAGTGATTGCCTATCCAGTGTTTTTTATGTGCACCCCAAGTGATACGGATCTCAGGCCAAGAACGCTATGCATTCGGGCAGAGGTTCAAAGCGTTTTTGTTGCAGTAATTTTCCACCACCCAAGTTGGAACGACCGGCCATTTTTTGGTGGCCGGCCCCGCCAGGAGTGAGTGGCAGGGCCGGCTGGTCACGCTGCCCGGTTTGGCCCTGGCTCGTTCAGGCCAAACAGATTGCGCAGCAGCGTGTCGGCCACCTTGCTCCCTGCCCCGCCCTCGGCCAGCCACCGCTTGCCGTAATCGTGAAACCCGAGATGCAACGCATTACCGTGCCAGCTCGCTACGATATCCAGCAGGCAGGCCAGCGCGGCCGGACCACCAAACTTGACCTTGGCCAGCTCCTCGCCAGCGATCCGCAGAAAGCTCTGCTCCAAAGTGGTGAGCTGCTTAGCCGGTTTGTGCACGTTGGCTTTACCCATGATTTTTACCCCCTGCGTATCGACCTGCCAGTGTGTTTGACCTCTCGGGCTGCGTCGGCTCGACCCACCCTGCAGCCAGATTCTCGAAACGGTTGTACTGCCCAAGGAAAGCCGCCCGAACCGTCCCCGTCTCAATATCCCGCCCTTTGCCGACAATGATTTCAGCAATGCCTTTCGCCGTGCTGTTCTCGTTGTAGACCTCATCCCGATACACGAAGATCACCACGTCTGCGTCCTGCTCGATTGCACCTGACTCCCGCAGATCTGATGGGATCGGGCGTTTGTTCGGGCGCTCCTCACACTTGCGGGACAACTGACTCAGCAGGACGACTGGAATGCCCAGTTCGCGCGCCAGCAACTTGCAGCCGCGGCTCATGCCGCTGACCTCCTCAGTTCGACTGCCGCCTTCGCCTTCCATGAGCTGCAGATAGTCGATGACCAGCAGATCCAATCCGTAGCGCAGCTTGTGCCGGCGGGCCAGCGAGCGAATTCGCCCCACAGTCGAGCCAGGCCGATCAAGGAAAAACAGATCTGCCTTGCGGACAGCAGCAGATGCCGCTGCGAGCTCCGTGCCGTGCGTTTGGCATGCCGAACCGTTTTTGACCAGGTTTAACGGGATACGCCCTTCCGAAGCCACCGCACGGTCCAGCAGTTGCCCATTGCTCATCTCCAGGCTGACCACCAGAGAGGACTTCCGCTGGTGAATCGCGGCATGGACAGCCCAGCCGGCGGCCAGCGTGGTTTTTCCCATGCCAGGCCGTCCTGCAACGATGATCAGTTGCTCAGGCTGGAGGCCGCCAAGCTTCGCGTCCAAGTCGGCGAGCCCCGTCGATAACCCCATGAGGGTTTCCCCACGCGTCAATCGGTCGTGCCGCTCCTGCCAAACCTCGAGCTGATCCACCAGCACGTCGGAAGCCTTCACGATCTCATCGCCATCCGCACCAGCATCGATGGCCATGGCTGCGGCCTGGATTGTGGCAACCTTGGTCTGGGTATCCTCGCTTCCTTGGGCGATCTCCATGGCCTGGCTACCCAGGTCGTAAAGCGAGCGGTCAATGGCCCGCTCCCGAACAATTCCGGCGTAGGTCTTGGCACTGGCCACGCTTGGAGTGCCGTGGACGATTTGGCCGCAGTACCCCAGCGCGCGGTCGCCGCTCGGCAGCACGTCAATGTGCTCACCGACGGTCAGGAAATCCACCGCTTTGCCGGCGGACTTCAGCGCCTTGATCGCCCGGTACACCTCGGCGTTATCCGCGAAGTAAAACGCCTCTGGGCTGAGATCCTCGCTGAGGGTGTCGATCAATTCAGGGCTTTTGAGCATGGCGCCCAGCAGACCATGTTCGGCCTCAAGGCTGTAGGGATCACGCATGAGTGTGGCCCTCCACGAGGTCACGGAAGTTTTGTCGGATGACCAAGGCCTCCAGGTACGGCCGGCGGTGCTCGCCTCGGTAGAACACGGTATCTAGGCCCGCTGCCTGCTGGAAGAACTCGACCCAGAAGCCCAAGTCCTGCTGCGCCTCATGCTCAGCCCATCGCTCACTCAGCGACTGCCGCAAAAACGTGTCAAGCACCGTCACCGGCGCCAGCGTGGGGCAATGCTGGTGGTACAGCTCCACAAGCTGCTCCGCCGGGCAGCCAAGGGTGTCAATCGGCCCCAGCACATCCTCCCAGCGCCGGCTGTTGAGCCAAGATGCTGGCAGCGGGATGAATTGGCCTTGGTCTTTACGCCATCCCTCGGACTGGTAGTGGAGCGCCAGCGAACCGGTGATGGTGGCCCGTAGCTCCTCATCCGGCGCCAGTTTGCGCCAGGCCTTCTCGGCGTCGGCACGCTTTTGCTTTCGCGGGTACAGCTTGTAGAAATCTGCGAAACCAACCATGGGGTCGACCCTCGGCGCTTTACCTGATGCCGCGTTTGCCTCAGGAATCGGCAAAGCGGGTTGACCAGGGTAGTGGTGGCCCTCAGCTTCCGGGGCGAGCAGCACTTCCATCGGAGGCTCGTCTTCCGAGGCGGAGCCTTGGTGGACATGCTTTTGATTTAAAAGCTTCTCTTCCCTTCCCTTCTCTTCTCTTCTTAGCCATGGCCGTTCCGTATCATGAGACGGGCCCGTACTTGTGACAGGGGTGTTATTGGGCCGCTCTCGCTCTTGGTACTGAAGCATCTCCTGCAACGATGCCATGGACGTGTTGTAGGGAACCGTCACGCCAAATTCCCGGAGCCTTGCCCGCAGAGCTTTATGGTCTTCGCGGTGCCGCCGCTGGCGCTCAGCCTCGTTTTCACGCTTGTCACGGTACTCAACGCGCTCATGCCAAGCAGCCATTGCCTTCTCAGCAATCACTGGGTGGTACAGACGATTGTCAGAGCACAGCACCCAGCCACGGAGCGCCATCGTCTTAACTTTTTTCCAGCGCGAGCCTGTTCCGGAGAGATGAGCAAGTATCCGATCATCATTCGGAAGAGAAGCTGTCGGCTGCTGTTGCCAAGATTTGCACCACAACGCCAGCGCGGTTTTGAATTCTTCCCCTGTGGAAATCGCATAGAGATCACTGTCGAGCAGGCGAACCACGTCAAGAGGCATGTACTCGAGCCCGCGCAGTTCTACTTCTGCCGGCACCAACGGCGCGATCGCGGAAGGTTGTTCGGTCATTGCAGCGTCTCCCCTGGCTTGCGGGCGACATGGGCGGCTAACGCCTCCATGGTGCCGCCAGATAGACGCAGGACGAGCTTGCGCAGAGCAGTAGTTGAGTTGATGGCCTCGATCGCCATGGTGGCGGCGATCTGAGCATTGTTCGCAGCGAGAGTCGCACTCACCCCGAGCCGCACCTGGTCGCTGTGATTGAACGCAGCACAAGCGAGCTGGAGGTCGCTGTGGGCCTCGAAGTACTCGGGCGGCAGCGCGGACGTGAGGGGACCGCAGAGAGGGATGCTCATATCTGGCAGTGCCGCCCCTTCCAGAAGGTGGAGAGTCATCGCGTCCCAGTGTTGCTGCGCGACCTGCGCGGCGTCATGCCCGGTCTTGCGTTTGAACAGCACCCTGAGCGCGTAGAACGCCCTGATCAGATCGACGTGCATGTCGTCTTCCTTCTCAATCGAGTACTCAGGCTCGTTGATGACTTCGATGGCGTCCTTCACGATTTCGAAGCACTTCAACAAAAGGGCGGCGTCTGCATACCGATCGTAATGCGCCTCATCGATTATTTCGGGTGCAGCCTGGGCTTGAAACTGAATGATCTTGCTCATGGTTTGGCCTTCTGGACCAGGCGGAACCGGCCCTCAAAATATGGGTGGGTTGCCTGGGTAGGGCTGACCATGGTCGATTCGCCGACGAACCGGTGGAATGCGGCGGTGACGTGGCTCTTCGACCAGACCAGGTATTGAGACCCCAGTGCTTCTTCATGGCCGTTGCGCACCATGCCTGCGGGGTTTGGCTGGTTTGGCCACTGCTTCAGGACGAAGTCGACCACCGCCCCTGAGAGCCCGTGGCGCGCCAGCATCGTTTCCTTGATTCGGGTCAGCGACTGGCAGTTTTGCGGGCAGTGGTCCCACACCGAGGTTTGGCTGAGATCTTCGACGCGGCGCTCCACTCGCTCCAGCGCAACCTGCTGCTGAGCCTGCTGGCGCTCGATACTGACGAGGATGTTTGCGCTAGCGGCGATTAGCTCGGCCTGAGTCATTGGCTTTTGGTAATAGCCTGTCTTGCGGATGGTCGGCAGTACGTCGTGTGTAACCCACCGCTTGAATCGCTTAGCTTCAGGCTTGCTGCTGTTAAGAATTGCGGAGTACAAGCCAGGCTCATTAATAGTCGATACACCGCGAGGTCCAAAACCTGCAATTTGCCGGTTTTGCTTTTCGTCATCATCAAGCTTTTTGGTCAGCTCGAAAGCGTCGCTGTAACCGAGGATGCCGGCTAATTCCAGCGCAATGAACCAGGGCTCGCCATGCTCATCGGTGAAGACGGTGACAAGCGTACCGTTGAAATCGAAGGGGATCATATTCATGGGGTCACCGAATTAACTGCAGCCATGTAGGCGTGATCTGTACGCACCAGGTGCTCGTTGACCTGCTGGATGAACGAACGCTGGGGAATGGCATCAAGAGCCGCCCCATGGCGCATAGCGGCCGCATCGATCCACTCAAAAAGCTCGCTGATGAAGCCGGCGCGCTGCCCATTCAAGGAATGCTGCTCGTCAGGGGTTGACGGTTTCATGAGCTCCAGCGAGGTAAACATCATGCGCAAACGGGATGCCCCCATACGGAGCGGATCATCCTTCTGGTCGCGCAGGTACTTGATGAACATGCGAGCGATGGTTTTCCCAGCATCGAGGCCACCGAAGAATCCGCCAGTCAGCGGAACATCCCAGCAACTTGGAAGCTTGTGGTGGTCATCGCCAACGAACGGCATGCGGGCCCATGCGGAATTCCCCTGAGGCTTGACGCGCAGGCCGATGGGCTTGCCTTGCGGCAGCGGATGCTTGGATTTAGGGATGGCCTTCTTCATTGTGGAATCCCCAGGTCGGTCGCCAGTTGGCAGAAATCACGATGGGCCGAGGAAGCCAGCAGGCTGATTGCCTGCTGAATGCCACACTCGCCCAAGTCGTCAATCTGAGCCGGGTTATCACAGTCGTCCGGGGCGCCCTTGTAACCGCCGTTATCCAGCAGAACCTGGGACAGCAGGCGAATGGTATGAAGCGTGTCCTCGACGCGCTTGGCGACCTCGGACTGCCTCCTTGCATCAATAGATACGCGAGCCATCAGTTGCCCTCCCCGCGCGCCACAATTTGATCGCCATCGTTTTGTGGCGCATACGACGCCTCGGCGATCGCCTTGAATTGGTCAACGGCGCTGGCTACACCAGAAAATCCGGTGTCACTAAAGTGCTTGGCGATCTCTGCCAAAGCCACAGCGTGACGACCACCCTCATGGACATGGCTCAGCTGGATCGCGCCGGCCAGGGCGGCTAGCCACACCAATTGATCCTTGGCGACCGTAAGCTGGAACTCGGCTTCGACGGCAAGATCTGCAAGCGATTGGTTGGAAGCGGTCATTGGGCACCGCCCTGGGCAAATGCGGCGTGCTTTTTAAGCAGGGTCTGTGCATCCGCGCCATCGTCCATCAGGCGCGCCCCGATCAGGCACAGCCCTTTAGCTAGGCCGTCCATGACCATGGCATCCAGGAAATCATCCTCTAATTCGCGCTGATGCAACTGGCTCAATAGGGAACCAAGCGCCCAGACAAACGTACCGGCCTCGGCCATAGTTTGAGAGCAGTTCCCGAGCTCGCTTTCAAAGCCAAGCATCCTGGCCTCTTGTGCTGAAGACAGCACGGTGCTATTTTTTGGGTGCATGAAATCGTCTCCATAGGACGAAGATTCAAAGAAAGCTCCCGGCTAGGAGCTGGATTAAAGGCCCGCCTGCGAAGCGGGCTTTTTGTTGTCCGCGATTCAGCCAGACAACAGAAACTGGGGGTGGGCGACTCTCATGATTGAGGCGTCTGTACACTGGACAGATCTACAGAGCCATCGGGCCCAGATGCGGGAAGCCGTAAATTCCAGGATGATTCCCCTAGCTTGTGGCGGGCTTCGACCTCGGCAAATAGGGGGCACAGGGAAGACGCGGTTATCGCACCGTCAGTGGCTACCTCAGCTAGAAATGCTTTTTCCGGACTGATCTTGAGCGATCCGGAACGCCAATAGGAAACCGTAGCTTGAGAAACGCCGAGCGCCCGAGCAGTGAGGGCCTGGGTCCCGAAGTGGTTAATTAACAAATTAATTTGGGTCGCCATTCAGGGGTTCCTGATAAGTCTTTTTATAGACTGCCCATAAGCAGACTTCTTTGCAACCCCATAAGCATTTTTATAGGATCAGGAGATGAACCTATCCGAACGCATCAAGCTAGCCCGCAGAAATGCGAACCTGACCCAGTCTGAACTTGCCCAAAGGGTTGGAATCGCCCAGACAGCAATCAGCCAGCTGGAGTCAGGAAAGACCCTCCGCTCCTCCTATCTGATCCAGATAGCCCAGGAGTGCGGCGTCAACAGCCTTTGGCTGCAGACGGGTGATGGAGAAATGCATTCTGCCGAAGACAAGAACGCGCTTTGGCGAGCGGCCGCTGACGAGCTTGTCTTTGGGGAGCATGTTGAAGATGCTCCGCTTAATAATGCGATCCGCAAAAAAATTGAAGCGCTGCAAGCGGTGAGCAGGTACGCCCCTTCCAACTCGCTACTCACTGCCGAAATTCCCTACCTCATCGAGCTGGATGACCCTACAGACCCCAAGCGGACAGTAATTGAGCTAAGCGCCACTGCTCACGTCGATCTCAGTGATGAAATCTTGGAAAAGCAGGGCGTCGACCCCTTAAAAGTCGTCGCTGTAGCTATTTCAGGAAACTCGATGAGCCCAGTGCTCCATGACGGCAGTACTGTAATCGTTCACCTAGAGGAAACGTTGGTGGTCGATGGCAAAATGTACGCCATCGATCATGGAGGCCAAATTCGGGTGAAATCGCTTTATAGACTGCCTGGCGGCGGCATCCGGATGCGGAGCTACAATCTCCCAGAACACCCTGATGAAACGTACTCCGCAGATGAGATTGAAGAAGCACGCATCAAGATTATTGGGCGCGTTTTCTGGGGCGCCACCTTTTTCTGAGCTGCAATCCAGTCTGAAGCCCGCCGCCGGCGGGTTTTTTTTCGTCCGAAATTCTTCAAGCAGGAAACATAAAAGTACTTATTGACTCAAAATTATAAGCATGTTTATATTTCGAGCAGTCAACTACTCAAGGAGCAGTACGCTGATGGCGAAGACAATTATGTTCGGAGGCTACCAAGGAAGCACTGGCGTGCTTGCGGAGCAGGAGATGCGTGTGCTTCTGGCCATATGCGCAGGCCTCACCGGAAAGGAAACCGCCTTAGAGCTTGGGCGCGCACCTGGCACGTTGAAGAAAACGCTCGAGCGAGTCTTTTTTAAGCTTCGTGTACGCAACCGTGCCGCTTTGGTTGCGGAGGCCTTCCGCTTGGGCCTGATTGCCTTCAGCAACAGCATGATGCCGCCCCCCCAGCATCACCAAGACCAGGACCAGCACCAAGGTGTACTCGTGGCGTAAGTAGCGGCTTACGCCTGGGGACAGGCGCAGTCCGGTGATGTAACCACCACCCTCTCAATTCTATGCGAAAGCCAACAACGCGGCCGGGCACCGGCTTGCCTGAGGAAAGTGAATGACGCATCCAACTATCAGAGTCGATCACCTGACGATCAACTATTACGGCCCTCCCGGGGCACAGGCAGGCCTTGACGCTCTCGTGGCTGCCGCCCCTAAGCAAACTGCGGCCCCAGCACCCCTGCAATCTTCCGTCGAGCTGGCACCTGATACTTCGCCGGCACAAGCTCATCAGATGGATGAGCCTGCCGAACCATCGGCGCCCGCTCCGGTTGAGCATTCGACTCAATCTCAGCCCCTGGCTGAGTTCGAACTTCCATCCATTGGCGATCTCTGGCCAGACCAAGGCGGCATCTACGCCGGCGTGCGCCAGTACCCCGAAGGCCTGTGCCACTTGATCGTCGCCGCAGCCGACGCCGGCAGCCACGCATGGGGGGCGCAGGAAGCAGAAACGATGGCAATCAGCCTCACGGACGGCGTGATCAACACGCTTGAGCTGGCAGTAAATGGCCCGTACAGCCCTGCTGTAGATGCTGCGCGCCTCCATACCGCAGACGGGCACCAGAACTTCTACCTGCCCGCCATCGCCGAGTTGCATCACGCCTGGGCCTCGATCCCGGAGGCCTTCATTAACGACTCGTACTGGTCGAGCTCGGAGCGCTCTGCGAAGGGCGCATTCCGAATCGACTTTGCCGCCGGCGTTCAGCTCGGCAGCACGAAGGACACCGCGCACCTGGTGCGTCCAGTTCGCCGCTTCCCCGCGTGATCATTGCCAAGCCTCGAAGTACAGGAGCCTCACCATGCTTATCCTCACCCGCCGCGTCGGCGAGAAAATCATCATCGACGGGAAGATCGTTGTCGTCGTCCAACAAGTAATCAACAGCCAGGTGCGGATAGGCATCCAGGCGCCAGAGAGCGTCGAGATCCTGCGCGAGGAAGTGTTTCAGCGTAATCAGTCGGAGGTGAACCATGCAGCCAACTGAGCGCGTGACCTTGGTGCTGAAGGCTCGCGAAGGTGAATCCCTTGCCCAGCACATCGCCCCATTCATCAGCCTGGGCGCCACCGTGCTGGTAGATCGTCATGGTGCTGTTGTCACCGCCGCCAGTGAAGGCGACCAGGTCGAGCAGGCCCACCAGCTCGAACAGCAGTTGGTGCTCGCCGAGGCCACCATCAAGCGCGGCGTGCGCCCAGGTTGCGGCCTACGCATTGACGACTGGATCGCTACGGTGGCCAACGCCCGCCGCTATGAGCCCCTGCGCGATCACGCCCTACAGACGGGCAACGGCAACGTGCCAATGGTCCGCTGCGGCATCGGTGCGCCTTACCGGGGTGATGCGCTGGACGCACTCATGGACGACTTCCTTGCCCAGCACCAGGAGGTGCAATCGTGAAGCGCCGCGAGATTAACCAAGCCGCCCTACCCGCGATTGGCCAGCCGCTGGCTGGTGGGTTCTACGCTGGCCGCCTCTACTTCGACGGTGCCGAGTACGCACTGATCGATGCCGGTCGGGATTACGAGTGCGAGGCGCATTGGTGGGAGCGCTCCGGCCCACGTCCGCGCATTCGCGGTGCCACATCGCGCTTCGGTCGCCTGGCCAACACCAAAGCCATGGCCGAGGAAGGCAGTGCAATTGCTGCCAAGGTCCTCGGACTGAATGTGCGCGGCACCTGGGGCTGGCACATCCCCGCGATCGAGGAGCTGCAGGTTATTCGCTCAAATCTGCTTCAACTGGCCGACTGGGATCACCGCATGTGCGCCGGCGCTCCACAGGCATTCGGCAAGACGCAGTACTGGTCCAGCACCCAGAAAGAGAATGCCGCAACTGCCTGGCTGTTGGGCATGTATCCGTGGGCGGTTGCCGATACCAATTGGGTATCGGGCGCCAACGGTGTGCGTCCGGTGAAGGTGTTGCGCATTAAAGCGGCGAGTTTCGTTCACGCGCCACATTTGAACGACCCTGAAATTGTGTCGCCGGATCTATCCGGGCTGGCCGATAGCCCACAAGTCGCCGAGGTGCTGGCTCGCTTTGTGAACGAGGATACCGGGCGGTTCTACGGCCGCGCCGACGACCTGGTGGCGGAGTTGGCCAAGATCGCAGGAGGGGCACGGCCATGATGAAAGCTTGGGCCATCCCTTTCCTACTGTTTGTGGCAACAGGCGCCAGCGCCAGCCGAGAAGCCCCCGCCGTGGAGGAGCAGAACGTTATCAGCGTTCAGCACGACAAATACCGCGGCGTGACGTGCTGGGTCCTCAACGACAGCGCGCTGAGCTGCCTTCCTGACAGCATGCTGGTGCGCCAGCCTGACCAAGCCGCCGAGGAGCTGCAGAACGGCGATAGCCCCGCCGCCGAGCAGCGCCAAGACGGGGTAAACCCGGCGAGCACGCCAACCCCGCGCATGCATCGGGAGGTATTCCAGCTATGAAGCGCCAACCCAATGGCCCACTCGGCCGCCGCCTCATGCTGCTTTGGCAACTGCTACAGCAGCCCACCACCACGTTTGGTGAAGTTCTGATCCTTTCGGCCGCTTGCGGCATCGATGGCCGCCAGGTGCTGGCCAACCATTTCAGCCAGCCGGCCTTTAACGCCGACACCATGGAAGCCTAACCATGCTCGACAATCCAGCACACCGCGCCCTTTTCACCTTGCCACCAATGCGCGAGACCACCGAGACGCTGCCCGCCACCCAGCCGCTGCCGGCCCAGCAGGTCGTTACGGGCGACAAGGAGGTCGACGCATTGCTTTGGCTACGCAAGGTAGTCAGCACTGGTCTGCCAGGCCCCATCGCAGTGGCCATGGAAGCAGCCAAAAAGCTCAAGGCGCCGGCCGAGGATCTGGAGCGCCGTTATCGCGACTACCTTCTGAAAAACAGCGGCGGCAATCCTTTCGCAACCTTCGGTTCTTTTGGCTTTGCAGATCTCTCCAGCTTGGCCGAGCGAGCCATTGCAGAAAGGGCCCGAGCTGTAGAGGCTGCCGCCCGCTTCGAAGGTGACGCGATCTGGGAGGACACGCCGGCAGAGCAGTTCTGCGCCAAGGCCCTGAAACGCTGCAAGGGTTTTAAAGACTACGTCGACAACGATAAGGCAGAGGTGGCCAAGCGCTTCCGCAAGCACGGCGACCTGATGCCTCACACGCTCTCCGACTGCCTGGCAGAGATCGATTACTGGGACCGCCTGTATCGCCTCCGCGAAGCTGTAGGTGAGCGCGGGGACGGGATGCATGAGGCCATAGCCCGAGAGCGGTTTACTCAGGACCAACTGGCAGTCATCAAACCGAATAGCCGAGACGAGGCCATCCAAGTGCTCGACTACGTCGCCCAAGCCGAGGGCATTGATCACGACGGTATGGTGGCCATCTTTCTGAACCTGCTCGATCACCCTGGCACCACGACAGATGCCGAACCTGGCGAAAGCCTGGGTCAGGCATAGGGAGAGCGGATGCGCTACGTCACCGTCAGAAAGTTCGCCAGCGAATCTGGCTACACAGAGGACGCGATCCGCTCAAAGATCCGTGACGGCATCTGGCGGCTCGGTGAGATATGGACCAGGGCGCCGGATGGCCGGACGCTCATCGATGTTGAGGGGTATGAGTCATGGGTAGAGGCGGGAGGGGAGTTCGGGCGGTCTCCGATTCGAGTATCGAAATCACGTTCATGTATCGGGGAGTCCGGTGCCGCGAGCGCATCACGCTCAAGCCCACCGCCACTAATCTGAAGAAGGCCGAGCAGCACAAGGCGGCCATTGAACACGCGATCTCAATCGGCAACTTCGACTACTCGGTGACTTTCCCCGGCTCAGCCCGGGCAGAAAAGTTCGCCCCAGAGGCCAGCCGGGAAACAGTGAATGGATTCCTGACCAGGTGGCTCGCGGCCAAGAAGAAACACCTCGCGAGCAGCAGCTTCGATGGGTACCGCAAGATAGTCGAATTGCGCCTGGTCCCTGCCCTCGGCCATCACATGCTGGTCGACCTCAAGCGCAAGATAGTGCGCGACTGGCTGGACACCCTGCAGGTAGGGAACAAGACGCTTAGCAACATCCAGAGCTGCTTGCGCTCGGCGCTGAACGACGCGTGCGAAGAGGAGCTGATCGAGGTCAATCCGATGGCGGCCTGGACGTACTCCCGCAAAGAAGCGCCGCCGAAGGAAGATGACGTCGATCCGTTCGCGCCCGACGAACAAACCGCGATCCTGGGTGCCCTTCAAGGCCAAGCCCGCAACCTGGTGCAGTTTGCAATATGGACCGGCCTGCGCACGAGCGAACTCGTGGCGCTGGACTGGGGCGATGTGGACTGGATCCGCGGCGAGGTGCTGATCACGAAGGCCATGACCCAGGCTTCGAGCGGTATCGCCGAAGTGCCAAAGACGTCGGCCGGCCGTCGGGCAGTGAAGCTGTTGAGCCCTGCACTTGCGGCCTTGAAAGCTCAGAAGGAGCACACATTCCTCGCCGACCGCGAGATCTTCCAGAACCCACGTACTGGCGAGCGGTGGGCTGGTGATCAGCCGATCAGGAAGACGATGTGGGTGCCCGCGATGAAGAAGGCCGGCGTCCGATATCGGAGGCCCTACCAGACCAGGCACACGTATGCTTCGATGATGCTATCCGCAGGCGAGCATCCGATGTGGGTTGCGAAGCAACTCGGTCATACCGACTGGACAATGATTGCCCGCGTCTATGGCCGTTGGATGCCTTCGGCGGATGTCACTGCCGGTAACAAGGCAGAAGACCTTTGGAGTGCAAAGCCGGATGATGAAAATAAAGCTGGAGGGCTCTCTGAAACTGCTCCTGGATGACGAAGATGCATTGGGCCGCCGAAGCATACGATCAACTGGTGAAAACCATGCACCAAAATTCGGGCGCCTCAACGGCTATGGACGTTGATTGCGCGGGTGTATGGACGCTGGATGCCATCTTCTGACTTGGACGCGGGAAAAAAAGCTGAGAGACTGTGGCTAGACGCTTCGTCATCCATAGACAAGGAATTCAGCTTTGCAATTACAGCAGGCAAAATCAGGCAAGAGAGTTGAGGTTAAAAAACGTGTCGTACCGTTTTCATTCTGGCCAACTGTGCTTTCTCATAAAAACAGGTATAAAACTCAGGACACTATTTTTTCCTTAGATCCGTGGTCGCTAATTGAGCGAAATATTGTCGAGAAATGCCCAGCAATTGCATTACCAGAAGCACAAGCTTGCCTCAGCCAAGCGCGTGATTTTTTCTCATCCGCCAACCAGGCAAACAGCTTGGAAGCCCGCCCGCTTTCGCTATACTACAGCTATATGAACTTGGTTAAATCCTATTGCCTAACTAAGGGTTTTGCTACCACGTTTGATAAAGCTCAGCATGGTTTGACAGAGCAGTTGAAGCCCGGACAGATCGAGCTTGAGGACGCATTCTTGAAGGCTTTCCCCACGCCTGGAAAACATGGAGAAATACAAAACTTCGCAGCGTTTTTGGACTCCCTAACCGGGAAAGCGATACTCTCTCCGTCTACGTACGACATTCCTAAGCTCCTGCCTCAGGTTGTTGCGGCACATAGGCTATGGCGGGCCGCCTCAGATGAAAAGGAACGTTTTGTTCCCATCGAAAGCGTAGAGTATTGGCACGATGAAGACGCCAAGCACGTATGGCTTCGAATATTCATTAGGCAAGACTCTTTGAACCGATACAACATCACAAGAAAGAGAATGCTCGAAGAGTCTGGGTTAGATTCTGATTTTGTGAATGTCAAGAACAGTGCATATCCAGACATGGCGGTATTTGAACAATCAACACACACAGTATACCCAGGATTTGTAAGCGACGTATTGAAGAACGTGTCTCAAACTCTGAAAACGAGGATTTGGACAATTGTGACAAGTACACCGCCGTACCGAAAACATTATTTATACCTCTGCCCCCCTAATGAAACTGCAGAGCTTATGCCTCAACTAGCCGGCATATATGCCCTGAGCTACTATTTGGGATCGATCACACGATACCGGCCACACCATCTGCCCAAGATAGTCCAGGGTACGTTTGGTCCTTGTTTCCAAGACTTCATCACTGGACAACCCATGCAGTTTCTCTACCTCATGGCCAGCGAATTCGCAGAGCAAGAAATTGCGAAGCCCGGAATTCTGATCTGAACCTCACGCCCTGAATGACAGCCTTATGACAGCCTCGAGGCTGCGCGCCGCATAAGCTGGGATTTGGACGGGGGTTCAAATCCCCCCGGCTCCACCAAACAAAGCGTCACGAAAAAGGCACCTCTAGCGGGTGCCTTTTTTTGTTTCCGGGGTTTTACTGCCCCTTCATTCCCGCCAGAGATCGCACCCATGCTCCAAGAACGACTGGACCTGTTGAAGCTTGCCAAGCCTGTACGCAACCAGATCGATGACCTGGTTCGCGCGTTGAATGCGGCGAGTACGCGGGCGGATCTGGAGCGCGAAGCGGAAATGCAGATCGCCCTGATCGGCGAGCTCGAAAGCGGGCGAAAGGTAAAGCCCGCCGACGTGGAAACCCTGTACATCATCTTCGATGATGCCGTACAAGCCCGACTCCAAGAACTCCCCACCGCCCCACGCACGTAGCAGCGGACCTGGCCGCGTCAAAGCCAAACGCGGTCTGCTTAATACCGCTCCCGCCGAAGGCCGCGCTGGCCCTGTGCCCCAATGAGGTTCCAGGTTTCCTAGACCGGAACATCCTCTGAGAATAAAGCCTGGACGCAAACGGCAAGAGCGTACGCAGAGCATTTATGGCCGAGCTAGCGAAAGTGCCCTATCTAACTCAACCCAAATATATCGATAGCGGTACTGAAGCCAGCAGATCGTCACTCTGTCCCTGTACCGCCTAAACAGGCTTATCTCACGCGCTCTAAGCATATTCCTGATATCGTCCTCCAGTTCTTCGCGGTTAAAGCAAGCCCAGATAGCCGGCAGCACGCTTTCCAGATTGGTGTGGCACACAGGCGCAACCTCAGAGAATAGAATCGCCTTTACTACCGAGGGCTCTACCCCTTGGATCTCACAAGCCATCGCCGCATAGTCCACATCATTATCTACAAACGCGTCTGACAACGCCCACCAAAGTTTTACGCGCTGCTGGTCGATCAGCGAACCTCCCACTTGGAAAACTCCTCTAGCTCATCATCCAAGCTATCGGCGGCGATGCTTCCCGCTACACCGCCCACAATGCTACCGGCGAGGACCACGGCCACCGTACATATCAAAGCGCCTGGGCCACAAATTAGTGGAACACCAAGAGCGGCCAAAGGTCATTTGCTTCATCGGAAAAGCTCAGCGGTTGGCATGACGGTATTTTGCCAAATCAGCGAGGCTTTTTCAGGGTTTCCCTCAGTTAATTCCCGCTTAATCCAGCCTTTGAATAATGTGAACCGGAGGCGATTAAGAGGCTTCTGATATCCTTACTAGAGAGAACGACTATGAACTTTTGCAAGCTTGCCATTATCACCCTCCTCGGCTTCGGTACTGCAAGTGCTTTTGCTCAGGACGGCTCGGACCGTACCACGCAGCGAATGATCGACCACCAGCAGGCTTATCTTGCGGCCCAGAAAGCGGATCATAAAGATACCATAGTAAAAACGCAGCCTGAAGCCGGGGGTGCCAAATCAAAAGCAATCGCTAACTGCAGCTGAAAAATCGGCACCTCGTACAAAGAATAGAAGTCAGTGGTACCTTATGTATTCGGCTGCTAAATCACTTTTCGCATTGTTAAATTTGCGGGCGTGCTAGCTACGCTCGCCTGGTCGCTATATAGGCCGGCGATCGGCGCATGTTATACTGCCAAGCACATTGGGCAGCCCGAGCCGTGGATATGCTATTGGCAATCTTAGGTAGCTTACTGAGTTGCCAGACTTGGGCTGGCCAGGTTGGCGAATGAGATATCGAAATATATGTTCCATGGTCGAGGGCCGAAAAAAAATCGGCGGATAGTCTATCGATGAGTTGGAATTTTTGGGCATTATGAGATGCAGCTTTACCAAGCTTCACCGCGATCGTTACGATAACCGAACCGGTCGTCTTGATCCAAGGAGACATGCGTGAATCGAACAGCATTGATTATCGGTGCCTCTCGAGGCTTAGGGCTGGGAATTGTCGAACGGCTGACCGAGCGCGGATGGCAGGTGACTGCCACGGTGCGTAACAGTATGAGCGTCGAGCTCCTCCGGCAAACAGGCGCCACTGTAGAAATACTCGAGATGAACGACCTAGCGCAAATCGAAGCATTAGGACTGCAAATGCGAAAAGAATGCTTCGATCTGATTTTGGTCAACGCGGGGGTACTGGGCCCAGTAGGTGATCTTCGTATTGCCTTCGACGAGCAGATTCTGGGGCAGCTATTCCTGACCAATTCGCTGGCTCCCGTGGTACTTGCCAAAACCTTAGCTCACCAGTTACGCCCAGGGACCGGTGTGCTGGCCTTCATGTCTTCGCGCATGGGCAGTGTTGCGAATCCCGACGGCACCGACATGGCTTTGTACAAGGCAAGCAAGGCCGCGCTCAACTCGTTGGTCAATTCCTTGGTCAGTGCGTGGGAAGGTCCTGCGACTACGTTTTTATGTTTACACCCAGGTTGGGTTAAAACCGATCTTGGGGGTGATGACGGCGACATAGACGTATGGACCAGCACCTCAGGCGTTGTGGATCAAGTCATGCATCACGCTGGGCATGGAGGTCTCCATTTCGTCGACTATGCAGGCGAACCTGTCAGCTGGTAAAAGGGGGTATCCGAAGCTGCTGGAAAGCAGACTCGGGGTAAGTCGCCTTTGCATTGGGCGCTCCGCTTGTTACCGCCTGCGCCTACATCGAGGAGCTGCTCGGAGCCACCAGTGAAATGATATCCGGCTCAGAAAGTATTTCGGTCGACACAGAGGCATGCTATGGGCACTAGATGACAGCTTGCCCAAAGCCGTTAAGCAGATGTCGAAAAAATCTCATGCAACGTTCATCAGACTATTCTAGAATGTAGGTTCTAGTATTAGTGGTGTGGAGTCGATATCGCCCCTTCCTCGTTGCTCAATTTTTCTTCGGGAAGCTGACTTATCAGCCGCTCATCTGCTGTCCTCACGTGAGACCTATATGCCAACCGCGATTGCTCTAAACCCTCCGAAGCAGGACCGAAGCCGAGTTGCTCTTGAAAAGCTCTTGACCGCGACGCGCGAATTGCTGAGTGAAGGCACATTTGAGCAGCTGACGATTGCCGGCATCAGCAAGCGCTCGGGCGTATCAGTAGGTTCAATTTATGCCCGTTTCGAGGGAAAGGATGAGCTTTTCCTTGCCGTAATGGCGAATGTCTTCGGAGAGATGGATGCTGAATGGACAAATCTTATAGAGACGCTCCGTAGCAAACAGCTCAGTCTCGTTGAAAAAGTTCCAATGGCGATCGCTGCATTGGCTGAGCATTTGAAAAGCCATTCGAGCATTTTGAGGCCTATTATGGCCCGCAGCTCCGACCCACGCGTGGCTGTCTTCGGTAAGGCAAAACATCTGAAAGCAGCGAATATCTTTAACGAGCTTCTGCTTGAGTCGCGTGCGGAATTCAGGCATCCGGATCCCGAGCATGCTGTCAGGGCATGTTTCGCTATTGCATATGCTGCGTTGGCCCGTTTCCTGGGACTGGGCTCGGCGGCAGATGCCGCCGGC
The DNA here is from genome assembly GCF_000263855.1 of Pseudomonas sp. M47T1. Lineage (GTDB taxonomy): Bacteria > Pseudomonadota > Gammaproteobacteria > Pseudomonadales > Pseudomonadaceae > Aquipseudomonas. Next base: position 81,602 of record NZ_AJWX01000029.1, read on the forward strand.
GAAGGTGATTGGGAACAGTTGAAGCGTGATCTCGGCGTCATGTGTGTCGGTTTTTTAAAGGGCTAGGTCCTGAGGTGGCACTATCACGCCGCGAGGATAGCAACAGCTCTCACGAACCCTGCAGAGGCGTGCTTGATTTTATAGGGGAAGCAGGACACCCAAAAACCGTAGTCTGGTAACGACTCAAGGTTGCTCAGTTTCTCCATCTGACCATAGCCTATGTCTCGGCCCACTTTATGGCCTTCCCAGATCAGCGCAGGGTCGCCCGTCTCGGCAAACCTCTCACGGGTGTACTTAAAAGGAGCATCCCAGCTCCAACCGTCTGTCCCAACCACACGCACACCTTGCTCCAGCAACCACAATGTCGCTTCACGTCCAATCCCGCAGCCCTTGTCCAAGTAGCCAGGCTGACCAAACAACGCACCTGCTGCAGTATTAACGAGCACGATATCGAGCGGCTGCAGGGTATAGTTAATACGAAAAAGTTCAGACCGAATATCTTCCGCTGTCGCGACGTACCCGTCTGGTAGGTTACGAAAATCCAGTTTGACCCCTGGTCTAAGGCACCACTCCAGGGGCAACTCATCTATACCGTAGGCGGGACTTCCGCCATCGGTGGTAGAGGCATAATGCCAGGGCGCGTCCATGTGGGTACCGCTGTGCGTTGTGATATTAAGGCGTTCTGCCGCCCACGCCTCTTTCCCAGGGAGCTGCTCCAGTTCAAGACCTGGGAACAGAGCAGCCATTTCCGGCCAACCTTCTTGATGGTCCATGTAGTCGATCCGCGGGAGTAAGGGGGGCGGGTCGGTATACGGGTTGTTTTCCAGCGTAACTGACAAATCGATCAAACGACGATTATTAATATCCATTTGCGAGATCCAAAATAAATTATCTATCAGGGTTTGGCTGAGCTGCACATACAACCTGTTGATCAATAGCACCGAATGGACATGCTCCTGAGCTCGAGCGTGCTTCCATCCTGATTCGGTCGCCAAATTGCAGATATTCTGTCAATGGTCGGCCGTCGCTCACCATCTCGATGGCTCGTTTCTCCGACAGACAACTGACACCTACCTTTGGATCGGCATTGGAGACCGTGCCTGAACCAATTACCGTTCCCGCATGGAGCCGACGAGTGAGCGATGCATGTGCGATAAGCTGTGGAAAATTGAAATGCATTTCTGAGGCTGATGCATGGCCGACCCATTCCCCATTAAGTTCCACATTTAGCGAGAGGTAAATCCTCCCCTCCCGCCATGCCGTTCCCAGCTCATCTGGCGTTATGGCGACGGGAGCGAAGCTAGTAGCAGGTTTGGCCTGAATGAAGCCAAAACCGGTCTTCATTTCACGGGGGGCTAGCGTGCGCAGGCTTACATCATTCAATTGCACGATGAGCTTGATATGCTCGGCGGCATGCTCCGGAGGGCAACCCATAGGCACATCGTCAACCAGAACAGCGAACTCCCCCTCAAAATCGATACCCTGGGCTTCAGATGGCAAAGCAATATCTTCATGTGGCCCAAGAAAGTCATCAGAGGCGCCTTGATACATCAGTGGTATTGAGTCCATGCCCTCAATTGGGTCCAGGCCGAATGCCAGCTGCATGCGCTCCCCGTGGGACAGAAATGCTGATCCGTCACACCATTGGTATGCT
>NZ_AJWX01000030.1 GCF_000263855.1 Pseudomonas sp. M47T1
TCGCACTGCTGCTGATGCCACTGAGTTGAGTCTGGCGGTTGAGATAACGCTCGTGACGCAGGCGTGCATAGAAAAAACCGCTTTCGCTTTGCAGGTCTTCGTCATGGGCATAAGGGTCGCCCAGTACGGTGTACGGTTCAGCGTAGTGATAGGCCTCGCCGTAGGTGGTACTGGCACCACGGGTTTGATCGATGTCGCCGTTCAGGTGAGCATTGGCGACGCGGTGATGGTAGGCACGGATGTTGACGTGCTGCTCCACCACGTGATGGCTCGATTGCAGGCTCCACGCCCCGTCTTGCCCGCTGCTGCTCAGCCCTGATTGCGGGCGATACGCCAGTGCGACGTCGAATTGGTAGTGACGCTGGTCATCGTGGAACTCCACTACATCGATTTTCAGGCGTTCGTCGCAGGTAAAGCGGTACCAGATGCCCACCTCGGCCAGCAGGCGGGAGATGAAGGCCAGGTCGCTTTCGCCGTACTGCATGACCTGCTCGCGCTTGGGGTATTCACGTACCAGGTTGAATAGAAAGTCCTGGCCTTCGAAGTCGTGGCGGCTGCGCAGGATGCTTTCGACGATCTGCGGCACTGACTGGTGTTGGTAGATCCGAAATTGCCGGCCTTGGCCAAGCAAGGCCAGGTGCGGTTCCAGGGTGATTTCGTAACGGGCTTCATCGACGGAGCCAGACAGCCGTTTAAATCCAGTAACCACACCGTGCAGCGTGCGTAGCGGCTTGACCATGGGCGCACTCAGGCCCAAGAAAGGCAGGTTGTGCGGTGCACCGTGCAGGCTGAAACTGGCGTCCTGACCGAGGATTTTTTCGGCGCCGATATCGCTGTCGACGCAGGTGAATTCCACGCGGTAGTTGAACGGTTGGCTCAGGGCTTCTTTGCCCTCGAAAGCCAGGACATCAAGCCGTGCGTCAATGTCGCGAACACTCAGTGTGTGACGGCTGTGATCAAAAAAGGTGCGCAGTTGATTGAGCATGTTCAGGGCCTCCATGACCACGGACCGTCGTGCTTGGGTAGCACCTGGCTTTCTTTCAAAAACAAGACTGGGGTACTAACCGGCTCGCGATATATCACTTCGAACATGTGGCCGCCCTCTGCAACTTCAATGATTCTTTGATCAAATGACCAGGCTGAACGTGAGCTATATAACTACCCATCACTTCCTGCGTTTTTCCATCCGTTTTTATTCACTTTCAATTCGCATTCGCGCAATCAAAAGGAACCAACAATGTATCCACCACAAAATCAGCAGGAACGCTTACCACAACTACAATCGGGCAAATGATGAGTTCGTCACTCAGCGCGTCGTCCTTGAGGATGCGTTCCAACCCGTGGCGGAAGGTCGCGTTGTCCAACAGATTGGATTTGAGGTCACGCAGTAGGTTGCGCATCGCCAGCAGGGCTCGCAGCTGCAGAATCTGCCGCGCCACTTGGTCAGGCTCGAAGTCTTTCAGGCCCTGGAAACTCAACGCGACAGCGGTGTCAACGTTGCCATCGGCCAAGGTATTTTCAACCGCCAGTTTCAGGCTCGGAGAGAACGCTGCCAGCACGCTGTCGAAGTTGTTTTTATTAATACCAACCTTGATTCTTTCAGACAACGGACGCTGTTCTTTACCGTTGTTGTCATCACCCATCACCACCAGCTTAAAGTGGCAATTCAATTTTCTTCTGGGCGCCACCGGCGTGTAAGTCAAGCTTGATGTTGACCCGCGCCTTGGGCACTTCATTTTGAAAGCTGTTTGATGCCATAAGTCCTCCAGACACAATTCTACGAGACGGAAAAACCCCATCACAAAAACCAAGTAGCTCAGAGAAAAAATAATACTTGGCGTACCGCAGAGTAGAAAATTGCAGAGTGGGGATTCTAGTCAGCTCACAAGCATAAAAACAACCAATAAATATTCAAGCGCCTTGAATCCTTATGAATTTTGTTTTGTATGTAGGATTTTTCCTAAAGCCTCTGAGATTTGTCTGATATTGATCAGCACGGCAATGAAATGCCATATTCAATGCACTTTTAGATCGAGATCAGAGCGCCTGTACATGCAGCGGCACTAGGGAGGCGCTGAACAATTAACCCAGTTGCGCCCGGCGTATTCGATCTTGCGCTTGACCCGGAACAGCGCGCTGCCTTTGCGCGACAACCCGATCGCCGGGCGCCCGCGCTTGCCTGTGGTGTCGCTATAGAAAGGAGCCACTTGCGCCTCGAGTTGCGCCCAGGGCACCAGCCGTTCAAGGTCGGCGAAGACGCGGTTGCGACGAGTCTGCTTTTTCTTGCCAGTGTATCGCGTTCGGAGAAGGTCTTCTGCACGCCCGTGACAGGCCCACGCCAGAGGGGGTGGTTGAAGGTGCTCAGTGTGCCAAGGCTAAGGGCTGTTGGCTATTTTTGCAGCGGCGCCCTAGGCTGAATGAACGGCGGTGCCGATGATCGACCGGCGCGCCGCACGCGCAACATTGTGCACTATAGTGAGAGGCGTTGATGGGCTCAGGAGGTTGACCTTGACCACTCCGGAACCGGAAGGTCGCCCATGGCGGCATTCACGCAGTGTCGTATCGTTCAACGACGAACCGCTGGTGTTGGTAGACGAACAGGACCGCGAAATAGGTTTTCTCGACAAGGCGTCGGCCCACGAGGGCCAGGGCGTTTTGCACCGCGCCTTTTCGCTGCTGGTGTTCAACCACCAGGGCGAATTGCTGGTGCAACAGCGCGCTGCCGGCAAGCGCCTGTGGCCAGGCTACTGGTCCAATACCTGTTGCAGCCATCCGCGCCGCGGCGAAGCTCTGGAGGTGGCCATAAGCCGCCGCCTGGAAGAAGAGCTGGGCATGCGTTGCAACTTCAGTTTCCTGTTCAAGTTTCAGTATCAGGCCCAATTCGACGCCCATGGCGCCGAAAACGAGCTGTGCTGGGTGTACGCGGGCCGCTGCGACGACCTACCGGTGCTCAACCTCAATGAAGTATCGGCGCTGCGCTACCTGTCCCCCCAGGCGCTGGACGCGGAAATGGCCGCCCGGCCACACACCTTCACCCCCTGGTTCAAGAGCGAATGGCAGCGGGTGCGTCGCGAGCATGCCGAGGTGTTTGCCCCCCTGCCCTGACCTCTTTTGTCCTGTAGCAGCGGTGCAAGCCGCGTCGTTGCCGCAGCGCAATGCCTGGCACACCGCGTCGCAAGATGCAGCCTTCTACAGGGCTTGGCGCTGGGGGGGGAACCGCGTGCCGGGCGGCACGCGGTGGGAGGGGTCAGCGGGTGCCGGCGCTGCGCAGGGCGTTCGGCGTGAAGTCGGCCGGCGAGCTCTTGAGGTCGAACTGCACGAAACTGCGTTCTTCGTTGCTCATGCCGGTGGCGATGTAGCGGCCGTTCTGCAAGTCAAACAATGCCTCGAACGCTTCGGCCTGCACCTGGCGAGTGTAATACGGCATCAGCATTGCCTGGCCTACACGCCACATTTGCCCGCGGCCGTCATACAGGTCCGACATGGCAATGTTCCAGCTGTCCTCGTCCACATAGAAGGTGCGCTTGCCGTAGATGTTGCGCGCGCTGGGCTTGAGGGTCGCTTCCACCACCCACACGCGATGCAACTCATAGCGGGCCAGGTCCTGGTTGGTGTGCCCGGCCTTGAGGATGTCGTCGTACTTGACCGTCGGCAGCGCCAGGCGGAAGTTGTTGTACGGGATGTACATCTCCTGCTTGCCGATCAGCTTCCAGTCATAGCGGTCCGGCGCGCCGTTGAACATGTCGAAGTTGTCCGAGGTACGCATGCCGTCCGACGCCGTGCCCGGACCGTCATAGGCTACCTGCGGCGCACGCCGCACGCGGCGCTGGCCAGCGCTGTAGACCCAGGCTTCGCGCGGTTGCTTGATCTGGTTCAGCGAGTCATGCACCAGCAGCACGTCACCGGCCAGGCGTGCCGGCGCGGTCACTTCCTGCTTGAAGTACAGCAGCGCGTTCTGCGCTTCCTGTGGGTCTATGCCAGGCATCTGGTCGGGGAAGCCCACCTGATCCTTCAACTGCACCAGGCTGTAGGAGCCATTGGTCTGCGGCGCGGCCTGGGTATAGATACGGCTGAGGTTGCCACCACGGTAGCGGGTGATGTGGTTCCAGATCACCTCCAGGCCGTTCTGCGGGATGGGAAACGCGTAGAAGCGGCTTTGGTCGAAGTTCTCCAGGCCGTTGCCGTCCGCCACCAAGTTGACCTTGGCCGCGCTGGTTTTCGCCGCGGCGGCGACGTTGGCCGGCACCGAGACGCTCCGGTGGGTGGTGTACACCGGAATCTTGAACGTGTCGGGATAGCGCTTGAACATCGCGATTTCCCCGGCCGAGAGCTTGGCCTGGTATTGGCTCATGTTCTGGGCAGTAATGGTAAACAGCGGTTTCTCGCCGGCATAGGGGTCGCCCAGGAAGCCATTGCTGGTCACCGGTGCAGCGTCGGTTTTCAGGCCGCCATCCCAGGCCGGGATAGTGCCTTCCTTGTTGCCGGCCTTCTCACCGCCCAGGGGCGTCAGGCTGGTACCCAGCTTGGCCACCTGGTCGGCGCTCACGGCCGCCATCACGTTCACTGCCACCAGGCTCAGGGCCAGGGCGGCGCATTGCATTGCCTGCTTGCCAATCATCATGAGGTTCCCCACCTTAGAAGTTCACGCCGAAGCTGAGGGCGATGAAGTCGCGGTCAGACACGGTGTTGTAATCGCCACCAAAGAAGTTGGTGTAGTTGAGGCTGGCGGTGTAGGTGTTCTGGTAGTCGGCATCCAGCCCCAGGCTCACGGCCTTGACCCCTTCGTTGAACACCGGCCCATAGCCGTGCACGTCATGGGACCAGGCAATATTGGGCTTCAGGTTGATGCCGGCGATGGCGTTGGCGTAGTCCCAGATCGCCCGGGCGCGGTAGCCCCACGAGGTGGTGGTGTAAAACCCGCCCGAGCCGTACTCGGCGTCGGCGGCGGCGTTTTCGGGAATGCCGAACACGGCGTCACGGCCAAAGCGGTCGCCAGCGATATCGCTGACCCCGGACACATGGTCCATGCCCACTTCGCCCACCAGCGTCAGGCGCTGGGCGCCCATCACCTGATCAAAGAAGTGGGTGAAGGTGGTCTGCACTTGGGTGACCGGCTTGCGCACATACCCATCGTTGACCTGGTTGGCCTCGGCCAAGGCCGCTGCCGCGCCGCCGGTGGCCGCTGCGGTGGCCACCGAGCTGGCCAGCAACGTGGTCACATCGGTGGTGTTGAGTTGCAGCGGCATGTTCGGCCGGTAGCTGACCTCGCCGCTCCACGCGGTGCCTTCCGGCAGCGTGGTGGCAAAGCTCAGGCCGTACAGGCGGATGTCCTCGGGGTAGTCGAGGAAGTAGCTGCCGCGCCCCAGCAGGATGGGCTGCGCCAAGGCTGGCGTGGTGAGTGCCCGGCCGATGTCCGCAGCGCTCGCGTTTTTCACGCTCACGTAAGGGGTGCGGCTGTGATAGTTCATCACGTACGCACCGTACTCGGTGTCGTCCCCCAGCCAGCGCAGGGCCAGGCCCCACTGCCCGGAGTCACGCGCATCGTCGTCGGAGCCACGCGGCACGATCAGGCCTTCAGGCGTGACGTTTACCCCCAGCGAGGCCAGCGCAGCCTTGGTGCCAGGCTGGTTCAACGCATTCACCGTCGGCGCATCGAGAATGGTGTAGTTGTTGCGGCAACCCTTGGCGGCCACGTCGGTGGAGGAGAAGAAGGTGCCGCAGTTGTCGAGGATGGTGTTGTCCCAGCCCAGCTGGTAGAACGCCTCGGCGGACAGTTTGTCGGTCAGGCCCTGGGACACATACAGCATGTTGACCGGAATCAGGCCTTCCTTGATTTCCGCACCGGGTCGGCGAAAGGCCGATACATCAATAGGGTTGATGGAGTTGATACCGCCACCAATAAATGTACTTTCCCCCCAACTGACCACCTGTTTACCCAAACGAACACTTCCAGGCTTGTCTGCTACCTGGTAGTTGTAATAGGCGAAAGCGTCAAGCATCTCGATGCCGGAAGACTTTGCCGCTTCCTGACGATGGTCGTTACTGACGTTCTTGAAGTCCTGGTTCTCGTCCTGAAGTTCGAAGTCATACCAATACTTGGCGCGAGTAAAAATGCCAAAATTATCGTATTTCAATTCCAGGTCGTGTATACCCTTGAAAATCTTGGAGAAAGTCTCGCCTTTCTCGAAGTTCAAGCGCCCGTCATCGTTGGTTTGGGTAAACCCATGACCACCGTTGGCCGAACCAATCAGTTTTTGCGATGGGCTTTGGGTACTCCAACTGGCGCCAATCGACAGGGACGAATCGAACTGCCCCTCGACTTCGCCAATATTGAAATTCACCGCCTGGGCATCAAGGCTGACTGCACACCCCGCCACGATCGCCACAATAGTTGATGAAAAACCCGCGAACCTTATTTTTGTTATCATTTGGCGCTCCCTGGTGAATCCCCACATTATTGTTGCAGCGCCCGCGCAAACGCCCGGTGATGCATTTTTTTATACCGTGAAGGACAGCTAAGATGCGGAAGGTAGTTTGACTGCAAGCAAGTGAAACACCTTGCCAACAATCTATGTGCCATATCCGATACTGTCAAATTGACCTTGAGGGCCGCAGGCCCATGGCGCCGGGCCTGGGTACGGATATTGCTTGGCGGGTTAAATCCTTTCAGCACCGCCAATTGCGAGGGGTACAACGGGGCAATGCCGGTGGCTTATGGCGCCCCATAATCAAAAGCCCGCTGTAAGCGGGCTGTGATATTCACGACGTAATGCAGGCTGTATCACCAAATAGCATGTGTCTGTACCGGCTATGGTGCTCACGCGTGACGCGGAACGTGACGGGCCTGAGGCCCTGCGCCACCCGGCCCCTTCACCGCCGCGACCACCACCAGCACGCCCAAGGCGCAGACGGCGGCAGCCACCACAAAGGCCACGTTGTAGCCACCACCGTATTGCACGATCAGGCCAGTGAGCGAAGGCGCGATGATACCGGCGATGTTGGCCAGCAGGTGCACGAAGCCGCCAGTGCCGCCCACCCGGTTTTTCGGCACGATGTCCTGAATCAGCGCCCAGCAGATCTGCGGGGTCACGAACAGAAACACGCTGGACACGGTGATGCACAGCACCGCCATAGGCAGCGAGGCCACGCGGGTGGTCAACAGCACGCAGGCCGCGGCGACGCCCAGGCCCAGCACCAGCATGATCTTGCGGGCGCGAATCACGCTGCCGAGTTTCTTGCCCAGCAGGTCGGTCAGTATGCCACCGCCCAGAAAGCCCACTGCCGCGCCCAGCCAGGGGATCACACCAATGATGCTCATGCTTTTGATGTCCAGGTGCTGGAAGTCCATCAGGTAGCTGGGCAACCAGGTCAGGAAGAAATACAGCACGTAGTTGAAACAGAAGAACGCCGTGGCCACCGCCAGCACAGGAGCGGAGAACAGGTAGCTGGCCAGGCTGCGGCCTTCCTTCACACCCTCGATCACAGGTTCTGCGCGGCTGCTGCGGATCAGCTCACGCTCGGCCTCGCTGACCCGCGGGTGCTGCTCGGGCGAGTCACGGAATATCAGCAACCACGCGGCCAGCCACAGCCCACCCAGGATGGCGATGACCACGAACGATACCCGCCAGCCGAAATTCAACGCCACCAGCCCCACGATCGGCCCCGCCACCGCCGCGCCCAGGGGCTGCCCGCAGTTGGTCAGGCCCAGCGCGCGGCCGGCTTCCTCACGAGGGAACCAGTGGGTGATGGCCTTGTTGGTGGTAGTACCCATGGGACCCTCGCCCATGCCGAAGAACACGCGGAACACCAGCAGTTGCAGGTAGCCGGTGATCAACGCGGTCAGCCCGCAGAAAATCGACCAGGTGCCCGCCGCCCAGGCAAACACGCGCTTGGGCCCGTAAGTGTCGGCAGCCCAGCCGCCGACGAAGCACAGCGCGCAGTAGCCGATGAAAAAGCTGCTGAAAATAAAGCCCATCTGCGCGTCGTCAATGTGCAGTTCGCCCTTGAGCAACGGCGCCACCACCGACAGTGCGGCGCGGTCCAGGTAGTTGAGCATGCCGGCGAAGAACAGCAGCCCGGCGATGCGCCAGCGATAGGTGCCTTTCATTTTTATATGGCCTTTATTGTGATGAAGATATGGCGTGCCGCGCTCAGCTGATCAGCACGCGTTCGATGCAGTAACGCTCGATGACCTCCTGGTCGGGCGCAAAGCCCAGCCCCGGCACGGCGGCCAGGGTCAGGCGCGGCTTGAAATCCAGCGCCGGGTACAGCAGGCGCTCGAACTCGATAAAGGGCACTTCCACCGCCACATCGGCGGGCAACAGCGTGCACAGGTGCGCCACCGCCAACAGCCCCGGGCCGAAGTAGAAACAGTGCGGCACCACCTTCACGCCGTATTCGCGGGCCAGTTCAAACACCTGCAGCATGGCCGTGATGCCGCCGACCTTGGCAACGCTGGGCTGGGCCACGTCGATGGCGCCCTGTTCGAACAACGCGCGCAACCCGTTGACCCCGGCGGCGTTTTCACCTGCCGACAGGGGCACCCCAGCCTGCCGCACGCGCGCCAGGCCATGGGCATCATCCGGCGGCCACACCGGTTCCTCCAGCCAAGTCAGGTCCAGCGTGCGCAAGCGCTCGGCCATGTCGCACGCCTGCGCCACCGACCAGGGGCAATTGACGTCCACCATCAGCTCGCCGTCGGTGGCCGGCAGCGCTTCGCGGGCGGCAGCGATGGCTTCGTAGCGGGTTTCATGCAGTTTGATCTTGCGAAAGCCCTGGTCGCGGGCGCGGCGCACCTGGCGGAACACTTCGTCGGGGTCGCCGCCGTAGCTGACCAGGCTGGCGTACAGCTCCAGCGCTCGGGGCTGACCGCCCAGGTAGTCATACAACGGTTTGCCGGCGGCCTGGGCGGCCAGGTCCCACAGGGCCATGTCGATGCCCGACAGCGCGTACATCACCGGGCCCGTGCTGCCAAAGCCATGCAGCGCGCGGCGCGCGGTTTCCAGGGTGCGCAGGTGCTGATCACACGCGGTGCCGATGAACAGCGGCGCCACCATGGCCTGCAAGGCCGTGACAGTGGCAGGATTGGCGCCATGGCCAAACGCCTCGCCCCAGCCGACCTGACCACTGTCGGTGGTGACCTTGATCATCAGGCTTTCCATGCGCCGATGGCGTGGCGAGGCGGCGTTGAAGGCGTCGTCGTCCTGAGCCTGGCCTACGGTCTGGCGCTGGACGGTGCCGGCGCTGAAGGGAATGCTGAGGCGGATGAGTTCTATGTGCTGGATGTTCACAGGGGTGGGGGCCCGTCTTATCTTGTTGTAGATATACGTTATCGTACAACACCAATAAATGACAGGGGGTTTTGGCTGTTCGCTTCGGGGTTGTGGCGTTCATGACACCGTGCGCCGCCCGCGCGGCGCGCGCTGTCATGGACGCCGAAGAAACATCGGCATGCGCTTGGACCCCACGGTGAAATCCCTCCAAACGCCCACCGCCCTACCCCTCACCCCGTCACACACCCCACTGCCCGTTTCCCCGCAAACGTATCCACCAGGCTGGCCACCACCATCTCACCCATCCGCGTGCGGGTCTGCACCGTGGCGCTGGCGCGGTGCGGTTGCAGCACCACGTCTTCACGGCTGAACAACGCCTCGGGCACGTTTGGTTCATCGACGAACACGTCAAGGCCCGCGCCGGCCAAGGTTCCGGCCTGCAAGGCGGCCACCAGGTCCGCTTCATTGACCAGCTTGCCGCGCGCCACGTTGATGAGGTAGCCACCCTCGCCCAGCGCCGCCAGGACGCGCGCATCAATGATGCCTTCGGCCTTGTCGGCGGCGGCCGCGATAATCAAGGCGTCGCTCTGGCGGGCCAGTTCCACCAGGTCGGCGACGAAGGTATAAGGCACGTCGCCCATGGCTTGCAAATCGGTGTAGCTGATGGGGCAACCGAACGCGGCGGCGCGGGTGGCCACCGCGCGCCCTACCCGGCCCAGGCCGACAATGCCCACGCGCATGCCACTGACCTGGCGCGCCAGGGGCAAAGGCGCCAACGGCGTGGCACTGTGGGGCCATTGGCCGCTGCGCACGTAGCGGTCGCTGGTGCACAAGCCGCGGCAGGCGGCAATCAACAAGCCCATGGCCAGGTCGGCGACGTCTTCGGTCAGCGCGCCCAGGGTGGCGGTCACCACGATGCCACGGTCGCGGGCATAGGCCAGGTCCACCGCATCGGTACCCACGCCATTTACCGCCACCACTTCAAGGTTGGGCAACTGCTCCATCACCTGGCGGGTGATACCGGTATGCCCGCCGGTGATCACGCCACGGATCTGCGCGCCTACCTCACGCAGGTAGGCGGCTTTGTCGGTTTGCTGGTAGTAGGGATGCACGGTGAACAGGCTCGCCAGTTGCTCGCGAACTTCCGGGATGAGGATAGGGCTCAGTTGCAGGACATGGGGTTTCATGTAGACCTCGACAGCAAAAGGGGCGGACGGCTCAGCCGCGACCGACGAAAGGCATGTTGGTGGCCATCACGGTCATGTTCAGTACGTTGGCCGACAGCGGCAGGCCGGCGATGTAGCGCACCGCGTCGGCGATGTGCTGCACGTCCACCATGGGCTCCACGGCGATTTCACCATTGGCCTGGCGCACGCCCTTGGTCATGCGCACCGACAGTTCGGTCAAGGCGTTGCCGATGTCGATCTGGCTGCAGGCGATATTGAATTCGCGGCCGTCGAGCGCCAGGCTCTTGGTCAGGCCCAGCACCGCGTGCTTGCTGGAGGTGTACGAGGCACTGAACGGCCGTGGCGCGTGGGCCGATATCGAACCGTTGTTGATGATGCGCCCGCCCTGGGGCTGCTGCCGGCGCATCAGGCCGAACGCCCCGCGGCTGCACAGGAACACGCCGGTCAGGTTGGTGTTGATGACGTTCAGCCACTGGTCCACGGCCAGTTCGTCGATGGGCACCGCCGGGGTGTTGACCCCGGCGTTGTTGAAAATCACGTCGAGGCGGCCGTACACCTCTTCCACGGTGGCAAACAGTGCGTCAACGCTGGCTGGGTCACGCACGTCGGTCGGCACCGCCAGAGCTTCGCCGCCATTGGCGCGCGCCGTTTCCACCAGTTCCTGCAACGGTTCGGCGCGGCGGCCGGCCAGCACCAGGGTAAAGCCGTCGGCCAGCAGGCCCAGGGCCACGGAGCGGCCAATGCCGCTGCCGGCGCCAGTCACCAGGGCTACTTTGCGAGCAGTTGTTGTGGTCATTGTTGTTGCTCCTTGAGTAATAAGTGAAAAGCCTTAACGACGCGCGCCCACGCGCACGTCCAATTGACCGATGCCGTCGATGCCCGCGTTGATCACATCGCCCGGCTGCAGGGCCCCCACGCCCGGCGGCGTGCCGGTCATGATCAGGTCACCGGCGCGCAGGCGAATGGACTGCGACAGGCGACTGATGATTTGCGCCACCGACCAGATCTGCGCGTCCAGGCTGGAACGCTGGCGCTCCACACCGTTCACCTGCAACCACACCGCACCCTGCTGCGGGTGGCCGATGAGGCTCACCGGTACCACCGCAGTGATTGGCGCCGAGCCATCAAAGGCCTTGGCCGCTTCCCACGGTTGGCCGGCGGCCTTGGCGGCCATTTGCAGGTCGCGCCGGGTCAGGTCCAGGCCGGCAGCGTAGCCCCACACATGCTCCAGGGCACAGGCTTCGGGAATGTCGCTGCCCTCGGTGCCGATGGCCACCACCAGTTCAATCTCATGGCAGAACTCTTCAGTCAACGGCGGGTACACCAGTTCACCCTGCGCCTGCACCACGGCGGTGGCCGGCTTCATGAAGAACATCGGCGCCTGGCGCACTGCGTCCTGGGCGTCGCCCCAAGGGTAATTGCGGCCCAGGCAGAACACCCGGTTCACCGGAAAACGCGCCTCGCTGCCCTGCACGTCCAGGGTGACACCCGCGTCGGGGGCAAATACGTAATGACTCATGGCAACCCTCATGGCGTGTACGTCATGCCTCAAGCGTACGGCGCTGGAGGCTGAAAAAGTTGGAGGAAACCGGCGTTGATTTGGAGTAACCGGTGTTTAACGGGTGCGCAGTTGGATGCGGTACAGGCGCCCCAACAACAGCGAATACGACAGCGTGCCGCACAGCGCCACCGCGCCGATGAACCAGAACGCGTAGGCAAACGAGCCAGTGAAATGGACGATGCCGCCGATGACGATGGGGGTGATGATGCCGCCGATGTTGGCCGCCAGGCTGGTGATGCCGCCGGTCAGGCCGATCAGTTCCTTGGGCGCCACTTCCGACACCGCAGCCCACGACGCCGAGGCAATGCCCTGGGCGAAGAACGCGGTGGTCAGCACGGCAATGCACACCACGTTGGAGTCGGTGAAATTCACCAGCACGATGGACATGCCCAGCATCGAGCCCACCACCAATGGCAGCTTGCGGGCGAACGACATGGAGTGGCCACGGCGAATCAGCCAGTCCGAGACAATCCCGGCCAGCAGGATGCCCACGGTGGCACCCAGGAACGGCATGATGGCGAAGATGCCGACCTTGATCATGGTCAGGTGGCGTTCTTCGATCAGGTAGGTGGGGAACCAGGTCAGGAAGAAGTACAGCGCCGAGGTACTGGCGAACTTGCCGATGCAAATGGCCCAGATTTGCCGGTAGCTGAGCAGCTCACCGATCTGCCCCCAGCTGAAGCGGGTACGCTGGGCGCTGCTCTTGACCAGGCCGCCGCCGTCCTCGATGTACTTCAATTCCTCTGGGCTGACGCGCTTGCAGGCCAGCGGGTCGCGGTACAGGTAAAGCCAGGCGACACCGAAAGCGATGCCCACCAGGCCCGTACTGTAGAACACGTGCCGCCAGTCGCAGGTGGTGGCCAGCCACAACAGCGCGCCCGTGAACAGCGCGGTGCCCAGATACTGCCCGCACACGTAGATGCTGCTGGCCAGGCCACGCTCGCGGGCGGGAAACCACACCGCCACGGCGCGGCTGTTGGCGGGGAACGCCGGCGCTTCCAGGGCACCGACCGCCAGGCGCAGGCCGAACAGCGAAGCAAAACTGCCCGCCAGGCCCTGCCCCACGGTGACGGCCGACCAGGTGATCAGCGACAAGCCGTAGGTGAACCGCGAACCGAAGCGATCGGCAACAAAGCCGGCGGGCACCAAGGCCAGCGCGTAGGTCCAGGCGAAGCCGGAGAACACCAGGCCCATCTGAATCTTGTCCAGGCCCAGGTCCTTGGCCATGAACGGCGCGGCGATGGAAATGTTCACCCGGTCCACGTAGTTGATGATGGTGGCGATCAACAACAGCGACAGCATGAACCAGCGGCGGCGCGTGGGCAGCCGGGTGGCGCTGAGGGTGTGGTCAAACGTCTCGGTGGGGGCGGCGGTCAGCTCGGCGTCGACGTTGGGCATCTGCCGGCTGCTGGGTGCCAGATACTCGTGGGGAGTCGTCTGCATGGTACGAACACCTTCTAATTATTGTTGATAGATGTCGAATCGGACGCCTTCAAGGTGATCGTACAACTGATGAAAATCAACGGGGTGGTTAGAACGTTTTTGCACTGATGGCGGGGGGCGGGGTGAAAAGTCCAAAAATAAAACGCGGAAAAAATGGCGATAAAAACACGCGCAAAATCAGCTTAAGTATTGAAATAGAGCCATCGCGCCTACCAATGAGCAGCGAGGCATTTTTGTACTTGGCAAATGGCAGGAAGCAACGCAGAGTGAGCAAAGAGATCGTACAATTAGCGTCAAAGGGAGGTGTGGCCGGGAAAACACCGCGAACCCTGGAGATGCCCCGGACCAAGGCATCACCGCTGTCCGCGTTGTTTGCCAGGCGCCAGATATCAGCGATGCTGAAAAAACAACAAGCCAGGCAGCCCCCAAGGCTGACCCACAGGAGTCCCCCATGCAGTCCTCCAGCCGCGTGCCCACGTTCGGCATGCAGCAACGCAGCGAACGCCCCGATTTCTACATTCGCGACGAAAGCGTGCGCAAGGCCGAAACCGCGCCTCATCGGCACGAGTATTTTCAGATCCAGGTGAACCTGGGCGGCGACACGGTGCAGCACATCGGCAACGTGCAACGGCCCTTCCCGTCCCGGGCGCTGGCGTTCATCCTGCCGCACCGGGTGCACGTGATCCCGCACCCGCAGGACGCGCACTTCCAGGTCATCAACTTTTCCCAGGCGTTCCTGCTGCCGCACCTCACGTGCGACCCGCTGGACCTGGAAGACGTGTCCATTGCCCTGGCGCCCGAGCTGGCACCGTTCCGTTTCCAGGAGCATCTGGACTTCATCCTCCACCCGGGGCCCTTTGCCCAGGTGTGTGCGCTGCTGGAACAGATGCACGTGCTGGACCGTGATCGCCAGTTCGGCATGCGCGAATCGCTCAAGGGCCTGCTGTTGCAGTTGATTGGTGGGGTGTGCAGCCAATACGCCGAGCCGCTCAAGGCCCTGGCCAGCGGCAAGGCCGCCCAGGTTAGCCGTCGCGATGCCCTCAAGCGCATGTCGGACTACGTGCGCAAGCACCTGGCCGACCCCGAGCTGGACCTGAAGAAAGTGGCCGCCGCCACCTACCTGTCGCCCCATTACCTGACCCACTGGCTGCGCAAGGAAATCGGCAAGAGCTTCAGCGAACTGGTGCTGGAACGGCGCATGCACCTGGCCCGCCAGTTGCTGCTCGACACCCTCAAGCCAGTGGGCGAAATAGCCCGGTTGTGCGGCTTTGCCGACGAGGCCTATTTTTCCCGGCGCTTCCGCCACATCCATGGTTTGCCGCCGGGGCAGTACCGGCGCCAGCAGCAGGCCTAGGCCTTGCCGAGCATTCTCAGCCACCGCCCTGGTGAAACACCGAAGGCCTGGGTGTACAGGCGCGTCATGTGGCTCTGGTCATGGAAGCCTGCCATCAGCGCCGCATCCACCAGTGAGCTGCCGGCACGCAACGCGCGCCGCACGGTGTCCAGCCGGCGCTGGAGGATGTAGCGGTAGGGGCTGGTGCCATACAAGGCGCGAAAATCCCGTGACAGGCTCCAGCGGTCGCAGCCGCTGGCCTGGGCAAGGTCGTGCAGGGTGACGGGCTGGCCCAGGGTGGCGTGAATGAACGCCCGCGCACGCTCCGTGGCGACAAAATCCAGCGTGCGGCGCACAGGCCGCTGCCCGCCTGCGGTGGCCAGCGCCTGGGCCACCTCGAACAGGGCATCGTCCTCGGCCAGCGGGTCGATGGCGCTGTGCATGTCGCCCAACAACACTTGGGTGGCTGCAAACAGACGCGGGTCATCACACAGCCCACCTTCGATGAACGGCAAGGGCTTGCCGCCCAGCACCTGCTGGATCAGCGCCGGCTCCACGTAGATCATGCGGTACTGGAAGCCCGCCTCGGTGCCCGCCTGGCCGTCATGCACCTCGTCGGGGTGCAGCACCAGCGTGCCGCCCGGCAGGCTATGGCGCAGCGAGCGCCGGTAATTGAAGCTTTGCACCCCGGCCAGGGTGCGACCGATGGCGTAGGTGTCGTGGCGGTGTGGGGTAAAGCCATGGCCGGCAAAGCGCGCTTCAAGGCGCTCCACCCGCGTGGGGTGCGCGGCGGGCAGCACCCAATCACTGACAGCCATGTGACACCTCCCTGATCAACCCCATGCCGTGTTCGAGAAGCCCTCGCAACACTGCACGATCATACAAGACCGCGGCCGGACACGGTCATTAAGGTGTGACCCATCCCACACAGGAGCAACACTCACCATGGCCACCCCGATCAATTTTCAGCAAAAATTCAGCCTGCTCAGCGAACACTGGTCGCCCCGGGTCATCGCCGAGATGAACGACTACCAATTCAAGATCGCCCGCCTGCAAGGCGAGTTCGTGTGGCACAGTCACGCCGACACCGACGAAGCGTTCATCGTCCTCGAAGGCTGCCTGCGCATCGAACTGCGCGACGCAGTGGTGGTGCTCAACGCAGGCGATATGTGCGTGGTGAACAAGGGCATCGAACACCGGCCATGCGCCGAAGACGAGGTAAAACTGCTGCTGATCGAACCGCGTGGCGTGCTCAACACGGGCGACCAGGGCGGCGAGCGTACCGCGGCCAACGATATCTGGATCTGACCACGACCCTGTAGCCGCAGCCTTCGGCAGCTTGTGCCTGCGATGGCGCCCTCCAGCGCTGCCGATAGGCTGCGAAAGGTCCGCAGGGCCTTGCGCGGTGTGACGCCGATCGCGGGCACGCGGTGCGCGCCTTCGCAGCCTGGTGGCAGCTCCACGACGCCTGACAAGTCCGTTGCTGCAGCAGGCATCTTAATATTGCGATATCTCGATATCTAGTTTAGTCTGTGGGCCTTCATTTCCCCACAGGTTGTGCTCCTTGAAAGATTGCGCGCTGTTTCGCCCCGCCACCCTTGGCCCCTTCGCCTTGAAAAACAGCATCGTGCTGCCGCCCCTGACCCGCTCGCGCAGCAGCCAGCCGGGCAACGTTGCCAACGCGCTGATGGCCACCTACTACCGGCAGCGCAGCAGTGCCGGTTTCATGGTGACCGAAGGCACACAGATCGAACCACGCGGCCAGGGTTACGCCTGGACCCCAGGCATTCACAGCGCCGAGCAGGTGGCCGGCTGGCGTCTGGTGACCGACGCGGTGCACGCTGAAGGCGGTGTCATCTTCGCCCAGCTGTGGCACGTGGGCCGTGTCTCCCATACCTCGCTGCAACCCAATGGCGACGCCCCGGTGGCGCCATCGGCCATCGCCGCCAGCAACGTCAGCGTGTTCGTCGAGACCGGGGCCGGCACTGGCGAACTGTGTGCACCGTCCACGCCTCGGGCGCTTGACCGCGAAGAGATCGCCGAACTGGTGCAGCTGTACGCCAGCGCCGCGCGCAACGCGCTGGCGGCCGGTTTCGACGGCGTGGAAATCCACTGCGCGAACGGCTACCTGATCAACCAGTTCATCTCGGCCCACAGCAACCAGCGCGACGACGAATACGGCGGTTCGCTGGCCAACCGCCTGCGGTTCCTGCGCGAAGTCACCGAAGCGGTCGCCGCCGTGGTGGGCAAGGACCGCCTGGGCGTGCGTTTCTCGCCGCTGTTCGAGACCACCGACGAGGCCCGCGTGTACCTGGGGCTGGTGGAAGAAGACCCGCGCCACACCTACCTGCAGGCTATTCAGGTGCTGGAAGACATCGGCATTGCCTACCTGTCGGTGGCCGAGGCCGATTGGGACAACGCCCCGGAAATGCCCGCAGACTTCCGCCAGGTGGTGCGCAAGACCTTCAGCGGCGCCATCATCTACGCCGGCAAGTACACTGCCGAGCGCGGTAACCGCGTGCTGGACGCAGGCCTTGCCGACTTGATCGCCTTCGGTCGCCCATTCATTGCCAACCCTGACCTGCCCCGTCGCCTGGCCCAGGGGCTGGCGCTGAACCCGGTGGACGCAGCCAGCATGTACGGCGGCACTGAACAAGGCTATACCGACTACCCGGCATACAGCGCTTAAACCCCTGACGCGCCAGGCACAAGTGTCGTAAAATCACGGGATTACCCGACTGTGTGATTTATGAGCATCGATATCAACGAAGCCCTCAAGGCACTCGACAACCCGACCCGCCTGGCGATTCTTGGCTGGCTGAAAGAACCGAGCAAGCACTTCCCCGAGCAACAGGTGAACCCGGACGAGGTTGGCGTGTGCGTGAGCATCATCCAGGCACGCGCCAACCTTTCCCAGTCCACCGTGTCGCTGTACCTCACGGCCTTGCAGCGTGCGCAACTGGTCACCTCCCAGCGCATCGGGCCGTGGACCTACTACAAACGCCACGAGCAGAACATCGAGGCGTTCCAGCAGGCACTGCGCGCGCTGATCTGATGTAACGCCGCACACCCCTCACGCAGCCTGAGACTGCCTGCGTCAGGGGCAGCGCTAAACGCCGTTAATGGCTGGCCTTCATGGCCGCCACCAGTTGATCCACGTTGTAGCGGAACATTTTCGCGTAGGTGGGCGCCGGACCGTCGGCGGGGCTCAAGGCTTCCACGTACAGTTCGCCGCCGGGCTGTGCGCCGGTGGCCGCGGCAATCTGCTTGACCAGACGCGGGTCACCGGAGTTTTCGAAGAAGTAGGCGCTGACGTGCTCGCGCTTGATCTGGCGAATCAGCGTCGACACATCGGCCGCCGATGCTTCGTTCTCGGTGGAAAAGCCCAGCGGCGAGAGGAACGTCACGCCATAGGCGTCACCAAAGTAGCCGAACGCGTCATGGGAGGTCAGCACCTTGCGCCGGGTTTTCGCAATGGCCTGCACCTGGGTGCGGGCGTAGCTGTCCAGGTCCTGCAGTTCCTTGATGTAGCGATCACCATTGGCCTGGAACTGAGCCGTATCCGCCGGGTCGGCCTGCTTCAGCGCCGCCACGATGTTGCGCACATACACCACGCCATTGGCGGCGCTGTTCCAGGCGTGAGGGTCGACGATCTGCTGGCCGTCCTCCTCCATGCTGCGGGCCTTGATGCCCGTGGACAACACCACGGGGGTACCCTGATAGCCGGATGCGGTGATCAGGCGGTCCATCCACCCTTCCAGGTGCAAACCGCTGACAAAGGTGATGTCGGCGTGGCGCAGGGCCTGGGCATCGGCCGGGGTGGGTTCGTACACATGGGGGTCGCCGTTTGGGCCGATCAGCGAGGTCACGTGCACGTGGTCGCCGCCCACGGTCTTCACCATGTCGGCAATCACGGTGAAGGAGGCCACGGTTTCCAGTGGTTTGGCCTGGGCCAGGGCACTGAACGCGGACAGGGAGAACACGGCGGCGGCCGCAAGGTAATGGCGTTTCATGGTGATCCTTTAATTTGACAGGTGAGGTTGAGGGAAAAGCCGGCGCAGCATGCCGCTTCGCCCAAACAGCAATGACACGCCGTAGAACGCACTGGCGGTCAGCACGATAGCGGGGCCGGAAGCCACGCCCAGGTGATAAGAGACGATCAGTCCAATCAACCCCGACAGCGTTGCCAGCAGGGTCGAGATCAGCATCAATGCCGTCAGCGACGTGGCCCAGAACCGCGCGGCGGTGGCTGGCAGCATCATCATGCCCACCGCCATCAGCGTGCCCAGTGCCTGGAAGCCCGATACCAGGTTGAGCACCACCAGCAGCAAAAACAGCACGTGGAACAGCGATCCACGTCCGCCCACGGCACGCAGGAAACCGGGGTCGAAGCACTCCAGCACCAGCGGCCGGAAGATCAATGCCAGCAGCACCAGCGTGAACGAGGCAATGCCGGCGACCATGTAAATGGCTTGGTCATCAATGGCCAGGATGGTGCCGAACAGCACATGCAGCAGGTCGATATTGGAGCCGTGCAGGGACACGATCATCACCCCCGCGGCCAGCGAGGTCAGGTAGAAGCTGGCAAAACTGGCGTCCTCCTTGAGACTGGTAAGGCGGCTGACCAGTCCTGCCAGCAAGGCCACTGTGAGCCCGGCGATCAAGCCACCCAGGCCCATGGCCGGCAGCGACAGGCCGGCTACCAGAAAGCCCAGCGCCGCGCCCGGCAGCACCGCATGGCTCATGGCATCACCCACCAGGCTCATGCGCCGCAACATCAGCAGCACACCCACCGGCCCCGAGCCGATGCCCAGGGCCAGGCACGCCACCAGGGCTCGACGCATGAAGCCGAACTCCACGAAAGGCTGCACCAACGCGCTATAGAGGACCATCAACGCCCCTCCCCGCCCGCCTGGCACAACGGGCTGTCGGCGCTCCAGCACTCGGCCATGTTGCGTGCCTGGCGCAAATTGGCGCTGCACAGCACCTCGGCCGTGGCGCCCCAGGCGATGGACTCACGGGCCAGCAACAAGGTGTTCGGGAAGTGCTCGCGCACCTGTTCAAGGTCGTGCAGCACGGCAATGACCGTGCGCCCCTGACCATGCCAGGTGCGCACCAGGCGCAGCAGGTCTTGGGTGGTGCGTGCGTCGATGGCGGTGAAGGGTTCGTCCAGCACGATCAACTGCGCGTCCTGCACCAGCAGCCGCGCGAACAGCACCCGCTGCATCTGCCCGGACGACAAGGAGCCGACGCTGCGTTCCTCGAAGCCCTCCAGCCCCACGGCAATCAGCGCCTGGCGGGTGCACTGGGCGTGGTCGCGGGTGAGTGCGCGCCAGGCACCGATATGGCGCCAGGCGCCCATGGCCACGGTGTCGGCGACGCTGATGGGAAAACTGCGGTCGATCTCCGCCGCCTGGGGCAGATAGCCGATAGCGCGGGCACTGAGCCCGCCCAGCCGGACCCGGCCGTGGGCCGGCTTCATCACACCGACGATGGCTTTGATCAGCGTCGACTTGCCGGCGCCATTGGGGCCCACCACGGCGGTCAGGCTGCCGCCGGCAAAGCAACCGCTGAGATGGTGCACCGCCGCGCGGCGCTCGTAGGTCACGGTCAGGTTTTCCAGGGTAATGGCGGCGCTCATGGAATGGCCACCGCCCAGACCACGGCGGCCCACAGCAAGGCCAGCAGCAACAGCGCCATGGCCACGCGCTGGGGGGCGGACCGGGCCAGCATGGAAGGGCCGAGCGAAGGGAGTTGAGATTTCAAGACAGATGACTCGACAGGATTTGTTACACTATAACATTACAACTCCATCGACTGTCCAGCGTTCTGATTAAAGCGATTCTTCAAGGCGCCAGTTGCTGTCGCGGCACACGCCGCGTCACAGCCGCCGCGCCATGCCTGGCACACCGCGTTGCAAGACCTAGCCTGCGGCAGCTACATCGGTTGGAACGCGCCATGGCCTGACTGCGCTGGCCCCGCCCATGCCACCGCGTCATGGGGATGCAGGCTTTCACCATGGCTGACGAACACCTGCACCCCAGGATACTGCGGTTGCAACGCCCGCATTAGCGTGCGCGCCGCATCCTCCACGTACATCAGGTGCTGGCCATTGAGCTGGGCGAAGGCCTGTTCGTCGGCGCGTTTCACCGCGGTCTGCAACGGTGTACCCAGTGCCGCCTCGGCGCGCTCGATCAGGGCCATCAGGCCCAGGGTGTCAGCCTGCGGGTCGAGGCTGAATGCGATTCGCGCCGTGCTGCGCTGGCTGTGGGGGGTGGCGGCACTGGCGTGTTCCAGCAGCCAAGCCATGACGTCATCACGGGCAACGGACTCCTGATCGACAAACCGTTGGTCAAATGCCTGCGCCACCACCTGGCGCGACAACGCTGCCGAGCAGGGGCAGGTGGAGGAGTACCCCACGTCCACTTGGGCCTTGATGGTCAAACGGCCGTCCTGACGCTGGGCAAGCACTTGCACCGGGTAACACTTCCAGCCGCTGAGCTCGACGGTCACCAAGGCAGGGCGACGGCACAGCAGGTTGAAATCCAGTTGCACGCGCGCGTGCCGTGAATGGCAATCGGCGTGGCTCTCGATCATCTTCGCCAGCAATCGCGCGAGGCCACGGGGCTTGACCGGACCAGAGGCCAGGGTGTCGAGCAACCGATACAGGCGCGACATATGGATGCCCTTGATGGCGGGTTCGGGCAGGTCCACCTGCACGCTGGCACGGCTGGCCACGCTGGGCAGGCAACCGGGCTCGGCGAGCTGAAGCGGCACATCGATGTGCTGCATACCCACCCAGTCCAGCGGACCGTGGGCGGAGGGAGAATCGGTGAGGGCGACGTCGGGGAGCGGGAAACCAAGAGGCATCGCGGTATCCATTAAAAAGACATTGAAATGCTACAGTATAACATTTCAATTAATGACACCACTGACCGTTAATTGCCGTAACACCTCTACCGCCCTGAGCAGGATTTGAACAGCGTCAGGCGCTCAGGGCATCGCACGATTGCTGATGCTCAGGCACGCTTGAAATGGTCGCCTTGCACTTCATCACGGGCCAGGCGCAGCTCTTCGGCATCCTGGTTCAGGCGGTGGATCACACCCAGCAGGCGCTGGCGCAATACTTCGTCGCCCAGCTGGTCTGCGGCGCGCATCACGTCCAGTGCCGCCGACTGATTGTTGGCCGCCACGGCGTCGAGGGTTTTGCGCAGGTGTCTTGCTGGTCGGTTCACATCACAGGTCCTATTCAATCTTGGCGTGGACTGTAGGACAACAATGTTTCGGTTTGATTTCAGCGATTTAACCCGACAGACGCCTGTGCCGGTGCATTTGCCCTGGGGCTGTGGTTTTATCCGTGCACCTCCCGACAACAAGAGAGCAGCCCATGAAGCTTCTGCACCTCCCTTGCCTGCTGGCTACCCTGCTACCCAGCCTCGCTCTGGCCGACGCCCTACCATCGCACCTGGAACGGGTGCAGCAACGCGGCCAGTTGAATGTTTGCACCACCGGCGACTACAAGCCCTACACGTTCAAGAAAGCCGACGGCAGCTACGAAGGCATCGACATTACCCTGGCGCAGTCACTGGCCCAGAGCCTGGGAGTCAAGCTGAACTGGGTACCCACCACCTGGAAAACCCTGATGCCGGACTTCCTCGCCGGCCACTGTGACCTGGCCGTGGGCGGCATTTCGGTGACCCTTGAACGGCAGAAGCACGCCTTCTTCAGCAGTACCCTGGACGTGGACGGCAAGGTGCCGCTGGTGCGTTGCGAAGACCAGGCCAACTACCAGACGGTGGAACAGATCAACCGCCCCGAGGTGCGCGTTGTCGAGCCGGCCGGCGGCACCAACGAAGCGTTCGTGCACGCCTACCTGCCCAAGGCCCGGCTCAGCCTGCACGACAACGTGACGATCTTCGATGAGTTGCGCCAGCACAAGGCCGACGTGATGATCACCGACGCCTCCGAAGCGCTGTACCACCAAAAGCTGCAACCGGGGCTGTGCGCGGTGAACCCTACGCGTTACCTGCAATATGGCGAGAAGGCCTACCTGCTGCCCCAGGGCGACATGACCTGGAAATTGTTCGTGGACCAGTGGCTGCACCTGAGCAAAGTGACCGGCGCGTACCAGCAGGCGCAGGCGCAGTGGATCGCCACACCAGCGCCCTGACTCCCACACAGCCCCTGCTCACCCACCTCAATCAATCAACACACCCTGCTGGGCATCGCGCTGCATGGATTCGAGGTTTTTCTCGATGGTCTCGCAAATGGCGTCCATCTTGATCTGATGTTCGCTGGGCTTGAACGGGCTCTGCAAATCAGTGCCAATGCGTTCGATGGCCAGCAGCATGAAACCCACCACGGTTGAGGCCAGCGGCGTGTACCACTCCAGCGACTCCACCAGGCCCACCGGTACAATCAGGCAGAACAGCGAAATGAACAGCCTGGGGAAGTACACGTAAGGGTATGGCAGCGGCGTGTTGCCAATGCGCTCCAGGCCGCCCTGGCTGTTGGACAGGTCCACCAGGGTGGACTCCAGTCGCGCCAGGCGGATGCTGTCCAGGCGCCCGGCCTTGTATTCGCGGGCCAACAGGTTGGCCGAGCCATTGAGAATGTCGTTGGCAAAGTTGTTCGAGGAACCGCGCCGCTCGAATGCCTCGGCCCGCACAAACTCGCACAACTGCGCCGGGCAAGGCGCGCCCTTGAGCGCCGCCGCCAGGCTATAGACATAGGCCACGTGGCGGCGCAACAGCATGGCCTTGACCGGGTTACTGTCACCGTTGGCATCGTCCACCAGGGTCAGCACCTGGCGGGCGAAACTGCGCGAGCTGTTCACCAGCCCGCCCCACAGGGTGCGGGCTTCCCACCAACGGTTGTAGGCGCTGCTATTGCGAAAACTGATCAGCACCACCAGCGCCGAGCCCAGCAGGGTCAACGGCATCAGCGGCAAGGTGACCTTGCTGTTGAGGTACAGCATGAAGTCCACCGTGACCACGATGTCCCAGATCAGCAACCAGAACAGCGCCCAGCCCACGTACCCGAGGGTCTTGATGATGAGGCGGTATTTCTTGACGATGGCGTCTCTCAAAAGCGGTGACCTCAGGTGGCGGATGAATCGATACACCTGTGGGACGCCCGCTGCCGGCCAAGGTTCGTCAAGTACACATGTTGTTGCACCTTGCCCTGTTTCTCAGCCCGTGTACCAGGGCCAGGCCCGCTCCGCCGCCCCGGCAGCGCCAGACCCACCACGCAAGGCTAGCCTGGAGCCCTTTGCAAGCGGTTATTTGCAGCGCTTCGCTGGTATACATTTCACACAGCCCCTAAAACGCCAGCTTGTAGCCGATGGACAGCAGCATCAGCGCCAGGCATGGGCGCAACACCGCGTCGGGAATGCGCCCGGTCAACTGGCTGCCCAGGTAGATGCCGGGCAGCGAGCCCATCAGCAGAAAGCCCAGCAGTTCCCAGTTCATGTTGCCCATGCTGGCATGCCCCAGGCCCGCCACCAGAGTCAGGGGCACGGCGTGGGCAATCTCGGTGCCTACCAGGCGCCGGGTGGGCAGCAGCGGGTAGAGGATGAACAGCGCCACGGTGCCCAGGGCGCCCGCGCCAATGGAGGTCAGCGCCACCATGGTGCCCAGCACCAGGCCGGTGATCACTGTCAGCACATTCAGGCGCGTGCCGGTAAACAGCGAGGTGCCGCCACTGCGGCGGTGGGCGAACGCCAGCAGCTTGTGCTTGAACAGCACCGCCGCCGAGGTCAACAGCAGCACGTAACCCAGCGCTTGGGTGATGAACCCGTTCAAGGCTTTGGGGTTGGTGTCGAAGCTTTTCAGAAACCACAGGGTCAGCGCCACCGCGGGCACACTGCCCAGGGTCAGCCAGCCCGTCACACCCCAATCGATGTTCTTGTTCTTGCGATGCACCAGCACACCACCGGATTTGGTGATGGCCGCGTACAGCAGGTCGGTGCCCACGGCAGTCGCGGGGTTGATACCGAACCACAGCAGTATCGGGGTCATCAGCGAACCGCCGCCGACGCCGGTCATGCCCACGACAAAACCCACGATAAGCCCTGCGATCACAAAACCGAAATTACCGACATCCATTGCTGAGCCTTAAATCACGCGCAAAAACTGGCGGGCAGCATAGCGGCTTCCGTTATGACCGTTTAGAACGTTATTGACTATAGTTATAACTGAATTTATTTCACGCCGGTTTGCCGTCCGCCTTGGCAAACAGGTCCCAGGCCAGCACCATCGCCCCGGCCGTGATGGCGATATCGGCGATATTGAACACCCCAGTGTGCAGGGCGCCGACGTTGACAATGAGGTAGCCCACCACATGCCCGTCACGGAACACCCGGTCGATCAGGTTGCCCACGTCGCCCAGGGCGATGGCGTACAGGGCAAAGGCCTTGTGCGGTAAAGCCGCCCAGTGCCTGAGCGCCCAATACCCCGCCCACACCACCACCGCCACGGCAAGAATGAAGATCAGCTGTTTGACCAGCGGCGGCAAGCCCGCCCCCACGCTGAGGAAGGCCCATCAATTTCACAAGACAGTTGCGGCGACAGGACGTTGGCTGAATGCCATGGGCGCGGCGGCTTGCATTACGCCGTGAAGCACATACTCTCTCCCCCACCGTGGCATCCACACGCCCCCCCAAGGAGATTCACATGCGCAGCGCCCTGCACCCCACCTTTGGCGAACCATCCGAGGTTCTTTGCCTGGGCGACAGCCCGATGCCCGAGCCAGGCCCTGGCCAGGTGCGGATCAAGACTCTGTTGGCCCCGATCCACAACCATGACCTGTGGACCGTGCGCGGCAACTATGGCTACAAGCCGACCCTGCCAGCCATTGGCGGCAGTGAAGCGGTGGGCGTGGTCGATGCCCTGGGCGAAGGCGTGGAAGGCGTTGCCCTGGGCCAGCGCTTCGCCGTCGCCGCTGCCCATGGCACCTGGGCCGAATACTTTCTGGCGCCGGCCAAACTGCTGGTGCCGCTGCCAGAGGCCATTGCCGACGAGGCCGCGGCGCAGTTGATTGCCATGCCCCTCAGCGCACTGATGCTGCTTGAGTTCCTGCAGGTGCAACGTGGCGATTTCGTCGTACAGAACACCGCCAACGGCGCCGTAGGCAAGACCCTGGCAATGCTCGCTGCGGCGCGCGGCATTCACACCATCAACCTGGTGCGCCGTGATGCCGGCATCGGTGAGCTGGCTGAGCTGGGTGTCGGCAACGCCGTCTCCACGGCACAACCAGGCTGGCAGGACAAGGTGCGTGCCATCGTCGGCGACGCCCCCATCCGCGCGGCCGTGGACTCGGTGGGCGGCACCGCAGCAGGCGACCTGCTGGGCCTGCTGGGCGAGAACGGGCTGCTGGTGTCGTTCGGTTCGATGACCGGCGAGCCCATGCAGATTTCCTCCGGCGACCTGATTTTCAAACAGGTCACTGTCAAGGGCTTCTGGGGCAGCACCGTGGGCGCCTCGCTGTCGGTGGACGAGAAACGTCGACTGATCGGCGAGCTGCTGCGCCTGGCCGCCACGGGCGAACTGAAACTGCCGGTAGAAGCCATCTTCGACCTGGCCGATGCTCACCTGGCGGCGGCCGCCAGCCTGCAACCGGGCCGCAAGGGCAAGGTGCTGCTGCGCCCCTGAGGCCAGGCCAGAGGCAACGGCTAGGCGGCGCGCGCCGGCCTGAGCCGCAGTGGAATCGACAAGGCAATCAACGACGCCAGCACGCACAGCATCCCGGCCACGAAAAACGCCGGGATGTAGCTGGCCATCAGCGTGCGGGTCAGCCCAGCACCATAGGCTGCGAAGGCTGCGCCCAACTGGTGGCCGGCGAACACCCAGCCGAAGACGATATTGGCGCGCTCGCTACCGAACGTCTGCGCCACCAGCTTCACTGTGGGCGGCACCGTGGCGATCCAGTCCAGGCCATACAGCACGGCGAACAGCGACAGGCCCCACACGGTGAAGTCGGTGAACGGCAGAATCATCAGGGCAATACCGCGCAGGCCGTAGTAGCAGAACAGCAGCCAGCGGTTGTCGAAACGGTCTGACAGCCAGCCTGAACCCACGGTGCCGAAGAAGTCGCAAATGCCCATCATCGCCAGGATGCCCGCGGCACTGGTGGCCACCAGGCCGTAGTCGCCGCACAGGCTGATGAAGTGGGTCTGCACCAGGCCGTTGGTGCTGGCACCACACACAAAGAAGGTCAGAAACAGCACCCAGAACGTCCAGCTGCCACTGACGTCGCGCAATACTCGCCAGGGGCTGAGCAGCATGTTCAGCAGGCTGGTGGCACCGGCGGGAGTCGCCGCCACGGCGGCCTCACCGTAGGGTGGCAATTCCATGTCAGCCGGGCGGTCGCGCAACAGCGCCACCACCGCCACAGCAGCCACGGCCATGGCGCAGCATATGAACGACAGGCCAATGCGCCAGCCATGGTGCTCGGTAAGCGAGGCGAGCAAGGGCATGAACACCAGTTGGCCGGTGGCGGTGCTGGCCGACAGCAGCCCCACCACCAGGCCCCGACGCTGGTTGAACCAGCGCGTGGCCACTGTGGCGCCGAGCACCATGGCGGTCAGCCCGGTGCCCAGGCCAATCACCACGCCCCACAACAGCACCAGTTGCCAGAACTGGGTCATGAACATCGAACCGATCAACCCGCCCAGCACCACGGCCAGCGCCACCAGTACCACCCGACGCAGGCCGAAGTAGTTCATGAACGCCGCGGCAAACGGCCCCATCAGCCCGAACAAGGCAAAGCGAATGGCCAGCGCCGAAGAGATCTGCGCACTGCTCCAGCCAAACTCGCGTTCCAGGGGCACAATGAACACCCCCGGCGCGCCCATGGCGCCCGCCATCACTAGCATGGTCAAGAAGGTCACGGCGGCCACGACCCAGCCATAGTGGACGTTGCGCGTTGCCAGGCGGGTGGCGACAAAGGTGGAAAACATGGTCAATCCTTGCACAGGCCGGTGGCAGTCAGAGGGTAGGCACGTACTGCATGTCACCGTTGCCGAAAGACCAGTCCTCGCGGTTGACCTCCACCAGGCTGATCCACACGTCTTCCTTGCGCAGCCCGGTGCGAGCATGAATGCCGGAGGCCACCGCCTGGTAGAACGCCTTCTTCACCGCGGTACTGCGCCCGGTGTTCCAGGTGACCTGGATAAACACGATCTGCGGGCTGTAGGTTACGCCCAAATAGCCCTCGGCGGGGTACACCAGTTCGTCGCGGGCATGGCGGCTGATGATCTGGAACTTGTCATTGGCCGGCACGTTCGCGGTACTGGTCATGGCCTCGTAGACCACGTCGCTGATGGCCTTGAGGGTGTCGGTGGGCATGTCCTGGGCGACGTCGATGCGTACGAGCGGCATGGCGGTTAATCCTTTTATTGTCAAAATAGATGATGAACAACCTTTATACAGTCACTGTTTTACAACATGTGTGCAAAGCCGGCAAGCGCCAGGCTTCAACCGGTGGCCAGGCACACCTGTTCATGCCACACCTTGAGGCTGGACCACCGCGGTTGCGGCGGCCCCTGGCGCGACCAGTACAGCACCTGGCCACGGGCATTGAGGCAGAAATAATCACCGTTGTCTTCGATAAAAGGCAGCAGGTCGCGGGGCACGCCCTGGTGCTTCCAGGCCGCCGTGGCAATATCGATCAGGTCAAGGTCGGCGGAGCCTGGCAACACCACGGCAGGCTCGAATGAGGCGTTGGCGACATCGCTGCCACCCTTGAGAAAGGCCCTGTAGGCTGGGGGGAAATCCATGCCCAGACGTTGCTCGGCGGCATCGATCTCGGCATCGGTGGGTATACGAAACGGGTCATGACGCATAGGCAAGTGTCCTCGGACGCCGGTGGCGTGAGGACACTAAAGCACGGATGACGGCCTGGTGGAAACCGCTTTGGGTCAGGCCTGGCGAGGGTGCAGGATGGCCTCGACGGTTTGCGGGCGGCCGTAGCGCAGCGTAATGATGGCGCACCACACCAGCCCGGCCAGGGCCAGCACACCGCCGACCACGCCCACGTTGGCCACGCCCATGTGGCTGCTGACCACACTGCCCAGCAGCGCACCGCCGCCGATGCCGACGTTGTAGATGCCCGAATGCAGGGCCATGGCCACGTCGGTGGCGTCAGGCGCCAGCGCCAGTACCCGGGCCTGCAGAATCAGGCCGAAGCACATGATCGACATGCCCCACACCACGCTCATGCTGCCCAGCCCCGCGGCATGCCCTGCCAGCGGCAACAGCAACGCCAGGCACAGCGCCAGCGCGCCGATGGAGGCGATCAGCAGGCCGCGCGGAAAGCGGTTGTTGAACAGGCTGAAAACAATGGAGCCGATGATGCCGGCGCCACCGAACAGCAGCAACAGCAAGGTGGTCATCTCGCCGCTCAGGTGCGCCACAGCCTGGGCAAAGGGTTCGATGTAGCTGTAGGCGGTGAACTGCGCGGTAACCACTACCGCCGTCAACAGGTACAGCGACATCAGCGCCGGGCGCTTGAAAATGATGGGCAGGCTCTGCAGCGAACCGGAGTTCTGGCTGGGCAGCAGCGGCAGCGAGCGCGCCAGGATCAGCACGGTCACCGCCGACACCCCGGCAATGGCCAGGAAGGTGGTACGCCAGCCCAGCCACTCACCCACTACGCGGCCCAGCGGAATGCCCAGCACCATGGCCAGCGAGGTACCGGTAGCCAGCAGGCCCAGCGCCTGCACCTGCTTGCCGGCCGGCGCCACGCGCACGGCCAGGGAAGCGGTAATGGACCAGAACACCGCGTGCGCCACGGCGATGCCGATGCGGCTCACCAACAACACCGCAAAGCTGGGCGCCACGCTGGACAGCACATGGCTGACAATGAACATGGCGAACACGAACATCAACAGCTTGCGCCGCTCGATGTTGCGCGTCAGCAGCATCATCGGCAGCGACATCAGCGACACCACCCAGGCGTACACGGTGAGCATCAGGCCCACCTGCGCCGGGGTCATCTGGAAGCTGCCGCCAATGGCGCTGAGCAACCCCACCGGCACGAACTCGGTGGTGTTGAAGATAAAGGCGGCCAGCGCCAGGGCGATCACGCTCAGCCAACTGCCGTTGCGGGTATCGGTGATGTTCATGAGTTGCAGTCATTGCCTCTGCTGGATAAAGACGTCACTTGCGAAAAAACCACGCACGAACGCCCTGCCCGGACATTAAGTAGCCCGGGCAGAGCGTTCGGTCGGATTCTTATGGGTATTGGAGGTAAAGCCAGATGGCCGCCATTCTACGCCTGGATGGGTGCGCTCACAACCGCCCAAGCCCGAGGTTGAGCGGCCGCTGACGACTGGTGCGACCTGTGGCGCGCGGGGGCGAGCATTCCATTATCCTGAACACTCAGACCCTTTTATTATTTCCAAACTTACAACAAAAAACCAAAAAAATGGGCTGAAAGGCAAATTACAAGGGCTTTCAAGCCTCATGGCGAAAAATATTTTGCACATATAAAGCCGGGAAGTGTTTGACATAATAAACAGTTCTGGCAGGCTATGAGGCAGGTTACCGACCGGCGTGGACCCCTTGTCGCACTGCCGGCAGTGCTCGGAACCTCAGGTAGCACCCGCTTGATCGGGCCGCGCCTGCACAAAAACGATAGGCCGTGCCTGTCCCAAGGTGATATATGTCCAACAGCAACATTGGCAATAACAAACAAAAATTCCGCAAACCCGTTGTCCTCATGTCCATGGGTGCCCAGGAGCGCAAAGGGCACGACTATCAGGTCATGACCCACAAATACATTGTTCCCATCGTCGACCATGCCGGCTGCGTACCGGTGCTGGTGCCCACTTGCTGTGGTACCGACGACCTGGAGCAATACCTGGACATGGCCGATGGCGTGTACCTGACCGGTGCCGGCAGCAACATCGACCCGGCGC
Source organism: Pseudomonas sp. M47T1 (assembly GCF_000263855.1). GTDB lineage: Bacteria > Pseudomonadota > Gammaproteobacteria > Pseudomonadales > Pseudomonadaceae > Aquipseudomonas. Next base: position 30,716 of record NZ_AJWX01000030.1, read on the forward strand.
TGTACGGCCAGGAAAACCAGACCCCCGGCAAGTCCCAAGACCGCGACCGCGACCTGTTCGACCTGCCGCTGGTGCGTGCTGCCATTGCCCGTGGCCTGCCGATCTTCGGCGTTTGCCGCGGCATGCAGGAGATCAACGTGGCCCTGGGCGGCGACATCTACCAGAAGGTCTACGCCGAGCCTGGCTTCAATGACCATCGCGAAAACAGCGAAGACCCGGTGCAGGTGCAGTACGCACCGGCCCACAGCGTCAAGGTTGCGGCCAACAGCTGGTTGCGCACCTTGCTGGGCAATGACTCGATCCAGGTCAACTCGTTGCATGGCCAGGGCCTGAAGAAGCTGGGCAAGGGCCTGGAAGCCATCGCCCACGCCGAAGACGGCCTGGTCGAGGCGATTCACGGGCCAAGCCTGTCGCCGTTCCTGTTCGCCGTGCAATGGCACCCGGAATGGCAGGCGGCGAAAAACCCCGATTCGGTGAAAATCTTCGAAGCCTTCGGCCAGGCATGCCGTCGCCAGGTGCAAAAGAAGGCCGGCGCCTATGGCAGCGCCGCGTAACACGAGCACAACCCCGTAGCAGCGGCTGCCCGGCCGCCTCATGAGCGCCGCGCGGTACCAGACGCGCCACAGTAGGGTCTGACGCGACCTGGCGGCCGCTGCTACGGGTTTGCGGCACACAGTGCCGCACTCCCCTTACCTCCTGCCCGGCCCTCGCGCCGGGCTTTTTTTTTAAAGATCGCCCCAGCCTCCCGGCAGCGGTTACATCTGTAGCAGGCGCAAGCCGCGTCACCGGCACCACGCAGTGCCTGGCCTACCGCGTTGCAACACGCAGCCTGCGGCCGTTGCACAGGAACCGAGCGATAGATTGAGGCGTTTCTTCATCCGCGGCGCTTTGACGCAAGCACCCGCCGAACGGTAAATTCACTTCCATACGCGAAGTGGAGTTCACCATGCCTGCCTCACCCAGAAACACCGCGCTGCTGTGGATCGTGGCCTCGGGTTTCTTCATGCAGACGCTGGACACCACCATCGTCAACACTGCCCTGCCCTCCATGGCCAGCGCCATGGGCGAGAACCCGCTGGACATGCTGCCGGTGGTGGTGGCCTATTCGCTGACAATGGCCATGCTGACGCCGGCCTCCGGCTGGCTGGCCGATCGGTTCGGCACGCGGCGCATCTATTTCCTGGCCATTCTGCTGTTCGTCATCGGCTCGGTGCTGTGCGCGGCCTCGCAAAGCCTGCCCGAGCTGGTCACGGCTCGGGTGGTGCAAGGCATCGGCGGTTCCATGCTGTTGCCCATCGGCCGCCTGGCGGTGCTGCGCAGCGTGACGGGCGAGCAATACATCGCCGCGCTGGCCATGGTCTCGGTGGCCGGCCAGGTGGGGCCGCTGATCGGTCCAGTGCTGGGCGGCTGGATTGCCCAGAGCATGGCGTGGAACTGGATTTTCTTGATCAACATCCCCATTGGTGTGTTGGGCATGGTGGCAGTGCGCCGTTTTCTGACCGACGACGCCCTGCAAAAACCGCCACCCTTCGACTTTATCGGCTGTGGCCTGCTGTCCCTGTGCATGGCCAGTTTTTCGCTGGCACTGGATGTACCGGGCGACCGCCATCAGGGCCTGCTCAGCGCCGCGCTGTTCGGCATCAGCCTGATCACCGCGCTGTGCTACATCCCTCACGCACGACGCCGGCAGAATCCGCTGTTCTCGCTGACGCTGTTCGGCCAGCGCAATTTCAGCGTCGGCCTGATTGGCAACCTGCTGTGCCGCATCGGCTCGGGCGCCGTGCCGTTCCTGCTGCCATTGCTGATGCAACTGCAACTGAGCTATTCGCCCCTGCACTCAGGGCTGATGCTGCTGCCGGCGGCGGTGGGCGGCATCCTGTCCAAGCGCTGGGTGGTGCCCTTGGTGCAGCGCTTCGGCTACAACCGCTTCTTGCTGATCAACACGGTGCTGGTGGGCGCCAGCATCGCCTCGTTCGGGCTGATCTCGCCGGGCTGGCCATTGCCGCTGGAGATCTTCCAGATCGCCCTGTTCGGCGCCACCAATTCCATGCAGTTCGCGGCGATGAACAGCGTCACCCTCAAAGGCCTGGGCCCACGGGACGCCGGCAGTGGCAACAGCCTGTTCTCCATGGTGCAGATCCTGGCCATTGGCCTGGGGGTGATCATTGGCGGCGGCGTGGTCAACCTGCTGTCGGCCAGCGCTGGCGAGGCGGCATTGGCGTACCGCTGGGCCTTTATCGTGGTGGGCCTGTTTACCCTGGCCTCGGGGGTGATTTTTCGCGCGCTGGAGTCCGAGCGACGGCTGGCACCCTCGCCGTAGAGGGCACGCGCTGTTTTTCGATTAGACTCAAGCGACCTGCCAACACCCTCGGGTCGCCGCTCATGCCCAGCCCCAGCGCTCCCCTGCCCTCGTTGCTACTGCGCATAGAACTGGCGGACATCGAGCCCACCATCTGGCGCCACGTGCTGGTGCCGCCTGCCATCACCCTGGCGCAACTGCATGACGTGCTGCAGGCGTCACTGGGCTGGCACGACCTGCACCTGCATGAATTTCACATCGACGGCATCAACTATGGCGTGCCGGACCCCGACGGCGGCGATAGTCCACCGCTGCAGGATGAAGCCGGCAAGACCCTGCTGGGCGTCCTGGGCAGCGCCACCTCGTTCAATTATGTCTATGATTTTGGCGATGACTGGGAACATCAGATCACCGTCCAGCCTTACCGGCCCGCCAAGCATGCGCCGCCAGCCCCCGTCTGCCTGGATGGCGCCAATGCCGGGCCGCCTGAAGACGTTGGGGGCCCTTGGGCCTTCGGCCAGTTCGTGGAAGCCATGGCCGACCCGCGTCACCCCGAACACGAGACAATGCTGGACTGGCACGGCCAGCCCTTCGACCCGCAGGCCTGGGACATTGAACGGGTGAACCGCCGTCTGAAACGGCTCAGTCACACCTGGAGACGCCATGACTTGAACATCAGCTGAACGAGGAAACGTTTTCATGGAGCGATGACTCGGCTTCGACATTCCTTTCACAACTGTGCAATGGGAAGTGACTAGCATCACCGGCACTTGATCGACCAATGGATAGAAGATGGATCACGCCCACCGAATTCGGCTTCACGCTCTGCTGATTTTTGTCGTTGCCCTGGCGTTGTTCACGCAAGGTATCTGGAACGAACAACCCCAAGGGTTCGACGACCGCTGGGCCCTGTTCCTTCAGGAAATGTTCCGCCACGGCCCCAGCCTGTTCCCTACCACGTACGGCCAGCCCTATGCCGACTACCCCGGCACCGCGACCTTCCTGAGCTACCTGTGCGCCCGCCTGTTCGGCGCGCCAAACCACCTGGCCAACGTGCTGCCCACCGCCATCGCCTCGGCCGGCGTGCTGACCCTGTTGTATCGGTTGCTGGCACCGTCGAATCGCGCCTGGGCGTTGCTGGCCGTGCTGCTGACAGCGCTGACCACCCAGTGGCTGGAGAAGTCGCGTTCGGTGTGCCTGGACCAAATGAGCTCGCTGCTGTGCCTGGCCTGTTTTTACCTGCTGCACCGTGGTGAACAACTGGGTTCGAGGCTGCTGCGCTGGTCGGTATTCTCGCTGTTCGCCTTGGGCTTTGCGATCCGGGGCCCCTTGGGGCTGGTGGAAGTCTGCGGGGTAGCCTGTACTTACTGGGCCCTGGGCGTGGCCCATAGCCGGGAGCAGTCCATCACCCGAATCAAGCGCGTGCTGGTCTACGGTGTGGTCGGGCTGCTGCTGTTGGGCGGTGGTTGGTGGCTGCTGATGGAACTGGCGCGCATCGCCGGCGGCGAAGCCTTCGCCCAGGACGTGCGCAACATGCAGGTCGGCGGTCGCCTGGACGAAAGCGGCAAACCGTTCTTCTTCTACTTCCAGCTGAGCCTGTATCGCTATTTCCCGGTAGTGCCGTTGGCGCTGGCCACCTTGATTGCCCTGCGCCACCGCTGGAAAGTGCGCGACCAGGACGCCGACGTGCAAATGGCGATCCGCCTGGGCGCCTGCGGCCTGATGATTTTGCTGGGCCTGTCGGTGCCGCACTTCAAGCGCGCCTACTACGTGCTGCCCATGGTGCCGATGTTTGCCGCGGTGGCGGCGTACGGCCTGCTGTACGCCCAGGGCTGGCTGGCCCGTGTGACCCGCATTTACACCTGGCTGGTGGCGGTGTTGCCGGCGCTGGGGGTTGTGGTGGTATTTGTCTGCCGCCACCTGTGGCACAAACATGGTTACTGGCCGGATGTCTCCCTGTTGCTGCTGGTCGGCGTGCTGGTGGTGCTGCAAGTAGCCGCAGTGTGGGCCTGGCGCAGCAGCCCGCAGCGGGCACGGCAACTGCTGTTGCTGAGCACTATCGCGCTGGCGGCGCAGTGGTGGCTGCTGGTGAAAATGGTTGAACCCGAGCAGGACCGTCAGTTCGACACTCAAGCGTTCGTCAGCCAGGTTGAAGCGCTGCGTGCCAGTGCACCCGGCACCCTGGTGTTCGTGAACCTGGGACGTGATACCTGGGCGATTCGCTACATGATGAACCTGGACCACGACGAAGTGCCGCAGCCCCTGTTCATTGGCCAATCGGACCTGACCGCGCTGGCCACCCTGCCGCACCCGGCCTGGGTGATCGTTGCCCGCAGCGAACGCAACCTGCTGGACGGCACCCCACTGCAAGGCCAGGAGCCGGTGTACAGCGGCCGCCTGAACGGCAACGCGCTGCTGGTATTCAAGGCGCCGTAGCCTACCCGGAGCTGCCCCCAGGCTAGGAAGGCCCGCACAGCGGGCCCGTGCTCCACGCGCTACACGGGCTCGGCGACAATGGTGTTTTCGATGTAGCCGACGCCCTCGATCGACACCCGCCCCACGTCACCTACCGCCAGATACTGCGGCGGGTCCATTGCATTGAAACGCTGCACGCGACGCGTGAAAACAGGTGGGGGATGACGTGAAAGCCGGGCTCGAACGAGCCCGGCCGGACACTCAGGCGCCGCTGCCAGGCGGCAGCGGCGACGGGGCTGGAATCAGCCCTGGATCAGGTTGGGGATATCGACCTTGGGGCTAACGTCGGCGTCGTAGTCGACACCTGCGATTTCGAAACCGAACAGGCGCAGGAACTCGTGCTTGTAACCGGCGAAATCGGTCAGCTCGCTCAGGTTCTCGGTGGTCACCTTGTTCCACAGCGCTTCAACCTGGTCCTGGACCTCAGGGGCCAGTTCCTTGTAGTCGGCGCGCAGGCGGCCGTCGGCGTCCAGGATAGGCTGGTCGTTGTACAGGCTGTCCTTGAACAGGCCGTAGACCTGCTCGATGCAACCTTCGTGGGTGCCTTGCTCTTTCATCACCTTGAACAGCAGCGACAGGTACAGCGGCATGATCGGGATGGCCGAGCTGGCCTGGGTGACCACGGCCTTGAGCACCGACACGCGCGCGTCGCCACCCAGCGGGGCGAGGTTGTCGCGGATGGTCAGGACCTTCTTGTCCAGGTCTTTCTTGGCTTCGCCGATCGAACCGTTCCAGTAGATGTCGTGGGTCAGCTTCTCGCCCAGGTAGGTGAAGGCGGTGGTCTTGGCGCCGTCGGCCAGTACACCGGCTTGCTGCAGCGCGTCCATCCACATCTGCCAGTCTTCACCGCCCATCACGGCAACGGTGCCGTCGATCTCGGCCTGGCTGGCAGGCTCCAGGGTGGTTTCCTCCACGGTGCCCTTGTCGGTGTTGACACCGCGCTGGGTCACCGATTTGCCCAGCGGCTTGAGGGTGGAGCTCAGCAGCTCGCCGGTTTTCGGGTGCAGGCGGCGCGGCGCGGCCAGGCTGTAGACCACCAGGTCGATCTTGCCCAGGTCCTGCTTGATGGCTTCGATGGTCTGGCGCTTGATCTCGTCGGAGAACGCATCGCCATTGATGCTCTTGGCGTACAGGCCTTCAGCGTCTGCGAACTTGTGGAACGCGGCGGTGTTGTACCAGCCAGCGGTGCCTGGCTTCTTCTCGTCGCCTTCACGCTCGAAGAACACGCCCAGGGTCTTGGCACCGCAACCGAACGCGGCGCTGATGCGCGCGGCCAGGCCGTAACCGGTGGAAGCACCCAGCACCAGCACGTTCTTCGGACCATTGGCGACAGCGCCGTGCTGCTTCACGTAGTCGATCTGTTCCTTGACGTTCGCTTCGCAGCCTGCCGGATGGGTAGTCACGCAGACGAAGCCGCGAACGCGTGGTTTGATGATCATGTATAGAGCTCCCTGTACGGTGTGCTTTGGGCCAACATTGCGCGAACAACGTGACGTGGTTAAGTCATAGACGCGCGTAACGCGTGCGCGTCACGGCGGATGCCCATTGAGATGAGAATTCCGGAATGCGCGCATTGTAAACGCATTTACGAAAAACATAGCACCCACCCCGCGCCACACCCGCTCAAGGCCGTTGCCGCTGGCTCCGTTAAGCCAATATGCCCGGCATCGCAACGCCTCTACTGAAGAACTTTGCGCCCTCCCCCGAGTCGGTATTCACATACGCCCCGCCCCGGAAGGTAGCCCCATGCTCACACCCCAAGCACAGCCACTAGCCGACCAAGCCCCCGCCGTGCGGACGCTGCGGATTCTGACGGTGAATACCCACAAGGGCTTCAGCGCGCTGAACCGTACCTTCGTGCTGCCCGAGTTGCGCGAGGCCGTACGGGCGGTATCGGCCGATGTGGTGTTTTTGCAGGAAGTGCTGGGCATGCACCGGCTGCACGGCCAGCGGTTTGCCAATTGGTCGGACGTGCCGCAGTACGAGTTCCTGGCCGACAGCATGTGGCCGGTGTACGCCTATGGCCGCAATGCGGTGTACCCCGACGGTGAGCACGGCAATGCGCTGCTGTCGAAGTTTCCGATCCTGAGCCATGAAAACCTCGACATCACGGTCAGCGGCACCGAGCAGCGCGGGCTGCTGCATTCGATTTTGGCAGTGCCAGGGCACCGGGAGGTACACACGGTGTGCGTGCACCTGGGGTTGGGCGAGCGCCAGCGCCAGCAGCAACTGCACTTGCTGTGCCAACTGCTGGACGCCCTGCCCATCGACGCCCCGGTGATCGTGGCCGGAGACTTCAATGACTGGCGCAAGCGCGCCGACACCCTACTGGCCGGCTGCGGCATGACCGAGGTGTTCGCCCATGCCTATGGCGCCGTGGCCCGGACCTTCCCCGCGCGCCTGCCGCTGCTGTGCCTGGACCGGGTGTACCTGCGCAACGCCACGGCCATCACCCCCAAGGTGCTGGCGCGCAAGCCCTGGTCACACTTGTCCGACCATGTACCGCTGGCCGTGGAGGTGCGCCTGTGAATCGGCCATGGCGTGAGGACAACGCCGTGCAGTTGCTGATCAACGGCGAAGCGTTCTTCGACAGCGTGTTCCAGGCCATTGCCGCGGCCCGTGAAGAGGTGTTGATCGAGACCTTTATCCTGTTTGAAGACCAGGTCGGGCGCCCCTTGCAGCACGCGCTCATCGCCGCGGCCAGGCGTGGCGTGCGCGTGGAGGTGCTGGTGGACGGCTACGGCACCGCCGACCTGAGCCGTCAGTTCCTGCGCGAGATGGTCGAGGCCGGTGTGCACCTGCAAGCCTTCGACCCGCAGCCGAAAGTGCTGGGCATGCGCACCAACCTGTTCCGGCGCCTGCACCGCAAGATCGTGGTGGTGGACGGTGAAACCGCGTTTATCGGCGGTATCAATTACAGCGCCGACCACCTGCTGGAGTCTGGCCCCATGGCCAAGCAGGATTACGCGGTAAAGCTGCAAGGGCCCATCGTTGCCGACCTGCACCAGGCCACCCTGACGTTGCTCGACGACAGCAGTCGCGTGCGCCGGGCGGCGAAGCCTTGGCTGACCCCGCGCCAGACCATCGACGCCGACAGCGCCAAGGCGCGCATGCTGTTGTTGATCCGCGACAACCAGGCCCACCGCAATGACATCGAACAGCAGTACTTGGTGGCCATCCGCCAGGCACGGGAGCGCATCCTCATTGCCAACGCCTATTTCTTCCCCGGCTACCGGCTGCTGCGCGAATTGCGCGACGCCGCCCGCCGTGGCGTGGCGGTGACCCTGATTTTGCAGGGCATGCCCGACATGCCCCTGGTGCGCCTGTGTTCACGGCTGTTGTACAACTACCTGTTGCGCGATGGCGTGCAGATCCGCGAATACACCCAGCGCCCGTTGCACGGCAAGGTGGCTGTGGTGGACCGCCAATGGGCCACGGTAGGCTCCAGCAATCTGGACCCGTTGAGCCTGTCGTTGAACCTTGAGGCCAATGTGATCATTGACGATGAGGACTTCAACCAGCGCTTGCACGCGCATTTGGCGGAGCTGGCCGAGCACCACTGCAAGACCGTGACCCTGCAGCGGGTGCTGCGCGGTTACTGGTGGCGGGCGCCGCTGATTTTTCTCAGCTTCCACTTTCTGCGCCATTTCCCGGCCATTGTCGGCATGTTTCCGGCCCACTCGCCCAAGCTGGCACCCTTGGGCCCGGTGATGCCGGAGCCGGTGGAAACGGCCCAGGACAAAGCCTATGACTAGCCACGCACAACGCTGGAAATGGCTGCGCCGGGGCGTGAACGCGCTGTTCCTGGTGCTGGTGCCCGTGCTGTTGGTGGTGTTGCTGCGCAACCTGGACTGGCAGGAAGTGGGCCGCGCCCTGCGTGCCTACCCCTGGCCACTGTTGGCCGCGGGCGCGGCCATTGCGCTGGTCAGCTATGGGGTGTTTGCCAGTTACGACTTGCTGTCGCGCCGCTACACCGGCCACCACCTGCCCGCGCGGCAGATACTGCCACTGGCGTTCGTGTGCTACGCGTTCAACCTCAACCTCAGTTCCTGGGTGGGCGGCATTGCCCTGCGGTACCGCCTCTACGGCAAGCTGGGCCTGGACGTGCCGACCATCACCCGCATCCTCAGCCTGGGCCTGATCACCAATTGGCTGGGCTACCTGCTGCTGGGCGGCGCGCTGTTTGCCGCCGGGCTGCCGGTGCTACCCGACAGCGTCAAGGTGGGCGAGACCGGCCTGCGCCTGATTGGCGTGGCCATGCTGCTGGCCGGGGCCGCTTACCTGTTGGCCTGTGCATTCGCCACGCGCCGTACCTGGCGGGTTCGCCGCCAGTTCATCACCCTGCCCGGTTTTCGCCTGGCGGCGGCCCAGGCACTGCTGGGGGCGCTGAACTGGTGCCTGATGGCGTCACTGATCTACCTGTTGCTGCCCGACAAGGTGGGCTTCCCCAGCGTGCTGGCGATTTTGCTGATCAGCAGCATCGCCGGGGTAATCGCCCACATTCCTGCCGGCCTGGGCGTGCTGGAAGCGGTGTTCATGACCCTGCTGCAAGGCCAATACTCCAAAGGCACGCTGCTGGCCGCCCTGCTCGGCTACCGGGCCTTGTACTTTTTACTGCCGCTTTTGATCGCTTGCGTGATCTACCTGTACCTGGAACGGCGCGCGCGCAACGTGGCCCAACGCCGGGCGCACGCGGCCGAGCACTGAGCCGCTAGTGTCCTGTCTTCGAAGTACGTTCTCTTTTGATGAGTGGCTGTTGTCGCAACACCGCCTGGTAACGACAGACGCCGTCAAAAGTGAACAGCTTATTTCCGAGACAGGACACTAGGCGTCCAGCACGGCCCGGACGCGTTCGGTCAATGCCTGCATGGCAAATGGCTTCACCAGCACGTGCATGCCCGGCTCCAATTGTGCCCTGGCGGTCACCGCCTGTTCGGCATAGCCGGTGATGAACAACACTTTGAGCCCGGGACGAATGCGCGCGGCCGCGTCGGCCACCTGGCGGCCATTGAGGCCGCCCGGCAGGCCCACGTCGGTGATCAGCAGGTCGACCTCGCCGGTCATCTGCAACAGGGCCAGGCCGGCCACGCCGTCAGCAGCCTGCAATACCTGGTAGCCCATTTCTTCAAGCTGCTCGGCCACCAGCATGCGCAGGGTGGCCTCATCGTCGATCAGCACCACCGTTTCGCCCAGCCGCGCCGGGCGCGCCACCGGGTCGGCGCACGGCCCCGCGGGTGCTGGCACGTCGCCCAGGTGACGCGGCAGGTACAGGCGCACGGCCGTGCCCTGGCCCAAGCTGGATTCGATGCGCACGCGCCCACCCGACTGGCGCGCGAAGCCGTAGACCATGGACAACCCCAGCCCGGTGCCCTGGCCCAGGGGCTTGGTGGTGAAGAAGGGGTCGAAGGCCCGCTCGATTACCTCGGGGCGCATGCCGGTACCGCTGTCCACCACGCTCAGGCACAGATACTGGCCCTCGGGCAGGTCGTCATCGTTGTGGGTGGGGCGCGACTGTTCGTGGCGCTCGACTTGCAGCACCAGGTGGCCGCCATCGGGCATGGCATCACGGGCGTTGATGCACAGGTTCAACAGCGTGCTTTCCAGCTGGTTGGCGTCCACCAGCACCGTCCACGGCGCGGTTTCGGGGTGCCAATCGAGCACCACGGCAGGCCCCAGGGTCTGGCGGATGAGGTCGTGCAGGTCGTCAATCAGTTGCACCACGTCGGTGGGACGTGGGTCCAGGGTCTGCCGCCGGGCGAACGCCAGGAGCCGGTGGGTCAAGGTTGCGGCGCGGTTCGCCGCGCCATGGGCGGCGTCCAGGTAGCGGTCCAGTTCATTCATGCGCCCCTGGGCGATGCGCCGGCGCAGCATTTCCAGGCTGCCGGTGATGCCGGAGAGCAGGTTGTTGAAGTCGTGGGCCAGGCCACCGGTCAACTGGCCCACCGCCTCCATTTTCTGGCTATGGCGCAGCAACTCTTCGGCCTGGCGCAGGGCCTCGGTGCGCTCACGGTCCTGGGTTACGTCGCGGCCCACGGCATTGAAAAAGCCATCGCCTGGCACTGCGGACCAGTTGATCCAGCGGTAGCCGCCCAGGCTGTCGCGCAGGCGGCAATCAAGGTCGTGCACCGACTCGCCCCTGGCCAGGCGGGCCTGGGCAGCAAGTACCCGAGGCCGGTCATCGGCATGCACCAGGTCGAGCACGTCGCTGCCCTGAAGCTGAGCTTCGCTCCAACCCAGTACCTGCTGCCAGGCCGGGTTCAAGGTCACCACTTCAAGGGTGGGGCGGGTCACCAGGATAATGTCCGAGGACAATTGCCACAGGCGGTTGCGGTCGGCCGTACGCTCAGCCACCTGGCGCTCGAAGCTGGCGGCCAGTTCATGTGTGCGACGCTGGGCCAGGATGGTATCGGTGGTTTCGATCACGGTGTCGAGAAAGCCCACCACCTGGCCGTGCTCATCGCGCAACGGGCTATAGGAAAAGGTGAACCAGGCCGGCTCGAAAAAACCGCGACGGTTGACCATCAAGGGCAGGTCACGGGTGAAGGTTGGCTCTCCCGCCAATGCCCGCAGCGCAATAGGCTCGACGGCGGGCCATACCTCCTGCCACACCTCGTTGAACGCCCGGCCCAGCGCCTCGGGTTTGTCGCCCAGAATGGGGATAAAGGCGTCATTGTGCACCGCCGTCAACGCCGGGCCCCACACCAGGCACGCCGGAAAGGCGTTGGACAGCACCAGTTCCACAGAGATACGCAACGCCTGAGACCACTGCTCCATGGGCCCCAACGGCGTAGCACGCCAGTCGAAACGACGTACTTTCTCGCTCATCTCGCCCTTGGTGGCGGGAAAAGCTCCCAGCGATACTTCCTGCATCGGCTGACTCTTCAATGGCTGAACTCAACAGAATAGACCCTGCGCGAGCGCACACGCCAGCGAGTTCGGGCGCTGCTTACCACTCCAGTTTGTAACCTACCCCATAGATCGACTGGATGGGCTCCTGCCCCGGCGCGGCCTGCTCCAGTTTGCGCCGCAGGTTCTTGACGTGGCTGTCGACGGTGCGGTCGGTGACCACCCGGTGGTCGCTGTACAGGCGGTCGATCAACTGGTCACGGGAAAACACCCGGCCCGGGTGTTCGTTCAGCGCCTTGAGCAAGCGGAATTCTACCGGCGTGAGTTCCAGTTCCACCTGGTTGAAGCGGGCCTTCCAGGTGGTTTCGTCCAGGCGCAGCCCGCCATCACTGACGCTGCGCGGCCGGCGCCGCAGGATAGCGCGGGCGCGGGCCACCACTTCCCGTGGGCTGAACGGTTTGCAGATATAGTCATCGGCGCCCAGGTCCAGGCCCAGCAGGCGGTCCACCTCCTCTACCCGCGCGGTGATGATGATCACCGGCACGTCGCTGAAGGTCCGCAGTTCGCGGCAGATCGCCAGGCCGTCACGCCCGGGCAGCATCAGGTCCAGCAGGATAAGGTCAGGCATGGCTGCGCGCACCGCGGGCAGCACCTCAAGGCCATCGGCAATGCACTGCACCTGATGGCCCGCAGCACTGAGGTAGTCGCGCAGCAGCGCCGCCAGCTTCGGCTCGTCCTCCACCACCAGGATTTGCGCCGGCGTGTCCTGGACAGTCATACAACCTCCAACGGCAGTTCGATGGCCAGCCACAGGCCGCCCAGGGGCGACGATTGAGCCTTGAGGGTACCGCCGTGGGCCTCGACGATGGCATGACTGATGGCCAGGCCCAGCCCGGCACCGCCACTGGCGCGGTTGCGCGAGGCTTCACCGCGGTAGAAGCGCTCGAACAGGCGCGGCAGGAACTCAGCGGCCACGCCGGGCGCCGTGTCCATGAAGTCGATGTGCACCCGCCCCCCTTCGGCGATGGCGCTGACGCGCAGGTGACCGCCGCGGTGGGTGTAGCGCAGGCTGTTTTCCATCAGGTTGTTGAACAATTGCTGCAGGCGCCCTTCATCGGCCAGCACCTGGATGGGCCCGCGATGGGCTTGCAAGTCCAGCCGAATGCCGTGGCTGGCAAAGCGCTCGCGGAACATGGCCGCGGACTGGCCCAGGGTATCCACCACGTCCACCGAATGCTTGCGATAGGACAGCGCCCCCACGTCCGCCAGTGATAGTTCATAGAGGTCGTTGATGAGTTTGCCGAGCATGCCCACCTCGGCCAGCAGCGACTGCAATGATTGGGCATCCAGCTTGCGCACCCCGTCTTCTAGGGCTTCGAGCTCACCGCGCAGCACCGAGAGGGGCGTGCGCAGTTCATGGGAGACGTCAGCCATGAACTCGCGGCGCATGCGCTCGTTGCGCTCAAGCGTCAGGGCCAGCTGATTGAAGTCACGGGCCAACTGCCCCACTTCATCATCGCTGTCCACGGCCACCCGTTCGCTGTAAGTGCCGGCGGCCAGGCGGTGGGTGGCCGCGGCCACGCGGCGCACCGGGCTCAGCAGGCGGCGCGACACCCACCAGACAATCAGTGCGGCCAGGGCCAGGGCCACCATGGCCACGATCAGGCTGGAGGCCAGTTGCTGGCGCATGAAGCGCTCGCCGCCGGCCTCGGTGACGCTTTGCAGAGGCGTGGTGGCCAGCCAGCCGACGGGCTTGCCGTCTACCACGATGGGCAGGCGCAAGGCGTCGTCGCTGACGTCGTTGTAGCCCATGACCGGCTGATTGTCGGCATCCAGCAGGCTGATGCGAAACACCGCGCCGGTCAGGTCGGACACTGGGGTGAAGCGCACCTCTTCATCGGTAGTGGGAGCATCGGGGCGGATCAGTTGGAACCAGGCGTGTGACTGATGGCGCACGAAATCCCAACTGCCGTGCTCACGGTAGGCCTGCACAAAACGTGGCTGCGCTGCACGGGTGCGCTGCTCGGCCAGTTCGTTGATATACCCCAGGAAGCCACGGGTGAAGCTCAGGCCATTGGCAAAGGCCATGGCCAGCACCAGCAGGATCATGGTGGTCATCAGGGCCAGGAAGAGTTTGGTCGAGAGGCGGGTTTTCATCAGGCGATACGCGGGCGGGCTGTAGCCCTGTATTAAGGCGCGCCGGGGGATGGGGTGCAAGGGGCGGGGGTGGAAGTTCTTATTTGCTGCACATTTGGGGAATGTGAGAGGGTTCGAGGTGCCAGGCGAGGTTTTTAGGGTGTTCATCAGATCGCGCGTCGCGTCGCCGCCTGACGCGCAAGCCCGCTCCCACCGTTTGCTTCGGGCCAATTATGTCTATCGCACCACCTGGTCCGCCTTGTTTGCTCATCGCAGATCTGCGTTGATCCCAACAAAACGGTCAAGGTGACCTCACAGACAAAACTGGCCCGGAATAAACGTGGGAGCGGGCTTGCGCGTGAGGCGGCGAAACGCCGCCCACGCGGCGCTCGATGCTGGCCTTGATCAAGATCTCAGGGCGGGCCGACCGCCCCAATCACCCCTTCAAAGTAGCCATGTCAATGACAAACCGGTACTTCACATCACCCAGCAGCATGCGCTCAAACGCTTCGTTGATGTTGCGAATGTCCAACATCTCGATGTCACAGGTAATCCCGTGCTCGGCGCAGAAATCCAGCACTTCCTGGGTTTCTGCGATGCCGCCGATCAGGGAGCCCGCCAGCACGCGGCGTTGCAGCACCAGGTTGGCAGCGTGCAGCGGTGGCGATACCGGTTCGATCAGGCCGACCAGAATGTGCACGCCATCAAAGGTCAGGGTTTGCAGGTAGGGGTTGAGGTCGTGCTGCACCGGGATGGTGTCGAGCAGGAAGTCGAAACGACCGGCCGCGGCAGCCATCTGCGTGTCGTCGGTGGAGACGATGACGTGGTCGGCGCCCTGCTTGCGGGCTTCGGCTGCCTTGCTGGCCGAACGGGTGAACACGGTGACTTCCGCGCCCAGCGCCTTGGCGAACTTGATGCCCATGTGGCCCAGGCCACCCATGCCCAAGATGCCGACCTTGTGGCCAGCGCCCACACCATGGTGCTTGAGCGGCGAATAAGTGGTGATGCCGGCGCACAGGATGGGCGCGGCAGCGGCCAGGTCCATACCTTGGGGAATGCGTACCACGAACTCTTCGCGCACAACGATATGGTCGCAGTAGCCGCCCATGGTGTTGGTGCCGTCGATGCGGTCCGGGGTGGCGTAAGTCATGGTCGGGCCGGCCTGGCAGTATTGCTCCAGGTCCTTGCGGCAGGCCGAGCACTGCTGGCAGGAGTCGACCATGCAGCCCACGCCCACCAAGTCGCCGACCTTGTAGTTGCGCACCGCTGGGCCCACGGCGGTGACCTTGCCGACAATCTCGTGGCCGGGCATCAGCGGGTACACGGCAATGCCCCACTCGTTGCGCGCCTGATGCAGGTCGGAGTGGCACACGCCGCAGTACAGGATATCGATGCTGACATCGTTGGCCCGCGGGTCGCGGCGTTCGAAGGCCAGCGGGGCCAGTGGCGTGGTAGGGGTCAGGGCGGCGTAACCTAGCGCTTTGGACATGCGGTACCTCTTTTGCGATAACAGGGCATAAGCCCTTAAAGCGGCGGCATTGTCCGGATTGGCAGGCGGTTCGGCCATGGGAAATCCTGCGCGATGTATGCCTAATCCTCCGGCACCTGCCGCACACGGGCAAAAATTTGCGATCATGGCACCTTGATTGTCATTTACTGCGGAACCCCTCATGCCCCCCACTTGCCACCTGGACGCCAATGCGCGGCTGGTGTCCCTGCTCCAGCCACTGGCCCACAGCGATGGTTTCCTGCCCACCGCCATCGATGGCCTGCGCGTCGTCAGCTCCCACGGCAATGCTGCCCGCTGCCCACAAATCTATGACCCCAGCCTGATGATCATTGCCCAAGGCAGCAAAATCGCCTACCTGGGGGAGCGCTCGCTGGAATACGGCGCCGGGCATTACCTGGTGCAGGCGCTGCCGGTGCCGTTCCAGTACGAAACCTTCGCCACCGAGCAACTGCCGCTGCTGGGCGTGAGCATTCCCATCGACCGGCTGGTGCTGGGCGAGCTGGTGCTGGCCATGGGGCCCGCCGAGGTCCAGGCACAGACACCGTCGTCGATGGCCAGCGCCGAGCTGGACGAGGACATGCGCTGCGCGGTGGAACGCCTGCTCGAATGCCTGCACGACCCGCAGACCTGTCGGATCCTGGGCCCCTCGCGCCTGCGCGAAGTGCTGTACGCCGCCTTGCGCGGCCCCCAGGGCGGCGTGCTGCGGGCGCTGGTGGAACAGCAGGGCCAGTTCGCCCGCGTGGCCGCCGCCCTGACCTGGCTGCACAGCCATTACGCGCAACCGTTGCAGGTGGACGAGCTGGCTCGCCGCGCCAATATGAGTGCCTCGACCTTCCACGAACACTTCAAGCGCGCCACCCTCGCCTCGCCCATCCAGTACCTCAAGCAACTGCGCCTGATCAAGGCGCGCTCGATGCTGGTGGCCGAGAGCATGAGCGTCAGCCAGGTAGCCCACCGCGTGGGCTACCAGAGCAGCTCGCAGTTCAGCCGCGAGTACAAGCGCTACTTTTCGCGCAGCCCGGCGCAGGAGCGACTGCCGCGCGCGGCCGGGGTGGAGCTGTGAAGCTTCGCTTGCAACTGAGCGTCAAGTCGCACGAAAAGCTCGGATAACGGCTACAAAGTCGCTGCGAAGCGCCCCTTTATGCTGGGTGGATGATCATCATCCCCCACCTCACAAGGACGTGCGCATGAAATACTTCCTCCCTTTCCCACCCGCCCTGCGCGGCGTGGTCGCCGCCGTGCTGATCGGCCTGCTGCCGGTGGCCAGCGGCTTGCTGGTGATGCGCTGGCACGTGGAACGCAGCCTCGCGGTCGAAGCCGGCCATATCGCCGGCGAGGCGGTGCGCCAGGTCGACAACATCATCGACCAGGCCGCCCAGAGCGCCAAGCGACTGATGCCACTGGCGGGCCAACCGTGCGCAGCGGTACTGCAGCGAATCCGCGACGAAGTCACCCTGGAGCCTCTGGTGCGCTCGGCCAATCTGCTGCGTAACCAGCAGGCGTACTGCAGTTCCTTCTATGGCGCCTACCAGCGCACCGTGGACGCCACTGAATACTCCGACCACAACCTGCTGCTGCGCGCCAGCAACTCGGTCACGCCCGACGAAGCCTCGCTGGTGTACCGCCACTACGAGCAGCCACTGGGGGTACGGGCGGTGATCGACGGCCGCACCCTGGCCAGGGTGCTGCGCCAGATCGAAGGCAACGCGACGTTGGTGTTGCAGGTGGGCGATGCGCTGCTGTGGAGCAACGGTTCGATCAGCGACGGCGACGGCCCTGACCATGCCGAACACCACACCCTGCTGGCCTCCGAGCGGTATGGCTACCAGATGCACAGCGGCTTTGCCCCCGGCAGTACCCGGGCACACCTCAAGACCCAGGCGCTGTCCACCGTGGGCGGACTGTTGCTGCTGGGCGTATTGACCGGCGGCGTGTGCCATTGGCTGTACCGCCGGCCGCGGCGTTGATGCGCAGCCACCGACATGGCAACGGCTACCCGGTGGTAGCCGCTGCCGTCAGGTTGCACTGGTTCTGAAGGGCTCGACCAGGGGCGTCACGAACCAGACGCTTGGGCACTCAGCACCCCGCGCTGCACCTGGTCCCGTTCGATGGATTCAAACAGCGCCTTGAAGTTGCCCTCGCCAAAGCCGTCGTCGCCCTTGCGCTGGATGAACTCGAAGAACACCGGGCCCATCAGCGTCTGCGAGAAAATCTGCAACAGCAAGCGCTGGTCGCCCTGCTGCGACGAACCATCGAGCAGGATACCCCGTGCCTGCAACTCGCCCACCGGCTCGCCATGGCCGGGCAGGCGCCCTTCAAGCATCTGGTAGTAGGTGTCGGGCGGCGCGGTCATGAAGCGCATGCCGATGGCCTTCAGCGCGTCCCAGGTCTTGACCAGGTCCTGCGTGAGGAAGGCCACGTGCTGGATGCCTTCGCCATTGAACTGCATCAGGAACTCTTCGATCTGCCCGGCGCCTCGGGATGACTCTTCGTTGAGCGGTATACGGATCATGCCGTCCGGGGCGGTCATGGCCTTGGAGGTGAGCCCGGTATACTCGCCCTTGATGTCGAAGTAGCGGATTTCACGGAAATTGAACAGTTTCTCGTAGAACCCCGCCCAGTAAGCCATGCGCCCGCGATACACGTTGTGGGTCAGGTGGTCGATGATCTGCAGGCCGGCGCCCACCGGGTTGCGGTCAATACCGGGCAGCCAGTTGAAGTCGATGTCGTAGATGGAGCTGCCTTCGCCGAAACGGTCGATCAAGTACAGCGGTGCGCCGCCGATGCCCTTGATGGCTGGCAGGTTCAGCTCCATGGGGCCTGTGGGAATCTCGATGGGCTGCGCACCCAGTTCCAGCGCCCGGGCATAGGCTTTATGCGCGTTGGCCACGCGAAAGGCCATGCCGCACACCGACGGGCCATGCTCGGCGGCGAAGTAGGACGCCACGCTGTGCGGCTCATTGTTGAGAATCAGATTGATACTGCCCTGGCGGTACAGGTGCACGTCCTTTGACCGGTGCTCGGCCACCCGGGTGAAACCCATGATCTGGAAAATAGGCTCCAGCGTGTTGGGCGTGGGCGATGCGAATTCAATGAATTCAAAGCCCATGAGGCCCATGGGGTTTTCAAAGATATCGGCCATGATTGGCTCCTCGGCAGTGCGCTAATGACGAAAGGTAGTCGTTTGCTCAGGCACGTGTTCGAGGAGGCGCGCAAGGGATGCCCCGCACGCTGCGGGCGAGAAAGTCACCAAAGATCAATTTGAACCCGAGTCGCTTCATGTGGACTCATTCCCCGCCGGTTTATTCTTGTATGCGTAAATTGATTCTACAGCGCGTAATTGATTTTGTCCCCTACCGGTTTTCCCGTCGCCCCACGTGCACATTGCGTCGGGATTTGCCGGGCAACCCGGCAAAAATTGCCTATGGTTGAAGCTACCGCGTCCACTACAGGTGTCATGCCATGGAAATCGAAACGCTCTTTGCCGACCTGCACAGCCTGCCGAGCATTCCCAAGGTAGCCCAGGACCTTATTCAACAGTTCGACAGCCCGTCCACCAGCCTGGAAAGCGTGGCGCGCAATATCGAGAAAGACCCGGTGATTGCCGCCAAGATCCTGCGCCTGGCCAACTCGGCGCGCTTTCGCGGCGCCCGCGAATCATCCAGCATCGAAGATGCCGCGCTGCGCCTGGGCTTCAACACGTTGCGCACGCTGGTACTGGCCTCGGCCGTGACCGGTGCGTTCAAGGCCAGCGCCAACTTCGACCTCAAGGGTTTCTGGCTCAAGAGCTTCCAGGTGGCCGGGATTTGCCGCCTGCTGGCCAAGCAGTCCGGTGTGGACCCTGAAACCGCGTTCACCTGCGGGGTGATGCACAACATCGGCGAACTGCTGATCCAGACCGGCGCGCCAATGGTGGCCGCGCAGATCAACCACGCCCACAAGGCCGGCAACGCGGGCCGTGCGGCCAGCGAAACGCTGCACCTGGGCTTCGGCTACCCCGAGGTAGGCGCCGAACTGGCCCGTCGCTGGCAGCTGCCAGCGTCCATCCAGCAAGCCATCGCCTTCCAGGCCCGGCCCATGCAGGCGCCGCCACCGGGCGAGCTGCCACGCCTGGTGGCCCAGGCCATCGCCATCTCCGACGCGCTGCAAAGCACCGCCGGTGATACCGACGAGGCACGCCAGGTGGTGAGCGGGCCGCTGCTCGAGGGCATCGACCTGGAAGCGCTGTTCACCGCCCTGCCCGCTGTGCTGGAGGCCGACAAGGCGTTTGCCGAGTTGTTGACCTGATTCGTTCGCGGCGGCCCTGTAGCTGCCGGAGCTGCCGCCACGCTGCGCAAAGGTGCGCAGCGTGGCGGTGTCTGAGCAATTGCGGGCGTGCCTTGCACGCCTTCGCAGTTTTTTTGGCAGCGCCCGCGGGGGTAATCAGGGTCGCCACGTGATACGAATGACGCCAAAGGAATGTTTCCGGCGCCCCGGGGTCAGAGGTTGTGACGACCTCAATCACCGGGAGTACAGGATGAAGATCACGACATGGACCGCAATGGCGGTCGTGGTGGCAAGTCTGGGTGGCGTGACCGGCATGGCCCAGGCCGCCGAGTCTACCGAGCCTGCGGTGCAGATACCGGGTACCGACACGGGCCAGTTCAAGGTGGGCGACAAGATCCCCGACCATTTCCGCCGCGGCTCCGAAGAGGTCAAGGACTGGAAGGCGCGCGGCCTCTCCGCCCCCGAGGACGACAAGAGCCACTGGGTGCGGGTGAACGACAAGTACGTGCTGGTGCAACTGAGCAACAGCGTCATCGAGAAAATCGTGCCGGTAAAACGCTGAACAAAAGCCCCTTCGTGGGCTTTTCCGCAGGAAAACAAAAAACCCGCCGAAGCGGGTTTTCTTCAAGACCATCCAACTCCTTGTCGGCAGCCCTCCGGGCCAATGGTCGATCTTCCCTGATCCCGCCGCACTCCTGTGCGGCAGTTGATGGATCCAACTATACGGTGATGTCGCCGGTTGCCATAGAGGAGATCAGCAGCAGCGCGTGTAAGCATTTACCTACACGACGGCAAACAATGATTGGACGCTAACGATTCACTTCCCTAACCTTGCGCCCTTGTCCGGCGCTTAAGGTTCCTGCTGCCCATGTCTTCCGTGTTCAACGTTCTGCTGCCCATTTTCGCCTTGATTTTGGTAGGTTTCGTGTGCCGACGCACCAACCGCCTGGGGGCCACGGCCGCCTCGGAAATCAACCGCATGGTGGTATGGCTATGCTTGCCTGCCCTGCTATTCACGGCCACCGCCACGGCCACCTGGGAGCAGATCTGGCACCCCGGCTTTGTGGCCACCTTTACCCTGGGCACCCTGGCCATGTTCGTGCTTACCCTGGCGCTGCGCTGGAAGAAGGCCGGGCATTTCGCCGACGCCAGCATTGATGCCCTGAGCGCGTCCTACGCCAACACCGGCTATATCGGTATTCCCTTGTGCGTGATGGTGCTGGGCAGCAACGGCCTGGAGCCGGCCTTGATTGCCTCGTTGCTGGTGGTGTGCGTGCTGTTCGGGCTGGCACTGGTGTGCATCGAAGTGGGCTTGCAGAGCGAAGCACGGGTGCACCGCATCGTGCTCAAGGTGCTGGTGGCGCTGGCCAGGAACCCCCTGGTGATTTCACCGATCCTGGGCGCCTGCTGGGCCATGACCGGCGTACCACTGCCCGCCCCCGCCAGCAAGTTCCTCAGCCTGCTGGGGGCGGCCACCACGCCGTGCGCGCTGATTTCCCTGGGGCTGTTCCTGGCCCAGAAACAACAAGGTCCCCGCCAGGGGACCTCGATGCTGGTGCTGATCAAGCTGGTGGCCCACCCGCTGCTGACCTGGTTCCTGGCCTACAAGGTGTTCCACCTGCCGCCCTTGTGGGCGCATTCGGCGCTGCTGCTCAGCGCCCTACCCACCGGCACCGGGCCGTTCATGCTGGCCGAGTACTACAAGCGCGAGGCGTCGGTGGTGTCCAGCACCATCCTGATCTCCACACTGGGCTCGCTGGCGACCCTGTCGATCTGCCTTTACATTATCAACCATTGAGGGCTCAGCCCTTCAGCGCCACTGCCACCGCGTCGGCCACCGGCGTGGTGGGCCTGCCGATCAGTGTGCTCAGCACCTTGCTGTCATCAAACAGCGCACCCTTGGCGGCGGCCGCGTCCGAATTGGCCAGCAGCTCGGCCACAGGCTCAGGCAGGCCAACCTGTACCAGCACCGCTTTGTATTCGGCTTCGGGCAGGTTCTTGTAGGGCACGGTCTTGCCGGCCTGGCGCGACACTTCGGCGGCCAGTTCGGCCAGGGTGTAGCTGCCGTCACCCGCCAGTTCGTAGGTTTTGCCCACATGGCCTTCGCTGCTCAGCACCACTGCGGCCGCTTCGGCGTAGTCGGCACGGGCGGCCGAGGAAATCCGCCCCTCGCCGGCGCTGCCCAGCAAGGCATCGTGGGCCACCGCAGCCGGCACGCCGGCGCTGTAGTTTTCGTTGTACCAGCCGTTGCGCAGCAACACATGGGGCACGCCGCTGGCACCCAGCGCCTGTTCGGTCTGCACGTGCTCGGCGGCCAGGCCCAGCGCCGAACCCACGGCGTGCAGCACACTGGTGTAGGCCAGCAACTTGACCCCGGCCTGCTTGGCGGCGTTGATCACGGCCTGGTGCTGAGTGGCGCGCTGCCCCAGTTCGTTGGATGAGATCAGCAGCAGTTTGTCGATGCCTTGCAGGCCAATCACCATGGCTTCGGGCTGGTTGTAATTGAAGTCACGCACGCTGACGCCACGCTTTTCCAGGTCGGCGGCTTTCTCCGGGTGGCGCGCCAGGGCGACGATCTGATCGGCAGGAACGCGCTTGAGCAGCGCGTGGATAACAAGACGACCCAGCTGACCGGTGGCACCAGTGATTGCAATCATGAGAATTTCCTAGGCAAGTGATGGAAGAGAGACCACCCTATAGCCTAAACTAACGGAAAGTAAGTACGCACATTAAGGTAAGTATTGATGACCGAGCACTCCTTTCAGGCACAGGCCCGCCGTGGCGAGTTGATGCACGCCGACTGCCCTTCGCGCGAAGTGCTCAAGCACGTCACCAGTCGCTGGGGGGTGTTGGTATTGGTGATTCTGTCGGGGGGCATGCACCGCTTCAGCGACTTGCGGCGCAAGATTGGCGGGGTCAGCGAGAAGATGCTTGCCCAGACCTTGCAGGGCCTGGAAGGCGACGGGCTGGTGTTGCGTACCTCATTGCCGGTGGTGCCGCCCCACGTGGAATATCGCCTGACGCCCTGGGGCGAAGAAGCGGCGGCGCTGGTAGGCAATCTGGCCGACTGGATCGAGCGTACCCTGCCGCAGATCATGGCGCACCGCGAAAGCGCGTAGCCGCACCGCCAGGCTGCGCGGCCCCCTGAGTACGCTGGAGATTTTCAGCCAGCGCAGCCTGCCGCAGCAGCTACAAGTCGGCAGGCGCGATGGATGGGGTTGTGGTTAACCCGGGCAGGTCCAGCTGTTGGCGGCGCGGGCGATCTGGGTAGCCAGTTGGCCGATGGCTTTCTGGTGCGCCAGCACCAGGTCGTTCATGGCCACGCCCGATGGTTCGCGGATCACGCTGCCACAGGTCAAGCTGCGACGCTTCTGGCCGTCATTGCGCTGGCTCAGGCTCCACACCACGTCAATCAGCGCGTACTGCCCCGGCAGCGAGTCGAAACGGCGCACGTCGGTCTGCAACGACACCACCGGCTTGTCCGCCACCTTCGGCAGGCCCGCCAGGTCACGGGTGCCCAGCTTCAGCTCAAGCTGGCCGGCCAGGGCATCATGGAACTCGTCGGCCAGGGGCGCGCCCCAGCGTTCGGTTTCCAGGATAGCCAGGGCGCCGGTGCTCTGGCGCACCACCATCTGCGGCTGGTCGACCTGCACCGGCATGCGCACGCCCAGCATTTCGAACTGGAACGCCGGCGCCGCGACGGCTTCAGGGTTCTGCGGGGCCGTGGGCACCAGGGTGTAGTAATGGGTTGGCGCCGAGCTGCAGGCCGCCAGGCCCAGGGTGGCCAGCAAGGCCAGGGAACGAAGGGTCATGGCGGTCATTCCTGATCAGGTTCACGAGAGGTTGACGACGTCGGCTGGTACGCATCCGGCTTGCCATCCTTGAGGCGCCCGCGGATCAATGCCTCTGGGTGACGGCCCAGGAAATCGGTAAGCACACGCACCGAGCGTGCCGTGCGCTGTACTTCATCCAGGGCCTGGCCCAGCTGCTGACGCTGCGGCGAGTCCTCGGCGAAGCTGTCGTTGGCGGTGGCCAGGGTTTTCTTGGTTTGCACCAAGGTGTCACGCATCTGCGGCAGCACCTGGCCGTTGACGTTCTCCAGGGTCTTGTTCAACTGCCCCAGGCTGCCATTGAGGTTGTCGGCGATCTGGTCGATCGGGATTTTGCTCAGCTTGTCGACAAAGGCCTGCAGTTGCTCCTGCAGCTTGTCCAGGCTGCCCGGCACGGTCGGAATCACCATGGGCCGGGCGTTCTGGTCGAACGGCACCGACTTGGCGTTGGGAATGAAGTTCATCGAAATATACAGCTGGCCAGTCAGCAGGTTGGCGCTGCGGGCCTGGGCGCGCAGGCCATGACGCACGAACTGGCCCATCAGCAGCGCACCCTTGGCGTCGTCTTCGCCGCCCATTTGCGCCAGTAGCTTGTCGTGGGCCTTGCCCAGGCGGTTGGGGTAGATCACCGCACCGATGACGGTGGGGAAGGTTTCGGCCTTGGCGTCATAGTCCAGGTCCACCGACACCACCTTGCCCACGTTCACGCCCAGGAACTCCACCGGAGCGTTCACCGCCAGCCCGCGCAGCGACTGGTCGAAGCGCATCTGCACGTAGCGCGCCTCGCCATCGGGTGGCGCCACGGCGGTTTCCTGGTCGTCGAACAGGGTGAACTGCGCGCCTTCGTCGGCCAGGGCCTTGTCGGTGCTGTAGTTGGGTTCGATGAAGGCAATGCCGCCGGACAGAATCGAGGCCACCGACTGGGTGTTCACTTTCAGGCCATTGGCGCCCAGGGTGACGTCCACGCCGCTGGCGTTCCAGAACCGGCTGTCCTTGCGCACGTACTGGTCGTTGGGGGCGCTGATGAAAACATCCACGTCCACGCCCTTGCCGTCATCGGCCAGGTGGTAGGACACTACCTGCCCCACCTGGATGCGCCGGTAATACACGGCCGAACCGATGTCCAGCGAGCCCAGGTCGGCGGTGTGCAGGGTGAAGCGCTTGCCCTTCTGCCCGTAGGTGATGGCAGGCGGGTTCTCCAGGCCCACGAAGTTCTTTTCAGTGTCTTCGGCGTTGCCCGGGTCGGCGCCGATGAAGGCACCTGACAGCAGCGTATCAACACCCGACACGCCACCTGCGCCAATGCGCGGGCGCACCACCCAGAACCGTGCGTCGCGGGCAGTGAAGGCCTTGGCCGACTGGTCCAGCTCGATGGTGGCGTCGATATGGCTGCGGTCGCTGCTCAGGGCAATGGAGTTGACCTTGCCGATGACCACGTTCTTGTATTTGACCTGGGTCTTGTTGGCCTCCAGGCCTTCTGCGGTCATGAAGCTGACCACGATTTGCGGGCCGGCCGACAAGGCCTTGTGCACCACCATCGACACGCCGATAAGCGCGGCCACGATCGGCACCAGCCAGACCAGCGAGACGTTGAAGCGTCGACGCCGAATCTCGGGGCTCGAAGGCGTGAGGGTGGAACTTGGGTGATCAGGCATCTTCAACCTCTGCGTCCCAGATAAGCCGGGGATCAAAACTCATGGCGGCCAACATCGTCAGCACCACAACCAAACCAAAAAACAGAATGCCCAACCGCGGCTCGATACTGCTCAGTGAATGAAACTGCACCAGGGCGGCGACCAGCGCCACCACCAGCACGTCGAGCATGGACCAGTAGCCGATGATCTCGATCAGGCGGTACAGCTTCGAGCGTTCGCGCATGGCCCACTGGCTGCGGCGCTGGCAGGTCACCAGCAAGGTGCCCAGCACCACGAACTTCATGCACGGCACGGCCACGCTGGCGATGAAAATCAACAGGGCGATGTCCCAGGAACCACTTTCCCAGAACTCCATGACCCCGCTCATGATGGTGTTCTCGCTGCCACTGCCGAACATGTCGGTGTACATCACCGGCAGCAGGTTGGCCGGGATGTAGAAAATCAGGCTGGCGATCAGGAACGCCCAGGTACGCCCCAGGCTTTCCGGCTTGCGCCGGTGCACCACGGCGTCGCAGCGCGTGCAGTAATGCGTACCTTCGGCGCAGGCCTGGCCACAGGTATGGCACAGCACCAGTTTCAAGTCGCGGGCATAGGGCGGCAGGCTCACGGGATAACCCCTTCAAGCTCGGTCCACAGGTGGCGGATGCCCTTGCCGGAAATCAGAATGATCAACACTGTGAGCATCGCCAGCGACCACAGGCCCAGGCCCGGGTGCACGTCCAGAATGCCACCCAGTTTGACGATGGCCACCAGGATGCCCAGCAGGCACACCTCCAGCATGCTCCACGGGCGCAGGTGCTCCAGGGCGCGCATGCAGGCCTTGAAGCCCGGCGCGGCGGTGCCCACCACGGCGAAGCTGAGCACCCAGCACAGCAAGATGATCTGCAGCATGGGCGCCAGGATGATGGTGAGCCCGGCCACGGCGGCGATCAGGCTGATGCGGCCCTGGGCCAACGCTTGCACCGACTGCCACAGGGTGGCCTCGTTGCTCAGCCCCTGCATGCTGATGGAGATGACCGGGAAGGCATTGGCAAAGCAGAAGACAATGGCGGCGCAGATCGACAGCGCCAGCAGCTGCTGGGTACTGAGTTGGCCGCCACGCGCCAGGATGGCGCCGCAGCGCGTGCAGCGTGCCGTCTGCCCGCGCCCCAGGGGCGTGGGCTGGTACACCGAGTCGCAATGCTCGCAGATGGTCCAGTCTGGTGTGTTCATGAGGCTCTTTGACACGGGTGGGAGCGGCATTTTCCTTTGAATGGTGGCACCGCGTCTAGTTCAGCGTAGGATACACATACAATTGCGCGGGCTATCGGACTAGATGGGTAGCGTACCGTCGCCCTGCCCCAGGCTGCGCTGCATCAACACCGTGTCCAGCCAGCGCCCGTGCTTGAACCCCACCGATTCCAGCACGCCCACGCGGCGAAAGCCCAGGCGCTCGTGCAGCTTGAGCGACGCCACGTTGGCACTGTCGCCCACCACCGCCACCATCTGCCGCCAACCGCCCTGCTCGCACCGGGCAATCACCTCGGCAAGCAGCAACGCCCCCAGCCCCTGGCCGCCCATGCCGCTTTTCAGGTACACCGAGTTTTCGCAGGTAAACCGGTAGGCCGGCCGCGGCCGATACAGGGTGGCGTAGCCATAGCCCACCACCTCGCCGTCCACCTCCAGCACCTGATAAGGCAGGCCGGCTTCGCGCACAGCGCCCCAGCGTTCCTGCATTTGCGCCACCGTGGGCGGGGTCAGTTCGAAACTGGCGGTACCGTGCAGCACATGATCGGCATAGATGGCCTGGACAGTGGCCATGTCATCGGCCGTGGCGTCACGCAGGTGGGAGGCAAGGGGCATGGGGCGCGTCCTGTGGGAAAGTGAGTGGCATATTGCCCGGCGATTCATCCAAAATAAAGCTATGATCGGCGCACCTTCGCATCAGAAAAACTTAGACATGGCCGCGCTGAACCTTGTTCACCTTCACACCTTCACGCACGTCATGGCCTATGGCAGCTTCTCTGCCGCGGCCGTGCACCTGGGGCTCACGCAGCCGGCCGTGAGCCTGCAGATCCGCCAGCTGGAGGCGCGCCTGCAAGTGCGTCTGATCGAGCGCGTGGGGCGGCGACTGGCCCCTACCCCTGCCGGCACTACCTTGCTGGAGCATACCCGACGTATCGACGCAGTGGTGGACCAGGCCCTGTACGACCTGGCCAGCCATGCCGACGGGGTGGCCGGCAGCGTGGCCATCGGCACCGGCGCCACCGCCTGCATCCACCTGCTGCCGCCCATGCTGCAGACATTGCGCCAGCAGTACCCGGCCCTGGATGTACGCGTGACCACCGGGCACACCGACGCCATGCTGCGCGACGTGGAACACAACCGCCTGGACCTGGCGCTGGTGACCTTGCCCGCCAGTGGCCGTAGCCTGGTGGTGACACCGTTGCTGGAGGACCCGTTCGTGGCCATCTTTGCCGAAGACGCCAGCCTGCCCGCCCGGCTGACGGCGGCCAACCTGGCGGAACTGCCGATGGTGGCGTTCGAATCGGGCAGCGGCACGCGCCTGCTGATTGATGAGTGGTTTACCCAGGCCGGGGTGCGCCTGCGCCCGGTGATGGAGCTGGGCAGCATCGAGGCGATCAAGGAGATGGTGGCTGCGGGGCTTGGCTTCAGCATCGTCCCGGCCATGGCGGTGCATGCCCTGCACCACCGCCGCGGCCTGCAGATTCAGCCGCTGACGCCCATGCTCAAGCGTACCCTGGGGCTGGTGTTGCGTCAGGACAAGCGGCTGAGCAAGGCCTTGCAGACCGTGGTTGAAGCCCTCCGCTCGTTGGCCCGGTAGGCGCTGCCGCCAAGCTGCGAACAGGTGGGGACGCGATTGCAGCCCCACCGATGAAAGTCCAGCGGACCTTTTCGCAGCCTTACGGCCGCTGCTACAGGTCAACGTTGCTTCAGGCGGTCGATGATCACGGCGATCAGCAGGATAGTGCCGCGGATCACGTACTGGTAGAAGGTGTCGATGTTCTTCAGGTTCATGGCGTTTTCGATGATCGCCAGAATCAGCACGCCGGCAATCACGTGGCGGATCATGCCGATGCCGCCGCTCAACGATACACCCCCCAGCACACAGGCGGAGATCACCGTCAGCTCGAAGCCCTGGCCCACCATGGGTTGGCCGGAGGTCATGCGCGACGCCAGTACCACGCCCGCCAGCGCACCCACCAGGCCATGCACGGCGAAGATGATGATCTTGGTGCGGTCCACGTGCACGCCTGCCAGCCGCGCGGCTTCCTGGTTGCCGCCAATGGCCATGGTGTTGCGCCCGTAGGTGGTGTAATTGAGCAACCAACCGAAGAAGATGAAGCAGATAACCGTGATCAGGATCGGCACCGGCACGCCGCCGATCTGGCCGTTGCCGAACACGTAGAAGCCTTCATTCATCACCCCCACCGCCTTGCCGTTGGAGAAGATGTAGGCCAGGCCTCGGACGATCTGCATAGTGGCCAAGGTCGCGATCAAGGCGTTAATGCGCAGCTTGGCGATCACGATGCCGTTGATGAGCCCCACGATCAGGCCCATGCCCAGGGCGGCTGACACGCCCAGGAAGACGCTGTTGGTGTCACGCATCACTACGGCGGCGATAACACCGGCGCAGGCGATCACCGACCCGACCGACAGGTCGAAATGCCCGGACGCCAGGCAATACAGCATGGTGCAGGCCGCGATGCCGGTGGTGGAAATCGCCAGGCCCAGGCCACGCATGTTCATGGGTGATAGAAAGTTGTCGATCACCACAGCACACAGCGCAAAGATGCACAGGGCCGCCAGCAGCATCGCCCACTCATCGAGGAAACGGCGCATGTTCAGTCCTTGCCGCGGAGCGTGCAGGGTTGTGGGAGTGGTCATAAGCACCTCGGTTATTATTGTTCAGCCACGGGTACGTGGCAGTGCCAATTGCAGCAGACGGGATTCGTCGGCCTGTTCGCGACTCACTTCGCCGGTCAGCGCGCCTTCGCTCATCACCAGGATGCGGTCGCTGATGCCCATCACTTCCATCAGGTCGCTGGACACCACGATCACCGCGATGCCCTTGGCCGCCAGGTTGTGGATGATCTGGTAGATCTCGGACTTGGCACCGATGTCGATGCCGCGCGTTGGCTCGTCGAGCAACAGTACCTTCATGGGCATCGACAGCCAGCGGCCGAGAATGGCCTTCTGCTGGTTGCCGCCCGACAGGAACATGATCTGCTGGGCCGGGCTGGGGGTTTTCACATTCATGGCGCTGATCTGCTGGCGTGCGTTGTCCCGCTCCCAGCGCCCCTGCAGCAGGCAACCCAAGTAGGCATGCCGGCTGCGCGCACCGATATTGATGTTTTCCGCCACGCTGGACAGCGGCACGATGCCTTCTTTCTTGCGGTCTTCGGGGCACAGCAGGATGCCGGCATCAATGGCCTGACGCGGGTTTTTCAGGTGCAGCGGCTGGCCTTCGAGTTCAACGCTGCCGGCGCTGTGGCGAGCCAGGCCCGACAACAGGCGCAGCAGTTCGGTGCGGCCGGCGCCCACCAGGCCAAAGAAACCCAGCACCTCGCCCTTGTTCAGGGTAAAGCTCACCGGTTCTTGCAGGCCTGGGCCCAGCAGGTCGCGCACGTGCAGGGCCGGACCATGCTGTTCGCGGGGGCGGTAGTCGTAGATGTCCTGGATGTCCCGGCCGACCATGCACGTCACCAACTGGTCATGGGTAAGCTGGGCCATGTCGTCGAAAGTGCGGATGAAGCGGCCGTCCTTGAACACCGTGACGGCGTCGCAGATGCGGAAGATCTCTTCCATGCGGTGGGACACATAGAGGATCACCCTGCCCTCATCGCGCAAACGGGTGATGATGGTCATCAGCCGGTCGATCTCGCGAGCCGACAGGCTGCTGGTGGGCTCGTCGAAGGCAATGACGTGGGCATTGCGCGACATGGCCTTGGCGATTTCCACCAACTGGCGCTGGCCCAGGGACAGTTCGCCCAAGCGGGTGTTGGGGTCAATCTCGTCGGCCAGGCCCTTGAGCAGCTCACGGGCACGGCGGACCATGGCGCCGCGGTTGACCAAGCCGAACCGCGCTGGCATATGGCCCAGCAGCAGGTTTTCGGCCACGGTCATTTCCGGCACCAGGTGCAGTTCCTGGTGAATCACCGCCACACCGTTGGCGATGCTGTCGGCCGCCGACTTGAAGGCCATGGGCTGATCGCCGATCAGCACCTGGCCAGCGCTGGGCTGGTAGGCACCGCCGAGGATTTTCAGCAGGGTGGACTTGCCCGCGCCATTCTCTCCCATCAGCGCCAGCACCTGGCCTGGGTAAGCGGTGAAGCTGATGTCGGACAGGGCGCGCACGCCGGGGAAATTCTTGCCGATGGCGTCGAAACGCAGGCTGCCGTTGGCGGTTTGTTGTTGTATTGCCGTGGATGCTTGCATAAAAAAGGCACTCTGTGATCAGA
Organism: Pseudomonas sp. M47T1; assembly: GCF_000263855.1. Lineage (GTDB taxonomy): Bacteria > Pseudomonadota > Gammaproteobacteria > Pseudomonadales > Pseudomonadaceae > Aquipseudomonas. The sequence goes on from NZ_AJWX01000030.1 coordinate 61,195, forward strand.
CCTTGGTCCGCGGCGCTCGCTTCGCGGACACGGTCCGCTCCTACCGGGAAGCACGTATCTGCAGGAGCGGACCGCGCCCGCGAAAGGCGCAACGCGGTCGCCCGCCGGGCGTTACTTCCAGAGACCGATTTTGGTCAGCACGTCCTGGAAGTTGGCGCGGGTGATCAGGGTCACGTCGTCCATGGCGGTGTACTTGGGCGGTTCCTTGCCGGTGGTGACCCACTCGTACATTTGCGAAGCGGTGTTGTAGCCCTCTTTGTCAGGGCTGGGCAGCATCGAGCCGTAGAAACCGCTTTCCGGTTTTTTCAGTTCGTCGATGGCGTCAGTACCGTTGATACCCACGCCGATCACGTGCTTGGCATCGAAGTTGGAGGCCGCCGCGCGCACGCCGCCCAACACGGTATTGTCGTTCATGCCGCCGATGATCAGGTTCTTCGCCGCGCCCGGCAGCTTGACCAGCGCCGAGTTGGTGGCGTCCATGCTGCCCGGCACATCCAGGGTTTTCTGCGCGGTAAACAGGATATGGTCAGCCGGCAGGCCGGCCTTTTTCAGCGAGTCCACTGAACCGTCGGTGCGCTTCTTGCCGGTGTCCAGTTCGTTGAAGGTGTTGATGATGGCGTAGGTTTCCTTCCAGCCATCCTTGTCGAAACCACGGCGCTTGGCTTCATCGGCCATGGCGGCACCCTGCTTCTGGCCCACCTCGAAGGCGGCCATGCCCAGGTACGGCACGTCCTCCATGAACTTGCCGCTGGCGTCGATGAAGCGGTCATCCACGGCCATGACCTTGAGGTCGTTGGCCTTGGCCTTGGCGACAATGGCCGGGCCCAGGGACACGTCCGGCGGGCAGATGACGAAGCCCTTGGCACCGTTGGCAGCCAGGCTGTCGATGGCTGACAGGGTTTTCTCGCCATCAGGCACGGCGATCTTGATCAGGGTGAAGCCCTTGTCTTTGGCGGCTTTTTCGGCGAAGGCCCATTCGGTCTGGAACCAGGGCTCTTCAGCCTGCTTGACCAGGAAACCGATCTTGACCTCGTCGGCAGCCGAAGCTGCAGACCCCATGCCCAGAATGGCGGTGGCAACGGCGGCACAGCACAGGGAACGAATCCCATGACGACTCAACATAGCTAACTCCTTGTTCTTATTTGATATAGCTACAGCGTCCAGCGGTTTGAGTGGCGCACCCGCTACGGGGGCGATTTACAGTCTTAGCATGTAATCCGGTACATCTATGTAACGTAGTGTCACCCGGCGAAACGCTGGCAAGGCTGGCCCGCAACGCCGACATCGGCCCACAGCACCGCACCATCCAGGGGGTTGTCACTGCCTGCCTGGCACGAGCTGGTGACGTACAGTCGGCTCAGGTCCGCGCCGCCGAACACGCAACTCGTGGGGTGCTCCACTGGCAATTCGACCACTCGGTCCAAACTGCCGTCGGGGGCAAAGCGCAGCAGGCAATGGCCGCCCCAGCGCGCATTCCATACGAACCCCTGGGCGTCCATGGCCGAACCATCCGGGTCGCCGCGCGGGTGCTGGGCCGCCCATACGTGGCGGGGGCCGGGCAAGCCTTGCGCGTCTAGTGGGTAGTGATAGATCACGCCGTCCAGGGTATCGGCGCTAAGCAAGGTGGTGCCGTCGGCGGTCCACAGCAAGGTATTGACGATGCCTTGCCCTTCGAGCAGCGCCTCTACGCGCGCCTGCTCGTCGATGCGAAACAGGCCGCCACTGCGGCGCTCCAGGGGCAGGTCGGCGCCTTCCGCGTCCAGGTTATTCTGCATGCTGCCCAGCCATAGGCGCCCCTGGGGGTCGCAACGCGCCTCGTTGGCGCGGTTGCCCGGCACCGGGTCGGCCTGGCACCACAGCGTGATGCGCGGGGCATGGGGCGGGGAATCAAGGTCTAGGCGATGCACGCCGCTGGCCAGGGTCACCAGGGCGTCACCGGCCTGGGTGGGAATGAACGCCGAGACCGGCTCGCTCAATTGCCAGTGCCGCAGCTCGCCGTCCTGAAGGCGGCACGCCTTGAAGCCGGCGATGTCCACCCAGTAGAGCGCCTGGGTGGGGGCGTCCCAGAACGCGCCTTCGGCGAGCCGGTAACGCAGGGGGTTGAGTGCCTGCCAATTCATGTCACGCCCTTCTGTTCTTATTGTTGTCGCTGAGGCCTGTGTTCGGCTACAGCATCACTAAATAGTATTACCATTTATTTTTCAAGTGGTGTTTTTTCGACTATATAAGCTTGCTGAAACAAAAACCAAGGCAAATAGTCTGACCAATAGACCGGAATTTTCCCAAAGCATCCGCCAAAACAACAAAAAGGAAGGCTTACCATGCAATCACACTTCACCCTCGCCAGCCTCGGACTCTCCATCATGATGGCCAGCCTCACCGCCCACGCCGCCGGCCTGAGTGCCGAGCGCGGCAGCTTTGGTGCGCTGCCCGACGGCACCGCCATTGAAAAATACACCCTGAAGAACAGCCACGGCATGCAGGCAACCATCATTACCTATGGCGGCATCCTGCAATCGCTGCTGGTGCCGGACAAGCACGGCAAGGTAGCCGACGTAGTACTGGGCTTCGATGACCTGCACGGCTACCAGTCCAACCCCACCGTGTACTTTGGCGCCACCATCGGCCGCTACGGCAACCGCCTGGCCGAGGGGCGCTTCAGCCTCGACGGCACGCAGTACCAAGTGCCCACCAACGATGGCCCCAACTCGTTGCACGGCGGTACCCAGGGGTTTGACAAGCATGTGTGGAAAGCCCAGCCCAGCAAGGCCAAGGACAGCGTTGGCGTGACCCTGACCTACGTGTCGGCCGACGGTGAAATGGGCTTCCCCGGCACCTTGAATACCCAGGTGACCTACAGCCTGAACGACAAGAACGAGCTGCGCATCGAGTACCGTGCCACCACCGACAAACCCACGGTGCTCAACCTCACCAACCACAGTTATTTCAACCTGGCCGGTGCCGGCAATGGCGATATCCTCAAGCAAGTGGCCACGGTCTACGGTTCCCACTACACGCCAGTGACCGCCAAACTGATTCCCACTGGCGAGCTGGCCCCCGTGGCGGGCACGCCCATGGACTTCCTCAAGCCCACCGCCTTTGGCACGCACATCAAGGACGACCACCCGCAGCTGAAATTTGCCGAGCCCAAGCAAGGCGGCTTCGATTTCAACTGGGCGCTGGACACCAAGGGCGATGTGAAGAAACTGGCCACCGAGGTTCGCGACCCGGCGTCAGGGCGAGTGTTGCAGCTTTACACCACAGAGCCTGGGGTGCAGCTGTACACCGCCAACTTCCTCGACGGCACGGTGCATGGCAAGGGTGGCACGGTGTACCCGCACTGGGGCGCCTTCACCCTGGAAACCCAGCATTACCCGGACTCGCCGAACCAGCCAGCGTTCCCAAGCACGCGGCTTGATCCGGGCAAGGCGTACACCCAGACCACCGTCCTCAAGTTCAGCGCCAAGTAGGCCTGTAGCCGATGCCGCCAGGCTGCACGTGAGTGGTATGGCGGTTAGGCGGCGGAGTGTTTGGGATGCAGCGGCGCTGCCGCCACCGGGTCTGCCTTGGTGGCAGGCGTGGGGCTGGCGTATTCGGGCTTGAGGTGGCCATTGGCGTCCAATAGCCAGGCATCGAGGATCTGCCGCACCACGGGGCCGGCGACACGACCGCCGGCCTCGCCGTTTTCGATCATCACCGACACCACGATCTTCGGATGTTCGGCCGGCGCAAAGCCGACGAACAAGGCGTTGTCGCGGTTGCGTTCCAGAGTCTTGAGGCGGTTGTAACGCTCGCCCTGCTTGATTGCCACCACCTGGGCGGTACCACTTTTGCCGGCAATGCGGTATTGCGCGCCCTGGGCCGCCGCACGGGCGATGCCACGCGGGTCGTGCATCACCAACTGCATGCCGTGGTTCACCTGCTCCCAGTACTGCGGGTTGCGCAAGACGATGTTCGGCATCGGGTTCTCGTCCACCGGCGTCACCCCACCCACGGTCTCGGCAAGGTGCGGACGATGCCATACGCCCTTGGCGGCAATCAGGGTGGTGGCCTGGGCCAGTTGCAGCGGCGTGACCTGCATGTAGCCCTGGCCAATCCCCAGGATCAAGGTTTCACCCGGGAACCAGGCCTGGCGCCGCGTGGCGCGCTTCCACGCCGGCGATGGCATGAGCCCAGGCGCCTCTTCGTACATGTCCATGGACACTTTCTGACCCAGGCCGAAGCGGGTCATGTAGTCATGCAAGCGGTCCACCCCCAGCTTGTGGGCCAGGTCATAGAAGTAGGTGTCGTTGGAACGCATGATGGCCGCGTCCATATCCACCCAGCCGTCACCGCTGTGGTTCCAGTTACGGTACTTGTGGTCGTAGTTGGGCAGCTCGTAGTAGCCCGGGTCGAACACCCGCGACTGGGCCGTGGTGGCGCCGCTGTCCAGGCCGGCGATGGCCACTTCCGGCTTGATGGTCGAACCGGGCGCATACAGGCCGCGCAACGCGCGGTTGAACAACGGCCGGTCAATGGAATCACGCAGGCTGGCGTACTGCTTGAAGCTGATGCCGGTCACGAACAGGTTGGGGTCGAAGGCTGGCTTGCTGACCATGGCCAGCACCTCGCCCGTCTCCGGATCGATGCACACCACCGAACCCCGACGGTCGCCCAGTGCGTCCTCGGCGGCCTGCTGCAAGTGAGCGTCGAGGCTCAGCACAATGTTTTTGCCGGGGATGGGGTCGGTGTGGCGGAGCACGCGCATCACCCGCCCCTGGGCATTGGTTTCCACTTCCTCGTAACCCACATGGCCATGCAGTTCGGCTTCGTAGAAGCGCTCGATGCCGGTCTTGCCCACCGACTGCGTACCGCGGTACTCGGTCTGGTCGAGGGTTTTGGCTTCTTTTTCGTTGATTCGGCCCACGTAGCCTACCGAGTGAGCAAAGTGCTCGCCCAGCGGGTATTCGCGCACGAACTGCGCTTCCACGTCGATGCCCGGCAGCAGGTACTGGTTGACCGCGACCTTGGCTATCTGATCTTCGGTGAGCTCGTACATCAAGGTGACGGGTTCGAATGGGTGGCGAACGCGCTTGAGTTCCTTGTCGAACTGTTTGCGGTCGTCGTCGGTCAGGCCGAGGATCTGCACCACTTCATCCAGTACATGCTTGTAGTCCCCTGCCCGCTCGCGCGTGAGGGTCATGTTGAAGCTGGGCCGGTTGGTGGCCAATACCACGCCATTGCGGTCGTAGATCACGCCGCGCTCGGGGGGAATGGGCAGCACGTGAACCCGGTTGTTCTCGGAAATGGTGGAGTGGTAGGCGAATTCGATGACCTGGAGGAAATACAGGCGGCCGACCAGTGCGAAACTCAGGGCCAGAACAAAGACAGCACAGGCAATCAGACGGCGGTTGACCAGGCGTTTTTCTTTTTCGTGATCTTTCAGGGGAATGGGTTGTGGCATTAAACCGCTCTAACGACAAAAAAATGGACAAGACAGCAGTCCCCGAACACCTCGACACGCCTGCCAGAAGGGGCAAACGCCGGTTTCAGGGGGTGAAACGCCCTCCGGGCGCGTAGGAAATAGAGCCAAATACCGTAGGTAGCATGTGCGGCGAGCGCGATGGTAACGAATGCACCCTGTAGGCCTCAAGGCTGACGTCCCGCAGGCCGACGTAGCGCGTGCCAGCGGGTCGATTATGCCGATTTTAATGGATCCATTGAAACAAACATCATTGACATGGAATGAAATATTGGCGATTAATGGATCCATATAAAAACAAAAGCCTGGCCTGGAGATCGCTCATGTTCCCGAAAAATACCTGGTACGTTGCCTGCACCCCCGACGAACTCGCCCCCGGCCCGTTGGGCCGGCAGATCTGCGGTGAGTCAATGGTGTTCTACCGTAACGGCAGTGGCCAGGTGGCCGCCCTGGAAGACTTCTGCCCGCATCGTGGTGCGCCGTTATCCCTGGGGCGAGTAGTCGATGGGCAACTAGTGTGTGGTTATCACGGCCTGGTGATGGGGTGCGATGGCAAGGTACAGTCCATGCCCGGTCAGCGAGTCGCCAGCTTTCCGCTGACGCGCACCTTTGCCTGCGTGGAGCGCCATGGCTTCATCTGGGTATGGCCCGGCGAGCAAGCCTTGGCCGAGCCAGGCCAGATCCCGCACCTGGAATGGGCGAACAACCCGCAATGGGCCTACGGCGGCGGCCTGTATGAAATCGCCTGCGATTACCGGCTGATGATCGACAACCTCATGGACCTCACCCATGAGACCTACGTGCACGCCAGCAGCATCGGCCAGAAAGAGATCGACGAAGCACTGCCCACTACCACGGTCAACGGTGACGAGGTGGTCACCGCCCGCCACATGCACAACATCATGGCACCGCCGTTCTGGCGCCAGGCGCTACGCGGCAACGGCCTGGCCGATGACGTGCCGGTGGACCGCTGGCAGATCTGCCGCTTCACCCCGCCCAGCCATGTGATGATCGAGGTGGGTGTAGCCCATGCCGGCCTCGGCGGCTACGATGCGCCAGATGCGCACAAGGCCGCGAGCATCGTGGTGGACTTCATCACCCCGCGTACCGAGACCTCAATTTGGTATTTCTGGGGCATGGCCCGGCGCTTCCGCCCAGAGGACCAGGCATTGACCGACACCATCCGCGAGGGCCAGGGGCGCATATTCAGTGAAGACCTGGAGATGCTTGAGCGCCAGCAACGCAACCTGAGCGCGCACCCGGAACGGCGCCTGCTCAAGCTCAAGATCGACGTGGGCGGTGTGCGGGCGCGGCAAGTCATCGACCGGATGATTGATGCCGAGAACAACCTGATTGCGCGCACCGCCTGAGCGCGACGAGCCCCCTATAGCCACTGCCGATAGAGGCCTGCACAGCCTTCGGCAGCGGCTAGGAGGCTACCCGCGCAGCACTTTCATACGTTCGCTGGCGGCGTCGAACACTTCGGCGTAGCGCAGGGTGGCGTTGGCATGTTCGCGCATCAGGGCCTCGGCGCGTGCGCCTTGGCCGCTGGCCAGCGCATCGACGATCGAATGATGCTGCATGTGGGCATAGTTGAACCGGCGGTATTCACGCGCCAGGTCACCGCAGTCCACCGCCAGCGCCGTCACCGAGGCAAACGGCAAATGGTCGTTGCGCGCCAGGGCATCGGCAATGGCCGGGTTGTTGCTGGCCTGCACGATGACCTGGTGAAAGCGCATGTTGAGGTCGTGGTAGGCGTGCAAGTCATCCTCGCTGACGTGTCCTTTGTCGAACAGCACATCACCTTCCATCAGGCACTGGCGCAAGGTATCCAACTGCGCGGCATCCAGACCGTTCTCGGCCGCCTGGCGCGCGGCCAATCCTTCCAGTACGCCGCGCACCTCCACGGCGCCGGCGATGTCCTGCGCACTGACACTGCGCACCTGGTATCCACGCGCGCCGTGCTGCACCAGCAAGCCTTCCTGCTCCAGGGTGCGAAAGGCAATGCGTACCGGCGTGCGTGAGACTCCAAGCGCCTCTGAGACGGCCACCTCGAACACTCGCTCGCCAGCCGCCAACTCCCCTGCCGCAATCATCTTGCGCAACGCAATCAATACCCTTTGTCCGGGCTTACTCATGAACAGTCTTCCATTATTGGATCCCGGCCATGATAAACCAGATCAGAGCGGATCCTGTGGCAAGCGTACTTGTTGTTTGGTGGCGGCGAATATCGACCAGCTGGACATGAACAGCGCCGCAATCAAAGGCCCGATCACAAAGCCGTTGAGGCCGAACACCGCCAGGCCGCCCAGGGTCGAGACCAGGATCAGGTAGTCGGGCATGCGTGTGTCCTTGCCGACCACAATGGGGCGCAACACGTTATCGACCATGCCGATGACCAACAGCCCGTAACCGGTGAGCAAGGCCCCTTGCCACATGGACCCGTTAAGCAGGAAAAACGCTGCCACCGGCGCCCACACCACCCCCGCGCCGACCGCAGGCAGCAACGACATGAACGCCATCACCACCGCCCACAGCAAGGCGCTGGGAATGTCCAGGAACCAGAAAATCGCCCCGCCCAAGGCGCCTTGCACCACCGCCATCAGTAAGTTGCCCTTGACCGTGGCGCGCACCACCCGGTTGAACTTGAGTTGCAGGCGGCGCTTCTGGTGCTCGGCCAACGGCACCGCGTTGCGTATGCGCCGCACCAGGTCAGGCCCGTCGCGCAGAAAGAAGAACAGCAGGTACAGCATGATGCCGAAGCTGATGATGAAGTCGAACGTACCCTGGCCAAAACTGAACGCCTGGGTGGCCAGGTACTGGCTGCCCTGCATGGCCCACTTGCTGATTTTGTCCCGCAGCCCTTCCAGGTTGCCCATGCCCATGCGGTCGGCCAAATGTTGCAGTGACGCCGGCAGCGCATGCTTGAACTGGGCAATGTAGCCTGCGATATCCAGTTCGCCACTCTCGATGTTCTTGTATAGCCCGGCGCCCTCCTGCACCAGCAGCGCACTGACGATGATCACCGGCAAAATGGCGATCACCAGGCAGATCATCAACGTAGCCAAGGCGCCCAGGTTGCGGCGTCGGTTGAACTTGAGGGTGAGGCGACGTTGCAGTGGCGCGAAGACAATACCGAGAATCACCGCCCAGAAAATCGCCCCGTAAAACGGCAGCATGATCCAGATGAACGCCAGGCTAACCAGGGTCAGCAGCACCATCAGTGCCTTGTGTTGCAGTAGGGTTTCGTTCATGTCCGGTCCATGTGAGTCAACGCAGTGCACTATCAGCACAGGCGTTAGGCAACAGAACCGGAGCGGAGTTTAGCCGCAGGGGTCGATGGCGCGGCGCGGCAGGCCGATGCGCACACGCAGGCCGCCCTGGGGGCTGGCCAGCAATGCCAGGGTACCGCCCCAGGCATCGACGATGTCGCGCACAATGCCCAGGCCCAAGCCATGGCCACTGACCTGCTCGTCCAGGCGCGCGCCGCGGTTGAGCACCTCGTCGCGACGGGCCTGGGGAATGCCCGGCCCATCATCATCAACCTCCAGCACATAGCCGCGCCCGTGCGCCACCAGGGTCAGGCGCACTTCGCTGTCGGCCCATTTGCAGGCGTTGTCCAGCAGGTTGCCCAGCACTTCCAGCAGGTCTTCACGGTCCCACGGCAGCTTCAGGCCCGGTGGCTGATTGCAGATGATAGCCAGTTCCTGGCCGTGGATCATGCGCAGGGTTGCCACCAGCCCGGCCACTTCGGTTTCGCAGTCAAACAGCTGCCCCGGCAGCGCATCCCCGGCCAGGCGCGCACGATTGAGCTCGCGCCCCAGGCGCTGCTCGATCTGTTCCAGTTGCTCGCGCAACGCCTTGGCCAGCTCGCGTTGCCCTGCCAACCGCTCGCCGGCGACCAGGCTGAACAATACCGCCATGGGCGTCTTCAACGCGTGGCCCAGGTTACCCAGCGCGTGACGGGACCGGCTGAGGCTGTCTTCGGTGTGGGCCAGCAAGTGGTTGACCTGGGCCACCAGCGGTTCGAGCTCCACCGGCACCTGGGTGTCGAGCTGCGAGCGCTGGCCCTGCTGCAGTTGGGCGATCTGTTCACGAACGCGCTCCAGCGGTCGCAGCGCGCGCTTTACCGTGAGCCGCTGCAATACCAGGATCAATAACAACGCCACCAGGCCCATGCCCAGGCCGATACGTTGCATGCGCTGGAAACTGTCGCGCACCGGCGTGTAGTCCTGGGCCACACTAATCGACAGGTCATGGCCCAGGCGTCGGTAGTCGGCACGCAGCACCAGCAGCGACTGCCCTTCCGGCCCAAGCGTCAGGCCGGCGTGCAGGCCGGTCGTCTCGGGCAGGGGAAACTCCTGATCCCAGAGCGAGCGGGAGCGCCAATGGCCGTCGCCAAAGTCGACACGAAAATAATGCCCGGAAAACGGTCGTTCGTAGGCCGGGGAAATACGTCGATCATCCAGTTGCAGGCCATTGGGCCCACGCACCAGCGCTACCAGCAGGCTTTCGCTTTCATTGCGCAAGCCTGCCTCCAGGTAGCGTTGCAGCCCCACTTCGAACAGCCACAGGCCCACCTGCGCCACCGCCACGCCCACCACCACCAGCACGGTGATGAGGCCAACACTGAGGCGCCCCTGGATCGACTTCACCCTGCGCCCGTCCCGAACAGATAACCCTGGCCACGGCGGGTTTCGATCACCGCGCGGCCGAGTTTGCGGCGCAGGTGGTTGACGTGCACCTCCAGTACATTGGAGTCGCGCTCGGTTTCACCGTCATACAGGTGTTCGGCCAGGTGCCCCTTGGACAGGATTTGCCCGGGGTGCAACATGAAGTAGCGCAGCAGGCGGAATTCAGCGGCGGTCAGCTGGATGTCGACACCGCCCTGGGTGACACACTGGCGCTGTTCGTCCAGGTGCAGGCCGGCCGCCTGCAAGGTTGGTTGATTGGCCAGGCCACGGGCACGCCGCAGCAGGGCCTGCACGCGCAAGTGCAGCTCCTCGGGGTGGAAGGGTTTGGTCAGGTAGTCGTCGGCGCCGGCCTTGAGCCCCTCTATGCGCTCAGCCCAGGAGCCCCGGGCCGTGAGGATGAGCACTGGGGTGGCCAGGCTTGCACCGCGCCATTGTGCCAGGACATCGAGCCCGGGCAACCCGGGCAGGCCCAGGTCCAGAATGATCAGGTCGTAGGGTTCAACGCTGCCCTGGTAGGCGGCATCGCGTCCGTCCGCCAGCCAGTCCACCGCATAACCCTGCCCCTTCAGGCCGGCCACCAGCTCATCGGCCAGGGGCACATTGTCTTCAACCAGCAACAGGCGCATCAGTCGTCTTCCTTGTCCTTGCGCAGGTGACCGGTGGCGGCCTCCAGCTCGATCTCGCGTACCACGCCGTCGCGGGTCAGCAGTTCGACTTCATAGGTGTAGATACCGTCCTCCTCTTCCAGCTCTGCTTCCAGCAGCTTGGCACCGGGGTAGCGGGCCAGGGCTTTCTGCAGGAGTTGTTCGAGCGGCAGGATCACCCCTGCCTGGCGCAGCTTCAACGCTTCATCCTGCCCCAGGTCGTGGGCGCTGGCAAAGGTACAGCAGGCGGCCAGCGCCAATAGCGGGCCTGGCCGAGTGGTTGCTTTCATCAGGTGTCCTGGTGGTCCTTGAGGATTTCGCCGCTGGCGGCATCCAGTTCCACGTCCCACTCCACACCCTTGGCGTCGCGCAGTTCAACCTGGTACCGGTGCTTGCCGTAGGACTCCTCGAGTTCGGTTTCCTTGACCGTGGCCCCCGGATGACGGGCCAGCGCCGCGGCGTTGAGTTTCTCGAATGACTGGATGGTACCTGCATCGCGCAGGCGCAACGCCTCATCGGGGCCCAGGTCGCGGGCCTGCACGGCGGTGGCGCCAAGGGCCAGGGCAAGGGTGGTGATCAGCGCGGTCAGGTGGTTCATGGCAAGCTCCAATGTCAATCAAGTGTGTTTGTGTGAAGCAGAGGTTATCCGGAGCAACTTAATTGAAGCTGAAATTGAAAGGCCATCATCGTAGCGGATTACGACCGGGTCGTAAGCCGGATGGGGGCAACGCTTCCCGTAGGAAACTTCCAATCGTTACCCCGCTACAAGGCAGGCGGGAAATGCAGTAGATTTGCCTGTCTGTCACGAGGTTCCACATGAGCGCCATCCACATCAAGTCCCCTTCCCTGATCATCAAGGCTGGCCACCGGGCCATGGCCCGGATTCGCGATCATGGCTTGCAGCCCGCCGATGTCGGAACGCTGCCAGGGGCGGCGGGTGGTCCCAAGGCCTTGGGCATACAGGGGCTGGACCTGGCGTTGTTCGGCGACTGGCTGCCCCGGGCCGAACGCGAACGCTCGTTGATTGGTGCCTCTATCGGCTCCTGGCGTTTCGCCAGCGCCTGCCTGCCGGACCCTGTGCACGGCCTGCAAAGGCTGGGGCAGCTCTACAACGAGCAGCGTTTTGCCAAGGGTGTGACCATGGCCGAAGTCAGTCAGAGTTGCCACCGCATGCTCGATGAGCTGCTGCAGGGCCAGGACGCGCGCGTGCTCGACAACCCCCGCTACCGCCTGAACGTGATGGTGGTGCGCAGCCAGGGTCTACTGGCCCAAGACCACCGCGGCCAGCTTGGCCTGGGCCTGGGCTCGGTCATTGCCGACAACCTCATCGGCCGCAGGCGCCTGTCGCGGCATTTCGAACGAGTGATCCTGCATGACCAGCGCCTGGCACCGCCGCTACACCCCCTCACCGATTTCCCCTCGCGCTACCTGCCGCTGAGCATCGGCAACCTGCGTCAGGCATTGCTGGCCTCAGGCTCCATCCCGATGGTGATGGAGGGCGTGCGCGACATTCCCGGTGCAGGCGCCGGCACTTTCCGCGACGGCGGCCTGCTGGACTACCACCTGGACCTGCCCTACAGCGGCGGCGACCTGGTGCTGTACCCGCACTTCACCGACAAGGTCATTCCTGGCTGGTTCGACAAGGCCCTGCCCTGGCGCCGTGGCGACGCCCAGCGCCTGCGCAATGTGATACTGCTGGCGCCCTCGCCGCAGTACCTGGCTCGCCTGCCTCACGGCAAATTGCCCGACCGCAGCGACTTCAAGCGCTTCATGGGTCAGGACAAGGCACGCCAGGACTATTGGCGCACCGCCATGAGTGAGAGCCGGCGCATGGGCGACGAGTTTCTGGACCTGGTGGCAACCGGCAGGCTGAATGATGTGCTGCAGCCCCTCTGACGCCCGGGTCAGGTTACTGGTAGACTAGGCGATTGCATTGGCTTTTTCGGGTTCAAGACACGTGGAAATTTTCAAGGAATTTACTTTCGAATCGGCTCACCGGCTGCCACATGTCCCTGAAGGGCATAAATGCGGTCGCCTGCATGGCCACTCATTCAAGGTCGCCCTGCACCTGACCGGTCCGGTGGACCCTCACACCGGCTGGATCCGCGACTTCTCGGAAATCAAGGCGATCTTCAAGCCGCTGTACGAGCAGTTGGACCACAACTACCTGAATGACATCCCTGGCCTGGAAAACCCAACCAGCGAAGTGCTGGCCAAGTGGATCTGGAACCAGGTCAAGCCTCTGCTGCCAGAGCTGTCCAAGGTGCGCATCCATGAAACCTGCACCAGTGGCTGCGAATACTACGGAGACTGATCGCTTCGGCTGTCTGAAAAAAACCACCCTTGCGGTGGTTTTTTTGTGCCTGGAAGTGCGACAAAAGGTCGCAAGGGTGGTCGGTAATCGCCCATTACCTGGCAGTTGGCCATAAAGCCTGGCGCCGGGGATTCGATATAGAGATAGCGGATCATTCTGACAACAACAATCCAGATGCGCCCTTCTCCCCAGCCGAGAAGGGCGAAGAGTCCGCGCCTGTTCCGATCCCGGGAGTTGATCGCATGTTTCCTCATCTCAGTATTCGCACCAGTATGTGCGCCATCCTGTCATTGTTTGTTGCTGCCCTGCTGTTTTCTACCCTCAGCGCCTGGCGCAATGCCGAGCAAAGTGATACCCAGGTGCAGGAACTGCACCGTACCGCGCTACAGGCCGACCGTCTGAATAACGCCTTGCTGTTGGCCATCCGAACCAGTGCCAACGTGTCCTCGGCGTTCCTGGAGAACCTGGGCGGCCAACCTCAAGCTGCCACGGCGCGGCTGGCGCGCTCGGAAGATATCTGGCGTTCGTCAGCGCAATTGATCGACCATTTCGGCCAGACGCTGGAGCCGCAGAACACTGCCCTAGGCCTGCAACTGGAGCAATCATTCGCCGCCTACGGCAACACCATCGAAGGGCAACGGGCGGCTGCCCGCGCCGGCGACCTGGGCGCCTACTTCAAGGTGAACCAGGATGCCTCGGCAGCCATGGGCCAACTGCAGGAACAGCGCAATGCACTGATGAAGGCGTTGAACGACCGCAGTGAAGCGCTGATGGTGTTGACCGACCAGCGCCTTGGCGAGGCGAAAACCATGGCCGGGTTGTTGCTGGTGATTACCTTGGTACTGGCCGCCTGTTGCTGGACATTCATCGTCGCGCGGGTGTTGCGGCCGCTGAGCCTGGCGGGGCAGCATTTCAAGCGCATCGCCAGTGGTGATTTGCGCGACCCCATTGCCGCCAGCAACCACAATGAAATCGGTGAGCTGTTTACCGAGCTCAGCCGCATGCAGGACAGCCAGCGCGAGACCATTGCCCATATCAGTGCGTCGGCCCAGCAATTGGCCAGCGCCGCGCAACAACTGAGTGCCGTGACCGAAGAGTCCAATCGCGGTGTACAGCAGCAGGACCAGGAGCTGGAGCAAGCGGCCACCGCAGTGACGCAGATGACGACCGCGGTCGAGGAAGTGGCGCGCAATGCCGTATCCACATCACAAGCAGCCGAGGCTTCCAACGCGTTGTCTCAGCAAAGCCGTCAGCAGGTGCAGGACACCATCGACGGCACCCATGCCATGGCTGCGGACATTCAGGGCAGTGCAGAACTGATTCAGACCCTGGCCGGTGAAACGCGCGAGATCGGCAAAGTGCTGGATGTGATTCGCGCTGTGTCCGAACAGACCAATCTGCTGGCCCTGAACGCTGCCATCGAGGCCGCGCGCGCGGGAGAAGCCGGGCGCGGTTTTGCCGTGGTGGCCGACGAGGTACGTACCCTCGCCCACCGAACCCAGCAATCGACCCGGGAAATCGAGCAGATGATCGTACGGCTGCAGAGCGGAACAGAGGCGGCGGTCAACTCCATGCGCTCCAGCACCGAAAAAGCCCAGGTCAACCTTACCTTGACCCAGGCCTGCGGCGATGTGCTAGAGCAGATCTATACGGCCATTGGCGAAATAAACGAACGCAACCTGGTGATTGCCAGCGCAGCCCAAGAGCAATCCCATGTGGCTCGCGAGGTGGACAGCAACTTGATCAACATCCGCAACCTGTCGACCCAATCATCGGAGGGTGCCACTAGGGCCAGCGCGGCGAGTCGTGAGATGACAGCGCTGGCGGGCGAGTTGACGGGGTTGGTGTCGCGGTTCAGGGCTTGATAGCGCGATCCATAGCCGTTGCCGCCGGTACGCCATTTCATAGGCGCTGCCGCCAGGCTGCGACGGCGTGCGCTGCAGGCGTGTGTTCCACATGGCAGCGCTGAAGGTCCTGCGGGCCCGGAAAGACAAAACCCCCACCTGCTTTCGCAAGTGGGGGTTTCGGAATTTAATCTTGACGATGACCTACTCTCACATGGGGAAACCCCACACTACCATCGGCGATGCATCGTTTCACTGCTGAGTTCGGGATGGGATCAGGTGGTTCCAATGCTCTATGGTCGTCAAGAAATTCTGTAGCCAGAAGGTCTTGTTGGACACTCCAGCGAATCGGGTATGTGATGGTTGTGAGTTGCAAACTTTCGGTTCATGTCATCTTCACACC
>NZ_AJWX01000031.1 GCF_000263855.1 Pseudomonas sp. M47T1
GTTTTGATTCGCTGTCAACTGCCTTTTTCACCGCTTTCGACGTTAAGATCGAAACCCTCCAGAACTGCTTACTTCGGTTAACTCTTTGAAACTCAAGGAGTTTTCCGTTTCGGTTGCGCCGGAAGTGGGGCGAATTATAGAGGGATTTGAGGGGGCGTCAAGGGTTAATTTTGGGGAATTGTCTTTAAAGTCAAAAGCATCCCAAAGGACACCGCAAAAAGGCCGCCAGGTGCCCCCAGCCCCCTCACCTTCACGGATAACTAAACCTACGCACCAACGTCAGTTCCCCCGGGGCCCGCATTGGCACCAAAAACGTCTCCATCTTTTCATTTGGCGTACCCTCTTCGGTAATCAAGGTTATCTGCGCCGTCGTCAACGACTGAACGGCGGCCTCCCCCTCATCATCCCCCCGATACCCACCCCCGAAGTAATTCACATATATAAGGTACTGGCCTTTCTGCGGCGCCGGCATGGCGAATATTTCCGGGCCATAGCCGGTGGTGACGTCGACGTCGAGCGCTGCGCCGTTGGGGGCCGTGCGGTCGCCGTACCAGATGTGCGCACCGTCGGGGGTGATGACGTGCAAGTCCAGGTCGGTGTTATCGCTGTCCCAGGACAACAGGATGCGTAACTTGGCCGGGCTGGCGCTGCCGGTGTTGAGGAATTGCACCCGGCGCTTCTGCTGGCCATCGGGGCTGCGGATTTCGACGCCATTGGTGCCGCTGGGAAAGGAGAACGGCCGGTCGAAGTGACCATTGCCGTCGAGCTTGAGCGGCATTGCCACGCCATTGACTATGATCTTGCCGGGCTGGTCAGCGGATTTCGGCATGCCCTTGATGTCGCCCATGATGCGCGCCGTGTCCGCCTGGTCGGTCGGTGTGTTCACGGATGACGCCGGGTAGTTGACCGTCTGGCGAAAGTGCTCGCCTTCGGACGTGCCACTGCGCCAGCCACCGATGGGAGTATCAAGGCTGATGGGGTTGCTGTCGGCACGCGCCGCTGGCAACGCAAGCAGGGCACTGAGCAACAGGGCTGTGGGGTAGGGGCGCGGTGTCATTGGCCTAGTCCAGGAGCAGGTGGCGGGCAAGCCCTTCAATATAGGTTTCGTCCTGGCCGTTAGGGTGTGCCTCAAAGGCCAGGTGCAGGTATTCGTGGGTCAGGTCCAGACGATCTTGCAGGGTGAGCACGCCACGCACATAAATGCGCTGACGCTCGCGGTCGACATACGGGCGACCATAAGAAAGACGGCAAACTGCGAAAGCACTGATCTCGTTGTAGCCCACTTCGTTATCCAATGTAGGACGCCAACGGCGCCTCTGGCTCTGCAGCCAATCCTGCGCGGCAGGCAATGGCTCGCAGGAAGCCACGGGGTTGCCCCAGCGGCTCAGACTTGCCCGCGGGTAGGCATGCTGCAGGATGGCGTCATAACGCAACCCGCCATCGGCCTGCTCCACGGCCTGCGTCCATGACAGCTTGTCGGCGCCCGGGGTGTCGGAGTGATAGGTAACAGGGCTGCCGGCCAGCACCAGGTCGCTGGTCCAGGCGGCAATGCGCCGGGCGTCGGCACTGGCAGCCCGTGGTGCGACTCGTTGGCGGCTGCTGCTATCGTCGATGCTCAGGCAATCACCCTTGCGCCCCGCGTTTTGCAGCAGGTACGTACGAATGGCCACGGCCAGAGCCTTGGCCGCCTCAGCGGGCTGGCTCTTGGCTTCGCGCTGCAGCACGCGGGCGACATATTCTTCCCGGTCCAGCCGCGCGATCAGCCTTGGCCGGTTCGCAGCCTGTTGCAGATAAAGGTCGCCGCTGCTTTCTACATCCAGGTCATTGCCGTTTTCGAACACCGCACGGTAGCGGCCTTGCAAAGCTCCCTGGGCAGCCGGCTTGCCCGCTACGGTCAGTACCGCCTTCAGCGGATAATGCGCGAACAGGTCGACTTCCACGCAACGGCCAACATCCTGGGGCCACGGCGCGGGTAAAAAGCTGCCCAGTACGTCGGCGTAGTGGCGAAGAATCATTTGGCTGGTGCCTCGCCCGCCCACCCAGACCGGCGTGCCGTCTGCCAGCCAACCGCCAAAACCGCCCTGGCGAGCCTTGGGGTCGGCATCGGCCAGCCAGCTCCAGGTCTTGACCCGCAGCCGACCACCCAAGCGTCCCACGGCCTGACCATCGGTGGCGTCGAGCACCACATCCAGCAGCAATTGCCGCGCCTGCTGTTGTGCCGGCAAAGTACGCAGCATGTCCAGCAGCTGCGCCACTGGCACGCGCGTCTGCGGCTGCAACTGTGCGATGTCAGCCAGCCAGTCAGGTGCCTTGCGCGCTTGCCAGTACGCGCGCCATTGGCCGCTGTCGACCTTCAGCCGCCGCGGGTTGAAATAGAGCCCGCAGGAATGCACCAGCGCAGGCTCACGCGCGATACTGCCCCCCGCTGTGCAACAGTAGACTTCGTCGCGATCTTCACCCTGGCAATCGTAGGCCGGTTCGTGCTGGTCGGTATCCACCAGCCAGGCATAAACGAACAACTTCCACAGGCTGCCCAGGGGCGTTTGCAAATCAGCCGGGAGGGGCTCGCGGCTGATCGCCTGGGTGGTGTTGAACTGCACCACCTCGTAGCCCTGACCATGCAGCCACGCCAGACGTAGGGGCGCCTCCTCTGCCTGACACAGCAGAGAAAGCAGGCACAGCATCACGCACAGCAGGCCACGGTTCATGTCACTTGACCGTGACCTGGCTGAGCGCCGGCTTTTTCTCTTCAGCCTTGTGCTCCGGCGCATAGAGCTGGGTGTAGCGTGCCGGCGGCAGGTTGAACTGGCCCTTCTGCGAAAAACGGATCAAATGACGGAAACGCAGTTCGCCACTCAGGCTGTCGACGGCGATGCCGTAGGCCATGTCGCCGGGTTCGAAATGCGCCTTCTCAAGCGGCGCAGCGTCCGCTGCACCCTGCCCTGTCAACTTGATGCCCCAGGTGGTGCGCTCCACGTCTGCGCCCGGCGGCAACGGTACTTCCAGCATGCCGTAACGCAGCGGCTGGCCCTTGGTGCTGACAGTCACCTCATCCAGGTAAAGGCTGTCGCTGGCCAACGGCTTGTTGCCCACGGCCTCCAGTTTAAAGATGAAGGCTTCGTCCCCGGGTACCAGGCGCAGCAAGCGGCGCTTGACCACCACCGGCAAATCATCGGCCACCGCCTGCTTGCTGGTGAAGGTCAGCAAGGCGCGCACCGGACGTTCGCTGCTACCGCTCAAGCTGAGGTTGGTCGGCACCGCGCCGCCCTGCCATTGCCAGAAACCACTACCGGTAATGCCTTGCGCGGCGTGCCAATCGCTGGCCGGCATCAAGGAGGCCGCCTTGCTTGCTTGTTCGATGCCACGCTGCACCCAGGTCAGCGCCAGCGCTCGCTCAAGTGTGGATTGCTGTGGCAACAAGCGCTGTAACAGATCACCCGCCTGGTCGGGATTGGCTGGTTTGAGCGACAGGTCCAGCGCCGCCGCGAACGGCTGAGCACTGGTGGCGACACGCTGACGAGCATCGTCCAGTTGCCGAGTGAAGGCCTCGGGTTGCGTGACCTTGTTCTGCTGCGCCAGGGCAGCGGTCAGCACGCGAGCGCTGGCCAGGCCCAGCGCCGAGTCCGGCGCGCTCATGACCACGCTGTCCTCGCCATCATTCATCAGGTTGGCGTTAGCACCCGGGCCGGCCTTGGCCAGGTCATCCATCAGGCCGCTCAGCAAGGTATTGATGGGCAGTTGCATCTCGCGGGCAAACGACAGGATCAGCGCGCGGTGCAGCAACGGCGTGCTGGCCGCCTGCTTGCCGTACACGTCCATGACCCGCTGCCAATGGTCCGGCGGCAAGGTCAGGCCCAGGGCTTTGCTGGCGTGCCAGTCGGCATAGTAGGCATAGGCGGTCAGGAAGGCGTCCGGGGCCTGGTCCTCGCCCCACCAGGTGAAGGCCGCTTGCGGCCCGGCCATCTGGATAAGGCGCAGACGACTGTTCTGCAGGATGAGGCGCAGGCGGTCACTCACGCTGGTGTCGGCCGCCAACGCCGGGTAGGCGATGCTCAGCGGCAGCAACTGGCTGGCGGTCTGTTCGACACCGCCCCACGGATACGCCAGCAGATCATCCAGGCTGGCGCGGAACAGCGCTTGCGGGCTGTCGTCCAGTCGCAGGCGAATATTGCCGGCGTCGGCGGGCAACGCCAGCGCAATATCACCAGCGGTCACGTCCAGGGCCTGAGTGTGTACGCTCTGCCAGTCTTCAGCGACGGTGCTGATGCGCACGGCCAGGGCGTCCTGGGTTTTACCGTCCTGCTGAAGTTCTGCCGTCAGGTCGGCACTGCCCGGGGTGACGCCGGTAAGCGGGATGTAGTTGATGCCTTTATTGAGGGTCAGCGGCAGGTGCTGGTCCTGGCCGCCGGCGTGGACGACCAGCTCGGCCTTGACCGATTGACCGGCCTGGCTGAAGGCGAACATGCCCAGCTGCGGCTGATCGCCTGCGCGGAAATGGGTAGGGCCACTCCACTTCAGGTACAGCGGCTTCTCCGATCGCACGAATTGTTTCTTCTGACCGACCTGGCCGTCGTCGGCCATGGCTCGCGCCGTAATGCGCCAGCGCGTCAACGAATCGGGCATGCGGAAGGTAAAGCGGGCCTTGCCGCTGGCATCGCTCACTAGCTCCGGCTGCCAGGCCGCGGTATCGACGTCTTCGCGACGTGGGCGCTCCAGCACCTTTACGCCGCGCTCGCTGCGGTTGGCCTTGCCCGGCGCGGTGGGGCTGCCGGGCAGTGCCACGTCATAACTGATGAACGCCAGGCTGGCACTGGTGCGCACATTGTTGCGACGCGGGTGGTAGAAGAACTGATCGATGCCGGGCGCGATTTCCGGCTGCAGCGCGTAGACCATTTCGTCCACCACACTGACGGTCAGGTGTGCAGGGATAGGCTTGCCGGCAAACTCGGTGCTCAGGTCCACCGTGACGGTGTCACCTGGCAAGTACTGCTGCTTGTCCGTGGCTATATCGATGTCGATCTGCGGCGCCACGACCTTGATGCCGGCATTCTGAAAGCTGTATTCGCCCCCCTTGGTGTACAACACCGAGAAGGTCAGGTTGGGCGCGAAAGTGTCCTTGACGCGAATGTGCACGCGGTACTGAGTGGGGCTTATGGTGTCGATTTTCAACCAGTCGCCGCCCTTGGTCAGCAGCGCGGTCGCTTCGACCTTGTCGCGCTCCAGGGACAACAGCGCATCACTGACAGGCTCGGGGAAGGTGATCAGCGCCAGAGCTTCATCACCGGCCTTGTACTGGGTTTTGTCGAGGACGATTTCGACGGTGCCCGGCACGGCCTTCACGCCGTCGCCGGTCACCGAATGGCCGGTGGCACCGAGGATGCGCTGATGCTCGTCAACCAGGCTGAGGTTGTAGGTGCCTGGACGGTCGAAGGCCAGGCTGAACCCAGTGTCGCTTGCCGTTAGCTGGCCGCCACCGGTGGTCTGGTCTTCCAGGCGCACCCAGGTGTAGGCCGCAGGTTTGATGGGGGTCGGCTGTTCGCTCTGGTAGCTGAAGGCAACCTTGTCACCGGCGGCGCTGAAGCGTTCGGGCGCATCAAGTTGGTACTGGGCAGCGCCGCGCTCGATGAGGATTTCCTTGGTCGTCTTGACCCGGTAGGCGGCGCCGTCGCTGGCAAACACGGTGAGCATGTAGCGGCTGGGCTTTTCCGCCGCCGGCAGTTCGATGCTGGCATAGCCCTTGGCGTCGGTGGTCAGCTCGGTACTGGTAAGCTCCACGGGGAATTGCCCCAGGTACTGCAGTTCGTTTTCCACCATGGACAATTGCTGGGCGCGCAGGCTCAGGGTGAGGCGAGCGTTGGCCACCGGCTTGCCGTCGGGGTACATCAGCAATAGCTTGCCGGTGACCGGCTCGTTGGTGCGAAAGTCCTGTTTGGCCAGGTCCAGGGAAGTCTCGAAGTGCGGCTTGATGTACTCGGCCACCCGAAAGGCGCTGCTGTAGGCCTGGTCGCGATAGGTGAAGCGTAGTTCGTAACCACCTGCCACGGCGTTGTCCGGCAGCTGGAAACGCCCCTGGGTACCCGCCTTGGCATCCAGGCTCAGGTCCATACCCTGCAACGTGGTACCCGCGGCATCAATGACACTGACGTGCACGGCACCCGCGGTGGGCAATACCGAGTCGCGGGCATTCTTGAATTCGCGGCCGACGATCTTCATCGACACCCAATCACCCGGACGGTACAGCGGCCGATCAGTGAACGCATACAGCTTGGTGTCGTAGATCTCGCTGTCGTAATAGAAGTTTTCGGAGACAAAGACGCCACCCTCCTCATCCTCGCCAATCACGAAGGAGCGCTCGGGACTGACATGCTTGAGGCGCAACAGGCCATCGGCATCTGTCTCGCCGCTGCTCATCACGCCCAGGCCATCGGTCCACAGCACCTTGACCTTGGGTACCGAGCTGCCTTCGTGCTTGCGTGCCGCCCACACCAGCAATTCGTCGCCAGCGATCTTGCTGACCGCCACGGTATTGGAGACAAACACCACCGTGGTAGCACGGTATTTACCGATCAATGCCTCAACCAGGTAAAGGCCGGGCTTGAGCTTGCCCAACGGAATGTAGACGTTGCCGGGCGCCGCGCTGATGAACTCGCTGGACGAGCCGGCCAGGTCGACGCCCTTGGGCGGCTGAATCGGCTTGGCCTGCCACAGCGGGTAACGGAACTGGCTGACCAGGGGCAGCCCGGGAATGGGCGCGTACTGAGGTTGCGCGTCGTACTGGGTGGGCGTGGCAATGACGTTGCCCATCTTCAGTTCCGGCACCTGGTCGGTGACTTCCTTTCGTGACTCGTAGGAGAACGCGCGCTGCATCACCCGACGCGACTTGCGGTACCAGTTGTCCCAGAGGTAGGCCAGGGTATTGGACAACCCTTCGCCCTTGAACTGACCTTCACTGACCACGCGATGCAGGTTCTTCTGGCGTTTGAGAAATTCCAGCGGCTGATCAATGCGATAGACACGGATATCGGCACCGCCATAAGGCTCCATGCGGAAACGACGGTAATCGCGGCCCGGCGCTTCCAGGCGCACCATGGCTTGTTCGTCAGTGGCGAAGCTGCTGTCGGCCAGCAGGAAAAAGCTCTCGCCGGCCATGGGCGCGTAATCGCTGGCGGGCACCGAGTCATCGGCACGCAGCAGCCCGAATGGCGCGATCAGGAAGGCCAGCAACAGGTACAGGCGCAACGCCAGGGCGCTGCTCATCGGAGGAAATTGAGCCGATACACACCGATGAAGTTCGGGTTGGCTGCGTCGGGTATCCATCGGGTGTCCTTCCATGTCATGAGTTGCTGCACGCTTGCCGAGCGCATGCCGTTGTCGGTGGGGGTGGTGGTGCCGGTGTGGTAGGCAATGTTGCGGCCCATCCAGATCATCAGGTGCTGGTCGTCGCCCTGATCAAAGAACATCAGGTCGCCGGGCCGAGCCTGGTTCAGGTCCCGGCCCACCAAGTGACTGTTGAACTGGATCAGCTTGATGGCGGTGACGTAAGGGCCGACCCTGCCGCTGCCCTGTTGCCATTGCTGCGCCAGGCCACGCTGGGCATCGCTGAGCGCAAGCTCGGGCGGCAGGTAACGGTTTGACAGGCCATTGGCACGTAGCCATTTATCATCATGAACCTTGAGTGCCTCATTGGCGGCAAAGCGCACCAGGCCCGCGCAATCCTGCTGGAACCAGCGCGGGCTGGGGCCCTGGGTCAGTTGCTGCTGGGCGATGCGCACGAACCAGGCGCGAAACACCTGGGACTGCTGGGCATCCAACGTGGCCATTGGCGCGGCGACCACGGGCAGGCTCAACAGCAGGCCAACCAGGATCAGCGTGATTGTTCTCACAAGGCGCGCCACTGCAACGGCAGCCATTGCCAGTGGCCGTCAGCTTCGCTGCCCTTGGGCAACGTCAGGGCGTACTTGCCGTAGCCGGCGAGTTTTTGCAGTTTGGGAATAAGGTGGGTCTGGGCAGCGTTGCGGAACACCGGCTCCATGTCTTGCGGCAGGCTGTCCAGGGTTTCCTGCTGCATCAGTTGCGCCAGGGAGTCCGGCCCCAGGTAGACGGACATCAAGGCATCACTGGGGGCGATATCGGCCAGCGGCGCCACGTGTTTGTCGAGGGTGGCCATGGCCTTGTCCACCAGCTTGTCATCCAGGGAGAACAGCAGGGTCGAGTCATGGCGCGCCAAGCTGACCTTGAAGAAGCCCTTGCCGGTGATGCTGTCAGGTTTATCGGCATCGCGGTTGCGATACTGACCGAAATTGGAACTGACCTGGCGCAGCCATTGGTGCCCCTGTGCCGGCGACTGTTCGCTGACCGGGAATTGCCCGCCGGGCACCTTGCTCTCCCAGGCGCCCACCATTGAGCCGAACAACTGGCCCAGGTCAGCGTCCAGCTTGCCGCCATCGGCAGTGTCGAGCCCGGCCACCAGCAGCGGTGTATAAAGGTGCGAATCGGGATACCAGCACAGGCCGGCGGCGCCACTCATGTGAGCGGTAAGTGCCTTGGCGGTTTGCTCGTCCGCCCCCAGCTTGACCAGCAACGGTTGCTGTTGCTCGGTGGCCAATGGCAACGCCACGCACGCGCTGGCGCCCACGGGCATGGCCTGCCAGATAGGAGTGAAGTCCAGGTTTGGGGCATTGTCGGTTTCATTCAGCGCCAGGTAGCTGTGCCAGCCCTTGTCATCCATGTCCAGGCGCAGGCCAGCGAAGCTCGGGATGAAGCGCTGATACCCCATGGCAAGCACGCTGGCATTGATGGCAATGCGCTGCTTGATGGCCTTGTCCCGCGGTTGCAGGCCGAAGGCTTCGGGAAATAGCTGGTTGCCGCTGAGCAGTGCCGCCAGCGCCTGGGTGGACACCGCGCCGGGGGCTACATCGCTGTTATCGGCGTGGTCGTAGAGTTTGTCCGGATTGGACAACACCACCAGCTTGTCACCGCGCGAAGCAAACAGCAGTGACTTGCTGGCGTTGTACGCCAGGCGGTAAAGCGGCACCGCCTCGCCTGCCACATTCAGTTCCCCGACCTTGCTCAGTTGCTGGTCATCCAGCGCCACGTGGGCCAGTGGTTCCAGCAACTTGGCCAGGCCACCCCGGTCCATCACCAGGACGAAATCCTTGAGCCGGCCATCGGCACCGCGCCACAGCACCACGTCGGCCGGCTGGTCGAACAACGCTTCGATCAGGCTGTCCTGAAGCTTGAGGTCGTGCTCGTAAATAATGCGGCGCAAGCTGCCGATAAGGCCCAGGCGGTCGCCATGTGTCTCGTAATAGAAGACAAAATCTTCGGTGAGTGTTTCACGCAGAAACGGCACGGCAAGCAGGTCGCGTGGCAGTTGGCTGAGCGACTGGGTCTCCAGCATCGCGTCAGGCCTGCTCAGGCCGAACTGGTCCATGGCCAGCGCCAGCGGTGCGGGTTTGGGCTTGTGCAGGTACCAGCCCACGCCACCCGCCACCACGGCCACCAGGCACAGTCCGATAACCAGTAGCACATTGCGCCGCTTGGCAGGGGAAGGTGTAACACCCGTGTTCGCGGCCGTCGGTACAGCTGTTTGTTCGCTCATGTTCGCAAAGCCCGATTCATCCATGCGGTGCAGGGTTCAATAAGTGAAGGTCAGGTGCCGAGGTAATGACTTCGCTCCGGTTGCCGCGCCCTTCAAGGTCATAGCCACCATTACTGTAGTTGCCCCAGTAGTTGACGTAGGCCAGATACACGCCATGTATCGGCGCAGTCTCGCGGCTGCGCACTTCCACGCTGTTGGCGTCGGCAGCAAATGCATAAGGCAGGGCAAAGCGCCCTTCAACGGGGGTGGACAGGGCGGCAGTGGTGTCGGCCAAGGCAGTGGACGCCCAGACAAAGGCGCTCAACCAGAGAAGAAATCGCATGTGTGCTTCCTGCAACGCGTGGTGATAAGTGTCCGGTCCCGGGACACCTTTTATAGCCTGTTTTCCAGGCGGGCGAAGAGTAGCGATTCGCCCGCCCTTGCACAATCGTCAACCCGTGGACATTGTCGACCAGCACTTATCGCCCGGCCAGAATGCGCTTGCCTTGCCGGGCGCCAATGGCGCTGGCCTGGCCATCCCGCTGCTTGCCGGTTCGGGCCTCACTGATCAGCCCCGGTATCAGCGCGCCTTCCGGCAGGTGTTTCCAGAAACGGCTGGGCAGGTGGCCCTGCATGACACGGGTATTGAGCCGTGCCGGGTTGAAGATGTGACTGTAGTAGGTGAGCCACAACTCGCCGTGCGGGTCTTCAACCTGCTGCGCCATCTGCTGCCATGGGGATGGGCAAATACGTTCGTAGTACATCTGTACTCCATCGTAATAAACTCCATCGCGCGGGGTGGCGATCAACCAGCGATGGCGCCCCATACGCCCGATGAAGTGGGCACTGGCGCTCTGCAGAATGTCATGAGCCGGTTCGTGCCAGGCCACGTATTCGGGCTGCATGCCCTGGGCATCGGCGGGTGCATGGGCCACGAAGCGAACGAAGGCATGCAGGTGATGAGCCTCGCGAGACACCTGCTTGATGCGCCGCTGCAACTCACTGCCCAGCCGATCGCCCGGTAGCATGGCCGTGCGATCCCCGTGGCTGACGCGCCATAGCACTTCGTACAGCAGGCTCCAGCGCTGCTCGCCTCGGTAACGCGCGGCAACCTCCAGTTGCTCGGCCAATGCCAGCGGCACCCGGGCCTGGAATGGCCCCGGCGCTGACGGCAGGTTCTGGTCCGTGGCAAACAGGTCGGCCACCTCCCAACTGACCTCGCTGGGGTCGACCTGATGGCTGAGCAGCCACCGCGCCTGTTGCCGCCAGGTGTCGTAGAGGTCATCGCAATCGAGGCAGATCATCCCCACAGCCCCATCTGCTGGGGTGCCGGCCGATCACGCAACTGCTCACGCAGGATAAGGCTGCTGCTTTCCGCCTGGCGCGGATGGTAATCACTGGTGATCAGGAATGGCTTGGCCTTGGCCAGCACGCAGCGCAGCCGGGTGAGGTCTTCGTAGCGGATGCGACGCTGCCGGCGCAGCTCAACCAGGCGCTGGGTGGTGCGAATGCCGATGCCGGGGATGCGTGCGATCATGGCAGGCTCGGCGCGGTTTAGGTCCAGCGGGAACACCTCGCGATGCTCCAGCGCCCAGGCAAGCTTGGGATCGATATCCAGCGCCAGGTGTCCTGGCCCCTGGAACAGCTCCCCAGCCTTGAAGCCATAGCCGCGCAAGAGGAAGTCAGCCTGGTACAGCCGGTGTTCGCGCATCAGCGGTGGCGCGGCCAGGGGTACGCTTTTCGGGCTGTTGGGGATGGGACTGAAGGCCGAATAATAGACGCGCTTGAGCTTGAAGTTGCCGTACAGGCTTTCGGCACTGTGCAGGATGGTGCTGTCATCGGTGTCATCGGCGCCCACGATCATCTGCGTGCTTTGCCCGGCCGGGGCGAAGCTGGGGGCTTTGGGCTCATCGGCCACGGCCTGGCGCCCGATATGGATGGTGTTCATGGCCTGGCGGATGGAGCTCACCTGTTTTTCAGGCGCCAGCATCTGCAGGCTGGCATCGGTGGGCAGTTCGATATTGACGCTGAGCCGATCGGCATAGCGCCCGGCTTCCTCGATCAGTAGTGGGTCGGCTTCCGGGATGGTCTTGAGGTGTATGTAGCCACGGAACTGATGCTCTTCGCGCAACAGCCTGGCGACGCGAATCAGCTGCTCCATGGTGTAGTCGGCGGAGCGGATGATGCCGGAACTGAGAAACAGGCCGCTGATGCAATTGCGCCGATAGAAATCCAGGGTCAGGGTGACGACTTCCTCAGGCGTGAAGCGTGCACGGGGCACGTCGCTGGAGCGGCGGTTGACGCAGTACTGGCAGTCGAACAGGCAGAAATTGGTCAGCAGTATCTTCAGCAACGACACGCATCGCCCGTCGGGCGTATAACTGTGGCAAATGCCCATGCCATCGGTGGCGCCCAGCCCGGCCTTGCCTTCGGAACTGCGCTTGGGCGCGGCGCTGCTGGCGCATGAGGCGTCGTACTTGGCGGCGTCGGCGAGGATGCTGAGTTTCTCGATCAGCTGCATGGGTTTTCTCGATACTGTTTTTATATACAGTACAGCGGTAAAATGTCCGCCACAAGCGCTTTGCGACCACTGGCGGGCGGGGCGCTTGTCACTACCGCCAGGGTGCGAAGGGCTGTGGTGCAACAGTGTTTTGCAGCCCCTGATTTGCCCGACGCGCCCTGCTCTGCTAGTGTCGCGCGGTTTCAACTCCTGTCGAGAGAGCCGCCATGGCCCGCAAGAAAGCTTCTGTGGATTTCGAGCAATCGCTGGCCGATCTGCAAACCCTGGTCGAACGCCTGGAAAACGGCGAACTGTCGCTGGAAGATTCCCTGGCCGCCTTCGAGCAAGGCATCGGCCTCACCCGTGACTGTCAGGCTGCACTGGCCCAGGCTGAACAAAAAGTGCAGATCCTGCTTGAGCGCGACGGGGAGCTGACGCAAGAGCCCTTTGACGCGGAACAACCCGAATGATGAGTAGTTACCAGGCCACCTGCCAGGCGCGTGTCGATACTGCCCTGAGCAGCCTGTTCAGCGCTCCAGCGCCGGAACTGGCGCGTCTTTACGAAGCCATGCGCTACAGCGTAATGAACGGTGGCAAGCGCGTGCGCCCCCTGCTGGTGTATGCCGCCTGCGAAGCCCTGGGCGCGCCGGCCGAGCACGCCGACGGCGCCGCCTGCGCGGTGGAACTGATCCATGCCTATTCGCTGGTGCACGACGACTTGCCGGCCATGGACGATGACGACCTGCGCCGCGGCCAGCCCACCACCCACAAGGCTTTCGATGAAGCCTGTGCGATCCTGGCCGGCGATGGCCTGCAAAGCCTTGCCTTCACTGCGCTGCTCGACGAAAAGCTGAGCCCCCAGGGTGAAGCGGTACGCCTGCAGATGGCCATGGCGCTGGCCCAGGCGGCAGGTCCTGCGGGCATGGTAGGCGGCCAGGCCATCGACCTTGGTTCGGTGGGCAAGAAGCTTGACCAGGACGCCCTGGAATTGATGCACCGGCACAAGACCGGCGCCCTGATCGAAGCCAGCG
Source organism: Pseudomonas sp. M47T1 (assembly GCF_000263855.1). Lineage (GTDB taxonomy): Bacteria > Pseudomonadota > Gammaproteobacteria > Pseudomonadales > Pseudomonadaceae > Aquipseudomonas. The sequence goes on from NZ_AJWX01000031.1 coordinate 13,112, forward strand.
TCCAGCTGGGTGCCCTGGCCAGCGGTCGGGCCACGGTGCAGCAGCGCCAGGCACTGAAAACTTATGCACAGGCTATCGGCCTGGCGTTCCAGGTTCAGGACGACATCCTCGACGTGGAAAGCGACACCCAGACACTGGGCAAGCGCCAGGGCGCCGACATCGCCCGCGACAAGCCAACCTACCCGGCCCTGCTGGGCATGGGCATGGCCAAGGCCTATGCTCTGCAGTTGCGCGACCAGGCGCTGGAAGCTCTACTGCCCTTTGACGAGGCTGCCGAACCCTTGCGCGAGCTGGCCCGCTACATTGTCGAACGTCGCAGTTGAACAGCGGCGCTGAACAGCCAACGCGTCATCGCGTGGGCAGTCAGCGCTGCATAGGTTAAACTGCCGCCACTTCATATTTATAACGATTCGCCTGATGCCCACGACGTTTCAAGAGATTCCCCGCGAACGCCCGCTGACGCCCCTGCTGGACCGTGCCGATACGCCGGCCGGCCTGCGCCGACTGGGTGAAGCCGAGCTGGAAACCCTGGCCGATGAACTTCGCCAGGAGTTGCTCTATACCGTTGGCCAGACCGGCGGGCACTTCGGTGCCGGCCTGGGCGTCATCGAGCTGACGATTGCCCTGCATTACGTCTTCGACACGCCCGACGATCGCCTGGTGTGGGACGTGGGCCATCAGGCCTACCCGCACAAGATCCTCACCGGACGTCGCGAACGCATGGCCAGCCTGCGCCAGAAGGATGGCCTGGCCGCCTTCCCGCGCCGCGCCGAGAGCGAATACGACACCTTTGGCGTCGGCCACTCCAGCACCTCGATCAGCGCCGCCCTGGGCATGGCCATTGCCGCACGCCTGCAGAACAGCGGGCGCAAGTCGATTGCCGTGATCGGCGACGGCGCGCTGACCGCCGGCATGGCCTTCGAGGCGCTGAACCATGCGCCCGAGGTAAACGCCGACATGCTGGTGATTCTCAACGACAACGACATGTCGATCTCGCGCAACGTCGGTGGCCTGTCCAATTACCTGGCCAAGATCCTTTCCAGCCGCACCTACGCCAGCATGCGTGAAGGCAGCAAGAAAGTGCTGTCGCGCCTGCCGGGCGCCTGGGAAATCGCCCGTCGCACCGAAGAATACGCCAAGGGCATGCTGGTACCGGGCACGCTGTTCGAAGAGCTGGGCTGGAACTACATCGGCCCGATCGACGGTCACGACCTGCCGACCCTGGTGGCTACCCTGCGCAACATGCGCGACCTCAAGGGTCCGCAGTTCCTGCACGTGGTCACCAAGAAGGGCAAGGGCTTCGCGCCCGCCGAGGTTGACCCTATCGGCTACCACGCGATCACCAAGCTTGAGCCATTGAATGCGCCGGCCGCGCCGAAGAAAGCCTCGGGGCCGAAGTACTCCGCGGTGTTCGGCCAGTGGCTGTGCGACATGGCCGCTGCCGACCAGCGGCTGGTGGGTATTACCCCAGCCATGAAGGAAGGCTCGGACCTGGTCGATTTCAGCGAACGCTATCCGGATCGCTATTTTGACGTGGCCATTGCCGAGCAGCACGCGGTGACGCTGGCTGCCGGCATGGCCTGCGAAGGTGCCAAGCCGGTGGTGGCGATCTATTCCACCTTCCTGCAACGCGCCTACGACCAGTTGATCCATGATGTGGCCGTGCAGAACCTGGACGTGCTGTTCGCCATCGACCGTGCGGGCCTGGTGGGCGAAGACGGCCCAACCCACGCGGGCAGCTTCGACCTGTCGTACCTGCGCTGCATCCCGGGCATGGTGGTGATGACCCCAAGCGACGAGAACGAACTGCGCAAGATGCTCAGCACCGGCCACCTGCATGAAGGCCCGGCGGCGGTGCGTTACCCGCGCGGCACCGGCCCGAACGCGGCCATAGACAGCAGCCTGGAAGCGCTGGAAATCGGCAAGGGCGTGATTCGCCGCGAAGGCAGCAAGGCCGCCCTGCTGGTGTTCGGCGTGCAACTGGCCGAGGCCCTGAAGGTGGCCGAGAAGCTGGACGCCACCGTGGTGGACATGCGCTTCGTGAAGCCCCTGGATGAAACACTGGTACGCGATATTGCCGCTCGCCACGAGCTGCTGGTGACCATCGAGGAAAACAGCATCATGGGTGGCGCCGGTGCTGCCGTGAGCGAATTCCTGGCGCGCGAAAACCTGCTCAAACCGGTCCTGCACCTGGGCCTGCCCGACACCTACGTCGAGCATGCCAAGCCGGCGCAGATGCTGGCCGAGTGTGGCCTGGATGAAGCCGGTATCGAAGCCGCCATCGTCAAGCGCCTGGCAGCTTTGAACCTGGCGTAACACAACCGTACCAACACCTGTGGGAGCGGGTTCTACCCGCGAAAAGAACACCGCGCGATGCCTGGCAGACCGTGCGTTTGCTTCGCGGGCAGAGCCCGCTCCTACAGACGCGGCAGCGGTTACAGGTTCAGGCGTTCACATAACCGGGTGAGCGCGTCAAGCATCTGCCCACTCGGGCGCTCCACCCCCGGATCACCTATCACTACCCTGCCCTTGATCGGCCACTTGCGCCAGGCATCTGCCTGCGCCTGATTGGGCACCACGATTACTTGTGGGTCGCGTTGCAGCACGGCCTCCAGGCTGACCTGAGGCGCTGGCAGCGCTAGGTCGGCGAAGATATTCCGGCCGCCGCATACACGTAACGCATCACTGATGATCTGGCCACCCCCCACGGTGTAGAGGGGCGCGTCCCAGACTTGATAGAACACCTGCAACGGCACCGGACGGCGGTATCGCTCGCGCAACATGGCCAGCCGAAGGCGAAACTCATCAGCCAGCTGTTTCCCGCGAGCGGCCCGACCCAATGGCGCGGCAACCCGCTCCATCTGCATGGCAAGGTCATCAAGGGAATGAGGTTCGGAAACCAGCAGCGGAACGTGCAGGCGCTGTAACTGATCACGTTGAGCCGGGCTGACGCTGCCCGGCCAAAGCAGTATCAAGTCGGGTTTGAGCGCCAGCAGTTGCTCCAGGTCCAACTGCCCGTAACGTCCTACCGAAGGCAGCGACGCCAGGCCTGGTGGCCGTGGCCCTGCATCGAGCACGCCCACCAGACGATCCTGGCCGCCCACTTCCACGGCGATTTCCGTCAATGAAGGCGCCAGGCTGACCACCCGCTGCGCCGCACCGGCGCTACTGCACAGCAGCAGCAACAAACAGGCGAGCAGCTTGGCCATCAAGCCAGCGGACGCGGGATGTGATACAGGCAGAGCAGCAACACGCTGGAGAAGGCCAGCAGGCAAAGAGGCATGGCCAACACCGGCATCAGCGCCTCGTTCTGGCCGAAAGCCCAATTCATGACAAACAACGGCAGCAGGGGCAGCGCCAGCTGCTGCCGCCAGCTGCCGCCAACCGGCGGCGCACTTGCGAACGGGTCACGCCCGATCGGCCTCGCTCTGATGTTCGTTACCCATCATGTGCCCGAGCTTGCCGGCCTTGGTGGCCAGGTAGTGCTTGTTGTGCGGGTTATGGCCGGTGTGCAGCGGCACGCGCTCGGCAACCACGATGTTCATGCTGGTCAGCGCCTTGACCTTACGCGGGTTGTTGGTCATCAGGCGCAACGACTTGACGCCCAGATGCTCCAGCATCGGCAGGCACATGGCGTAGTCGCGCTGGTCGGCGGCAAAGCCCAGGCGCTCGTTGGCCTCCACCGTGTCGGCACCACCGTCCTGCAGCTCATAGGCGCGGATCTTGTTCAGCAGGCCAATGCCACGGCCTTCCTGACGCAGGTACAGCAACACGCCCCGCCCCTCACGGGCAATGGCCTGCAAGGCGGCTTCGAGCTGCGAACCACAGTCGCAGCGCTGGCTGAACAGGGCATCGCCGGTCAGGCACTCGGAATGCAGACGGCCCAGCACCGGCTGGCCATCGGCGACGTCGCCCAGGCTCAGCACAACGTGCTCACGGCCGGTGGCCTCATCGAGAAAACCATGCATGGTGAATTGCGCAAAAGGCGTTGGCAGCTTGGAAGCGGCGACGAAAACGACGGGCACCGGGTGCTCCTATCAAATATCTGACATGAATTTTAGCCAATGCCTGCATTGTAACAGCAGCTTACCGACCACGCTTAGGCTGAATTATGAGGGATAAAGATCGGGAAGTTTGATGGCTTATGGCGTAAAGGGATAAGGCTGCTTCCAGTGCTCGAAGATAGGCCGCAGTTGGCCACTGGGCACCAGTTCATCCATGCGCCGATCAAACACCGCCAACAACGCCCGCCCGCGCGGGTTATCGGCAAAGCCGAGGAAAAGCGGCAGCTCGGCAATAGGGGTGAGTTTGAATTGGGCCGGGTCGTCGGCCTGCTTGAGCACACCTTCGATCTCGGTTTGCGCGTCGATGTAGTAGTCGGCGCGATCATGGCTGAGCATCGGCAGGATGCCGGTGCGCCGCTGCACTTCATGGTATTGCTTGATCCTGGGCAGGTAGCGCTCGTAGCTGTAGCCGCGCACCCAAGCCAGCCGGTAGCGCCCGAGGGTGCTCAGGGTAGGCGACGGCTTGTCGGCCAGGCCGAGGGCGTAGATATGGTCCGTGTCGTAATGCCAGCGCGGGTAGAGGGTGTTAGCAATTTCGTCGTGGTAGGCGCCCACCCAGGCATCGGCCTCGCCCCGCTGCACCAGGCCGATGGCGCGGGTGTAAGGCACAGTGCGGGTCTGCACCGTGACCCCGGCCGGCTCAAACACCGAGCGCAGGATGTCCCATGCCAGGCCGGTTCCGTCGGCGTTGGTGTAGTCGCTCCACGCTTCGCTGGCAACCTGGATGGTCGCCGGAGGCTGCAGGTCGTCCGCCGACACATTGGCAACGGCCAGCAGGCCCAGCATCATCATCAGTATCCATCTGATCATTGCCCCGCTCCCGGTCAAACGAAGTGCCACCCCCACACCACTACCTGCACCGCCAGCCAGGCAAAGACGCCCGCCAGCACATCATCCAGCATGATGCCCACACCGCCATGCACATGGCGGTCGATCCAGCGGATCGGCCATGGCTTGAGTATGTCGAAAAAACGGAACATGAGGAAACCCACAAGGATCCATTCCCAACCGTCGGGCACCAGCCACAGGGTTATCCACATGCCCACCATCTCGTCCCAGACGATGCCTTCGTGGTCGTGAACGCCCAGGTCATCGGCGACCTTGCCGCACAGCCAGAAGCCGAACAGCATGGTGATGCCCAGCATCAGCCAGTAACCCCAGTCGGGCAGCATCTGCCACAACGGGATGAACGGTATGGCAACCAGCGAGCCCCAGGTGCCGGGCGCTCTGGGCAGGGTGCCCGAGCCGAAACCGAACGCGAGGAAATGCCAGGGGTTACGCCAGACCGACGGCGGCACATTCTCTGCCGGGACCTGGTTGGGGTGGTCTGTCACGGTGTCTCCCGAAAATGTTGATAGCCCCTTACGGCCGGGGTGATGTCATGACCGCAGGCGTCCAGCAGGCAAACACCCTGGCCTTCGCGCACTTGGCCCAGTACATGAATCGGCCAACCCTCAGCGCGCAGCGCAGGCAAGTGCTCGGGCGGCAGGCTGAACACCAGCACGTAGTCATCGCCGCCCGTGAGCGCGGCGGTTTGCGCGGCCTGCCGGCCCAGTAGGGCCAGCAGTGCATTCGACAACGGCAAGGCTTCCAGTTCAAGGGCCAGGGCTACACCGGAGGCCGACGCGATATGACCGCAATCGGCCAAAAGGCCGTCGGAAATATCCATCGCCGCTGTAGCTTTGCCCCGAAGCGCCAGCCCCAGGCCGAACTGCGGCGGTGGTGACCAATAATGCGCCAACAGCGACGCCGCCACGGCGTCGACCGCCTCTGCCTGGCCCAGCACCAACGGCAAGGCGCCCGCCGCATCGCCCAGCACACCACCCACGCACAACAGGTCACCGGCCCGGGCACCCGAACGCAGCAGGGCCTGGCCGGCCGGTACGCGGCCGAACACGGTCATGGTCAGACTCAGGGGCCCACGGGTGGTGTCGCCGCCAATCAGGCTCAGGCGGCATTGGCTGGCCATACGATTCAACCCTTCGGCAAAGCCTTGCAGCCAGCCTTCGGCGACTGACGGCAAGGTCAGGGCCAGGGTAAAACCAATGGGTTCGGCGCCCATGGCGGCCAGGTCACTGGCGGCCACTGCCAGCGCGCGCTGGCCAAGCAGGAAAGGCTCGGCGGCATCGGGGAAGTGCACCCCTGCCACCAGAGTGTCGGTCGACACGGCCAACTGCTGGCCGGCTGGCAAGGCCAGCAGGGCGCAGTCGTCGCCAATGCCGAGCGCCACCCCGTCGCCGGCCTGCGCACAGGGCGCGGCGGCGAAGTAGTGTCGAATCAGCTCAAACTCGCCCATGGTATGCAAGCGCGTGGATCAGCGCTTGAATGCCTTGACTTCGGCAGCACGCACGTTCGGCGCGACCTTGTCGAGCACACCGTTGACGAACTTGTGACCGTCGGTGGAACCGAAGACCTTGGCCAGTTCGATACCTTCGTTGATCACTACGCGGTACGGTACGTCGACGCGCTTCAGCAGTTCCCAGGTGGACAGGCGCAGCACGGCCAGTTCTACCGGGTCCAGCTCTTCCAGGGCCAGGTCCATGCACGGCGTGAGCACGGCATCGATCTCGGTCTTGCTGGCGGGCACGCCGTGCAGGATCTCGCGGAAGTAGGCACCGTCGACGTCGGTGAAATCGTTGTCCACGCGGAACTGCGCTTCGATCTCGTTCAGCGAATGGCTGGCCATATGCCATTGGTACAGGGCCTGGGTCGCCAGTTTGCGGGCTTCACGACGCTTCATGCTTTTGGAAGGTTTGCCAGCGTCCGCAGGTTTTGGATCGCGCGGGTTGAAACGATCGCTTTCGTCGGAAATCACTTGGCCTCCAACTGCGACAGCAGGCTGACCATTTCCAGGGCGGACAGGGCAGCTTCAGCGCCTTTGTTGCCAGCCTTGGTACCGGAACGCTCGATGGCCTGTTCGATGGAATCGACGGTCAACACACCAAAAGCAACCGGTACGCCGAACTCCATGGAAACCTGGGACAGGCCCTTGGTGCATTCGCCAGCCACGTATTCGAAGTGCGGGGTGCCGCCACGAATGACCGCGCCCAGGGCGATGATCGCGTCGTACTCGCCCTGCTGGGCGACTTTCTGCGCAACCAGCGGGATTTCGAAGGCGCCAGGGGCGCGGATGATGGTGATGTCGCTTTCGCTGATACCGTGGCGAACCAGGGCATCAACCGCGCCGCTCACCAGGCTTTCGACGACGAAGCTGTTGAAACGGCCAACCACCAGGGCATAGCGACCTTTGGGGGCAATGAAGGTACCTTCGATGGTCTTCAGGGTCATTCGGTGAGTCTCGTCTTAAAGAGCAAGGACGCCAGGGGCGTCCTATGGGGGTAATGGGTCACGAACAAGCACGTGCGGGAGTCACTGAAAACCATAGCGCTGGCCTGGCAATCTGGCGACCCCTTTTACCGGTGTTTATTCGGAGGGCACGTATTCTACTACTTCCAGATCGAATCCGGATATCGCATTGAACTTCATTGGCGAACTCATCAGGCGCATTTTGCGCACGCCCAGGTCGCGAAGGATCTGCGAACCGGCACCGACGATGCTGTAGGTGGTCGGCTTTTTCACCGGCGCGCTGTCCGCGGTTTCGCGAATATGCGCCAGCAGTACATCACCATCCACCGGGTTGCCCAACAGCAGCACCACGCCGCTGCCAGCCTCTGCCACGGCGCTCATGGCGGCGCGCAGGCTCCAGCGGCCGGGCTGTTTGACCATCAGCAGGTCGCGTAGAGGGTCCATGTTGTGCACGCGAACCAGGGTCGGTTCTTCGGCGCAGATGGTGCCCAGGGTCAGCGCCATGTGCACGTCGCCTTCCACCGCGTCGCGGTAAGTCACTAGGTTGAACTGGCCCAATTCGCTGTCCAGCGGCTGCTCGGCAATCCGCTGAACGGTACGTTCGTGGATCATGCGGTAGTGAATAAGGTCGGCAATGGTGCCGATCTTGATGCCGTGTTCGGCAGCGAAGGTTTCCAGTTCGGCGCGACGAGACATGGTGCCGTCGTCGTTCATCACTTCGCAGATCACGCCGCTGGGCTCGAAACCGGCCATGCGCGCCAGGTCGCAGGCAGCTTCGGTGTGACCGGCGCGCGCCAGGGTGCCGCCGGCCTGGGCCATCAACGGGAAAATATGGCCAGGGCTGACGATGTCCTCGGCCTTGGCGTCCTTGGCGGCCGCCGCCTGGACAGTGCGCGCGCGGTCGGCAGCTGAGATGCCGGTGGTGACGCCTTCGGCGGCCTCGATGGACACGGTGAACTTGGTGCCGAAACCGGAGCCGTTGCGCGGCGCCATCAACGGCAGCTTCAGCAGCTCGCAGCGCTCACGGGTCATGGGCATGCAGATCAGGCCGCGGGCGTGCTTGGCCATGAAGTTGATGTGCGAGGCTTCGCAGCATTCGGCGGCCATGATCAAGTCGCCTTCGTTTTCACGGTCTTCGTCATCCATGAGGATGACCATCTTGCCCTGGCGGATGTCTTCCACCAGTTCTTCGATTGTGTTGAGCGCCACGCGGCACCCCCTATATCAGGACTTGAGGTAGCCGTTGGCGGCCAGGAAGCTTTCGCTGATGCCGCCGGCACTCGGCTCGGCCGCCTTGTCACCCAGTAGCAGGCGCTCCAGGTAACGGGCCAGCAGGTCCACTTCCAGGTTGACCTTACGGCCGGCACGGTAGTCGGCCATGATGGTTTCGGCCAGGGTGTGCGGGACGATGGTCAGTTCGAACTCGGCACCGTCCACGGCGTTCACGGTCAGGCTGGTGCCGTCGACGGTGATCGAACCTTTGTGGGCGATGTACTTGGCCAGTTCCTTCGGGGCGCGAACGCGGAACTGGATGGCACGGGCGTTCTCTTCACGGGAAACGATTTCGCCAACACCGTCGACGTGGCCGCTGACCAGGTGGCCACCCAGGCGCGAGCTTGGGGTCAGGGCCTTTTCCAGGTTGACCCGGCTGCCGCCTTTCAGCTCGTGAAACGCGGTGCAGTCCAGGGTTTCGCGGCTGACGTCGGCCCAGAAGCCATCGCCCGGCAGCTCGACGGCCGTCAGGCACACGCCGTTGACGGCGATGCTGTCGCCCAGCTTGACGTCGGCAAGGTCCAGCTTGCCGGTCTCTACGTAAACACGTACGTCACCGCCTTTGGGGGTCAACGAACGGATGCTGCCGATGGATTCGATAATGCCGGTGAACATGGATCCTCCTACGGAACCGGGCCTGCGCTGGGCGCGAGGTCAAAATTATACGCTTGCCGCCGGGGCAGGTATTGCAATGACTCTCCAGTCATCCCCCACTGCGCGCATTTCAATGATTTTCAACCGTGGCGCTTCACTCATTCGCGCCAGCGGCCAGTCCAGCAAGGGCCGCGCCGACGAGCCGAGGAATTGCCCGGCAACAAACAATTGGTACTCATCCACCAGGCCCAGGCGGGCGAATGCGCCAGCCAGAGTGGGGCCGGCTTCCACAAGGATTTCGCTGCTGCCGCGGGCGGCCAGCAGTGTGAGCAGATGCCCAAGGTCCACGTGGCCGTCGACGGCGTTCATCACCAGCAGTTCATGGCCCTGCTGCCGGTAGGCATCGGCGTCGCCCTGCGTGCAGGTGACGACGAGCGACGGGCCGGCCTGGAAAAACGCCGCAGTCAACGGCACCCGCAAGCGGCCGTCGATCAGCACGCGTAGCGGGGGACGCTCAGTGGCCAGGGCGGTGGTGGCTGGGTCCAGCCCCAGCTCTTCAGCGCGCACGGTCATGCGGGCATCGTCGGCCAGCACGCTGTCGGCGCTAGTCAATACCGCACTGGAGCGCGCCCGCAGGCGCTGCACGGCAGAGCGAGCGGCAGGGCCGGTAATCCATTTGCTTTCGCCACTGGCCATGGCGGTGCGACCGTCCAGGCTCATGGCCAGCTTGACCCGCACGAACGGCACGCCTTGCTCCATGCGCTTGAGGAAGCCAGGGTTCAAGCCTCGGGCCTCGCCCTCCAGCACGCCGCTGAGCACCTCGATGCCGACATCGGCCAGACGCTTGAGGCCGCGGCCGGCGACTTCGGGGTTGGGATCCTGCATGGCCGCCACCACCCGCGCCAGCCCGGCATTCACCAGGGCATCGGCGCACGGCGGGGTACGCCCATGGTGGCTGCACGGCTCCAGCGTGACGTAGGCCGTGGCCCCGCGCGCCAGCTCACCCGCCTGGCGCAGCGCATGCACCTCGGCGTGGCCTTCACCAGCACGCACATGCCAGCCCTCGCCCACCACCTGGCCGTCGCGCACGATCACGCAGCCAACCCGCGGGTTGGGGTGGGTGGTGTACAGGCCGCGCCGGGCCAGCTCGATGGCGCGGGCCATGTAGCGTGCGTCCAGCACCGCCTGTTCGCTGGGCAGGGTCATGGCTTGGCAGGCTCGCGGGCCAGGCGGTCGATTTCCTCGCGGAACTCGTCCAGGTCCTGGAAGCGGCGGTATACCGACGCAAAGCGGATATAGGCGACCTCATCCAGCTTCTGCAGCTCGGTCATCACCAGTTCGCCGACAACCAGCGACTTGACCTCGCGCTCGCCGGTGGCGCGCAGCTTGTGCTTGATGTGCGCCAGGGCGGCTTCAAGGCGCTCGACACTGACCGGACGCTTTTCCAGCGCCCGCTGCATGCCGGCGCGCAGTTTTTCTTCGTCGAAGGGCTGGCGGCTACCGTCCTGTTTGATCAGGCGCGGCAAAACCAGTTCGGCGGTTTCAAAGGTGGTGAAACGCTCACCGCAGGCCAGGCATTCGCGACGACGGCGCACTTGCTCGCCCTCGGCGACCAGTCGCGAGTCGATGACCTTGGTGTCGTTGGCACCGCAGAAGGGACAGTGCATGGTGGCAGGCAACAAAAAATGGGAGGGCCATGGTAGCGCATCCCACTGGCAAGACAAGCCAAAGCCTTTGCGGTATACAGTGGATAATTATTGCGATGGATCTGCCAATGCCCCTACGCCCCCTAGTTTTGCTGAGCCTGGTCGCCCTGCTGGCCGCGTGCAGCAGCGACAAGCCAAAGCCTGTGGCGCCCGTCGCGCCAGCCGCCAAACCTGCCGCCATCGGCACGCAACCGCTGGGCCCGCTGCCCGCTTTCCAGCGTGAACTGACCGGCACCCTGCTGGGCGCGCCCGCGGGCGCCGAGGTGGAGCTGGCGTTGCTGGCGGTGGACGAGCGCAGCCGCCCCCAGCAATTACTGGCCAGCAGCAAGCAGATCGGCACTGGCAAACCCCTGAATTTTCAACTGCGCTTCAACCCCGAAGCCTTCCCGCAGAACCTGCGCGTGGAATTGCGCGGCCGCGCCAGCCAGTCCGGCGTGCTGATCCTGCACCTGCCCTCCGTGCCCGTGAACCAGCCCACCACTCAGTCAATGGGCCAGCTGCAATTGCTTCAGGCACCATGAAGGCGCTGCAACAGGCGCTGGGCCAGTTGCTGGGCGATGCGTCGCTGGTCACCACCGCGCTGCCAGGCACCGACATCCGCTTGTGGCTGATGGACAGCGAAAACATGGACCGTGCCTTCAGCCCCGAGGAAACCCGCCGCATTCTTCACGAGCCGCCCTATTGGAGCTTCTGCTGGGCCAGCGGCCTGGCCATGGCCCGTTACCTGGCCGAGCAACCGCAGTGGGTGGAAGGCAAGCGGGTGCTGGATTTCGGGGCCGGCTCGGGTGTCGCCGCCATTGCCGCGGCCAAGGCCGGTGCGGCCGAGGTGGTGGCCTGTGACCTGGACCCGCTGGCGCTGGATGCCTGCCGTGCGAATGCCGCACTCAATGGGGTTAGCCTGAGTTACTCGCCGGATTTCTTCGCCGAAGACGATCGTTTCGACCTGATCCTGGTGGCCGACGTGCTGTATGACCGCGCCAACCTGCCCCTGCTGGACCAGTTCCTCAGTCGCGGCCGCCAGGCCCTGGTAGCCGACTCGCGGGTGCGCGACTTCTGCCACCCGGTGTATCGCCAGTTGGCGAAGCTGCAGGCCTGCACCTTGCCGGACCTGGCCGAGCCCCATGAATTTCGCAACGTCAGCCTCTATCACGCGCAGCGCGGCTGAGGCGCTTTCGGCCAGCGACGCCAGCCTTTATAGTGCAACCATTACCGCTTTTTTCGAGATGCACGATGAGCCAGGAAACGCCGTATATTTTCGATGTCACCTCTGCCACCTTCCAGCAACAGGTGATCGATCAGTCCTTTACGCAGCCGGTGCTGGTAGATTTCTGGGCCGAGTGGTGCGCGCCCTGCAAGGTACTGATGCCGTTGCTGGAAAAAATTGCCGAGAGCTATCAGGGCGAGCTGCTGCTGGCCAAGGTCAACTGCGACGTCGAGCAGGACATCGTTGCCCACTTCGGCATTCGCAGCCTGCCTACCGTGGTGCTGTTCAAGGACGGCAAGCCGGTGGATGGCTTTGCCGAGGCACGCCCCGAGTCTGAAATTCGCGCCATGCTCGAGCCCCATGTGCACATGCCCGAAGCTGCCGCCGCCGATCCGTTGGAAGCAGCCCAGGCGCTGTTCAATGAGGGCCAGTTCGCCAAATCGGAAGAGATTTTGCGAGTACTGCTGGGCGAAGACAACACCAATGCCCGCGCGCTGATTCTCTACGCCCGGTGCCTGGCTGAACGCAATGAGCTGAGCGAAGCCCAGGCTGTGCTGGACGCGGTCAAAGGCGATGAGCACAAGGCCGCCCTGGCCGGTGCCAAGGCCCAACTGACCTTCCTGCGCCACGCCGCCGACCTGCCGGACGCTGCCGACCTGAAGTCGCGTATCGCGCAGAACCCGAACGATGACGAAGCGGTGTTCCAGCTAGCCATTCAGCAGCTCTCGCGCCAGCAATACGAAGCAGCGCTGGACGCCCTGTTGAAACTGTTTGCGCGCAACCGCAGCTTCAACGAGGGCATCGCCCACAAGACCTTGCTGCAGGTATTCGAACTGCTGGGCAACGATCACCCATTGGTCACCACCTACCGCCGCAAGCTGTTCGCTGCCCTCTACTGAGTCATTCGACCCAGCAATACAGCGGCGCGTCGGCGCCGCTTTCCACCCGCACTTCGCGGCAATGGCGCAGGCGCACCAGTAGGCGCTTGCCCGCCGCGGTGCTGCCGGTCAGGCCTTCGAGCTGGCCAAGCAACTCCGGGCCGCTGACCTGCCCTGCCTGTTGAACCAGTTTCAGCGTGGTTTGCCACAAGGCGTCATCCTGGCTGGCCGGTTTTGCCGCCGGGGCTGCAGTAGCCGGCGCGTCGGCCTGTACGTTCAGCTGCGCGCCCAGGTGCTGCCAGTCGGCGGCGTCCATCTCGATGGTCAAGTCCACCGGCCAGGCGCCGATGGTTCCGCGAATTCGTACCATGGTGATTCCTCTCGTGCGAACGGCCATGTTCCCATAGATCTATGGGAGCTGGCTTGCCAGCGAGCTTTTCGGGCCTCAACAGCTCGCTGGCAAGCCAGCTCCCACCCATCGCGCCTGAGCCAAATTTCATCCAGGCCTTTATGGCGCGAGGCGTTTAAAGTTGTTATAACGTTACAATAACTTCACCCTTCCTCAGGACATTTTCATGCGCCGACTCCTGCTCGCCCTGCCCTTCGCGTTGCTGCCCCTGGCCGTTGCCCACGCCGACGACACCACCGTCAAACATGGCAGCCTCGGCACTCACGAGCACGGTACCGCACGCGTCAATGCCGCCCTGGACGACCAGACCCTGGCCCTGGAAATGCAAACCCCCGCCATGAACATCGTCGGCTTCGAGCACCTGGCCACCACTGACGCCGATAAAGCCGCCGTGGCCAAGGCTCGCGCGCTGCTGGAACAACCCCTGGCACTGTTCAACCTGCCCGCCGCCGCCGGTTGCAGCGTGGCCAGCCAGCACCTGCAAAGCCCGCTGTTCGGCGACGTGATGCCGGCTGAAGATGACGACGATGATCACGATCACGATCACGACCAGCCTGCCGCCACTGGTGAGCATCACCACAGCGAGATCCACGCCAGCTACGAGTTCACCTGCACCTCGCCAGACAAGCTCAAGGCCTTGGACTTGTCCCAGGTATTCAAGACCTTCCCGGCCACCCACAAGGTCGTCGTGCAAATGATTGCGCCAGAAGGCCAGAAAGGCCTGGACGCCACCCCGGACAACAGCACACTGAAATTCTGATGACCAGCACAGCCCTGATCGAACTGCGCGACCTGCACTTTGCGTGGCCGCGCCAGCCAGCGCTGCTGGACATCCCCTCCTTCCGCCTGGAAGCCGGCGAAACGCTGTTCCTCAAGGGCCCCAGCGGCAGTGGCAAGACCACCCTGCTGGGCCTGCTGGGCGGTGTGCAGAAGCCGGTGAGCGGCAGTGTCCAGGTACTGGGCCACGAATTGGGCGAGATGAGCCAGGGCCGCCGCGACCGTTTTCGCGTCGACCATACCGGCTACATTTTCCAGCAGTTCAACCTGCTGCCGTTCCTGTCGGTGCGCGAAAACGTCGAGTTGCCCTGCCACTTTTCCCGCCAGCGTGCCGAGCGGGCGAAACAGCGCTACGGCAGCATCGACCAGGCAGCCGCGACCTTGCTGGCGCACCTGGGGTTGACCGAGCCGGCGCTGCTGCAACGCCGCGCCGACACCCTGTCGATCGGCCAGCAACAAAGGGTAGCCGCCGCGCGCGCGCTGATCGGGCAACCGGAACTGGTGATCGCCGACGAGCCCACGTCCGCGCTGGACTATGACGCCCGCGAGGCGTTCATCCGCCTGTTGTTCGCCGAGTGCCGCGACGCCGGCTCCAGCCTGCTGTTCGTCAGCCATGATCAAAGCCTGGCGCCACTGTTCGATCGCAGCCTGTCATTGGCCGAACTCAACCGGGCCGTGCGCCCCGCCGCTCCAGGGGAAGTCTGATGTACCTGTTCCGTCTAGCCGTGGCCAGCCTGGCCAATCGACGTTTCACTGCCTTCCTCACGGCCTTCGCCATCGCCCTGTCGGTATGCCTGCTGCTGGCGGTAGAGCGAGTTCGCACGCAAGCGCGCACCAGTTTTGCCAGCACCATCAGCGGCACCGACCTGATCGTCGGGGCGCGCTCCGGCTCGGTGAACCTGTTGCTGTATTCGGTGTTTCGCATCGGCAATGCCACCAACAACATCCGCTGGGACAGCTTTCAGCACTACGCCCACGACCCACGGGTGAAATGGGCCATTCCCATGTCCTTGGGCGACTCGCACCGAGGCTACCGCGTGCTGGGCACGGACCAGTCGTACTTCGAGCACTACCAGTACGGCCATCACCAGCCGCTGGAAATGGCTGCTGGCCGCTTCTTCGCCACCGATCCGTTCGAGGTAGTGCTGGGCGCCGAAGTGGCCGACGCCCTGCATTACAAACTGGGCGACACGCTGGTGCTGGCCCACGGCACTGCCGCCATCAGCCTGATCAAGCACGACGACAAACCCTTCACCGTGGTTGGCATCCTCAAGCGCACTGGCACCCCGGTGGACCGCACGCTGCATATCAGCCTGGGCGGCATGGAAGCCATTCACATCGATTGGCACAACGGTGTGCCGGCCCGGGGTGCCGGGCGCATCAGTGCCGACCAGGCGCGCAACATGGACCTCACGCCCAGCGCCATCACGGCCATGATGATCGGGCTGAATAACAAGATCTCGACCTTTGCCCTGCAGCGTGAAATCAACGATTTCGTCGGCGAGCCGCTGCTGGCGATTCTGCCCGGGGTTGCCCTGCAGGAACTGTGGGGGTTGATGGGCACGGCAGAAAAAGCCTTGTTCGTGGTGTCGCTGTTCGTGGTGCTGACAGGGCTGATAGGCATGCTCACGGCCATCCTCACCAGCCTCAACGAACGCCGACGGGAAATGGCAATCCTGCGCTCGGTTGGCGCCAGGCCCTGGCATATCGCCAGCCTGCTGATCCTCGAAGCGTTTTCGCTGGCGCTGTGCGGCATCGTCGCCGGCGTTGCGTTGCTGTATGTCGGCATTGCGGCGGCGCAAGGCTACGTGCAGGCCAACTATGGTCTGTACTTGCCGTTGTCGGCGCCCACCGCCTATGAATGGTCGCTACTGGGGATTATCCTCGCGGCAGCCCTGGTCATGGGCGCCGTACCGGCCTGGCGGGCCTACCGACAGTCGCTGGCCGATGGCTTGTCCATTCACCTTTGAGCCACCCTGACATGAAAGCCGCACTGCTGTTTGTACTGATGATCGCTGCCCCTTCGCTGTGGGCAGCGCAACCGCGCGAACTGAGCTGGCCGGAGATGATCCCGCCGGATGCCCCGAAAATCGCCCCGCAAATGACGCCCCTGCATGACCTGTCGAAGATGGGCAGTGACATGGAGTCGGCGCCGGCGGTGAAACAGCAGCAGCCCAATGCCCCGGTGGTAAAGGCCCTGGATAACCAGGACGTGAAGATGCCCGGGTTCATCGTGCCCCTGGAAGTGGGCGAGGATGGCCGCACCACCGACTTCCTGCTGGTGCCTTACTACGGCGCGTGCATTCATGTACCGCCGCCACCGTCCAACCAGATCGTCCACGTCACCAGCCAGGTCGGGGTCAAGCTCGACGACCTTTACCAGGCCTTCTGGGTGGAAGGCACCATGCGCGTGAAGCAGTCGACCAGCGACCTGGCCGATGCTGGCTATCAAATGGAAGCCGACAAGATCTACGTCTACGAGCTGCCGGAGTAACAGCCGCAGCTTAAATGACGGTTTTATTGAGCTGGGTCAAAACCCTTGACCCAGAGCATTCCTACCATTGGCCAAGCCCTTTTCCCCTTGCCCGATGGAAGACTCCATGAACACCAAACTCCTGGGTGCCTCGCTGGTCAGCCTGGCTCTTTTCACTCCCTTTGCCCACGCCCACCAAGCCGGTGATTTCATCGTGCGCGCGGGCGCCATCGAAACCGCGCCCAACGAGGACAGCGGTAACCTCAAGCTTGATGGCGGCAAGGTGTCCGGAACCAAGGCAACCCTGGGCAATGACACCCAGCTGGGCCTGACCTTTGCCTACATGCTGACTGACCACGTGGGCCTGGAATTGCTGGCGGCAACGCCCTTCCAACACAAGGTGGGGGTCAAGGGCGTCAGCTCTGCCACCGGCGTGGCGGGCCTGGACGGCAAGCTGGCCGACGTCAAGCAACTGCCACCGACCCTGTCGCTGCAGTACTACCCGATGGACGCCAACTCCAAATTCCAGCCCTACGCGGGCGTGGGCCTCAACTACACCTGGTTCTATGGCGAAGACCTGACCAGCGAGCGCAAATCCGAAGGCTTCAGCAACCTGAACCTGAAGAACTCGTGGGGCTGGGCGGCGCAGGTGGGCGCGGACTACATGCTGACTGACCACATCATGGTCAACGCAGCGGTGTGGTACGTGGACATCGACACCCAGGCCAGCGTCGACGGACCGACGGCCCTGGGTGTGGGGCGCACCAAGGTCAACGTGGATGTTGATCCGTGGGTTTACATGGTGGGTGTAGGCTACAAGTTCTAACCACGACGACGTTGTGGGAACTGGCTTGCCAGCGAGCTTTGCAGGGCATCAAAAAACTCGCTGGCAAGCCAGCTCCCACTACTTACAACCCCAGCAAATTGCGCAGGCCGGTGGCCATCGGGGTAATTTTCGGCAGGGTAAAGCGCTGCAGCAGGCGCGCATTGTTGGCGCGCGAGTGCTTGATATCACCCGGACGAGCTTCGCCGTAACTGACTTTGGGCAGGCTGCCAAGCACCGACTTCAACTCGGCCAGCAACTGGTTGAGGCTCATGGCCTGGTTCAGGCCTACGTTCACTGCCCCCTCCTCCACATCAGGCGCTTCCAATGCCTGCATCAGCACCGCTACCAGATCACCCACGTAGATGAAATCGCGGGTCTGCTCCCCGTCGCCATACAGGCTGATCGGCAAGCCGGCCTGGGCGCGCTCGCAGAAAATGCTGATCACACCCGAATAGGGCGAAGAGGGATCCTGGCGCGGGCCGAAGACGTTGAAGAAACGAAAGATCGCCGGTTCCAGGCCATGCTGACGACGATAGAAGTCCAGGTAGTATTCACTGGCCAGCTTGTCGGACGCGTAGGGCGTCAGCGGTGCCTTGGGCGTGTCTTCAGCAATGGCCTCGCCTTCACCGTTGTTGCCATACACCGCCGCGCTCGAGGCGTAGATCACCCGCTTGATGCCTGCGGTGCGCATGGCCTCGCAGACATTCAAGGTGCCAATGAAGTTGGCCTGGTGGGTCTTGACCGGGTCGTCCACAGAGGCCTGCACAGAGGCCACGGCGGCCAGGTGCACCACGGCCTTGCAGCCCTGGGCAGCACGCGCTACCAAGGCGGCATCGGCGACGTCGCCTTCGATCAACTCGACCCGAGGATTGCCCAGCGGCAGGTTGCAGCGTTTGCCCATGGAAAGGTCATCGAGGATCCGGACCGCGTGGCCCTTTTCCAGCAGCGCGTCCACCAGGTTGGAACCGATGAAGCCGGCGCCCCCGGTGATCAGTACAGGTGCATCAGCCATGTCGGTAATATCTGTCCAGTAGGCTTGGGAGCCCGGAGCGCCAGGCGCGGGGCTTGATCCCGAAGGTATGAAGAATTTTCTTGCACGCCAGCACCGCGTGCTGCGGCTCATCGGCGGCATCGGGCCGCGCGGCATGGGCCTGGGCGGTCGGCGCTTCGATGGCCAACTTATGCAGCGTGGCCGCCTCGCTGATGATCGCCTGGCCCAGCGCCAGCGGCGTGGTGGCCTCGTTGCCGGCGTAGTGGTAGGTACCCCACAACGGCGCGGCGCAGTCCAACTGCTTGAGCACCGAGATGATCACCCGGGCCGCATCGTCCACCGGCGTTGGATTGCCGCGACGGTCATCGGCCAGCAGGATCTCCTGCGGCTGCTCGGCACGGGTGAGGAAACGCCCCAGCACGCCGTCGATGCTGTCATCCAGCAACCAGCCAAAACGCAACAACACATGCTGCGGACACGTAGCGCGCACGCTCTGCTCGATGCGCCACAGCGCCTGACCACGCAGGCCCAGCGGCACCGGCTCGTCTTTCTCGCTATAGGCCGTGGCCCGCGAGCCATCGAACACGCGATAGCTGGAAGGCTGCACCAGGACGATCTGATGGTGCTGGCACAGCTCGGCCAGGCGCTCTACCGAGCGCTCTTGCTGGGCCAGCCGAGCCTCGCTGACGCTTTCGGCCTGGAACCAGTCGAAATAATAGGCAAGGTTGATCAGTGCATCGGGGCGGGTGTCATCGAGCAACTGGGTCAGGCTCGCCGCATCCCAACCGCTTTCCGGCGGGCGGGGAGCGAGGAAGCCGATGTCTTCCTCCGCCCCGAGACGAATCAGCGCTTGCCCAAGGGCATTACCGCCGCCCAACAGCATAAGGCGCATTCGCATAGAGTCAGCAGTTCCGGTCCGGTTAAGTCTGTGAGCCATGGATCCACTGCGGCCAGGGCCACGTGGCGATCGGTCAAGAGGCTTATGTTATTGCATTTTGCGGGTTTGTGCTGCGGGGATCAATCGGCAGAGGCTGGGCTTGGTATGCGTGGGCCGGGCATGACGGTCGGGCACGCGCTATTCGGCCGCCATTTTCAGAGTTGCCGACACCGTGCTTTTCAAACCCGCTGTGCAACACAACCTTACAGTTATTCCAGGTCCCCGTTTATTGAACTTTGCACGCCCCTGCAATATTTTCAAAACTCAAAAATGGCATCACAAAACCAACAAAAGCTAGCCAAGTGGCACTGTATGTGTAGCAGCATAAGAGATGGCTTCATCCGGTTTCCAGCCAACAAAACCGGGCGTTCGAGGCCAGTCGCGTCTCATCTTTGCCTTCTGAAGAAGGCACTCCCATGCTGGAAATAGAATTAGGTCTAATCCTTACCATGGCTGCAGTCGCGCTGGCTGCCGGTTTTCTGGATGCCATTGCCGGAGGCGGTGGTCTGATCACGCTACCTGCCCTGCTGGTGGCAGGCATCGAGCCAGTGGCCGCCCTTGCCACCAACAAGCTGCAAGCCTCCTGCGCCAGCGTGTCGGCAACGGTCAGCTTCGCTCGCAAGGGGCTATTTCCATGGCGCAGTTCGCTGCCCATGGCGGGCATGTCGTTTATTGCTGGCGGCGCGGGTGCCCTTGCCGCCGGGTTGCTTCCCAGCGGCACGTTGGAAAAGGTGATTCCCCCGCTGCTGATAGCGGTGGCCGTTTACTTCGCGCTTGTGCGAACGCCAGGCAACGCCGAGCGCGCGCCCAGGTGCAATGCGTGGCTATTCGGTGCGCTGGCTGTGCCGCTGATTGGCTTCTACGATGGCCTGTTCGGGCCGGGCACAGGTTCGTTTTTCCTGGTGGCCTTCGTGGTGCTCCTGGGCCAGGGCCTGATGCGGGCGCTGTCGAGTAGCAAACTGATGAACGCATCGTGCAATGTCGGCTCGTTGCTGGTGTTTTCGATGACGGGCAAGATCGTCTGGCCTCTTGCGCTGGCCATGGCCATTGGCGCCTTGATCGGCGCCCAGTTGGGAGCACGTTGCGCGATGCGCTTCGGCCCCGGCCTTGTGCGCCCGCTGTTGGTTACCGTATGCGTGGCCATGGCCGCGAAGCTATTGTTCTTTGCGACCCCGCCCCCTGCCACCCTCCCACCGCTTACGGACAGCAATCGGGTCTCGATAACAGCTCTTTCATCTTGAAAACCGATACGGGGGTTACCATCCCGACGGCCTCTGCTCGCCTGTCTGAAGCAGAGGCCGTTATTGGGATGGACCTGTTAATGAAAGTGCGTCACCTGATTACCACCTGCACCGCCGCCCTGCTCCTGGCCACTACCCAGATGGCCAGTGCCACCACCCTGAAAGTCAGTACCGACGCCTTCACCGAAGGTGGCAAGGTCAACGTCAGCGCGGCCGATACCCCTGCCGAGTGCGGAACCGGCAAGCGGCACAACCCACAGGTGTCCTGGAGCAATTTGCCTGCGAATACGCAGTCGATGGCGGTTCTGATCCTGGACGTAGACGGTCATAACGGTCTGGGGGTCAGCCACTGGGTGACCTACAACATTCCTGCGCACCGTGGCGGGATCAAGGAAGGCGAGGCGCTGGTCAGCGTGCCGGGTATCACGGTGGGCAAGAATATTGCCGGCACTGCCGATTTCCGTGGGTTCTGCCCGGCGCCGGGGGATCAGCCGCATCACTACGTGCTGACCGTGATTGCCACGGACCTCAAGCCCGGGGCGTTGCCTGAGGGTCTGACCCGTGAAGAGTTAATGGCACGCCTGAGTGGTCATGCCCTGGCCGGGCGTAATGTGGTGGGCCTTTACGGCCACTGACGCGGCACGCAAGGCATAATGGCCCTCTACTTATGGACAGCCGAGGATCCCGCCATGCAAGGCGTTACTGATATCGAATCACTGCTGGCCCTGATCGACACGGGCGTCACAGTTAACTACCTGATGTTCTGGGGCCACACACCTCGTAGCCCTGACGAGATTGACCGCAGTTGCCTCAGCCAGTGGTATCCCTCGCCATTCGAGGTGGATGGCGTTCGCTACGCCACGGCCGAGCATTACATGATGGCGGCGACGGCCAGGCTGTTTGGTGACCTGGCTATGGTGCCGCGCATACTCGACGCCTCCACACCGGCCCAGGCCAAACGCCTGGGGCGCGAGGTACAGGGCTAGGACGAGGCCATCTGGCTGGCCGAGCGGTTCGATATCGTGGTCAGGGGTAACCTTGCCAAGTTCCAGCAGAATTCGGCGTGTGGGGCATTCCTGGCGGGCACCGCTTACCAAGTGCTGGTCGAGGCCAGCCCGGTGGATCGGATATGGGGTATTGGCCTTGCGGCGGACGACCCGGCGGCCCTCATGCCTGCACAATGGCAAGGTCCAAACCTGTTGGGGTTCGCCTTGATGCAGGTGCGGTCCCACAGGGGTGCACCTACAAAAAAGCCCTCGCTAGACGAGGGCTTTTTGGCTGATGCTCGATCAGGCAGCGATCAGAACGGGATATCGTCGTCGAAGCTGTCGAAATCCGGAGCCGGTTGCGGTGCGGCCTGCTGTGGCGCTGGGCGCGACTGCTGCTGTGGCGCGGACTGCTGAGGGCGTGGTGCCTGCTGACGCGGTGCCGACTGCTGGTAGTTGTTGCCACCCTGGCCTTGGTCGCCCTGTTGTGGACGGCCGCCCAGCAGTTGCATGGTGCCCTGCATGTCGACGACGATTTCAGTGGTGTAGCGCTTGATGCCGTCTTTTTCCCACTCGCGGGTCTGCAGCTTGCCTTCGATGTACACCTGCGAACCCTTGCGCAGGTATTCACCGGCGATTTCGGCAACCTTGCCGAACATCGAAACGCGGTGCCACTCGGTGCGCTCGACCTTCTGGCCGCTCTGCTTGTCGGTCCATTGTTCGCTGGTCGCCAAGCTCAGGTTGGTGACAGCGTTGCCGTTGGGCAGGTAGCGCACTTCAGGATCCTGACCGCAAGTACCGACCAAAATGACTTTGTTAACCCCACGGGCCATAACGTTCTCCTAGGCTTGGCACGTCTCTGGGGCCGGGTTTACCAGGCGCTCCAGGGATGCACGATCCAAAATTTCTGTATCCAATTTGATATAGATGGCGGCTTCTTCTGCCACCACCACTGCATCTGTTACACCCGGTACGGCCTTGAGGCGCTCGGTCAGGCCCGCTTCGCGTATCGCCTCGGGCGACAACGGCAAGCGCAGGCTAGTCACATACGGAGGTTCGCGCATAGTAACAGCTATGGCCAACCAAATCGCCAACAGCCCGGCGCAGCCGATGAATACCACATTCAGCCCGCCATGCTGGAAAAACCAGCCGCCGAGAATACCGCCCAGCGCCGCGCCCAGGAACTGGCTGGTGGAGTACACGCCCATGGCCGTGCCCTTGCCACCAGCCGGCGAAACCTTGCTGATCAATGACGGCAAGGAGGCTTCCAGCAGGTTGAACGCGGTGAAGAACACCACGATACCAATCACCAGTTCCGTCAGCGTGTGGCCAAACTCCCAGAAAAACAGCTCGGTGAGCATCAGGGTGGCAACCGCGCCAACGAGGACGCGTTTCATCTTGCGCTTTTTTTCACCATAAATGATGAACGGAATCATCCCGAAAAACGATATGAGCAAGGCGGTCAGATACACCCACCAGTGCTGCTCTTTCGGCAGGCCGGCGCGGTCCACCAGGGCCAGCGGCAATGCCACGAAGCTGGCCATCAGGATAGCGTGCAGCACGAAGATACCGGCGTCCAGGCGCAGCAGGTCAGGGTGCTTGAGCGTAGGAATCAACGCCTGGCGAGCCACGCCCGATTCACGATGGGTGAAATGGCTGGAGGCCTTGGGCACCACGAAGGCGACCAGCGCGATGCCGACCAACGCCATGACTGCGGTCACCACGAACAACCCGGAAAGGCCGAATGTACGCGTCACCAGCGGCCCTACCACCATGGCCACGGCAAACGACACACCGATGCTCATGCCGATGGTGGCCATTGCCTTGGTGCGATGCTGTTCGCGGGTCAGGTCCGACAGCAGGGCCATGACCGCCGCGGAAATTGCTCCGGCGCCTTGCAGCACACGGCCGGCGATCACGCCCCAGATGGAGTCGGCATGGGCTGCCAGCAGGCTGCCGAGGGCAAAGATCACCAAGCCGATGTAGATCACCGGGCGGCGGCCAATGCGATCGGAAATGATACCGAACGGAATTTGCAGGAACGCCTGGGTCAGGCCATACGCACCGATGGCAAAGCCAATCAGCGCGGGGCTGGCACCGGCCAGGTCCATGCCGTAGGTCGCCAGTACCGGCAACACCATGAACATGCCCAGCATGCGGAAGGCGAACACCAAGGCCAAGCCGCCAGCCGCGCGGGTCTCGCTGCCACTCATGCGTTCGCTGTGGAGATCGTGCATGGAAAAACCTCATGTGAACCGGCGGCGATTCTACCAGTCCCAACGATAGAGGGGGTATATGGCGACGCTTTGCCGCGCAGTTGTCATGTATGACATGGGTGTAATGTTCCGATAGTGTGCATCCATCCAGTATTTGGCCTTATACTCCTGTGTTTACGCCCGCCGTGCGAGGCCACTCTTGGACAAGATCCTGATTCGTGGGGCTCGAACCCACAACCTGAAGAACATTGACCTGACCCTGCCCCGGGACAAGCTGATCGTCATCACTGGGCTGTCCGGTTCGGGCAAGTCGTCGCTGGCCTTCGACACCCTTTATGCCGAAGGTCAGCGGCGCTACGTGGAGTCGCTCTCAGCCTACGCCCGCCAGTTCCTGTCGATGATGGAAAAGCCCGACGTCGACACCATCGAGGGCCTGTCGCCGGCCATCTCCATCGAGCAGAAGTCGACTTCCCACAACCCGCGCTCCACCGTGGGCACCATCACCGAGATCTACGACTACCTGCGCCTGCTGTACGCACGCGTGGGCACGCCGCGCTGCCCGGACCACGATATTCCGCTGGAAGCCCAGACTGTCAGCCAGATGGTTGACCTGGTGCTGGCACAGCCGGAGGGCAGCAAGCTGATGCTGCTGGCCCCGGTAATTCGCGAGCGCAAGGGCGAACACCTGGCGATCTTCGAAGAGCTGCGCGCCCAGGGCTTCGTGCGTGCCCGCATCAACGGCCGCCTGCACGAGCTGGACGAACTGCCCAAGCTCGACAAGCAGAAGAAACACACCATTGAGGTGGTGGTCGACCGTTTCAAGGTGCGCGAAGACCTGCAGCAGCGTTTGGCCGAATCCTTCGAGACCGCGTTGAAGCTGGCCGATGGCATCGCCCTGGTCGCCTCCATGGACGACGAACCGTTCGACGAGATGATCTTCTCCGCCCGCTTCGCCTGCCCCATCTGCGGCCATGCCATCAGCGAGCTGGAACCCAAGCTGTTCTCCTTCAACAACCCGGCTGGCGCCTGCCCCACCTGCGACGGCCTGGGGGTGAAACAGTTCTTCGACGCCAAGCGCCTGGTCAACGGCGAGCTGACCCTGGCCGAGGGCGCCATCCGCGGTTGGGACCGGCGCAACGTGTATTATTTCCAGATGCTCGGCTCCCTGGCGTCCCATTACAAGTTCAGCCTGGAGAAGCCGTTCAACGAGCTGCCTGCCGACAAGCAGAAAGTCCTGCTGCACGGCAGCGGCACGCAGAACGTCGACTTCAAGTACCTCAACGACCGCGGCGATATCGTCAAGCGCTCGCACCCGTTCGAGGGCATCGTGCCAAACCTGGAACGCCGCTACCGCGAGACCGAGTCGGCCACCGTGCGCGAAGAACTGGCCAAGTTCCTCAGCACCCAGCCTTGCCCGGACTGCCGCGGTACGCGGCTGCGTCGTGAGGCTCGGCACGTGTGGGTGGGTGAAAAAACCCTGCCGGCCGTCACCGGACTGCCGATTGGCGATGCCACCCGTTATTTCGAGGGGTTGAAGCTGACCGGTCGACGAGGCGAAATCGCCGACAAAATCCTCAAGGAGATCCGCGAGCGCCTGCAGTTCCTGGTCAACGTAGGCCTGGACTACCTGACCCTGGACCGCAGCGCCGACACCCTCTCGGGCGGCGAGGCCCAGCGCATTCGCCTGGCCAGCCAGATTGGCGCGGGCCTTGTGGGGGTAATGTACATCCTCGACGAACCGTCAATTGGCTTGCACCAGCGTGACAACGATCGCCTGCTGGGCACCCTCAAGCACCTGCGCGACATCGGCAACACCGTGATCGTGGTCGAGCACGACGAGGACGCCATCCGCCTGGCCGACTACGTGGTGGACATCGGCCCTGGCGCTGGCGTGCATGGCGGCAACATCGTTGCCGAAGGCACCGCCCAGGAAGTCATGGACCACCCGGACTCGCTCACCGGTAAATACCTGTCGGGCCGGGTCAAGATCGCCGTGCCGGCCAAGCGCACGCCGCGCAACAAGAAGCTGCAATTGACCCTGAAGGGCGCGCGCGGCAACAACTTGCGCAACGTCGACCTGGAAATTCCCCTCGGCCTGCTGACCTGCGTCACCGGCGTGTCCGGTTCGGGCAAGTCAACGCTGATCAACAACACGCTGTTCCCACTCAGTGCCACCGCGCTGAACGGTGCCACTACCCTGGAGGCTGCTGCGCACGATAGCTGTGACGGGCTGCAACACCTGGACAAGGTAGTGGACATCGACCAAAGCCCCATCGGCCGTACTCCACGCTCCAACCCGGCTACCTACACCGGCTTGTTCACGCCTATCCGTGAACTGTTCGCCGGCGTGCCAGAATCGCGCTCGCGCGGCTATGGGCCTGGCCGATTCTCGTTCAACGTCAAGGGCGGGCGTTGCGAAGCCTGCCAAGGCGATGGCCTGATCAAGGTGGAGATGCACTTCCTGCCGGACATCTACGTGCCGTGCGACGTGTGCAAGAGCAAGCGTTACAACCGCGAGACTCTGGAGATCAAGTACAAGGGCAAGAGCATCCACGAGGTGCTGGAAATGACCATCGAGGAAGCGCGGGAGTTCTTCGATGCCGTACCAGCCCTGGCGCGCAAGCTGCAAACACTGATGGACGTGGGCCTGTCCTACATCAAGCTGGGCCAGTCGGCGACCACCCTGTCGGGTGGCGAGGCGCAGCGGGTGAAACTGTCCCGTGAGCTGTCCAAGCGCGATACCGGCAAGACCCTGTACATCCTCGACGAGCCCACCACCGGCCTGCACTTCGCCGACATCCAGCAACTGCTGGACGTGCTACATCGCCTACGTGACCACGGCAACACGGTGGTAGTGATCGAGCACAACCTGGACGTTATCAAGACGGCGGACTGGATCGTCGACCTGGGGCCGGAAGGCGGCTCCAAGGGCGGCATGATCATTGGCTGTGGCACACCGGAGCAGGTGGCCGAGATGGAACAGTCTTATACCGGGCATTACCTCAAGCCCTTGCTGGAGCGTGACCGCGCCTGATACACCGCGTGGCAAGACGCAGCCTGGCGGTTGTCGCTACGAAAAAGCCCCGGCATCGTGAGATGCCGGGGCTTTTTTTGTGCTGCCAGTCTTAGAACTGCGACTGCAGGTAGTTCTGCAAGCCGATGGACTTGATCAGGCCCAACTGTTTTTCCAGCCAGTAGGTGTGATCTTCTTCGGTATCGGAAAGCTGTACGCGCAAAATGTCGCGGGTCACGTAGTCCTTGTGCTGCTCGCACAGGGCGATGCCCTTGCACAGCGCGGCGCGGACTTTGTATTCCAGACGCAGGTCGGCTTCGAACATGCTCGGTACGTCAGTGCCGATGTCCAGATCATCCGGGCGCATGCGCGGAGTACCTTCGAGCATCAGGATGCGGCGCATCAGGGCGTCGGCATGACCTGCTTCTTCTTCCATCTCGTGGTTGATGCGCTCGTAAAGCTTGCTGAAACCCCAGTCCTCGTACATCCGCGAGTGGATGAAATACTGATCACGTGCGGCCAACTCGCCGGTCAGCAGCGTGTTCAGATAATCGATTACGTCCGGGTGCCCTTGCATCGCCCTACATCTCCTTGCTTGAAAGTAGATAGTTTGACCCACGGCGGCCGTAACGTCACGGCCATTGGGGCAAAAAATCGCAAAAAAGCAGAGAAAAGTAGATGATTGGCAGCGAAAAACCGCCCAAATGAGGGCGGTTCTCCTTAGCATTTCGACTTAGCCGCGTTTTGCCTCCAACGCACGCGCAATGCCTTCACCGTAGGCCGGGTCAGCCTGGTAGAAGTACGGCAACTGGCGCTCGATCACATCGCCGGAAACGCTACTCATTGCATTGGCGATGTTGTCGATCAGCAGGGCCTTCTGCGCCTCGTTCATCAAACGGAACAGTGCACCCGCCTGGCTGAAGTAGTCACCGTCCGTGCGATGGTCGTAGCGGTCCGCCGCGCCGTTCAAGGCCAAGGGCGGTTCTGCGTACTGCGGCGCCTGCTTGGGCGCATCAGCGTAGCTGTTGGGCTCGTAATTGGGCGCCGCACCGCCATTGGCGCCAAAGGCCATGGAGCCATCACGCTGGTACGAATTCACGGGGCTGCGCGGGGCATTGACCGGCAGTTGCTGATGGTTGGTGCCCACACGGTAGCGGTGCGCATCGGCGTAGGCGAATACGCGCCCTTGCAGCATACGGTCAGGCGACAGCCCTACACCCGGCACCATGTTGCTGGGGCCAAATGCAGCCTGCTCCACCTCGGCAAAGTAGTTCTGCGGGTTGCGGTTGAGCTCCAGGGTGCCGATTTCAATCAGCGGGAACTCTTTCTGCGACCAAGTCTTCGTAACGTCGAACGGGTTCTCCCGGTGGCTGTTGGCCTGAGCCTCGCTCATCACCTGGATGCACACGCGCCATTGCGGGAAGTCGCCGCGCTCGATGGCCTCGAACAGGTCGCGCTGAGCGTAGTCCGGGTTAGTGCCGGCAATGCGCGCGGCATCGGCCGGAGCCAGGTTTTTGATGCCCTGGACGCTCTTGTAGTGCCACTTTACCCAGTGACGCTCACCCTTGGCGTTCACCAGGCTGTAGGTGTGGCTGCCAAAGCCGTGCATGAAGCGGTAGCCATCAGGAATACCACGATCCGAGAACAGGATGGTTACCTGATGCAGCGCCTCGGGCGAGTGCGACCAGAAATCCCACATGGCCTGGGCGCTTTTCAGGTTGCTCTGCGGCAAGCGCTTTTGGGTGTGGATAAAGTCGGGAAACTTCAGCGGGTCACGAATGAAGAACACCGGGGTGTTGTTGCCAACGATGTCCCAGTTGCCTTCTTCGGTGTAGAACTTCAAGGCAAAACCGCGGGGGTCGCGCTCGGTGTCGGCCGAACCACGCTCGCCACCTACCGTGGAGAAACGCAGGAAGGTGGGGGTCTGCTTGCCAACCTCGGAAAACAGCTTGGCGCAGGTCAGGTCAGTGATGTCCTTACTGACCGTGAAGGTACCGTAGGCGCCCGAACCTTTCGCGTGCACACGACGCTCCGGGATGTTTTCGCGGTTGAAGTGCGCAAGCTTTTCAATCAGGTGGAAATCGTCGAGCAGCAATGGCCCACGAGGCCCGGCGGAACGCGAATTCTGGTTGTCGGCAACAGGCGCGCCGCTGGCAGTAGTGAGTGTCTTGCTCTGGCTCATGGTATGTCTTCCTCTGTCAGACCTGATGGCGCCGGGCTAATCGGCTAGGTGGTCAGTATCAATTACAGAGGTGACAAGATCTAATTTATAGATCTTTTGTGCTCCATAGTTTTTCGCAATCACCAAACGCCAGGTATAAAAAAACCGGGCCTAAGCCCGGTTTTTCGCACAGCTTTTCGTCTTACTCGGCTTCAACAACGCCGCCGACAGGACGATCAACCAGCTCGACGTACGCCATAGGTGCGTTATCGCCAGCGCGGAAGCCGCACTTGAGGATACGCAGGTAGCCGCCCTGACGGGTGGCATAGCGCTTGCCCAGATCGTTGAACAGCTTACCAACCATTTCTTTCGAACGAGTACGGTCGAAAGCCAGACGGCGGTTTGCAACGCTGTCTACCTTGGCCAGGGTGATCAGCGGCTCGGCAACGCGGCGCAGTTCCTTGGCTTTTGGCAGGGTAGTCTTGATCAGCTCGTGCTCGAACAGCGACACCGCCATGTTCTGGAACATAGCCTTGCGGTGAGAGCTGGTACGGCTCAGGTGACGTCCACTTTTACGATGACGCATGGTTCATTCCTTACCAAACTTACGTTCGGTGATTACGACGATCAGGCAGTCGCCTTGTCGTCCTTCTTAAGACTTGCAGGCGGCCAGTTGTCGAGGCGCATGCCGAGGGACAGACCGCGGGAGGCCAGAACGTCCTTGATTTCAGTCAAGGATTTCTTGCCCAGGTTCGGAGTCTTCAACAGTTCTACTTCGGTACGCTGAATCAGGTCGCCGATGTAGTAAATGTTTTCCGCCTTAAGGCAGTTAGCCGAACGTACAGTCAGTTCCAGATCGTCAACCGGGCGAAGCAGGATCGGATCGATCTCGTCTTCTTGCTCGATTACAACAGGTTCGCTGTCGCCTTTGAGGTCCACGAACGCAGCCAACTGCTGTTGCAGGATGGTTGCGGCGCGACGGATAGCCTCTTCAGGATCCAGGGTACCGTTGGTTTCCAGATCAATTACCAGCTTGTCCAGGTTGGTACGCTGTTCGACACGGGCGTTTTCCACCACGTATGCGATACGGCGAACCGGGCTGAACGAAGAGTCGAGCTGCAAACGACCAATGCTGCGGCTTTCGTCTTCATCGCTCTGACGCGAATCGGCCGGTTCATAACCACGACCACGAGCTACTACGAGCTTCATGTTCAAGGCGCCGTTAGACGCCAGGTTGGCGATTACGTGATCGGGGTTAACGATCTCGACATCATGATCCAGCTGAATATCGGCAGCGGTAACCACCCCCGAACCCTTCTTCGACAAGGTCAGCGTAACTTCGTCACGACCGTGCAGCTTGATAGCCAGACCTTTCAGGTTCAACAGGATTTCGATTACGTCTTCCTGTACACCTTCGATGGCGCTGTACTCGTGGAGCACACCGTCAATCTCGGCCTCGACTACTGCACAGCCGGGCATTGAGGACAACAGGATGCGGCGCAGCGCGTTGCCCAGGGTATGGCCAAAACCACGCTCGAGAGGCTCGAGAGTGATTTTAGCGCGGGTTGGACTGACGACCTGCACATCAATATGGCGGGGCGTCAGGAACTCATTTACCGAAATCTGCATGGATGCACCTATTTTCTAGCCCTTACTTGGAGTAGAGCTCGACAATCAGGCTTTCGTTGATGTCGGCGGACAGATCACTGCGAGCTGGAACGTTCTTGAAAACGCCCGATTTCTTCTCAGTGTCAACGTCTACCCACTCAACGCGGCCACGCTGGGCGCACAGCTCAAGGGCCTGAACGATGCGCAGTTGGTTCTTCGATTTCTCGCGAACCGCGACCACGTCACCCTGACGAACCTGGTAGGACGGAACGTTTACAGTCTTGCCATTAACGCTGATCGCTTTGTGCGAAACCAGCTGGCGGGACTCGGCACGGGTAGCGCCAAAGCCCATACGGTAAACGACGTTGTCCAGACGGCATTCGAGCAGTTGCAGCAGGTTCTCACCAGTAGCGCCTTTCTTGCCGGCTGCTTCTTTGTAATAACCGCTGAACTGACGCTCGAGAACGCCGTAAATACGACGGACCTTCTGCTTTTCACGCAGTTGGGTGCCGTAGTCGGACTGGCGACCACGGCGCTGGCCGTGGATACCTGGGGCTGCTTCGATATTGCACTTCGATTCCAGAGCGCGAACGCCACTTTTCAGGAACAGGTCAGTGCCTTCACGACGAGCCAGTTTGCATTTTGGACCAATGTAACGAGCCATTATCTATCGTCTCCTGAATTACACGCGGCGCTTCTTCGGCGGACGGCACCCGTTATGCGGGATTGGCGTCACGTCGGTGATGCTGGCGATCTTGTAGCCACAGCCGTTCAAAGCACGGACAGCGGATTCACGACCTGGACCTGGACCTTTGACGTTTACGTCGAGGTTTTTCAGGCCATATTCCAGCGCAGCTTGACCAGCACGTTCAGCGGCTACTTGAGCAGCGAACGGGGTGGACTTGCGAGAACCGCGGAAACCCGAACCGCCGGAGGTAGCCCAGGACAGGGCGTTACCTTGACGATCGGTAATGGTCACGATGGTGTTGTTGAAAGACGCGTGGATGTGGGCGATGCCATCAACCACTGTCTTTTTTACTTTTTTACGAGGACGAGCAGCAGGTTTTGCCATGACTAGATTCCTGTCGATTCGCTGGTGCGATTACTTGCGGATCGGCTTACGCGGACCTTTACGGGTACGCGCGTTGGTCTTGGTACGCTGACCGCGTACTGGAAGACCACGACGATGACGCAGGCCACGGTAGCAGCCCAGATCCATCAAGCGCTTGATTTTCATGTTGATTTCGCGGCGCAGATCACCTTCAGTGGTGAACTTCGCCACTTCGCCACGCAGCTGTTCAATCTGCTCGTCGCTCAGATCCTTGATCTTTGCGGCTGGGTTAACCCCAGTGTCTGCACAGATCTTCTGTGCAGTTGTGCGACCAACACCATAGATGTAGGTCAGCGAGATAACAGTGTGCTTGTTATCTGGAATGTTGACGCCTGCAATACGGGCCATTCA
This sequence comes from Pseudomonas sp. M47T1, assembly GCF_000263855.1. Lineage (GTDB taxonomy): Bacteria > Pseudomonadota > Gammaproteobacteria > Pseudomonadales > Pseudomonadaceae > Aquipseudomonas. The sequence goes on from NZ_AJWX01000031.1 coordinate 45,236, forward strand.
GTGGGACTCCAATTGACAGCTACCTACGCCCCGGAAGCCAAGAAATAGGGCGCGAGATAATATCGCTGTAATAACAAATAATCAACCCAGCAGCGCACTAGCTGCTGGGCTTGTAGCACAGATCACACTCAGCCTTGGCGCTGTTTGTGACGTGGTTCCGCGCTGCAAATTACTCGAACGACACCTTCGCGGCGAATAATTTTGCAGTTGCGGCACAGCTTTTTCACCGATGCACGAACTTTCATCACCAACTCCTCGAACCTTATGGGTCTTCAGCGCAGCAGGCTGCTGCTACCGTAGCCCTTCAGGTTGGCTTTCTTCATCAGGGATTCGTACTGGTGTGAAACGAGGTGCGATTGTACTTGGGACATGAAGTCCATCACAACCACTACCACGATCAGCAACGAGGTCCCGCCAAGGTAGAACGGTACGTTTGCCGCGACCACCAGGAACTGGGGAAGCAGACAGACGGCCGTCATATAGAGAGCACCGAACATGGTCAAGCGGGTCAGAACGCCATCAATGTAGCGCGCAGACTGCTCGCCTGGACGGATGCCCGGAATAAAGGCACCGGACTTCTTCAGGTTTTCCGCTACGTCTTTCGGATTGAACATCAACGCCGTATAGAAGAAGCAGAAGAAAATAATCCCTGCACTAAACAGCAGAATATTCAACGGCTGACCAGGAGCGATCGACTGCGACAGGTCCTGCAGCCAGCCCATACCTGCAGACTGACCGAACCAGGCACCCAGCGAAGCCGGGAACAGCAAAATGCTGCTCGCGAAAATAGCAGGAATAACGCCTGCCATGTTCACTTTCAGCGGCAAGTGGCTCGTTTGAGCAGCAAAGACCTTGCGGCCCTGCTGACGCTTGGCGTAGTGAACAGCAATACGACGCTGACCACGCTCGATGAACACCACAAAACCGATAATCGCTACTGCCAGCAGACCGATAGCTACCAGGGCGAAGATGTTGATATCACCCTGACGCGCAGACTCGAAAGACTGCCCGATTGCTCTCGGAAGACCGGCGACGATACCCGAAAAAATCAACATCGAGATACCGTTGCCAACACCGCGCTCGGTAATCTGCTCGCCCAGCCACATCATGAACATCGCACCCGCCACGAAAGTGGAGACAGCGACGAAGTAGAAGCTAATGCCTGCAGAGAACGAAACACCCTGGTTGGCCAAGCCAATGGACATGCCAGTTGCTTGAACCAAAGCCAGGATGACGGTGCCGTAGCGGGTGTACTGGCTGATCTTGCGACGGCCAGCTTCACCTTCCTTCTTCAACTGCTCCAGTTGCGGGCTGACGACGGTCATCAATTGCATGATGATCGATGCCGAAATGTACGGCATGATCCCCAATGCAAAGATGCTCATACGTTCCAGCGCGCCACCGGAAAACATGTTGAACAAGCTAAGAATGGTCCCCTCATTCTGTCGAAACAGGTCCGCCAGGCGGTCCGGGTTGATACCTGGAACTGGGATGTGCGCGCCGATTCGGTAGACGATAATCGCCAGGAACAGGAAACGCAGACGAGCCCAGAGTTCGGACAACCCGCCTTTGCCTAGCGCTGAGAGAGCACCTTGCTTAGCCATTTATTCCTCGAACTTGCCGCCAGCTGCTTCGATAGCCGCACGCGCACCTTTGGTGGCTGCGATGCCCTTGATGGTGACTGCGCGAGTAACTTCGCCCGACAGCATGATTTTCACACGCTGAACGTTCTGGTTAATCACGTTGGCATCCTTCAGGGACTGAACGGTTACCACGTCGCCTTCCACTTGGGCCAGCTCGGACAGACGCACTTCTGCGCGGTCCATGGCTTTCAGGGAAACGAAGCCGAATTTCGGCAGACGACGGTGCAGCGGCTGTTGACCGCCTTCAAAGCCTGGAGCAATGGTGCCACCGGAGCGGGAGGTCTGACCTTTGTGGCCGCGGCCACCAGTCTTACCCAAACCGCTACCGATACCACGGCCCGGACGATGCTTTTCGCGACGGGAACCCGGCGCTGGACTCAGATCATTGAGTTTCATCGATTAGCCCTCTACACGCAGCATGTAGTAAGCCTTGTTGATCATCCCGCGATTCTCGGGAGTATCCAGGACTTCTACAGTGTGACCGATGCGACGCAGACCCAGACCCTTAACGCACAGTTTGTGGTTAGGGATGCGGCCGGTCATGCTTTTGATCAGCGTAACTTTAACGGTAGCCATGATCAGACGATCTCCTCAACGCTCTTGCCGCGCTTGGCAGCAATGGACGACGGGGATTGCATAGCCTTCAGACCCTTGAAAGTGGCGTGAACCACGTTTACCGGGTTAGTCGAGCCGTAGCACTTGGCGAGAACGTTCTGAACGCCAGCAACTTCGAGGACAGCACGCATAGCGCCGCCAGCGATGATACCGGTACCTTCAGAGGCAGGCTGCATGTAAACCTTCGAAGCGCCGTGGGCGGACTTCATGGCGTACTGCAGAGTGGTGCCGTTCAGGTCAACTTGAATCATGTTGCGACGAGCAGCTTCCATAGCCTTCTGGATCGCAGCAGGCACTTCACGCGACTTGCCACGGCCGAAGCCTACACGGCCCTTACCATCACCAACCACGGTCAACGCGGTGAAGGTGAAGATACGGCCGCCTTTAACGGTTTTGGCTACGCGGTTAACTTGAACCAGCTTCTCAATGTAGCCTTCGTCGCGCTTTTGGTCGTTATTTGACATAACTTAGAACTCCAGCCCAGCTTCACGAGCAGCATCAGCCAGCGCTTTCACGCGGCCGTGGTACTTGAAGCCAGAGCGGTCGAAAGCCACCTGCGAGACGCCTGCGGCTTTCGCACGCGAAGCGACCAGCTGGCCAACCTTAGTGGCCGCGTCGATGTTGCCAGTGGCGCCATCACGCAGTTCTTTGTCCAAAGTCGAGGCGCTTGCCAGGACCTTGCTGCCGTCGGCCGAGATGACCTGGGCATAGATGTGCTGCGAAGAGCGGAACACGCAGAGACGCACGACTTCGAGTTCGTGCATTTTCAGGCGTGCTTTGCGAGCGCGACGCAGTCGAGTAACTTTTTTGTCGGTCATTTGCTATGCCCTACTTCTTCTTGGCTTCTTTACGACGGACGACTTCGTCCGCGTAACGCACACCCTTACCTTTGTAAGGCTCTGGTGGACGGAAATCGCGGATTTCAGCGGCCACTTGACCCACCAGCTGCTTGTCGATGCCCTTGATCAGGATATCGGTCTGGCTAGGAGTCTCAGCGGTGATGCCTTCCGGCAGATCGTAGTCCACTGGGTGCGAGAAGCCGAGAGCCAGGTTCAGCACTGTGCCTTTGGCTTGTGCCTTGTAACCAACACCGACCAGCTGGAGCTTACGCTCGAAGCCTTGGCTTACGCCTTGGACCATGTTGTTGACAAGGGCACGAGTGGTACCGGCCATTGCGCGAGTCTGTTGATCGCCATTGCGAGCAGCAAAACGCAGCTCACCGGCTTCTTCAACGACTTCAACGGACGAGTGAACATTCAGTTCCAGAGTGCCCTTGGCACCCTTCACCGAAAGCTGTTGGCCGACGAATTTTACTTCGACACCAGCCGGCAGCTTTACGGGGTTCTTAGCGACGCGAGACATGCTTATCCCCCCTTAGAACACTGTGCAAAGAACTTCGCCGCCGACACCGGCAGCGCGCGCAGCACGATCCGTCATCACACCTTTGGAGGTGGAGACGATGGATACGCCGAGACCGCCACGAACTTTTGGCAGCTCATCGACGGACTTGTACTGACGCAGACCTGGACGGCTGACGCGTTTGACTTCTTCGATGACTGGACGGCCTTCGAAGTACTTCAGCTCGATGGAAAGCGACGGTTTTGCTTCGTTGCTTACCTGATAACCCGCGACATAACCTTCGTCCTTGAGAACTTTGGCTACAGCGATCTTCAGCGAGGAAGATGGCATGCTTACGACGGACTTTTCAGCCATCTGGGCATTACGGATTCGAGTTAGCATGTCCGCTAACGGGTCCTGCATACTCATGGGCTAGACGCTCCTGTTACAAAAATATTTAGCCTTGCGGCTACTACGTCGCCGAGCAGACTGCGAAAAACGCAGGCTCAGGCGAGCCGGTCATTCTAGACATACCCCAGAAATGAATCAAGCCCCAGAAGGGGCTTGATTCGATCTCAAGGTCACCGGCGGTCGGCTGATTGCTCAGCCTAGCGCCATGACTTTGGGAGTACGGCTTACCAGGAGGCTTTAACCAGACCTGGTACGTCACCGCGCATTGCTGCTTCACGCAGCTTGTTACGGCCCAGGCCGAACTTGCGGTAAACGCCGTGTGGACGACCAGTGATGCGGCAGCGGTTACGCATGCGCGAAGCGCTTGCGTCACGTGGCTGCTTCTGCAGAGCGATGGAAGCATTCCAACGTTCTTCGTCACTTGCGTTCAGATTCACGATGATAGCTTTCAGCTCAGCACGCTTCTTGGCGTATTTAGCGACCGTCAGCTGACGCTTCAGCTCACGGTTTTTCATGCTCTTCTTGGCCATTTTCCTACTCCAATCAGTTGCGGAACGGGAATTTGAAAGCACGCAGCAGAGCGCGACCTTCTTCATCCGAACGAGCAGTGGTGGTCAGGGTAATGTCCAGACCGCGCAGAGCATCGATCTTGTCGTAATCGATTTCCGGGAAAATGATCTGCTCTTTCACGCCCATGCTGTAGTTGCCACGACCGTCGAAGGACTTGGCATTCAGGCCGCGGAAGTCGCGTACCCGAGGCAGGGAGATCGCCAGCAGGCGGTCCAGGAATTCGTACATACGATCGCGACGCAGGGTAACCTTGACGCCAATCGGCCAGCCCTCACGGACCTTGAAGCCTGCAATCGACTTACGAGCGTAAGTGACGACAGCCTTCTGGCCGGTGATTTTTTCCATGTCGGCAACAGCGTGCTCGATGACTTTCTTGTCGCCGATCGCTTCGCCCAGACCCATGTTCAGGGTGATTTTGGTAACGCGCGGAACTTCCATCACGTTCGCCAGCTTAAGTTCTTCCTTAAGCTTGGGAGCGATTTCCTTCCGATAAATCTCTTTCAGTCGTGCCATGGTCTTCTACCTAGCAGTGTTCAAGCATCAACCGCTTTTTGGGTCGACTTGAAGACACGAATTTTTTTGCCTTCTTCTACTTTGAAACCAACGCGGTCAGCCTTGTTGGTTTCGCCGTTGAAGATGGCGACGTTGGAAGCGTGCAGTGGCGCTTCTTTCTCGACGATACCGCCCTGTACGCCCGACATCGGGTTAGGCTTGGTATGGCGCTTCACCAGGTTGATCCCACCAACGACCAGACGGTCGTCAGCGAGAACCTTCAGCACCTTACCGCGCTTGCCTTTGTCTTTGCCGGCGATCACGATGATCTCGTCGTCACGACGAATCTTTTGCATGTCGGATCTCCTTACAGCACTTCTGGGGCGAGCGAGACGATCTTCATGAACTTCTCAGTACGAAGTTCACGGGTCACTGGCCCAAAGATACGGGTGCCGATCGGCTCTTGCTTGTTGTTCAACAGAACAGCAGCGTTGCCGTCAAAGCGGATAATGGAACCGTCAGCGCGACGAACACCGTGGCGAGTGCGGACTACAACAGCAGTCATCACTTGGCCTTTCTTCACCTTACCGCGAGGAATTGCTTCCTTGACGGTAACCTTGATGATGTCACCGATACCCGCGTAACGACGGTGCGAGCCACCCAGCACCTTGATGCACATAACGCGACGAGCGCCGCTGTTATCAGCTACATCAAGCATGGATTGAGTCTGAATCATATAATTTCTCCGACCCCTAGCCCTTAGACTTCCACAGCGCGTTCGAGAACTTCAACCAGTGCCCAGGACTTAGTCTTGGCCAGCGGACGAGTTTCACGAATCGAAACTTTGTCGCCGATGTGGCATTGGTTGGTTTCGTCGTGCGCGTGCAGCTTAGTCGAACGCTTAACGTATTTACCGTAGATCGGGTGCTTTACGCGACGCTCGATCAATACGGTGATGGTCTTGTCCATCTTGTCGCTGACAACACGGCCAGTCAGCGTACGGACGGTTTTTTCGGCTTCAGCCATGATCACTTACCTGCCTGCTGGTTGAGCACAGTTTTCACGCGAGCGATGTCACGCTTAACTTGCGAGAGCAGGTGAGACTGCCCCAACTGGCCAGTTGCTTTCTGCATACGCAGATTGAACTGGTCGCGCAGCAAGCCGAGCAATTGCTCGTTCAGTTGCTGTGCTGATTTTTCACGAAGTTCATTCGCTTTCATCACATCACCGTCCGCTTAACAAAGGAGGTGGCGAGAGGCAGCTTTGCAGCTGCCAAGGCGAAAGCCTCACGCGCCAGCTCTTCAGAAACACCCTCGATTTCATACAGGACTTTGCCTGGCTGAATCTGGGCAACCCAGTACTCAACGGAACCTTTACCTTTACCCATCCGCACTTCGAGAGGCTTCTTGGAAATCGGCTTGTCCGGGAATACACGGATCCAGATCTTGCCGCCACGTTTTACGTGACGGGTCAGGGCACGACGTGCCGACTCGATCTGACGGGCGGTGAGACGACCGCGAGCTACAGCTTTCAAGGCGAACTCGCCGAAGCTGACTTTGCTACCGCGCAGTGCCAAGCCACGGTTGTGGCCAGTCATCTGCTTGCGGAACTTCGTACGCTTAGGTTGCAACATTTGGCGTACCCCTTACTTAGCAGCTTTTTTACGAGGCGCTGGTGCTTGTGGTTTCAGTTCTTCTTGGCGACCACCAATTACTTCGCCTTTGAAAATCCAAACCTTCACACCGATCACACCGTAAGTGGTGTGAGCTTCGTAGTTGGCATAGTCGATGTCGGCACGCAGGGTGTGCAGTGGCACACGACCTTCGCGATACCATTCAGTACGTGCGATTTCAGCACCGCCGAGACGACCGCTCACTTGGATCTTGATGCCTTTGGCACCAATGCGCATTGCGTTCTGTACGGCGCGCTTCATAGCGCGACGGAACATTACGCGACGCTCCAGCTGCTGAGCTACGCTCTGGGCAACCAGCATACCGTCGAGTTCCGGCTTGCGGATTTCTTCGATATTGATGTGCACAGGCACACCCATCTGCTTGGTCAGGTCCTGACGCAGTTTCTCAACATCTTCACCTTTCTTCCCGATAACGATACCTGGACGAGCGGTGTGGATGGTGATGCGTGCAGTTTGAGCCGGACGATGGATATCGATACGGCTTACGGACGCGCTTTTTAGTTTGTCTTGGAGATACTCACGCACCTTCAGATCTGCGAACAAGTAGTCCGCATAAGTCCGACCGTCTGCGTACCAGACGGAGGTGTGCTCCTTGACGATTCCCAGGCGAATGCCAATGGGATGTACTTTCTGACCCATCTGATCGACTCCGTTACTTGTCAGCAACCTTGACAGTGATATGGCAAGACCGCTTGACGATGCGATCAGCGCGGCCTTTGGCACGCGGCATGATGCGCTTCAGCGAACGCCCTTCGTTGACGAAAACGGTGCTGACCTTCAGGTCATCAACGTCTGCGCCTTCGTTGTGCTCGGCGTTGGCTACGGCCGACTCCAGCACTTTCTTGATGATTTCCGCGGCTTTTTTACTGCTAAAAGCCAGCAGGTTGAGCGCTTCGCCCACCTTCTTCCCGCGGATCTGGTCGGCGACCAAGCGGGCTTTCTGGGCGGAGATTCGAGCGCCCGACAACTTAGCGGCTACTTCCATTTCCTTACCCCTTAACGCTTGGCTTTCTTGTCAGCCACGTGCCCACGATATGTGCGGGTACCGGCGAACTCGCCCAGTTTGTGGCCGACCATGTCTTCGTTCACGAGAACGGGGACGTGCTGACGACCGTTGTGTACTGCGATGGTCAGACCGACCATTTGTGGCAGGATCATCGAACGACGCGACCAGGTCTTAACTGGTTTGCGATCGTTCTTTTCCGCCGCCACTTCGATCTTCTTCAGTAGGTGAAGATCAATAAAAGGACCTTTTTTCAGAGAACGTGGCACTGTCGTATCCCTCTATTTACTTGCGACGACGGACGATCATTTTGTCGGTACGCTTATTACCACGAGTCTTGGCACCCTTAGTCGGGAAGCCCCATGGCGATACCGGATGACGACCACCGGAGGTACGACCTTCACCACCACCATGTGGGTGGTCAACCGGGTTCATGGCAACACCACGAACGGTTGGGCGAACGCCACGCCAGCGTTTGGCACCGGCTTTACCCAGCGAACGCAGGCTGTGCTCGGAGTTCGAGACTTCGCCCAGGGTCGCACGGCATTCAGCCAGGACTTTACGCATTTCACCAGAGCGCAGACGCAGGGTCACGTAGACACCTTCGCGAGCGATCAGCTGAGCCGAAGCACCAGCGGAACGAGCGATTTGAGCACCTTTGCCCGGCTTCAGTTCGATGCCGTGAATGGTGCTACCCACTGGGATGTTGCGCAGTTGCAGGGAGTTGCCTGGCTTGATTGGAGCCAGAGCGCCTGCAATCAGCTGGTCGCCAGCACTCACGCCTTTAGGGGCGATGATGTAGCGGCGCTCGCCGTCTGCGTACAGCAGCAGTGCGATGTGAGCAGTACGGTTTGGATCGTATTCGATACGCTCGACGGTGGCAGCGATGCCATCCTTGTCGTTGCGACGGAAGTCGACCAGACGGTAATGCTGCTTATGACCACCACCTACGTGACGCGTAGTGATGCGGCCATTATTGTTACGACCACCAGACTTCGATTTTTTCTCGAGCAGCGGTGCGTGAGGAGCGCCTTTATGCAGCTCCTGGTTGACCACCTTGACCACAAAACGGCGGCCAGGGGAAGTCGGTTTGCATTTAACGATTGCCATGATGCACCCCTTCCTTACTCAGCACTGCTGCTGAAATCGAGATCTTGGCCTGGCTGAAGGGAGATAACTGCCTTCTTCCAGTCATTACGCTTGCCCAGGCCGCGAGCAGTGCGCTTGGTTTTACCCAGAACATTCAGGGTAGTCACGCGCTCTACTTTCACGCTGAACAGGCTTTCGACGGCCTTCTTGATTTCCAGCTTGGTTGCATCGGTAGCAACCTTGAAAACGAACTGACCTTTTTTGTCTGCCAGAACCGTAGCCTTCTCGGAAACGTGCGGGCCAAGCAGAACTTTAAATACGCGTTCCTGGTTCATCCCAGCAGCTCCTCGAATTTCTTCACGGCCGACACGGTGATCAACACCTTGTCGTATGCGATCAGACTAACTGGATCGGAACCTTGCACGTCACGTACGTCGACGTGAGGCAGGTTGCGAGCAGCCAGGTACAGGTTCTGATCAACAGCGTCAGACACGATCAGGACGTCAGTCAGACCCATGCCATTCAGCTTGTTCAGCAGGTCTTTGGTTTTTGGAGCTTCAACAGCGAAGTCCTGAACCACGACCAGACGATCAGTACGTACCAGCTCAGCAAGGATGGAGCGCAGTGCAGCGCGATACATCTTCTTGTTCAGCTTTTGCGAGTGGTCCTGAGGACGCGCTGCAAAGGTGGTACCGCCGCCGCGCCAGATTGGGCTACGGATGGTACCGGCACGAGCACGGCCAGTACCTTTCTGACGCCATGGGCGCTTGCCGCCACCGGAAACGTCGGAACGGGTTTTTTGCTGCTTGCTACCCTGACGGCCGCCAGCCATGTAGGCCACGACTGCTTGGTGAACCAGCGTCTCGTTGAACTCGCCGCCGAAAGTCAGTTCGGAAACTTCGATCGCTTGAGCGTCATTTACATTTAATTGCATTTCAGCTTCCCCTTAACCGCGAGCCTTGGCTGCCGGACGCACAACCAGGTTGCCGCCAGTAGCGCCAGGAACAGCACCCTTGACGAGCAGCAGATTGCGTTCAGCGTCGACGCGCACAACTTCCAGGGACTGCACGGTCACGCGCTCAGCGCCCATATGACCGGACATTTTTTTGCCCTTGAATACACGACCAGGAGTCTGGCACTGGCCGATAGAGCCAGGGACGCGGTGGGAAACGGAGTTACCGTGGGTGTTATCTTGACCGCGGAAATTCCAACGCTTGATGGTACCGGCAAAGCCTTTACCCTTGGACTGACCGGTAACGTCTACCAGTTGGCCTGCAGCGAAGATTTCAGCATTGATCAAGTCGCCAGCCTGGTACTCGCCTTCTTCAAGACGGAATTCCCAGACACCGCGACCCGCAGCAACGTTCGCCTTGGCGAAGTGGCCTGCTTGAGCAGCAGTCACACGCGAAGCGCGACGCTCGCCGACAGTGACTTGCACTGCACGATAGCCATCGGTTTCTTCAGTTTTGAACTGGGTGACGCGATTCGGTTCGATCTCAATGACCGTGACCGGAATGGAGACACCTTCTTCGGTGAAAATACGGGTCATACCGGATTTTCGACCGACTACACCAATAGTCATGTTGTAAACCTCATGAGTGTACGGGGCTTTCACCCGCTATGGCCGCCCATTTCAGAGCGTTACACGACTAAGACCCTGTCTTAGCCGAGGCTGATCTGCACTTCCACACCTGCCGCAAGATCAAGCTTCATCAGCGCATCAACGGTTTTATCCGTTGGCTGGACGATGTCCAGAACGCGCTTATGAGTACGGATCTCGTACTGGTCACGCGCGTCTTTGTTGACGTGCGGGGAGACCAGAACGGTGAACCGCTCTTTGCGAGTAGGCAGTGGAATTGGACCACGCACTTGAGCACCAGTACGTTTCGCGGTTTCCACGATTTCCTGGGTGGATTGGTCGATCAGGCGATGGTCAAAAGCCTTCAACCTGATACGGATTTGCTGATTTTGCATTGGATTTCAGACTCCAGGCTGCTATTCCCACCGGGCGCACTACGCCCGTTAAAAGGAGGCGTGATTCTATAGACCGCCTGACTGGGTGTCAACCCAATAAAAAAGCCCCCGCAGAAGCGGGGGCCTTTTTCAAGCGATCAGCGATTACTCGATGATTTTGGCTACAACGCCAGCGCCTACGGTACGACCGCCTTCACGGATTGCGAAGCGCAGACCGTCTTCCATTGCGATGGTTTTGATCAGGGTAACAGTCATCTGAATGTTGTCACCTGGCATTACCATTTCAACGCCTTCCGGCAGTTCGCAGTTACCGGTCACGTCAGTGGTACGGAAGTAGAACTGAGGACGGTAGCCTTTGAAGAACGGAGTGTGACGGCCGCCTTCTTCTTTCGACAGAACGTAAACTTCTGCGGTGAACTTGGTGTGCGGCTTGACCGAACCTGGCTTGACCAGAACCTGGCCACGCTCAACGTCGTCACGCTTGGTACCACGCAGCAGAACGCCACAGTTCTCGCCAGCACGACCTTCGTCGAGCAGTTTGCGGAACATTTCAACACCGGTGCAGGTGGTGACGGTGGTGTCACGCAGACCAACGATTTCCAGTGGGTCTTGAACGCGAACGATACCGCGCTCGATACGACCAGTCACAACGGTACCACGACCCGAGATCGAGAATACGTCTTCGATTGGCATCAGGAATGGCTTGTCGGTCAGACGAACTGGCTCAGGGATGTAGGTATCCAGAGTTTCAACCAGTTTACGAACGGCAGTGGTGCCCATTTCGTTGTCGTCTTTGCCTTCCAGAGCCATACGAGCCGAACCGATGATGATCGGGGTGTCGTCGCCTGGGAAGTCGTAGGTGGACAGCAGGTCACGAACTTCCATCTCGACCAGTTCCAGCAGCTCAGCGTCGTCTACCAGGTCAGCCTTGTTCAGGAAGACCACGATGTACGGAACGCCTACCTGACGGGACAGCAGGATGTGCTCACGGGTTTGTGGCATCGGACCATCGGCGGCCGAGCAAACCAGGATCGCGCCGTCCATCTGGGCAGCACCGGTGATCATGTTCTTCACGTAGTCAGCGTGACCTGGGCAGTCAACGTGAGCGTAGTGACGAATAGTCGAGTTGTACTCAACGTGAGCGGTGTTGATGGTGATACCGCGAGCTTTTTCTTCTGGAGCCGAGTCGATTTTGTCGAACTCAACAACGGCCGAACCGAAAACTTCGGAGCAGACGCGAGTCAGAGCAGCGGTCAGGGTGGTTTTACCGTGGTCAACGTGGCCGATGGTGCCGACGTTTACGTGAGGTAGGGAACGATCAAATTTTTCTTTAGCCACGACAGTGAACTCCTAGCCTAAAGGGGCTGAATCAGCCTTGTTTTTTAACGATAGCTTCGACGATGTTCGACGGAGCTTCGGAGTATTTGGAGAATTCCATAGAGTAGCTCGCGCGACCCTGGGACATGGAACGGACGTCGGTCGCATAACCGAACATCTCACCCAACGGAACTTCGGCGCGGATAACTTTGCCGGAAACCGTGTCTTCCATACCCTGAATCAGACCGCGACGACGGTTCAGGTCACCCATCACGTCGCCCATGTAGTCCTCAGGTGTTACAACTTCAACCTTCATGATCGGCTCAAGAACAACACCGCCACCTTTGGTAGCCAGTTGCTTGGTCGCCATGGAGGCTGCCACCTTGAACGCCATCTCGTTGGAGTCGACGTCGTGGTAAGAGCCATCGAACACAGTAGCCTTCAGGCCGATGAGCGGATAGCCGGCAACAACACCGTTCTTCATCTGCTCTTCAATGCCCTTCTGGATAGCTGGGATGTATTCCTTAGGAACCACACCACCGACTACTTCGTTCACGAATTGCAGACCTTCCTGACCTTCGTCAGCAGGGGCAAAACGAATCCAGCAGTGGCCGAACTGACCACGACCGCCGGACTGGCGAACGAACTTGCCTTCGATCTCACAAGCCTTCGTGATTTTCTCACGATAGGAAACTTGTGGTTTACCGATGTTGGCTTCAACGTTGAACTCACGGCGCATCCGGTCAACCAGGATGTCCAGGTGCAACTCACCCATACCCGAGATGATCGTTTGACCAGTCTCTTCGTCGGTCTTGACGCGGAAAGATGGGTCTTCCTGAGCGAGCTTGCCCAGAGCGATACCCATTTTTTCCTGGTCATCCTTGGTTTTTGGCTCAACGGCAACCGAAATAACCGGCTCCGGGAAGTCCATGCGAACCAGGATGATTGGCTTGTCAGCGGAGCACAGGGTGTCACCAGTGGTGACGTCCTTCATGCCGATCAGGGCCGCGATGTCGCCAGCGCGCACTTCCTTGATCTCTTCGCGAGTGTTTGCGTGCATTTGCACCATACGACCCACGCGCTCTTTCTTGCCCTTGACCGAGTTGATCACGCCGTCGCCGGAGTTCAACACGCCCGAGTAAACACGAGCGAAGGTCAGGGTACCCACGAATGGGTCGGTAGCGATCTTGAACGCCAGAGCCGAGAACGGCTCGTTGTCGTCTGCATGACGCTCCATTTCGACAGTCTCGTCATCCGGGTCGGAACCCTTGATGGCAGGAATGTCGACAGGTGCAGGCAGGTAGTCGATAACGGCGTCCAGAACCAGGGGAACGCCCTTGTTCTTGAACGAGGAACCGCAAACGGCCAGAACGATTTCGCCGGCAACAGTACGCTGACGCAAAGCAGCCTTGATCTCTTCGATCGACAGCTCTTCGCCTTCCAGGTACTTGTTCATCAGCTCTTCGTTGGCTTCGGCAGCTGCCTCGACCATGTTGCTGCGCCATTCTTCAGCCAGTTCCTGCAGTTCAGCAGGGATAGCTTCACGGCGAGCAGTCATGCCCTTGTCAGCGTCGTCCCAGTAGACGGCTTCCATGGTCATCAGGTCGATCTGGCCCTGGAAGTTGTCTTCCGCGCCGATAGCGAGCTGGATAGGCACCGGAGTGTGACCCAGACGCTGCTTGATCTGACCGACAACGCGCAGGAAGTTCGCACCGGCACGGTCCATCTTGTTCACGTAAACGAGACGTGGAACACCGTATTTGTTGGCTTGACGCCATACGGTTTCGGACTGAGGCTCAACACCCGACGTACCGCAGAACACAACGACAGCGCCGTCGAGTACGCGCAGCGAACGCTCTACTTCAATGGTGAAGTCAACGTGGCCGGGGGTATCGATGATGTTGAAGCGGTGTTTCGGGAACTGCTTGGCAGAACCTTCCCAGAACGCAGTGGTAGCTGCGGAAGTAATGGTAATACCCCGCTCCTGCTCCTGCACCATCCAGTCCATGGTCGCGGCGCCATCATGCACCTCGCCCATTTTGTGGTTTACGCCTGTGTAGAACAGGACGCGCTCGGTGGTCGTGGTTTTACCCGCGTCCACGTGAGCAACGATACCAATGTTACGGTAGCGTTTGATATCAGTTGTACGAGCCATAAAGCCCTCGCAAAATAATTGACGCTGGATTTAGAAGCGGTAGTGCGAGAACGCTTTGTTGGCTTCAGCCATACGGTGAACGTCTTCACGCTTCTTAACTGCAGCACCTTTGCCTTCGGCAGCGTCCAACAGTTCGCCGGCCAAACGCAGAGCCATGGACTTTTCACCGCGCTTGCGCGCGAAGTCTACCAGCCAGCGCATTGCCAGGGCGTTACGACGGGAAGGACGAACTTCGACCGGAACCTGGTAAGTAGCACCGCCTACACGGCGCGACTTCACTTCGACCAGCGGAGCGATGGCGTCGAGAGCTTTCTCGAAGATTTCCAGTGGGTCGCTGTTCTTGCGTTCTTTAACCTTTTCCAGCGCGCCATAAACGATACGCTCGGCAACGGCTTTCTTGCCGCTTTCCATCACGTGGTTCATGAACTTGGCCAGGATCTGGCTGCCGTATTTTGGATCGTCAAGCACTTCGCGCTTGGCTGCTACGCGTCTTCTTGGCATGGATAAGCCCTCAAACGGTCTTCAGGTTAGCTCGGGACATCCCACCCTGAGGTGCGGGACCCGACCTTACTCTTATCGACTCAGAAAAATAGATAATTGCAATGTGCTGCAAGCGACCATTACTTCGGACGCTTGGTACCGTACTTCGAACGACCTTGGTTACGACCTTTGACGCCGGAGGTATCCAGGGAGCCGCGAACGGTGTGGTAACGAACACCTGGCAAGTCTTTTACACGACCGCCACGAATCAGGACCACGCTGTGCTCTTGCAGGTTGTGGCCTTCACCGCCGATGTACGAGGAAACCTCGAAACCGTTGGTCAGGCGCACACGGCATACTTTACGCAGTGCCGAGTTAGGTTTTTTCGGCGTGGTGGTGTACACACGGGTGCACACGCCACGACGTTGCGGGCAGTTCTGCAGCGCAGGTACGTCGGATTTCTCGACGATACGCTTACGCGGCTGACGTACCAGCTGGTTGATAGTTGCCATCTACTAGCTCCACTGTTGTCTTGCGACGCTATTGTCTTGCAAGAAAAGCAAAATGGCAGGACATACGTCCCGCCAGATTTAGGGGTACAAGAGTCTAAAGAGGATCTTGTCCCCAGTCAAGGCAAGGCCCTGCCCTCCCCGACCAGCCGAACCTGGACATTGTGTGTCCAGATTCTTCGATCGCAGAGACCAGGGCCCTACTTTGTTCAGTTACCGCTGGAGTTAAGCGCTTCAGTCAGTGCTGCTTCGACTTCGCTCGCGCTCACACGCAACGGCTTGTCGGCTTCACGGCGACGCTTGCGCTCGCTGTGGTAGGCCAGACCGGTACCCGCTGGGATCAGACGACCCACGACCACGTTTTCTTTCAGGCCGCGCAGGTAGTCGCGCTTGCCGGTTACCGCCGCTTCGGTCAGTACGCGGGTGGTTTCCTGGAAGGAAGCCGCCGAGATGAACGATTCGGTGGACAGCGAGGCCTTGGTGATACCCAGCAACACACGGGTGAACTTGGAGATGAACTTGTCTTCACCGGCCAGGCGCTCGTTCTCGCCCAACACGTGAGTCAGTTCCATCTGGTCGCCCTTGATGAAGCTGGAATCGCCCGACTCGGCAATCTCGACCTTGCGCAGCATCTGGCGCAGGATGGTTTCGATGTGCTTGTCGTTGATCTTCACGCCTTGCAGACGGTAAACGTCCTGGATCTCGTTGACGATGTACTTGGCGAGCGCGCTCACACCCAGCAGACGCAGGATGTCGTGCGGATCGCTAGGACCGTCGGAGATAACTTCGCCGCGGTTGACCTGTTCACCTTCGAACACGTTCAGGTGACGCCACTTCGGAATCAGCTCTTCGTACGGATCGGTGCCATCGTTCGGGGTGATGACCAGGCGGCGTTTGCCCTTGGTCTCTTTACCGAAAGCGATGGTGCCGCTGACTTCAGCCAGAATCGAGGCTTCTTTCGGACGACGCGCTTCGAACAGGTCGGCAACACGCGGCAGACCACCGGTGATGTCGCGAGTTTTCGAAGTTTCCTGTGGAATACGGGCGATAACGTCACCCACACCCACTTGCACACCATCCGCCACGCCGACCAGGGCGTTGGCTGGCAGGAAGTACTGAGCCGGTACGTCGGTACCTGGCAGCAGCAGATCCTTGCCGTCGACACCCACCATCTTCACGGCTGGGCGAATTTCCTTGCCCGCTGCAGGACGGTCTTTGGCGTCCAGTACTTCGATGTTGGTCAGACCGGTCAGTTCGTCGGTCTGGCGCTTGATCGTAATACCTTCTTCCATGCCCACGTAGGTCACGGTACCTTTCATTTCGGTAACGATCGGGTGAGTGTGCGGGTCCCACTTGGCCACGATTGCGCCAGCGTCGACCTTGTCGCCTTCCTTCACCGAGATCACGGCACCGTACGGCAGCTTGTAGCGCTCGCGCTCACGACCGAAGTCGTCGGCGATGGCCAGCTCACCGGAACGCGACACAGCAACCAGGTTGCCGTCGGCACGCTCAACGTGTTTCAGGTTGTGCAGACGAACCACACCACCGTTCTTCACCTGGACGCTGTCGGCAGCCGAAGTACGGCTTGCAGCACCACCGATGTGGAACGTACGCATGGTCAGCTGGGTACCCGGCTCACCGATGGACTGGGCAGCGATAACGCCGACCGCTTCACCGATGTTCACCTGGTGACCACGAGCCAGGTCACGACCGTAGCACTTGGCGCAGATGCCATAGCGGGTTTCACAGCTGATCGGCGAGCGAACGATCACTTCGTCGATGCTGTTGAGTTCGATGAACTCTACCCACTTTTCGTCTACCAGGGTGCCGGCAGGGACGATGATTTCGTCGGTGCCTGGCTTGAACACGTCACGAGCGATAACACGGCCCAGTACGCGCTCACCCAGCGGCTCTACCACGTCGCCGCCTTCAATGTGCGGGGTCATCAACAGACCCTGCTCGGTGCCGCAGTCGATCTCGGTAACCACCAAGTCTTGCGCCACGTCTACCAGACGACGAGTCAGGTAACCGGAGTTAGCGGTTTTCAACGCGGTATCCGCCAGACCCTTACGAGCACCGTGAGTGGAGATGAAGTACTGGAGTACGCTCAAACCTTCACGGAAGTTCGCGGTAATTGGCGTCTCGATGATCGAGCCGTCCGGCTTGGCCATCAGACCACGCATACCGGCCAACTGACGAATCTGAGCTGCCGAACCCCGGGCACCGGAGTCAGCCATCATGTACATCGAGTTGAAGGATTCCTGGTCAACTTCGTTGCCATGGCGGTCGATGACCTTCTCTTTCGAGAGGTTGGACATCATTGCCTTGGAAACTTCGTCGTTGGCCTTGGACCAGAGGTCGATCACCTTGTTGTACTTCTCGCCCTGGGTTACCAGGCCGGAAGCGTATTGGCTTTCGATCTCTTTCACTTCGTCGGTAGCGGTACCGATGATGCGAGCTTTCTCATCCGGGATAACAAAGTCGTTAACACCGATGGAAACACCCGAAATCGTCGAGTAGGCGAAACCGGTGTACATCAACTGGTCAGCGAAGATAACGGTCTCTTTCAGACCAACCACGCGGTAGCACTGGTTGATCAGCTTGGAGATCGCCTTCTTCTTCATCGGCGTGTTGACGACGTCGAACGACAGGCCTGGTGGTACGACCTGGAACAGCAGCGCACGGCCGACGGTGGTGTCGACGATACGGGTGTTCTTGACGCTGCCGCCATCACGATCGTTTACAGTCTCGTTGATGCGCACTTTGATTTTTGCGTGCAGAGCTGCTTCGCCGGCGCGGAATACGCGGTCGACTTCCTGCAGATCGGCAAACACGCGGCCTTCGCCCTTGGCGTTGATCGCTTCACGGGTCATGTAGTACAGACCCAGTACAACGTCCTGCGAAGGAACGATGATTGGCTCACCGTTGGCTGGCGACAAGATGTTGTTGGTCGACATCATCAGCGCACGGGCTTCAAGCTGGGCTTCCAGGGTCAGCGGTACGTGGACCGCCATCTGGTCGCCGTCGAAGTCGGCGTTGTACGCAGCACAGACCAGAGGATGCAGCTGGATAGCCTTACCTTCGATCAGTACCGGTTCAAACGCCTGGATACCCAGACGGTGAAGGGTCGGTGCACGGTTGAGGAGCACTGGGTGTTCGCGAATCACTTCGGCGAGAACGTCCCATACCTCTGGCAGTTCGCGCTCGACCATCTTCTTGGCGGCCTTGATGGTGGTAGCAAGACCACGCATTTCCAGCTTGCCAAAGATGAACGGCTTGAACAGCTCCAGGGCCATCTTCTTCGGAAGACCGCACTGGTGCAGGCGCAGGGTCGGGCCTACGGTAATTACCGAACGACCGGAGTAGTCAACGCGCTTGCCGAGCAAGTTCTGACGGAAACGACCCTGCTTACCCTTGATCATGTCAGCCAGGGATTTCAGAGGACGCTTGTTGGAACCTGTGATGGCACGACCACGACGACCGTTGTCCAGCAGGGCATCGACCGCTTCCTGCAGCATGCGCTTTTCGTTGCGCACGATGATGTCAGGGGCCGACAGGTCCAGCAGACGCTTCAGACGGTTGTTACGGTTGATCACTCGACGATACAGATCGTTGAGGTCGGAAGTCGCGAAGCGACCGCCATCCAGTGGTACCAGTGGACGCAGGTCTGGCGGCAGAACCGGCAGAACGGTCAACACCATCCACTCAGGCAGGTTGCCGGAACCCTGGAAGGCTTCCATCAACTTCAGGCGCTTGGACAGCTTCTTGATCTTGGTTTCCGAGTTGGTCTGCGGAATTTCTTCGCGCAGGCGGCCGATCTCGTGTTCCAGGTCAATGGCGTGCAGCAGTTCGCGGACAGCCTCGGCACCCATGCGGGCGTCAAAGTCGTCACCGAACTCTTCGAGGGCTTCGAAGTACTGCTCATCGTTCAGCAGCTGACCCTTCTCCAGGGTAGTCATGCCCGGGTCGATAACGACATAGCTCTCGAAGTAGAGAACGCGTTCGATATCACGCAGGGTCATGTCCATCAGCAGGCCGATACGCGACGGCAGCGATTTCAGGAACCAGATGTGGGCAACAGGCGATGCCAGCTCGATGTGCGCCATGCGCTCACGACGAACCTTGGCCAGCGCAACTTCAACGCCGCACTTCTCGCAGATCACACCGCGGTGTTTCAGGCGCTTGTACTTACCGCACAGGCACTCGTAGTCCTTGACTGGGCCAAAGATCTTGGCGCAGAACAGGCCGTCACGCTCAGGCTTGAACGTACGGTAGTTGATGGTTTCCGGCTTTTTAACTTCACCGAACGACCACGAACGGATCATCTCAGGCGACGCCAACCCGATACGGATTGCGTCAAACTCTTCGACTTGACCCTGGTTTTTCAGCAAATTCAGTAGGTCTTTCAAGGCCTTTCCTCCTGGCGGAGCAGGGAGTGGGCTTTAGGGGCCCACTCCCGATTCGCGTCGCGTGTTATTCGGTTTCCAGATCGATATCGATACCGAGGGAACGAATCTCTTTGATCAACACGTTGAAGGACTCGGGCATGCCCGGCTCCATACGGTGATCGCCGTCCACGATGTTTTTGTACATCTTGGTACGACCGTTCACATCGTCCGACTTCACTGTGAGCATTTCTTGCAGGGTGTAGGCAGCACCGTAAGCTTCCAGTGCCCAGACCTCCATCTCCCCGAAACGCTGACCACCGAACTGAGCCTTACCACCCAGCGGCTGCTGGGTAACCAGGCTGTAGGAACCAGTGGAACGCGCGTGCATCTTGTCGTCCACCAAGTGGTTCAGTTTCAGCATGTACATGTAGCCAACAGTAACGTGACGCTCGAACTTGTTGCCGGTACGGCCGTCGAACAGCTGCATCTGGCCGCTTTCTGGCAGGTCTGCCAGTTTCAGCATGGCCTTGATCTCGCTTTCCTTGGCACCGTCGAATACCGGGGTGGCCATAGGAACGCCAGCACGCAGGTTCTTCGCCAGGTCCAGGATTTCCTGGTCGCTGAAGCTTTCCAGGTTCTCTTGGCGGCCACCGATCTCGTTGTAGATCTCGGTGAGGAACTTGCGCAGTTCGATGACTTTACGCTGCTCTTCGAGCATGCGGTTGATCTTTTCGCCCAGACCCTTGGCCGCGAGGCCCAGGTGGGTTTCCAGGATCTGACCGACGTTCATACGCGAAGGTACGCCGAGCGGGTTGAGGACCACGTCCACCGGGGTGCCATTGGCATCGTGCGGCATGTCTTCAACCGGCATGATCACGGAGACCACACCTTTGTTACCGTGACGACCGGCCATCTTGTCGCCCGGCTGGATGCGGCGACGGATTGCCAGGTAAACCTTGACGATTTTCAGCACGCCTGGAGCCAGGTCATCGCCTTGCTGCAGTTTGCGCTTCTTGTCTTCGAACTTGTCGTCCAGCAGGCGGCGACGGTCAACGATGTACTGCTGGGCTTTCTCCAGCTGTTCGTTGAGGGCGTCTTCTGCCATGCGCAGCTTGAACCACTGACCGTGTTCCAGACCGTCCAGGACTTCGTTGGTGATTTCCTGACCTTTCTTCAGGCCGGCACCACCGTCGACGATCTGACCGACCAGGGCCTGACGCAGACGCTCGAAGGTTGCACCTTCAACGATACGGAACTCTTCGTTCAGATCCTTGCGGATCTCGTCCAGCTGGCTCTTCTCGATCGACAGTGCACGAGCGTCGCGCTCAACGCCGTCACGGGTGAAGACCTGGACGTCGATGACAGTACCCTTGGTGCCGGTAGGCACGCGCAGGGAGGTGTCCTTAACGTCGCTGGCTTTCTCACCGAAGATGGCGCGCAGCAGTTTTTCTTCCGGAGTCAGTTGGGTCTCGCCCTTGGGAGTGACCTTGCCGACCAGGATGTCGCCAGCGCCGACTTCGGCACCTACGTAAACGATACCGGCTTCGTCCAGCTTGTTCAGCGCTGCTTCACCCACGTTCGGGATGTCAGCGGTGATTTCCTCTGGGCCAAGCTTGGTGTCACGGGCCACACAGGTCAGTTCCTGGATGTGGATCGTGGTGAAACGGTCTTCCTGAACCACACGCTCCGACAGACAGATGGAGTCTTCGAAGTTGAAACCGTTCCAGGCCATGAACGCGATGCGCATGTTCTGACCCAGCGCCAGTTCACCCATGTCGGTGGACGGGCCGTCGGCCATGATGTCGCTGCGCTGAACGCGATCACCCTTGCTCACCAGCGGACGCTGGTTGATGCAGGTGTTCTGGTTGGAGCGGGTGTATTTGGTCAGGTTGTAGATATCTACACCGGCTTCGCCTGGCTCGACTTCGTCATCGGCTACGCGAACGACGATACGGCTGGCATCCACGGAGTCGATAACGCCGCCACGACGGGCCACGACGCAAACGCCGGAGTCACGGGCAACGTTGCGCTCCATGCCGGTACCTACCAGCGGCTTGTCGGCACGCAGAGTCGGTACAGCCTGACGCTGCATGTTGGAACCCATCAACGCACGGTTGGCGTCGTCGTGCTCCAGGAACGGGATCAGCGAGGCTGCGACCGAGACTACCTGCTTGGGCGAAACGTCCATCAGGGTTACGTCTTCAGGCGCCTTCACGGTGAATTCGTTCAGGTGACGTACGGCTACCAGCTCGTCGATCAGGACCTTGTTCTCGTTCATGGTCGCCGAAGCCTGCGCGATCACGTGATCGGCTTCTTCAATGGCGGACAGGAACACGATTTCGTCGGTGACCACACCCTCTTTAACAACGCGGTACGGGCTTTCCAGGAAGCCGTACTGGTTGGTGCGCGCATAAGCGGCGAGGGAGTTGATCAAACCGATGTTCGGACCTTCAGGCGTTTCGATCGGGCATACACGGCCGTAGTGAGTCGGGTGTACGTCGCGAACTTCGAAGCCTGCGCGCTCACGGGTCAGACCACCAGGGCCGAGTGCGGAGACACGGCGCTTGTGGGTAATTTCCGAAAGCGGGTTGTTCTGGTCCATGAACTGCGAAAGCTGGCTGGAACCGAAGAACTCTTTCACCGCGGCCGCTACCGGCTTGGCGTTGATCAGGTCCTGAGGCATCAGGCCTTCGCTTTCTGCCATCGACAGGCGTTCCTTGACCGCACGCTCAACACGTACCAGGCCAACACGGAACTGGTTCTCGGCCATTTCGCCTACGCAGCGAACACGACGGTTACCCAGGTGGTCGATGTCATCGACGATGCCTTTGCCGTTGCGGATGTCGACCAGGGTCTTCAGTACGGCAACGATGTCTTCCTTGCTCAGCACGCCCGAACCTTCGATCTCGGTACGACCGATACGACGGTTGAACTTCATGCGACCTACAGCGGACAGGTCGTAGCGCTCGGGGCTGAAGAACAGGTTGTTGAACAGGGTCTCGGCAGCATCCTTGGTTGGCGGCTCGCCAGGACGCATCATGCGGTAGATCTCGACCAGCGCTTCCAGTTGGTTGGCGGTGGAGTCGATCTTCAGCGTGTCGGAGATGAACGGACCGCAGTCGATGTCGTTGGTGTACAACGTTTCGATACGGACAACCTGGGCCTTGGCAATCTTGACCAGCAGGTCGGTGCTCAGCTCAGTGTTGCACTCGCACAGGATTTCGCCCGTAGCTGGGTGAACGATGGCCTTGGCGGTAGTGCGACCCAGCACGTAGTCCAGCGGAACTTCCAGCTCTTTGATGCCGGCTTTTTCCAACTGGTTGATGTGACGGGCAGTAATACGACGGCCCTGCTCCACGATCACCTTGCCGGTGTCGTCAAGGATGTCCAGGACGGCAATTTCACCGCGCAGGCGCTGAGGCACCAGTTCCAGGCTGAGCTGTTCGCCCTGCACGTGGAATACGTTGGTGGTGTAGAACGCATCGAGGACTTCCTCGGTGCTGTAGCCCAGGGCGCGCAGCAGTACCGACGCAGGCAGCTTGCGACGACGGTCGATACGGACGAATACACAGTCTTTCGGATCGAACTCGAAGTCCAGCCACGAACCGCGGTAAGGAATGATACGGGCCGAGTACAACAGTTTGCCGGAGCTGTGAGTCTTGCCACGGTCGTGGTCGAAGAACACACCTGGCGAACGGTGCAACTGGGAGACGATGACGCGCTCGGTACCGTTGATTACGAAGGTACCGTTCTCGGTCATCAGGGGGATTTCCCCCATGTAGACTTCCTGCTCCTTGATGTCCTTGATCGCTTTGTTCGACGATTCTTTGTCGAAAATGATCAAGCGTACTTTTACCCGCAAAGGTACGGCGTACGTCACGCCGCGCAATACGCATTCCTTGACATCAAAGGCCGGTTCGCCCAGGCGATAACCAACGTACTCCAGAGCAGCGTTGCCGGAGTAGCTGATGATCGGGAAAACGGATTTGAAGGCCGCATGCAGACCGACGTCACGGAACTGGTCCTTGGTCGCGCCCGCCTGCAAGAATTCGCGATACGAATCCAGCTGGATAGCCAAGAGGTACGGTACGTCCATGACGTCCGGCAACTTGCTAAAGTCCTTGCGGATACGTTTTTTCTCAGTGTATGAGTAAGCCATCAGCGTTCCCCAGCTTGGTCACCTGCTTGTTTGGCTCCTCCCGACGGGGAGCAGCCAGAAAATCGTGCAAACCCCTTGGTTTGCGCCACCATCATCGGTGGTTGAAGCACGTTACTGGCGCCGACCTGGTCAGCGGCCAATAACGGAAAAAGGCCGGTGGCATGAGCCACCAGCCATCAGCCTGTCGCTTATCGCTCGGGCTGGAGACGCACAGTCGAAATTACTTAACTTCGACGGTAGCGCCAGCTTCTTTCAGCTGAGCAGCAGCTTTTTCAGCGGCGTCTTTGGCAACGGCTTCCAGGATAACCTGAGGAGCGGTGTCAACCTTCTCCTTGGCTTCTTTCAGGCCCAGACCGGTCAGCTCGCGAACAGCCTTGATCACGTTTACTTTCTTCTCGCCAGCGGCGGTCAGAACAACGTTGAACTCGGTTTGTTCTTCAACAACGGCGGCAGCAGCAGCTGGACCAGCCGATGCAGCAGCAGCGGTAACGCCGAATTTTTCTTCGAAAGCTTTGATCAGCTCAACAACTTGCAGAACCGACATCTCGGCGACGGCGTTGAGGATTTCTTCTTGAGAAATGGACATGACTCTTTTCCTGAATTGGGGGACGGCCTACGCGACCATCGAAATAAACAAAAAACGCGAGAAGCGAACGGCCCTTAGGCTGCTGCGGCTTCTTTCTGGTCGCGAACTGCTGCCAGGGTACGGGCCAATTTGCTGGTAGCGCCTTGAATCACGCTCATCAGCTGGGAAATGGCTTCGTCACGGGTCGGCAGTGTTGCCAGTACGTCGATCTGATTAGCTGCGAGGAACTTGCCCTCGAACGCAGCTGCCTTGATCTCGAACTTGTCCTGACCCTTGGCAAACTCTTTGAACAGACGGGCAGCAGCGCCCGGGTGATCGGTAGAGAATGCAATCAGGGTCGGGCCTTTGAACGCGTCGTTGAGAACCGAATAGTCGGTGCCCTCAACAGCGCGCTTGAGCAGGGTGTTACGTACAACACGTACGTATACGCCAGCTTCGCGGGCCGCTTTACGGAGTCCGGTCATAGCGCCTACAGTCACACCACGGGCATCAGCCACGACAGCGGACAGGGCACCTTTGGCAGCCTCGTTGACTTCAGCGACGATGGCCTTCTTGTCTTCGAGTTTAATTGCCACGGGTTTAACTCCTGCTTGTTACCGTTTCATCTGGCCGAGGCCGGATGTCGTTTTGGTGTCTAGTTCCTAAAGGAACCGGGAGCACCATCTGCGTAGGCTTGTGGTTTAAGGCTTGCGCCGCCTACGGTCTTGGATAGCCCCCGCAAAGCAGGGACCCCAATTTTTTCCAGCAGGGCCGATCGCTCGCCCCTGCCTTGCGTCTTAAGCGGTCAGGGAACCCTGATCGATCATCAGACCTGGGCCCATAGTGGTGCTCAGGGTGACGCGCTTGACGTAGATACCTTTCGAGGAAGCTGGCTTGATACGCTTCAGATCAGCGATCAGGGCTTCAACGTTTTCCTTCAGCTTGACAGCGTCGAAACCGACCTTGCCAACGGAAGTGTGGATGATGCCGTTTTTGTCGGTGCGATAACGAACCTGACCAGCCTTGGCGTTTTTAACCGCGGTGGCTACGTCTGGAGTCACGGTACCGACTTTCGGGTTAGGCATCAGGCCACGTGGACCCAGGATCTGACCCAGTTGACCTACAACGCGCATGGCATCCGGGGATGCAATGACTACGTCATAGTTCAGGTCGCCGCCTTTCATTTCGGCAGCCAGGTCGTCCATGCCAACGCGGTCTGCGCCTGCAGCCAAGGCAGCTTCAGCAGCTGGACCTTGGGTGAAGACAGCAACACGTACAGTCTTGCCAGTGCCGTGTGGCAGCACGGTAGCGCTACGTACGACCTGGTCGGATTTACGTGGGTCAACGCCCAGGTTCACGGCGATGTCGAACGACTCGCTGAACTTGACGGTCGACAGCTCGGCCAGCAGAGTGGCGGCTTCTTCGAAGTTGTAGACTTTGCCAGCTTCGATCTTGGAAGCAATAGCCTTTTGGCGCTTGGTCAGCTTAGCCATTACACACCCTCCACGTTGAGGCCCATGCTGCGAGCCGAACCAGCGATGGTGCGCACGGCGGCGTCCATGTCGGCAGCGGTCAGGTCAGCATTTTTTGCCTTGGCGATATCTTCCAGCTGAGCGCGAGTCACGGTACCGACTTTAACGGTGTTCGGACGAGCGGAGCCGCTGGTCAGGCCAGCAGCTTTCTTCAGCAGAACCGAAGCTGGGGTGCTTTTGGTTTCGAAGGTGAAGCTACGGTCACTGTAAACAGTGATGATAACTGGAGTCGGCAGGCCGGCTTCTTGACCCTGAGTACGGGCGTTGAAGGCCTTGCAGAATTCCATGATGTTCACACCATGTTGACCCAGAGCCGGGCCGACGGGCGGGCTAGGGTTGGCCTGGCCGGCCTTTACTTGCAGCTTGATGTAAGCCGTGATTTTCTTAGCCATGAGCTACTCCAATATCGGGTACAAGCGCCAACAAAGGCTCCCCGGTTGCTTGCGTTTTATCCCAGAGACGACAAAACCCCGCAGCTTACGCCTGCGGGGCATGGGATATGCCTTCAATCAGACCTTTTCGACCTGACTGAACTCGAGCTCTACCGGAGTAGAGCGTCCGAAAATAAGCACGGCCACTTGGATCCGGCTCTTCTCGTAGTTGACTTCTTCGACGGTACCGTTGAAATCCGCGAATGGACCATCGGTAACGCGAACAACCTCACCCGGCTCGAACAGAGTCTTGGGCTTCGGCTTGTCGCTGCCATCAGCGACACGACGCAGGATAGCTTCAGCTTCCTTGTCGGTAATAGGTGCAGGCTTGTCGGCAGTACCGCCAATGAAGCCCATCACACGAGGGGTGTCCTTGACCAAGTGCCAAGTACCCTCGTTCATTTCCATCTGGACCAGCACATAGCCTGGGAAGAACTTACGTTCGCTTTTGCGCTTCTGGCCATTGCGCATTTCTACCACTTCTTCAGTGGGGACCAGAATTTCGCCAAAACCGTCTTCCATGCCAGCCAGCTTTACACGCTCAACCAAAGAGCGCATAACATGCTTCTCGTAACCCGAGTAGGCATGCACAACGTACCAACGCTTAGCCACGGGACACCCTTAGCCGACGATCAAGGAAACAAGCCAGCCGAGCAGGGAATCGAGCCCCCACAACAGCAACGCCATGACCAGGACGACCGCTACTACGATCAGCGTGGTCTGAGTGGTCTCTTGGCGAGTTGGCCATACGACTTTACGGATTTCGGTACGAGCTTCCTTTGCCAGGATGAAGAACGACTTGCCCTTGGCAGTCTGCAGTGCGGTAAACGCAGCTACAGCAGCAATGACGAGCAGTGCAAGCACCCGGTACAGGATCGGAGACGCGTGGTAATACTGATTACCAACCACGCCAACCACCACCAAAGCGACAACAACAAGCCACTTGAGCAGATCAAAGCGAGAGTCTTGGGCTTCAGCCTTAGGGGTCATCTAGGAGGATCCTGTAAAAAGAAAGCCAGACATCACCGTGTGAATCTGGCAGGTCAGGAGGGAATCGAACCCCCAACCTACGGTTTTGGAGACCGTCGCTCTGCCAATTGAGCTACTGACCTAAAACATAATCAGGCCGACCATTATGCCGACCCGAACAAGTGATTTCAACCACTTATAAAACAAAGGCAGATATTTTCATATCTGCCTGAGTAATGGAGCTCTTGAGCGGATTTGAACCGCTGACCTCACCCTTACCAAGGGTGTGCTCTACCAACTGAGCTACAAGAGCGAAACACTTTGCACAACCAGCAAACTTGGAGCGGGTAGCGGGAATCGAACCCGCATCATCAGCTTGGAAGGCTGAGGTTCTACCACTAAACTATACCCGCAGAGCCTGCTGCTCACGCTAAATTGGTGGAGGGGGAAGGATTCGAACCTTCGAAGTCTGAGACGTCAGATTTACAGTCTGATCCCTTTGGCCGCTCGGGAACCCCTCCTGAACGTGGGCGGCATTATCAACTCTTGCCGTCCTTGTGTCAAGCGCTTTTTTCAATTAAATCTTGAACTTAGCTTCTTTTGACACCTGCTTCACTGCTTCGGCGTTTCCGCTTATCGCTGTGGAGCGGGCGCCATTCTATGCAAGGATCAAGGTACTTGCAACCCCTCGCACAACATTATTTTCTGTTTTAAGTCTTTGAAATCATTGGAAAGTCTCTGTATCAGGGTTTCGTCCAGCAAACGCCGGCTTTCGGGCGATATGCGCAACCAGTGAGAAATGCCTTCAGGGGCGCTCACCGGCACTGCACGCGACGAAATATCCAGGCTGGTGAGCCGCTGCTCAATCGGTGCGAGCTGCTCGGGACGCGAAAAACCGCCCAGGTACAGGCAGTTTTCATCGCGCGCCTCCGGCCTGGCGGCCGCGGCCGCGCGTGCGCGACTGTCGTCCGACTCGCTCAACAGCCGAATATCCTGCTGCGCCCCTTTATACAGGGAGAGCGAAGCGATCTCCTTGGGGCGCTGGGGTGCTTCCTGCTGATGCCACACGTAGTAGAAAACGTTGAGTACAACGAGCAGTAGAAAAAACCAGCGCATAATCACCTCAAGCAGTCGGACAGGCGATGGCAAGACCAACGAACACCAGGTCGGCAATGACCCGTGCCTGGGGCGCCACATCCTTGACCAGGTCGGCATCGCCACCGGTAAGGAACACAGTGAAGCCATTTCCCCAGCGTTGTGCCGCCAGTTCAAGCTGGGTCAGCACAAACCCGCGCATCATCAGCGTGCAGCCACGCTCGACGGCCTCCACCGTATTGCGACCAGGCTCATGGCTGCCATGGGCGCGCTCGGCAGATTGATCGTCATAGCGGATCTTGCGAGTGTGTGTGCGCAGGTGGCCACGCATCAGTGGCATCCCGGGACAGATGAAGCCCCCTGCATGCTCACCATCGTCGTCAACGAAGTCAGAAGTAACGGCTGTGCCGAGATCGATCACCACGCAAGCACCTGCTGCCAGGTGATAACCGGCTACCAACGCCACCCAACGATCCAGGCCCAGCCGCTCGTACTCCTGGTAACCGTTGCGCACACCAGCCAATACCTGGGATGGACGCACGCAAGTCGCCTGGACGCCAAATGCCAGGGCCAGTGCCTGGGTCAATCGAGTGGTCTCATCTTCATTGCGCACGCTTACCAAACGGCAATGACGCAGCTGCAAGCCATCAATGGCGTTAAGGGCATCCACCAGCATCTGATCGCCATCCACCACGCCGCCGGTGATGCGCGCACCGCCTTCGGACTCGACGACCCGCCATTTGATGAAACTATTCCCGCAGTCCAGCTCAAGAATCATTGCGCAACCTCAGACTGAGCTCACCGCCACTAAAACTCTTTTCCGCGCCATCAACCTGAAGGCGCAAGGCACCTTGATGATCAATTCCCAGCACTACACCATCCACCTGGTTGACGCCGGCAATCAATGACACCGCACGCCCCTGCCAGGCATGGTTGGCTTCCCACAATGGCTGGATGGCCGCGAAGCCTTGTTCACGATGCAAGGCCAGATACGCCTGGAGACGCTGGTTGAGCAACGCTACCAGTTGGTTGCGATCAACTGCCCGCCCAGCCTCCAGCTGCATCGACGTCCACTGCTGGTCGACCGCATCAGTGGACTGCATGTTCACATTGATGCCGATCCCCAGCACCACATGACAGACATCAGCCGGGTCACCCACCAGCTCCAGGAGGATGCCGGCAATCTTGCGTTGCTCTACCAATACATCGTTGGGCCACTTGAGCCCCGCCTTTGTGATGCCCAGCTCACGCAATGCCTGCATGACAGCAAGCCCGACGACCAGGCTCAGGCCTTCCAGCTGGCGCATGCCACCTTCTATACGCAGCACCAGGCTGTAATACAGATTTTCCGCGAACGGGCTGACCCAGGTACGACCACGACGGCCTCGCCCTGCAGTCTGGCGTTCAGCCAACACCAGGAATGGCGCAGCCTCACCCCGATCGACTGCACGCAACGCTTCAGCATTGGTAGAGTCGATCGAGTCATGAATAAAGACAGGCCAGCACTGGGTGCCGGCGTAGGTGTCGATGGCGTCGGTATCGAGCAGCGCAAGCGGCGCGGCCAGCTGATAGCCGCGGCCACGAACCTTGTGAATAGGGAGATTGAGTTCCGCCTCAAGGTGCTGCAGCTGCTTCCATACCGCGCTGCGGCTGATGCCCAGCGCAGCCCCCAATGCTTGCCCGGAATGGAAGCGACCATCCCTCAACAGCTTCAACAACGTCAACATGCCAGATTCGCCTCACGATGAGGCAGGCATGATAGCCATGCTGATGGCTGTTGCATAGAAAGCCGTAGGCTGTGCCTTGCGATGCGGTATGGCAGGGCTTGCGCCGCTGCCGCAGGGGGTCGTACGCAATCTCGTAGGCGCTGCCGCAACCTGG
>NZ_AJWX01000032.1 GCF_000263855.1 Pseudomonas sp. M47T1
TATCCCCTGTGTGCCTTGGCCTGATTGCAAAACAAGTGCATCACTTGGATTCAGCGCTCGTCGCGCACAGGGTTGACCAAGGTGCCGATGCCGGAAATCTGGACCTCGACCACGTCGCCGTCCTTCATGAACACCGGCGGATCGCGAAACAACCCGACGCCCCCGGTGGTGCCCGTGACGATCACATCACCCGGGACCAGCTCGGTGAAGGTCGAGCAGTAGGCGATCAGCGCTTGCACGTCGAACACCAGGTCGCTGATGGGCGCCTCTTGCATGACCTGGCCGTTGAGGCGCGTCTGCAGCGTCAGGGAGGCCGGATCGGTGATCTCGTCAGTGGTCACCATCCAGGGGCCGAAGCCGCCGGTGCTGGGGAAGTTCTTGCCCGGGCCGAACTGCGAGGAGTGGCGCTGAAAGTCACGCACGCTGCCGTCGTTGTAACAGGCGTAACCGGCCACGTGATTCAGCGCCTCGCTGGCCGCAATGCGCCGCCCGGCGCGGCCGATGACCACTGCCAGCTCGCCTTCGTAATCGAGCTGCGTGGAATCGAGCGGGCGAATGATCGGCTGCCCCGCCCCTACCTGGGAATTGGCATAGCGCATAAACACAACGGGTTTTTCCGGCAGCGGCCGGCCGGTTTCGGCGATGTGCGAGGCGTAGTTGATGCCGATGCAGAAGATCTTGTCCGGGTTGGGGATGACCGGCAGGTAGGTCACCTCGCTCAGCGCATGGCTGTCGCTCAACAGCGCTGGCAACTCGGCCACGCCCACGGCGGCGATAGCGCTGCGCAAATCAGGGTATTGCGCCAGGGTCGCGGCACTGGCGACCTTGATCGCGTCCTGGTCGACCACGCCGTAGGTGGCACGGCCGTTGATTGTCACACTGGCAATTCTCATGGTGTTGTCCTTGTTGTTATAGGGATTGCAACGTACAGGTCACAGCGCCCGACAGCGCCTCAGGAGGCTACCCGCGCGCCGTCGAAGAAGGCCATTTTCCAGGGCACCACCTCGAGCTGTTCGAACAGGCCGGCCTGGGTGAAGGGGTCGCCTGCGACGAAGCGATCGACTTCGGCGCGGGTGTCGAAGTCGATGATGATCAAGCCGCCGATCATCACCTCGCCGCCCTCGTCCTGCAGGCCACCGCTGGCGATCAGGTGCGCGCAATGGGCCTGCAGATACGCATAGTGCGCAGCGCGGTGCTCGGCGCGCACGGCCTGCGCACCGGGCCTGTCCCTCGTGTAAATGGCAAACGGCATCGGGGATGTCCTCGACAGCGGTGATGGGCAGTACAGCGGGGGCCGGTGGCCATGCGCTGGTGTCCTTTATGATTAACTGACACAAAGTCGCTTTTCAAGTGCTATTTTTCGCCCCCTAAACCTGCGAGACCGATGCGAGACCAAAGGCGGCTTGTATATCGATACAACCTCTTGTTTTACATCGGTTATTAACAGACGCCAGCGATCTCTGCGTACCGCCCCCAGCGTAAATATAAGCGGCCATGCTTGCGCATATAACTGACATAGCGTTATTTTTGTCGTGACGCGTTCTTCACTCGCCGTCTTCCAACGACAAGGAGATAACTCCCATGACAGCTGCCAGCTACCCGATCTTCGATGCCGATCGGCACTTCTACGAACCGCCGGAAGCCTTTCTGCGTCACCTGCCGAAGAAATTCAAAAGCCAGTTCCAGTACGTCGAGGTCAACGGTCGCACCAAGCTGGCGGTCGGCGGCGTGCTCACCGACTACATCCCCAATCCGACCTTCGAGGTCGTGGCGGCGCCGGGCTCCCACGAAGCCTGGTATCGCGCCGACAACCCCGAGGGCCTGACCTTGCGCGAGATGGCCGGCAAGCCGGTCCCCTCCCAGGCGGCCTTCCACAACGGCGCGGCGCATCTGGCGGTCATGGAGTCGCAGGGTGTGCACGGCGGCTTGATCATCCCGACCCTGGCATCGGTCATCGAGGCGCGGCTGCACAACCAGCCCGAGGCCATCGCGGCGCTGTTTCATGCGCTCAATTGCTGGTTCGAGGAAGAAGTCGGCTTCGCCTATGAAAACCGCCTGTTCCCGGTCCCGATGATCAATCTGGCGGACGTCGATACCGCCGTGGCCGAGCTTGAATACCTGCTTAGCGCTGGTGCACGGGTGGTGGGTATTCGCCCGGCGCCGGTACCTGGCATTTATGGCACCCGCTCCATGGGTTTCAAGGAGTTCGACCCCTTCTGGGCGCGCATCAACGAGAGCAAGATCTTCGTCGCCATGCATGTGTCCGACTCGGGCTACGATCAGATCGCCCGTTGGTGGACCGCAGGTGCCCGCAACAGCGACGAGTTCCGCCCGTTCGAGAAGGAGCCGTTCGGCGAGTTGCTCGACTGGATGGGCCGCCCGATCGCCGACTCGTTGTCGGCCGTCATCTGCCACGGCGTGTTCGACCGGTTCCCCAACGTGCGCATCGCCTCGCTGGAAAACGGCTCGGCGTGGCTTGAGCCGCTGCTCAAACGCATGGAAAACATCTACCACAAGATGCCCAAGAGCTTTACCCGCAACCCGGTGGAGACCTTCCGCGAACACATCTACATCTCGCCCTTCTACGAGGACCCGGTGGAAAAGCTCGGCGAGCTGATCGGCTTCGACCGCATCCTGTTCGGCAGCGACTGGCCGCACCCCGAAGGCATGGCGACGCCGATGGACTTCTTCAAGGACATCAGCAACGTCAACGAAGCCAACACCCAACGCATCATGAGCACCAACCTGCAGGACCTGCTGACCGGCGTACGCTGAGCCAGGTGCTGTCATAACAAGATCGACAAGGAGACACCCATGGCATTGCTGGAAGGAAAAGTGGCGCTGATCACCGGCGCCGGGCGTGGCCTGGGCGCAGCCTACGCCAAACTGCTGGCCGAAGAAGGCGCAGCGGTGGTCATCAACGATATCGGCAAGGACGCCCAGGGGCGCTTTCTGGCCGACAACGTCGCGGCCCAGATCATCGCGGCTGGCGGCAAGGCGGCGGCGCACACCGCAGACATCTCCGAGGTCGCCGGCGGCCAGTCGCTGCTGGACACCGCCCTGGAGGCCTTCGGCGCCGTCGATATCCTTATCAACAACGCCGGCATTCTGCGCGACAAGTCGCTGCTCAAGCTTGAAGAAGCCGATTGGGATCTGGTCCTCAAGGTCAATCTCAAGAGCGTCTACGCGGTGACCCGGCCAGCCTTCACCTGGATGAAGGAGAACGGCCGCGGCGGGGTGATCGTCAACACCTCGTCGGTGTCGGCGCTGGCGGGCAATTTCGGGCAGAGCAACTACGGCGCGTCCAAGGGCGGCGTCTGGGCGTTTTCCAACGTGCTCACCGAAGAAGGCCGCAAGTACGGCATTCGCGTGTGGACCCTGGCGCCAGCGGCGCTCTCGGCCCTGACCGAAGGGCTGATGAGCGATGAGCTCAATGCCCTGCTGGCCCCCGAACACGTGGCCCCCGCGGTGCTGTACATGGTCAGCGAGCTGTCGGGACAGCGCACCGGCCATTGCCTGTTCGCCTCGGGCCAGGGCATCCGCGAATTGAAGCTGGTCGCAGCTGAGGGCATCCCCGGGCGCGGCAAGGACGCCAGCCTCGACGCCTACACCCTGGCGGCGCAGCAAGCGCGCATCTTCCGCCCGGAAGCTGCGTTGACGGTGATGGATTTCAGCCAGTAGCCCCCACGCCTTTGCGGCCACCGCACGGTGGCCCCTGGAGTTGAACATGAGCAACAAAGCATTGATTGCCGGCGTCGGCATGGTGAAATTCGCCAAGCCCGGCAAGAACGAAATGTATGACGTGATGGGTGCCAAGGCAGCATTGGCCGCCCTGGAAGACGCCGGTGTGCCGTACTCGGCGGTCCAGCAGGCGTTCGTCGGTTACGTCTACGGCAACACCTGTTCGGGGCAGACCGCGCTGTACTCGGTCGGCATGACCCATATCCCCATCATCAACGTCAACAATGCCTGCGCCTCGGGCTCGAGCGCGATCTACCTGGCGCGCCAGGCGGTGCTCAGTGGCCAGGTCGAGGTCGCCCTGGCGCTGGGGTTCGAGCAGATGTCGGCGGGGGCACTGGCGGTCGACGACGACCGCACCCCGATCACCTGGCGGCTCGACGCCGCGGTGCAGTCCATCTGTGGCTGGGATGACAACGCGCCCCAGGCGCCGCAGTATTTCGGCAGCGCGGGCAACGAATACCTCAAACGTCATGGCGGTACGCCCGAGCTGTTCGCGCAGGTGTCGGTGAAGGCGCGCAGCCACGCGTTGCGCAACCCCTATGCGCTGTTCAGCGAGCCGTTGACACTTGAGCAAGTCATGACCTCGACGCCGATCTTCGGCCCCCTGACCAAGCTCATGTGCTGCCCACCCACCTGCGGCGCCGCCGCGACCCTGATCGTGTCAGAGGCCTATGCGCGCAAGCATGGCCTGGGCCAACTGGTGGAAATTGCCGGCATGGGCCTGGCCACCGACGGCCCCGGCAGCTTTGATTCCGGCAGCCTGATCAACGTGGTCGGCGACCAGATGGGCCGGATCGCCGCCCGCCAGGCCTACGAGCAAGCCGGCATCGGCCCCGAGGACGCACAGCTAGTGGAGCTGCACGACTGCTTCGCCCCCAACGAAATCATCAGCTACGAAACCTTGGGCCTGTGTCCCGAAGGCGGCGCGGCGAAGTTCATGGCCGACGGTGACAACACCTATGGCGGGCGCATCGTCACCAACCCGTCCGGCGGCCTGTTGTCCAAGGGCCATCCGCTGGGGGCCACAGGGCCGGCCCAGATCGCCGAATTGACCTGGCATCTGCGCGGCACGGCCGGGGCGCGCCAGGTACCGAACGCGCGCGTCGGCATTCAGCACAACGTCGGCCTGGGTGGCGCCGGCGTGGTGACCGTGCTCAAGCGAGCGTAAGCCAGTACGGGCGGCGCCGCTCAACGGTTGCCGCCCTCCTTCGTGAGGTGTTGCGCATGACTCCATCCGACATTCTGCTGACCGGCCAGGTGGCCATCGTCACCGGTGGCGCCAACGGTATCGGCGAGGGCATCGCTCTGGCCCTGGCGCGCTTTGGCGCCGACGTGGTGATCGGCGACCTCGACCAGGCCAAGGGCGAAGCGGTGGCGCAGGCCATCCGTACGCTGGGCCGGCGCGCCTTGCTGGTGCCCACCGACTGTACCGACACCCAACAGGTCCAGCGCCTGGTAGACCTGGCCGTGGAGCACTTCCAACGGGTCGACATCCTGGTCAACAACGTGGGCGGGACCCGGCAAGTGAAATTCATGGACCAAGGCGAGCGTAGCTGGCGCAAGCACATCGACCTCAATCTGGTCAGCATGCTGGCCGCGACCCAGGCGGCCGCACGAGTGATGATCGCCGGCGGACGCGGCGGCACCCTCATCAATATCGCCAGCAGCGAGGGCCTGCGTGCGGCGCCGGGCTATGCGGTATACGCCGCCTGCAAGGCCGGGATGATCAGCTTCACCCGCACCTTGGCACTGGAGCTCAGCGAGCACCGCATCCGCGTGTTCGCCCTGGCACCGGACATGTTGCTGACGCCCGGCCTGCAGCCTTTTTACGACGCCGCCACGCCCGCCCAGGCCGCCGCCCGGGACCGCTACATTCCCCTGGGGCGGCTGGGCAGCGTGGAAGAGATCGGCGGCGTGGCGGTGTTTCTCGCCTCGCCCATGGCCAGCTACCTGACCGGCATCACCCTTTCGGTGGACGGTGGCACCATTGCCTCCAGCGGCTGGTCGCGCGCCGAAGACAACAGCTGGGCGCTGTTCCACTGACCCCACACAGCGGGCCACCCGGTGGCCCGCGCCTCGATTACTCGGTGTATTCCACCAGACCGTTGTTCAGCACCACCACATCGCGCTCGACCACCTTGACCCTGAACGCCGCGCGCCCCGGGCCCTGGCGCCAGACTTCGGTGCGCAGGGTTTCGCCGGGGAACACCGGCGTCGCAAACCGCAGGTCGAAACGCCGCAGCCGCGCAGGGTCGTTGCCGCACAGCAGTTTGAGCACCGCGCGGCCGGCAATGCCGTAGCTGCACAAGCCATGCAGGATGGGCCGGTCGAAGCCGGCCTGGCGCGACAGGCGTGGGTCGATGTGCAAGGGGTTGGCATCCCCCGAGAGGCGATAGAGCACCGCCTGCTCGGGGCGCGTGATCAGATCAAGGGACAGATCCGCCGGCCGGTCGGTCGGAACGGCATGGGGCACCGGCGCGCCTTGTGCACTGCCACCAAAACCACCGTTGCCGCGCAGGAACACGGTGTAGCCGACCGTGGCCAGCAAGGTCCCGCTGGATTGCTCGTGCAGGGTACGGGTCAGGTAGATGACGGCGCCCTTATCGGCGCCCTTGTCGTAGATTTCTTCGATGCGCGTGCGCCCGACCACCGT
The DNA here is from genome assembly GCF_000263855.1 of Pseudomonas sp. M47T1. Lineage (GTDB taxonomy): Bacteria > Pseudomonadota > Gammaproteobacteria > Pseudomonadales > Pseudomonadaceae > Aquipseudomonas. The sequence goes on from NZ_AJWX01000032.1 coordinate 6,395, forward strand.
GCCGCTGGTAGGCAGCGGTTGATGCAGGGTCAGGAACTGCTCGCCGTGCAGCACCTTGTTGATATCGATGCCGGTCGCCGGGTCGGCCATCCAGTTGGGCCCGTCACCAAGAATGGCGGGCAGCGTCGGCAGGGCCTTGAGGCCTTGTTCGAACACAAAGCACAGGTCTTCATCGGCCACGGGGTTGGTGGTGGCCGCGCCCACGCCGAGCGCGTAGAGCAGGGTATCGCGGGTGCTGAAAGGGTGAACCTGTTCGGGGATCGGCCAGTGTTTTATTCGGGTGTAATCGAGTGCCATCAGGGGCTCCTAGCTGCGCTGAGAGCGCATTTTTGTTCGATTTATCTGACCATTAGTCAGTTATTTTCATGCAGGGTTTGCTCTACCGCCAACAGAGCCCTCAGGGTGGCGACCAGGGCCAACGGCTGGGACATCATGATGTGATGAAAGCCTTGCGGCACCACCACCGGCCCCCGCGCCTTGGGCAGCACTGCGACCATGCGCGCCGCATGCTCGGGGCTGACCACCGCACTGCCCTCGCCCAGCACGAAATCCACCGGCACCTGTACCTTGGCCAGCTCCAGCAGGCCATTGGGTACCGAGACTAAACGCGGCAGGTTGCGGTCGAACTTCCAGTCCCAGCCGCCGTTGACCCGGCGCAGCGAGTGCCAGGCGACGTAGTCGGCCAGCCAGGTGGGCCCGGGCGGCTGCTCCGGGGTCAGGCGAAAGCGTTTGAGGGCCTGTTCCATGGACGCATAGGGCTGGGCGACCGTGCGTGGCAACGGCACATTGGGCCGCGGCTCGTCGCCCATGAACACGTAGGTGTCGACCACGATCGCGCGGCGGATACGCTCTGGCGCCTGTGCGCAGGCCTGCAAGGCCCGACCGCCACCAAAGCTGTGGCCGACCAGGGTCACCGGGGCCAATTCGGCGGCATCGATGACGCCCAGAATATCGTCCACGAACGCCTGGCTGTCGTAGTGCTCGCGGCGGCCGCTGTCGCCCATGCCAGACAGATCCAGCGCCACCACGCGGTAACTGTCGGTGAAAAACGGCGCGATGAAACTCCACCACCGCGCATGAGCGCGATAGCCGTGAATCAACAGCAGCGTGGGCTTGTGTCGCTCTTCGGCGTTCCAGGCCAGGTAGTGCACCTGACAACCCTGCACCTCGGTGAAAAACGAACGCGGCTGAACCCGCAACGCCTGGTCGAACCAGGCGCGCGCCGGCTCGTCGGCAACAGAGGATTGAAGGTGATGCATGGCGTGATCTCCAGACCGGAAAACCTGACGCCCGGCACATGGCAGGCGACATGACGAGGTCTATCGAAGCACAATAACTGACGATGTGTCTATTATTTTGCCGCGCTTGTCGCCACAATCACCCCACGTCCGTCAATCAGGTAATTGCCATGACTGAAGTCCTTACCGAGCGCCATGCACAGACCCTGCTGGTACGCCTCGACCGCCCGCACAAGCACAACGCGCTGACCCAGACCATGTACCTGACACTGGCCCAGGTGCTGCGCGAGGCACAACTCGACGACGCCGTGTGCGCCATCGTCATCACCGGCAGCCAGACCTGCTTCACGGCGGGCAACGACCTGCGGGACTTCCTGCAATCGCCTCCCGATCGCCTCGATGCCCCGGCCTTTCAATTCATGGCTGCGGTCATGGGGCTCAGCAAGCCGCTGATCGCCGCCGTGTGCGGCCCCGCCATCGGTATCGGCACCACGCTGCTGCTGCACTGCGACGGCGTGTACATCACCCGTGACGCCACACTCAGCGTGCCGTTCGCCAAGCTCGGCCTGACCCCGGAGTTTGGCGCCAGCCTGCTGCTGCCACGCCAGGTCGGTGACCTGCTGGCGGCCCAGTTGCTGCTGTGCGGGCGGACCCTGAACGGCACCGAAGCGGTGGAATATCGCTTGGCCAACAGGGTTTTCGACCATGGCGAGGAATGCCTGCAGCATGCGCTGCAGCAGGCCGCGCAGTTGGCGACGCTGCCCCAGCCAGGCCTGCGTGCCAGCAAGCGCCTGCTGCGCGATGCCATTGCCGGGCTGCAGGCGGTATTCGTCAACGAGTGCGAGCAATTTATCGAGCGGGTCATGAGTGCCGAGGCCAGGGCAGCGATACAGGCTTTGGTCGGCCCGGACAAGGCCACGCGATGAGCGACCCGACCCGTAGCGCCTGCACCGCTCCCGTGGACCGGGCGCAGCAGGTGCGTGACACCGCGCTGTCGTTGTTCGTCCAGGAAGGCTTCGGCAATGTCAGCCTGCGCCAGCTCGGCAAGCAGGTGGGTGTGCAGGCCGGCTCGCTCTACCAGCATGTGGAAAGCAAACAGGCGCTGCTGTACGAGCTGATCGAGGAGCATCTGGAGGGTCTGGTCGAGGTGGTCATCCAGCGCAGCGCAAAGGCGCCGCGAGTGCTGGATAAGCTGCAGGTATTCGTGCGCACCCACCTGGAATTTCAGCGCCACCAGCAGGAATGCGCGCAGTTGCTCGGCCTGGAGTTGCGCAGCCTGCATCTGGACTACAAGGCGCGGATCCGGCCGCTGCTGGCCCGCTACCGGGACTCGCTCACGCCCATCATCGCCGCGGGTATCACCGAGGGCGTGTTCACCGTGCAGGATGTCGATACCGCCACCAGCGTCGTGCTGGGCATGTTGCGCAGCATTGCCTTCTGGTTTCGCGAAGGCCGCCACCCGCCGTTCGATCAGGTGGTGAATCAGGTTACGCAGATGGTCATGGGCGCGCTGGGCGCGGGCCCGCGCGGCGGATAGTGTTCAGCCCACCGGCTAAGGCAGGTCAGCTTTGCATTGGCTCAGCCTGGCCTTAATGAGATGGTCACCCCGACACCCTGTGAAGGCTACGCTTTCACAGGGTGTTTTTAACTCGGAGACCATCACCATGAGCGATTTGGCTCTGGTCGGCATCGACCTCGGCAAACACACTTTTCATCTGCACGGCCACGATAAGCCCGGTCGAGAGCAGTTCCGCAAGAAACTCTGACGACAGCAGATGATGCGGTTCTTTGCCAACCTACCCGCATGTACCGTGGTAATGGAGGTCTGCGCCGGAGCGCATTTCGTAGCTCGCGAGCTGATCGCTATGGATCATCAGGCCAAGCTGATATCTCCGCAGTTCGTTAAACCTTTCGTCAAAAGCAACAAGAACGACTTCGTCGATGCGCAAGCTATCCGCGAAGCCGCTTCGCGCCCGACGATGCGCTTCGTTTCGCCCAAGACAGAAGCGCAGCAGACTCTCTCAGTATTGCATCGCCTGCGCGAATCTCTGACCCGCGACCGTACCAAAGCGGTCAATCAGATGCATGGCTTCATCTGTCGGCCTAGTGCCCAGGCAGTAAAGCACTGGTGGCCGGGCAAACTTGTTGGGGATCAGCAAGCGAGGAGACAAGAATTTCAGGCGTCTGCGGGTGCAATGCGCAAGGGCCTACATGCCGCGCATCGACGACCAGAAAGGAGCCTTGGCGGACTGGGTTCGAGCGTTATTGACGAGACGCCATTCCAACGTGGTGGCCTGCGCTCTGGCCAACAAGATGGCACGTATCGCTTGGGCGATTGCTGCACACCATACCCAATACGAAGCAGGGCCAGGCGCCTTGAACGCCTGACCCTGCGGTTGTTGCTGTACCACGACTCACCTTTCAGGTTTTGCGATAGCTGAACAACAGATCACGTAAATGGCCTACCGGCCTGGCGAAGATCCTGACACAAAAATCGGCTTTCGAAGCCGAGGGCTTTTTTAGGATCGTCAGGCGCGACTCTCATCATGCCGCGGGGCATGCCCCAATTGGACGCTAGATAGATTTAAGCAAGCCGACCACTTCATCCGTCAATCAGTATTGCAAAAAATGGGGTGACCATAGATTTTTGTCGACGATTCAGGAGATCGGCTCTTCACCGCTAAGCGCCGCACGACGAAACTGCCCCGGCGCCCCCCGTGCGCCTGACGAAACCACCGGGAAAAATACGCCTCATCAACATGGCGGCGTCACGCCGGTCAGTAAAGCGCTGACGCCCGAGCAACAAAAAATCCAAGAATTGGAAGCCCCTATCGATCGGGCGGAACGAGAAAAATCCATCTTATAAAACCGCCTCCCCGGCGCGCCGCAGCCCACTGAACTAGAAACACTACGCACTACACTGAACTCTCTCGACAGTGGTCGCTGCCTTTTGGGAGGCTAAGTCACCGTCAAAAAACTTGACTCTGGAGAAGCTGCGGACTTGTTAGTGGTGGCGCTTTAATGACCCCGTTTAGGAATATGATTTGATCCGAGTCCCCGCCCCCTCCATCCTTTGACTGGAGGGGTGTATGAAAAAGCGTGGTTCAGAACGCAAAGAATTACCCGTTATCGGCAGTGGTGTAGCCTCGGCGGTAGCCCGTGCAGTGGGGACAAGCAATGAGCAGCACGCCGATGCACTTTTGATGCACGCAGTGATACTCGCCATTGTCATAGGCACGTGTTTCAATGCTGCGGCCTTGCTACTGGGGCCGTCTCTGTACCATGTAATGGGAGCACGGAGCGACGCTCTGGAAGCGACCGTCAAGTACTCGAACTACCTGTTCATGGGCGCGGTCCCGATGTAGTTAGTCAACATGATAACGGCTTCGCTGCGCGGTTCTGGAAACGTAAAGGTTTCAGCCCTCATTACACTGATTGGCGCCGTGGTCCTCATACCTCTCTCGTCCGCGCTGAGTTTCGGCTTCGGACCTATTCCTGCGATGTGAATCGCCGGTGCCGAGGTCGATGGAAAAAAGCTGGCAGCCGGCTACAGCTGCAACGGATTACAGAAACGCCGCGAACCCCGCGACCGTTGTTTCGCGATCATCCGCCAGGCCTTGCGCGACCTGCTGAGCCATAGGGTCCGGATACAGCGTGTCGGTGCCTTCGATCAGCCCGCTGACGATCGCCAGGGCGATGTCCTCCGGGCTGGCTTTCGGGCCCGGGAAATCTCGACTCATGGCCGTGTCGATCACCCCTGGCAACACCGCCATGACCTGCACCTGAGCGCTGGCCAACTCCGCGCGCAGGCCCTCGGTCAAGCGCATTGCCGCAGCCTTGGAGGCACACAGCGAGCCCATGGCCGGCAGCGCGACCCGTGCCAGGATCGACAACACGTTGACGATCGCGCCCTGTCGCTCGCGCAACAGCCCCGCGTAAGCACGGCACAGGTTCAGCGTGGCGAAGTAATTGACCGCCATTTCGGCGCTGGCCGCTTCAGGTTCTGCGGCGTCGAGCAGGCGCTGCTGGCAATTGAGCCCGGCATTGTTGATCAGGATATCCACGTCCTTGGCCAGGCGGCGAACGCTGGCGATCTGCACAGGGCTGGTGACATCCAGGGTCAGGGGCACAACGCGCGGGTCGACCTGGGTCAAGCGCTCAGGCGCGCGGCAGGCGGCGTAGATCTTGCTCGCGCCGGCCTCCAGCAACGCGCTGATCAACGCCTGACCCAGGCCGCCGTTGGCGCCGGTCAGCAGTACTGTCTTGTGGGCTACTTGCATCAAAACCTCGATAGTCGAACAGGCGTGAAAAACCCTTACAGCCCCTCGCTGGTCTGCCAGCGGGCCATCATGCGGTTGGACGGCAAGGTCTCGTCGAGCAGCTTGCGCGCGGTCTCGACACCCGCCGCCGGCAGCCCTTCAGGGTTCAGCAGGCCGATCTGCACCAACACAGTGGCCTGGTCCCAGTAGATGTGCTCGTGGTAGAGCTTGTCGCCGCGAAAGCTGATCACGCCCAGCATCGGGATCTCGACGTATTTACCGGTGGGCGCGATGCCCGGCAGCATCCAGTCCATCTCGGTGGTGTGGGTGAAGCACATGATGAATTCGTCCACCAGTTGCAGCGCGCCGACAGTGCGCGAGAGGGGGATAATCTTGGTGTCTGGCGGGTTCACATGGACGAAGTGGTGCTGGTAGAAGCGGCTCAGTTCCTTGCTGCCAACGCCGCCGGTCAGGGTCGGAATGTGGTTGACGTAGGGTTCCTTGACCATGGTCGCCATGGTCGCCGGCACGTCCCGGGTGACGAACTCGTGCAGGCAGTGCTCTTCCCACAACGCCGATAGATTGATATCCGGGCCGATGTACTTTTTCAGCGCGGCGATGGTGCGCCCATGGGCCATCATCGCCGATGGCTTGTGAAAGTGGTCGCTGCCGATGCGCGCAAAGGCGTGGTCCGCGTCAGCATAGGTATAGAGCTCGACGCCCTTGATGTTCGCCAGGCCAGCTGTAATGCGCGCGCGGGTGTCAGCATCGCAGTAGCTGTCCTGTTCGGCGAAGTGCAGCACCAGCCCGCCATTGATCTTGTCGGCTTCATTCAGGAACGCATCGATGCCCATTCCGTAGTAACCCACTGAGCAGGCGGCGTCAGTGCGGGTGGCCGTGAGGTAGGCGAGCTTGCCGCCCATGCAGTAGCCAACATAGCCGATCGCCGGGCTGGCGACGAACTCCAGGGTGCGCAGGACATCGATGGACGCCGCGATGTCGTCTACGGCCTTGTCCAGGTCCAGGTTGCCGAACAGGCCCAGTGCCCTGTCGAAATCCGCCGGCGTGAAGCCCAACTCGATGTCCGGCTGCTGACGCCAGAACAGATCAGGCACCAGGGCCACGTAGCCCTCCTCGGCGTAGATGTCGGCGGTCGCGCGCATGGTGTCGTTGATGCCGAAGATTTCCTGGCCGATCACCAGCCCTGGGCCCTTGCCGCCCGCAGGCAAGGCGAGGTAACCCTTGAAGCTGCCAGCGCCATCACGCGCTTTGATCTGGATGTAATGTCCCATTGGTTCAATCCTTTCAGGTCACGGAATTGGCTTGGAGGCATCGCGGCCGTAGTGCCGCTGCAAACCTGGCTGCCCGCGGTAACCATGCAGGCGATCGCCATCGAGAACTCATTGCCGGAAACGGCGTTCTTCGTGCGTAACGCCCAGGGGCAATATGAAATTCGCTGGTTCTCTCCCCTCACTGAATCGATTTCTGCGGACATGAGACGCTGGCTAGTGCGTTCGTGCTGTTCCACCAGCCGGATGCGCCACAATCGGTCACTTTCTGGGCCAAGGCAGTCGGCGAGATTCCAGTGCAGCAACTGCCGGACGGCAAGATTGAGTTAAATTTCCCCGATCGCGCGCCGCGCCCCTTGGTCGAGGTCCCTGCGCAGTTGCTTGAAGGGTTGTCGATCACACCGGTGGAGTATTGGGTGAACACACAGGCATACTTCGCTGTTTACGCCAACCAGCAGCAGGTCGAGGCCGTGGTGCCGCGCCTGGACAAGCTGGTGGAGCTAGGCCCGCTGGACGTTGTGGTCACCGCGCCGGGAGTGCGGCACGACTTTGCTTCGCGCTATTTCTGGCCGGCCAACGGTGGGGCCGAGGACCCCGTGACCGGCTCTATTCATGCCGGCCTGGCGCCTTACTGGGCGCAGCGTTTGAACAAGACGCGACTGTCGGCGTTGCAGGCCTCCCAGCGCGGCGGTGTGCTGGACTGCCGCGTAGTTGATGGACGCGTGTGCGTAGCAGGGAATGCCGTGCAGTATTTGGAAGGGATTATCAGCCTCTAGTCCAGCCGACTCGCGCAGTCCGTGACCGGTTGAATCCACAGCCAGAGGCAGTCACGGACTGGCGTTCCATAAGGCGGGATTGCGGACACCGCTTAGTGCCATACAACCGTCACAGCTGATCTAACCTCGTCGCATCAGCGACGGACCGTCATCTGCCCTCGCATCCCCCATTGAGGGTTGGGCCGACAGCGCTGTTCACTCCCGAAAAAACGGGCGCTGGTTGTACTCCAGTGGGGGATTTACCACTTTTTGTACCAACCAAGTGGTACAGCAATGCCAGCGTTGGAAGCGCCGGGTTTGTTACATTTTATTTCAGACCAATCACTGTCAAGAAAATTACGCTACTGGTCCGGCCCGAGGAATAAAGGACAATCTAGAAATACCCATCTTACCTGTCCGATTTTTTGACACCTCTCGGTGAGAGCATTGATCTAGAGCACTTGCTCCAGCCTCTTGCTTTTCCTACGCTTGCCCCTCCTGAATGGAGTTTATTACGGACGCCTGAGTCTGATATGAATTCGCTCATCGCCTGGGAGCAGTTCAGCAAAGGCCTTACAGCTTTTCATGCTGCAACTAACGCCGTCTCGCTGAGCAAATAACAATAACGATTTCGCCCGCGTCTTTAGCGGTGAATCGATACGACCTATGCGAGAGGCCATCCTAAGGAATAGGAGGTCCCATGTGCCGACAATGCTCGGATCCGCATTTCAAATTGCTTTACACCCCCATCGAAGCAGCACTGCGTTGGTGTGGGCTTCAAGCGTTCGAGACACAGATCTGCCAGGCGAACTGGCTGTATCCCGAACAACTGCTCAAGATCTTTCCCCGATGGCCCTGCCTGGCGACGCATGTCGGCATGATCCTGGATGCCGTGCAGCACCGGGAGCTGTCCAGCCATCCGCAGGCGTTATTGACCGGACTTGATACCAATCTCGGCCCGAGGTCCCTGCGCATCCGCCACGGCGAACTGAAAGCCTGGATGAGCCTTTACCACCCAGACCAGAAACCGCCCTTCCTGTTTGCCTACGCAGCAGACGCGGAGGGCTCGGTGAAATGGGGTCAATATCTAATACTGAAGGCTGACAGGGATACGCTTCAAGTCTTGTGCAATCGGCTGACGAGGTCTCACGCTGAAGTGGTGGAGCAACTCGCGACGCTTGGGGTCGAGGTGGAGCAGCTTCGCGCCTCCGCCGAGGAGGAAAAGCCTGCGGATGCACGCACCCAAGCAAGCTTGCTGGATGTCACCGGCGCCCTGCTAAGGCTTTTGCTCAACGAAAGTCCCGGAGAAAAAAATAAGCCTTTTTTTCCTAGCCAGGACGCGATCGTTGCCGCAATTCAGCAGCAGTTCCCCGACCATCCAGGCTTCAAAAAACGGACGTTGGATCAACGGTTTGCGGACGCAAACAAGCGATTCAAATAGGGAGTCCAAACCAAATTGCAATGCAATCGTCCGCAATTGCATTGCAATGACAAGCTCGATTTCCTGGTGTTGACTCATGTCACTTCCCATCGCAAGCCATCTGGCGCCAAGGAGTGACACGTATGCAAACCCAGACCGACGTGACCGCAAGCCCTTCCCAAACCGACCGCTACATCATGCGCCGTGATGAGGTGGAGAAACGTACCGGATTCAAGCGGGCGCACATCTACAACCTGATGAAGGAAGGCAAATTCCCCTTGGCCCGACGCATTGGTATGCGCGCCGTCGGTTGGGACTCTGCCGAGATCGACCGGTGGATCGCCGAACGCCTCGGCGCGCAGGCGTGACGGTGAAGGTGCTATCAGTAGTGTCGACCAAGGGCGGCGTCGGCAAGACGACCGTCACCGCCAATCTGGGTGGCCTACTGGCCGATGCCGGACTGAGGGTGTTGATGATCGATCTGGACAGCCAACCGACGCTGTCCAGCTACTACCCACTAACCTGCGCCGGCACTGCGGGCAGTGTTGAGCTGATCGGCCATCGCTTGGTAGATCTCGATCAGATCGTTTCACGGACCTGTATCGAAGGCTTGCACGTGGTCCTGTCCAATGATCCGCTTGGCCAGTTGAATACCCTCTTGTTGCACGCCCCAGATGGCCGATTGCGCCTGAAAAATCTACTCCATGTCTTCGAGCCTTTCTACGATGTGGTGCTGATCGACACCCAAGGCGCGCGCAGCGTCATCGTCGAGATGTCCGTGCTGGCCTCGGACATGATGATCAGTCCTATTCCGCCCGAGATGCTCGCGGCGAGGGAGTTGCACCGCGGCACGCTTGCGCTGCTGCAAAGCTTGGCGCCCTATGAGCAGCTGGGCGTCCGCCCTCCCCCGGCACGGCTGCTGCTGAACCAGGTCAATCTGAGCCGCCGCGATACGCGGTTGATCATTCAGAGCCTGTCTGCAGACTTTGTCGCACATGACAAGGTCACCCTGTGTTCCGCGGTGGTACTGGATCGTGTGGCCTATCTAAACGCGGCCTCGCTGGGCCTGCCCGTGCACCGGATCGACTATCGCCCCTCTCCCTCTGGCGGGTTGAGCGCGGCGCAGTCGATGCGGCAGCTAGCGCTTGAGCTGTTTCCCGAATGGCACCGACTCATCGACCCGGCGTCAGCTCCGGATGTCTGTGCCCGCTACTGAAATCTTCCAACTAATTTATTGGAGCTCGCCATGCATGAGCCACGCTGCGTGATCCCATCGCCATCAGCTTCTCCCCATCGCGAGGTAACAGAACCCTGTTATTGCACCGTGGTGTTCGACCTCCCGGGCGGTCACCCCGCTATCACCAAGCTGTTGCATGAGCTCAGCCAGCACTTCGAATTGCCGGGCACAGCCTTCGTGGTCAAGTTTGAAGTCGGCGACAAGCTACCGCAGGCGTAATTGAGGCCAATCATGATCAAACCCACCCAGGAACAGATCAGCGCCGGACTGCGCCCACAGATGTTGCTGCGCAGTCCAGGCGAAAGCGTGGCGCCGGAGTTTGACCAGGAGTCAGAGATCGTGGTGACCCTGGAGCAATTACGGCCCTACGAGCGCAACCCCCGATTCATCCGCAACCCGCTGTATGACGACATCAAGTCCTCGATTCGTGAACGCGGCCTGGACCAGGCGCCTTCCATCACCCGACGACCCAGCGAGACGTATTTCATCATCTTGAATGGGGGTAACACGCGCCTGTCCATTCTGAACGAACTATGGAAAGAGACGCGCGACGAGCGTTACTTCCGAATCGCCTGCCGCTACCGCCCCTGGACCAGCGAGACCCATGCCTTGCTCGGACATCTGGCTGAAAGCGATCTGCACGGACAGCTGGCGTTTATTGAACGCGCGCTGGCGGTGGTCAACGTGAAGGCATTGCTGGAGGATGACGGCGCGTCCCTTTCGCAACGCGAACTCGCCCAGGCGTTGGCATCGGGCGGGTATCCGGTCTCGCAATCGCAGATCAGCCGCATGTTCGACACCGTCGAATACCTGCTGCCCAGTCTGCCCAATGCCCTGTGTTCCGGGTTACCGAAGCCTCAGATCGAGCGCCTCATTCTGCTGCGCAAACGGGCCGAACAGGTGTGGAACCGCCTGCTGGCCCCGCTCGATCAACTACTTGTGCTGTGGCAGCAGACGCTGTCCAACTTCGACACGACGTCCGACGAGTTCGACTGGGACGAGGTGCGCGGCGCCTTGTTGGCGCAGATGGCCAAGGTGCTGGACATCACGCCGCGGCTGATGGAATTGGAACTGACGCAGAGCGGCTATCACGCTACGCCGCCGAGTGAACCCTCCACCAATGAGCGGCCCACCACGACGGTAAACAAATTGCCAGACGCCGGAGCCAACCCCGCAAGCGCGCCTCCGTTGGTTCTCAGTCAGACACCGCCAATGCCATCTCCAACCGATCAGGTCCGGGACGATGATGACTCCGTTGACGAGGACCCGCTAAGGTTGAGCGATATTTTCGGTGGTCTGCGCCCAGGTAGCACAGAGGTGGCCGAAGCGCAGACGACCAGTACCTCATCGCTCCCTTCTCTGTCACAGCTGATGGATTCCATCGCGCCACTTGCCATCGCCGAACTGCGCAGCCTCGCCGTCGAATTGGCGCAGTCATTGGCCCACTACGCGGCACTGACAGACTTTGTCGTCGGCGCGGAGCATGGCCTCGGATTCACGCTCGACTGGCAGGCCGCAGAGGGCACCGAACCCCAAGGCGTAGCCGTACAGCTGCTGCTCACCTCCATTCTGCGCGCCCAGGATGGGGTCGAATGGGAACTCAAGCAGCAGCTCCCCCCAACACTGGTGGGCCAACTGCTGGTCGGTGACTATCTGACCCCGCTCTTTGGCAATTCCATACTCACCTTCGAACTTCAGCGCCTTCCCGACGCGCAACTGAATCAGTGGGTCCAGTTGTTGGTGCTGGCACGACGTATCGTGGACCTGAGCCAGGCCACATCTCAGGACGATTCGGAGACACTCTCATGAACGCGATCTTCGCCCTGCTGAATAACACCATGCTCAACCAGGTGTTGCATGAGCTGCGCCAAGGCCACCTTCAGCGCTGTCGCTCCTTGGGCCTGGCTGAAGAGGACCTGGAGATTCTGCAATCCCTGCCACCGACCACGCTCTCTCGTTTAGCCCATGCCGCAGTCCCGTGGGTCGAAATCAAGGTCGATACCGCGGTGATGCGCCGGCTGATCGAGCAGGCCGACCGTGACGAGCAAAATGAACGCCTGATCAATCGTGCACTCAAGCTCGGCGCGAGCTCGCTGATCATGAACAAATGCTTTGGGCTGGACCACTCCGAAACCGCCATGCGCCGGCGGCTGCTGAAGATCGAGGTCAGCCGCGGTCGCCCACAGAGTCTGACCGAAGCCCAGGAACATGCGCTGTGGCAGCGCTGGCGTCAGCTGAGACAGCTGGACGGCACCGCCGACAAGCTCGACACCATGATGATGCTCGCCGAGGAGCAGGGCGTCACCCTGACCATGGTCTGGCAACAGTTGCACCTCTACGGAGAGCAGCTATGAGGCACGGTCTCAGCTTGGAGGACCTAAAACGGGCCATGCGCCAGTGCGCCCAATACATGCAGGACAACCCTCACCTGTTTCCACTCCCCTCGCCGCCCAAACCCAAGCCACCGCCCGCCACCTCGATCCAGTTTCGCTACATCGGCAAACCTCAGAACATCATGCCCCGCTCTCTGCTGCGAGATACCCGGCTCACACCGCTGGAGCGTAACGCCTGGCAGGCCCTGCACTTCATGATCGAAGAGCGCGGGCTCAAATACCCCCGCTACGAGGACCTACAGCCGTATCTGTCCGCCGTCCCCTGCGGCGAGAAAGCTTCACGAGAGACAGTCGCGCGTGTATTGCAGAATCTACGATTAACCCGTTGGCTCAGCCTGGTCACGCATCTTCGCGACGATCAAGGTCGGTTGCAGCCGCCCATCTATGTCCTGCACGACGAGCCGCTGACGCCGGCCGAAGCACTGCAGTTGGACGAGGGTTACGGTGATCTGATCAAGCGCAGCCTCAAGCACGCCGCGAAGGGCGTACGCATCACCGCCGGACATGTGTTGGGGGAACTGCGGCGCGACCAAACGGTACCGGCGGCCTATGTACCCAAGGTGCTCGCCCTGTTGCCGTTGGCGCCTGAGCAACACTCACTCGAGCTCGAGGCGCCCTCTCCTGCTCACGAATCCGAACAGCCTTCGCTGGATGTCGCTTCCTTGCCGTACACGGCACAACATCAATCCGAACCGCCGGCGAAAGCCCCGGATTTAGCGGTGGTTCGGATTCCGAATCCTCCTAGTACTGTACAAGAGCGTATAGAACAAAAGAGTACGGTACGGGGGGCTGGGGGAACATCCGAACTCGAGTGGCCAGCGAATCTGCCCCTCAGCGCGAGTGATCGGCAGATCGCCTTGCAGGCCATGGCCCCATTGGCCAATGAGGCCAGGGTGGCCGTGCTGCAGGAGGCGGTGGCCCGGTGCACGACGGGGGCCGTGCGGCGCCCCGCCGCTTACCTGATGGGGTTGATCAGGAAAGCGCTCGAGGGGGATTTTAGACTGTGGGCCGCCAGAGATATCGCGACCAAGGTGCCGCCCCCAAAAGCTGTGCGCGTCCAACAGGCAGTGTCAGAGCCAAAGATCGCTGAACGCGGCGACGCGCCACGATCGGCGTCCCCCGTGGCACGGGCCTGCCTGGATCAATTGCGCCAACAATGTGGGCTGGTGAGTAGCGCTTAATGGATTTGATGCCTCAGGCATCAAATCCATGGACGTCCGGTCGCCCTGATCAGCCGTTGGCGTTTGTCGAACCTGAAGCTCGGCTTTGCGCGTGTGCGGTAATGAGCACCAGCCTTCAGTGGATTTGATGCCTCAGGCATCAAATCCATACTGTTCCAGTCGCCATGGCTTATCCGAACACAGGTCCTTCAGGTTTTCGGCAGTCACACTGGTGTTTGTCCGGCACCGTGTCCTCACCCGCCGACTTGAGGACCTGCCATGGCCGACCATTTCCAGCTCAACCTGGGCTCGCTGCGCAGCACCATCACCCTGACCCTGCACACCCATCACGCCGCTCGGCTGTGGCAGGGCCGCCTGGCCCGCGAAGGCAGCCATCCGATCATGAGCATGGCGGCCTACATCAACATCACCAACATCCTCAAGCAAGCGGCGGCGCAGGACGACCCTTTCGCCGACTGGTTCATGCTGATGCTCGAGGACAAGGTGCTGCGCGCCAAGGCGCAGATGGGCCAGTTGATGGAGCAGGTCAGCCATCTAGAAAAACTCCTGCCCTCGCAAATCGACGTGGGTGACAACCTCAACATCCACCCCGTGACCCTGCCGCTGTTCATCGCCAGCCAGCTGGGATTTCTGGCGGTGTACCTGCTCACCGACTACGACACGCTGGTCAGACGCGTGCTCCTGGCCCATCATACGGCGCTGATCGGCCGGCCGGACATGGAGGGATGGATCGACCAGGGCGCCCACCAGGTGCGCAGCTTGTTTGGTATTGCGCATCGATGCCGCGTGTCCGGCGTCACCCGCAGCGATGTAGCCGCCGACAATGCGCGCTTTCAGGAAGCGGTCGATAAGTACGGTCGACCGCCTCAGGACGTGCTCGATGGCGAGCGCCGCTCGCAGTTCGCCCCGCCCATCATCGCGGTGGCAGGGTCGACGGAGAGTGAGCCGGCCAGTGCAAGTGATGACGTTCCGGCGGACGACGAGACAGACGCGACGGATAAGCCATCATGAACCCGCGGGATTTCCCCGCCGATCTGACGCTCGCACCCACTGCCTATCGGGACATCGAACACGCTGCCTCCCTAAAAGGCCTTTTAAAGCCTTTTAAGGGTAAGGGGGAACTGGTTCAGCTGACGAACGTCACGAGGGAGCTTGAACAGCGTGTGGCGCAGCTCATGGGCACCCAGGCGGCGATCATGGCGCTGCCGCCCTTGTCCTTGCTCGGCATTCGTCTGGTGCTGCAGAACACCGGCGCCGGCACCACATTCCTGCGCTGGCGCACCCAAGACTTTTCCCGCATGGGCGCCCTGGTCTGGGAGCGGCTGATGCGCAATCCGCGCCTGCCCCCGGATCTGCGCACTGCCCTGTTCCAGCTCGAATGCAACCGCATCGCGCTGAACCTGCAGATGAGCGTGCTGCATTCCCTGCAGCGCCAGGCGCTCGACTGCAGCCACAAGATGGCCAACGCCGAAGGCGTGCTGCGCCAATCCCCATCCGGAACGGAGACATCACCATGAGCACTTTTTTTGTCGGCGAAGGCAACATCGGCAGCGCGCCGGACTTTCAGGAATTCACCTCGGGTAATGATGAGCCGCGGCGTCTGCTGCGCCTGAATGTCTACTTCGACAACCCGGTACCGCGTGAGGGCGGCTACGAAGACCGAGGCGGATACTGGGCCCCGGTTGAACTGTGGCACCGCGATGCCGAGCACTGGAGCACGTTGTTTCAAAAAGGCATGCGCGTGCTGGTCGAAGGGCGCACGGTGCGCGATGAGTGGGAGGACAGCGAGGATAACGCACGGGTGACCTTCAAGGTCGAGGCACGTCGCATCGGTATCCTGCCCCATCGGCTGGCCAGCGTGAGCATGCGTGAAAAGTCCTCCGACGCCGCACCGTCGGGCCCGGCCGACAAAGCGAGCCCCGGCACTGCCCGCAAAGGCGGTCGTGCCAAGAGCTGATCAGTGGACCTCAGTGGAATGAGCGCCTCATCGCGCGGCGCTCATCCAAACCCTGCACCATCGACGCGAGTCACTTCAATGCCGTGTCGAACCCGCACTGTATTGCAACAACATCGCCTCTAGTGCCGTCTCCAGCACGTCCGGATCCTCAGCGACTTTCGCCAGCGCCTGCCCCAGTTCCCGAAACGCCTGCCGGTGCGTAGGGCATTGTTCCAACCACTGCGCCAAGGCGCTGAGCTTGTCCTTGTCATCGGGTGATCGATGAATCTCCAGAAAGCGTCGAAGCGCCTGCAACCGCACCTGGCCTATCAGCCCATCGTCCGCTGTATCCACGTGAGTTTCCTTGTACGTCAATACGCGCCTCGCGCGCGCAGCGACCGCCACTGATTCTTGCCCATTTTCAGCAATCCACACACTCAATTGAATAAATACAACCCATATCGCCCAGAGTCAACTCGATGGGTTGTTCATCTTGCGAGGTCTTTGTTCGACCATTCAGGTTGAATGGGAGACCCGCACAGTTGCCGAAAATCATCGCCGCCGCCGATAAGCAAATTGGCCAAATGATCGCCAAGCGTCGCCGCGCCCTGGGTCTGACTCAGGACCAATTGGCCGAACGCCTGTCGATGGGTCGTGAGGCCTATTCTAGGCTCGAGCTGGGCAAGACATCGCTGTCGGTCCCCAAGCTGATTCAGCTGTCGGGCGCGCTGGATTGCGGGCTGGCTGAACTGGTGACCGACTTCAGCCCACGCCCCAGTGACCAAGGCCATAAGATCGGATTGCTGCTCGCGCCCCTGTCCGATGCCGATCGGCAGTTCATTCTGTCTTCGACCGAGCACCTGATTGCCCACCTGAAGCAGCGTTAGTCTGCCGCCACCGTCCAGTTGGACCCAGCACATTCAGCTTTAAGCTGGCTCCCTTCCCCCTGAGCGTCACCCTGTTTCAGTCATCCGACTGGAGCGAAGCCATGCAATTGTTCATCTGCGAAAAGCCCTCCCAGGCGCGCGACATCGCCCGCGTGTTGCAGGCCGGCCGGCGTGCCGAAGGCTGCCTGCTGGGCGCGGGGGTCACCGTCACCTGGTGTGTCGGGCACCTCCTGGAGACTGCGCCCCCTGAAACCTACGGCAGCCACCTCAAGCGCTGGGCCCTAGAAGATCTGCCGATTCTGCCCCAACAGTGGAAGGTGCTGCCAAAGCCCAAGGTCGCTTCCCAACTCAAGGTCATTCGCGGCTTGCTGGGCCGGTGCGGCGAGGTGGTCATCGCCACCGACGCCGATCGCGAAGGCGAGATGATCGCGCGCGAGATCCTGGAACTGGAAGGCTACCGCGGGCCGGTGCAGCGCCTGTGGTTGTCGGCGCTCAACGATGCCTCGATCCGACAGGCGCTTGCGGCGCTCAAGCCCGGTGCGGAAACCTTGCCGTTGTATCACTCGGCCTTGGCCCGTTCGCGGGCCGACTGGCTGGTGGGCATCAACCTCAGTCGATTGTTCACCCTGCTTGGGCGCCGCGCGGGTTATGACGGAGTCCTGCCGGTGGGGCGCGTGCAGACGCCGACCTTGAAACTGGTAGTGGCGCGTGATCGGGCCATCGCTAGCTTCGTGGCGCAGCCGTACTGGACGCTGGATATTCGCGTGGCCGCAGGGGCCGCAGATTTTCAGGCTCGCTGGCAACCGTCCCCTACGGTCAGCGATGACCAAGGCCGTTGTACCCAACAAAGCGCCGCCCACCAGGTGCTGAAGAGAGTGCTCGAGGCCGCACAGGTGCACACCGACAGTGTCGAGAGCGAGAGGGTGCGCGAGTCCGCACCGCTACCGTTCGACCTAGGGACGCTGCAGGAAATCTGCTCGGCCCGACTCGGCCTGGGCGCCCAGGAAACGCTGGAATGCGCCCAGGCCTTGTACGAGACCCACAAGGTCACCAGCTATCCTCGAAGCGACTGCGGCTACCTGCCCGAGAGCATGATCGAAGACGCACCAACGGTGCTCGAGGCGCTCACTCAAGCCGATCCAACGCTTCGGGATCGTATCCAGGACCTGAACCTGTCCGTGCGTTCGCGCGCCTGGAACACCGCCAAAATCTCCGCCCACCACGGAATTATCCCGACCGCCGTGGCGTTCCGGATCGACAGCCTGCCCCCACGAGAACGCGCGGTGTACGCGTTGATCCGCGCCCGGTACATGGCTCAGTTCTGCGCGCTGCACGAGTACCTCAAGACCGAAGCGTTGTTCATTGGGGCCGGTGAAACTTTCAAGGCCGCGGGCAAGCAGATTCTGGTACCTGGCTGGAAGCCCTGGATCAACGAAGCCGACCCCACTGGCCAGGCTGACGCTTCACAGGCGCTGCCCGCGTTGCACGAAGGCTATACCCTGACCGTGTGCTCGGCCAAAGTCGATGCCCGCACCACACAACCGACCAAGCCCTACACCGAAGGCACGCTGATCAGGGCCATGAAATCCATCGCCAATCAGATCGAGGATCCGCGCCTGCGCCAACGCCTCAAGGACAGCATCGGTATCGGTACCGAAGCCACCCGGGCCTCGATCCTGCAGGGGCTGATCGACCACGGTTACCTGGTAAAAAAGAAGCGTAGCCTGTCGGCCTCGGCGGCCGGTCACACGCTGATCGAGGCCGTGCCGCCCGAGGTGGCTGATCCGGTGATGACGGCGTTGTGGGAACAGGCGCTGGAGCATATCGAAACCGGCCGGCTGACCGTGGACGCCTTTCTCTTCAAGCAGGGCGAATGGCTCAGCCAAGTCATCAAGCACTACGCGACACTCAAACTCAATGTGCCGGCGGCGCGCGGCCCAGGCTGTCCAATCTGCAAGACGGTGATGCGCAAACGCACCGGGCGGACCGGCACCTTCTGGTCGTGCTCGCGTTATCCCGACTGCAAGGGCACCAAGCCCTTGGCCAAGCCCAAGGCGTCGAAGCCCAAATCCAAGGGACCGTGACCCTCACCGTGCACTTGACGGGTCTGGTCGGGGCTGTTGTAGTGAGGACGCCCTTCGCCATTGGCGAGCCAAGACCGATTCGCTCCGGGCAGCTCGGTCGGACTCCATGAGTTCGGAGCCACTTCTTCCTGCAACCTGGTTGCCCTTCACCGCCCTGCAAGTCGTTGCAGCGAATGACCCGTGCCGCTTTTCAACAGGCCGCAGGGGTCATTCGCTTCGGCGATGACGAACAGCTCCGGTGCCCGCCGGCGAAACACTGGGCGCCTTTTGTGCGCGGATGCGTGCCAGAAAATTCCGACCCAGGCCACAACTAGGGTCGGTTGGTCAGGTTCTGCCAACGTGTGATTGTCACGAGGAGCGACGTTGTCGCGATTGGCCAAAGGTGGTCCCTTTTTATCCCCAGCCCGATGACCGTCGGGCTATTTTTTGCCCGCGACGTTTCCACTGTGTGCCACTCCAATCTGGGCCAACAGCCTCTGTTCGATCGGCTGTTGACGTCCCATTGATCGCGTTTTATAGATGGGCTGCACTTGCTGTCGATGACAGCGCCCAGGCAGCTCGAACCTTCAAGGCTGCGCCATTTCGATGGTGGTTCTCCCAAGTGCGATTCGCGTTCGGCAGCTCGCACGGTCATCGATTCGTCGGTGATGAGCGCTGATTGTTTTCTCAGCCCTTCTGGGCCTACTTGTCATCCCCCTGCGGAATTCACCTCCCGCCGGGACGGTGGGTTTCCGCGTTTCTTGCAAACAGGAGATTCACCATGACTCAGTCCACTGCCCCAAACCAAACCCAAGCTACCAGCTACTTCAACCTGCACACCCAAGGCATCGGCTATCTGAACCGCGTGCGTGAAGTCACGGTTCGTCGCGGCCAGCCGTTCATGGCCTGTGATATCGCTGCCCTGCACGGCGCCAGCGATGATGTGGAATACACCCGTTTCGACTGCAAGGTCGCCGGTGGTGAAGCGGAAAGGCTGATCCGCCAACACATGGCCGACGTCCAGGCCGAACGCAAAGTCCTCTTGGGTTTTCGTATCGGTGATCTGTGGACCGACGCTTTCATCTACGAAAAAGGCGAACGTCAGGGTCAACCCGGCGCCAGTCTCAAAGGCCGCTTGATCTTCATCGAGTGGATCAAGGTCGATGGCACCCTGGTGTACAAGGCCCCGGCCCGCACACCCGTTGCCACCTATGCTGAGCAACCCACCGATGCCGAGCAACCCACCGCTGATGCAGATCACGCACAGCATCAGGACGAATCGCAGGCACGTCAAACCGCCTGATCGTTCCGTCAACCCGCAACAGGCGCTCTCCCCCCAGCGCCTTTTTTTCTACCGCAGGAGGCTCCCATGGAATCCTTCTGGCTCTGCCAAACCTGCCTGTTTGCCGTCGCCTATGACGACTTCAGCGCGCTGTCCATGTATTACACCGATGAGGAACTCGAGCAGCGCATGGCCGCAATCCATGCGGGTGCTCAGGAACTGATGCCCCTGAGCGCTGATTTCGACTCAGAGACCGGCCTAGGTATCGACGACTTTTCCACGTCACCTTGTGATGCGTGTCACTGCTCACTTCATGGCACCCGCCACCGTTTCACCCGATTGTGATTACTAAAATCCAAAACTCTTCACCCAACCCATCAGGGGCCATCACGCCCTTGGGGTGTGCCCCTTTGCGACTGGAGGATCACACCATGCACGCTCCCCTCACCTTGATCGACGGTACCGATGTCACGCGCCGCGGTGCTGAAGACCAAATGATTACCGAAGCACTCAACCTGCTGGATCGGCGTTATTTCACCCGTGGTGAATGCCTGTTCAGTCCGACTGCGGTGGCCGACTACCTGAAGCTGCAACTGGCCGGGCATCACCAGGAGGTCTTCGCCATGGTCTGTTTGGATGCACGCCACCGGACCCTGCGTTTTGAAAAACTGTTCTTCGGCAGCATCGACAGCGCCAGCGTGTACCCGCGAGAGATCGTGATTCGCGCCCTGGCCTGCAATGCCGCCGCGGTCATTTTCGCCCACAACCATCCTTCGGGGTGCGCCGAACCCAGCCAGGCCGATCGCAACCTTACCGCACAGCTCAAGAACGCCCTGGCCTTGGTGGAAGTTCGCGTTCTGGATCACTTCGTGGTGGGTGAGGGAAAACCCGTGTCGCTCGCCGAGATGGGTTGGCTCTGACTTCACTCGCAAACGCTTCACCCTGCCGGGGAAAATCTCTATCCCGCTGGGGAGGCGGTCACTCCGGTTTCACTCAACCGAAACAGGAGAATCACCATGGAACTGTCCATCAATGATCTGGCGGGTGTCCAGTTTGTGGAAAACCCGTACGCACCCGACACCCTGCTGCGACGAGACGTGTTCGAGCGTCAATTCGTGGTGATGGGTCACGGCGAGATGATCTTTTCCAAAAGCAGCTTTTGCTCCCTGGCCTCTCAGGAACGAGCGCTGGTGGTGCTGGGCTACTGTGGCCTGATCACCGAGGGCATGGCGAATGCTCACGATTGCCTGTTTAGCGACACCTTTGGGCTGCGTGCATTGGAGCAGGCGTGCGCGGTGGATTTCAGAATCCACCAGGTCAACATCGTCGACCTGCAGCGCCGCACCGTGCTGTCGGGCGTTGTCCGTGAAGCAAGCATCGAGTGGCTGTCGCCCTGTGTGACTCGAACTGAACGGATGTACGCCAGACTGACCGCTCAGGACCTGTTGAATCGGGCACAAGTGCATACCCACGACGGTCTGCACGAGGCCTCCCGGCAACTGCGCACCGAGGCCGAAGAGTGGCAAGGCCGGATGATCGCCGAACACTGGATACCTCACGCGCTGCAAGCGCTCTCGCACTGACCCAGACCCGACCGGGGAGTAACCTCCCCATCGGGCGGACTCTCCCGGTTTTTCGATAAACTTGGAGAGACAGCATGAAGCTTCATGTACAGCACTTCGATGGCGTCGCTTTCGTTCACAACCCCTATCTCGCTGGAACAGCCCTGCGCCAGGACATCTTCGAACGTCAGTTCCGGGTGCTCGCCCACGGCCAGGCAGAGCTCGCCGATGATGATGGCTTTGCTCACACCTTCTGGATGCCGCTGACAATCGAGCTCGCACAGTGCGGCTTGCTCGAGCAGTGCCTGCTCAAGGCCCTGCATTATCTGGTCTCGGGCAACGCTGGCTTCATCAGCGGTGCGGTGCTGGACTTTCGGCCGGAGCGCATCTCGGTTCAGGATCGCGGCGGTCAAACCGTGCTGTCAGGCCTCGTCAGGCAGTCCACGCTGACCTGGTTGCCGCCCTACTGCGCCGGTGACGAACTGCTCTTAGCCGAAGCGCAAATAAGGCGCCTGCTGGCAGATGCCATCGACGAAGATCGTTGGGACAACCACAGCACCGCAAACAACCTGCGGCGTCAGGCAGACAATCTCCAGGCCCGCATCATCCCCACTCGCTGGCTACCGCACGTGCTGAAGCTGCTGAACATCTGACTATCAACTCACATCCCTTGGGAGCCTTTCCCCCTTGGGGCTGGGTCCTCCTCACCTTGTGGAGAACCCGAGCATGAACACCATACCTGAAAACCCTTTCGCCCGCGGCTACCTGGCCATGGTCAGCGCACGCATGCTGATGATCATCTACGACGACAAGCAGCCGCCCTGCTACCGCACGCTGCACCCGTCACAGATTCATCTGAGCGACGAGCACATCGAGCACCTTGCCTGCCGTTTCAACGACGACATGGTATGGGTCGGTACTGACCCAAAGCCAGACCCTGATCTGGAAGCGCAATGCTTGTCCGAAGGCACCGTTGCGGCTGCGATTTACCAGGTGACGGCTGACCATTTCGGCAACGCCGTGCACCTCGGGGATTTCCCCACCGAGGCTGCTGCGCAATCGGCGATCCTGCAGATGGCGTTTGAAACCGGCCACTACAGCCGCAGCTGGGAAATCAGCAGTGCCCACGTGCCTCAGCCGGACCTGTGGACTTTTTGCTTTCCGGCCAGCAGCGGGCGATCGATGAGCTACTTCGAGTGCTTCAGCCTGCCGGGCAGTACCGCTGTCGGCTTCAAGCTGTACTCGACTCCGTGGTCGGCAAATCCTTCTCGACGTTCGTTCGATGCCAGCAGTAGCGACGTCGAAGCGCGCATGCGCAGTGAAGGTGTGCCCGAGGCGCTGATCAGGATTCTGATGCTGGCAGGTGAGGCAGATGTGCGGTTTTTGTTCCTTGATCCTGACGCTGCACCAGTACCTGGATTACCTGTTTACCCGGATGATTGAACCGAAGGCGCCCTTAGTACGGGCGCTTTTTTCATCTGTGTGGCGGCCAGGCAACCACCTGAGGTTAACGCTTCCCGTAGCGCAGAAAAGTGGCCAGGTTGAATTCGGGTTTCTGGTAAGTGCAGCGTCATGCTGACTGCCATGGTGAGCCTTCGCAAATGCCGAGAGTTCATCATGAACCTGAATCTTCCCATCAGTCTCGCGTTGGCCCTCGCACTCACGGGGTGTACCACCGCCAGCACTGACGCTACACCTGTGCCCAAAACGGCAGCGACTGGGGTATCCAGCGCGATCGATCCCAGGTTCAAGCCGAAGTCGACTCAGGAAATCGCCCAAGGGCGCTACGGCCTGGTGAGTACCCAGCCAACCGTGGAACAACGTGATCCATTGCTTCAGATCATCGACGTCCATATCACGCCGACGCTCAACGCCACGGTCGCCGATGCCTTGCACTTCGTCCTGCAACGATCCGGGTACTCCCTGTGCGCCGCTACCCCTGGGGTCCAGACGCTGTTCAGTCGTCCACTGCCGTCAATGCACTACCAGCTGGGGCCCATCTCGCTGATGGACGCCTTGGACGTGTTGGGGGGCGAGGCCTGGCAATTGCAGACGGATCCGGTGCTGCGCACCGTGTGTTTTACCCAGCGACAGGTCGTTACCAACGACCCATCGCTAACGGCCGAGGGCCAGCCATGAAATCGACTTCCTTTCAGGCGCTGGTTGTCGGCGTCCTGTGCCTGTGCACGTCGGGACTGGCGGCGGTGGCCGTTAATCAGCATCGGCAGCTACAAGCGTTGCAGGCCAAACCGCAAAACGAAATGACGGTTTCCGAGTACCAACGCCAATGGCGTGAGCTGAACGACAAGCAAGGCTTGGCTGATACCGCCATCGCGCAACTGCGTAGCACGTTATCCAAGCTGGCCTCGACACAAACCGAGCACGGTGAGCAGACAGTGCAACTGGCCAGCGACATCGAATCCCTTAGGGTCGCCAAGCAGGCACCAACTGCCAATGTCGACCTGCAGCCCTTGGAGATCCGGCTCTCGCTCATTGAGGAGCAACTGGCTCAAATCCGTCTGCAAGCGGCGCCTCAGCCGAAGGTGAGGCCCGCCAGCGTTTCAAGCAAGTCGCCGGCCGTCCCACGACCACGACCACAACCGCCAACGCCCCCCTTCTCGATCATGGGCAGCGAGCTTCGCGGGCCAGAGCGCTTTCTGTCGCTCCTGCCACTGGGCGAAAGAACGCTTCGTTCGGTACGCCTGATTCAAACTGACGAGAGCTTTGGTGGATGGCGACTGGACAACCTGAACACGACCACTGCCGTGTTCTCGATCGCCGGCCAGGCTCAAACCCTGCCCATTCCATAGGGAGGCGCCATGAAAACCTTCGTGTCGTTATCCGCCTGGTCGATGGGCTGTTTCTGCCACCTGGCCCTGGCCGCCCCTGACATCTCGACCGCAGACCACACTGCACCTGAGCGGCCAACATTGCGGGCTTCAGCCCAGCACTCCCAGGAGATATGGGGGCTCACCGAACAGGAGTGGGCCAAATTCGAATCCTTGCAAACGGGTCCGCGCCGCTACTGGAGCCCGCAACTCGATCCTCTGACGACCCTCGGCGTCGAGGCCGAGACGGACCAGGAACGCCAGCGCTATGCTGAGCTGCAGGTTCGCCTTGAGGCCAAGCGTGCCGAACGCGAGCTTGCCTATCAGAAGGCCTACACGCAGGCGTGGGCCAAGCTGTACCCCGATTTGATGCCAATCCAGGGCATGGCGACCACTGCCAGTACCGCCTCTCAAACCGCCACTCGCAGCGCGCTCTTCGTCAAAGACGATTGCGACAGCTGCCTGAGCGCGGCGAAGCGCCTGCAGGACCAAGGTACGGCGTTTGATCTGTATCTGGTAGGTAGCGACGGCGACGATGATTCAGTGCGGCGCTGGGCCAAAGCAGCTGGGATTGTCCCAGCCAATGTTCAACGTTGGCAGATTACCCTCAATCATGACCGCGGTCGCTGGTTCAGCCTCGGTGCCTTTGGCTCGCTCCCCGCCCGCTTCGAACAGGTCAATGGCCAATGGCAGCGCATCGAATAGCCTGGCTGGCCGTGCTGCTGCCGGTGCGTCTGGTGCTTGCCGAGAGCATCCCGCCGCCGGCTTACCAACTCGTCGCAGAGCGCGCCGGCGTCCCGGCGACCGTGCTGTTCGCGGTGGCGCTGCAGGAGAGCGGGACGCTGCTTCGCGGTCAGCGCATCCCCTGGCCCTGGACACTGAACATTGCCGGCCAGGGGCAACGCTATCCCACGCGTGACGCAGCCTGCCAAGGGATACACAAGGCTGCGAGGCAACACGACCTCAAACGTATTGATGTCGGCCTGGGGCAAACCAACCTGGGCCATAACGGCGCACGCTATTCATCCCCATGTGCCGCTCTGGATCCGCAGCAAAACCTCATCGTGACCGCGACGCTACTGCGCGAGCACTACGATCTAACCGGCGATTGGGTCCAGGCTGCCGGCCGCTACCACCGTCCAGCGGGTGGTGCGATCGCCGCGCGCTACCGCGCCCAATTTCGACAGCAGCTGCAGCAGTTACAGGCCTCGACTTCTCCCACCTTGGAATCCTCACCATGATTGGACATGACCTCAATCTCCTTTTGCTGTCGCTGGGTATCGCTGCGCTGTGCGCTGCACCCGCAGCGGCCCAGGACAACACCCGAAAGCTCAACCCAGTGTCGCCGTCGATCATCCATACCGACATGCCCGTCCCTTCGGGACTGCACTGGATCCTGCCGGTACGCAGCCCCGAGATGAGCCCAGGCAATGTTGAAGCGAGAACGCTGCATATGCCGGGCCTTAAACCTTTCTTCCTGGTCGGGGAGGATGTGACCTCACTGGAGTGGCTGATCAGCAATGCCGAACGCCTGACAGAGCTAGGCGCCGCCGGACTCGTGGTGGACGTGACTGACGCCGGCTCGCTGCGACGCATCCAGTCGTTGGTACCCGAGCTGACCGTCATGCCGGTGAGTGGCGATGACATCGCCGAGCGATTACAGCTCTCCCATTACCCGGTACTGATCACCGCCACTGCACTGGAACAGTAAGGTACCCGTCATGGCCGATCACGTGATGGAGTCGTTGCTACGCCCCGCCGTCGAGCTGTACACCGTGGCGGTCTGCGGAGGGGCCGCTGCGCTGTGCCTGCACTCACCTTGGGCTGTCGCGCTCTCCCCGGAGATTGGCGCCGGAATGGCCATGGCCTACACAGCCTTCGGCCTCAAGCGGCTCAATGAGGCGCGCATGGTGCTGCGCTACCGGCGCAATATCCGGCGCCTGCCCCGCTACGAGCTGACCAGCCGCCAAATACCGGTGAGCCGTAAACGGCTGTTCATGGGCAGAGGCTTTCGCTGGACCCGCCTGCACACGCAGCGCCTGGTCGAAGCTCAGGATCCAGATGTCGCCCGTTACGTGAACCAATCGTTGCCCCATCGCATGGCCAGGCACCTCGAAAGGCGCCTGGAATGGGCGCCCTATCCGCTGACCCTGCTGGGCCGCGCCACTGCCTGGGACAATGCCCTCAACCCCGTCAGACCGCTGCCGCCGGTGGGCGGCTCGCCGCTGCTACATGGGGTCGAACCCAACGAAACCGAAGTTAGCCTACCGCTGGGTGAACGCGTTGGACACACTCTGGTTCTGGGCACTACCCGGGTCGGCAAGACGCGATTGGCAGAGGTGTACATCACCCAAGATATCCACCGAAAAGCGCCCGAAGTGGTGATCGTGTTCGACCCCAAGGGCGATGCCGATCTGCTCAAGCGCATGTACGTCGAGTCGCGAAGGGCCGGTCGTGAAAAGGAATTCCATGTCTTTCACCTGGGCTGGCCTGACATCTCTGCACGCTACAACGCAGTCGGTCGTTTCGGCCGCATCTCTGAAGTGGCCACCCGTATCGCTGGGCAACTGAGCGGCGAAGGCAACTCCGCGGCGTTTCGCGAATTTGCCTGGCGCTTCGTCAACATCATCGCTCGCGCGCTGGTCGAGCTGGGTCGCCGGCCCGACTATCTGCAGATCCAGCGGCACGTGGTGAACATCGATGCCTTGTTCATCGAGTACGCCCAGCAGTTCTTTGCCCGACATGATGCCAGTGCCTGGGAAGCCATCGTGCAGATCGAGGGCAGGCTCAACGAGAAAAACATCCCTCGGCACATGGTCGGGCGCGAAAAGCGTGTGGTAGCGATCGAGCAATACCTGGCCGCCAAGCGCATCTTTGATCCCGTCATGGATGGTCTGCGCTCGGCGGTACGCTATGACCGTACCTACTTCGACAAGATCGTGGCTTCCCTGCTGCCATTGCTGGAAAAGCTTACCAGCGGCAAGACCGCGCAGTTGCTGGCCCCCAACTACACCGACCTCGCGGATCCGCGGCCGATCTTTGATTGGATGCAGATCATCCGCAAACGTGGCATCGTCTACGTCGGCCTGGATGCCCTCACCGACGCCGAAGTGGCTGCGGCAGTCGGTAATTCCATGTTCGCCGACCTGGTGTCGGTCGCGGGTTATATCTACAAACATGGCGTCGACCATGGACTCCCCGGTGCCGATGCCTCCGGGCAAAAACTCCCGATCAATCTGCACGCCGATGAGTTCAACGAACTGATGGGCGACGAGTTCATTCCGCTGATCAACAAGGGCGGTGGCGCCGGTATCCAGGTGACAGCCTATACCCAGACCTTGAGCGATATCGAAGCCAGGATCGGCAATCGCGCCAAGGCCGGTCAGGTCATCGGCAACTTCAACACGCTGCAGATGCTTCGTGTGCGCGAGACCGCGACCGCCGAGCTGCTCACGCACCAACTGCCCAAGGTCAATGTGCAGGCACGCACCCTGGTCTCGGGGGCCACCGATACCGCTGACCCTGATGCCCATACCGATTTCACGTCTTCATCCCAAGACCGCGTCAGCACCACTGCCGTGCCGCTGATCGAACCCGCGCACATCGTCAGTCTGCCCAAGGGCCAAATGTTCTCCTTCCAGGAAGGTGGACAGCTCTGGAAAGTGAGGATGCCCCTGCCCAAACCGGCGGATGACGATGCCATGCCCAAGGACCTGCAGGAACTGGCCACCCGCATGCGTGCGGCCTACAACGCCCACGCGAACAAGTGGTGGACCGCCAGCGGCGGTGGTCCGACGGTGGACTATGACCCAGAGCAACCCCCGCCAGGACGCCGCCGTGGATAGCTGTACGAAAAAGTCCCTATGCACGCGGCTATTGCTATGAGTGCCGATCCGCCGCGGCAGGCCCCACCGCAGCAACGTCCTGGCCTGATCATGTCGTTCATTGCCGGCGTGCTGAAGATCATCGGACTGCTCTTCATGTCCCTGCTGGCGTCGATCATCATGGAATACATAGGGCTGATCTGGTTCTGGCCGGAGCAAGGCTGGCACCACAGTTATGCGATGCTCGACAGCGAGCTCGCGTGGCTCAGCAGCCACTTCAAGAACTCGCTCATTGTTGAACAACCTGGAGCAGCGACGCTGAAGGTTTTGACGCTTCTGGAGGAGTGGCTCATCAAGGGAACCGGGCTCGCGCGTTTGGACGCTCGCGCCAGCGAGATCGGGCAATCCGATAGCTTCTGGGCGTGGGTCGGTGGCGTATATGTGCTCACCAAGGACTACATTCTCGCCGCGGTCTACACGACGATGACTTTTGCGGTGCGCCTGGCGGTGCTGAGCTTTGCGACACCACTGTTCTTGCTCGCGACGCTGACGGGTCTGGTCGATGGATTGATGCGCCGGGACTTGAGAAAGTTCGGCGCGGGCCGTGAGAGCAGCTTCATCTACCACCGGGCCAAGCGATCACTTGTTCCCTTAACGTTCATGCCCTGGATAGTCTATTTGTCCTTACCGATTACCGTGAACCCACTATGGGTACTGGTGCCCTGCGCAGCTCTGCTGGGGATCATGGTTGCCATCACTGCCTCGACATTCAAAAAGTATCTCTGAAGCCCTATCTCACCAAGTGCTCGTCATGGATTGCAGCACATGAGGTGTTCCACCGCATGTGCCCATAGACCCTTATGCCGAATCCAGTTTAAAGGTTTCAACACGGTAGTCGATAAATCAGTCCCACGTTCCCAGGACGCTTACGGTGCTAGGTTTCAGCATTGACGCTCCCTTGTCAGCAATCGAAGACTCACGCAGCATTTATCACAAATGCAGCCATAAAAAATCCTGACACTATTAGCTGCTCTCTGCTCGGGCCTGCGCTAGCGGGTCCATCCTGCAAGCCCGAAGATCGCTTCTCGGGTAAAAGCCCACTTTCGATGCTCGCCACAACTCAAGGCGCTTCCAAGGTCGAAGAGATGTTAATTCGGCTCGCAGAGGGTTTCGCTTTTTGAGCTGCCAGGCAAAATTAATTTTGCTGGTCGGGGCCCAATACGAAGGCCTGTTTCAGGCTAGATCAGCGGACTGATCTCACTGAAAGGCACGGGCGGCCTTGGCGGATTTGTGACATCCAGCGCAATTCGCCAATACCCAACGTCATGCCAAGCGCCCTGCTTGAATCCTACTTCTGGATACGTACCAATGTGAGCGAAGCCAGGTGCTTCGTGCAGCCCCACGCTGCCACCGTTGGGCAGCGCGATCCCGGCATAGGCTGCGTGAAACCCTTGCCTTTTTAATGTTGGCAGTAACACGTCATACAGTGCCCGACCGACGCCACTACGGTGCGCTTCTGGCGATATATAGACGGTGACGTCGACCGACCAGCGATAGGCCTCACGAGCCCGGTGCTGACTGGCATATGCATAGCCGATGACCTGGCCGTCTCGCAGCGCAACCAAATACGGGTAAGTTGGCAGAGTCGACTCAATCCGCATGGCCATCTCTTCGACTGAAGGCGGCTCAAGCTCGAACGAAATCGTAGTGCTCTCAACCATCGGTGCGTAAATTGCCTGGATGGCTTGAGCGTCCGAAACCTGCGCTATCCTTACTGTCGTCTTGCTCATCCTCTATCCCCTTGGTGGCTCAAATCAATCTTTGATTGACTCGTTTCGAGAGCGCCTCGGCGCTTTCCTTTCGCTCCGAGTAGCGGTCTACCAGATACGTTTCCCGGCCCCGAACCATCAGCGTGAACTTCATCAATTCCTCCATCACGTCCACCACACGGTCGTAGTAGGCCGATGGCTTCATACGCCCTGCGTCGTCGAACTCCAGAAAGGCCTTGGGTAGTGACGACTGGTTTGGGATGGTGATCATCCGCATCCAGCGCCCGAGGATCCGCAGCTGGTTCACAGTGTTGAACGACTGTGATCCACCGCAGACCTGCATGACCGCCAGCGTCTTGCCCTGGCTGGGTCGGACAGCGCCCATCGTGAGCGGAATCCAGTCGACCTGGGCTTTGAACACCGCAGACATTGCACCGTGACGTTCTGGCGAACACCACACCTGTCCCTCTGACCACAGAACCATATCCCGCAGCTCTTTAACCTTTGGATGGTCTTCCGGGGCGTCATCAGGGAGAGGCAGACCGAGGGTTCAAAGATGATGGCCTCGGCTCCCATTAGGGTCAGGATGCGCGCGGCCTCTTGGGTCAGTAGCCTGCTGAAAGAGCGCTCACGGGTTGAGCCATACAGCAACAAGATGCGTGGCTTGTGAGTCGGTTGCTCGTTGCCTTGCAGGCGACCCAGTGTGGTGACGTCGATCAGTGCCTGATCCAGATTAGGTACATCCAGACTGCTTTCCGAGGAAAATTCGTAACCGTCCGGCGAAGTCACCTACCCGACCCCTGCAATAAGGGCGATGTTCTCCACTTAAAAAATAAGTGGACACCATCGCTCTTAACATCAGGATTGCCATGCGCCAGAGAACTTCTTACCCCAAGCCCTTTAAAGCTCAGATCGTCCAGGAATGCCTGCAACCTGGCATGTCGATGGCCAGCGTAGCCCTGCGCCACGGCATCAACGCCAATCTGGTTCGCAAATGGATACCTCTTTATCGTGATTGTGAGGCGGCAACGTTGCCCGCTTTTGTTCCGATAAAACTACCATCCCCACCACAGGCCGATCTGCAAATGTCCGTCAGTATCGACGTTCCGTTCGGCCATCAAAACCTCATCGTGAAGTGGCCACTGGCCGATCCCGACGGGTGCGCCCGTTTTATCCGTGGCCTCACTCAATGATCCGCATCGACGCTATCTGGCTCGCCACCGAGCCCATGGATATGCGCGCCGGCACCGAGACCGCCTTGGCCAGAGTTATCACGGTGTTCGGTGCGGCGAAGCCGCACTGCGCTTATATCTTTGCCAATCGACGGGCCAACCGAATGAAAGTGCTGGTGCACGACGGGATTGGTGTCTGGCTGGCGGCACGCCGGTTGAACCAAGGCAAATTCCACTGGCCAGGCATTCGACAAGGTAGCGAGCTGGAACTGGATGCCGACCAACTTCAGGCCCTGGTACTTGGTCTGCCTTGGCAGCGCGTTGGCGCCGGCGGTGCAATAACGATCCTTTAAAAAGGCTGTATTAACGTCTGAGCCTGCTGCCGCAGGCGGTCTGCTTTGGTAAAATCCACGGCATGACTTCCTTGCCCAACCTCGACCAAATGACCCCCGACCAGATGCGCGCTCTCGCTGCGCAGTTGCTGTCGAATGTCGACACCATGGGCAGAAAGAGCCACCGCGATGACATCATCATCGAGCAGTTGACCCACGAGATCGCACTCCTCAAGCGGCACCGGTTTGCCAAGCGCAGCGAGCAGATCAGTCCTGAGCAAGGCAGCTTGCTCGACGATCTGCTTAACATCGATCTAGAGGCTATCGATGCCGAGCTGACGGCACTGCTTCCGGCTCCAGTTCCAGCAGAGGCGCGCCAAAAGCCGAAGCGCGCGCCGTTGCCGCCACAGTTTCCACGCACCGTCATTCATCATGAGCCAGAAAGCACTCAGTGCTCCTGCGGTTGCCAGCTCCAGCGCATCGGCGAGGACGTCAGCGAGAAGCTGGATTACACGCCAGGCGTGTTCACCGTCGAACAACACGTGCGTGGAAAGTGGGCCTGCCGTCAGTGCGAAACACTGATCCAGGCGCCGGTACCGGCCCAGGTGATCGACAAGGGCATCCCAACCGCAGGCCTGCTGGCTCACGTGATGGTGGCGAAGTTCGCTGACCACTTGCCGCTGTATCGGCAGGAGAAAATTTTCGGGCGCGCCGGTTTAGCGATCCCGCGCTCAACACTGGCGCAATGGGTTGGGCAGACCGGTGTGCAGCTTCAACCGTTGGTTGATGCCTTGCGAGAAGCTGTCTTGGCACAGCAAGTCGTCCATGCCGACGAGACGCCGGTGCAAATGCTTGCGCCCGGACAGAAGAAAACTCACCGTGCTCATGGGCTTACTGCACCACACCGTTCTCGGCAATTAAAGCTGTGGTTTATGACTTCAGCCCGAGCCGGGCCGGTGAGCATGCGCGTAACTTCCTCGGCACGTGGAACGGCAAGCTGGTGTGCGATGACTTTGCTGGCTACAAAGCAGGCTTCGAGAAAGGCATGACCGAAATCGGCTGCATGGCCCATGCCCGCCGTAAGTTTTTCGATCTGCACGTGGCGAATAAAAGCCAGCTGGCAGAGCAGGCGCTGCACTCGATTGGCGGCTTGTACGAGGTTGAACGCCAAGCGCGAGACATGAGTGACGAGGATCGTTGGCGAATCCGGCAAGAAAAAGCAGCACCATTGGCGAAAGCACTGCACGACTGGCTGTTGACCCAGCGCGATCTTGTGCCCGAAGGCTCAGCCATCAGCAGAGCACTCAATTACAGCCTGAAACGCTGGGTAGCGCTGTCGCGCTACCTGGATGACGGGGCCTTACCCATAGACAATAACTGGGCGGAGGTGCGACACGAAGTCGCTTAAAGAAGTTGTTCCCCTTTGAGGGAACCACCCGTGTCACCGGGTGAATCTAGAAGGCTGAATCAAGAGCGCTTTCGACAATGTGACGAGGCACCACAAGGTGCGGGGTACTAATCGCGAGAGGCGTACCCTTCTGGCAGCCATGGCCGGACAAGGGCTAGATAGTCGGTATGGTGAACACATGTGAACCTGCGTAAAGGTCGTTAAGTTGAACGAGCGGAAATGGCTTATACGCTCGAACCAAAAGGTAGCGGAGGTGGGAACAGCGTTTTTCTGCACGCGCGTTCGTGACCCACATGCCTCCCGGCCGATAGCAGGCACCTAACCCGACGTACTTCAGTAAGCGGAACGTGCAAATCCCGTATCGCCCCCGTGAGGGAAAGCCGTTTGTAAGAACTGCCCATGGCGGTGCGGGCGAAGGAACGAGGAAAAAGCGAACGCCATCCTGTAACGGGCTGGATAGAAGTTGAAACATCACTTCACGCGAAAGCGGGCAGACGTCCTCATGGTCTCTCTTCACAAGAGAGTAGGTAGAACCCTTTCAACGGAAGGAGAGCAAATGAACGCAGTAGCATTGGCGTGTGCACCTTCCGGCACGTCGTGGGACGGCATCAACTGGGCCGACGCTCAACGTCGAGTAAGAGGGCTGCAAGCGCGTATTGTGAAGGCTGTACAAGACGGCAGGCATAACAAGGCGAAAGCTCTGCAATGGCTGCTGACTCACTCGTTTAGCGGCAAGGCATTGGCCGTGAAACGCGTGTCTGAAAACAAAGGCAAGAACACCCCCGGTGTGGACAAGGTCACTTGGAATACACCAGGAGCCAAGATCGGTGCGATAGCGTCATTGAGGCGGCGAGGCTACTCGCCGCTTCCGCTTCGGAGAGTGCTTATTCCGAAGAAAAACGGCAAGACGAGACCTCTCGGAATTCCCGCGATGAAATGCCGGGCCATGCAGGCGCTCCATTTGCTGGCTCTGGAACCGATAGCAGAAACCACTGCCGATCCGAACTCTTATGGGTTCAGGCCGGAACGCTCAACTGCGGATGCCGCCGCACAGTGCTTTGGTGTGCTGTCACGTAAAGCAAACGCGGAGTGGGTGTTAGAGGGCGACATTCAAGGCTGTTTCGACAATATCAGCCATGACTGGTTGATCGCCAACATCCCCATGGATAAAGCGATTTTGCAGAAATGGCTCAAAGCCGGTTACGTCTACCAGAATGAGCTATTCCCTAGCCACACCGGAACCCCGCAGGGAGGCATCATTTCTCCGGTGTTGGCCAACATGACGCTGGATGGTTTGGAAGCGATGCTGGCAAAGAAATTTCCCAATGCAAAGTGGACAGGCCGAAAGATGCGCGTGGTGCGTTATGCAGATGACTTCATCATCACTGGCTGTTCGAAAGACTGGCTTGAGAATGAAGTCAGGCCCGCCGTGGTTGAATTTCTGACAGAACGTGGACTTGTCCTCTCTCCGGAAAAAACCAAAATAACGCACATAGGGGACGGGTTCGACTTCCTCGGATGGAACTTGCGCAAGTACAACGGCAAGCTCCTGATCAAGCCATCGAAAGCGAACATCAGGGCTCACCTTGCCAAGCTCCGGGAAGTGATCAAGACCAACAAGGCGATCAAGCAGGTCAATTTGATCGGGCTGCTTAACCCAATTCTACGGGGATGGGCAAACTATCATAGCCACGTGGTCGCCAAGAAAGTCTTCAATCAGGTAGACAGCGAAGTCTGGACAAGGCTTTGGCGCTGGGCGGTGAGACGGCATCCGCGCAAAGGAACCCGGTGGGTCAAGGACAGGTATTTCAAAGTCCGAGGATCGCGCCGGTGGGTGTTCACCACCGCTGAAAAATACGCAGACGGTAAGGTAAGGGAATACACCTTACTGAAGGAATCGGACACGCCGATAGTGCGGCACATCAAGATCAAGGCTGTTGCCAACCCGCATGATCGCAATTGGGATGAGTATTTCGAGTTCCGATGGGGCAAGAAAATGCTCAAATCAACGAAGGGACGAGCGAAGCTGTATCGCGTTTGGCGACAGCAAGGCGGCCAATGTTCTGTTTGTCATAAGCCCGTTACCAAAGATACGCCGTGGCATAGTCGCCACATCGTAAAGTTGGGCGACGGCGGGACGGACGCCGCAATCAATCTTGAGATCTACCATCTGCGTTGCCCCAGAGATCAGCAGTACGCCAATGTCAAAGAGGTATAGCCGGGTACTTAAAAGTGCCTTTGTAGAGGCTTGAGCCGTGTGCTGGGAAACTCGCATGCACGGTTCTTAGGGGGTTGGACGCGGGTAACCGCGTCTGACTACCCGACAACCATATCCGGCCTTGGGCTCTTGGGCGCAAGAATTGGCTCTTCGCTGGATCGCTGCGTAGCGGAAAACGAGCGGCGGCGATCATGAGCTTGATCCAGTCTGTGCGACTCAATGGCCATGATCCGTATGTGTATCTGAAGGATGTTCTCACGCGCCTGCCGACGCAGCGGGCGAGTGAAGTCAATCAGTTGCTGCCGCATAAGTGGCAGCCGATTTAATCACGCAAAGCGTGGTGTCGGACGCAAACAACGCAGCGCGCGAGCGAAATTAAGCAGTTGCTTGCGCATAGGTGGCAACCGGCCACGCCAGATGTGATCTCGTGATGTGTATCTACTGTCAGGACTTATCGAGAGAGAGGTAGCGACTGGTTTGCACGATGTCTTCTCGCTCCTTGAAGGTGGTGAGGTGTTTGGCCAACGCTCCGCTATCACCCGTGCGCTTGATTTCTGCCAAGGTGCGCTGCATCGCATGGATAGAAGCGCGCTGTAGGTCAGAGGGAATAATAACCAGTTGATACCCCAGAGACGCTAGTTCCTCGATAGGCATGAGGGGCGTCTTGCCACCGTAGAACATGTTCATCAGCTTATGGCCAGGGACGCGCACAGCTATCTCTCGAATTTGCTTAGTCGTTTGTGGGGCTTCGACAAAAATCATGTCCGCGCCCGCTTCGACATAGCGCTGCGCGCGATTAAGTGCAGCTTCGAAGCCTTCGACAGCGATAGCATCGGTACGCGCAATAATTACCAGGTCAGGATCGCGCAGAGCCTGTCGAGCGATGCGGATTTTTGAGCACATCTCTGCAACGTCGATGAGGGCCTTGTCATCCAGATGCCCGCAGCGCTTGGGAAAGGACTGATCCTCCAGATGCAGTGCAGCAACGCCCGCTTTTTCGAACGCCTGGACGGTTCGTTCCACGTTGGCAGCGCCACCAAAACCCGTATCCGCATCGGCTATCACCGGTAAATCGCACGCGTCCACGATTTTCTCGATCCGCTCCAAGACTTCGCTAAAGCTCAAAAGTCCCATGTCCGGCAGTGCGGTTGAACGTGCTATGGCACCGCCGCTGGCGTACACCGCTTCAAACCCCGCTATCTCGACCAGCCGAGCAGACAGCCCATCATAGGCGCCCGGCGCAATCACGCTATTTCCACGGGAAAGTAAAGTGCGCAGCTGAGTTGTTTTTTTCATGCGACCTCCAGAACTTGGCATATTCGTACCCTCAGGGGTAGGAAAATCATGGCGGCCAGTAAACGATATGTCTAATATTCTATTTGTACTTAATCGAAAGGTTTTTAATTCTAATGGAGTTACGACATCTACGGTATTTCGTCATCACTGCGCAAATGGAGAGTTTCACAAAGGCTGCCCGAGCGTTACATATCGCACAGCCTCCTCTTGGGCAGCAGATCCGCGCTTTGGAAGAGGAAATCGGCACATCGCTGTTTCACCGCCAGGGTCGTGGCGTCGTACTGAGTGATGCCGGAAGGGTTTTTCTGGGCTCCGCAGTGGAGATCCTTGCCCGAGTGGACGAAGCCAAGCGGGCCGCGTTACGAGCAGCTCGAGGAGAAGTAGGTACTCTGGCATTGGGGTTTACCGAGTCTGCTTCATTCAACGAAGTCGTCACCTCACTGATCAGCCGTTATCAGCATATGAATCCCGATGTGGCGGTCACTCTAGTCGAGGATGACAGCGAGTCGCTGATCCGGCGACTCAGTGCAAAGGAATTGGACGCAGCGATTGTAAGGCCTCCGTTCTCGGTTACGGGCGACTTGGTGATGCAAATGCTTAGCGAGGAACGGCTGATGGTCGTGCTTCCCAAGCAGCACCATCTGTCGCACCGCGACCTTATAGACCTGAGTGATTTGAGCGAGGAACGGTTCATTCTCTATACCCGCAAGTCTGGGTACGGACTAAGTGCGGACATTGTGGCTGCCTGCCGAAATAAGGGCTTCAGCCCCAACATTTGCCAACAAGCACCTCAAGTGTCATCTGCTGTAAATCTGGTATCAGCAGGCCTCGGCGTGGCAATCGTGCCCGCCTCGATGCAACGAATGCAACGACCAGACCTTCACTTTGTCGCACTGGAACTTGAGTGGCCTACGGCAACCCTGGAACTAGCTACTCGCGCAACACCGTCAAAAGTGACAGAGCGGTTGCGCCTGTGCGCGTCGGGTGGTGGGTACAGCAGCGAACAAACCTTCGGAGTCTCTGTGGTTGATATCGGTAGGTGACTTGGCTGGGCGGTTACGAAAATTCGTCCATTACAGTTCACCTATCCGATCTAGCTCGCGCTTCAGTTCCTGCGGTGTGAGCGCCGAATGATCCAAGCTGAATAATGCCTCGAAACGCTTTTTAATCTGGACGACGGTTGCGTTAAATGCGGCCTGGATTTCGCTGCCTGTTCCTTCAACATCGGAAGGATCGGCAAGCCCCCAGTGGCTTTTGACAGCTAGCCCAAAATAGACCGGGCATGGTTCGCCTCCAGCCTTGTCACATACGGTTATCACCACATCCGGTGGTGAGTCCGAAAAGACCTCTGAGCCTTTGCTGTAGAGATCTGTGGTGTCGATACCCAGCGCTTGCAGAGTGCTCACGGCACGCGGATTCAACTTGCCGCTTGGGAAGCTGCCCGAACTGACGGAACCCGCTCGGGGCCAAGTGGTTGAACAACCCCTCCGAGAGAACGCTCCGGCAGCTGTTTGCCGTACACATAAATAGTACTTTCACGGGTTTCTCCTAGACAGGGATGCTCAGCCGCAACGCCAGTGCTACCAGCGTTACCAGCAAGATAGGAAGGGTGAGGATGCTGCCGACTTTGAAGTAGTAGCCCCAGGTGATGCGGATATTTTTCTGCGCCAGCACATGCAGCCACAGCAACGTGGCCAGGCTTCCGATTGGCGTGATCTTTGGGCCGAGATCGCAACCGATGACGTTGGCGTAGATCATGGCCTCACGTACCAGTCCCGTAGCGTCGCTGCCCTGAATGGACAGAGCGCCGATAAGCACACTCGGCATGTTGTTCATGATCGAGGACAACAGCGCAGCGGTGATACCGGTGCCCAAGGTAGCGGCCCATAGGCCATGCTCGGCAAATATGTTCAACAGCGCCGAGAGCGAGTCGGTTAGCCCGGCATTGCGCAGGCCGTAGACAACCAGATACATCCCCAGCGAGAACACGACGATTTGCCAAGGCGCATGCTTGATGACCTTTCGGGTGGAGATGATGTGGCCTTTTCCAGCAATGATCAGCAGGATCACCGCACACGCAGCAGCAACGACGCTGATGGGGATGCCTAACGGCTCCATTGCGAACAGGCCAACCAGCAGCAGGCCAAGTACCCACCAGCCAGCAATGAAGGTCGCCCGGTCACGAATCACCGCCGCTGGGGCCTCAAGTTGATCCGCGTCGTACTGGGCGGGAATGTCCTTGCGATAGAACATCCAGCGCATGAACAGCGTCGCGGCCACCGCCACCAGGTTCACTGGCCACATCACCGAGGCGTACTCACCAAAACCCACGCTGAAAAAGTCAGCTGAAACAATGTTGACCAGATTCGACACGACCATGGGCAGACTGGCGGTATCCGCGATGAAGCCCGCGGCCATCACGAACGCCAAGGTCGATGCAGGACTAAAGCGCAGCGCCGTCAGCATCGCGATGACGATTGGGGTCAGAATCAGTGCGGCTCCATCATTGGCGAACAGTGCCGAGACGGCTGCACCGAGCAGGATCACAGCGCAAACAGGCGTCCGCCTATGCCCTGACCCCAGCGAGCAACATGTAGCGCCGCCCATTTGAAGAATCCCGCTTCATCGAGCAGCAAACTGATGATGATCACAGCAATGAAGGTCGCGGTAGCGTTCCAGACGATGTGCCATACAACCGGCACATCCCCTAGGCTCACCACGCCCGTCAGCAGTGCCAGAACGGCACCCGCTGCTGCGCTCCAGCCGACGCCTAAGCCCCTTGGTTGCCAGATAACGAGCACGAGAGTAACTATGAAAATCGACGCAGCGATGAGCATGGGTATATTCCAGATCAGGAGGTCAGCAGCAGGAGGCTTGGCGCACGGGTCGGTCCTCCATGCAAGCCAGCCGTCCTTGATGATCATTCACCCAGGACTGGTGGGCTTGTGTGGTGACATTCAGAACATCCAGCGCCCACTGTTCAAGCTCCGGATGTAGCCGGTAGTAAACCCACTGCCCCTGCCTGCGATCCGCAAGTAACCCGCAGGCACGCAGCTGAGCCAAGTGCCTTGAAACCTTCGACTGGTTGTCCTGCAGTGCCCAGATCAACTCGCACACGCACAGCTCACCCTCAGCCGAAAGCATGAGCATGATCCGAGCGCGCGTCTCGTCCCCAAGGCATTTGAAGAATGTGTGTGGTGCCAGGCTCATAGCAATTGCCCTGCATATGTGGATAACCGAATATTCAAATGTAACCACATTCAGCCCGCTTGCACAAATGCCCGTGACGGGAATTAACAATAGGGATCAATGCTCACCGGTAGACCACGGGGCAACGACACGAAGGGTTAGCATTCGCCTCAGCACGCGAGCGGTGGTTTGATGTTCGAATGAATGCTCGCTGAACGGGATTTTGGATTCAGTACGCTAAGTATAATGGCAGGATAGGCGCTTGAAACTATGAAGGGCACGCTAAAGCGGGCTGGTTTCGCGCCGACTAAACGTAGAGCTTTCGATCTGGTGACACTGCCGTCATTGGTCGCGCACTTAGCTTGTCATTGGGGTCGAATGCCAGTAGGTGGTCAGTGCGAATGCAATCAACTGTCAGCAGCTATGGAATTAGGTGTTCGGATTTTAGGTAATTTTGCAGTTGGAGGTGCAAATCACCATCATGAACAGCCTTCCGCGAACCCTGAAGACGCCGCTCGTCTTTGTGGCCGCCTACACTGCGGACGGTACGAAGGCGAGCATGGTGGAGGAAAGTATCGAAATCCTGAAGCTAATCAACAGGGGCCAAAGCATCGGCCCCTTGAAAAAGTGAAGTCACTGCGAGACGCAACGTGAGTTGTGTCGAAGTCGTACGGGTGGAAGCCGTAATGATGGATTACGCGACGAGTATCGCGGCCGGTGACAACGCCAAAGCACTGGTTACGGCTGAAAACCATCGGCCTTGCAGACCAGGTTCGCGGTAGAAAACGTGCCCCCACAGAGGGTAGCTGAAGGGGGCTGATACTCGCGTACCATCGGCCAATCGCCTATGGTTCGATGTTCTAATGACTGGGCCGCCTTGGCCAACTGCTGGAATTCATTACAATGAACGACGAGTTTGAACGCGTTACCGATAGCATGCGAGATCGTGCGATGCGACTTCGCGATGGTGTGCTACAGGCGCCCGGTGATCGCCGGCGACTCAAGTCGTTGAGGCTTTGGTTGCGTCAGGATGACCGCCATCGGCTCGCGCTCAGGGAATTGCGGCAGCTCATGGAAATCGTCCCGGATGATCCTGTGGGGCTGCTGAATCGGATGGTCTCCCGTCTGCCCCCGCTGCCGGCTCTCCATTGAGCATCACCGCTACACCGAAAGCCCTGCCTCCAATTCGATAGCCCTGTATTCGATTAAACGAATGCTTGCGACTCCCCATTCCAAGAGCCTAGGTCCCAGTCTTATCTGAGATCTGTCTCATGCCTGCTCTGAAGCCCCGAACCGTGCTACTCAGCCTCGTTGCGATGGCATCGCTCAATGCGCTGGCGTATGCCGGCGATGAGCGCGCAGAGCTGGATCTCATCATTCAGCAAATCCGAGCGATCAATCAGATCGCGCAGCGTGCCGACCAATCGTCGAACTCGACTGCGCGCTACCGATTTGACTACCCCCGGTTCCGCCACGACCTTCAGCGTATCGAGGCAGGTCTCCAGGACTATCTATCCCCACGCCGTGCCCAACCTGCCGATCCCACCGAACTGATCGGCGACTACACCACCGAGCCCGCCCGCGAGTCATCGCCATGAGCATGACTGAGGCACAAACCGCCGCCTTCCAAGGCGCCGCCGGCTATACCCCGCAACTGAGCTCCGGGCTCTGGATTTCGCTGACGCTGGTGATCGCGCTGCTGTGGTGTGGCTGGGCGTTGTGGACCGGCTACCGTGGCTGGACGGCGGGTCATGTGAGTTTCGGGGCACTGGGTGGCAGCGCCGCCCGGGTGTCCGTCGCATTGTTGGTCCTGATGTTTTTCACGTTGTCCTGATGCCCTGGAGGTAATGCCATGATCCCCACCGTCCTCAACACTGCGCTGATCAAATCCCGCTACACACAAGCCAAGCAGCAGGCTTTCGGTTTGCTCCTGATTCTGGGGTCGGGCATGGCGTCCGCTGCCTTACCGGCGATGGAGGCGCCCTCTCGCGGCGAAGGCGGCGGCCTGATTGAGACCATCAAGAACTACGCCTATGACGGCGGCATCATGATCGGGCTGCTTATTGCCGTTCTGGCCTTTCTGGGGGTCGCCTGGCACTCCCTGACGGTCTACGCCGATGTGCAAAACCAGCGCAAGACCTGGAAGGATCTGGGCGCGGTGGTCGGGATCGGCGCTCTGTTGGTGGTGATCATTCTCTGGTTCCTCGACAAAGCCGCCACCATTCTGTGAGGCCCACATGAGTGACGATATCGCTCGCCTGGCAGATGGCACCTTGAGCTTCCTGCCAGAGCGTTTGAACCGCGATCCTGCCGTACTGCGCGGGCTCACCAACGACGAGATGTGGGTGTCGTTGGGTGCCGGCGCAGTGATCGGCCTTGTTTTCGGCGTGCCGCTGGCGATCGTCACCGCGTCGATCGCAATAGCGCCCACGGGAATGATCGTCGGCATGGCGACCATCCTCTTGGTCAGCGGCACCCTGCTGCGCCGTGCCAAGCGTGCACGCCCTGAGACCTGGCTGTACCGCAACCTGCAATGGCAGTTGGCAATTCGTTGGCACATCGGCCAGGAGGCACTGGTAATCCATTCCGGCCCTTGGACGGTTCGCCGTACGCGCCGCCTGCGAGGACCCAGACCATGAGCCGATTCCGCAACAAGGTGGATGCCCAGCAGGCCCATATCATCAGTCTACGCATGGGGGTGATTGCGCTGACCCTCGTGTGCGCCGGCCTGTGGTATGGCTGGCAGTCTGCGCCGACCTCGCTGACGGTGCATGTGCCGCCGGACCTGCGCTCAGGCAGCACGCGCAAATGGTGGGACGTGCCTCCCGAGAACATCTACTCGTTTGCGCTGTACATCTTCGGCCAGCTCAACCGTTGGCCCACGGATGGTGAAGCTGATTATCAACGCGCCATCTATGCCTTGCAGTCCTACCTGACCCCTTCGTGCAGAACATTTCTGGAAGGCGACTTCGAGTTTCGCAAGGCCGCCGGCGAACTGCGCGATCGAGTGCGGGGGGTTTATGAAGTGCTTGGCCGCGGGTACAGCGACGATCCCGAGTTGCGGGTCGCCCAACTCGACGCAGATTCCTGGTTGGTGAAACTGGATCTGAACGCCGACGAGTATTACGCGGCGGAACCGGTAAAGCGCGTTGTGGTGCGTTATCCATTGCGGGTCATCCGCTTTGACATCGATCCGGAGCGGAACAAGTGGGGCCTGGCACTCGACTGTTACCAAGGCACACCACAGAAGCTGATATTGCCGGGAGGTGATTCATGAACCCACATTCGTGGCGCGCTCTGCTAGCGCTGTGCCTGGGGATCAGCACTGGCGCCCAGGCCGTCGAGGTCAAACAATGGGACCGCCTGCCGATCGCCGTACCCCTCATCGTCGGACAGGAACGCATTATTTTTGTCGACCAGGACGTCCGGGTAGGCCTGCCGGGGGGCATTGCCGGCAAGCTGCGAGTGCAGTCGATCGGAGGCACGGTGTATCTGCTGCCGTCTGACTCGATCGGGCCAACGCGGCTCCAACTGCAATCGATCAGCACCGGCGAAATCATTTTGCTGGATGTGGACGCTCAACCCGGCGAGCGCGCTTTGGAACCCATTCAAATCGCGACCACATCTTCGGCCACTGAAGCCGATGGAACAGGTAGATCCGAACGTCCACCGCAGCGTACGCCCGTTCCCGTCGCCCTGACCCGTTACGCCGCCCAAAACTTGTATGCGCCCTTGCGCACAGTCGAACCGCTTCCCGGCGTTCGACGTATGACGTTGAAGGTCCCCATCGATTTGCGCCATTTGCTTCCCACCCAACACGTTGCGATCACCCCGCTGTCCGCCTGGCGACTCGATGACTTCTGGGTAACCGCCGTGAAGATCAAGAATCTAAGCCTTCAGGTTATCGAGCTGGATCCGCGCGAACTGCAAGCTGAATTGTTCGGTGCTGCTTTCCAACACTCGACACTGGGTCGATCCGGGACCGCCGAAGACACCACCGTCGCCTATCTGGTTACGCGCGGCAGTGGCCTGGATCAAGCCGTTCTGCTGCCACCGACCCCGCCTGCAGGTGACGACCATGAAGGCTAACGCACTGCTGAAGTGGCTCGTACCAGGCGCCCTGGTGGCCGTGGTGCTGATTATTCTCCGCTCCTGGGTCAGCGATGCCCCAACCTCCAGCTCTACCGTCTCAGCGGAAGCGGAGCCGGTGCAACTGACCGCTGACCAAGCGAAGTCCCTGGGCATCGCCGGTGACACCCCCCGCGACACGGTCGCAACGCTGGTGGGACAGGTCAAAGCGATGCGCACCGAGATGCTGTCACTCAAGAAAAGCAACGACTCCCTGCAATCGGAGAACAATCGTCTGCGCACACGCGAAGGCAGCATCGATACCCGTATTCAATCAGCACTCGGCAGCGTGACACAGCAGGTCAGCGAGGAGCGCAAGCAAGCCGATGCGGCACGCCAGAAAGCCGAGCAGGACAACCGCGAGGCCAAGTCTTTGTTATCCCAGTTGAAGGATCAACTCTCCGGATTGGGGGGAAAGAACGATGATCTGCCTGTGGGATTTGGCCTCGAGCCCGGCGATGGGGACCGATTCAAGTCAGCGGCCAGCGAGAATGATGCCATGCGCTGGGTCGAACCCTCGGACAGAGCCGCTTCCGCCAAGCCCAGCGAGGGCTCGACTGCGCTGTCCAACCTTCCCTCGCAGTTCAAGCTCGACGGGTTGAAAGACAACGCCATCAATCGTGGCCAAAAACAACTCCGCGCCAGCTCGAAGGGCGAGCGCGACCTGGACGGCAAGACCGACCGCACCGAGGACGCCCGCCCCGTCTACACCATTCCCGAAAACTCGACCCTCATGGGATCGGTGGCGATGACCGCACTGATCGGCCGGGTGCCAGTGGACGGTACCGTCAACGACCCTTACCCCTTCAAGGTGCTGGTCGGGCCGGAGAACCTCACTGCTAATGGCATCGATCTGCCCGACGTGGCAGGGGCGGTCATGAGCGGGACCGCTTCTGGTGATTGGACGCTTTCATGCGTACGCGGACAGGTCGAGTCGATTACCTTCGTTTTCCACGACGGGACGGTGCGCACCGTCCCGCAGCCGCAAGCAGTGGTCAACCGCAACACGGCCTCAACACAGTCCAGCAGCACCGAAAAAATCCGCGGAGGCCTGGGCTTTCTTTCGGATCCTTATGGCATCCCCTGCATCGCCGGCGAACGCCGCTCC
Source organism: Pseudomonas sp. M47T1 (assembly GCF_000263855.1). GTDB lineage: Bacteria > Pseudomonadota > Gammaproteobacteria > Pseudomonadales > Pseudomonadaceae > Aquipseudomonas. Next base: position 51,169 of record NZ_AJWX01000032.1, read on the forward strand.
AACGCGCAGCAATATCTGGGCAGCCAGAGCCTGATCACCGCCGCCGGCGCCGGACTGGCCTCGGTGCTGAGTAATGAGCAGAACAGCACCAGCGTGATCAGTTCAGGCAGCACGGCGCTGGGCATGTCTCAAAGCAACGGCAACAGCGCTTTGAACTCGGTGCTCAGCGGTGGCATCAGCGATATTCGCGAGTGGGTCAACAAGCTATACGGCGAAGCCTTTGCCGCGGTTTATGTGCCGCCTTCCGCCAAGGTCGCGCTGCACCTGGACCATGAGATCGCAATCGACTACGAGCCCAAGGGCCGGAGGGTGAACCATGAAAGCACATCGGTTTCGTCACTGGATCTCGACTAGCCTGCTACTGGTATTTTTGGCTGGATGCTCTACCGACAAGGAAGCCATGCTGTCCCACGGAGAGCAGACCATGATGGATATTTGGAACAGTGCTGGATCTGTCGGCACCCAGCAGCAGTTGTTCGATGCACGCAGCGCGCTAAGACGCCCGCTGGTGGATCCTTCCTCAAATGCCAGTGAGCAGGCCAGTTACACCCGCACAGCTCAAACCGAAATTTACAATCTATTCCCTCGGCTGCCCAATCCGGACCTGGTGCTCTATGTCTATCCGCACCTGAGCGGCTCCGAGCAGGCGCCGGTGCCGGGGTACTCGACGGTGTTTCCGCTCTATCGGACGGTGCAGTATGCGCAGCCCGGCGAACGCGTGGATGACCTGTGATGGCGGAGGATCAAGCGGGTGCACGGCCCTTCTGGAAGCCCTGGCGCGATGACCGACGTCGGCGCGCCACCCAGGCGGACGAGTCGAAGCTCTATGAGCATAATCCCAGCTTCACGGACCACCTTCCTTGGGTGGAATACCTGGAGGAAGGCCAATGCTTTTTGCTCGACGACAACCGCTCCGTCGGTGCCGCGTTCGAGCTGACGCCCATTGGCACAGAGGGGCGAGAACCAGAATGGCTGATGACCGCGCGTGATGCTCTTGAAGATGCGCTGCAGGACAGCTTTGAGGAGCTGGATCGTGCGCCATGGGTGGTGCAGTTCTTTTGCCAGGACGACAGCGACTTCTCGCCGTACCTGCAAAGGCTGTCGGATTACATCCAGCCGAGCGCCCGCGGAACGGCCTTCACCGAAGCCTACCTTGAACTGACCCGGCAACATCTCAAGGCGATTGCCAAACCCGGAGGACTGTTCGAGGACACGGTTGTCTCGCACCTCCCATGGCGAGGCAGTAATCGTCGCGTTCGCTTGGTGATCTACCGCCGCGTGCAGAGCTCAGACGATGACGCAAGATCGCCTGTGGCGTCTCTGGAGCGTGCCTGCGAGCGCATATCGGCATCACTGCAAGCCTGCGGTGTCGCACCACGGCGCGTGGACGGAGAAGCGTTTTACGCCTGGCTTCTGCCTTGGTTCAATCCCGCACCGACGCTGACCGATGAGGCGCCCGCTGACTTTTACGCCCGTGTCCCCTATCCCGAGACGTCTAACGGCGAATCCCTGGAATTGCCCTTCGATCATGACTTCACCGAGCGACTGTTCTACAACGAACCTCGGTCCGATGTGGATCACGGACGATGGTACTTCGACAATCAGCCCCACCGGGTCATGATGGTGGACAAACTTCGCAAGCCGCCACACATCGGCCAGGTCACTGGCGAAACCCGCAAAGGTGAGGCCTTGAACGCGTTGTTTGATCAACTGCCCGAAGACACCATCATGAGTTTGACCATGGTGGTGACGCCGCAGGACGTGCTTGAAGAGCAGCTCAATCGCCTGTCTCACAAGGCCATTGGCGAGAACCTCGCCTCCACTCAGACGCGACAGGACGTTGAGCAAGCGCGGGCGATCATCGGCCGGCAACACAAACTCTACCGGGGAACGCTGGCGCTCTATCTTCGAGGTAAAGACGATCGCGAACTGCATCAGCGATCGATTCTGGCGGCTAACGTATTACTGGCGGCTGGGCTTCAACCTGTGCGCGAAGATGACGAGGTGGCCGCCTGTAACAGCTATCTGCGCTGGCTGCCCATGAGCTATAATCCCATCCAGGACAAACGCAATTGGTACACCCGGCTGATGTTTGCCCAGCACCTCGCCAATCTGCTGCCCCTGTGGGGCCGTAGCATTGGTACCGGCAACCCAGGCATGAGCTTCTTCAATCGTGGCGGCGCACCACTGACCGTGGACCCGTTGTCACGCCACGACCGTGCCATGAACGCTCATCTGCTGCTGTTCGGCCCCACAGGCTCTGGTAAGTCGGCGACCCTCGTTTCGCTGCTGATGCAGGTCATGGCAATCTACCGCCCGCGGCTGTTTATTGTTGAGGCAGGAAATTCCTTTGGGCTGCAGGGTGATTACTTTGCGACGCTCGGCTTGTCGGTCAACAAGATACAGCTCAAGCCTGGTACCGGCGTCAGCCTGGCGCCTTTCGCTGATGCGCGGCGCCTGGTCGAGGAACCGCACAAGGTGGCCTCTCTGGCAGTTGAGGATCTGGATGAAGCTGAAGATGACAGCGATGAACAACGCGATGTCCTGGGCGAACTGGAGATCACCGCGCGGCTAATGATCACTGGCGGTGAAGCCAGAGAGGATGCTCGGCTCACCCGCGCCGATCGCAGTCTTATACGCGAATGCATTCTGGATGCAGCGAGGGCTTGCCAAGTCACCCAGACATCCGTCAGAACGCGGCATATCCGTGATGCACTGCAACACGTTGCCGGCAACGCGCACTTGCCTGACAAACGCCGCGACCGAGCTCAGGAGATGGCTGAATCCATCGATCTGTTCTGCCAGGGTTTTGAAGGTGAGCTGTTTGACCGCGACGGCACCCCGTGGCCCGAGAGCGATGTGACCATCGTCGACCTCGCCACCTATGCACGGGAGGGCTACGAGGCACAAATGTCGATCAGCTACATCAGTCTGATGAACACGGTGAACAACCTCGCCGAGCGTGACCAATACCTCGGCCGCCCGATCATCATGGTGACTGACGAGGGGCACATCATTACCAAGAATCCCCTCCTCGCCCCATTCGTGGTGAAGGGGACCAAAATGTGGCGAAAGCTCGGGGCATGGTTTTGGCTCGCGACACAGAATTTGGCGGACTTTCCTAACGCCGCACAGACCATGCTCAACATGATCGAATGGTGGGTATGCCTAAACATGCCGCCGGCTGAGATTGAAGAGATCGCGCGCTTCAAGAAACTGACGGCCGCACAAAAATCACTACTGCTGACTGCCAGCAAGGAATCAGGCAAGTACACCGAAGGGGTGATTTTGTCGAAAAAAGTCGAAACTCTTTTCAGAGCCGTTCCGCCGAGCTTGTACCTCACATTGGCCATGACCGAACCGGAGGAAAAGGCGCAGCGTTGGCAGGAAATGCAGGCGATGCATTGCTCCGAACTTACCGCGGCCATCCGCATCGCGGGGAAAATCGACGCAGCTCGGGGGATTAGTTAGCGTCCTGAACCAGATGTTCACTCTACAGACACTTGACTCTCAGGTTCCCTTGCAAGAGACCGTGTGGCGTCGGCTGCATTTTTCAAAACAGCCGGGCTCGACTGATTTCGGATAATGGTTGATAGAATAGGTTATCACCACTTTGAGAAAGGACCTCCCTATGGCCCCACGTAATCCTCAGCGCACTCCCCCTCCCCTCATCGACATGGACACGCGCTTATACCTGTGTCAATTCCGACTGCCCTTGCAGCGAACTCTAGGAACTCGATTTGGATGACCAGATCAATCGGTCGACCTGGACGTGTATCGAATGCAATTACCCTGTGTACGTCTACATGGCCACCGACTGGGGACATAAATGCACGGCTAGGTAGCTGCTTGCTCTGCCGAGAGTGTTCTGAGCGGTGAATTGTGGTTGTGTCTTGTCGATCCAGGTTTTTAACTGGGCAAGTACGGGCAGGCTTTGCTCGCAGCGACCAGCTTTACGGTCGTCGTCGTTGAAGCACTTGAGATCACGTTCGATCCCATAGAGTTTATTGATCAGGTTCAGCGCTGTATCGGCGCGTCCCGTCCGTGTTCCTAGTTACCTGCCCGCCACTTTGTGGCGGTTGCGCGTAGCGCCTCGATCAGCTGCGTCATAGGCGATTTTTCCTACATCAAACCAGTTTTAAGCCTTCGTTCTGCCGTTCGGCATCCGCAGCGCTCATTTTACGCCTCGCTTCACCCATACGAACGTGCAGCGTTGTGGCTCCTTGGCTGGTGATAACCCCACAGATCTGGAGGGTGAGGATTTGGCTTTCCAACATACCTTGGAAGCGGTGGTACATCGCTTGGTCAGGGTCCAGCTTCAACCAATTAGCCAGGTTGCGCTCGAAGCGCTCATTCACTTGCTCGCAAAGGGTGAGGCGGCTTCTTGCTTGCCATGGCGAATTTCCTTCTTACTGCAAAGGGGCACCGATACGGTGTCCTCTACGACCTAGCCCCAGCGATGGCTGGGCTTGGTGTGCACCTGGTGCGGTTTCCCTGGCTCAACCGCGACCACCCGAAGCCGACGAGCAGATCCACCACAGGCAACGCGCTCCAGACCGATGGATTTTAAGGCAGCCGCGAGCGGCTGCTGCTAAAAAACGTTTCTCTTCCGCAGCCCAACGCTCGGCACTCTGACTAGCCCGAAAAGCGAGGCGCCTGCATTCGTTCTATGCGAATTCTCGCACGCGAGAACTACTTACCTTCCCACCGGATGAAAAAGAGTAGATATGGATCTAGGATGTCGAGGACATCTGACGCTGCATCCCACTCAAGCACATTTCGCCCTTCGGCGGCGTTCGCGATCGAGCACATATGAGTACAGGCGCCAGTCAAACTTGATCCGCTAGGGAAACTCTGAAAAAGGCTTCCAGATTTGGTGAAATACCCGCCTCACAGGAATCGAACGGTTGAGTCCCGATGAAACAGATGTCCTTCGCCGATGCTGAGTACGCCGGCAAACGTAAGCAGACCCGCCGTGAGCGATTCCTGATCGAGATGGATCAGGTCGTGCCCTGGAAGGGCTTGATTGCCTTGATCGAGCCGCATTATCCGAAAGGTGAAGGCGGTCGTCCGGCGTATCCGTTGCTGGCCATGTTGCGGGTTCATCTGATGCAGAACTGGTTCGGCTACAGCGATCCGGCGATGGAAGAATCACTCTATGAAACGACGATTCTGCGCCAGTTCGCGGGGCTGCATCTGGATCGAATTCCCGATGAAACCACGATCCTCAACTTCCGGCGCCTGCTGGAAAAACATGAGTTGGCGGGCGGGATCTTGCAGGTCATCAACGGCTATCTGGGTGACCGTGGCTTGATGCTGCGCCAAGGCACGGTGGTCGATGCGACGATCATTCATGCCCCGAGTTCGACCAAGAACAAGGACGGCAAGCGCGACCCGGAAATGCATCAGACGAAAAAAGGAAATCAGTACTTTTTTGGTATGAAAGCGCACATCGGCGTCGATGCCGAATCCGGCTTGGTGCACAGCCTGGTGGGCACGGCGGCGAATGTGGCGGACGTGACTCAGGTCGATCAGTTGTTGCATGGTGAGGAAACTTACGTGTGCGGCGATGCGGGTTATACCGGTGTGGAGAAGCGTGCTGAGCATCAGAACCGCACGATGATTTGGTCGATTGCCGCGCGTCCCAGCAGCTATAGAAAGCACGGAAAAAAGAGTTTGATCGGGCGTATGCGACGCAAGATCGAATACGCCAAAGCGCAGGTGCGGGCCAAGGTTGAACATCCCTTTCGCGTGATCAAGCGCCAGTTTGGCTACACGAAAGTACGCTTTCGTGGCTTGTCGAAAAACATCGCCCAACAGACAACCTTGTTCGCATTGTCGAACCTGTGGATGGTGCGAAAACGGTTGTTGAATGCGGGAGAGGTGCGTCTGTAATGCGGGCTGATCGCCCTGAAACAGCACGATCAGAGGAAAGAGCCGTGAATTAAAGACAAGAAGGGTCTGTTTTTCGGCCGACTTGGATTTTTTGAACCTCAAGCAGCGAGGGCCTCAAAAATCGGTGGGTACTTCAGACCTTCCTTAGAGGGCCCCGAGAGGGTGACAATCAATTTAGCGGCCAGACTGTCATTTAACAGCTTGGCATGCTTGATTAGGTGATCCTCAATGTACGTAAACGCCGGGAAATCGTTCGGAGTAAATACTTCGGAGGCTTTCATGAATCGTCCTTGTGGTTTTGGTTGCGGCAAGACGATGCCTCAAAGCATCAAACAGTGCAAGTGAGCAGCTTCTTGGGCGAGTTCGTCTATTTCCACGGAGCAAGTCAGCAAGCCTTTGCCGTCCACAGCTGGGCCAGTTAGTCATGTAACTGGGGCGATTCAATCGTTCAGTCTCGTGCAGCTTATGGACTGTCGCAGTCCTTAGAATGTAATCCGACAGCCCATCAGTTGCGCGTGGGCACAGATCTGCAGGCGCGTAACTTAAAGCAGACACCTAACGGCTAGAAGCAGTCGATTAACCGTGTGTAGTTTACCTCGATAATGCGGTGCCCACGCATTCAATTTTCAACCCTGTAGCCATGAAGAGTTCAGAGGATGCTGACGTTTTTCCAACATCACATGTTGAGGATGTCAGCCGATGCACACTCAGCCTTCCATCAAGACAGATCCAAAAACAGGCTTCGTTATTGCCCAAGCCGTCGCCTGGCTGCTACTGGCCTTCAGCAATAGGGCCATTGCGCTTACGACTGCTGGAATTTCTTCCTCTGTGGCATCTCTGCAATGCCTGGAGTACCGCGTCGTCGGAATCTGCTTCTGGTTGTTTTGCACGAGCTTTGGCTGCGAAGTCCGCACGTCCACCAAAGTGAGACATTTCATTCCCGAGCTGGTGGTGTCGAGCTATGCCGATACCGGCGGCAGCCCTTGGACCGAGCTCGCGGCGCTTTCGAGTCCGATAGCCGGCTCCGAGGGCGGCGGAAACCTGATAACACCCAATCCGTTACGCGACAATCTCCCCCGTTTTAAAAATGTCGACGTCATCGGTCATCCCGGCGGCGCAGCAGCGACTCAACTGGCCTCCCAGTCCGGTTACGCCTGCCCAAGCGGCGCGACCGCCTTCATGCCCTATTACCTCAGCACGCTGGATCCATTGGGCTGGCGCTACGGCATCCCGGAGTCGGTGTACCCCGAGTCGTTGCTCCCTGGCATGCGCGAAATCGGCAGCCAGGCAAACGGTGAGATGTGGGGGAATGTCTATCCCCGCCAAGGCTTCCTGGTACAGCCCGACGATTTCAAAGCAGGAGCGGTCATGGCCCAGCGCGCTGGCGACTTCATCACCAGAAGCGGTCAGCCGCATGTTTACCTGCCACTCACGCCAGCCGCTAGTGACGGATATTGGCCTCCCGGGCCGATTCAGGAAAACGACATCACCACGCACAAGTGGCAGTTGCTGTACCCGCAATTGCAAATGACCTGCGCTGTCTTCCCCAGCGAAGCCCTACAGAGCGAAGACGGTGGCTACGCCTGGTCGTTTTGGCGTCCTTACAGCTGCTGCAAGCGCGAGGGACAGACCTTCCTGTTCAGTATTGACTTCGAAGGAGGCGACTCATGAACCTTTGCTTGATCACTCAGCGGCTGTTTTTCTCGACTGTGCTTGGGTGTGCCGGCATTGGCGTCGAGCGTTCCGCGCATGCGGCTGATGGTGACTATCGACTGGGAAATCAGGGTGAAATCATTGACGACCGCGTGATGTACACGGTCGGCGGCGGCTCGGCAGCTGGCGCACCGACCTCGCTGTTTCGCCCGAGTGGTCTCGGGGTGGGCGTCTCGTGGCGGGCCAACATGATGTGCGGCAACATGAACCTGTCGAACACCTTGCAGAACCAACTCAACGGTGCCACCGAGGGGTTTCAGCAGATCATGGGCAGCGTCGTCCAAAACGCCACCCAGGCGGTCATGTCCCTACCGGCGCTGATCATTCAGCGCGCCAATCCTGGGCTCTATGAGTTGCTCAGCAACGGCGTCATGCAGGGACGAATCGACTTTGACCGCTCGAAACTCACCTGTCAGGCCATGGCCGAGAAGATGGCCGACAAGGTCGATCAGGCGGGCTGGGGCGCGCTAGCCAAGAATCAGGAAATGCAGAGCAACCTGGAGCAGAGCGGCGGCGATGCCGTCACGGCCGTGCGTAACACCGAGACCCACAATGGTAACAATGGGGTGAGCTGGGTCGGCGGACAGCGCGCCGGCGGCAATGCGCAAAGCGCAATTCATGTCACCGCCGACGTGGTCAGGGCAGGCTACAACTTACTGCACAACCGATCGGTCGAGGACACCTCGAGCATGAACGATTGCCAGGGCGGGGCCATCTGCCAAGCCTGGTCATCCCCAGGACAAGCGTCGGAATGGGCGACGCGCGTGCTGGGCGAAACGGAAGTGGCCACCTGCGATGACTGCGAGACCTTGCGCAGCACGGCGGGTGCTGGTCTTTCTCCCCTGATTCAGGAAACCTACGAACAGCATCTGGAAGGCCTCCAACAACTGCTCAGCGGAAGCGCCGACCCATCTCCTGAAAATCTTGCGAAAGTCTCCAGTCCGATGTTGCCGGTATCCCGCGGCGTCATCGAGGGGTTACGTGATGATCCTGACCAGGATGTATTGGCGCGCCGGCTGGCCAGTGAGACGGCGCTCTCGAAGGTGATCTACGAAGCTCTCCTGCTCCAACGCACATTGGCCGCAGGCAGCCGAGAGCCTAACGTCGCTTCGGCCGCACCCGCCCAATCCTCGCTGCACAAAAACATCTCCGCACTGGATCGTGAAGTCCAGATGCTGCAGACAGAGCTCCAGGTCAGACAGTCGTTGGCCACCAACACCGCAAGCCTGGTGCTCGACCGGCATGCCGGAGGCGCCGACGGTTCTCGAACCATTGAGCAGCGTGATCCAGAACCCGGTCGACTGGAACAAGCTGATAAAGCCAATGGGAGGCCGTGATGCGCTCATCGCTACGATCACTGCTACTCGCCGTGCTCATCACCATTGGAGCCTGCGTAAGCGCCATCTTCATTGCATGGATCGTATTGAGCACCGTTGGCGATGCCATCCGCTGGAGCGAGTTCTCCAGGCGTTTCGAGATCGGACTGACTATCGGCCGGGCACTGCTTTACAGCGCCCTATTCGCGAGCTGGTGGGCGAACCGGAAGCGACAACAACACCCTGCCCGGCGCCGATTGCTCGATCGCACCGGCCTAGCGGGTTTCGCCAGCATCCTGCTCGTTGAGCTCAATCGTATCCTAGGGTGACGCCATGACCATGAGTACCAACAGCTATCTCGAGTTCTACCTGTCGTTACTGGCCTGGATCATCAACAACGGGATCTGGAACACGCTGGTCGATACGGGTCTCTACGCGGCCCCCTTTGCCGCCATCATCCTTCAGGAATGGCTCTCGGCACGCCAGCAAGGCGCTGACGAAGGCAACAAGGGCCTGCTTTCAATCCCGCGGATAGAGAATCGATTGTGGCTTGCCTATGTCACGCTGATGTTTGGCTGCATGCCGATACTGCCGATTAATCTGGCATCGATGACACTCGATGCGTCGAACAGCCAGCGCTGCGGTGTATCGCTGTCCACGCCATCACAAACCGCATGGGGCTCGACGTTCAATACGATCGGTGACAAATCCGCCACCGTACCGATCTGGTGGTTTTTGGTGCATACCCTGAGTAAAGGGGTGACGGCTGCGGCCACCGCATCGATTCCCTGTGCCCCCGATATTCGCCAGATGCGCATGGACATCGATGCCACGCGCATCGATGACCAAGTGTTGCTCCAGGAGGTCGCCGACTTTACCCGTGATTGCTACGGCTATTCCAGGTCGAGGATGTTTACCAACCGGCCGGATCTGGACAAGGCCCAAAGCTACGACGCTGCGTGGATTGGCTCGAGTTACCTGCTGAACACCGCGGGTTATTACGACACCGACCGGTCGAGAACGCCGCGGGTGAATTGGCCCTATGACGACGTACGGGACACTTCACTGGCTCGCCTTCCCAACGGTGCAGGCTACCCGAGGTGTCGTGAATGGTGGAGCGACCCCGAAATCGGGCTTCGCGATCGCTTGGTGAACCAGGTGGATGTGACGCTATGGACATCCCTGAAGGGATGGCTCTCGGGTAGCTCAGCGAGCGAAGTAGAGGACGCGACGCTTCGCCAGCTTGTGAGCCCGCAACAACAGTCGCTGACCATGTCACCCGGACAGGTCTATCAAAGCTATGGGGCGAGCGCACGTGGTGGTTCCGTGAACCAGGGACTTAACAATCTGGCAACCAACACTGGCTTGGCCTTGGGATCCTTCAGCAACTTCCCTGCGATGAACGCACTACGCTCGGCGCTACCGATGATTCAAGCGTTCCTGATCATGGGGACCGTCATCAGCCTGCCGTTGGTACTTTTAATCAGCACCTTTCAGCTCAAGACCGTGATGACGGTGACGTTTGCGCTGTTCACCTTGCACATGTTGACCTTCTGGTGGGAGCTTGCAAGGTGGATCGACTCGAGCATGCTTGATGCCCTGTACAACCAGGTTTCGACGACGGATCAAGTGCTGTTATCCCTTCCAACATCCGGGGTGATGGATGGGACGGTTACTGCACAGGTGATCGAGTACGTGATGGGGGCGATGTTTATCGTTCTGCCCATGATATTTTTTGGTGCCATGAGCTGGACAGGATACAACGTCGGTGCCGGCTTGGAAGGGATGCTTAACAACGGTTCCCGTGCGGCACAAAATGAAGGAGCGAAGGGCTCGGCACAGATAACGGGGGCGGTAAAAAAGCTGAAATAACCCTATCTGAATTATTTCAGCGATCCGTAATCATCATATCGCTCTGGGTGATAGAAGCGGTGCTCTGGATGAGATACATCGTCCACCGTGGGCAAGTCAGACGGTGTAGAAGTCGGTAGCGCCGCAAGAACGAACAATCCGAGCAGCACCATCGCGGCAGATATCGCGAAGCTCGCAGCCGAGATAACGATAGTGCACTTTATGAGCGCGAAGGCATACTTTCTGCCAGGCAGAGGTATGAAGGCCAAGCTTGGCGATTCAAGTGCACGCGCTTCTAGCCTATTTGCTACGCGAATGAGCTTTGCTGCAACCTTGCCGGCGCTTTGAGCAATAGCCGGAATTGCGCGCGGAGTACTCGATTGCTGAATGGCCATGAGATCTGCCCCATCCGAATATTCGTTATGAAAATACTACTCCGGACCGCAGTCCATGTCTGACCGCTCGTCAGTCTGCATAGCGGAGGGAAACGAGATAGAGCTCTGTGGACGCTACCCCGGCTGGCACGGGGAATTAGCATTGACGCGCCGGATCATCCTGGATATCTAAGAGGTGCAATGCGCTGGCTAGCCAGCATCCCAAATAGCCAGGACCTGTAAGGCTAAGTCACCCCTGTGATGGTCCAGCCCAAGTGCGATCCGCGTTCGGTAGCTCGCACGGTCACCTTCGGGTGATGAACGCCAAATGCCCCCCTGGTGGGCATTAGCTTGTCCACGACCATGCCACATAGCAACACCCACTCCATGTGAGGGATCTTCTCCCTCCATGGGACAGATGCCCTCGCGACTCTATCGAGGACATCCGTTATGTTGAAATTCAAAGGCTCCGACTTGCGCGCGGTTCTGCTCGAGGCGCGCACACATCAATGCCGTATCGTCCTGGCCAAGGATCAAGGCGTGTACCTGCTCTCCGAGTTCGGCGAGAAGCTTGCCGATGGACCCCGGAAGCATCTGGCGTATGCCGTAGGCTGTAACCCAGAGGTCGACGCCTTTGACGACTGGTGGAGCAGAGCACGCGCCGAACTCGGTGGAGATGATTTCGCTGAATACTTTGACGTGCAGGACGCCGTCCTTGCCAGAGCCTGGGAAACAGGCGGGGACCTGGTCCTGGAAGCGACCGAAACACACATCACCCTGGCGGTGGAAAATACGCCATCTAAAAGACACTAGCGTGCTTTTCAGCCCCTCCTTCGAGGGGCTTTTCTTTGATCGGAGGTCAGCACCCAATACCTAAAGCGGTTGCGTGGACATGGACCTTTTGTCGGCCCATTACCAAAAAATTTCGCCAATGGAATCCGGTAGAAAGTAAGGCCTTTTGTCTCGCCTCAATGGCATTGACCCTCCCACGGCTTAACGTTAAATACTCGATTGTACCCTGCTGCAAACCGCAGCCAGACAGCCCGAACCTTCAAGGTTGAGTCACCACGGTGACCGGTTCATCCCAAGTGCGATTCGCGTTCGGAAGCTCGCACGGTCACCTCGCGGTGATGAGCGCTTACTTACCCTTCCCGTCTGCTGACGGTACTGACCGCTCCGCGTCCAGGGATCCCCTCCCCATCGCGCGTATCTGTTCATCATCCTGCGACAGGCTTCGCGGACGAAGCTGCGCAGGGTCATTTCAGGAAGCCACACCATGCTCATGAAGACCACCCCTGCCCCCTCGTTCGTCTGCTCCGCTCTAGCCTGGGAGCAAGCCGTTCTGCTTGATCCACCGCGCGAGCAAAGCGATCTGCAGGAGCAGAGGCTGAGCTCGTTGATCCGTACCGCACTGGAACTCCATCAACTGAGGCCTGACGATTCCAGCATCGGCTTCGACGTCTTGTTGCCGATGCCGGGAAACCAACCACCGCGGGCGCTCTCCATGCTGCTGCAAGTCATCCACTCGCCGGCGCGGCACCCGGCGTTGCTGATTACCCTCGACCACGAGCATCACTGACCCACCCCCAGGCTCTGCCTGACCGACTGCACCACCCTCACCCGCTCGGGAACACTTCCCGAGCGGGAGGCGTTCCCTCTTCAATCCTGGAGAACGCCATGTCTGATATCTACCTCGACGTCACACAGAAAATCGTCACCGCGCTCGATCAAGGAGTCATTCCTTGGATCAAGCCTTGGTCACCCGCACACCACGGGGCGCTCCAGCCCTTCCCTGTCAACGCCGTCACTGGCCGCGCCTACTCAGGCATCAACATCCCCTTGCTGTGGGCTGAAGCACGCCTGAAGGGCTACACGCAGGATCGATGGCTCACTTTCAACCAGGCGCGCAAGGCCGGCGGACACATCCGCAAGGATGAACATGCGACCTTGGCCGTGCTGTACAAACCGATGAGCCGCGAGCAGCAGGACGACACCGGCCAACCGGTGCTGGATGAACAGGGCAATGCCGAACAAGTGCAATTCGCAATCCTGAAGACGCATTGCCTGTTCAACATCGAGCAGACCGAGAATGCCGAGAACCTGGATGTTGAGGCCATCGCCCCCGATGAAGGCTCGCCGTTCGTGAACCACGACCTGGCAGAGCAACTGCTGATCGACTCGGGGGCTCGGATTGATCACCGTCCCGGTGATGAAGCGTTCTATCAGCCAATCGCCGACCGCATTCAGTTGCCGACCAAACCGCAGTTCAACACTGAAGGCGATTACTACGCCACGGCGCTCCATGAATTGACCCATTGGACGGGTCACCATTCAAGGCTCAAACGCGAAGGCATCGTCGGACAGCACCGCTTCGGCGCCACCGAATATGCCTTCGAGGAACTGGTGGCGGAAATGGGCGCAGCGTTTCTATGTGCCCTGACCGGCATTCAGGGAGAACTGCGGCATGAGGGCTATATCGCCTCGTGGTTGAAACTGCTCAAGGACGACAAGCGAGCGATCTTCCGCGCCAGCGGCCATGCCCGTGATGCCGCGGACTTTCTACTTGAACTGCAACACCGGAAACAGGAGGACCTGCCGCAAAGCGCTTAAAGAATGAGTGTCACGAGAACAACAAAGCCCAGCGTTGCTGGGCTTTGTTGTTCGTGCGGTTCCGGAAGAACCGCCTTACTGAATCACTCCAGCCAGCTTTCGACCGTATCGCCACCAAATTCCTGCTTCCAGGCTTTCAGGGTGCGGTGATTGCCGCCTTTGGTCTCGACCACTTCGCCGCTGTGCGGGTTCTTGTAGCGCTTGAGCTCTCGCGGTTTGCGCGACTTGACGGCGGAAGCGGTCGACGAAGCCGGGGCTGCACGATAGTGCGGGTCCAGAATCGCGATCACCTGCTTCAGACCGACGTTGTATTCGGCGAGCAACTCCTGAAGCTTGGTCTCGAACTCGATTTCACGCTTGAGGCCCGAATCATTTTTCATCTGGTCCAGCTGCTGCAACTGCGCCGCCAGTTGTGCTTCCAGCGCCTTGAACTCTGCCAGCTTCGATATGATGAATCCTCATACTCAATTAATTAATAACAATCTACAGATCAGAAGCAAATCCTGAGGCAACACGTTCGTGACTGGTAGCGATGGCTCCCCATACGACCCTAACGTTACTCGATATCAAGCGTCGCACACAGATGCGCGACTAGCTCACGGGGCGCTGAGCTATCCACCACCTTGTAGATGAGTTCACGTTTGCTGCGCGGCAACTTCTTCACGCAACGCTTCGCGGCTGCCCGGATCGCCTCATCGGTACCGTGAATGCGATCGGCCAGCAACAGGATCAATGTAGCATCACTCAGCGTCACAACTGCGCCTCATGTTTCTGAATAGGACGATTCTACGCCGAAAAGGAAACAGCCGCCCATAGGTGGTTCAACTTTTAAAATGACGGAACGCATACCGATATAGCACTAAAAAGGTAAGGGGCCAGCATGTTAAAGGGAATGGCAAAGAGTCAATGGATGAAGGGAACGGGGATCAAGGGTAAGAGGCCTATCCGCGAAAAGCCCAAAAGGCCCTGCCCTGCCAAAACGGTGGAGACTTGATGCGCAAGCTGTTTGAACGGAAAAAGGGCCATATACCGTCAGAGCCTACTCATGGGGTACCGGTAGGCTGGACGCCGGTGCACCCTCCCACCCATTTGTTGGCTGAACCACACCGTCAACGGCTGATGGAACGCATCTGGCAGTACACCGCGTTGTCGACGGAACAGTTCGAGCAGCTCTACCGACAGCCGCTGTTACGCTATGCCGAATACGTCCAACTGCTCCCCGCCAGCGAAAGCCACCACCACGCCTATGCCGGCGGCATGCTCGATCATGGCCTGGAAGTGGTGGCCACCGTGCTGAAGTTGCGTCAGTCCCACCTCCTGCCTGCCACGGCCGCACCCGAGGATCAGGCCGTGCAAGCGGATGCCTGGTCGGCAGCCATCGGCTACGGGGCACTCCTGCACGACATCGGCAAAGTGGCCGTCGACTTAGAGGTGGAGTGCCTCGACGGCCGGCGCTGGCATCCGTGGCATGGTCCCTTGGAAAACCCCTACCGCTTTCGCTATGTCACCGGTCGCGACTACAAACTGCATAATGCGGCTGCAGGCCTGGTCTTCACCCAGATTCTCGATCGGGACATTCTGGACTGGCTCAGCGCTTACCCTACGCCCTGGTACAGCCTGCTTTACGTGCTTGCCGGCCAGTACGAGCATGGCGGCGTGCTCGGCGAGCTGGTCACCCAGGCTGATCGCATTTCCACCGCACAGAACATCGGTGGCAATCCCGCCAAGGCGTTGAAAGCGCCGGTACGCTCACTACAGCACCATCTACTCAGCGCACTGCGTCACCTGGTGAGGAACGAGCTGAAGCTCAACCAGGCCGGTGCGGCAGGTTGGCTGACAAACGAAGCACTGTGGCTGGTCAGCAAGGTAGCTGCGGATAAAATTAGAGCGTACTTGCTCGCTCAATCCATTGATGGCGTGCCTTCATCCAACATTGCCCTCTTCGATGAACTGCAATCCCATGGCTTGGTTGAGGCAAACAGCGAAGGCAAGGCAATATGGAAGGCAACCGTCATCGACGGCGATTGGCAGCAACAATTCACCTTCCTGCGACTGCAGCCATCGCTCATTTGGGCGGATGAAACCAGGCCAACCGAGTTTGGCGGTACGGTGGAACCCGTCCTCGATGTCGAGCCTGACCAAACCCTACCACTGGCACCAATTGTCGCTAACACCCCCTCCCCACCCGCGCCCTACGAGTCCTCGCTTCACAATTCGCGGAGTTCGGAGCCCCCGGGAATCTATC
Organism: Pseudomonas sp. M47T1; assembly: GCF_000263855.1. Taxonomy (GTDB): domain Bacteria; phylum Pseudomonadota; class Gammaproteobacteria; order Pseudomonadales; family Pseudomonadaceae; genus Aquipseudomonas. The sequence goes on from NZ_AJWX01000032.1 coordinate 67,173, forward strand.
CACCCGAAGCGGATGACAGCGACTATCTGGGGCCATTACTGGAACTGTTTGAGATGCCAGATTCCGATCAGGGTGTCGCACTGGCCAACGCACGGAATACCACGGACCAAAACAACGATCTTGGAAAACACTTCCTGGAGTGGTTGCGGGCCAGTCTGCAGAACCATGCGCTGATCATCAATGACAGCCGGGCCAAGGTGCATACCGTCGACGACACTTACTTCCTGGTAACCCCCGGTATATTCCAACGCTATGCCATGGAATGCCAGGAGCAAGTAGTTCATATCGACAGTACAGAAGCCTGGCCAAGCGTGCAGAAAAGCTTTGAAAAATTGAACCTCCACAACCGCAAGCCAAACGGCGAGAACATCTGGACCTGCCAAGTGCAAGGTCCCCGAAAGCGCGGAAAATTGAACGGTTACTTGATTAAAAACCCGCTAGAACTCAGCCCAGACGGGCTGAGTAACAATCCATTTCTTAGATTGACCGACAGCTGAGGATCGGGTGAACAGCAAGCGACGGGTTACCGAAGGCTAAGCCTTGGCGGAGGAGTATGTGAGGTCACGGATAGAATCCATTCACCATTCGCCATTCGCCATTCGTCAGCGGTATCAGCTAGGCGACCAATCAACCAGGCATCCCCCGTGCAAGCCGAGCTTGGCGTACACTGAAAGCCATCGACTACCACCCTGCTCCGCCTCAGAGATCGCCAATCTCGATCGCCCGCACACCCTGCGCTACTGGGGGCAAAAATGGGGGCATATTTTAGTTTTTATGACCTGAAAATACTGAGCTAGAGCCATGTCAAAATGTTTTTTGGCGACCCGGATAGCCTCTGACCTAGCTCCACTGAATTCAATTAATTCGTTATAAAACAAAAGTTTAGCGCTAAAAACTGTCCACTGCCGCCCGTCCAATTCCACTGATTTCCAAGACCTCTGGGGGTATATTTGGGGTACTTTTTCAGTTTGGCGAAAACGGTACCCCCAGCAAATGCCCCCTGACACCACCCCCGCTTTTCGGCGCAAACTCAGCGACGCCTTCGTCCGCTCGGTGGACCAATCGGGCAAATACGCCGATGGCGAAGTCCCCGGCCTGTTCCTCCAGGTGAAGACGTCGCTGAAAGCCGGCAAGCCGGCGTCCAAGTACTGGCGGCTCAAGTATCGCCTGCACGGCAAGGAAAACCTGTTTGCCGTCGGCCGCTATCCGGACATTGGGCTCAAGGAAGCACGCGACATCGCCCGCGCGGCGCGACGTGACGTGGCCAACCATATTGCCCCGCTCAAGGCAAAGACGGCCCAGCTCGAGGCCCAGTTGCTCAACGAGGCGCGCACCTCCCGCTACGTCGCCGAGCAGTGGCTGAACTTCAAGTCCGCGGAACTGGTGACCAAATCCGTCTCGGGGTTCACCGGTGCACTCAATAATCACCTCCTGCCGCGCATCTTCCAACTGTTCGACGGCAACCTGGGTACCCCGCGCTAGTCGACTCCCCCCGCCTGTTCCTCAGCCCGCAATGGCAGCAGGCCGTTGAGCACAGCGCCGCAAACCATGCCCATTCATTGCCCAAAGAAATTTGCTACCAGTTTCACTCACTTTTTAAAAAGTCCATTCCAAATCTGGCGCCGAGCAGGACCATGGTCGAAGCCGCGAGCGAAAGATCTTTCCGGATGTCATCTTGCCACGCTAGAAACACGGCCGTCGCCAAGCAATTCACATGTGTAATCGTCCATCTGTAGCGTGACCACCAGCAAACCAACGCTGGCCATTGCAGCCTCGCGGCAGCGGTTACATCGCATTGCCGATATGTGCTACTTGCCCCTCGCCTTCCTCCCCTACAGTCGAGGCGTGCAGGCCCCCGCGCCCGCCATGCCAACCGACTGCAGGAAGGAGCCATCAGTGCTCCGTCGAGGAAACGAGCCATGTTCAAAGCGCTGTCCAAACACCCCCGCACACCCGCCGCCCGGCTTGCCCTGGCGATTTCCCTGAGCCTGGCCAGCCTGCCATGGTGGTTGCCCGAGGCCAGCGCCCACGGTGGCGCCGCCGAGATGGTGCCGCTGCAATCGACCCTGGAAGACTTCGGCGCCAGCGTCAAATGGGACGACTACGCCGACGTCTTCGTCATCGCCAAGGACGGGGCCTACGTCAAGGTCAAGCCCAACACCCGGGTGGCCATGCTCAACGGCAAGCGCATCGAGTTGCAGGTACCGGTGGTGTTCAAGGGCAAGACCGCGTACATGTCCCACGACTTCATCAACGAGGTGTTCCAGTCGGGGCTGGACAAGACCTTCGTGGTGGAAACCCGCCCGCACCCGCTCAACCCGCTCAGCGCCGATGAAATCAAGACCGCCGTGGACGCCATCAAGGCCTCGCCGCACTACCAGGGCAATTACCGCTTCACCGAAATCTCCCTGCACGAGCCGGCCAAGGATCAGGTGTGGAAGTTCGTCTACACCGGCAACCCGGTCAACGACCCACGCGAAGCCAACGTGGTGGTGCTGGACGGCAAGCACGTGATCGAAAGCACCGTCGACCTCAAGACCCGCCAGGTGCTGTCCTGGAAACCCATCGTCGGCGCCCACGGCATGGTGCTGCTGGACGACTTCACCGCCGTGCAGTCGATCATCGAAGGCAGCAGCGAGTACGCCCAGGCGTTGAAAACCCGCGGCATCAATGACGTGAAGAAGGTGGTGACCACGCCGCTGACCGTCGGCTATTTCGACGGCAAGGACGGCCTGGCCCAGGACAAGCGCCTGCTCAAGGTGGTCAGCTACCTGGACGTGGGCGACGGCAACTACTGGGCCCACCCCATCGAGAACCTGGTGGCCGTGGTCGACCTGGAACAGAAGACAGTGGTGAAGATCGAGGACGCCGGGGTGATCCCCGTGCCGATGAAACCCACCCCCTACGACGGGCGTGGGCGCAAGGCGGCCACGGTCAAGCCGCTGGAGATCATCGAGCCTGAGGGCAAGAACTACACCATCACCGGCAACAGCATCCACTGGCAGAACTGGGACCTGCACCTGCGCCTGGACTCGCGCGTGGGGCCGATCCTGTCCACCGTCACCTATGACGACAAGGGCACCAAGCGCAAGATCATGTACGAAGGCAGCCTGGGCGGCATGATCGTGCCCTACGGCGACCCGGACGTGGGCTGGTACTTCAAGGCCTACCTGGACTCGGGCGACTACGGCATGGGCACCCTCACCTCGCCCATCCAGCGCGGCAAGGATGCGCCGCAGAACGCCGTGCTGCTGGACGCCACCATTGCCGACTACACCGGCAAGCCGACCACCATCCCCCACGCCATGGCGATTTTCGAGCGCTACGCGGGGCCGGAGTACAAGCACCAGGAAATGGGCCAGCCCAACCTGTCCACCGAGCGGCGTGAACTGGTGATCCGCTGGATCAGCACCGTGGGCAACTACGACTACATCTTCGACTGGGTGTTCCAGCAGAACGGCACCATCGGCATCGACGCCGGCGCCACCGGCATCGAAGCGGTCAAGGGCGTGAAGAGCAAGACCATGCACGACGCCACTGCCAAGCAGGACACCCAATACGGCACGCTGATCGATACCAACATTGTCGGTACCACCCACCAGCACATCTACAACTTCCGCCTGGACATGGACATCGACGGCGAAAACAACAGCCTGGTGGAGGTTAACCCGGTGGTGGCCGGCAACGACCGTGGCGGGCCGCGCACCAGCACCATGCAGATCCAGCAGCAGAAAGTGACCAACGAACAGGGCGCCGCGCAGAAGTTCGACCCGGCCACGGTGCGCCTGCTGAGCAACCCCAACAAGGAAAACCGCATGGGCAACCCGGTGTCCTACCAGTTGATCCCGTACGCCGGCGGCACCCACCCGGTGGCCAAGGGCGCCAACTTCGGCAAGGATGAATGGCTGTACCACCGCCTGAGCTTCATGGACAAGCAGATCTGGGTGACCCGCTACAACCCGGACGAGCGCTACCCGGAAGGCAAATACCCAAACCGTTCCGACAAGGACACCGGGCTTGGCCAGTACACCCAGGACAACCAGTCCATCGACAACACCGACGACGTGGTGTGGCTAACCACCGGCACCACCCACGTGGCGCGCGCCGAGGAATGGCCGATCATGCCGACCGAGTGGGTGCACATGCTGCTCAAGCCGTGGAATTTCTTTGACGAGACGCCGACGTTGAATCTCAATTCGCCGAAGTAAAGCGTCTGAAACCGCGATGCAGACACCGCCGTCCCGTAGCAGCAACTGTCTATGTGGGAGCGGGTTCTACCCGCGAAAAGCACACCGCGGCGTATCAGGAAGTCCGCGTGCCGCTCTTCTTGGGTAGAACCCGCTCCCACAGGGAGAGGTGTAGCTGCCGAAGGCTGCGTCTGGCGCACGCGGTGTGGCAGATACTCCGCAGTGCCTGTGACGCGGCCTGGCGGCCGCTGCTACAGAAACCGCGTCGTCTGCATCGCGACTGAAGTCGGCTCCTGCGCCGCCCGGGGTAGGAGCCGGCCTTGGCCGCGATGCAGGCGACACCGTCCCGTAGCAGCAACTGTCTTTGTGGGAGCGGGTTCTACCCG
>NZ_AJWX01000033.1 GCF_000263855.1 Pseudomonas sp. M47T1
GGCTTTTTGTTGGGGCTTGGGTTCGTGGGAGCGGGCTCTGCCCGCGAAAAGCACACCGCGGTGCCTGCTTCGCGGGCAGAGCCCGCCCCCACGAGGTATCAGCTGCCTTTTACCGAGCGGCCGTCAACGGTGCCATCCTGCAGCATGATGTTGTATTCCTTGCCGTCGGTCTCCACCTGTTGCAGGCGAACCAGCAGGTAATCCCAGTCCTTGGCGAACCACAGCACGGTGGTGCGCTTGTTCTGCGTGGGGTCGCGTACGCGCTCAACCTTGATGGCGTCAACCTGGCCGGCCTTGGTGGCGACTTTCTCGGTGCCCAGCACGCGGAAGTCGTACGTGTCGACGTCGCTGCCGTCCACCACCTGATAGCTCATGCTCTTCTTGCCGGCGGCCACGTCACGCTGCAATGCCAACTGGTAGGTCGACTTGTCGACCATGCCGCGGTTGAGCGGGACCTTCACGGCGTCGCCGCGGTCGGTGCCGGTGACCATTTTCTGCGACCAGTCGAAGTCCAGATCAGTCTTCTTCGGCTTGCCCAGGCCGCCACGTTCGAAGTGATAGGTCTTGGGCATCAAGGTGTCCTTGTCGAGGGTCAGCGTGCTTTCCTCGGTAAGGCTGGCAATCATCATCGACGCCTTGAAGCTCAGGGTCCAGGTGTCGTTGGCGCCCTTGGTCAGGCTGCGCTCGGCGGTGCCGCTCATGGGCAGCTGTTTCCAGTCGGCGGTGTAGCTGGCGGTGAAAGGCTTGAGTTCGGCGGCGTGTACGGGCAAAGCCAGCAACGCGGCACAGAACAGCAGGGCACGACGCATAAAATCTCCTAGGGTCGAATCAAGTGACCGCTGGCCCCGAGGGGCTTGCCGTCCAATAATGCACCGTGCGCATCCAGACGCAAGCGTCCTTCGGCGAACCAGCGTACGGCCAGCGGGTAAATCTGGTGTTCCTGGGCATGAACCCGTTGTGCCAGGGTGACCGGCGTATCGTCTAACTGTACCGGTATTACTGCCTGTACGACCAGTGGTCCGCCATCGAGTTCCTCGGTGACGAAATGCACACTGCAACCGTGCTCGGCATCGCCGGCCTCGATCGCCCGTTGATGGGTGTGCAGGCCTTTGTACCTGGGCAGCAGGGAAGGGTGGATATTGAGCAGGCGACCCTGATAGTGGCGCACCAAGTCGGCGCTGAGGATACGCATGAAGCCGGCCAGCACCACCAGGTCGGGGGTGTAGCCGTCGATCAGTTCGACCAGCGCGGCGTCGAAGGCTTCGCGGCCTTCGAACGCCTTGTGGTCCAGCACGGCGGTATCAATACCGGCATGGCGGGCGCGTTCCAGGCCGTAGGCATCGGCGCGGTTGGAGATCACCGCGCGGATGCGGGCCGGATGTGCTCCGGCCGCCTGGTTCACGCTATCGATCAGGGCCTGCAAGTTGCTGCCGGTGCCGGACAACAGCACCACTACGTTACAGCGTGCGGGCGTCTGTTCGTGCATCAGTGTGCCTTGACGTTCTTCAGCTCGACCTGTGGAGCGCCTTCGGCGGCCACGCCGATCTGGCCAATGACCCATGGCTGCTCGCCAGCGTCACGCAGGGTTTTCAGGGCCACTTCAACGTGTTCCTGGGCTACGCAGATGACCATGCCCACGCCGCAGTTCAGCACGCGGTGCATTTCGTGCTCGTCGACGTTGCCTTTTTCCTGCAGCCAGTCGAAGACCGCCGGGCGCTGCCAGCTGGCCACGTCAACCACGGCCTGGGCGCCTTTTGGCAAAACGCGCGGGATGTTGTCCAGCAGGCCGCCGCCGGTGATGTGGGCCATGGCCTTGACGGCGCCGGTGTCCTTGATCAGCTTGAGCAGGGGCTTGACGTAGATGCGGGTCGGGGCCATCAGCAGGTCGGTCAGTGGCTGGCCGTCGAGCTGGGTGTTCTCGATGTCGGCGCCCGACACTTCGATGATCTTGCGGATCAGCGAGTAGCCGTTGGAGTGCGGGCCGGACGATGGCAGGGCCAGCAGGGCGTCGCCAGTGGCGACTTTCGAGCCGTCGATGATCTCGGCCTTCTCCACCACGCCCACGCAGAAGCCGGCCAGGTCGTAGTCTTCGCCTTCGTACATGCCTGGCATTTCAGCGGTTTCGCCGCCTACCAGCGAGCAACCCGACAGTTCGCAGCCGGCGCCGATGCCGGTCACGACCTGGGCGGCGGTGTCGACATTGAGCTTGCCGGTGGCGTAGTAGTCCAGGAAGAACAGCGGCTCGGCGCCGCACACCACCAGGTCGTTGACGCACATGGCCACCAGGTCGATGCCGATGCTGTCGTGCTTGTTCAGGTTCAAGGCCAGGCGCAGCTTGGTGCCCACGCCGTCGGTACCCGAGACCAGGACAGGCTGCTTGTAGCCGGCCGGGATCTCACAGAGGGCGCCAAAACCGCCCAGGCCGCCCATGACTTCAGGACGCGCAGTGCGCTTGGCGACGCTCTTGATGCGTTCGACCAATGCTTCACCGGCGTCGATGTCTACACCGGCGTCCTTGTAGCTCAGGGAGGGTTGCTTGCTCATGATCCAGGCCTTTAGAGGTAGGGATTCGAAAAATCGACCTTGAGCGGTGGGCTGCCCGGAAATACCGTTGCAGGGTATTTCCATTCGGCCAACCGTCGTTGGTCTGCGAAGGCGCGCGATTTTATCAGGGTTGCCCCTGTGCGGCCATCCTCAGGCCGACGGGCAGGGCCAAAATTAATGCGAATGGCCTGTAGTAGCCACTGTCTGCCGCTGCCATGGTGGCGACAGGTACATTTCAATGGCTTCTAACGGCTATAGTAGGCGCATTACGAAAACTTCAATGGGCGGCTTGAATGTTTTGGTCAAAACTGTGGTCTCAAGCCTCAGTCCGCTTATTGCCCGTCGGGAATCTTCCATGCGTCTGTGTAACTACCTTTTAGTCGGCTGCCTTTCGGTGTTTGCCCTGGCAGCTCATGCCGAAACCGTCAATAACCTCTATCAGGTCCGCGAAACCGTGGGGGGGCAAACCCCCGAAGAGCGCGACGCCGCTACCCAGCGGGCGCTGGAAACCCTGGTTCTGCGCCTTACCGGCGACCCCAAGGCCTTCAGTTCCGCAGGCCTTGCGGCGGTGAAAAAGGACCCGCAGCAAATCATCAGCCAATACGGTTACGAAGCCGGGCCGCCGGAAAGCCTGCGCGTGGACTTCGACCCCGCCAGCACCGACAACCTGCTGCGCCAGTCCGGCCTGCCAACCTGGGGCAACAACCGGCCCAGCGTGGTGGTGTGGTGGTTGAACGAAGGCACCGACGGCAGCAACCTGGTGGGCGATGGCCAGCCCACCGCCGAGCCTTTGCGTCGAGCCGCCCAGCACCGCGGCTTGCCCGTGCGCCTGCCGCTGGCCGACCTGGGCGAGCAATCCCTGGGCACGGCGAAGACGCTCGATGGCAGTGATGCCACCGCGCTGCGTGCCGCGTCCGAGCGCTATGGTGCCGATGGCCTGTTGGCCGTGCACGCCAAACAGGATGGCGGCAAGTGGTCGGCCCAATGGCGCCTGTACCTGGGTGAGCGCCCCGAACAGGGCAAGGCCGAGGGCGATGACCCGGCCGCTCTCGCCGATGCCGTGCTCCTGGCTGTCAGCGAGCGCCTGGCACCGCGCTATGTGGTCAAGACCGGCGGCGGTGCCAGCACCGACATGAGCTTGCAGGTCGAGGGCATGACCCTGGAACACTACGCCGCGCTGGGCCGATTGCTGGAGCCCTTTGGTGGCCAGCTGAAATCGATTGATGGCGACAAGGTGGTCTACAAGGTTACCGGCAACAGCGATCAACTTCGCGCGCAACTGGCCTTGGGCAAGTTGACCGAGATGCCGGCGGAGGCCGCCCCAGTGGTCGCCACCCAGCCGCTCGCTCCGGGCGCAGCGCCGGCGCCACAGCCTGCACCTGCCGCGGGCCTGCGGTTCCACTGGTAACACACTGTTATTCCTGTGCGTGTGCCTGCGACTGCCGAGTGTGGGAGTGGGCTCGCTCCCACGGCGGTGCACATTGGGTGTCTTCTCTATATATAAGGCTGGGTGGTTTGATGGCTGACATGCGTCGTTGGGTCTGGGCGGGGGCGGTGCTCCTGCTTTGTGTGTTCGTGTATTTCCTGCACCCTATTCTTTCGCCGTTTCTGGTGGCGATTGTGCTGGCCTACATGGCCGACCCCCTGGTGGACAGGCTTGAGCGGGTAGGGTTGTCGCGCACTTGGGGCGTGATCGTGGTGTTCTCGCTGTTCACCCTGGTGTTCATGGTGGCGCTGCTGGTGCTGGTGCCGTTGCTGGCCAAGCAGTTCGTGCGCCTATACGAGCTGGCGCCACAGGTGCTGGACTGGTTGCAGCACTCGGCGCTGCCATGGGTACAGACCAAACTGGGGCTGGCGGACGGCTTCTGGAAGTTCGACAAGATCAAGGCGGCCATCAGTGAGCACATGGGCCAGACCACCGACATCGTCGGCGTGGTGCTGAGCCAGGCCACGGCGTCGAGCCTGGCGTTGATCGGCTGGCTGACCAACCTGGTGCTGATCCCGGTGGTGGGCTTCTACCTGCTGCGCGACTGGGACTTGATGATGGCCAAGATCCGCAGCCTGCTGCCGCGTCACCGCGAGGGCAAGATCGTCGAGCTGGCCAAGGAGTGTCATGAGGTGCTGGGCGCGTTTGTGCGTGGCCAGTTGCTGGTGATGCTGGCCCTGGGCGTCATCTATGCCACCGGCCTGATGCTGGTGGGCGTCGAGCTGGGCTTGTTGATTGGCCTGATCGCGGGCCTTGCCGCCATTGTGCCGTACATGGGCTTCATCACCGGTATCAGCGCGGCCATGATCACTGGGCTGTTCCAGTTCGGCGGGGATATCTATCCGTTGCTGGGCATTGGCGCGGTATTCCTCGTGGGCCAACTGCTCGAAGGCATGGTGCTGACGCCCATGCTGGTGGGCGACCGCATCGGCCTGCACCCGGTGGCGGTGATCTTTGCCATCCTGGCCGGGGGCGAGCTCTTTGGCTTCGCCGGCGTGCTGCTGGCGCTGCCGGTTGCCGCGGTGATCATGGTGCTGCTGCGTCATGCCCATGATCTGTATAAGGAATCGGATATCTACGGCGGCCAGGAAGATCCCGACCTGTAGTGGCGCTGCATGCCCGCTGGTAACGCGGCGGGTATGCAAATGATCGCAAACCTTTGATTTTGCTTGTGGTCTGTTGCATTGTGCACCCGGCGTCACGGGTATAGACTTTGCTAACTTCACACAGAGGCCCCTTACGGTTCGCCAGAACCGTCAGCCAGCATGAAACCGATTCAGCTGCCCTTAGGTGTGCGTCTGCGTGATGACGCTACCTTCATCAATTACTATCCAGGCGCCAATGCCGCTGCACTCGGCTACGTCGAGCGCCTGTGCGAAGCCGACGCCGGCTGGACCGAAAGCCTGATCTATTTGTGGGGCAAGCAGGGCGTGGGCCGTACCCACCTGCTGCAGGCGGCGTGCCTGCGCTTCGAACAGATGGGCGAACCCGCGGTGTACCTGCCCTTGGCGCAGTTGCTGGACCGCGGCGTGGAAATCCTCGATTACCTGGAGCAGTACGAGCTGGTGTGCCTGGATGACTTGCAAGTCATTGCCGGCAAGCCGGAGTGGGAAGAGGCCATGTTCCACCTGTTCAACCGCCTGCGCGACAGCGGTCGACGCCTGTTGATCGCCGCGTCCCATTCGCCGCGCGAGCTGGCGGTCAAGCTGCCGGACCTGAAGTCGCGCCTGACCATGGCGCTGATTTTCCAGATGCGCCCGCTGTCGGACGAAGACAAGCTGCGCGCCTTGCAGTTGCGAGCTTCGCGCCGTGGCCTGCACCTGACCGACGAGGTCGGGCATTTCATCCTCACTCGTGGCACGCGCAGCATGAGTGCGCTGTTTGATCTGCTGGAGCGCCTGGACCAGGCTTCGTTGCAGGCCCAGCGCAAGCTGACCATTCCGTTTCTCAAAGAAACCCTGGGTTGGTAGACCCGCAGCTGCTGGCCCGCGCCGGCGCTGCCCTGCGTGATGCCCGGCGCATCCTGGTGATCACTGGCGCCGGGCTTTGCGCAGACTCCGGGCTGCCCACCTATCGTGGTCTGGGTGGCTTGTACAACGGCGTCACCGCCGAGGGCCTGCCCATCGAACAAGCCTTGTCAGGGCCCATGCTCGAACGTGATCCCGCGCTGTGCTGGAAGTACCTGGCGCAGTTGGGCGAGGCCTGCCTTGCAGGGCGGCCCAACGCCGCCCACCATGCCATCGCCCGCCTGCAACAGGCCAAGCCGGAGTGCTGGGTGCTGACACAGAACATTGACGGTTATCACCGCCAGGCAGGAAGTCCCGACGAACGGCTCATTGAAATTCACGGGCATTTGGCGTCACTCTTCTGTCGTGCCTGTGGCGCGGTACGCGACGATCTGTCGGAAGTGCTTGGTCAGTCACTGCCGCCGCGCTGCAACGCCTGTGACGGCGTTATGCGGCCTTCTGTAGTGCTTTTTGAGGAAGTGCTGCCGCAGGGGGCGATTGAGGCGCTATATCAGCAGTTGGCCCTGGGGTTCGACGTGGTGCTGGTGATCGGTACCACCGCCAGCTTCCCCTACATCCATGCCCCCATCGCTGAAACCCGCGCCGCTGGTGGGTTTGCCATTGAGATCAACCCGTTGCGAAGTGGGCTTAGTGCCGGCATGGACGTGTTTTTCGAGAGTAGGGCGTTAGAAGTCATGCCGAAACTGCTGAGTCACATTTTTCTCGATTGAATTTGCAAATGGATTTGATAGAGGGCATAGTCGCGTCTTCTTAACTATCTACAGACACGGTCGTGCCCATGCTAAAGCGCTTCGCACCCCTCGTGCCCCTCGCACTCGTGACCCTGCTTTTTGGCTGTGCGGCGCATTCGCCGGTTTCGCAGCAGCAGGCTCTCAACCCGGTGACCCCCCAGTCCCAGGCCCAGGCGAAAGCTGTAACCCTCAATTTCCACGAAGAAGAGCTGGACACCGAAAAGGAACTGGCTGACTTCTCCGAAAGCAGCAACAAGCCCTACCAGATGCCCATGCTGGCCGACAGCATCCTGGAACGTGGCAAGTCGCTGATCGGTACCCGTTACCGCACCGGCGGTTCCACTGAATCGGGCTTCGACTGCAGCGGCTTCATCGGTTACCTGTTCCGCGAAGAGGCCGGCATGACCTTGCCGCGTTCCACCCGTGACATGATCAATGTGAAAGCCCCGTTGGTCGCGCGCAACAATCTCAAGCCTGGTGACCTGCTGTTCTTCAGCACCCGTGGCCGTGGCCGTGTGAGCCACGCCGGTATCTACCTGGGCGACGATCAGTTCATTCACTCCAGCAGCCACCGCAGCGGCGGCGTGCGCATTGACAGCCTCGATGACGCTTACTGGAGCAAGACCTTTATAGAAGCCAAGCGTGCCTTGGCCATGGCGCCGACCACGACGATCTCGCGCAAGTAAGCAGTCTGGGCGGTACTCGCAGCGGCGGCGCACTGAAAAGTGTGCCGCCGTTGCGCGTTTTCGGGAATACAAGCTAGTCTTCAACGGCAGTTGAATCAGGATGGTTCTGTTTATGTCGCCTACGGCCCGTTTCGCGCCATTATTGATTGCCGGTCTACTCAGTGCATGTGCTGGCCACAAGCCTCCACCTGCGGCTGCGCCGGTCTATCAACCTTTCGTGTCAGCCCCCCAGCAGCCGTTATCACCCCAAGCCGATGATGTGCTCATGCGGGCCATTGGCCTGGTAGGCACGCCCTATCGATGGGGCGGCAACACGCCGGATTCGGGTTTTGATTGCAGCGGGCTGATCGCCTACGTCTATCGCGATGCCGCCGGTATCAGCTTGCCGCGCTCCACACGGGAGATGATCAGCATGCGTGCGCCGGATGTCAGCAAGGATGCCTTGCAGTCCGGGGATCTGATCTTCTTTGCTACTGCAGGTGGTTCGCAGGTGAGCCATGCGGGTATTTATGTGGGGGAAGGGCGCTTTGTGCATGCGCCGGCCACCGGGGGGACGGTCAAGCTTGATTACCTGAACAAGCCGTATTGGCAGCATGCTTATCTGAATGCCAAGCGGGTGTTGCAGCCCTCCAGCCTGGCGCATAACCCGTAGCGGTTGCTTGCGCAGCAAGCGTGTGGTCACTGGAAGGCTGCGCGTCGCCCCTGCTGGTGCCCTGCGCTGCGCTGCGGGCCCGTTCGGTCTATTTCGCGGCGGTGATGCGCCAGATCTTGTTACCCACGTCGTCCGCCACCAGTACACCGCCCTTGTGATCCTCGGTTACGCCTACCGGCCGCCCCATGGCCTCTTCCTTGTCGTTCAAAAAGCCAGTCAACACGTCCAGCGGTTGCCCGCTGGGTTTGCCGTCCACGAAGGGCACGAAGATCACTTTGTAGCCACTGTGCGGCTTGCGGTTCCATGAGCCGTGCTGGCTCACGTAGGCACCCTGGTTGAACGGCGCCGGCAGCCCGCCGCTGGTACTGGCGAAGGTGAAGCCGATCGAGGCGGTGTGCGGCCCAACTGCGTAGTCGGGGGCGATGGCCTTGGCCACCATTTCGGGGTTGGGCGGGGTGACACGGTTGTCGACATGCTGGCCGTAGTAGCTGAATGGCCAGCCGTAGAACCCCCCGTCTTTCACCGAGGTGATGTAGTCGGGCACCAGGTCGCTGCCGATTTCGTCACGCTCGTTCACCGACGTCCACAGTCGCCCCGTCTGCGGTTCGAAACCCATGCCATTGGGGTTGCGCAGGCCGGAAGCGAAAATTCGGTGCTGGCCGCTGGCACGGTCGACTTCCCAGATGGCGGCGCGGCCTTCTTCCTTGTCCAGGCCGTTCTCGCCCACGTTGCTGTTGGAACCGACCGTCACGTACAGCTTGTTGCCGGACGGGCTGGCAATGACGTTCTTGGTCCAGTGATGGTTGATCGGGCCGCCGGGCAGGTCGGTAACCTTTTCTCCCGGCCCGCTGATGGCGGTGGCTCCGGCCTGATAGTGGAAGTGCAGTAAGGCATCGGTGTCGGCCACGTAGAGGTCGTTGCCCACCAGGGTCATGCCGAAGGGCGAATTGAGATTGGCGATGAACACTGTGCGAGTGTCGGCCACGCCATCGCCGTCGGTGTCGCGCAACAGGGTGATGCGGTTGGCGCTGGGGCTGTTGGCGCCCGCCTTGCCCATCACTTTTTTTGTCACCCAGCCTTTGATGCCCTTGCTGTCCTGCGGCTTGGGCGGTGCGTTGGTTTCGGCCACGAGCACGTCGCCGTTGGGCAGTACGTACAGCCAGCGCGGGTGGTCCAGGCCTTCGGCAAAGGCGCCTACCTGGGTGCCCTTGGCCGCCTGGGGCTTGTCGCCGGCGGGCCAGCCAATGGCGTCGGCGATGTTCAGGGTAGGGATCAGGGTGTGGTTGGGCGCGGGCAGTTGCGGGTGCGGGCCGGTGCCGTCGCTGACCTTCAGGGTGGACGATTCGCCGCAGGCGAGCAGGGCGCCGGAGGACAGTAGAATCAGGGCCAGGCGGGTCTTGTGCATGTTGTTGTTCTCACTCGGGCGCGGCGGTGTTTTCAATAGAGGGTAGGGCGGCCGTCGAGGTTCCACCGCATTTGCCATGCTTTAATTGACGCTCCACCCCCAACCCTCTAACCTTCGCGACGTGTTCCAGGTGCCTGGCAGCCCAAGGCTGGCCAGGTGAAACAGGGAAGCCGGTGAGGCGCCGTTGGCGTGCGAGCCCGGCGCTGCCCCCGCAACGGTAAATGAGTCAAGGTCACGCATGGCGCCACTGAACCTGGTTCGGTTCGGGAAGGCGCGTGGCCAGGGTGTACACGACCCCGCTCATGAGTCCGGAGACCGGCCTGAAACCCTTCTTGGCAAGCCTTGGCTTGCCGGTCCCCTTTTGTTCTGTCGCGCGGGGAGAGCGGCATTGACGAGTTTGCGCTGCGCCCTGCCGGGCCGCGGCTTTTCGTCGATGTCGCCTGTGTGCAGGTGTAGCGGAGAGCTGCGATGAGTGAATCCCAGGAACGTGAACAACGCCACTTGGCGCGCATGTTGCGCAAAAAGGCGGTGATCGACGAGCGCATTGCCAACGCGCCCAATGAATGTGGCCTGCTGCTGGTGCTCAGCGGCAACGGCAAGGGCAAGAGCAGTTCGGCGTTCGGCATGCTGGCCCGGGCCCTGGGCCATGGCATGCAGTGTGGCGTGGTGCAGTTCATCAAGGGCCGCAACGCCACGGGCGAAGAGCTGTTCTTCCGCCGCTTCCCCGAGCAGGTGCGCTACCACGTGATGGGCGAGGGCTTTACCTGGGAAACCCAGGACCGCCAGCGTGACATCGCCGCCGCCGAAGCGGCCTGGGTGGTGTCCCGCGAGCTGCTGCGCGACGAGTCCATCGGCCTGGTGATTCTCGATGAGTTGAACATTGCCCTCAAGCACGGCTACCTGGACCTGGATCAGGTGCTGGCTGACCTGCAGGCCCGTCCGCCCATGCAGCACGTGGTGGTGACCGGCCGCGGCGCCAAGGACGAGATGATCGAGTTGGCCGACACCGTCACCGAGATGGGCATGCTCAAGCACGCGTTCCAGGCTGGCATTCGCGCCCAGAAGGGCATCGAACTATGACCCAGGCGCGTCATTGCCCGGCGGTGCTGATCGCCGCGCCGGCTTCCGGCCAGGGCAAGACCACCGTGACGGCCGCCCTCGCACGCTTGCACCGCAACCAGGGGCGCAAGGTGCGGGTGTTCAAGTGCGGGCCGGACTTCCTCGATCCGATGATCCTGGAGCGTGCCAGCGGCGCGCCGGTCTACCAGCTGGACCTGTGGATGGTGGGCGCCGAGGAAAGCCGTCGCCTGCTGTGGGAAGCGGCAGGGGAAGCCGACCTGATCTTGATTGAAGGCGTGATGGGGCTGTTCGACGGTACTCCGTCCAGCGCCGACCTGGCCCGCCATTTCGGCGTGCCGGTACTGGGTGTCATCGATGGCACCGCCATGGCCCAGACCTTCGGCGCCCTGGCCCTGGGCCTGGCGCGCTACCAGCCCGACCTGCCGTTTGCCGGCGTGCTGGCCAACCGCGTGGGCACCCAGCGCCACGCGCAACTGCTGGAAGGTAGCCTCACAGAAGGCCTGCGCTGGTACGGTGCGTTGTCCCGCGAGACCGGCATCGAGTTGCCCAGCCGCCACTTGGGCCTGGTCCAGGCCAGCGAACTGAACGACCTGGACCTGCGCCTGGACGCTGCCGCCGCGGCCCTGGCCGAAACCTGCGAGGTGGCCCTGCCGCCCGCGGTGACGTTCGCCGCGCCGACACCGGTGCCTTGCGAACCGCTGCTGGCCGGGGTGCGCATTGCCGTGGCTCGTGACGAGGCGTTTGCCTTCACCTATGGCGCCAGCCTGGACCTGCTGCGGGCCATGGGCGCCGAGCTGAGCTTCTTCTCGCCTGTGCATGACGCGCAATTGCCGCCCTGCCACAGCCTTTACCTGCCCGGCGGCTACCCCGAGCTGCACCATCAGCTGCTGGCGGCCAACACCTCGATGCTGGCGGCCATCCGTGCCCACCATGGGGCCGACAAGCCGCTGCTGGCCGAATGCGGCGGCATGCTTTACCTGCTCGATGCCCTGACCGACGTCGACGGCCAGCGCGCCGAACTGCTTGGCCTGTTGCCCGGTGCGGCGGTGATGCAAAAGCGCCTGGCGGCCCTGGCGTTGCAAGCGGTGGAGCTGCCGGAAGGCACCCTGCGCGGGCATACCTACCATCACTCGCTGACCACCACCGAGCTGGCACCGATTGCGCGCGGCACCAGTCCCAATGGCGGCCGGGGCGCCGAGGCGGTCTACCGTATCGGGCGCCTGACGGCGTCGTACGTGCACTTCTATTTCCCGTCCAACCCGGCGGCCATTGCCGCCCTGTTCTGCCCCAAAGGGGCCTCGCACATTTGATGAATGACAACGCGTACACCCCCGCCGAGCGCGCCGCAGTCTACCGGGCCATTGGCGAGCGCCGCGACATGCGCCATTTCGCCGGTGGCGACGTCGCCCCAGAGCTGTTGACGCGGTTGCTGCAGGCCGCGCATCAAGCGCCCAGTGTCGGCCTGATGCAGCCGTGGCGCTTTATCCGCATCAGCAACCGTGACCTGCGCGTACGCATCCAGGCCGTGGTGGAAGACGAGCGGGTGCGTACCGCCCAGGCCCTTGGCGAGCGCTCCGACGATTTCATGAAACTCAAGGTCGAAGGCATCAACGATTGCGCCGAAGTGCTGGTGGCCGCGTTGATGGACGGTCGCGAGCGGCACATTTTCGGTCGCCGTACCTTGCCGGAAATGGACCTGGCGTCACTGTCCTGCGCCATCCAGAATCTGTGGCTGGCGGCGCGTGCCGAGGGCCTGGGCATGGGCTGGGTGTCGTTGTTCGACCCCCTGGCCCTGGCCGACCTGCTGGGCCTGCCAGCGGGCGCCAAGCCGATGGCCGTGCTGTGCCTGGGCCCGGTCACCGAGTTCTACCCTTCGCCCATGCTGGTGATGGAAGGCTGGGCCGAGGAAAAACCGCTCAGCGAGATGCTGTATGAGAACCACTGGGGGGTGAAGCCATGAGCATTGCCTTGGTCACCGTCGCCGGTGTGGCCCTGGATGCCCTGCTGGGCGAGCCGAAACGGCGTCACCCGCTGGTGGCCTTCGGGCGCCTGGCCGACCGCCTGGAGCGCCGTTTCAACAGCGGCGGCCGAGGCTGGCGCAGCCATGGCGTGACGGCCTGGTTCCTGGCCGTCATTCCGCTGACCTTGCTGGCCACCGTACTGTCGTGGCTGCCTTACCTGGGCACGCTGGTGGAGATACTGGCGTTGTACTGTGCCCTGGGCCTGCGCAGCCTGGGTGAGCATGTGGCGCCTGTGGCCCAGGCGTTGCGCAGCAATGACCTGGACACCGCGCGCACCCGCGTGGGCTACCTGGTAAGCCGCGAGACCCGCGAGCTGGACGCCACCGCCGTGGCCCGCGCCGCCACCGAGTCGGTGCTGGAAAACGGCAGCGATGCGGTGTTTGCCGCGCTGTTCTGGTTTGCCATAGCCGGTGCGCCGGGGGTGGTGCTGTACCGTTTGAGCAACACCCTGGACGCCATGTGGGGTTACCGCAACGAGCGTTTCGAGCGTTTCGGCTGGGCAGCGGCGCGCATCGACGATGTACTCAACTATATTCCTGCACGGCTGGTGGCGCTGACCTATGCGCTGCTGGGCAAGACCCGCCTGGCCCTGGCCTGCTGGCGGCGCCAGGCACCGCTGTGGGACAGCCCCAACGCCGGCCCGGTGATGGCGGCGGGTGCCGGCGCCCTGGGCGTCGAACTGGGCGGCCCGGCGGTCTATCATGGGGAACTGCATGAGCGTACGACCCTGGGCGAAGGCCCGGCGGCCAACGCCGATGCCATCGACCGTGGCTGGCAGCTGGTGCAGCGTGGCGTGTGGCTGTGGCTGCTGATTCTGTGCGTGGGAGGGCAATTCTATGCTTGAGCACGGTGGACGGCTGCGCAAGGCGGCGCAGCACTATGGCATTGCCGAGGCCGACTGGCTGGACCTGTCCAGTGGCCTGGCGCCCTGGCCGTGGGCGATCCCGCCGATCCCCGAGCGTGCCTGGGCGCGCCTGCCGGAAACCGACGATGGCCTGGAAGCCGCGGCCTGCGCCTACTACGGTGTGGCCCAGGTGTTGCCGGTGCCCGGCTCCCAGTGCGCGATCCAGCTGCTGCCGCGCTTGCGTCGGGGCGGCAAGATTGGCGTGCTCTCGCCCTGTTACGCCGAGCATGCCGAAGCCTGGCGCCGCGCCGGCCACTTGGTGCGCGAAGTCACCGAGAGCGAGGTGGACTTCTTCCTCGACAGCCTCGACGTGCTGGTGGTGGTCAACCCCAACAACCCCACTGGCCGCCTGCTGCCGGCCGAGCGTCTGCTGGAATGGCACGCGCGCCTGGCCCAGCGTGGTGGCTGGCTGGTGGTGGACGAAGCGTTCATGGACAACACGCCGGCGGTAAGCCTGGCCCCGCATGTGGAGCGCCCGGGCCTGATCGTGTTGCGTTCATTTGGCAAGTTCTTCGGCCTGGCCGGTGTACGCCTGGGCTTTGTGTTGGCGAACTCGCGGTTTCTGCAGTTGCTGGCCGAGCAGGTCGGGCCCTGGGCCGTCAGTGGCCCCACGCGTATTCTCGGTCAAGCGTGCCTGGCCGACGGCGACGGTCACCAGCGCATGATCGAGCGCAGCGCGTTGGCCAGCCAGCGCCTGGCCAGCCTGCTGGCGCGTTTTGACCTGGCGCCCCATGGCGGTTGCGCCTTGTTCCAGTGGCTGGCCACCGACAAGGCCGGCGCGTTGCACGAGTTCCTGGCCCAGCGCGGCATCCTCGTGCGGCTGTTCGTCAATACCAGCAGCGTGCGCTTCGGCCTGCCGCCCGACGAGCCCGACTGGTTGCGCCTGGAGCAGGCGCTCCAGGCCTTCGCCAAGGAGACCGCGTGACTACAGTGATGGTGCAGGGCACCACCTCCGATGCCGGCAAGAGCACCCTGGTGACCGCGCTGTGCCGCTGGCTGACCCGCCAGGGCGTGGCCGTGGTGCCGTTCAAGCCGCAGAACATGGCGCTCAACAGCGCCGTGACCGCCGACGGCGGTGAAATTGGCCGTGCCCAGGCGGTACAGGCCCAAGCCGCGTTCCTGGCGCCGCACACCGACATGAACCCGGTGCTGCTCAAGCCCAACAGCGACACCGGCGCCCAAGTGATCATCCACGGCCGTGCGGTCACCACCATGAACGCCGTGGCCTATCACGACTACAAGGCCATTGCCATGCAGGCGGTGCTGGCCTCCCATCAACGTTTGAGCCAACGGTATCCGGTAGTGATGGTGGAGGGCGCCGGTTCGCCGGCCGAGATCAACCTGCGCGCCGGTGACATCGCCAACATGGGCTTTGCCGAGGCGGTGGACTGCCCGGTGCTGCTGATTGCCGACATCAACCGCGGCGGCGTGTTCGCCCACCTGGTGGGTACCCTCGAACTGCTGGCGCCCAGCGAGCAGGCGCGGGTCAAGGGCTTCATCATCAACCGTTTTCGTGGCGATCTGGCCCTGCTGCAACCGGGCCTGGACTGGCTGGAAGCGCGCACCGGCAAACCGGTGGTGGGCGTGCTGCCCTACGTGCTCGACCTGCACCTGGAGGCCGAGGACGGCCTGGACCGGCGCCAGGCCGACAAGGCCGCGCAGGTGCTCAAGGTGATCGTGCCAGTGTTGCCGCGCATCAGCAATCACACCGACTTCGACCCCCTGCGCCTGCACCCTCAGGTGGACCTGCAGTTCATCGGCCCCGGCGACAGCATTCCGTCCGCCGACCTGATCGTCCTGCCCGGCTCCAAGAGCGTGCGCAGCGACCTGGCCTACCTGCGTGCGCAGGGTTGGGCGCGCGCCATCGACCGCCACCTGCGCTACGGCGGCAAGGTGCTGGGCATTTGCGGTGGCCTGCAGATGCTCGGCCAGCAGGTGCATGACCCGCTGGGCCTGGAAGGCCCTGCCGGTTCCAGCCCGGGTCTGGGCCTGCTGGCGTTCGACACCACGCTGGAAAGCGAGAAACAACTGCGTAACGTGCGCGGCCACCTGTGCCTGGAAGGCGCCGAAGTGGCCGGCTATGAAATTCATGCCGGCGTCACCCGCGGGCCGGCCCTGGCCGCGCCGCTGGTGCGCCTGGATGACGGCCGTAGCGATGGCGCCATCAGTGCCGACGGCCAGGTGCTGGGCACGTACCTGCATGGCCTGTTCGAGTCGCCGGCGTCCAGCAGCGCGCTGCTGCGCTGGGCCGGGCTTGAAGCCGTACAGGACGTGGACTACCACGCCCTGCGTGAAGTGGACATCGAACGCCTGGCCGACCTGGTCGAGCAGCACCTGGACACCAACCTGCTGCGCAGCCTGTGCGGCCTGGAACAGGAAACGTCGACATGCTGCAACTGATCCTTGGCGGCGCCCGCTCGGGCAAGAGCCGCCTGGCCGAACAGCGCGCCACCGACAGCGGCCTGGCGGTGACCTACATCGCCACCAGCCAGCCACTGGACGGTGAAATGAACGAGCGCGTTCAACTGCATCGCCAGCGCCGCCCCGAGCATTGGGGCCTGGTGGAGGAGCCGATCGAGCTGGCGCGCGTGCTGCGCGAGCACGCCGCAGAAGATCGCTGCCTATTGGTGGACTGCCTGACCCTGTGGCTGACCAACCTGTTGATGCTCAACAACCCCCAGCGCCTGGCGGATGAACGCCAGGCACTGCTGAACGGCCTGGCCACGCTGCCCGGCCACATCATCTTTGTCAGCAACGAGACCGGCCTGGGCGTTGTACCCCTGGGCGAACTGACCCGGCGCTACGTCGACGAGGCCGGCTGGTTGCATCAGGCCCTGGCCGAACAATGCCAGCAGGTGACGCTGACCGTCGCCGGCCTGCCCCTTACCCTGAAAGGACCCCGCCCATGAGCAATTCCTGGTGGCTGCAACCGTGCCAGCCCGTCGATACCCTGATGCTGCAACAGGCGCAGGAACGTCAGCGGCAACTGACCAAGCCCGCCGGCTCCCTGGGCCCGCTGGAAGACGTGGCGGTGCAACTGGCCGGCCTGCAAAAACGCCTGAAGCCGGCCGTGGACAAGGTCTGGATCAGCATTTTCGCCGGTGACCACGGCATTGTTGCCGAGGGTGTGTCACCGTATCCGCAGGAAGTCACCTGGCAAATGCTGCTCAACTTCGTCAATGGCGGGGCGGCTATCAGCGTGCTGGCGCGCCAGCTGGATGCGCACCTGGAAGTGGTTGACCTGGGCACCGCGTCCTCGGTGGACAACCTGCCAGGCGTTCGTCACGAGCGGGTTGGCCCCGGCACGCGCAACTTTGCCGTGGAACCGGCCATGACCCGCGCACAAGGCGAGCAAGCCTTGCAGGTAGGCCGTGACAGCGTTGCCCGCGCCGTGGCCGCGGGCAGCCAGTTGTTCATCGGCGGTGAGATGGGCATTGGCAACACCAGCTCGGCCGCAGCCCTGGCCTGTGCCTTGCTCGATTGCCCCATCACCGACCTGACAGGCCCCGGCACTGGCCTGGACGCCGCCGGTGTCAGCCGCAAGGCCCAGGTCATCCAGCGCGCGCTGGACACCCACGCCGGGTTGTCCGCCGAGCCGCTGGAGCGCCTGCTGTGCTTTGGTGGTTTTGAAGCGGTGGCGCTGGTTGGCGCCTATCTGGCCAGCGCCCAGGCGGGCATCGCGGTATTGGTGGACGGCTACATCTGCACCGTCGCCGCACTGGTGGCCGTGCGCCTGAACCCGTCCTGCCGCCCATGGTTGCTGTTCGGCCACCGCGGCGCCGAGCCGGGTCATCGCCATGTACTGGCAGCGCTGGACGCCCAACCGTTGCTGGACCTGGGCCTGCGCCTGGGCGAAGCCAGCGGGGCGGCACTGGCGGTGCCGTTGCTGCGCCTGGCCTGCGACCTGCACGGGCAAATGGCGACCTTCGCTGAAGCAGCGGTGGCGGATCGCGTCGAATGAGCCTGACGCTCGACCTGCTGCGCCACGGCGAGACCGAACGGGGCGGCGGCCTGCGCGGCAGCCTTGATGACGCGCTCACCGCCCATGGTTGGCAGCAGATGCGCCACGCGGTGGCCGCGCGCGGCGGTTGGGATCGCATCATCAGTTCGCCATTGCAGCGCTGCCGGTTGTTTGCCGAAGAGCTGGCGGCCAATCGGCATTTGCCGCTGAGCCTTGCGCCCGGCCTGCAAGAGCTGCATTTCGGTGATTGGGAAGGCCACAGCGCCGCCGACCTCATGCTCACCGACGAACGCGGGTTGGGCCTGTTCTGGTCCGACCCTTACGGTTTCACGCCGCCTAATGGCGAACCCGTGCTGGACTTCAGCGCCCGGGTACTGGCCGCAGTGCAGCGCCTGAACCTGGAATACCCCGGCCAACGCCTGCTGGTGGTCAGTCACGGCGGGGTGATGCGCCTGTTGCTGGCGCGCGCGCGCGGCCTGCCCCGTGAGCAACTGCTGTCGGTGGAAGCGGCCAATGGCAGCCTGTTTTCCCTGACGGTGGCGGCTGACGGTCAACTGCGCGAAGAGGGCTGAGCCATGTTGCCGTTCTGGATTGCCCTGCAGTTTCTCAGCAGCCTGCCCGTGCGCCTGGCCGGCATGCCACCGCCCCAGGCCATGGGCCGCTCGCTGCTGTGTTACCCGCTGGTGGGCCTGCTGTTTGGTGGACTGCTGTGGATGTTGAGCGGGTTGTTGGCCGGCAGCCCGCCGTTGCTGCATGCGGCCTTGCTGTTGGCTGCCTGGGTATTGCTGAGCGGCGGTCTGCACCTGGATGGCCTGGCCGACAGCGCCGATGCCTGGCTGGGTGGCTTCGGTGACCGGGCGCGCACCTTGGAAATCATGAAAGACCCGCGCAGCGGGCCGATTGCCGTGGTGACCCTGGTGCTGGTGCTGTTGCTCAAATTCTGCGCCTTGCTGGCTGTGGTCGACAGCGGTCAGGCGCACATTCTCCTGATCGCGCCATTGCTGGGCCGCTTGTCACTGCTGGGTTTGTTCCTGAGCACGCCTTACGTACGTGCCGGGGGCCTGGGCCAGGCCCTGGCCGATCACTTGCCGCGCGCGGCCGGGCGCGGGGTGGTGCTGGTCAGTGCTATAGCCTGCGTATTGCTGGCCGGTAGCAAGGCGGTGCTGGTGCTGGCCGTGGCGCTGGTGACGTTCCTGTACCTGCGCCGGCAGATGGTCCGCCGCCTGGGCGGCACCACCGGCGACACCGCCGGCGCGCTGCTGGAACTGCTGGAAATGGCCGCCTTGATCGCCTGGGCCTTGTAGGGGCTGCCGTCAGGCTGCGAAAAGGCCCGCAGGACTCCAGCGGTGTCATGCCGATCGCGCGGTCCCGCGGTGCGGGCCTTCGCAGCCTTACGGCCGCTCACAGGGCTTGGGTAGTGCCAGCGGGGGCCGGTTTTTTGGACTGGGTGGACATGACGATCGCCACCAGAATCAACACCCCACCCAGTAGCATCTGCACCGTGGGCGCTTCACGGAAAATCGCCCAGGCGAAGGCAATCCCGTAAACCGGCTCCAACGCGAACACCACCGCCGCCGTGCGCGCCTTGATCACTGCCAGGCTGGCCACGAACAAGCTATGGGCCAGGCCCGTGCAGAACACCCCCAGCAGGCCTATCCACCACCAGTCCAGGGCACTCACGGCGGGCAGTTGCGGCCACGCGGCCGGCAGCAGGCACAAGGCAACCACCGCGTTCTGGCACAGGGCCGCCTGCACCGGCGGCACGCGGCTGCCACCGGCGCGGTTGACCAGCGACAACACCGCAAAGGTCAGGCCCGAGAACATGGCCCACAACAAGCCGTTGGTGGCCTGGCTAGCCAGGTCGAACGTCGGCGTCACCAGCACCAGGCCGACACTGACCAACAGCACCAGCATGATTTCGTGACCTCGAATGCGCTCGCGAAACACCAGGCCTTCCAGCACTACCGTGAAGGCCGGAAAACTGGCGAAACCCAGGGTGGCCACGGCCACCCCAGCCATTTTCACCGCAATGAAAAAACTCACCCAGTGGGCCGCCAGCAGGCCTCCCGCGCCTATCAGCCGTCCCCAGTCGGCGCCTTCCAGCCGTTGCCAGCCGCGCCGCGAAGCGCCCAGGAACACAATCAGCGCCACTACCGCGAAGGCCGCACGGCCCAGCACGATCACCACCGCGCTGGCGTTGGCAAGCTTGCCGAACACGCCGGCCAGACCAAAGAACAGGGCGCCGAAATGCAGGGCAAACAGGGCAGAGCGATGATTCATGAAATGTCCTTATAAGCCGGCTGTCACAGCATTGTTGCATGAGTGTCATGGTCATTTCACGGCGCGCTCCCATGCTTGGGCAAACCCTGACGAAGGCCCGCCCATGACCAGCGCCCAGTTTCCCAAGCCAACCGGCAAGCAGCGCGTACGCACCTTGTGGATCTCCGACGTGCACCTGGGCACCCGGGATTGCCAGGCCGAGCACCTGTCGCGGTTTCTCAAACGCTATCACGCCGACCGCATCTACCTGGTGGGCGACATCATCGATGGCTGGAAACTGCGCGGCGGCATGTACTGGCCCCAGGCGCACACCAACGTCATTCGCCGCCTGCTGACCATGAGCAAGCGCGGCACCGAGGTGATCTACGTCACCGGCAACCATGACGAATTCCTGCGTCGCTACTCGAAACTGGTGCTGGGCAATATCCAGCTGGTGGACCAGGCCGAGCACCTCACCGCCGATGGCCGGCGCCTGCTGGTGATTCATGGTGACCAGTTTGACGTGATTACCCGCTATCACCGCTGGCTGGCGTTCCTGGGCGACTCGGCGTACGAATTCACCCTCACCCTGAACCGCTGGCTCAACCACTGGCGGGCGCGCTATGGCTATGGCTACTGGTCGCTGTCGGCCTACCTCAAGCACAAGGTCAAGACTGCTGTCAGCTTCATCAGCGACTTTGAAGAGGCCATCGCCCACGAATGCGTGAAGCGTGGTTTTCATGGCGTGGTGTGCGGCCACATCCACCACGCCGAGATCCGCAAGGTGGGCGAGGTGGAGTACCTCAATTGTGGCGATTGGGTTGAGTCCTGCACAGCACTGATCGAGCACTGGGATGGCCAGATCGAACTCTACCGCCTGGCGGAGGCCCAGGCGGCCGAGGCCAAGCGTCAGGCCAGCGAGGCCGTGCCCACCGCCTGACGCAGTACCCCTGTGGCAGCTGCCGAAGGTTGCGTCATACGGTCTGCAAGGCGTCGGTGGCGGGACGGTAAATGGTTTGCCGGGGCTCGGCAAACACCCGCTTCAACATCGGTTCGAAGAATTCGAGCGGCAGGTGCTCATACGCGGGGTCGAACGCCGAGGCGTCGTACTTGGCGCAGAATTCGATGGTCTGCCGGTATTGCGGGTGGTCCTGGAATTGCTCGCGCAGGTGCCGATCCATGCCCAGGTGGTGGAAAAAGTAATACCCCTGGAAAATGCCGTGCTTTTCCACCATCCAATGGTTCTCGGGGCTGACGAATGGCTTGAGAATAGCCGCGGCGATGTCGGGGTGATTATAGCTGGCCAGGGTGTCGCCAATGTCGTGCAGCAGGGCGCAGACCACGTACTCCTCATCGCGCCCGTCGCGGTAGGCGCGGGTGGCGGTTTGCAGTGAGTGGGTCAGGCGGTCTACTGGGAAACCACCGAAGTCACCGCCCAGCAGTTGCAGGTGGGTCAGGATGCGCCCAGGCAATTGGCGCGCATAAAGGGCAAAGTCTGCGGCAATGATGGCCCAGTCCTGCTCGGTACCATCCTTCATATGGGTAAAGCGTGCGTGTTCGCTCATCACGGCTCCGTCTATCGCGGCTTGAAGCCATCAGTATAAGCGGTCAGCCGTGCTGGCCCCTGGCCCTGCGGGACGCCTTAATGGCCTTGCGGGCCGCGCCTTCAGAAACCGACCTTGCCCACCAGCATGTCGCGGTACATCACGAAATCGCCGAACAGGCTGTACAGCGGATGGCGAAAGGTGGCCGGGCGGTTTTTCTCGAAGAAAAAATGGCCGATCCAGGCGAAGCTGTAGCCGGCAATGGGCAAGGCAATCAGCATCGCCCAGCTGCCGCTGCCCACAATCCATGCCACCAGGGCAATCACCAGGCTGGTGCCGACGAAGTGCAGGCGCCGGCAGGTGCTGTTGCTGTGCTCGGCCAGGTAATAAGGATAGAAATCGCTGAAGCTGTGAAACGCTTGGCTGTTTTTCACGACGGCAGTCTCGGTGGCGATCAGTGGGACCACGTGGAACCATATTTAAGTCTAGAGTGAACGACAAGGCGGACCAGTGACTTATGGCGCCAGTTTTGTATCTTTTGACGCAATCGCCGCACAATGGAACGGGGCGCACAGGCATGAGCGAAAGGACCACGTCGGCCAGTTGGGCCATGGGTATCGTCAAGGCGCTGGAACTGGAGGGGCTCGACTGTCGAGTGTTGTTCGCACAGTTGGGCCTCGACTACGGTGCGTTGGACGATCCGGATGCACGTTTTACCCAGGACTCGATGACGCGTCTGTGGACGCTGGCTGTCGAGGCGTCGGGCAACCCCGCCATCGGCCTGAACATGGCACGTGTGGTGCGCCCGGCGTCCTTTCATGTGGTGGGCTATGTGCTGATGTCCAGCCGCACCCTGGCCGAGGGCTTCGAGCGGCTGGTGCGCTACCAGCGCATCATTGCCGAAAGCGCCGACCTCAGCTTCAAACTGTTGCCCGAGGGCTACGGCCTGATCCTGACCGTGCACGGCGACCACCTGCCGCCCACCCGCCAAAGCGCCGAGGCCTCGCTGGCCTGTGCGTTGTCGCTGTGCGGCTGGCTCACCGGGCGTACCTTGCAGCCACGCAAGGTATTGATTCAGGGCAGCGAGCCGCTGGACCTGGCGCCTTATCAACAGGCGTTCCATGCGCCGTTGGTGTTCAACGCGCCTTACGATGCGCTGATTTTCGAGCGCGCCGACATGGAGGTGCAATTGCCCACCGCCAACGAGGCCATGGCGGCGTTGCACGACCGCTTTGCCGGCGAATACCTGACGCGTTTTTCTGAAAGCCGCGTGACCCATCAGGCGCGCCAGGTGCTGTGCCGCCTGTTGCCCCAGGGCGAACCCAAGCGCGAGGCGGTGGCCCAGGCCCTGCATTTATCCCAGCGTACCTTGCAGCGGCGCTTGCAGGACGAGGGCACCAGCTTCCAGGCGCTGCTGGATGACACCCGCCGTGAATTGGCCGAGCAGTACCTGGCGCAGCCACAGATGACACTGCTCGAAGCTGCCTACCTGTTGGGCTTCGCCGACCCCAGCAATTTCTTCCGGGCCTTTCGCCGCTGGTTCGATACCACCCCAGGCGAGTATCGCGCGCGGTTGTTGGGCAGTGAGGCGGTGGAGCTCAGTGACGCCAGAACGCCGGCATGCACAGCACCAGCACCGTGATGATCTCCAGGCGGCCCAGCAGCATGCCCCCCGACAGTATCCATTTGGCTGCATCCGGCAGGCTGGCAAAGTTGCCGGACGGGCCGATGGTTTCGCCCAGCCCCGGGCCCACGCCCGAGACAGTGCTGGCCGCGCCGGTGAGCGCTGTCATCCAGTCCAGGCCCAGCAGCGACAGGGCCAGGGCAATGCCGCTGATGGTGATGGCGAAGAAAAACGAAAACGTCAGGATCGAGCGCACGATGTCTTCATCCAGCCGGTGGCCGTTGTACTTCTGACGGATCACCGCACGCGGGTGAATCAGCTGGTTGAGGCTGGCCTTGAGCAGGATGTAGGCCACCTGGAAGCGGAAGATCTTCACGCCGCCGGCGGTGGAGCCCGAACAGCCGCCGATGAAGCCCAGGTAAAAGAACAGCATCAGGGCGAAGTTGCCCCACAGGCTGTAATCGCCCAGGGCGAAGCCGGTGGTGGTGACCACCGAGGTGACGTTCAGCGCCACGTGGCGCAGGGCATCCCACCAGGGCAGTTGGGTGGTCCACCAGTACCAGGTGGTCATCACCAGCCAGGTCACCAGCAGCAGGCCGAGAAAGCCCTGCACTTGCTGGTCCTTGATCAGCGCCCGGCGGTTGCCGCGCAAGGTGGCCACGTACAGGGTGAACGGCAGGCTGCCGAGGATCATCACCACCACCGCCACCCAGTGCACCGCCGGTTGCGACCACTTGGCCAGGGACTGGTCGGAGGTGGAGAAGCCACCGGTGGAAATCGCCGACATGGCGTGGTTGATGGCATCGAACGGGCTCATGCCCGCGCCCCAGAACGCCAGGCTGCCCAAGGCCGTGATGCCCACGTACACCAGCACGATGGATTTGGCGACCATGTGCGAGCGCGGCATGACCTTTTCCGAACGGTCCGAGGACTCGGTCTGGAACAGGCGCATGCCGCCCACGCGCAGCAGCGGCAAGATCGCCACCGCCATGCCGATGAAGCCAATGCCGCCCAGCCAGTGCAGCAGCGAGCGCCACATCAGGACGCCCGGCGACATGCTGTCCAGGCCGCTGAGCACCGTGGAACCGGTGGCGGTGATGCCCGACATGCTTTCAAAGAAGGCATCGGTGTAGCTGGTGTGTTCGGTGAGCACGAAGGGCAGGGCGGCGAACACGCACACCACCAGCCAGCTCGACACGGTCAACAGGTACATGTCCCGCGGGCGCAGGTGCACATGCTCGGGACGCCCGGGAACTACCAGGGCAAGCCCGGCGACAAAGGTGATCAGGCTGGCCCACAGAAAGGAGGGCAGGTCGCTGGTGCGCTGGAAAATCACCAGGGTCGCCATCGGTACCACCATGCTGATCGCCAGGGTGATCAGGAAGATGCCGATGATGAATCCGATGATGCGCAGGGTCGGCAACGCCATGGAGTCCGCTCGGGGCTGAAAAAAGAAGGGCGCCATTCTACCTGCGAGTCCAGGCATGTAAACCCGACAAGGGTTTGCTCGTTATGTCTAGAATAGCGCTACTCAAACTTCAGGGAGGTGGCCGATGGAGGCCCTCGACGCATTGCTCAACCGTGTTTCCGTTCCGCGCCTGGTGGAACCTGGGCCATCGGCCCAACAGCGCGAAGTGCTGTTCCAGGCGGCGTTGCGTGCCCCCGACCATGGCCAGTTGCGCCCCTGGCGCTTCCTGACCGTGGAAGGCGCGGCGCGCGAGCAGTTGGGCGAGGTCCTGGCTCAGGCCGTGCAGCTCAAGGGCGACGCCACCCAGGCGGCGCTGGAAAAGGCCCGCGGCATGCCATTGCGCGCGCCGCTGGTGGTCGTGGTGGTGGCCCGTTTGCAGGACCATTTCAAGGTGCCCAGAACCGAGCAATTATTGGCGGCTGGCTGTGCAGCGCAGAACATTCTGCTGGCTGCGTTTGCCCAGGGCATTGGCGCGGTGTGGCGCACCGGCGAGCTGGCGTATGCGCCGCACGTGGCCAAGGGCCTGGGACTGGAGGACGGTGAGGAGGTGATCGCCTTCCTGTACCTGGGCACCGCGCTGAACCCGCCGCGTGAAGCGCCGAAAGTCAGCACTGCCGACTTCGTCAGCGCCTGGTCGGCGTAATAAATACGACCTGATCGCGAGCGTGCGCGGCAGCGCCTTACCGTAGTCGTGCAGGTTGCGGGTTGTGATCAGGCGGCGGTAACCGGGGTCAGGGGCAGATCCAGGGTGGCCTTGAAGCCGCCATCCGGGTGGTTGGCCAGGTTCAGGCTGCCGCCGTGGCGTTCCACGGCGCGTCGTGCAATGGCCAGCCCCAGGCCGTGGCCTGCGGCGGTCTGGCCGGGGGCGCGGTAGAAGGGTTCTCCCAGTTGCGTCAGGTGCTCGTCCGCCACCCCCGGGCCGTGATCGCGCACGCTCAGTTCAACACGCTCGTTCGCCAGCCTGGCGCTCAATTCGATCGCTTGTCCTTGCGGGTTGAAGCGCAAGGCATTGCGCACCAGGTTGTCCACGGCGCGTTCGATCATGGTGGGCCAGCCGGTCATGGTCAGCCCCGGTTCGCAGTCGATCTTGATCTGCTGTTCGGCGGCGCTCAGGCGCGCGTCGTTGCGCACGCTCTTGAGCAGGGTCATCAGGTCCACTGACTCGGCGGTGGCGTGCTCTGCGTCCAGGCGAGCCAGGGCGAGGATTTCGCTGATCAAGGCCTCCAACCGATCACATTCGCGGGTCAGGCGCGGCCACAGGCGTTCGCGCTGTTCGGGCTCGGCCCGTTCGGCCAGGGCCAGGGCAATGCGCAGGCGTGCCAAGGGCGAACGCAGTTCGTGGGACACGTCGCGCAGCAATTGCCGCTGGCTGCCGATCAGGCTTTGCAGGCGCCCGCCCATGCGGTTGAAGTCGTTGGCCAGCACGCCGAACTCGTCGCGGCGCTTGGCCAGTTGTGCCAGGCTGTTCTGCTGGTAGGTGGTCTGCCCCAGTTCATGCACCGCACCGCGCAGGCGGCTCAGGGGGCGGGTGATCGACAGGGTTACCAAAAGGCTGAACAGGGTCAGTACCACCAGGGCAATGCCCAGGGCGCTCAACGGCCAGGCCAGGCTCTGGCGTCGCCAGGCATCGAGTTCCGGATGGGCAATGCGGTAGATCAGCAGGTAGGTGTCGCCGGTGGTTGGGCTGGTGTACTCGGCGGTCAACCGGCGCCAGGGCAGCGGGCGGTCATCGTTGCCGTCATGCTGGCGGGCCTCGAAGGCGGCGGCGCGGCGCGGGAAGGTGCCGGGCACCACGGCTTCGCCGGCCTCGTTGAGCACCTGCACATCGATGTGGTATTTCCATTTGCGCTGTTCAAGCAGTTGCTGGGCCGCGTCCTGACCATCCTTTTCGTAGAGTTGAACCCAGGTTTGCGCCAGGTTTTTCAGGCCCGGGTGACGGCTGAGAATCCAGGCGTCCTGATTCAACATGTGGCCCAGCAGTATGGACAGGCCGGCGACGAGGGCAATGGCCAGCCAGAAGCTTGCCAGGATGCGCCAGAACAGTGATCGCAAGGGAATACCTCAAATGCAGAAGCCCGACACGCGTGAACGTGTCGGGCGGGGTCAACGAAGGGTCAAGCTTACTGGGCTTTCTGATCCTTTTGCGCTTTCCAGGCCTGGAACTCTTTCCATTCGGCACGGCGCGCGTCCTGCTTCTTCTTCATTTCGTCGAACTGCTTCTGCTGAGTGGGGTTCAGCACGGCGCGAATGTCGGCACGGGCCTTGTCGTGCTTGGCGGTGATTTCGTCTTTCATCGCCTTCTGGTCGGCCGCTGGCAGTTTTTCCAGGTATTTGTGCAGGACTTCACGGTCTACCTTGCGTTCTTCGCCCATCAACTGGCCGATTTTCTGGCGCTGTTCGGGGCTCAGGTCAAGGTTGGCGAAGCCGTCGCGAGGGCCGCGTTCGTGGTGCATGCCTGGGCCACCCATGCCGCCCATGTCCGAACCTGGGCCGAAACCCGGGCCGCCTTCTGGTGCAGCCATGGCAACGGTGGGCAGGGCGGCGGCGAACATCAGAGCCATAAGGGTCTTGCGCATGGTGAATCT
The DNA here is from genome assembly GCF_000263855.1 of Pseudomonas sp. M47T1. GTDB lineage: Bacteria > Pseudomonadota > Gammaproteobacteria > Pseudomonadales > Pseudomonadaceae > Aquipseudomonas. The sequence continues at coordinate 26,978 of NZ_AJWX01000033.1, forward strand.
CCTTGTCTCGTTGCCGGTGTTTACCGGATGAGCTCAGTTTAAGGAGATCAAGGTCAGCGGCCGTCAGTGGAGCGTAAAGCTTAGGTAAAGACGTCTGGAGCGCGGGTTTACACACATTGATGCTGAACGAGACGCGGTTGTGGGCGCAGGTTTTACCCGCGAAGAAAGCGCCGCGATTGTCAGGGATGTTCGCGGTGTAGCTTGCGCGGGCAGAGCCCGCTCCCACAAACAGAGTAACAAGTGACTTTATTCGGCGTAGTAATAGCCGCGGCTGCGCAGCGCCATGATGCGGGGGCGGCCGTCGGCGTGGGGGCCGATCTTCTTGCGCAGGTTGCTCACGTGCATGTCCAGGCTGCGATCGTAGAGCGTCAGCTTGCGCCCCAGGGCGATCTGCGCCAGCTCCTGTTTGTCCAGCGGCTCGCCTGGCTGGCGCAGCAGCGCTTCGAGCAGACGGCTTTCGGAGATGGTCAGGGTGATGTCGTGCTCGTCGATGGTGACCACGCCGCGGGCCTGGCTGAAGCACAGGTCGCCCAGCTCCAACTGCCCGGTGGCGGCGCTGGGGTGGCTGCGACGCAGCACGGCGCGCAGGCGAGCCGTCAGCTCGCGAGGGTCGCACGGCTTGGCCAGGTAATCATCGGCACCCAGTTCCAGGCCCAGGATGCGGTCCAGCGGCTCGCCGCGGGCCGACAGCATCAGCACCGGCAGTTCGGGGTGTTCGCCGCGCAGTTGCTTGAGCAGTTCCAGGCCGCTGCCGTCGGGCAGCATCACGTCCAGTACCACGGCCGCCGGGGACATTTGCGCCAGGGCTTTGCGGGCGCTGCCGCCGTCATGGCAGGCGCGTACCACGAAGCCTTCCTGGCTCAGCCAACTGCCCAGCAGCTCGCACAGCTCCACATCATCATCAATCAGTAACAGATCGCTCATGAAACTCTCAATTCAACCATTGCCGACGCTGTCTACGCCCGCCGCTGATAAAGATACCGCACAGGGCGGCCAACAAGGCGACGCCGCCGCCGGTGACAAACCATTGCTGTTGCTCGGTCAGCAGTCTCACGCCGGGTGCTACCTTGGCCTGGGCTTCCTGCAATTGCACCTTGAGCCGCTGGTTTTCCAGGCTCAACTGCGCTCGCAGCGCTTCGCTTTCCTTGAGGTGCTGCTGCAGGTTGGCAACCTGGCCGCCCGTGCTCAGGTCCAGCGCCGTGGGGCCGTCATCGGCCTGGGCATCGCTGGCGCCGAGCAACAGAACCACTAGCAGCGAAAACAGCAAACTCTGGCGCATAGAGACTCCTTATTCTGTCGATTGTTCGGCAGGTTGTCGGCAGTCATGCACGAATGATGAGCAATGCGTTGAAACAAAGGAAGATAGTTTGCGGGGGAGCAAACGTGAGAGCTGGCGAGCCAGCTCTCACAGGCGCCTATTATGGCAGGGTCTGCTTGAACGGCTTGACCAGCACGTCGGCGTAGACGCCGGCTTCCACGAACGGGTCGGCACCGGCCCATTCCTGGGCGGCGGCCAGGGATTCGAACTCGGCCACGATCAGGCTGCCCGAAAAACCGGCGGCGCCCGGGTCGTTGCTGTCCACGGCCGGGTGCGGGCCGGCCAGCACCAGGCGACCGTCATCCTTGAGCTTTTCCAGGCGCGCCAGGTGGGCTGGGCGAACGCTCAGGCGTTTTTCCAGCGAGTTTGGCGTGTCGGTGGCAATGATTGCGTAGAGCATGTCAGTCCTCGGTCTTCGGGGTGGTGGTATCTGCGTCATGCATGTGGCGGGACAGGTAGATGCCCTGGCCTACCAGGAATAGCAGGGTCATGCCCAGGCTGCCGAACACCTTGAAGTCCACCCAGATGCTCTGGAAGGTAAAGGCCACGAACAGGTTGGCGGCGCCGCTGAACAGGAAAAACACGATCCAGGCAATGTTCAGTCGCGTCCACACCGCGTCAGGTAACGTCAGGGCATGGCCCATCAGGCGCTTGATCAACAGGCGGTCGCCAATGAAGTGGCTGCCAGTGAAGGCCAGGGCGAACAGCCAGTTGACCACCGGCGCCTTCCATTTCAGGAATGTTTCGCTGTGGAAGGCCAGCGTCAGGCTGCCGAACACCAGGCACGCGGCCAGGGTCAGCCATTGGCTCTTCTCCAGCTTGCGCTGGGTGATGAACAGTATGCCGTAGACAATCACGGAACTGGCGATCAGCACGCCGGTGGCGCTGAAAATACCGCCCAGGGTGACTTGCTGGCCGGCGACTTCGACAGTGCGCGGGTCGAGCTTGTAGACGATGAAAAACAGGAACAGCGGGATGAAATCGATGAATTGTTTCACAGTGGCAGCCAGAAGCAGGATGTGACGGCATAATAACAAACATCAAAGACAGCGAAAGCGCCACCTCATGAATGTTGACCTGCACTGCCACAGCACCGCCTCTGACGGCTCACTCTCGCCGACGGACCTGGCTGCGCGTGCCCACGCCAATGGCGTGCGGGTACTGGCGCTGACCGACCACGACACCCTCGAAGGCTTGCCCGAGGCCCGCCAGGCCATTCAGGCGCTGGGCATGCAGTGGGTCAGCGGGGTGGAAATGTCCTGCACCTGGGGTGGCGCCACCATCCACGTGCTGGGCTACGGCTTCGCCCTGGATGCGCCACCGCTGGTCGCCGCTGTGGAGGCCTTGCACCATGGCCGCTGGTTGCGCGCCGAGGAAATCGACCGACGGCTGGCCCTGAAAGGTATGCCGGGGGCGCTGGAGGGGGCCCGGGCCATTCAAAAGGAACTGGGTGACAGCGGCAACGCCCCGGCACGCCCGCATTTCGCCGAATTCCTGGTGCGCCAGACCTACGTGAAAGACCGTGCCGAAGCCTTCCGCAAGTGGCTGGGTGCCGGCAAGCTGGGTGACGTCAAGCAGCATTGGCCCACCCTGGAAGACACCGTCGGCACCCTGCGCGCCTCGGGCGCCTGGGTCAGCCTGGCACACCCGCTGCACTACGATTTCACCCGCAGCAAGCGCCGCAAACTGATTGCCGACTATATTCAAGCAGGTGGTCAGGCGATCGAAGTGGTCAATGGTATGCAGCCTGCCGAGCAGGTGGGTACCTTGTCGATCCTGGCGCGCGAGTTTGGTCTGCTGGCCAGCGCCGGCAGTGATTTCCATGGGCCGGGGGCCTGGTCCGAGATCGGTATTTACCGACCTGTGCCGGAGGATCTGCCACTTTTGGCGGGTCGATTCAAACATGAGCAGCCACTCGTCGTCTGACCAACAGGTAGAGAACGTGAGTCAATTCTTCCAGATTCATCCGGAAAATCCGCAGTCGCGCCTGATAAAGCAGGCCGTGGAGATCATCCGCAAGGGCGGGGTGGTGATTTACCCCACGGACTCGTCCTACGCCATGGGTTGTCAGATCGGTGACAAGGGCGCCATCGAGCGCGTTCGCCGTCTGCGCAAACTGGACGACAAGCACAACTTCACCCTGATCTGCCGCGACCTGTCGCAACTGGGCCTGTTCGCCAAGATCGACACCGGCGCGTTCCGCCTGCTCAAGGCCCACGTGCCCGGCCCCTATACCTTCATCCTCAACGCCACCCGCGAGGTGCCGCGCTTGTTGCTGCACGACAAGCGCCGCACCATCGGCCTGCGGGTGCCGAATCATCCGATTTCCCACGCCTTGCTGGAAGAACTGGGCGAGCCGTTGATGAGCGTGAGCCTGATCATGCCGGGCGAGACATTGCCCATGACCGACCCCTACGAGATGCGCCAGTTGCTGGAGCATCAGGTGGACCTGATCATTGATGGCGGTTTTGGCGGGGTATCGGCGTCCACGGTCATCAACCTGGCTGACGGCGAGCCTCAGGTAGTGCGCGTTGGCTGCGGCGACCCGTCGCCCTTCATGGCCGAGGCGTGAGCGACGTGACCGTGGCGCACACCACTGCCGACCTTGAACCCGCCCGCGTCCCCGAGCAACTGGCGCTGGTGTATGGGCAGTCCTACACCGAAATGCCCGTGGACCTGTACATCCCGCCGGACGCCCTGGAGGTGTTCCTGGATGCCTTCGAAGGCCCTCTGGACTTGTTGCTGTACCTGATTCGCAAACAGAACATCGACATCCTCGATATCCCGGTGGCGGAAATTACCCGTCAGTACATGGGCTATGTGGAGTTGATGAAAAACGTGCGCCTGGAATTGGCGGCCGAGTACCTGGTGATGGCGGCCATGCTCGCCGAGATCAAGTCGCGCATGTTGCTGCCGCGCTCGGCCGAGGCCGAGGTGGAGGAAGATGACCCGCGGGCCGAGCTGATTCGGCGGTTGCAGGAGTACGAGCGGTTCAAGGCGGCGGCGCAAGGCCTGGACGGTTTGAAGCGGGTGGGGCGTGATATTTACGTTCCGCAACTGGATGCGCCCCAGGCCAAGGTGCGCAAGTTGTTGCCGGATGTGGCGCTGGAGGAGGTGTTGATGGCCATGGCGCAGGTGATGCGCCGTGGTGATCTGTTCGAGAGCCACCAGGTGAGCCGGGAAGCGTTGTCTACCCGTGAACGCATGAGTGAGGTGCTGGAGCGGTTGAAGGGCGGTGGGTTTGTGCCGTTTGTAGAGTTGTTCACGGCGCAGGAGGGCAAGCTGGGGGTGGTGGTGACGTTTATGGCCATTCTGGAGCTTGTGAAGGAATCGTTGGTGGAACTGGTGCAGAATGAGGCGTTTGGGGCGATTCATGTGCGAGCCCGTGCTGAGTAGACTTACGATCACAGGGGGCTGGAGTGTGGAATGACGGGCGGGGGTATCCGTTATCGCGGGTGTGGCGACTTTTGGCTCCGGTCTTACACCCCGTCACTTTTTTCAGTCGAAAACAAAGCCACGTCAACATCTAACAGCAAGAGCCACAACACGTATCGACAGGAACAAGTACACGTGACCAAGAGCCAATAGATGAACCTCACCGAACCTCGCGAGCTGGCCTCGCTGCTCGAAGCTTGTTTGCTGGCCTGCGGCAAGCCGCAGTCTTTGGAGCGCTTGTATGAGCTGTTCGAGGAAGCCGAGCGGCCTGAGCCTGCCGTGTTCAAGAAGGCGTTGGAGCTGTTGCGCAAGTCCTGCGACAGCCGTTCGTTCGAGTTGGTGGAGGTGGCCTCCGGTTACCGTTTGCAGATTCGCGACAAATTCGCCCCTTGGGTTGGCCGGCTTTGGGAAGAGCGCCCCCAGCGATATTCCCGCGCGTTGCTGGAAACCCTGGCGTTGATTGCCTATCGCCAGCCCATCACCCGCGGCGAGATCGAGGACGTACGTGGCGTGGCGGTGAACAGCAATATCACCAAGACCTTGCTGGAACGTGAGTGGATTCGTGTGGTGGGTTATCGCGAAGTACCTGGCCGGCCGGCCATGTTTGCTACCACCAAGGCGTTTCTCGATCACTTCAACCTGAAGAACCTGGACAACCTGCCGCCGCTGGCGCAGTTGCGCGAGATCGAGCCGGAGCCAGTGCTCGAAGACCTCGACGATGCGCCGGTGCCTGCACACCTGCAGGCCATGGCCGATGCCAGCACCGAATCGGGCGAGGTCGAAGAGCCCAAGGAAGAGACCAGCTTCCATACCTTGCTGGCCGAACTGGACACCATGGAACAAGGTCTGAAGACTGACTTCGACGATTTGCTCGACATCGTCCCCGTGTCGCTGGACGACGTGGAGGATGACGACAACCCCCGCCACGAGTGAGTGCTTATGAGCAGCAAGGATCCGTGTATCGGTGTCTGCACGTTCGACGATGACGTGTGCGTGGGCTGCGGGCGCAGCAAGCGCGAGATCCGCGGCTGGAAGAAGATGCACAAGGCCGAGCGCCGCGAGGTGCTGGCCAAGGCGCACATGCGCCTGCTGGCACTGGGCGCCACCGGCCGACGGAAAAAGAAATAGCACAAAGAATTTCGGCTAGTCTCAGGTGCGCAACGGCTCACATGAGCGTATGATTCGCGACCCTTCGGGCGACATGATCGCCCCACATCACACACCGGGAGGTGCTAAACGATGAGTGAACACGACAAGCCAGACAGCCAGGAAATTGGCCCCGCCGGCGAAAAACTGCAGAAAGTACTGGCCCGTATCGGCGTAGGCTCGCGCCGCGACGTGGAAGCCTGGATCGGTGAAGGCCGCATCAAGGTCAATGGCGTGGCCGCCACCCTGGGCCAGCGCGTCGACCTGCACGACGCCATCAGCGTTGATGGCAAGGTCATCAAACGCGAGGAAGCCGCAGAAACCGTACGTCGCGTGATCATCTACAACAAGCCCGACGGCGAGATCTGCACCCGCGACGACCCGGAAGGTCGCCCCACCGTATTCGACCGCCTGCCGCGCCCGCGCGAAGGCCGCTGGATCAACATCGGCCGCCTGGACATCAACACCACCGGCCTGCTGATGTTCACCACCGACGGTGAGCTGGCCAACCGCCTGATGCACCCGTCCTACGAGATGGACCGTGAATACGCCGTGCGCGTACGCGGTGAAGTCGATGACGACATGCTGCTGCGCTTGAAGAACGGCGTGATCCTGGAAGACGGCCCGGCCCGTTTCACCGACATCCAGATCGCCCCGGGCGGTGAAGGCTTCAACCATTGGTACCACTGCGTGGTAATGGAAGGCCGCAATCGTGAGGTGCGTCGCCTGTGGGAATCCCAGGGCCTGGTGGTCAGCCGCCTGAAGCGTGTGCGTTTCGGCCCGGTGTTCCTCAACTCCGACCTGCCCATGGGCCGCTGGCGCGAACTGAGCCAGAACGAAGTCGACATCCTCAGCGCCGAAGTGGGCCTGACCTCGGTGGCCATGCCAACCATGACCGCCAAGGGCAAGGACAAGATGGAGCGCCTGCAGCGCAAGTCGGCCCGCCCGCTGGGCCGCAACGAGCGTGTGGTGCGTACCCTGCGCCCAGCCCAGGACGGTGCGCCCGCTACCGAGCGCCCGGCCCGCGCCCCGCGCCTGGACGACGGCGATCGCCCAGGCCGCAAGCCGCGTGGCGACGCACCGACCCCGCGCCGTGGCGGTGAAGCGCCGGCGCGCAAGGACGGTCGTGGTTCGGCCGTGGCCGAGCGCCCGAGCGACATGACCAAGCGCCCCGCCAAGCCGGGTGCCCAGCGCCCAGGCCTGAAGCTGTCGGACGACAGCAAGCGACGTGGCCCGGCCGCTGACAAGCGTGCCCCGGTCACCCGCCGCAAGCCTAAGCCTGAGTAATCAGCGTAGGTTAAATGCAAACGCCAGCCTTCGGGCTGGCGTTTTGCATTCTGGCAAACGGATGTTGCACCCCGTAAAGAAATCTTTACGAAACGACGCTCTTCTGGGAGCGGGTGGTGCCCGCGAAAGGCGCACCGTGTATCCCCTGAAAATACGCGGGGTCCGGTTCGCGGGCAGCGCCCGCTCCAACAGGTTGTTGCCGGGCTAAGCGCGGGGGTGTAACGATAAATTGCCATCCGTGCACTAAATTGTAACATTCGTCGCCAATTTGCCCTCTTGCCAGGCCCCGGCCCTTTCGTTCATATGCACGGCGTGTACAATGCGCGCCCTTTGCTGTGGCACCTTGCGTTATCGCGCGCATGTCTGCCGTTCCATCACAAGTGGAGCGGGTCCGTTCCGTCACAGATAAAAATAACCAGGTGACCAACTCAATGAGTGCACAAGACTCATCCGGCCAGCTCAAACGCGGCCTGAAAAATCGACACATCCAATTGATTGCCCTAGGCGGCGCCATCGGTACCGGCCTGTTCCTCGGTTCCGCCGGGGTGCTGAAGTCGGCCGGCCCGTCGATGATCCTTGGCTATGCCATCTGCGGCTTCATTGCCTTCATGATCATGCGCCAGTTGGGCGAGATGATCGTCGAGGAACCGGTGGCAGGCTCCTTCAGTCACTTTGCCCACCAGTACTGGGGCGGCTTCGCCGGCTTCCTGTCCGGCTGGAACTGCTGGGTGCTGTACATCCTGGTGGGCATGTCCGAGCTCACCGCCGTGGGCAAGTACGTGCATTACTGGTGGCCGGAGATCCCGACCTGGGTGTCGGCCGCAGTGTTCTTCGTGATGATCAATGCCATCAACCTGGCCAACGTCAAAGTGTTTGGCGAGGCGGAGTTCTGGTTCGCCATCATCAAGGTGGCCGCCATTGTCGGCATGATCGCCCTGGGCAGCTACCTGCTGGTGAGCGGCCACGGCGGCCCACAGGCCTCGGTCAGCAACCTGTGGTCCCATGGCGGCTTCTTCCCCAATGGCGTCAAGGGCCTGGTGATGGCCCTGGCGATCATCATGTTTTCCTTTGGCGGCCTGGAAATGCTCGGCTTCACCGCAGCCGAGGCCGACCAGCCGAAGACCGTGATTCCCAAGGCGATCAACCAGGTCATCTACCGCATCCTGATCTTCTACATCGGAGCCCTGGTGGTGCTGCTGTCGCTGACCCCGTGGGACAGCCTGCTGCAGTCCCTGGACAGCGCGGGCGATGCCTATAGCGGCAGTCCGTTCGTGCAGGTGTTCTCGATGCTGGGCAGCAACACCGCGGCGCACATCCTCAACTTCGTGGTGCTGACGGCGGCGCTGTCGGTATACAACAGCGGCACCTATTGCAACAGCCGCATGCTGGTGGGCATGGCCGAGCAGGGCGATGCACCGGCAGGGCTGGCCCGCGTGGACAAGCGTGGCGTGCCCGTGCGGGCGATCCTGGTGTCGGCGGCGGTGACGCTGATAGCCGTGCTACTGAACTTCTTCATGCCCCACGATGCGCTGGAGCTGCTGATGTCGCTGGTGGTGGCCACCCTGGTGATCAACTGGGCGATGATCAGCTTCTCGCACCTCAAGTTCCGCCAGCACCAGGTGCGCAACGGTCGCGTGTCGTCGTTCAAGGCCCTGTGGTCGCCGTGGGGTAATTATGTGTGCCTGGCGTTCGTGGTGTTCATCCTGGGCATCATGCTGATGATCCCTGGCATCAATGTGTCGGTGTATGCCATTCCGGTGTGGGTGGTGGTGATGTACGTGGCCTACTTGGCCAAGAACCGCCGCGCCGCCCAGGCCCTGCCGCACGCCTGACGCCTATTACGGGCGTGGGAGCGGGCACTGCCCGCGAAGCAGGCACCGCGGTGTGCCTCTCGCGGGTAGAGCCCGCTCCCACAGGGTTTGTGTTGCAGTCGATCTGCTGATACGGTCCGCGCTCACAAACTGCTGAAATCATCCCATGCTGGAAATCTCCAACAACGTCCACCTGCCCGACGCCGAGGTCGAGCTCAGTGCCATTCGTGCCCAGGGCGCAGGCGGTCAGAACGTCAACAAGGTGTCCAGCGCCGTGCACCTGCGCTTCGACATCAATGCCTCGTCCTTGCCGCCGTTCTATAAGGAGCGCCTGCTGGCCCTGCGTGACAGCCGCATCACCAGTGATGGCGTGGTCGTGATCAAGGCACAGCAATACCGCACGCAGGAGCAGAACCGCGCGGACGCCCTGGAGCGTCTGCGCGAGCTGATCGTCAATGCCGTGAAGGTTGAGAAGAAGCGTCGGCCGACCAAGCCGACGCTGGGGTCGAAAACCCGTCGGCTGGAAGGCAAGACCAAGCGCGGCGCCATTAAGGCAGGCCGCGGCAAGGTCGACTTTTAGAGGGCAGCGTCCGGGTGGCGCGGCCGGTTGAGGGTCTGGCGATACAGATACAGGCTCAGCGCCAGGCCGCCGAACGAGGCAATGCCGGCGAACAGGAAGATCGAGCTGAAGCCGAAACCGGCGGCAATGGCGCCTGCCAGCGGGCCGGTGATGCCCAGTGACAGGTCGACGAACAGTGAGTAGGCACCCACTGCCGCGCCGCGGCTGGAGGCTGGCACCAGGTTCACCGCTTCCACCCCCAGGGCCGGGAACACCAGCGAGAAGCCAAAGCCGCTCAGGGCCGCGCCGGCCATGGCCAGTTCGGCACTGGGGGCCAGCCACAACAGCAGCAAACCCACGGTTTCCACGGTCATGCAGCCGATCGCCACGCGGAAGCCGCCAATGCGGTTGATCAGGTTGCCGAACAACAGCCGGGCAATGATGAAACAGGCGCCGAACAGCGTCAGCGACAGGGCCGCGTTGCCCCACTGATGGCTGGCGTAGTACAGGGTGATGAAGGTGGCGATGGTGCCGAAACCGATGCCGCCCAAGGCCAGGCCGGTGCCATGGGGCAGCACTTTGCCCAACACGTGCATGAATGGCATGCGCTCGCCGGCCACGATCGGCACCGGCGTTTTTTTCCAGGCCAGCAGCAGGCCCAGCGCGGCCAACAGCAGAATGCTCACGCCCATTGCCCAAAGCCCCAGGTGCTGCACCAGCAACACGCCGGCGGGGGCACCCACGGCCAGGGCGCCGTAGCTCGCAATGCCGTTCCAGGAAATGACCTTGGCAGTGTGCTGTGCACCCACGCGACCAATGCCCCAACTGATGGAGGCCGAACCTACCAGGCTCTCGGCGCTGCCCAGCACCAGGCGGCCCAACAACAGGCTGACCAGGCTGACCACTGGCAGGTTCTGGGTGACTGCGGCCGCCAGCATGCACACGCCACTGGCGCCGCAACCGATCATGCCGTAGATCACCGCTTTCTTGCTGCCATGGGTATCGATGATACGGCTGGAATAAGGGCGGCTGAGCAGCGTGGCCAGGTACTGCACACTAATCACCAGGCCGGCGATCACGGCATTGAAGCCCAGGCTGTTGTGAACAAAGCCGGGCAACACGGCCAGGGGGATGCCGATGTTCAAATAGCCGATGAAGGTAAACAAAACAATGGATACGACTTGCAGCGTGACCGCCATCGGTCGCGGGTTCGAAGACATTGGGAATTCCAAGGGGATAGGTATCAGGTGCTAGCACACTAGACGCTTATCATAGGGCGGCGAGCCACACAGTGCACGACCAACGGCAAGATTTAATCTCGCCACAGGCTCAAGCGTGCGGTTTTGCGAGCAGTCGGGTAGCCACCAGGGCCGCCAGGGCGTTTTCCTGGGTGCCGAAACGTTGCAGCAGGGCGCTTTGCTTTTCGGGGGAGAGGCGCGCCCAGATGTCGATCATCTGTTGCGCGGCGTCGATGACCTGTGCGGCCTCATCGTCGTTGAAACTGTCTTGCATGGTGGGCTCCGTTGAGCGCTTGAGGCGATGCGATCACTGGGCGTGATCGCTATCCGGATCACATCGCCTGCTGTCAGCGCTTAATCGTCGCGATCAGCGCCCAAGGCTTCTTCGGCCTCGTTTTCGGGGTGTTGACCGGCCGATTGTGGCGGTTGAGGCTGCTCGGGTTCGTGCAGGCTCGGGAAGGGAAAGTTAGGGATCTCGTGCATCGTCATCGCTCCTCGAAAGTACTGGTTGAGGGTGGCGCTGGATAGCGCGTGCTGTTCAAAGCCGGGACAGGATACAGCACTGCGCATGACAATCAGAATTACGATGCGGTCATTGGTCGCACAATGAAAACATCTTCATCCCTCCACGTACTGCGTCTGCGCTCGGGGCTGCCCAAGGCTGCGAAAGGGTCCGCAGGACCTTCGCCGGTGTCAGGTCGATCAACCGGCCCGCGGCACGGGCCTTCGCAGCCTGGCGGCAGCTCCCACGGGATTGCCGCATGCAGATCATCAGCAGACCTTGGCGATGGCGCTGGCCAGCTCGTCCAGGCGACTGGCGTCGATGCCCGCCACGTTGGCGCGGCCCGAGCGCACCATGTAGACGCTTTGCTCGTCGCGCAGCCTATCCACCTGCTGAGGGCTTAGCCCGGTGTAGGAGAACATGCCGCGCTGTTCGCCTATGTGCGCAAACCGCGCCGACAGGCCGTGGGGTTCCAGAGCTTCCACCAAGCCTGCGCGCAGTTGCGCGATGCGTGAGCGCATCTGTTCCACTTCATCGGCCCACAGGCCCTTGAGCTGGGCGTCGCCCAGGATGGTCGCCACCACGGCAGCACCATGGTCCGGCGGCGTCGACCACAGGTTGCGCGCCAGGCCCGCCAACTGGCTGCGCACGTCCAGCAGCTTTTCGTGGTCATGGGTGCAGGCAATCAATGCGCCGGTGCGTTCGCGGTACAGGCCGAAGTTCTTCGAACAGGAACTGGTGATCAACAGTTCCGGCAGCTCGCGGGCGAACAGCCGCACCGCCCAGGCGTCCTGGTCCAGGCCGTCGCCGAAGCCCTGGTAGGCAAAGTCGATCAGCGGCAGCAGTTCGCGGCGCTTGACCACGTCCAGCACCCGCTGCCAGTCCTTGTGGTGCAGGTCGAAACCGGTAGGGTTGTGGCAGCAGGCGTGGAGCAACAGCACATCGCCGCGGGGAATGTCTTCCAGCGCCTGCAGCATCGCTTCCACGTCCAGGCGGTTGTCGCTGCCCACGTAAGGGTAGTGACCCACCTGCAAACCCACTTCGGCAAAAATGCTCTCGTGAATCGGCCAGGTCGGGTCACTCAGCCAGATACCGCGCCCTGGCAGGCAATGGGCAATGAACTCACCCGCCAGGCGCAGGGCGCCGGTACCGCCCGGCGTCTGGGTGGCGCCGGCGCGCTCGCGGGCCAGCGCGGGGCTGTCCTTGCCCAGCACCAGTTCGGTCACCAGGCGGCCGAAGGCGGCGTCGCCATGGCCGCTGACGTAGGTCTTGCTGGTCTGGTGCTCAAGCAGGAAACGCTCGGCCTGCTTGACCGCGGCCAGCACTGGGGTCAGCCCTTGGGCATCCTTGTACACCCCTACGCCCAAGTCGAACTTGCGCGGGTTGGGGTCACGGGCGTACGCATCCATCAGGCTGAGGATCGAGTCGCCGGGTATCCGCTGGATGTCACTGAACTGCATTATTTGCGCCCCTCGGCCCCCTGGCTGACATCGTCAGTGCGGGCGGCCATGATGAAGTCGTTGCGGTGCAGGCCCATGATCGAGTGGCTCCACCAGGTAACGGTGACTTTGCCCCACTCGGTCAGCAGGCCCGGATGATGACCCTCGGCCTCGGCGATTTCACCCACGGCGTTGGTGAAGGCCAAAGCATATTTGAAATTCTTGAAAAGGTAGACCTTTTCCAACTGCATGACGCTGTCACGCACCTCGATGTTCCAGTCGGGGATCTGCTTGAGCAGCGCCGGCAGTTCCTCGTCGCTTACCTGGGGGGCGTCGGCGCGGCAGGCTTCGCAATGGGCCTGATTCAGTGCATTCATGGGTGTATTCCTTGTAGTAAAGAAGAAGTCAGGCCGCCTTGGGCGGAAACTTGGGGGCGTGCAGGCCCAACTGCATGGCGCGGCCCACCAGGGCCATGATGTCTTCGTGGGCCAGGTCGAACAGGCGCTTGAGCTCTGGCAGCACGAAGTACAGGGGCTGCAGGATGTCGATGCGGTAGGGCGTACGCATGCATTCCAGTGGGGCGAAGGCTTGGTGCTCGGGCGTATCGGACAGGCTGTAGACGGTTTCCCTGGGCGACGAAAGAATGCCGCCGCCGTAGATGCGCCGGCCTTGCGGGGTGTCCACCAGGCCGAACTCGATGGTCATCCAGTACAGTCGGGCCAGATAAACCCGCTGCTCCCTGCTGGCGGCCAGCCCGAGCTTGCCGTAGGTATGGGTGAATTGCGCGAACCAGGGGTTGGTCAGCAGCGGGCAGTGGCCGAAGATCTCGTGGAAGATGTCGGGTTCCTGCAGGTAGTCCAGTTCTTCGGGCGTGCGAATAAACGTGGCCACCGGAAAGCGCTTGCTGGCCAGCAGCTCGAAGAAGGTCTGGAAGGGGATGAGGGCGGGCACCCGGGCCACTTGCCAACCGGTGGTGCGGCTCAGCACCTGGTTGATCTCGGCCAGTTGCGGGATGCGCTCGTGGGGCAGTGCCAGTTGCTCGATGCCATCCAGGTATTCCTGGCAGGCGCGGTCCTGCACCAGCTTGAGCTGGCGGCTGACCAAGGTGTTCCAGGTCGCGTGCTCGGTGTCGGTGTAATGGATGAACCCCTGCTCATCCGGCTCGCGGGCAACGTAGTGAGTCTGCTTCATACAGCACTCCAGTCGATCATTATTATTGTAGTGGGTCGCTGCGGTTGCCTGGCTTGGGTACGCTGAAGATGTCATGAGGGCGCAGCGCCAGCGCAGCCTTCGGCAGCGGCTACCGGTTGCCTATTTTAAAAGGGCGCGCGCGGTCGATGTGAGGTGTATGGGAGGCTGATGGATGGCGTTGGGGGCTGAATATCGTAAACTTTTCGTTACGGTAAGGCGGCGGGGCCGGTCTGCAATCCATCTTGAGGGTGGCTTTGTCACGTAATCTTGACGATTATCTGCATGTCCCCCCAATAATTAGCTTCCAGGACCCTTCATGCGAATCAAAGTCCATTGCCAGAACCGCATCGGTATCCTGCGCGATATCCTCAACCTGCTGGTGGAATACGGCATCAACGTGGCCCGGGGCGAGGTGGGGGGCGAGCATGGCAACGCCATCTACCTGCATTGCCCGAACCTGATCAACCTGCAATTCCAGGCGCTGCGGCCAAAATTCGAGGCCATTGCCGGGGTGTTTGGCGTGAAGCGCGTAGGCCTGATGCCCAGCGAGCGTCGGCACATGGAGCTCAATGCGTTGCTGGGAGCGCTGGAGTTTCCCGTACTGTCCATCGACATGGCCGGCTCCATCGTCGCGGCCAACCGCGCAGCGGCGCAGTTGCTGGGGGTGCGGGTGGACGAAGTGCCGGGCATGCCGCTGTCGCGTTATGCCGAGGACTTCGATTTGCCGCAATTGGTGCGCGATAACAAGGCGCGCATCAATGGCCTGCGGGTGAAGGTGTGTGGCGATGTGTTCCTGGCGGATATCGCGCCCTTGCAGTCGGCCCATGATGACAGCGAGGCCTTGGCCGGCGCGGTACTGACCCTGCACCGCGCCGACCGTATTGGTGAGCGCATTTACCATGTGCGCAAGCAGGAGTTGCGTGGTTTCGACAGTATCTTCCAGAGTTCGCGGGTGATGGCCGCAGTGGTGCGCGAGGCGCGGCGCATGGCGCCGCTGGACGCGCCCTTGCTGATTGAGGGGGAGACCGGCACCGGCAAGGAGTTGCTGGCCCGTGCCTGCCACCTGGCCAGCCCTCGTGGCCAGTCGCCGTTGATGGCACTCAATTGTGCCGGGCTGCCCGAATCCATGGCCGAGACCGAGCTGTTTGGCTACGGGCCTGGCGCGTTTGAAGGCGCGCGGGCGGAGGGCAAGCTGGGCCTGCTGGAGCTGACAGCGGGCGGCACGCTGTTTCTCGACGGGGTCGGTGAGATGAGTCCGCGGTTGCAGGCGAAACTGCTGCGCTTTCTGCAGGACGGGTGCTTTCGCCGGGTAGGCAGCGATGAAGAGGTGTACCTGGACGTTCGGGTGATCTGCGCCACCCAGGTCGATCTCTCGGAGTTGTGCGCTCGCGGTGAGTTTCGCCAAGACCTGTACCACCGTCTCAACGTGCTGTCGTTGCACATCCCGCCCTTGCGCGAGTGCATGGACGGCCTGGGCCCGCTGGTGGAGCACTTCCTCGACCAGGCCAGCCGGCAGATCAGCTGCCCGCTGCCACGCCTGGCGCCCGCGGCGCTGGACAAGCTGGCACGCTATCACTGGCCGGGTAACGTGCGGCAACTGGAAAACGTGCTGTTTCAGGCGGTGTCACTGTGCGAAGGAGGATGGGTCAAGCCCGAGCATGTTCGTTTGCCTGATTATGGCGTGCGGCAGCCATTTGGTGAGTTTTCATTGGAGGGGAGTTTGCAGGATATTGTCGGGCGATTTGAAAAGGCAGTATTACAGCGCTTATATAGCGAACATCCAAGCAGTCGTTTATTGGCCAAGCGCCTGGGTGTGTCGCACACCACCATTGCCAATAAGTTGCGTGATCATGAAGTGAATAAAGACACTTCAAATTGATCTGGAATTAAAGTTGCGGCGGGCTGTTTGAACGGAATGAATCATTCGGCAGCGAGCCTCTTGAATATTCAAGAGGCACCGCAAGCATTCCTCATCAACCGTTGGAGCAGCCGTTGCCCATCACGCGGTATTCAAGGATGTGTTTCTGGCCGGTGGAGTCCAGGTAGGTCATGCGCGCCGGTACCACTTCGCAGACGTTGGGGATCTCGCTGGTGCTGATGACCTTGGCAATGTCCAGGTGTTGCGAGTAGTTGTACTGTTCAACAGGGACGTGAGCGTCGACGTTGTTCGAAACTTCATCAGCCATGGCTGCCAATGAGAAAGTGCTCAGGGCCAGGACAATCAAAGCTTTCATTTCAATGTTACCTTTTATGCGCTCGTCAGGGGACACGCCATCCTTGTGAGACGGCGCGTGTTGCTCGAGAAAGTTAGGGTTGGATTAACGGGCCTTCGTGGGGGCTGTTGCGTGTGTTAATCACAGTGCCGGTTGGCGAGGTGAATGGTAGGGCGAGGGTGATTAGTTAAACAGCCAGAGTTTTGATAAACAGTTTTATCCGATTCTGTAACAATCCCGCTTTGGGGGGCGGGAGCTGCAAGGGGTAGCTGCAAGCGGCAAGCTGAAAGCAGTGCGCCATTTAGCTTGTCGCTTGCAGCTAATAGCTGCTTCACTTGCTACCAACGTCGAATGGCCTCTGCGTGCAGATACCCTTACAACGAGGTCATACAAAAACAACTACATTGCTCCGAGGTAAGAAAGATGAGTGCGGCGTCCCTGTATCCCGTTCGTCCCGAGGTGGCAGCCAACACGCTGACCGATGAAGCGACCTACAAGGCCATGTACCAGCAGTCGGTCGTCAACCCGGACGGCTTCTGGCGCGAGCAGGCCAAGCGCCTTGACTGGATCAAGCCGTTCACCAAGGTCAAACAGACTTCTTTCGATGACCACCACGTGGACATCAAGTGGTTCGCCGACGGCACTCTCAACGTTTCCTACAACTGCCTGGATCGGCATCTGGCCGAGCGCGGCGACCAGATCGCGATCATCTGGGAAGGCGACGATCCCTCCGAGCACCGCAACATCACCTACCGCGAGTTGCATGAGGAAGTCTGCAAGTTCGCCAACGCCCTGCGCGGCCAGGATGTGCACCGCGGCGATGTGGTCACCATCTACATGCCGATGATTCCCGAAGCTGTGGTGGCCATGCTGGCGTGCACGCGCATCGGTGCGATTCACTCGGTGGTGTTTGGCGGCTTCTCGCCTGAAGCGCTGGCCGGGCGCATCATCGATTGCAGCTCCAAGGTGGTCATCACCGCTGACGAAGGCTTGCGCGGTGGCAAGAAAACCGCATTGAAGGCCAACGTCGACCGCGCGCTGACCAACCCCGAAACCAGCAGCGTGCAGAAAGTGATCGTGTGCAAGCGCACTGGCGGCGACATCGAGTGGAACCGCCACCGCGACATCTGGTACCACACCTTGCTGGACGTGGCCTCCAGCACCTGTGCGCCCAAAGAGATGGGCGCCGAGGAGGCGCTGTTCATTCTTTACACCTCCGGTTCCACCGGCAAGCCCAAGGGCGTGCTGCACACCACCGGCGGCTACCTGCTGTACGCGGCACTGACCCATGAGCGCGTGTTCGACTACCGCCCGGGCGAGGTGTACTGGTGCACCGCCGACGTGGGCTGGGTCACCGGCCATAGCTACATCGTCTACGGCCCGCTGGCCAACGGCGCCACCACGCTGCTGTTTGAAGGGGTGCCGAACTACCCTGACATCACCCGCGTGTCGAAGATCATCGACAAGCACAAAGTCAACATCCTCTATAGCGCGCCCACCGCCATTCGCGCCATGATGGCCGAAGGCACTGCCGCGGTGGAGGGCGCCGATGGTTCCAGCCTGCGCCTGTTGGGCTCGGTGGGCGAGCCGATCAACCCCGAAGCCTGGGGCTGGTACTACGATACCGTGGGCAAGCAGCGCTGCCCGATTGTCGACACTTGGTGGCAGACCGAAACCGGTGGCGTCCTGATCAGCCCGCTGCCGGGCGCCACCGCGCTCAAGCCGGGTTCGGCCAGCAAGCCGTTCTTTGGCGTGGTGCCGGGGTTGGTGGACAACCTGGGCAACCTGATCGATGGCGCCGCCGAAGGCAACCTGGTGATCCTCGACTCCTGGCCAGGCCAGTCGCGTAGCCTGTACGGCGACCATGACCGCTTCGTCGACACCTACTTCAAGACCTTTCGTGGCATGTACTTCACTGGTGACGGTGCGCGCCGCGACGAGGATGGTTACTACTGGATCACCGGGCGCGTGGATGACGTGCTCAACGTGTCGGGGCACCGCATGGGCACCGCCGAGATCGAGAGCGCCATGGTCGCCCACCCCAAGGTGGCCGAGGCCGCAGTGGTGGGCGTGCCGCACGACATCAAGGGTCAGGGCATCTATGTATACGTGACCCTCAACCATGGCGTGGAGCCGAGCGAAACCTTGCGCCAGGAATTGAAGAACTGGGTGCGCAAGGAAATCGGCCCCATTGCCTCGCCGGACGTCATCCAGTGGGCCCCAGGGCTGCCCAAGACCCGTTCGGGCAAGATCATGCGCCGTATCCTGCGCAAGATCGCCACGGGCGAGTACGACGCGCTGGGCGATATCTCCACCCTGGCCGACCCGGGCGTGGTGCAGCACCTGATCGATACCCACAAGGGCATGAAGGCGGCTTAAGCCTGCAGGTTTGACCAGAACCCCGCTTCGGCGGGGTTTTGTGTTTCTGGCCCAGGATGTCCGGCATTCCCCTGTGGCCTGGCGGCAGCGACACGACGGGCGTGATAAGGCAGGGATATATCGGTGTTACCGTCCGTCACCTTTCCCTGCGCCAAATGGGGGCGATTCGCCACAAACCGGTGCATCGGCCCTACAGAAAATGACAAACACAAACGCCAGGGTTGCCGGATTACAAGGGTTTGCCAATAATGGGCGCGCAATTTGCTTGATAGATCGGTTCCCTGTCATTTGCCTTTGCATAAACGCCAAGGGCTGTCAATAATCTCGGGTCGTATTCTCTGTGCATCTGTAACTAGTTGTCGCATTGAAGAAATATCGGCTTCGGGGCTGTCGCTAAAATGCCGGTCACTCGCCCGCCGCCCGATGAGCATCGCTCCCGAGCCGTGCGCCGCTATCTGCGTTGTACCCATTCGCATATTGGGCCCGTGCTCACTTTGCCATTTATTGCCCTTTACCGATGGAGTCCTGAGATGAAGAAACTCGTGCTTCTTGGCGCCCTGGCGCTGTCCGTGCTGTCGCTGTCCTCGTTCGCCGACGAGAAGCCTTTCAAGATCGGTATCGAAGCGGCCTACCCGCCGTTCGCCTCCAAGGCTGCCGATGGCAGCATCGTGGGTTTTGACTACGACATCGGCAACGCCCTGTGCGAAGAGATGAAGGTCAAGTGCCAGTGGGTCGAGCAGGAATTCGACGGTCTGATCCCGGCGCTTAAAGTGCGCAAGATCGACGCCATCCTGTCGTCCATGTCCATCACTGAAGACCGCAAGAAGTCCGTGGACTTCACCAACCGTTACTACCTGACCCCGGCTCGCCTGGTGATGAAGGAAGGCGCCACCGTTGCCGACAACCTGGACGGCCTGAAAGGCAAGAAGATCGGCGTGCAGCGCGGTTCGATCCACGAGCGTTTCGCCCGCGAAGTGCTGGCGCCCAAAGGCGTGGAAGTGGTGCCTTACGGCTCGCAGAACGAAATTTACCTGGACGTGACCGCAGGCCGCCTGGACGGGACCCTGGCCGACGCCACCCTGCTGCAGGACGGTTTCCTGAACACCGACGCCGGCAAGGGCTACGCGTTCGCCGGTCCATCCTTCACCGACGTCAAATACTTCGGTGACGGCGTGGGCATTGCCGTGCGCAAGGGCGACAAGGCCGACCTGGACAAGCTCAACGCTGCCATCGCGGCCATCCGCGCCAACGGCAAGTACAAGCAGATCCAGGACAAGTACTTCAACTTCGATATCTACGGCCAGTAAGCGGCTGTAAGCGTTACCCGACAGATGGTGCAAGCCGCAGGCGCTGAGGCTTGCACCATTTTTTCATTTCCACGGTCGAGGAAATTTACATGTTAGAAGGCTACGGGGCGGTCATCCTCGATGGCACCTGGCTGACGTTGCAGTTGGCCCTGTCATCCATGGCGCTGGCCATTGCCCTGGGATTGATCGTCGTCGCACTCAGGCTCTCGCCCGTGCGCTGGCTGGCCTGGCTGGGGGCGACCTATTCCACGGTCATCCGCGGCATTCCCGACCTGGTGCTGATCCTGCTGATTTTCTTTGGCGGTCAGGACCTGCTCAACCGTGTGGCGCCCTTGCTGGGCTTCGATGACTACATCGACCTCAACCCCCTGGCGGCCGGTATCGGCACCTTGGGCTTCATTTTCGGGGCGTACCTGTCGGAAACCTTCCGCGGTGCGTTCATGGCTATTCCCAAGGGGCAGGCCGAGGCGGGTCTTGCCTATGGCATGAACAGCCGCCAGGTGTTTTTCCGCGTGCTGGTGCCGCAGATGATCCGCCTGGCCATTCCTGGCTTCACCAACAACTGGCTGGTACTGGTGAAAGCCACGGCGCTGGTGTCGGTAGTGGGCCTGCAAGACATGATGTTCAAGGCCAAGGCTGCGGCAGACGCCACGCGCCAGCCGTTCACATTCTTCCTGGCCGTGGCGGCGCTGTACCTGGTGATCACCAGCGTGTCGCTGCTGGCCCTGCGGTTCCTGGAAAAACGCTACTCGGCTGGCGTAAGGGTGGCTGAACTATGATCTTCGACTACAACGTGGTCTGGGAAAACCTGCCGCTGTACTTCAGCGGCGTACTGGAAACCGTCAAGCTGTTGCTGCTGTCGCTGTTCTTCGGCCTGTTGGCGGCCTTGCCGCTGGGGCTGATGCGGGTGTCCAAGCGGCCGCTGGTGAACCTGCCGGCCTGGCTCTACACCTACGTGATCCGCGGCACGCCGATGCTGGTGCAGCTGTTCCTGATCTACTACGGCCTGGCCCAGTTCGCTGCGGTGCGCGAGAGCATCTTCTGGCCGTGGCTGTCCAGCGCCACTTTCTGTGCCTGCCTGGCCTTTGCCATCAACACCAGCGCCTACACCGCCGAGATCGTCGCGGGCAGCCTCAAGGCCACGCCCCATGGCGAGATCGAGGCAGCGCGGGCCATGGGCATGTCGCGGGTCAAGATGTACCGTCGCATCCTGCTGCCGTCGGCCCTGCGCCGTGCGCTGCCGCAGTACAGCAACGAAGTGATCATGATGTTGCAGACCACAAGCCTTGCTTCCATCGTCACCCTGATCGACATCACCGGCGCGGCACGCACGGTGAACGCACAGTACTATCTGCCGTTCGAAGCCTACATCACCGCAGGCGTTTTCTACCTGTGCCTGACCTTTATCCTGGTTCGCCTGTTCAAGCTGGCCGAGCGCCGCTGGCTGGGCTACCTGGCACCACGCAAGGGCTGACCACATGCAACGCATCGATCATCCATTGCCCTGGAGCACCCTGGGCAGCGAGCGCCACCTGAGCGTGTTCCGCTTCGGCAGCGGCGAGCGCAAGGCCTATATCCAGGCCAGCCTGCACGCCGACGAACTGCCGGGCATGCGCACCGCCTGGGCCTTGAAGCAGCGCTTGCAGGCGCTGGAAGCTGCCGGCGCGCTGAACGGCGTTATCGAACTGGTACCGGTGGCCAACCCCATCGGCCTGGGGCAGTTGCTGCAGGGCGCCCACCAGGGGCGTTTCGAGTTCGGCAGTGGCAAGAACTTCAACCGTGATTTCCATGAGTTGAGCGAGCCGGTGGCGGCGGCGCTGCATGGCCAGTTGGGTGACGACGCCCATGCCAACATCCGCCTGATCCGCCAGGCCATGCGTGACGCCTTGGCGGCATTGCCGGCGCCGGCCAGCCAATTGCAGGGCATGCAGCGCGTGCTGCTCAACCATGCCTGTGACGCCGATGTGGTGCTGGACCTGCATTGCGATGCCGACGCGGCGCTGCACATGTACGCGCTGCCCCAGCATTGGCCGCAGTGGCGCTCGCTGGCCGCGCACCTGAACGTGCGCGTGGGCCTGCTGGCCGAAGACTCCGGCGGCAGCTCGTTCGACGAAGCCTGCTCGCTGCCCTGGCTGCGTTTGTCGCGCCAGTTCCCCGAGGCGCAGATTCCATTGGCTTGCCTGGCGACCACGGTCGAACTGGGTGGCCAGGCCGATACCCGCGGCGACGACGCCGAGCGTTATGCCGAAGGGATTCTGGCGTTTCTCGCCGAGCAGGGCCTGATTGCCGGTGACTGGCCTCAGGCCGCGCACGAGCCGTGCGAGGGCATGCCCTTCGAAGGCACCGAGTTGCTGTTTGCCCCGCACCCGGGCGTGGTCAGTTTTCTGCGTGCGCCCGGTGAGTGGGTGGAGGCGGGCGACCCGCTGTTTGAAGTGATCGACCCGCTGGCCGATCAAGTGACTGTCGTGTGTGCCGGTACTGCCGGCGTGCTGTTTGCCATCGAACGACTGCGTTACGCCCAGCCGGGTTTCTGGCTGGCCAAGGTCGCCGGGCGCCAACCCCTTCGTCGCGGGCGCCTGCTCAACGACTGACTGTTTTTGTGAGAACCGCCATGTACAAACTAGAAGTCCAGGATCTGCATAAACGCTACGGCAGTCATGAAGTGCTCAAGGGCGTGTCCCTGGCCGCCAAGGCTGGCGATGTGATCAGCATCATTGGCTCCAGCGGCTCGGGCAAGAGTACTTTCCTGCGTTGCATCAACCTGCTGGAACAGCCCCATGCGGGCAAGATCCTGCTCAACAACGAAGAGCTGCAACTGGTGGCCAGCAAAGATGGCGCCCTGCGCGCCGCTGACCCCAAGCAGTTGCAGCGCATGCGCTCGCGCCTGTCCATGGTGTTCCAGCACTTCAACCTGTGGGCGCACATGAGCGCGCTGGAAAACATCATCGAAGCGCCGATCCATGTATTGGGCGTGTCAAAGAAGCAAGCCATCGAAAAGGCGGAGCACTACCTCAACAAGGTCGGTGTGGCGCATCGCAAGGCTGCCTACCCGGGCCACATGTCCGGTGGTGAGCAGCAGCGCGTGGCCATTGCCCGCGCGCTGGCCATGGAGCCTGAGGTAATGCTGTTCGACGAGCCCACCTCGGCGCTCGACCCGGAGCTGGTGGGTGATGTGCTCAAGGTGATGCAGGACCTGGCCCAGGAAGGTCGCACCATGGTCGTGGTCACCCACGAAATGGGCTTTGCCCGTGAAGTGTCCAACCAACTGGTGTTTCTGCACAAAGGCCTGGTGGAAGAATCGGGCAACCCGCGCGACGTGCTGGCCAATCCGAAATCCGAGCGCCTGCAGCAGTTCCTGTCCGGAAGCCTGAAGTAGTCGTCATTTGATACACATGATGACTGCCGCTTCGTTTTAGAAAGGGGCATGCTGCGCGTCTTGGCAGCTTGTTCCTTCCACCCGCTCGCAGCCCCCGGGCTTGCGAGTATTGATCCTGACCAGGTTTCGGACCGCACCCCATGACAGCCCAACGAATCGGTTTTCTCATCTGGCCGAGCACCAAGGCCCTGACCCTGGCGCTGGCCGAAGAGGCATTGGAAGTTGCCCAGAAGGTGCATCCGGATGTGACCTACGACCTGCAGTTCCTGCACGCCGAGCCTGCCGCCGAGGGTGGCTGGCAGTTGCCGGGCGAGCCGTGGGCGGGGCGCCTGGAAGGGTTGCAGAAGCTGTTCCTGCTGGCCGACGAGCCACCGGTGGCGCTGGCTCCGGCCCTGGCCACGGGCCTCAAGCAACTGGTGCGCTCGGGCTGCGTGATCGGCGGTTTGTCGGCGGGTGTGTACCCCATGGCCCAGGTCGGCCTGCTGGATGGTTACCGGGCAGCGGTGCACTGGCGTTGGCAGGATGACTTTACCGAGCGCTTTCCCAAAGTCATCGCCACCAGCCACCTGTTCGACTGGGATCGCGACCGCATGACCGCCTGTGGCGGTTTGTCGGTACTGGATCTGTTGCTGGCGGTGCTGGCCCGCGATCATGGTGCCGAGCTTGCCGGCGCGGTGTCCGAGGAACTGGTGGTGGAGCGCATCCGTGAAGGCGGCGAGCGCCAGCGCATTCCGCTGCAGAACCGCCTGGGTTCCAGCCACCCCAAGCTCACCCAGGCGGTGCTGCTGATGGAAGCCAACATCGAAGAACCGCTGACCACCGACGAAATCGCCCAGCACGTGTGCGTGTCGCGGCGTCAGTTGGAGCGCATCTTCAAGCAGTACCTCAACCGGGTGCCTAGCCAGTACTACCTGGAACTGCGCTTGAACAAGGCGCGGCAGATGCTGATGCAGACGAGTAAATCGATCATTCAGATTGGTTTGTCGTGCGGGTTCTCGTCGGGGCCGCATTTTTCCAGCGCGTATCGGAATTTCTTTGGTGCAACGCCTCGGGAAGATCGTAATCAGCGCAGAAGCAGTAGTCCGTTTGAGCTGTCGTCGGTGCCTGCCGAGCGCGGGTAGCCTCCCCGCAAGGCTCCCGCCATCCACCCAGGCTGCCAACCCGAAACCCACAGGTCTGGGGTGGGAGCGGGTTCTACCCGCGAAGCGCCGCGCGATCTCACCGCCGGCAAAAAACACCAAGGCACGCACCTTGCGGCGATGATGGGATCTCAAACCACCCCCTCACCAAACCCCAGACACACATCCCCCCTAATGCAATAATATGTCGCATTACTGAAAACCCCTCGTTTTCACGGTTTGGCGCTGTAATAAGTTGTCGCTTGGCGGCAAGGACAAGCGCCACCCAGTCCTTACAATCCCCCCATCGCTGGCCATTACCAGGCCGGCGTTCCTCTTCAGGAGACTCCGATGTCCGTTGAGCATGCCCAGGTGCAACGCGCCGATTTCGACCAGGTAATGGTCCCCAACTATGCCCCGGCTGCCTTCATTCCGGTGCGCGGCGCAGGTTCCCGGGTGTGGGACCAGGCAGGTCGCGAACTGGTGGACTTCTCCGGCGGTATTGCCGTGAACGTGCTGGGCCACGCCCATCCGGCCCTGGTGGCGGCACTGACCGAGCAGGCCAACAAGGTGTGGCACGTCTCCAACGTGTTCACCAACGAACCGGCCCTGCGGCTGGCGCATAAGCTGGTAGACGCCACCTTTGCCGACCGCGTGTTCTTCTGCAACTCCGGCGCTGAAGCCAACGAGGCGGCCTTCAAGCTGGCCCGCCGCGTGGCCCACGACACGTTCGGCCCGGAAAAATACGAAATCATCGCCGCCACCAACAGCTTCCACGGCCGCACCCTGTTCACCGTGAGCGTGGGCGGCCAGCCGAAGTACTCCGACGGTTTCGGCCCGAAGATCACCGGCATCACCCACGTGCCGTACAACGACCTGGCGGCCTTGAAGGCTGCCGTCTCGGACAAGACCTGCGCCGTGGTGCTGGAACCTATCCAGGGTGAAGGTGGCGTGCTGCCGGCTGACCTGGCCTACCTGCAAGGTGCCCGCGAGCTGTGCGACCAGCACAACGCCCTGCTGGTGTTCGACGAAGTGCAGAGCGGCATGGGCCGCAGTGGCGAGCTGTTTGCCTACATGCACTACGGCGTCATTCCGGACATCCTCTCCAGCGCCAAGAGCCTGGGCGGCGGCTTCCCCATCGGCGCCATGCTGACCACCACCGAGTTGGCCAAGCACTTCGCCGTCGGCACCCACGGCACCACCTACGGCGGCAACCCGCTGGCGTGCGCGGTGGGCGAGGCGGTCATGGACGTGATCAACACCCCCGAGGTGCTGGCGGGCGTGAAAGCCAAGCACGAACGCTTCAAGGCCCGCCTGCAGCAGATCGGCGAGCAGTACGGCATCTTTACCGAAGTGCGCGGCATGGGCCTGCTGATCGGCTGTGAGCTCAGCGATGCCTGGAAAGGCAAGGCCAAGGACTTCTTCAACGCTGCCGAGCGGCATGACCTGATGATTCTGCAGGCCGGCCCCGACGTGGTGCGCTTCGCGCCAAGCCTGGTGATCGAAGACGTTGACATCGACGAAGGCCTGAACCGCTTCGAACGTGCGGTCAAGCAACTGACCCAGGCCTGATCCACGGGCTGTAAAAGGCGAGCGCTGCGGCGCTCGCTCATTTTTCCAAGCAATTCCAAGGAGTGACACCATGCTGGTAATGCGCCCTGCGCAAATGGCTGACCTGGCCGAGGTTCAACGCCTGGCCGCGGACAGCCCGATTGGTGTCACGTCCCTGCCGGATGATGCCGACCGCCTGCGCGACAAGATCGCAGCGTCCGAAGCGTCGTTCTCCGCCGAGGTCAGCTTCAATGGCGAGGAAAGCTATTTCTTCGTGCTGGAAGACAGCGAAACCCAGCGCCTGGTCGGTTGTTCGGCCATTGTCGCGTCGGCGGGCTATTCCGAGCCCTTCTACAGTTTCCGTAATGAGACCTTCGTGCACGCTTCCCGCGAGCTGAAGATCCATAACAAGATTCACGTGCTGTCCCAGTGCCATGACCTGACCGGCAACAGCCTGCTCACCAGCTTCTACATGGTGCCGGAGATGGTGGGTAGCGCCTGGTCGGAGCTGACCTCCCGGGCGCGGCTGCTGTTCATGGCCAACCACCCGGAGCGTTTCGCCGACTCGGTGGTGACCGAGATCGTCGGCTACAGCGACGACAGCGGCGACTCGCCGTTCTGGGACGCCATTGGCCGCAACTTCTTCGACATCAACTACGCCGAGGCCGAGCGCCTGTGCGGCATCAAGAGCCGGACCTTCCTGGCCGAACTGATGCCCCATTACCCGATCTACGTGCCGCTGCTGCCCGATGCCGCCCAGGAAGCCATGGGCCAGGTGCACCCGCGTGCGCAGATCACTTTCGACATCCTGATGCGCGAGGGTTTCGAGACCGACCACTACATCGACATCTTCGACGGTGGCCCAACGCTGCATGCGCGCGTTTCAGGCATTCGCTCCATTGCCCACAGCCGCGTGGTACCGGTGAAGCTCGATGGCGGCGCCAGCGACGTGGTCAAGGGCGCGCGCCCTTACCTTGTGGCCAATGCCCAGTTGCAGGATTACCGCGCCGTATTGCTGGAGCTGGACTGGGTGCCTGGCAAGCCGGTGAGCCTGAGCCTGGAGGCTGCCGAAGCGCTGGGTGTGGGTGAGGGCGCCAGTGTGCGCCTGGTAGCTGTTTGATACCTGTCATTCACAGGTCGAGTTCTGCGAGCTGCCCGAGCCGCTCGCGCAAGGAGAAAGCATGATCGTTCGTCCCGTACGCAGCAGCGATTTACCCGCGCTGATTGAGCTTGCGCGCAGCACCGGCACCGGCCTGACCACCTTGCCGGCCAACGAGGAGCGCCTGGCGCACCGCGTGGGCTGGGCCGAAAAGACCTTCCGCGGTGAGGCCGGGCGCGGCGACGCCGACTATCTGTTCGTGCTGGAAGACGACGACGGCCAGGTGGTGGGCATTTCTGCCATCGCCGGCGCCGTCGGCCTGCGCGAGCCCTGGTACAACTACCGGGTGGGCCTGACGGTCAGCGCCTCTCAGGAGCTGAACATCTATCGGGAAATCCCGACGTTGTTCCTGGCCAACGATCTGACTGGCAACTCCGAGCTGTGCTCGCTGTTCCTGCGCAGCGAGCACCGTACCGGCCTCAATGGCCGCCTGTTGTCCAAGGCGCGGCTGATGTTTATCGCCGAATTCCCGCAACTGTTCGGCAACAAGATCATCGCCGAGATGCGCGGCATGTCCGACGAGCACGGTCGTTCGCCGTTCTGGGAAAGCCTGGGCCGGCACTTCTTCAAGATGGAGTTCAGCCAGGCGGACTACCTGACCGGTGTGGGCAACAAGGCGTTCATCGCCGAACTGATGCCCAAGTTTCCGCTGTACACCTGTTTCCTGTCGCCCGCAGCCCGCGAGGTAATTGGTCGCGTGCACACCGATACCGAGCCGGCGCTGACCATGCTCAAGGGCGAGGGCTTCAGCTATCAGGGCTACGTCGATATTTTCGACGCGGGGCCTGCGGTGGAATGCGAAACCGCGAAGATTCGCGCCGTGCAGGACAGCGAGGCGCTGGTGCTGGCCATCGGCACGCCCGGTGACGACGCCACGCCATTCCTCATTCACAACCGCAAGCGCGAAGATTGCCGTGTTACCGCGGCGCCGGCACGCCTGGCAGCCGGCACCCTGGTGGTCGACCCGTTGACTGCCAAGCGCCTGCGCCTGAGCGCGGGTGACCAGGTGCGGGCGGCAAGCCTGTCGCCCCAGCTTCCACGGGAGGTGCGCAAATGAGCAGTCTGTACGTGGCCGGCCAATGGCTGGCAGGCGAGGGCGAGGCCCTTGAATCGCTCAACCCGGTGACCCAGGCCGTGCTGTGGCAAGGCCGTGCGGCCAGTGCCGGGCAGGTCGACCAGGCCGTGTTCGCCGCGCGCCACGCCTTTGTGAGCTGGGCCTCGCGATCGCTGGACGAGCGTATTGGCGTGCTGGAAACCTTCGCCGTGAAGCTCAAGGAGCGCGCCGATGAGCTGGCGCGCTGCATCGGCGAGGAAACCGGCAAGCCGCTGTGGGAAGCGGCCACTGAGGTGACCAGCATGGTCAACAAGGTTGGCATTTCCATCCAGAGTTACCGTGAGCGTACTGGCGAAAAGAGCGGCCCCCTGGCCGACGCCACCGCCGTGCTGCGGCACAAGCCCCACGGCGTGGTCGCCGTGTTCGGCCCGTACAATTTCCCTGGGCACCTGCCCAATGGCCATATCGTTCCTGCGCTGTTGGCCGGCAACGCGGTGCTGTTCAAGCCCAGCGAGCTGACGCCTAAGGTTGCCGAGCTGACGGTGCAGTGCTGGATCGATGCCGGGCTGCCTGCTGGCGTATTGAGCCTGCTGCAAGGCGCTCGCGACACGGGTGTGGCCCTGGCCGCCCACGACGGCATTGACGGCCTGTTCTTCACCGGCTCCAGCCGCACCGGCAACCTGTTGCACAGCCAGTTCGCCGGGCGCCCGGACAAGATCCTGGCCTTGGAAATGGGTGGCAACAACCCGCTGGTGGTGGAGCAGGTCCAAGACCTGGAAGCCGCTGTTTACACCATCATCCAGTCGGCGTTCATCTCTGCCGGCCAACGCTGCACCTGTGCTCGCCGCCTGTTGGTGCCGGAAGGCGCGTGGGGCGATGCCTTGCTCACGCGCCTGGTGCACGTGGCCGGCAACCTGGTGGTGGGAGCCTACGATCAGCAACCCGCGCCGTTCATGGGCTCGGTGGTATCGCTGGCCGCCGCCAAGGCGTTGCTCGACGCCCAGGCGCAACTGCTGGCCAACGGTGCCACAGCGCTGTTGACCATGGCCCAGCCCCAGGCCAATGCCGCGTTGTTGACCGCCGGTATCCTCGATGTCACGGCCGTCTCGCAGCGTGCGGACGAAGAGTGGTTCGGCCCGTTGCTGCAGGTGATTCGCTATGGCCATTTCGATGAAGCCATTGCCGAAGCCAATAACACGCAATACGGCCTGGCCGCCGGCCTGCTGTCCGATTCGGCGGCACGCTACCAGCAGTTCTGGCTGCAGAGCCGCGCCGGCATCGTCAACTGGAACAAGCAATTGACCGGTGCCGCCAGCAGCGCGCCTTTCGGTGGCGTGGGCGCCTCGGGCAACCATCGCGCCAGCGCCTACTACGCGGCTGACTATTGCGCCTACCCGGTGGCCTCCCTGGAAGCGCCCCATGTCAGCCTGCCGGCCAGCCTGACCCCGGGCGTGAAGCTGTAAGCGTGAGCATAACAATGAGATCCATGGAGCCTGGCCGATGAAAGCCTATGAAGTGAATTTTGACGGCCTGGTAGGCCCGACCCACAACTACGGTGGGCTGTCCTACGGCAACGTCGCCTCCCAAAGCAACAGTCAGCAGGCCTCCAACCCGCGTGAAGCGGCGCGCCAGGGCCTGGCCAAGATGAAAGCGCTGATGGAGATGGGCTTCCAGCAGGGCGTGCTCGCCCCCCAGGAGCGCCCGGACGTGGCGGCCCTGCGGGCCCTGGGTTTTGGCGGTACCGATGCCCAGGTCATCCAGCGCGCGGCGTGCGAGGCGATGCCACTGCTGGTGGCCAGCTGCTCGGCGTCGAGCATGTGGGTGGCCAACGCCGCCACGGTCAGTCCCAGCGCCGACACGGCGGATGGGCGCGTGCATTTCACTGCCGCCAATCTGAACTGCAAATACCACCGCAGTATCGAACACCCCACCACCAGCCGCGTGCTGGGGGCCATGTTCGCCCATGAAGGGCATTTTGCCCATCACGCCGCCCTGCCTGCCGTTGGTCAGTTCGGCGACGAGGGCGCGGCAAACCACACGCGCTTCTGCCGGGACTACGGCGAGCCGGGCGTGGAGTTTTTCGTGTTCGGCCGCAGCGCCTTCGACACTCGCTACCCGTCGCCGCAGAAATACCCTGCGAGGCAGACGCTTGAGGCGTCCCAGGCCGTTGCGCGCCTGCATGGCCTAAGCGACGACGGCGTGGTCTACGCTCAGCAGAACCCGGCGGTGATCGATCAGGGCGTGTTCCATAACGACGTGATCGCGGTGGGTAACGGTGAGTTGCTGTTCCATCACGAGGACGCCTTCCTGGACACCGGCCCGATGCTTGCGCAACTGCAGGCTAAACTGGCCAACAGGGGGGGGAGCTTTCAGGCCGTGTGTGTACCGCGCAGCCAGGTGGCGGTCGAGGACGCGGTGCGTTCGTATCTGTTCAACAGCCAGTTGCTGTCGCGGGCCGATGGTTCGATGCTGCTGATCGTGCCCGAAGAGTGCCGCGCCAATCCTCGCGTGTGGCAGTACCTGCAGCAATTGACCGCCCAGGGCGGGCCGATTGGCGAGGTCAAGGTGTTCGACCTCAAGCAAAGCATGCAGAACGGCGGCGGCCCGGCGTGCCTGCGCTTGCGCGTGGCGTTGAACGAAACTGAGCTGGCGGCGGTGAACCCGGGCGTGATCATGACCGCTTCGTTGTACGACACCCTCACCCAATGGGTGGATCGCCACTACCGCGATCGCCTGGGTGAAGCCGACCTGGCCGACCCGCAATTGCTGCTGGAATGTCGCACGGCATTGGATGAACTGACGCAAATCCTTAAACTGGGCTCGGTTTACCCATTCCAACTTCAACCTTGAGAGATTTTCCCCATGTCCGACGCCTTGCGGCTGATTCTTGAAGACACCGACGGCACCCAGCTGGAAACGTCCTGCACCCGTCTTGCCGTGGTTTGGCAAGGCAAGGAGATCTGGATTCAGCAGGACGGTCGCGGCCAACTGCTGATCGGCGTTGACGTAGAAGAAGGCGATGCCGAATACGCCAACCTGCTGCTGCGTCCCCTGGCCACCAACCTGGTCAGTCTGCAACTGGAAATGGAACCGGCCGACGCCGGTGAAGACGACGACCATGTGCATGGTCCGGACTGCAACCACTAAGGACTGACGCCTATGCTCGCCCTCGGCAAGCTGCTTGAATTGACCCTCGCCGGCCGTGAGCCGGCAGAGAAAACTCAGCTGACCGTCGAAGGCGTGCGTATGCGCTGGATCGGCGAGGGCGCCCTTGAGGTGCGGCCTCCCGAGGCCCGGGACAATGGCATGGACCTGCTGCTGTCAGCGGGTATCCATGGCAATGAAACGGCGCCGATCGAGTTGCTCGACGGCCTGTTGCACGATATCGCCCGTGGCAGCCTCAAGCCTCGGGCTCGCATTCTTTTCCTGTTCGGCAACCCCGAAGCGATACGTCGCGGCGAACGGTATCTGGAGCAGGACGTCAACCGCCTGTTCAACGGCAGGCACGAGCTGTCCAGTGGCCCCGAAGCCCTGCGCGCCTGTGAGCTGGAGCGCCTGGCCGCCACTTTCTTCAGCGTGCCCGACCGTACGCGCCTTCACTACGACCTGCACACCGCCATTCGCGGCTCGAAGATCGAGCAGTTTGCCCTGTACCCTTTCAAGGAAGGGCGTGACCACTCGTTGCGCGAACTGGCGCGCCTGGAGGCGGCGGGCATGGAAGCAGTGCTGTTGCAAAGCAAGACGTCCATCACCTTTACCGCCTACACCTACGAGCAGCTGGACGCCGAAGCCTTCACGCTGGAACTGGGCAAGGCGCGGCCGTTCGGGCAGAACCAGCAGGTCAACCTGACGCCGCTGGAAACCCGCCTGAAGCAGATCATCGAGGGGCGTGAGCCCGAGGTGGACGAGCCGCGCAACCTGCAGGTGTTCCGCGTGGCCCGCGAAGTCATCAAGCACAGCGACGCCTTCCGTCTGCACCTGCCGGCGGATGTAGAAAACTTTTCCGAATTGCCCCAGGGCTACCTGCTGGCCGAGGACCTGGCCGAGTGCCGCTGGATCGTGGAAGAGGAGGGCGCGCGCATCATCTTCCCCAACCCGAAGGTCCGGAATGGCTTGCGTGCGGGGATTTTGATCGTGCCTGCTTGATGCTCGGGGCCGCATCATTTGTGGGAGCAGGCTCTGCCCGCTCCCACAGGTGTAATTACGCGACCTTGTGCTGGGCCGTCAGGCGACGCAGGGCGCGGACCTTCTGCAGGGTGTCGGCACAGGTATTCGCCGCTTCCTGGCCCTTGTGCAGGAAGTGCTTGAAGAAGTACTCGTGGTGCTCCTGGCCGTGAAAGTTGTGCGGGGTCAGGGACACCGAGAACACCGGCACTTCAGTTTCCAGTTGCACTTGCATCAGCGCGTTCACCACCGAGGCGGCGACGAAGTCGTGACGGTAGATACCGCCGTCCACCACCAGGGCTGCGCCGACGATGCCGGCGTAACGGCCAGTCTTGGCCAGCAGCTTGGCGTGCAGCGGGATTTCGAAGGCGCCGCCCACTTCGTAGAAGTCGATGTCGCTTTCCTGGTAGCCCAGCTGGGTGATCTGCTCGACGAAGCCTTTACGGGCCTGGTCGACAATATCCTTGTGCCAGCAAGCCTGGATAAAGGCGATGCGCTCGTTGGGGTGGCTTTTGCTGTCGATTGCGGTGGGTTGCATCTACGTTGACTCCTGTTTGATAAAAAACAGGGCAGTTGGATCGAATGGGATTCAAGGGTACGTGGCCTGCCATCGGCCCTTGTGTGCCAATCCCGTTCTCTCTTCATCCGGACTATGACCGTCGGCCCCGGAATCACACCGGGTCTGCTGACCTTGCCAGGTTCATCACCTGCCAAGCGCTCGCGGGCTAGACACATTGCGTGCCATTACCGCCGGTGGGGAATTGCGCCCCGCCCTGAGAACGTTGCTGCCCAAAGGTAGGCGGCGTGAGATTTTTAACATACTTTTTTGCACTATGCATCGCCCATGCGCTAGCGATTTAGTCGTATACGACACGATCCCCGAACCCACAGGGCGTTTTTTGTGGGAGCGGGCTCTGCCCGCGAAAAGGGCGCCGCGCTATTCCAGGTGCTACGCGGTGTACCCTTCGCGGGTAGAACCCGCTCTCACCAGCGGCGGCCGCTAAAGGTGATCGGCTAGCCCGGTGGGGCGTTTTTTTCGCGAATTAACCGTATATTGACAAGCGGAGCACTGTATATAATACGGCCCTTTGCCGTTGAAGCGCCCAAAGGCGTTCGCACTGGCCTATGGCCGCAGCCTGTCGTGGAAGAACCTAATGAAAAGCGCAGAAATCCGTGAAGCCTTCCTTCGCTTCTTCGAAGAGCAAGGTCACACCCGTGTAGCCTCCAGCTCCTTGATCCCGGGCAATGACCCAACCCTGCTGTTCACCAACGCGGGCATGAACCAGTTCAAAGATTGCTTCCTGGGCCAGGAAAAGCGCGCATACACCCGTGCGGTCAGCAGCCAGAAGTGCGTGCGTGCCGGTGGCAAGCACAACGACCTGGAAAACGTCGGCTACACCGCCCGTCACCACACGTTCTTCGAAATGCTGGGCAACTTCAGCTTCGGTGACTACTTCAAGCGTGACGCCATCACCTACGCCTGGACCTTCCTCACTTCGCCGCAGTGGCTGAACCTGCCCAAGGAGAAACTCTGGGTAACGGTTTACGCCAGCGATGACGAAGCGTACGACATCTGGACCAAGGAAGTAGGCGTGCCGGCCGAGCGCATGGTGCGCATTGGCGACAACAAGGGCGCGCCATACGCATCCGACAACTTCTGGACCATGGGCGATACCGGCCCGTGCGGTCCTTGCACCGAGATCTTCTTCGACCACGGCGCCGACATCTGGGGCGGCCCACCCGGCTCGCCGGAAGAAGACGGTGACCGCTACATCGAGATCTGGAACAACGTCTTCATGCAGTTCAACCGCACCGCCGACGGCGTGCTGCACCCGCTGCCAGCCCCCTCGGTAGACACCGGCATGGGCCTTGAGCGCATCAGCGCCGTACTGCAGCACGTGCACTCGAACTACGAGATCGACTTGTTCCAGAGCCTGCTGGCCGCCTCGGCCCAGGCCATCGGTTGCAGCAACGACAACCAGCCTTCGCTGAAAGTGGTGGCCGACCATATCCGTTCCTGTGGCTTCCTGATTGCCGATGGCGTGCTGCCGTCCAACGAAGGCCGCGGCTACGTGCTGCGTCGCATCATTCGTCGTGCCTGCCGCCATGGCAACAAGCTGGGGGCCAAGGGCAGCTTCTTCTACCAGATCGTTGCCGCGCTGGTGGCCGAGATGGGCGAAGCCTTCCCTGAGCTGAAATCCCAGCAGGCGCACATCGAGCGCGTGCTGAAGGCGGAGGAAGAGCAGTTTGCCAAGACCTTGGAGCAGGGCCTGAAAATCCTCGAAGCCGACCTGGCCGAGCTCAAGGGCTCCGTGGTACCGGGCGACGTAGTGTTCAAGCTGTACGACACCTACGGCTTCCCGATGGACCTGACCGGCGACATCGCCCGTGAGCGCAACCTCACCCTGGACGAAGCCGGCTTCGAAAAGGAAATGGAAGCCCAGCGCGTGCGTGCCCGTTCCGCCAGTTCGTTCGGCATGGACTACAACAGCCTGGTCAAGGTTGATGTGCCTACCGTGTTCACTGGCTACACCAACACCCAGTCGGCAGCCAAGGTCGTCGCCCTCTACAAGGAAGGCGTGGCCGTGCAGCAACTGGCCGAAGGCGAAGAGGGTGTGGTTATCCTCGACCAGACACCGTTCTATGGCGAGTCCGGTGGCCAGGTCGGTGACCGTGGCTACCTGCTGGCCGGCAATGGCCGCTTCGATGTGCGCGACACCACCAAGACCGGCGGCGCGTTCCTGCACCACGGTGTGGTGTCGCTGGGCAACCTCAGCGTCGGCACCGAGCTGACGGCCCAGGTGGACGGCGACATGCAGCATGCCACCTCGCTGAACCACTCGGCTACTCACTTGCTGCACGCGGCCTTGCGCCAGGTGCTGGGCGAGCACGTGCAGCAGAAAGGCTCGTTGGTGGACAGCCAGCGCCTGCGCTTCGACTTCAGCCACTTCGAGGCCATCAAGCCCGAGCAGATCAAGGCGCTGGAAGACATCGTCAACGCCGAGATCCGCAAGAACAGTGCGGTGCAGACCGAAGAAACCGACATCGACACCGCCCGTGCCAAGGGCGCCATGGCGCTGTTCGGCGAGAAATACGGCGACCAGGTTCGTGTGCTGAGCATGGGCGGCGATTTCTCCGTCGAGCTGTGCGGCGGCATCCACGCCAACCGTACCGGTGACATCGCCCTGTTCAAGATCACCAGCGAAGGCGGCGTGGCCTCTGGCGTGCGTCGTATCGAAGGCGTCACCGGTGCCGCGGCGCTGGCCTACCTGAACGCTGCGGAAGAGCAGCTCAAGGAAGCCGCGCAACTGGTCAAGGGCAGCCGCGACAACCTGATCGACAAGCTGTCGGCGGTGCTCGAGCGCAACCGTGCGCTGGAGAAACAGCTGGAACAGCTGCAAGCCAAGGCCGCCAGCGCCGCCGGTGATGACCTGTCGGCCTCGGCCGTGGACGTCAAGGGCGTCAAGGTCCTGGCTGCGCGCCTGGACGGCATGGACGGCAAGGCGCTGCTGGCGCTGGTCGACCAGTTGAAGAACAAGCTGGGCGATGGCGTGATCCTGCTCGGTGGCGTGCACGAAGAAAAAGTGGTGCTGGTAGCCGGCGTCACCAAGGAGCTGACTTCGAAACTGAAGGCCGGCGACCTGATGAAGCAGGCTGCCGCAGCAGTGGGCGGCAAGGGCGGCGGTCGTCCGGACATGGCCCAGGGTGGCGGCGTTGATGCCGGCGCGCTGGACGCAGCCCTGGCCCTGACCGTGCCGTTCGTCGAACAAGGTCTCTGATTCACCCTCGCGGGGGCCTGTTGTCTAGTAGCAGGTTCGCGCGTTGTAGCGTTTGAATGTTTAATGGGCGCCCTTCACGGGCTGAGGCGGCTTTGAAATGGCTTTGATCGTACAAAAATTCGGAGGCACCTCCGTCGGCACCGTCGAGCGTATCGAGCAGGTAGCCGAGAAGGTTAAGAAATTCCGCGAAGCCGGCGACGACCTGGTGGTTGTACTGTCTGCCATGAGTGGCGAAACCAACCGCCTGATCGAACTGGCCAAACAGGCCAGCGGCGGTGATCAGCCGGTTCCGCGCGAACTGGACGTGATTGTGTCCACTGGTGAGCAGGTCACCATTGCCTTGCTGGCGATGGCCCTGATCAAGCGTGGTGTGCCGGCCGTGTCCTACACCGGTAATCAGGTTCGCATCCTGACGGACAGCTCGCACACCAAGGCGCGCATCCTGCAGATCGACGACCAGAAGATTCGCTCCGACCTCAAGGCCGGTCGTGTCGTGGTCGTGGCGGGCTTCCAGGGCGTGGACGAGCAGGGCAACATCACCACCCTGGGCCGCGGCGGCTCCGATACCACGGGCGTCGCCCTGGCTGCCGCGCTCAAGGCCGATGAGTGCCAGATCTACACCGACGTCGATGGTGTCTACACCACCGACCCGCGTGTGGTGTCCACGGCCCAGCGCCTGGACAAGATCACCTTTGAAGAGATGCTGGAAATGGCCAGCCTCGGTTCCAAGGTGTTGCAGATTCGCGCGGTGGAATTCGCCGGCAAGTACAACGTCCCGCTGCGCGTGCTGCACAGCTTTCAGGAGGGCCCGGGCACCCTCATTACTATCGATGAAGAGGAATCCATGGAACAGCCGATCATTTCCGGCATCGCCTTCAACCGCGATGAAGCCAAGCTGACCATCCGTGGCGTGCCAGACACCCCAGGCGTGGCCTTCAAGATCCTGGGCCCTATCAGTGCCGCCAACATTGAAGTGGACATGATCGTGCAGAATGTTTCGCACGATAACACCACCGACTTCACCTTCACCGTGCACCGCAACGACTACCAGTCGGCGCTGCAGGTGCTGGAAAACACCGCCAGCGAAATCGGCGCGCGCCAGGTCATCGGCGACACCAAGATCGCCAAGGTGTCGATCGTTGGCGTGGGCATGCGTTCGCACGCCGGCGTAGCTAGCCGCATGTTCGAAGCCCTGGCCAAGGAAAGCATCAACATCCAGATGATCTCCACGTCGGAAATCAAAGTGTCGGTAGTCATCGAAGAGAAGTACCTGGAACTGGCTGTGCGTGCCCTGCACACCGCTTTCGAGCTGGACGCTGCCCGCCAAGGCGAGTAAGCCGTCATCTGTAAAAGGCGCGGCTCAGCCGCGCCTTTTGCTTTTTTACAGACTGTGTTTTGTTTCCCCATGTAATGGGTGAGGAGAGAGGTAATGTTGATTCTGACTCGTCGGTGCGCGGAAAGCCTGGTGATTGGTGATGGCGAGATCACCGTGACCGTGCTCGGCGTGAAAGGCAATCAGGTGCGTATCGGCGTCAACGCCCCCAAAGAGGTGGCTGTACACCGCGAGGAAATCTACCTGCGGATCAAGCAGGAGCAGGGCGAGGAACCAAGTGCTTAATTAATTTAGCTTTTTTTGAAAAAAGTGCTTGCGTCAAAAAGGGGCTGTCGATAATATACGCCCCGTGTTGCGGAGAGCTGGCCGAGTGGCCGAAGGCGCTCCCCTGCTAAGGGAGTACACCTCAAAAGGGTGTCGGGGGTTCGAATCCCCCGTTCTCCGCCATTATTTCTTTAGGGCGTTGAAAACTGGCTTTTAGGTAAGTTGTTGAATTTACTGAAAAAGTGCTTTACAAAAAGTTTTGACGAACTATGATGCGCGGCAACATATGCACTCGTAGCTCAGCTGGATAGAGTACTCGGCTACGAACCGAGCGGTCACAGGTTCGAATCCTGTCGAGTGCACCATTTAAGAGGCTTGTTTCGGTAACGGAAGAAGCAGCTTGCAACAAACCAGAGGTGATCTGGTCCATCAAGTACCATTGTGCACTCGTAGCTCAGCTGGATAGAGTACTCGGCTACGAACCGAGCGGTCACAGGTTCGAATCCTGTCGAGTGCACCATTTTACGAAAATTGTTTCTTGTGAAACGGTCTTCTGCTTCAACCAGAGGTGATCTGGTCTACCAAGCGCCAACCCTGCACTCGTAGCTCAGCTGGATAGAGTACTCGGCTACGAACCGAGCGGTCACAGGTTCGAATCCTGTCGAGTGCACCATACAAGTGAAAGCCCGCCTTCTTCTGAAGGCGGGCTTTTTGCTTTCTGCGGGTTTCATTTGCGTCCCCGTTCCCAGTTCCGATACCCCCAGGCACACCGCACCTGAGCTGACTAAAAGCTCGCTGGCAAGCCAGCTCCCACAAAGACAGTTGCTGCTACAAGTCTTCGCTCATGCGCTTTAGCTCTGCGTCGAGCCGCTTGCGCTCGTCCCGCTCCCGGGTTGCCGTGCGTTCGCTCTCGCGGCTCAAGAAGGGGTGGTAGGCCCTGTGCAGGCTTTGCAGCGTCTCAGGCGGACACTGCTGGGTGGTGAACGTCAGGTGCCCGTGCTCGTCCTCGCAGCGCGACACGGTCTGCGCCAGGGCGCTCAGGGCAGGGCACAGCATCAGCAGGGCAAGCAGCGGGCGCACGCGCGGCATCGAACATCCTCCTCGGTTGTACTGTCCAAAGCCTAGCGGCGTTTTCCCCAAGGCCTGCTGTGCTTTCGTTGCAGCATGCGTCGTCCTATTCGGCAGTGTTCGAAGCGACCGTGGATTTCGTACGCAAGCATTTGTTCTTCCCAGATTTTTTCGCATTAAAAGCCTGCAGGCGGTGTATCATTGCGCCCGTCAGCCCCGCCGGGGCTTTGGACTATTTTCATGGACTTACCCAGTAGTTACTCAATAGCTCGCAACACCTATCAAGAATCGACCGATTGAACCTCCGGCGTGCTCCGCTGCTGGGGGTGGAGTTCGCCTATGACTGAAGTAGAAGTAAGAAAGCCGCAGGACAGCCTGCAGGATCGCCTGGCCCAGGTGGTCGAGTTGCTGCAACGCCAGCGCGTGGTCGAAGACCTGACTCATCGTCAGGAAGGCCAGCATGCCAATCGGGTCGAAAACCTGGTTCATCGGCAAAACCTGGTGGAGTTGCAACGCAAGCTTGACGACCTGCACTCCGCTGACGTCGCCTACATCCTTGAAGCCTTGCCCCTGGAAGACCGCCTGACGGTCTGGCAGTTGGTCAAGGTCGAGCGTGATGGCGACATCCTTCTGGAAGTGTCCGACTCCGTTCGTGAAACCCTGATCGCCGACATGGACGATCACGAGTTGCTCGCGGCCGCCAAGGAAATGGACGCTGACGAACTCGCCGACCTGGCCCCCGAGCTGCCCCGCGATGTGGTGCACGAGCTGATGGAAAGCCTCGATGCCCAGCAGCGCGAACGTGTGCGTTCGGCCCTGAGCTACGACGAGGAGCAGGTGGGTGCGCTGATGGACTTCGAGATGGTCACCATCCGCGAAGACGTCAGCCTGGAAGTGGTGCTGCGCTACCTGCGCCGCCTCAAGGAATTGCCGGGCCATACCGACAAGCTGTTCGTGGTCGACCATGACGGCGTGCTCAAGGGTGTGTTGCCCATCAAGCGCCTGCTGGTCAACGATCCGGACAAGCAGGTGGCCGACGTCATGGCCAACGACCCTGTGTCGTTCCATCCCGACGAAGACGCCTACGACGCCGCTCAAGCGTTCGAGCGCTATGACTTGATCTCGGCCCCCGTGGTCGACAAGAACGCACGCCTGATCGGCCGTCTGACCATCGATGAGATGGTCGACCTGATTCGTGAAGAAAGCGAGACCGAAGTGCTGAACATGGCCGGCCTGCGCGAAGAGGAAGACATCTTCGCCTCCGTGTGGCGTTCGCTGCGCAACCGCTGGTCATGGCTGGCCATCAACCTGATCACCGCCTTCGTCGCCTCGCGGGTGATCGGCCTGTTCGAAGGCTCCATCGAGCGCCTGGTGGCCCTGGCCGCGCTGATGCCCATCGTTGCCGGCATCGGCGGCAACTCCGGCAACCAGACCATCACCATGATCGTGCGCGCCATGGCGCTGGACCAGGTGAGCCCGGGCAACAGCAACACCACGCGCCTGCTGCGCAAGGAACTGGCAGTGTCGTTGATCAACGGCATCGTCTGGGGCGGGGTGATCGGCGTGGTGGCCTACCTGCTCTATGGCAGCTGGTCACTGGGCGTGGTGATGACCGCGGCCATGACCCTCAACCTGCTGCTGGCGGCCTTCATGGGCGTCATAATCCCCATGACCCTGGCCAGGTTCGGCCGCGACCCGGCCATGGGCTCCAGCGTGATGATCACCGCCATGACCGACAGCGGCGGCTTCTTCATCTTCCTGGGCCTGGCGACCCTGTTCCTGATGTAGGTCGAACCCGCGCCCACAAAAAAGCCAGCTTTCGCTGGCTTTTTTCATGGGCGCTTGCAATGCCTCACGACGCGTCGGCAGTGGCCTCGGCATTATGATCGATCAGCGACACCAGGGCGTTCTGCTGGCGGTGCGACAGTTGGCGGAAGCGTTGCAGCAGTTCGCGCTCGTGCAGCGACAGCTCCGGGCTGTCCAGGCGCATGCTCAGTTCTTCGCCCAGCGCACCTTCCTGAATCAGGCTTTGCTCCAGGCGGGCGATGATTTCCGAGTTCATGCTGCGGTGATGATTACGAGCTACCTCTGCGATGCGCTCACGCATTCCGTCGGGAAGGCGTACGACGAATTTGTCAGCCGTACGGCTGGAGTAAATAGCCTGTTTCAATGGGCGCATATATTTGACCGTTTAGTTCAGGGGGAGCGGTTCTCGAAATTAGCCGCACGATGTGTTTACGACAGTCGATACAGCAAAAGTTCAACCTGAATTGTGAAAGAGGCTTCTATGATGCCTCATAGTCGCCATTTCATTGGCGCCAATTCTGTGACAAATATTGAACTGAATAAGGGCTTTTTGCCAGCACCAATTATCAGAAATGAGCACTGGTTGGAAAATCCTCATCTGTGCCTCGACTGCTCGGTCTCGTCATCGCCTCTCAAGAGGTGCTCTGGCTCGTCGGGTGCAACCTGTGCACAATGACGCGCGAGCTACCCTATGATTCAGCATAGTGGCATTTTGGCAGGTTGCCAGCATGCCAGCCTATAGAGCGATGAGATGTCGGGACGTTTGATTTACCTCATGGGGCCTTCCGGGGCCGGCAAGGACAGTGTGATTGACGCGGCGCGCGTTGCCTTGCAGCGCGTGAATGTGCACGTGGCGCGCAGGATTATCACCCGGTCTACCGAGGCAGTGGGTGAACATGCCATTGGCGTCAGTCCGGATACCTTTGCGCAAATGCGCGAGGCGGGCGAGTTTGCCATGAACTGGCAAGCCAATGGATTGGAATATGGTATCGGTCGTGACATCAACCTGCGCCTGGCGGCCGGCCATCACGTGCTGGTCAATGGCTCGCGGGCCTGGTTGCCCCAGGCAATGGAGGTTTTTCCGAGCCTGGTGCCGATATTGATCACGGTTGACTCGGCCACGTTGCGCCAACGCTTGCTGGCGCGGGGTCGTGAAAGTCTGGCGCAGATCGAGGAGCGCCTGGCGCGCAACGACCGCCTGCAAGCAGACCCAGGCCAGTGGGAAGAGGGGAGCGTGCGCATCGAGGCGCTGGACAATTCCGCCGACCTTGCGTCAGCAGTGCAGCGCCTGATGGCGCTGCTGGCACGTCACGGCATCAACGCAGTGACGGATCGAACTTGATCTTGCGGCCGCGAAACAGCGCTAGCAGCAACAGGGTCGCCGACACGCCGCTGCCAATGCCGAACAATGCGCTGGCCTGACCGGCGTCGGGCGGCATGGTGACGGCGGCCAGGAAGCTGAAAAGGGCTATCAGAAAAAAGGCCCATGCGGCTTTCGACATGTGCTGCTCCTCAAAAGGTATAGCGTTCAGTATGGATCACCGGCGTCGCCTCGCCCTGCTGTTGCTGCGAGGTGAGCACCGGCATCCCTCTGTGCGGCTTCATGTCCGCCAGCTGCGCGGCTGGCCGGGCCATGAACTGTTCGGCCTGAACATGCACCAGCGCCGGATCGGGTTGTTTTTCGGTCTGAAAATGGAACGCAACCAGCGCAACGACGGCCAAAGCATTCAAAGCATAGAGGGTGGTGTTCATGGGGCTTGTCTCCGCAGAGTGAAGGGCTGCCTGGCCACTTTTTATGGAAGTGAATACAGCAGGCCCCGTGCCAACTCTGATACTCGGATAAAACCCAGCATTTTCAGTAGTTTACAGGGTTTTAACGTCGCTGGCAGATTGCAATCTGCAAGATGGCATTTTGGTAGGCTTGCAAAATGCACGACGGTGCGCAGCTGCCGGGCCAGAGCGCTTGCGGCATGATCGCGAAAAGTTCCCTTTTCATCGACATTACCTACAGGCAAAAAGCCAACGGATGACATGACAAATCCCGGGCGGCTGGTTAACATGCTCGCCGTCCATCGTGCTGCCGGTTCCTGGCAGCGCTCAGCAAAATGTCTCAGTAGCTCAATTGGATAGAGCATCCCCCTCCTAAGGGGAAGGTTGCAGGTTCGAACCCCGCCTGGGACACCACTTCCTATATAACGCCGTGCACAAACTCGAAGCTGTTGGTTTCGGGTCAAGCTGATTCGCCCAAAACCTTTCCACGCATACCTTTGGCCGCTGCTGCCGGGCTGCGCTGGCCTCTGCGTGGCTTGGAGGTTTGCAGTGCGCCTGGAGTACCACGCCGCGGGTTGTGGCTGGCAAACTGCGCAAGGAGTACAAATGTACCCCTACCCTATGCCAGGCCATCGTTCGCCTTGTACTACCGACGTGCGCGGTCAGTGACGTTGTCTATGCTCTCTGGCGTCGGCCCGCGTCTGGCGCGGTTGCTGTGCGCGGTGGAGTGCCGATCCACTAGAACAACACAAGGAGCGTCTCATGAAATCTGCTTTCAGGTTGCCCGCGACCTTTGCCATGGCGGCTTTGGCCTCTGCTGTTTCAATGTGGGCGCAGGCTGCCGACATTCCTCTGGGTACCCACGTAGAAGCTGACGAAGCGGTGGCCAAGGTGGTATCGGTGGATGCGGCGCATCACCAGGTGGTGCTGCAGGGAAAGGATGGGCAGCCAGTACCTATCCAGTTGAGTGACCAGGCCAAGGACCTGGGGCATCTGAAGCCAGGGGATCAGGTGCATATGTTGGTGACTCACTCCGTGGCCGAAGTGCTGGACACCAGCGTGGGTGGCGAGCCGGGTGCCACGAGTCAGGGTGGGGTGGTGCGTGCTACCGCAGCCAACCCGAATCCGGGTGGCGCGGCGTTCAGGCAGGTGCAGGTTCGGTTGAAGATCATTCGCGTGGACCTGGCGAAAAACCAGGTGGTGTTCGAAGGTCCCGTGGGGCGTGACAAGGTAATCAACGTGGAGCGCCCGGAAATTCGTGCGCGGTTGAAGGACCTTAAGGTCGGGCAGACGGTGTTGGTGACGTACACCGATAC
Source organism: Pseudomonas sp. M47T1 (assembly GCF_000263855.1). GTDB lineage: Bacteria > Pseudomonadota > Gammaproteobacteria > Pseudomonadales > Pseudomonadaceae > Aquipseudomonas. The sequence continues at coordinate 70,561 of NZ_AJWX01000033.1, forward strand.
CCTCAAGGTGACGACTGAGCATAAGGGGTGAGGGGCTGCGCTGCTTATATATAGAGGTGTGAGAGAAGGGCGGGCCGGTGGGTGCGTGTTGTGGGATTGCGTCAGGCGGCGAAGCGCCGCGCGGGCGGCGCTCGCTGTTGTGAGGTTTGAAGATCCCCAGGCATGCACCTGGTGGCCTTTATAGGGTCCCCTTTGGGATGCTTTTGATCTTTATGGCAATTTGTTGAAATCAAAGCTTGACGCCCCCTCAGATCTCTCTATAATTCGCCCCACTTCCGGCGCAGACCAAACGGAAAACTCCTTGAGTTTCAAAGAGTTAACCGAAGTAGCCAGCGAGGAAGCGCTTCGGTGAAGCAGATCGAAAGC
>NZ_AJWX01000034.1 GCF_000263855.1 Pseudomonas sp. M47T1
TGAACGGGCTGCTTCGGTATGGCTGTAGCCTTGGTCGAGCACCAGGCACGCCGCCTCGCGCTTGAACTCAGGGGTAAAGGTACGACGTTGCTTGGTCATCAGACACCTCTCTGTGGCGAGCATTCTCGCCTAAATGGGTGTCCGGTTTCATTAGACCACTACAGGTAGATGGTTAGCCATACCAGAGGCCGTATGCATGGGCAGGCATGCTGGCCCTAATGGATTTCCTCCTCACGTCCGCATGTTTCGCTTAATCGAGGTTCCCGCGTAGAAACCTTGAACGACCGCAGCGATGATTGCCGTACGATCCGTTGCAGTCGTTCAAAGTGTTGAAAAAACAAAGGCATTTAACTACGGTAATACTTACTTGAATTTAAAGGTTTTAAGAGCTGAAGCGTAGCTGTCGCGAAATCCTTTGGAAATAGGGGTGTCGGGGATGATTTCCAGCATTGCTGCTATTGCATTCACTACCGTAACCCTTGCCCAGTTCACAACCTTTTCAGTATCAAGCATGTAAATCCACGAAGTGTGGTGGCTTTCGTCTTCAAGGACATTAAGTCGTTTAAGCTCGCTAAGAACCCACGGGTGTTCGGAGACATTACCGTCCGCATCCAGCTCGATTTCATCTGATTTCATGTGAACGAGTTTATTTCTTAGAGTTATTAATCGCTTCAAATTTTTGTAGTCTTCATCTTCTCCCTTTTTCCAGTTTTTGTTCAAGCTCTTTATGACTGTCTCATACTTATCAATAAGTCGATCTTTCTCGATTCTATTTATCAAGTCTTCCAGTTCGCGCTCGCTTGGCTGGAGGTACTCCATGTGGCCGTTAATGAAAAGTCCTCCCCCGGCGTATTTTGTTTGAGGATTCATGTTGAATAGTGTACTTGGGGACGAGTACGGACGCAGCTTGGCAACGGACTGGTAGTAGCTTTTTAGATCCTCAAGAAAAACCTCTGCAGCCATCGTGCACAATGCAACATGCACGGTGCCATCTAAATATCCAATCTTTTCTGATTTTTCTAAAAAGATAATTCCATGAAATGGTAGGGACTTCAAATTATAATCCTTTATCTGATTTTTGATTTTTCATCGTATGAAGCACACTTACATTTTACCATTCTCACGAAGCATACTGTGAACGAAGGCAAAACAATCGAATGTTTCAAGGGTCGAAATTGAGCCACGCCGGTTTTCCTTGAAACGGTGCAGCAGAGGCTCTGCGCGTCGGTGGGGGAACGTTACCGTCGTCGCGGCGACTCCTTCGTGGTGTACATCTCCAGCGCAAACGGAGCGCGCCGGCCACGCGACGGGCCACAAGCGTGAGGATGAAAGCCCGCAGGGCCAAAACTTGGCGCAAGCCAGGGTTTGGTTCACGCCAGCCGTGCCCCTAAGGGGTCAAGCCCAAAACGGATCTACCGAAGTAGCCATCCAGCTAAGAGACAGGATAGTCGCCAAAGGCTTCGCGAAGCAGGCTCTGCATCATCACCGAGGCAGGGCCTACGAGAAAGTGCTCCTGACCGCTGATATCGAACCGCGCAGGATTAACGTGAGCAACGGTCGCCCCATGGCCCAGTGCACGTAGCGGTAGCTCAGCAGCTGGGTAAACAATCCCGGAAGTACCAATCGAGAGGAAGACATCGCATTCCTCTGCGGCTGCGAGACCTGCGTTCCATGCGCTTTCGGGCAGCATCTCGCCAAACCATACAACTCCAGGCCTCACATACCCATTGCACGCACTGCATCTCAGCGGCTCAATCCGGCTCCCATACTCAGGCAAGGCGTCAGACGTGAGAGGTAGGGTATACGGCTGCCCACAATCGATGCACCGAGGCGAATGCAGGCTGCCATGTAGATGAATCACATCCTGGCTGCCAGCGCGCTCGTGAAGGTCATCAACATTTTGAGTGATCACCGTTAGATTGGGCACATGCCTGGCGAGCTCGGCGATAGCGAGATGCGCTCCATTCGGCTTCGCCTGCCCAACCTTCTGCCGACGCCACTCGTACCACCCCCAACACAAGGCAGGATCGGCTCTGAATGCTTCGCAGGTGGCGAGTTGAGCAGGATCGAAGCGCTCCCATAGTCCCGTCAATGCGTCTCTGAAAGTCGGGATGCCGCTCTCAGCTGATGCACCAGCGCCTGTGAAGACAACAACGTGCTGAGCTGTCCTTAATTGTTGAGCCAGGGCATTGGTGGCGGTCATGAGCATTCCTTTGGGGGGGGCGATATCAATTGAGGCGTTGGCGTTTTAGTGCTGGATTGGTTGCAAAGGATTGTGGATCAAAAACTACTAAATCCTAATCAATGGGCGTTCAGCCTGTCTCTTGAATACTGGTCACGTCGGGTGAATTTTTCGGACAGATCTGCAACGTCCTGCCAGACTCGGCAAGGGGGGGCGCTGCTCACATTAGGCAGGAGGCTTGAGGGTGAAGGTTTCTTCAGGCCAAGGGGGGCACGACAGGCGTACCCCTGATTGGTGAGAAAAGCCGCCGGTCAATACTTTCCGTCCAAGTAATCCTGGAATCCTACCGGCGATTCATTTTTTTCTCTAAATGGGTTCGAATAATAGAAGCAGTAGTCTTCAGCCTTGGAAGCTTTCTTTGGTGGGTTGATGAACTGGACGTCATGCTTTTTCAGGATTTCGAATGTGGGATCGTCCGCGTAGGGGTTCTCTATCTTTTCTTGGAGGAAAAGCTGATAAAGCAGAATCCAATTTTGATCAAGTTCGTACAGGGTGCAGTTTTCAATCACCTGCCGGGCATGCGCAACAACAGCATCTGTAGCAGGCTCGAAGATGCTAAGCAGAGCAATCGCTGTTGCATCACCTGTCTGAATAACCAATTCTACGTTTCCATCGGTTGGGTGAGAGCTTAGCTGGTTCAGGTAATATAGCGCCCAGCACATGCCGTCCGAACGGCGGTGTATGGCATTGGTTTTCAGGATTTCATTGAGTTTTGCAATGACGGTTTCTTTTTTGTAGTAGTCCGAGGTGGCGTCAATCTTTTCAAGAAGAGGCAGAAGTATTGGGTAGTGCCAGCTTAGGCTGAGAATGTATTGAAATACTGTGGCGGCTGTATCACCCTGAGCTCTATGGCAGATTAGGCCTGCCGCTAGCTTCAATACGCTGCCATCAGGCACCTCCTTGTTCAAATGTACGGCATAGTCAAGGAAGTTGATTGCCTCATGAGTGAAGAGGGTCAAGGCGCCGTTGGAGTCTGTTCTCCATGGGGTGGCGTTAGCTAATTTGGTAACCCAAGAGTCCACCAGTGGTTCAGGTAGCTCAGTTACTTTTGTTTTGCTGAGATTTAGCGTTAAACGATATCGAGATAGGGCGATACTCAAAGCACGAATGAATTCTTGAGCCTGAATATGCGTCTCGCAATAGGCCGTATAATCGTCTATGTAACGTACAAAGCGAAATTTCCCTGCAAGCTCCCTGTCTACCGCAGCCAGAACTATTTCCACCGCAATGCTTGAGGAGCTAGGGCCTACAGGTAGGCCGGAAGTCTCGTTGCGTTTTGCATTGCGCAGCGTTATGTCGAGGGTCGAACTCCAGTGCTTTTCTCCACGTTCTTGCAGCCGCTCTTTGGCTTTTTCATAACCTTGAACAGCCCATTCTAGAGAGTGCGTATAGATAGAGCCAAAACAATTTGCCACGTCAGCATGAGCCCGAAAGCTTGCACCAAAACTAATTTCCAAGGTGTTTTTGGTTTTGGTTTCATGGTCTTCATAATTCATGATGAACATGCGACCATCATTGTGCTGTTCGGCAGTGATGACGCTGTTATCATCTTTCATTGATTCGAGTATTTCTACTCTGTTTTTCTTCAGATTTGAATATACTCTGGCATAGGCGCGGGGGTGTATTAGGCTGAGCACCCGAGGAACATTGTTGAATCGCGTAGCCTTGTATTCCACAAGGTCGAACCAATATTTTTTACGCTCTTGACTTGGGTTTATGGTTGCTAGTTCATCAGCGATTTCTGGCGTGAACCTACTTGTTGAGAAGCATGGGGGTAATTCGGTTGCGGAGTCCTTTTGGTTTGGGAAGTAATTCCAGCGTGTCAAGGCTTCTAGGAAATGTCTTTCCTCATCGTGAAATACGGCAATATTTGATACCGGATGAGTGAATTCTTTCACGGAATTATGACTCCTAGGATGCTTGCTCGGCAATCAATGCGAAGGATGCGCCAAGACTTAGTAGTTGGCTGAAATTGAAAAACATCCGTGCGCAGGGTTGAGATGGTGGCTCAAGCTTGCCGAGTTGTCGACCTAGTTTGCGATGAGGTGAGAAAGCTCAAGCAGCCTAACCCACAGCGGAGGCTGTCGTGTGACGAAGTATTTAGGGCTCGATGAATGGGGAGGTCTTAGTTTGTTTTTGAGCACATTCCTGCGTTGAGTAAGATGCAGGCTTAGTGGGTGGGTAACGGTGCGCCTCGAAGCTCATTTCTCAGCGTTATTGGAATGTCGGAATTGTTCTATCCCATGGCTACCAAGAGGGCGTGTCAATCCTGTTACTGCCTTCGCAGGCAGTCACCCTGGTACGAGTGTCAATCAAGCGGCATTCCCGTCTATTCACTGTCAATCAAGTGCTTACAGATTGACGGTCAACCAGTGTCACGGGTATTTCTCGGAAAGTGCCTATATTATTGGCTATGGAGCCTGTCAATCTCCAGAGCACTCACGTGGTGCCAAGCACTACTGGCCGGATGACCCGTTGATCGCCGAGCCCACCGCGCGCATCAAACCGCGCAAATAGCCAGCTCCCGCAAGTGCAATCAACGACTCGGCGGCGGCAACATCAACCGCGCCGTCAGCGGCATATGGTCCGAAATCTCCTCGGTATCATCCTGCCGCACGCGCGCCTCAATGCGCTTGAGCTTGGGGCTGTGAAACAGGTAGTCCAGGGTGCGGTCAGGCGCCGGTATTGCCGGGTCGTTGGGGTAGTGAGTGAACCAGTCGCTGCGGTCTTCGCCGCTGGCTTCGCGGTTGTCCGGGATCATCGGGTAGCGATCCCACAGCAGGTGCAGGCTGCTGTCGGCCGGGTAGGCCGGGCGCTGGCTGGCGGCCAGGCGCACGGCCTGGCCCAGGGGCAGGGCGTTGAAGTCGCCGCCCAGCAGCCAGGGCGTGCCATGGCTTTCCATGCGGTCGACGCGCTTGAGGATCGCCTGCATCTGGCGCACTTGCGTGTCCTCACCGGGCACGTAATCATCCAGATGCGTGTTGAGCACGGCCAGTTGCCCGCCACCCTGAATCGGCAGGTAGCTGGTCAGCAGCGCGCGATGCGGCCTGAATGGCGCCGTCAGCCAATGGCCTTCGGGCTGGGGTAGTTGCTGGCGCTCGGCTTGCACGATCTGGAAGCGGCTCAAGGTCGCCAGCTTGCGCCCGACGCTGCCGAGGATATGCGGGTTGGGAATAAAGTCGGCTTTCCAGTCGAAGGCATCCACACTGCACGGGTACAAGTCGACGATCCGCGCGCGCAGCAACGACAGCTGGTCCTGGTAGTCACTGGCCTTGGCGCCGTCGTCGAGTTCCTGAAACAGCAACAGGTCGGGCTGTTCATCGCGGATGACCCGTGTCACTTCGTCCAGGTTGTAGGCCAGGTCTTCGGCGCTGGCGCGGTCGTCCGGGCCGCTGCCATCGGGCACGTCGTACCAGAACACGTACTGCTTGCCGGCCAGGTGCTGGACGTTCCAGGTCATCACCTTAAGCGCCTGGCCCGGCACCAGTTGCGGCGCGGCCCCGCGGCACAGCTGGCCTAGCTTTTCCCGTGGCAGCGGGTGCCAGGTCAAGGTGTACACCAGCAGGGCCAACAGCAGCGCCAGGGCCACCAGTACCAGCAGGGTATTGCGCTGTAGTCGCGTCATGGGCTCGGCTTATGGCTCGGCAATATCACCCGAGCATAACCGAGCCTGCGGCCCGGCCCAAGCCTCATGCCGGGTCAACGTTTTCCATGCGCAGCATGAACAGGCGGTACACCACCACGCTGGTGAACAACTGCAGGAAGCCGTTGATGCTGTCGAGCATCAGCGCCTGCCAGTTGCTGGGGTCTGGCCATATGGCATTGCTGGCGATGTCGATGGCCCACAATGGCACCAAGGCGCCAAACACGCAGGTCATGATGCGCAGGAAATGCCCCTGGGTCAGCTGGAAGCTGTCGCGCATGGCGGCCATGGGCGTTAGCCCACGCAGCACCAGCAGGTATTCGGCGAACACCAGCTTGACCATCACGTACAGCCCCGGCAGCACGAACAGCGAAATACCCAGCATGATCAAGAGGGTGCTGCTGGCGGCCAGCAGGGCGAAATACGGCCACATGCGCAGGGTCACGGCCAACAGGTTGCGCTTGAGTGGTTGCAGGCCCTTGCTGCGGGCGTCCAGAAACAGAATCAGCGCGCCGGCGTACAGCGGGTAGAACAGCAGGCCAACACTGATGTCATACAAAGGAGAGGCATCTGGCCCCACGGTGTGTTGCACCATTTGCGTGGCCAGTGCTTCCAGCACCACCAATGGCAGGCACAGCTGGGCAATGGCCGCCAGGTTGCGGCGGAAGAAATACAGGGAGTCGCGCAGTACACTCAAGGGGTTCATCAGTCGGTATCGCATATGGAAAAGCAGGCCGACACTTTAGCCCAAGCGCCGAGCCGCTCCAACCGTGACGGGGGCGGGCTGCCTGAAGGAAGTTTCATCGAGTGCAGCCATTGAAACCGTTACGCAGGTGCCCCATTTTGTACACAGGCCGCCCATACCGGGCCGGGCCGAATTTTTACCGGCAATCTAACGAGGTCGCCATGAACAGCGAAGAGCAAACCCTGATCGATGGTCTGTTTACCCGGCTCAAGCAAGCCGAAACGGGAGCAGCACCACGCGACGCCCAGGCGTTCGAGCGGATCAAGGAACATGTGGCCGCGCAACCGGCAGTCCCTTATTACATGGCCCAGGCCATCCTGGTACAGGAAGCGGCCCTCAAGCGCATGGACGAGCAGGTCAAGAAACTGCAGGCCGACCTGGCTCAAGCCCAGGCCCAGGCAGCGGCCGCCAGCCAGCAGCCCAGCGGCGGTGGTGGTTTCCTGTCGAGCATCTTTGGTGGCGGTTCGCGTTCCGAACCGGCCCAGGCCCCGGCACCGCAGTCTTCCGGTGGCTGGCGCGAGCCTGGCAATCAATACCAGCAACCACCGCAGCAGCAGCCGCAGTACGCGCCACCACCACCGCCTCAACAGGCAGCGGCCCCGGCCGGTGGCGGCTTCATGCGTGGTGCGTTGCAAACCGCAGCCGGTGTGGCCGGTGGCGTAATGCTGGCCGAAGGCATCAGCAGCCTGTTCCACCACAACAACCAGCCTCAGGAAATCGTCGAGGTGCTGCAAGAGCCCGCACCGATCCAGGACCAGGGCGGTTGGGGCAACGAACCCGAGCGTTTTGCCAATAATGATTCGTGGGGCAACAACAACGACAGCGGTGGTTTTGCCGACACCGACTTCAACGACGACAGCGGCGGCAGCTTTTTCGACGACGACGACACCTTCGTCTGACCCTCTCGGTAAACGGCCCGCCACCTGCGGCGGGTCGTTTTCGCCAGACAATTCCCAGCACCCGCGTTGCAACTGGCATACTGACGGCCTGATCAAGGTCGAGCGCTCCGGCGCCACGAGGATGTGCGGTGAAAAGAATCGCGGTGTTCGCCGATGTACAAAACCTCTATTACACCGTTCGTCAGGCGTATGGCTGTCATTTCAACTATGCGGCCCTGTGGGCTGACATCAGCCAGCGCGGCCAGATCGTCGAGGCGTATGCCTATGCCATCGACCGCGGCGACAGCAAGCAGCAACAGTTCCAGCAGATCCTGCGCAACCTGGGGTTCACGGTAAAGCTCAAGCCGTATATCCAGCGCAGTGACGGTTCGGCCAAGGGCGACTGGGACGTGGGCATCACCATCGATATCATGGACGTGGCCGACCGCGTCGACGAAGTGGTACTGGCCTCCGGCGATGGCGACTTCGACATGCTGCTCGAACGCATCATCCACAAGCACGGCGTGCAGGCAGTGGCCTACGGCGTGCCCGGGCTGACCGCCAATTCACTGATCCGCGCCGCCAGCCGCTACGTGCCCATCGAAGGCGCGTTGTTGCTCAAGAACTGAACCCCTGGAGTTGTTTTGGACCGTATTGCCGTCATCGACTTTGAAACCACCGGTATTTCGCCGGGTGCCTATTGCCGTGCCACCGAAATTGCCGTGGTGATGCTCGAGCGCGGGCAGATCGTGGACCGTTATCAGAGCCTGATGAACGCGGGTATCAGCGTGCCGGCCTTCGTCACCAGCCTGACCGGCATCTCCACCGCCATGGTGCGCAGCGCGCCGCCAGCGGCTCAGGTGATGGGGGAGGTGGCGGACTTCGTGGGTGACACGCCGCTGCTGGCGCATAACGCGTCGTTCGACCAGCGCTTCTGGGATTTCGAACTCGGCCTGCTGCGCCGCGAGCGCCGCCAGCGCTTTGCCTGCTCGATGCTGCTGGCGCGCCGGCTGATGCCCTCGGCGCCCAACCACAAGCTCGGTACCCTGACCCGCTGGGCCGGCCTGCCGGACACTGGCACCGCTCACCGGGCCATGGCCGATGCCGAGATGGCGGCCAACCTGACCCAGCATTTGGCGGGTGAGCTGCGCGGTACCCATGGCTTGAGCCAGGTGAACCACGACCTGTTCTGCACCCTGCAGAAAGTGCCGGCGGCCAAGATCGGCGACGCCCTGCGCAAGCACCGCGGCGCCTAGTCTTCTAAAGTGCGCACTCAATAATAACCTGAGCACGGAGCCCTCCCTTGTCTGCCACTCGCCGCTTTCCGCTGCCCCTGATCGGCGCGTTTCTCGCCCTGTATTTCATCTGGGGTTCAACCTACCTGTTCATCCGCATTGGCGTGGAATCCTGGCCGCCGCTGTTGATGGCCGGCATCCGCTTCGTCACCGCCGGCAGTCTTTTGTATGGCTTCCTGCGCTGGCGCGGGGTGCCGGCCCCCACCTGGCAGCAATGGAAAAGCGCGGGCGCCATCGGCTTTCTGTTGCTCAGCTGTGGCAACGGCGGGGTGACCCTGGCCGAGCACATTGGCGTGGCCTCGGGCGTTGCGGCGTTGGCGGTGGCCACGGTGCCTCTGTTTGCGTTGCTGTTCGCCATGCTCTGGGGGCACCGCAACACCCGCCTGGAATGGGCCGGTGTGGCCCTGGGGCTGGTGGGTATCGGCCTGCTCAACCTGGGCTCCAACCTGCAGGCCAGCCCCATGGGCGCGGCGTTGATTCTGTTCGCGGCCGCCGCCTGGGCCTTCGGCTCCATCTGGAGCCGCCAGCTGTCATTGCCTGCCGGGCCCATGGCCAGTGCCGCGCAGATGCTGATGGGTGGCGTGGTGCTGTTGCTGGGCAGCGCCCTGAGCGGCGAGCGCATGAGCCAATGGCCCACGCCCGCCGGCTGGGGCGCGCTGGCCTACCTGGTGGTGTTTGGTTCCATCCTGGCGTTCAGCGCCTACGGCTACCTGCTCAAGCACGTGCGTCCGGCAGCGGCCACCAGCTATGCCTACGTGAACCCGGCCGTGGCAGTGATGCTGGGCATCGTTTTCGCCGGTGAGCACATTGGTGCGCCGGAGTGCCTGGCCATGGCGGTGATCATCGGCGCCGTGGTATTGATCGGTCTGCCGCAATGGCGCAAGCCGCAACAGGCTCTGACAAGGTAAACTGAGCGCATTGCAGAACTTCACCTGACGGTACCCTTGATGACATTCGCCACCCTTGGCCTGATTGAACCCCTGCTGCGCGCCCTGGAAACCCTCGGCTACCAGACCCCGACGCCGGTACAGGCCCAGGCCATCCCGGCCGTGCTAGCCGGCCGCGACCTGATGGCCGCAGCTCAGACAGGCACCGGCAAGACTGCCGGTTTTGCCTTGCCGATGCTGCAGCGCCTGACCATGGAAGGCCCGAAAGTGGCCAGCAACCACGTGCGTGCGCTGGTGCTGGTGCCTACCCGCGAGCTGGCTGAGCAGGTGCACGCGAATATTTGCGAGTACGGCGAGCATCTGCCGCTGAGCACTTACGCGGTGTACGGCGGCGTAAGCATCAACCCGCAAATGATGAAGCTGCGCAAGGGTGTCGACCTGCTGGTGGCTACCCCGGGCCGCTTGCTGGACCTGTATCGCCAGAACGCGGTGAAATTCACCCAGCTGGAAACCTTGGTGCTGGACGAAGCCGACCGCATGCTGGACCTGGGCTTTGCCGAAGAGCTGCGCGACATTTACGCCGCCCTGCCGAAAAAGCGCCAGACCCTGCTGTTCTCGGCCACCTTCTCGGACGCCATTCGCCTGCTGGCCGGGCAGATGCTCGACAACCCGCAAAGCATTGAAGTAAGCCCGCGCAACGTCGCTGCCTCCACGGTCAAGCAGTGGGTGGTGACCGTGGACAAGAAGCGCAAACCCGAGCTGTTCATCCACCTGATGAAGAAGCTCAAGTTGAAGCAGACCCTGGTGTTCGCCAAGACCCGCAACGGCGTGGACGCACTGGTGGAGCGCCTGCAAGGCCTGGGCATCAACGCCGACGGCATTCACGGTGACAAGCCCCAGGCCACGCGCCAGCGCGCCCTGGACCGTTTCAAGGCCGGAGAAGTACAGGTTCTGGTGGCCACCGATGTAGCGGCCCGTGGCCTGGACATCGACGACCTGCCCACTGTGGTCAACTTCGACCTGCCCATCGTGGCCGAAGACTACGTGCACCGCATTGGCCGTACGGGCCGTGCTGGCCTGACTGGCGAAGCGATTTCGCTGGTGTGCGCGGATGAAGTGCAACTGCTGTCGGCCATCGAGGTATTGACCCGCCAGACTCTGAAGCGTCAGGAAGAAAGCGGTTTTGAACCTGATCACCGTGTGCCGGAAACCAACGCCACCGGCGATGTGCTGAAGAAACCGAAAAAGCCGAAGAAGCCCAAGGTTTCGGGCGGCAAGCGCACGCTTGGCAAGTGGATGGACAGCGGCGAAACGCCAACCGAAATCGTCGCCCCGGCGGCCCGGCCGGTACGCAAAGTGCCCGCGTTCAACACCGGCCCGCGCAAGCGCAAGCCCTGAGGCTGGCTCCCCGTAGCTGCCGCCAGGCTGCGAAAAGGTCTGCAGGACCTTTGGCGTTGTCATGTCGATCGCGGGCCCGCTGCGCGCGCCTTCGCAGCCTGGCGGCAGCTCCTACGGCCTGGCGGCAGCCTACGGCCTGGCGGCAGCTGTGGCATCAATCAGCATCGCGGCTGGCGTAACCACTGCAGTGCACCCTCGGCGGCCCTGCGCCCGCTGGCGAAACAGGCGGTCAGCAGGTAACCGCCGGTAGGCGCTTCCCAGTCCAGCATCTCCCCCGCACAGAACACCCCCGGTACCGCGTTGAGCATCAACCCGGCGTCCATTTCCTCGAAACGCACGCCGCCCGCGGTGCTGATGGCTTCATCCAGCGGCCGTGGCCGCACCAGCACGATGGGTAGCGCCTTGATGGCCCCGGCCAGTGCCTGGGCGTCATCAAAGGTGGCCTTGTCGGTCAATTCTCGCAGCAGCGCTGCCTTGACCCCGTCGATGCCCAGCGCGCTGTGCAGGTGTTTGGCCATGGAGCGCGAGCCCCGTGGCTTGTTCAGCGCGGCAGCGACCTTATCCACAGGCTTGTTCGGCAGCAGGTCCAGGTAGACGGTCGATCGCCCGCAAGCGTTGATCTGCTCGCGGATCTGCGCCGACAGCGCATACACCAGGCTGCCTTCGATACCACCTGCGGTGAGGACCGCTTCGCCCAGCCGCGGGGCTGCGCCAGCCAGGTGCAGGGCGACGTTTTTCAGCGGCGCACCGGCGAATCTCTCCCGTAGCAGGTCGCTCCACCCGGCCACTTCAAAACCGCTGTTCGCCGCCTGCAAGGGCGCAATGCCCACGCCGCGTGCCGCCAGCCAGGGCAACCAGGCGCCGTCCGAGCCCAGCCGCGCCCAGCTGGCGCCGCCCAGGGCCAACACCGTGGCGTTGGGCTTGAGCAGCCGTTCACCGTCCGGATAGCTGATGTGCAGGCTGCCGTCGGCGTTCCAGCCCAGCCAGCGGTGCCGGGTGTGGATAACTACGCCCTGTTCACGCAGGCGCTTGAGCCAGGCGCGTAACAGCGGCGCCGCTTTCATGTCGGTGGGGAACACGCGGCCGGAAGTGCCGATGAAGGTGGCGATGCCCAGGCCATGAATCCACTGGCACAAATCATCCGCATTGAAACCTGTGAGCAGGGCGCCTACTTCTTCCTGGCGTTCGGCGTAGCGGCCGATAAAGGCGCGGTAGGGCTCGGAATGGGTGATGTTCATGCCGCCCACCCCGGCCAGCAGGAACTTGCGCCCCACCGACGGCATGGCGTCGAACACCTCGACGCGCGCGCCGGCCTGGCTGAGGACTTCGGCTGCCATCAACCCGGCAGGGCCGCCGCCGATGATCGCGACGTGATGGGCAGGGGTGGGCAGGGAATCGGACATGGGCGGCTACACGGTGCTAAACAAGCCGTGCAGTGTATCTCATCGCCAGTGGATAAAAAACGTACAGCAGCCTGCAGGCCGCGCTGTTACTGGCGTGGCAGAGCTTGCCCGCAGGTTATCCACAGGCGGTTCCACAGCGGATGTGGGTAAGTCGCTGTGAATAAGTCAGAGCCCCAAATCTGTCCACACCCGCTGGGCGCTGTGGTGCAGCAGGCCGTGGCGACGGGCCAGGGCCGGGCGGTCCTTGCTGTAGCCGCCGCCAATCACGCCCATCACCGCAATGTCGCGGCCCAGGCAATGGCGCAGTACCCGTTCGTCGCGGGCCGACACCCCGGCGTCGGTGAGTTGCAGGTAACCCAAGGCGTCGTCCTTGTGCACATCCACCCCGGCGTCATACAGCACCAGGTCGGGCTTGTAGAGCGGTAACAGGTAATTGAGCGTGTCGTCCACCACTTGCAGGTAGTCGGCATCGCCCATGCCCATGGGCAGGGGAATGTCCCAGTCGCTGTCGGCCTTGCGCGCGGGGAAGTTTTTTTCGCAGTGCAGCGACACGGTGATAGCGTCCGGCGTATTGGCCAGGATGCGCGCCGTGCCGTCGCCCTGATGCACGTCGCAGTCGAAGATCAGCACACTGCCCACGCGGCCGCTGGCCAGCAGGTAGCGACTGATGATCGCCAGGTCATTGAAAATGCAGAACCCGGCCGGGTGATCGTAATGGGCGTGATGGGTGCCGCCGGCCAAGTGGCAGGCCAGCCCGTGTTGCAGCGCCTGCTCGGCGGCCAGCAACGAACCACCCACCGCGCGCACGGTACGTCGGGCCAGTGCCTCGCTCCACGGCAAGCCCAGGCGGCGCTGGTCTTCGCGGCCCAATTGGCCGCTCATGAAGCGCTCGATGTAGTCACGGTCATGGGCCAGGGCCAGGGTATCGGCGGGGCACACGGCCGGGCGCAGCAGGTCGGCATCCCGAGTCAGGCCGCTGTCCACCAGGTGGTCGCGCAGCAGGCGGAACTTGTCCATGGGGAAGCGATGCTCGGGTGGGAACTGCGGGCTGTAATCGTCGTGGTAGATCAGTGGCAGCGGCATGAGCATTTCTAGGCTGGAGGGTGTCCGATTCTTGCCACGGTCACGGTAAACTTCAAGGACTGCATGGGGGATTCAATCAATGAAACCAATCCTGGAGCTGGAAAGTGCGCGGCTGCTGATGCGCCCGTGGCGCGACGAAGACTTGCCGGAATTCGCCGCCATGTCGGCCGACCCGCAGGTGATGCGCTATTTTCCAGCGCTGCTCAGCCGCCTTGAAAGCGCCGCGTTGATTGGCCGTATTCGCGGGCACTTCAATGAGTACGGCTTTGGCCTGTGGGCGCTGGAGCGCAAGGACACCGGGGCATTCATCGGCTTCACCGGCCTTGCCAACGTCAGCTTCGACGCCCCGTTTACGCCCGCAGTGGAAATTGGCTGGCGCCTGGCGCGCCGGCACTGGGGCCTGGGCTTTGCCAGCGAGGCGGCGTGGACCAGCCTGCGCGTGGCCTTCGGGCAGCTCAACCTGGACGAGGTGGTGTCGTTCACCGCGCAGTGCAATTTGCCGTCGGAAAAGGTAATGCAGGCCATCGGCATGCAGCGCGACCCCTGGGGCGATTTCGACCACCCGCGACTGCCCCGGGGGCACGAGCTGGAGCGCCAGGTGCTGTACCGCATCAACCGCGACCAGTGGCGCGAAACCCTGCACGGCTAGACCAACGTCGCGGCACTGGGGTTTGCCCCGGCAAAGTTCTGTATCATTTGCCACTACCGTCTCGCCTCACGGGCACAGTTACTGTTTTTTGGAGAGTTCGAATGAGCCATGTGTTGGACGATCTGGTCGACCTGTTGACCCTTGAGCCGATCGAGGAAAACCTGTTCCGCGGGCGCAGCCAGGACCTGGGCTTCCGCCAGCTGTTCGGCGGCCAGGTGTTGGGCCAGTCGCTGTCGGCGGCCAGCCAGACGGTCGAGGACGCGCGCCACGTGCATTCACTGCATGGCTATTTCCTGCGCCCCGGCGACGCCCAGTTGCCAGTGGTGTACATGGTTGACAAGGTACGCGACGGCGGCAGCTTCAGCACCCGTCGGGTCACGGCGGTGCAGAAAGGCCAGCAGATCTTCACCTGCAGCGCATCGTTCCAGTACGACGAGGAAGGCTACGAGCACCAGGCATCGATGCCGGCGGTGGTCGGCCCGGAAAACCTGCCCACCGAGCTTGAGCTGACGCAGAAGAACGCTCACCTGCTGCCCGAGCACATCCGCGACAAGCTGTTGTGCCCCAAGCCTATCGAAGTACGCCCGGTAACTGAGCGCAACCCCTACAACCCGGCGGCGGGTGATCCAGTCAAATACGTGTGGTTCCGCGCCGACGGCACGCTGCCCGACATCCCCGCACTGCACAAATACATCATGGCCTACGCCTCGGACTTCGGTCTGTTGACCACCTCGTTGCTGCCCCACGGCAAATCGGTATGGCACAAGGACATGCAACTGGCCAGCCTCGACCACGCCCTGTGGTTCCACGGTGACCTGCGTGCCGACGACTGGCTGCTGTATGCCATGGACAGCCCCTGGGCGGGCAATGCGCGTGGTTTCTGCCGCGGCAGCGTGTACAACCGCGCCGGCCAGTTGGTGGCGTCGTCGGCCCAGGAAGGGCTGATTCGTCATCGCAAGGACTGGGCATGAGCCTGGGTGGGGTCAGCCACTGGGTGTTCGACATGGACGGTACCCTGACGGTGGCCGTGCATGACTTCGCGGCCATTCGCGTGGCGCTGGAGATCCCGCCCGAGGATGACATCCTCACCCATCTGGCCGCCCTGCCGGCCGACGTAGCTGCGGCCAAGCACGCCTGGTTGCTGGAGCACGAACGCGAACTGGCGGTAGCGTCCCGTGCCGCCGACGGCGCGGTGGAACTGGTGCGCAGCCTGGCGGCCCGCGGACATACGCTGGGCATCCTGACCCGCAACGCGCGGGAGTTGGCGCACATCACCCTGGAAGCCATCGGCATTGCCGACTGCTTTGCCATCGAGGATGTGCTGGGGCGCGACGACGCATTGCCCAAGCCTAACCCCGATGGCCTGCTCAAGCTGGCCCGAGGCTGGGGCGTGGCACCGTCGCAGATGGTCATGGTCGGCGACTACCGCTTCGACCTGGACTGCGGCCGGGCAGCGGGCACCCACACCGTACTGGTCAACCTGCCCGACAACCCCTGGCCAGAGCTGACCGACTGGCACGCCCCCACCTGCACAGACCTGCTGCACCTCGCCAACCGCTAAATCCATTAGCCGCAATTGCCTTGCGAGGAGTCACTGTCGTAGAAGCTGCCGCCAGACTGCGAAAGGCCCGCAGGCGTTTCCTGCGGTGTCATGTTGATCGCGGGCACGCTGCGCGCGCCTTTGCAGCCTGGCGGCGGATGACCGCCCCGCAGCTCAGTTTCGCAGCCTGGCGGCAGCTACGAGACGGCCACAAGCGGCCGAAAGCTGATTCTTGCAATGCCGCTTTTGTGGCGCGAATGCCCCGCACGACCTTCGCATACCTGCAAATGAACTTAAACTAACTATTCCGATCATTTTATTAAAATTTGAAATAGTTTTTTGTTACCATTGGTCTTAATTCAGTACGGGTGCGTCATTATGATGCACCCCTCGAACTAGGCTCAGCATTTGCCCCGCCCTGCCGACACCCCCTCTGAACACAACAAACCGTAGAGAATCATGCTGATCAAATCCTCGCGTTGCATCAAGACTTCGAGCCTTGTGGCCGGCCTGTCGCTGGGCTCCCTGATGGTTGCCGTTCCGGGCGTGGCCCAGGCCGATGACTCGCTGATGACCGGTAACTGGGGCGGCGAGCGCACGCGCCTGGAAAACGAAGGCATCAAGATCACCAGCGACTACGTGTCGGAAACCTTCGGTACCGTTCACGGTGGCGAGTCCCACGGTGCCCGCTACGCCCAGCAACTGCGCATCGGCGCACGCTTCGATCTGAGCAAGATCCTGGGCATCGACAACGGCGGTACCGTGCAGGTCATGGTCACTGACCGTCGCGGCAACAGTGCTTCCAACGACCTGGTAGGCAACCGCCTGCCGGTGCAGGAAATCTACGGTGGCCAGTACACCCGTATCAGCGAAGTCAGCTACGAGCGCACCATTTTCACGCCCAACCTGGACATGAAAGTGGGCTTCATGCCCATGGGTAACGACTTCGGCGGCATGAGCATCCTGACCAACTTCGTCAACGCCGGCTTCTGCGCCCACCCGTTGTCGATGTCCGGTGGCAGCGGCTGGACCAACGCCCCGACCGGCCACTGGGGCGGCATGCTCAAGTACAAGATCAACGACGAGTGGGCTATCCAGACCGCAGCGTTCGAGGTCAACCCTATCACCAACAGCGAGTCCAAATACGCGCTGCGCATGAGCCCTGATCACTACACCGGCACCATCATGCCGATCGAGCTGATCTACACCCACGCCGGCGAATACGACGGCCAGTACAAGTTCGGCTGGTACTACGACACCTCCGACACCGCGCGTATCGACCACAACGGTACCGCTGCCGGCCGTTCCGGCTCCTACGTGCTGGCCGACCAGTCCGTATGGCATTCGGCTACCGACCCCAAGCGCAACCTGCACGTGTTCGGCCAGGCTACCCAGACCGACGTGGCCACCTCGCCTTTCCATCACTGGTACTCGGCAGGCGTGGTGCTGCACAAGCCGTTCGACAGCCGTCCTGACGACGCCATCGGCCTTGCCTACGGCCGCGCAGTGCTGAACCCGCACACCCGTGACAACCAGATTGCCGCAGCCTCCACCGCAGCTGCCGCGGATGACATCAGCAACCTGGACAGCGGCGAGCAACTGATCGAGCTGAGCTACACCGCCCAAGTCACCAAGTGGCTGACCGTGCGTCCTGACGTGCAGTACATCAAGGAGCCAGGCGCGTTCTACGGCGTCAACACGCAGAACGCACTGATGGCCGGTGTACAGATCAAGGCTGCATTCTGATCACAGGTTCTTCGTGCCGAAGGTATCGCACTGGTTGATCTGACCCTGGGCGAAACCGGTCTTGAACCAGCGTACGCGCTGGGCTGAAGTACCATGGGTGAAGGAGTCGGGGACCACGCGTCCCTGGCTCTGCTGCTGCAAGCGATCGTCGCCAATGGCATTGGCGGCGTTCAGCGCCGACTCCACGTCCCCCGGTTCCAACCAGTGCAGCCGCTGCTGCGCATGGTAGGCCCACACCCCAGCCAGGCAATCGGCCTGCAACTCCTGCCTGACCGACAAACCGTTCGCCCCCTCCATTTGTTCGCCCCGTTGCCGTGCTGCCTGCACCTTGGCCGGGATACCCAACAGGTTTTGCACGTGGTGGCCCACTTCATGGGCAATCACATATGCCTGGGCGAAGTCGCCGGCCGCGTGAAAGCGCTGGCTCAGTTCCTTGAAGAAATCCATGTCCAGGTACACCCTTTGATCGCCCGGGCAATAGAACGGGCCGGTGGCCGAGGTGGCGAAACCGCAGGCCGAGTTGACCTGGCCACGGAAGAGAATGAGTTTGGGGTCCTGATACTGGCGCCCGGCCTGCTGGAATATCTGGCCCCATGTGTCTTCGGTATCGCCCAGGATAGCGCGGACAAAATCGGCCTGCTCATCGTTGGCCGGTGGTGCAGGGCGATTGCGGGTGTCCACCGGCACCGACTGAGGCTGTGTCAGTTGCCCGGTCAGTTGTCCGAGAATCTGCATGGGGTCCTGGCCGGTCAGCAGGCCGAAGCCTACTATCAATACCACTGCGGTCAGGCTCAAGCCTTTGCCACCGATGCGCAGGCCGCCGCCCGAGCCGCCTGCAGCGGAATCGTCATCGCGAGCATCTACCACGTTGTCGCTGCGTCGGCCTTTTTTCCACAACATGGGCGAGTTACTCCATGGTAGGACTTAAGATAACCATATGGATATGTATGCAAGTCGACTATTCAATTTTCGATACAGGCAATTTCATTGAGACTAGCCCGAAGCCTGTCCGCAGGACCCAATAAATCAAATAATAGGAGAACGGCATGTCTTCCCAAGACACCAGTCGCTTCGTTATCCGTGATCGTAATTGGCACCCCAAAGCTCTGACCCCCGACTACAAGACCTCGGTGGCGCGTTCGCCACGCCAGGCGCTGGTGAGCATTCCCCAGTCTGCCAGCGAGTCCACCGGTCCTGATTTCTCGCACCTGAAATTCGGCAAGTACGACAACGACCTGCTGCTGAACTTCAACAACGGTGGCCTGCCCATCGGCGAGCGCATCATTCTGGCTGGCCGTGTATGCGACCAGTACGGCAAGCCAATCCCGCACACCCTGGTGGAAATCTGGCAGGCCAATGCCGGCGGCCGTTACCGTCACAAGAACGACCGCTACCTGGCCCCGCTGGACCCTAACTTCGGTGGTGTTGGCCGCATGGTTACCGACAGCGAAGGCTATTTCAACTTCCGCACCATCAAGCCGGGCCCGTACCCATGGCGCAACGGCCCCAACGACTGGCGCCCGGCGCACATCCACGTATCGATCAGCGGCCCGTCGATTTCCACGCGCCTGATCACCCAGCTGTACTTCGAAGGCGACCCGCTGATCCCGATGTGCCCGATCGTCAAGTCGATCGCCGACCCTGAAGCGGTGCAGAGCCTGATCGCCCGGCTCGACATGAACCACGCAAACCCGATGGATTGCCTGGCTTATCGCTTCGACATCGTGCTGCGCGGCCAGCGCAAGACCCACTTCGAAAACTGCTGAGGAGAGCGCCACCATGCCTATTACCCTGCTCAAGGAAACACCTTCGCAGACTGCTGGTCCGTACGTGCACATCGGCCTGGCCCTTTGCGCTGCCGGCAACCCGCCGCGCGACCAGGAAATCTGGAACCAGATGGCCAAGCCCGGTGCCCCTGGCGAGCACATCATCCTGCTGGGCGACGTCTACGACGGCAACGGCCACAAGGTGCGCGACTCGTTCCTGGAGTTCTGGCAGGCTGACGCCAACGGCCACTACGACACCGAGTACAACCTGGAGAAGCCGTTCAACAGCTTCGGCCGTACCGCCACCACCTTCGACGGTGGCGAGTGGGACCTGCACACCATCAAGCCGGGCGTGGTCAAGAACGCCGCCGGCGTGCCCATGGCACCGCACATCAACGTCAGCCTGTTTGCCCGTGGCATCAACATCCACCTGCAAACCCGCCTGTACTTCAGCGACGAAGCCGAGGCCAACGCGAAGGACCCGGTGCTGAACCTGATCGAGCAGCCAGCACGCCGCGAAACCCTGATCGCCACCCGCTGCGAAGTGAACGGCAAGACTGCCTACCGCTTCGACATTCGCATCCAGGGCGAAGGCGAGACTGTGTTCTTCGACTTCTAAGCCTGTTTGCAGCCACAAAAAAACCGCCTTCTGGCGGTTTTTTATTTTAGGGCGATCCCGAAATACCACCATCAGGCCGCCAGGCCGCGTCGGGGCCTCGCCTGAAGGCCGTGGCGCCTGTGACGCGGCCTGCCTGCCGCTGCTACGGGACGCTTAATCCCACTGCGGGGCGAACGGCGGGCTTACCAGGCGCTGGTTTTTCGGCAGCGCGGCAATCACCTTGCGATCTTCATCATCCAGCGGCACCTGCAACGACGCCAGGTTGCTCAGCTGGTTGGCCCTGCTGGCCGCTTTCGGAATGGCCGCAACGCCATCCTGGTCAAGCAGCCACTTCAGCGCCACTTGTGTCGGCAGCACGCCGTGCTTCCTGGCGATGGCTTGCAGCTCGGGGATGTCCGACACGCGGTTGCGCACAATCGGGCTGTAG
This sequence comes from Pseudomonas sp. M47T1, assembly GCF_000263855.1. GTDB lineage: Bacteria > Pseudomonadota > Gammaproteobacteria > Pseudomonadales > Pseudomonadaceae > Aquipseudomonas. Next base: position 20,322 of record NZ_AJWX01000034.1, read on the forward strand.
GCGGTCAAGGCCATGTCGTGCCTGCGCGCCAGTTGCAGCAGTGGCGCCTGGTTCAGGGTGACGTGGTATTCCACCTGCAACACCGACAGCGGCGCGCCCAGTTCTTCCAGTACCTTGGTGAGCAACGGCAGCGGGAAGTTGGCCACGCCTATGTTGCGGGCGCGGCCGTCTTCCTTGAACGACACCAGGGTCTCGATGGTGCGTTCCAGGTCCCAGTCCTTGGTGGGCCAGTGAATCATGAACAGGTCCACGTAGTCGCTTTGCAGCGCTTTGAGGGTGTTGTCGAACGACTGGCGCATATCGGCCGGGGCGAGCTTGTCCCACCACACCTTGCTGGTGACGTGAATCTGCTCGCGCGGCACCGACGACTGCAGCAGGGCCTTGCCCACGGCGTCTTCGTTGTTGTAACCGGCGGCCGTGTCGATATGGCGATAGCCTACCTCCAGGGCCTGGACCACCGCGGCCGTGCATTCCTCGCCGACCATGGGCCAGGTGCCCAGGCCCAGCTTGGGCATGTTCAGCCCCTGACGGTTGGTGATGCTCTGCATGCTCGATCTCCCTGCATTCGTGGTTGAAGTGTTCATTCGTAGGCCGTGACGCCCGCCAGGTGGCGGCCGGCGATGTAGCCAAAGGTGGTGGCCGGCCCCAGGTTGATGCCGCCGGCGGGGTAGTAGCCGCCCATCATGCTGGCCATGTCGGTGCCGGCGGCGTACAGCCCCAGGATGGGTTGGCCGCTGCCATCCAGCACCTGCGCGTGCTGGTTGGTGCGCAGGCCGGCAAAGGTACCAAAGCTGCCCGGGTGTACCTTGACCGCATAGAAGGGGCCCTGTTCGATCGGCGCCACGCAGGGATTTGGCTGGTGCAGGGCATCGCCCTGCTTGCGGTTGTAGGGGGTGTCGCCGCGGCCGAACTCGGGGTCCTGGCCATTGCGCGCGTGGCGGTTGAAGTTATCCACCGTTTGCGTAAGGCCGGCTGGGTCGATGCCACAGGCAATGGCCAACTCTTCGATGCTATTGCCGGTTTTCAGGTAGCCGTTGCTGATCCAGGGTGCCACAGGCAGAGGGAAGGGGCGGGAAATGCCCAGCCCGTAGCGACGCTGGAATCGATGGCTGCAAATCAACCAGGAGGCTACTTCTTCACCCGGAGCGGCATGGACCATGGCATTGGCATAGTCGTAGTAACCGTCTGCCTCGTTGACGAAGCGCTTGCCGTTGGCCAGTACGCCGATAATGCCCGGCTTGCCGCGCTCGATGATGTGCGGAAAGTGGCCGATGCTGCCGTCCCTGTGCGGCACTTTCGACACCGGGCACAAGGCCGCAGCGCACACCAGGTCATCGGCTACCTGGCCGCCGACGCTTTCGCCCAGGCGCAGGCCGTCGCCATTGGCGCCCAGCGGCGGCAGGGCCAGGTGTTCGTGGCCGGTGGGCGTGCGCGGGAACAGCGCCTTGCGCCGTTCGATGTCATTGGGGAAGCCGCCGGCGGCCAGCACCACGCCCTTGCGTGCGCGGATGGCAATGCGGCCCTTGGCCGTCTCGACCACGGCGCCGGCCACGCGGCTGTCCTCGTGGATCAGGCTTTTCGCCGGTGCCGACTCCCACAACAGCACGCCCAGGTCCTCGGCCGATTTGGCCAGCCGCGCCACCAGCGCCACGCCGTTCACCAGGTGCATGGCCCGGCCATGCAGGGCCAGGTCCCACAGGTGACGGCTGACGCGCTTGGTCACGTGCACCAGTGATGTCAACGAGCGGGTCATGGTCAGGAACGCGGTCAGGTCGGCACCGGCCATGATCGGCATGCCCTTGAACGAGGTCTCGGGCATGGTCCGGCGCAGGCGGTTGAGCAGTTTGCCCACCTGGCGTGCGTTGTAAGGCGCGGCAATCACCGAGCGGCCACCGGTACCGGCGCCGGGGGTGTCGCCGTGAATGTCGGCAATGCCATTGCCGTCGCTGAATTGCAGGGCCGTGTGGGTCTCGAAGAACGCCACCATGTTAGGCGCCGCTTCCAGGAAGGCATCGACGATGGCGGCGTTGAACTGCTCGCCCAGTTCATGTTCCAGGTACGTGCGCGGCTGCGACACATCTTCGTGAATGCCGGCGCGTTTGGCCAGCGGGTTGCACGGGGCCCACATCCAGCCACCGGACCAGGCCGTGGCGCCGCCAAACACGTTGTCCTTTTCCACCAGGATGACTGTCTGGCCGTGCCAGGCGGCAGTCACGGCAGCAGCCAGGCCGGCGGCGCCGGAGCCGATCACCAGTACATCGCAGTCCACGGTGGAGTGAAGAGGGGTATCGGCAGGCATCAACGAAGTCTCCGGATAGCGGCTCAGTAGATTGATGGGTTTTGTAGTATTCTGGAACCGCGTTCCATATTCTATGGCCGGCTGACGGCGCCGCCAAGGGGTGGATGGCAAAGTTGGGCGAAGATCGGACAGTGGTTGCGCTTCGTTTCCCCGCGATTAGAATCGCCAGCAATTTCCAAGGACCCGTACCCATGGCCGGCAGTCAGATCGAACGCGCTTTCAGCCTACTCGAAAGCCTCACCAGCGACCCGCGGGGCTTGCCCATGCAGGCCCTGGCCGAGCAGTTGGACATTCCCAAGAGCGCCACCCACCGCATGCTGGGTGAGTTGATGCGCCTGGGTTACGTGCGCCAGAACCCCGACAACAGCCGTTATCACTTGTCCACCAAGCTGGTGGCCATGGGCTTTCGCTACCTGGCCAGCAGCGGTGCCGACATCGTGCAGCCTATCTTGGATCGGCTGGCGCAGGAAACCGGTGAGTTGGTGCGGCTGGGCGTGATCGATGGCGAACGCCAGACCTGGATCGCCAAGGCGCAGGGCGCCCGTTCCGGCCTGCGCTATGACCCGGAAATGGGCCAGGAAGCGCCGTTGTTCTACACCGCTTCGGGCCACGCCTGGCTGGCCAGCATGAGCGATGCCCAGGCGCTGGCGCTGGTGGAGCGCCAGGGCATTGCCAGCCCGTCGAACCTGGGCCCTAACGCGCCCACGTCCAACACCCAGTTGCTGGCCTGCCTGGAGCAGACCCGCCAGCGCGGCTATTCGCTGGTGATGGAAAGTTCGGCGGTGGGCACCTCGGCCATCGCCGCCGTGGTATGCAGGCCCCAGGACGGCCGGGTAGTGGGCGTGCTGAGCGTGGCCGGGCCTACCGCGCGACTGAGTGAGGCGCGTTTGCAGGAATTGTCGGTGGTGCTGCTGGCAGCGGCCGATGAACTGTCCAGCGCCTGCCCGGCTTCGGAATTGTTCAGCTAGCCCCGGCGGCGGCGACAGGATTTTGCCTCTTGCGTAAAAGTGGAACTGGGTTCTAAATATTCAAATCCAGATCCAGCCAAGAGGTTCCCCCTGTGCAACGCATCATGTCCCTGGCCGCCCTCACGGTCCTCGAGCTGTCTCCGCCCGATATGGTCGAAGTCGCCGCCCGCGCTGGCTACAGCCATGTTGGCCTGCGTACCGAGCCTGCCACCCCCGAGGAGTACCACTTCGCGCTGGTGCGCGATGCCGAGTTGCGCCGCCAGACGGCCGCGCACCTGCGTGACACCGGCATCAAGGTGTTGGACATCGAGATCCTGCGCCTGAAGCCTGATACCCGCGTGGCTGATTTCGACGTACACCTGGCCGTGGGCGCCGAGTTTGGCGCCACTGAACTGCTGGTGGCCGGCAACGACCCGGACGAAGCGCGCCTGACCGACAATTTCGCCGCCCTGTGCGACCTGGCCAAGCGCTACAACATTCGCCCGCACCTGGAGTTCATGCCTTGGACCGATGCGAAAAACCTCTCCCAGGCCATGCGCATCGTCGAGGCGGCGGGGCGGGACAATGGGTGCGTGCTGGTGGATGCCTTCCACTTCGACCGCTCGGCCTCGCGCCTGGAAGACCTGCGCACGCTGTCTCCTTCGCGCATGCACTATGCACAGCTGTGCGACGTGGCCGGGCCACGGCCTGACGACATGGCCGAGATCCTGCGCCAGGCGCGCAACGAGCGGCGCTTTCCGGGGGACGGTGATTGCGATTTGCACGGGCTGCTGCGCGCGTTGCCAGCCGGCCTGCCGCTGAGCCTGGAGATCCCGACCCGCGATGGCCGCAGCGCGGAGGAGCGCGCAAAGATGGCGCTGGACAAGACCCTGGCGCTGCTCGCGAGCCTTTGACGGCCTGGACAGAGTGTGTGGGAGCGGGCTCTGCCCGCGAAACGGTCACCGCTGTGTATCAAGTAGATAGCGATGTCTGCTTTGCGGGCAGAGCCCGCTCCCACAGTAGGTTGTGTGGTAACCCGCGGTCAGTCGACCAGCGGCACCTTGCGCGGGGCCATCAGGTACAACCAGGCCAGGGCAATGAAGTACATGCCCGGGATAATCATGAACAGCACGTGATAGTTGTTGTTCGTCGCCGTCAGGATGTAACCCACGATCTGCGTCATGAACATCCCGCCCACGGCCGCGCACATGCCGCCAAAGCCGAACACCGTGCTCATCATGTGCTTGGGCGTGTAGTCCATCACCACCGCCCAGATGTTCGCGGTCCAGGCCTGGTGCGCGGCGATGGCCAGTGAAATCGCCAACACCGCCACCCACAGGTTGCTGGCGCCGGCCGCGCCGATCACGGCGATGATGCACAGGGCGAACAGCAGCATGGAAGTCAGGCGCGCCTTGACCGGCGACACGCCCCGGCCAATCAGGAAGGACGACAGGATACCGCCGCCAACGCTGCCGAAGTCGGCGCTCAGGTAGATGATGATCAACGGGATGCCCATCTGGGTCACGTTGATGCCCAACTGGTATTGCTGGTTCAGAAACGGCGGCAGCCAGTACAGATAGAACCAGAACACCGGCGCCGTCAGCGCGTTGGCCACGGCATAGGCCCAGGTACCACGCATGCGCAGGATGCGGTGGAAGGGCACGGTGCTCTGTTCAGGCTCGGGCTCGCCCTGAATGTAATCCAGCTCGCTTTGCTTCACCCGCGGGTGATCTTCGGGGTTGTAGTACTTCAGGCCCCAGAGCACGGTCCAGGTCAGGCCCAGGCACGCCATGCAGATGAACGCAGCCTGCCAGCCCCACACGGCGAGGATCAACGGCAGCATCACCGGGGTAATCATGGCTCCGACGTTGGTACCGGCGTTGAAAATGCCGGTGGACACGGCGCGTTCGCCAGCCGGGAACCACAGGCGGGTAGTCTTCACGCACGCCGGGTAGTTGGCGGCCTCGGTCATGCCCAGAATGAATCGGCATACCATGAAGCCCACGGCGGATGTCGCCAGGCCGTGCAGGCCCGTGGCCAGGCTCCACAGCAGTACCGCGCAGAAGAACACGCGCTTGACGCCGACCTTGTCGATCAACCGGCCTTGCAGCACGTAGCCGATGGCGTAGCCCACCTGGAACCAGAAGTTGATGTTGGCGTAGTCCATCGCCGTCCAGCTCATTTCCTTGGCCAGGATAGGCTGCATCACGCCCAGGGCGGCGCGGTCGATGTAGTTCAGGGTGGTGGCGAAGAACACCAGGGCCAACATGCCCCAGCGGGTTTTGCCGACGGCCAGGGCACCGCGGATTTTCTCGCCCATGCTGACGTGGCGAGGGGCAAGAGCATTTACAGCGTGCATGGTAGTTACCCGATTCTTGACATTTTTATGGAGTAGCGCAGCGCTGGTGTTCTCTGGGTCTGAGAAAACCAGTTTCACTCGTCAGTTGGCTTTTGGCCGTAGGACGGACTTCAATGAGGGGTGGGGATGTTGGCCATTGCTCGAAAAATCGTCAATTGAACCGGCCGGTTTTCGGTCGATAATCGCACACAAAACTAACTGGTTCGTACGCGCTGAAATTGCGGTATAAATTAGCTTCCAAGAATTCTTTCAACCCGCCGCAGGTGTGCTTGACGCCCTGTAGCGGACACCGGTTAGCTGCCGAAATTGTGCACCCGAGGGTGCCCATGCAGCAGCCCCATGGAGCTGAAACATGCATCGTTCGATTGCCACCGTCTCCCTGAGCGGTACCCTGCCGGAAAAACTCGAAGCCATCGCCGCCGCGGGCTTCGACGGCGTCGAGATCTTCGAAAACGACCTGCTTTACTATGACGGCAGCCCCCGTGAGATCCGCCAGATGTGCGCTGATCTGGGCATCGCCATCACCCTGTTCCAACCCTTCCGCGACTTCGAAGGCTGCCGCCGCGACCGCCTGGCACGCAACATCGAACGCGCCGAGCGCAAATTCGACCTGATGCAGGAACTGGGCACCGACCTGGTACTGGTTTGCAGCAACGCCTCTGCCGACTCGGTGGGCGACCGCCAGATCCTGATCGACGACCTGCACCTGCTGGCCGAACACGCTGGCAAGCGCGACCTGCGCATTGGCTACGAAGCCCTGGCCTGGGGTAAGCACGTCAACACCTACCAGCAGGTGTGGGACATCGTCAAAGCCGCCGACCACCCCAACCTGGGCGTGTTGCTGGACAGCTTCCACACCCTGTCGCTGAAGGGCGACCCGGCGGCTATCGCCGACATCCCCGGCGACAAGATCTTCTTCGTGCAAATGGCCGACGCGCCCATCCTGAACATGGACGTGCTGGAGTGGAGCCGCCACTTCCGCTGTTTCCCTGGCCAGGGCGAGTTCGACCTGCCGGGCTTCCTGGCGCCTATCATCAAGTCGGGCTATACCGGCCCGCTGTCGCTGGAAATCTTCAACGATGGCTTCCGCGCCGCGCCGCCACGTGCCAATGCCGCCGACGGCCTGCGCTCGCTGCTGTACCTTGAAGAGAAAACCCGCAAGCTGCTGGAAAAGGAAAACACCCCGGTCCCGAATCTGGACATCCTGTTCTCGCCGCCTGAGGCCGCCCCGTACGACGGCATCGAATTCCTTGAATTCGCCGTCGACGAGGCCCAGGGCGCCAAGCTTGCCAACTGGCTGGAGCAACTGGGCTTCGCCAAGGCTGGCCAGCATAAGTCCAAGGCCGTGAGCCTGATGCGTCAGGGCGACATCAACCTGATCCTAAACTCGGAGCCATACTCGTTCGCCCACAACTTCTTTGAGTCCCATGGCCCATCGCTGTGCGCCACGGCCATTCGCGTGAAAGACAGCGCCAAGGCGCTGGAGCGGGCAGTGGCCTACAAGGGCCAGCCGTTCCGTGGCCTGGTAGGCCCCAACGAGCGCGAACTGGCCGCCGTGCGCGCCCCTGATGGCAGCCTGATCTACCTGGTGGACCAGGACGACCAGGGCCGCACCATCTATGACACCGACTTCAGTGTGCAGGACGTCAAGCCCAGCGCTCTGGGCCTCAAGCGTATCGACCACATGGCCATGGCCCTGCCGCCGGACAACCTGGACAACTGGACGCTGTTCTACAAGAGCCTGCTGGACTTCACCGCCGACGACGAAGTGGTGCTGCCCGATCCTTACGGCCTGGTGAAAAGCCGCGCCGTGCGCAGCCGCGACAGCTCGATCCGCTTGCCGCTGAACATCTCGGAAAACCGCAACACGGCGATTTCCCACGCGTTGTCTACCTACCGTGGGTCGGGCGTGCACCACATCGCCTTCGATTGCGACGACATCTTCGCGGCCGTGACCAAGGCCAAGGAATCGGGGCTGGCGCTGCTGGACATCCCGCTCAACTACTACGATGACCTGGCCGCGCGCTTCGATTTCGATGACGAATTCCTCAGCGAGCTGGCGTATTACAACGTGCTCTACGACCGTGATGCCAACGGTGGCGAGCTGTTCCACGTGTACACCGAACCCTTCGAAGACCGCTTCTTCTTCGAAATCATCCAGCGTCGCAATGGTTATGCCGGCTACGGGGCGGCGAACGTGGCGGTGCGCCTGGCAGCCATGGCCAAGGCGCGCAGCAAGGGTGTCCGCCACGCCAAACTGTAACCATTTTTAAAAAGTGGCAAGCCTTTGGTTGTATACAAAGGCTTGCAGGCTTCCTTCGCCGCGCTGGCCGCTCCATAATTGCCGCTGTTTAACGATGGCCGTGAGCCCAGAATGACAACAATGACAGAAAGCTCCGTGGACGCTGCCCAAGCGCCGCCACGCAAGAGCCGCAAGAACAACCCCGAGAAAACCCGCGAGAACATTCTCCAGGCGGCAATCGCCGAGTTCGTCCAGCAAGGCCTGGCGGGTGCACGGGTGGACGCTATTGCCGAGCGTACGCAAACCTCCAAGCGCATGATCTACTACTACTTCGGCAGCAAGGAACAGTTGTACGTCGAGGTGCTGGAAAAACTCTACGGCGACATCCGCAGCACCGAGGTAGACCTGCACCTGGGCGAGTTGGAGCCGCGCGAGGGTATTCGCCGCCTGGTGGAGTTCACCTTCGATCACCACGACCGCAACGTCGACTTCGTGCGCATCGTCTGTAACGAAAACATGCACAAGGGCGAGTACATCAAGCAATCCTCGGCGATTCGCGCGATGAACAAGACCGTGCTGCATGCCTTGGACGAAGTGCTGGAGCGTGGCGCCAAGGCCGGCCTGTTCCGTCAGGGGCTGGCTGCGCTGGACGTGCATTTGCTGATCAGCTCGTTCTGCTTCTACCGCGTGTCCAACAAGCACACCTTCGGTGAAATCTTCCAGATCGACTTCAGTGAGGAAGCGCACAAGGTGCGTCATCGCGAGATGATCGTGGAAACGGTGCTGCGTTTCCTGCAGCCCTGATCGGTTGTTCGGCCAGGCTCAGGCCTGCCAGGTAACCGAATGTCAGCGCCGGCCCCAGGGTGATGCCACCACTGGGGTAATGGCCGCCCATGATACTGGACATGTCATTGCCCACGGCATGCAGCCCCTCGATGACCTCGGCGTTTGCGTCCAGCACCCGGGCGTGGCAGTCAGTGGCAAGGCCGCTGAACGTGCCCAGGCTTCCCGGTTCCAGTTTCACCGCATAGAACGGCCCCTTGCGCAGCTCGCCCAATGACGGATTGGGGTTATGCAGCGCTTCACCCTGGGCGCGGTTATAGGCCGATTCGCCGCGCTGGAACTCATCATCCCTGCCGTGTCGCGCGCCTGCGTTGAAGTGATCCACCGTGCGCTTCAGTTGGTTGGCATTGATGCCGCAGCGCTCGGCCAGTTCGCTCAATGTGCGGCCCTTCATCAGGTAACCCTGGCGGCGCAAGCGCCAGGTGGGCAGCGGAAACGGGCGCGCAGCCCCCAGGCCATAGCGGCGTTGGGCCTTGTGGTCGCAGATCAGCCAGCAGTGGGGCTGGCGGTCGCCGGGGGCGGCGGCGAACAACGCCTGCATGAAATCATGGTAAGAGTCGGCTTCGTTGGTAAACCGTTTACCGTCGTCGCGCACGGCGATGAAGCCGGGCTTGGCGCGGTCCATCAGGTGGGGAAAAGCGCTGCCCTGCACCTTCGACACAGGGGCCCAGGCTGCGCAATGGGCCAGGGCTGGCATCACTGCACCCATCTGTTCGCCCAATCGCAAGCCGTCACCGGTATTTTCGGCTGGCGCCGCCGACAGGTAGTTGTCATGGTGGGACAGGGCGGCCATGCGCGCGGGGTCATGGGCAAAGCCGCCAGCGGCCAGTACTACCCCGCACCGCGCGCGAAGTGCCCCTGTGGATAACTTCGCGCCTACCACGCGCTGGCCTTCGCGCAGCAACGCCAGCGCCGGCGTACCCACTCGCAGTTCGACGTTCAGGTCCAGCGCACTGCGCAGCAGCCGCGCCACCAGGGCATTGCCGTTGACCAAATGCAGCCCGCGCCCCTGCAGCAGGCGGTCGCGCCAATGGCGCAGCAGGCGCCCCGCCACGTAAAACGCCGAGCGCGGCGAGCGCGTGGCGTTGAAGAAGTGCGCCAGGTCGGCGCCGCCGGCAATGCCCATGCCGCCCAGGCTGATCAGATCGAGGGGTGGTCGCAGTTTGTTGAGCCAGTTACCCAGCTGTCGGCCGTCAAACGGCTGTGCGCACAAGGATCGGCCACCCGTGGCCGCGCCAGGTGAAGCGTGCATGTCGGGCATATGGCTGCCGGAGTAGAACTGCACCTGGGTATGCTGTTGGAAGAAGTCCACCATCTGTGGCGCCTGTTGCAGGTAGGTCTGCAGGCGCTCGTCCAGCACAGGGGTGAGCAATTCGTGACGCAGGTAGTTTTCCACCGCGCCGGGTGTCTCCACTTGGCCGTCGGCCACCGCCAGCGGGTTGCCAGGCACCCACAGCCAGCCGCCGGACCAGGCGCTGGTGCCGCCCAGTTGGTGATGCTTTTCGGCTACGATCACCTTCAGCCCATGGTGCGCGGCGGTCACGGCAGCGGCCAGCCCCGAGGCCCCCGAACCTATGACCAATACATCGCAGTCGTAAAACTTGGAAGCGTTCATGGCAGCCCTTTCATGGGGTGTTATCAACTCGCGATGCAGGCCGCGCGAGTTTCAGTTATTTCAGCGGTGAAAACGCCGTAGGCCGCATCATCCGCGACTCCAACTTCACCACCGCATCCAGCTCCTTGTTCTTGCGGCTGAACTCCATCCACCGGCTGTCGGCGGCCATGGCCGTGCGGCGGGCCATGCGATCGTCCAGGCTATTCCACGCCCAGATGTGCACCACTTGGTTGACGTCACCGATCTCGGTGGTGAAAAAGCCGATCAACTGGCCCAGGTGCTCGGTTTGCACCGCCAACGCATCGCTTTGATACAGGGCCAGCCAGTCGGCCAGTTTGGTGGGTTTCAGGGTGTAGGTGCGCAGTTCGTAGAACATGTTCAAGCCTCGGTGGTGGCGTGGGTGCCGGCGCGCAAGCGCTCGGCAATATGGGTGGCAGCGATGTAGCCGAAGGTCAGGCCCGGGCCGATGGTGATGCCGGGGCCGGGGTAGGTACCGTCCATGATCGAGTTCATGTCATTGCCGGCGGCGTACAGCCCGGGAATGGGCTGGCCCTGCCCGTCGACCACATTGGCGTTGGCATCCGTGACCAGCCCGCGAGCCGAGCCCAGGTCGCCGGTTTCGACACGAATGGCATACCACGGTGCGCGAGTCAGCGGCGCCAGGCACGGATTGGGCGTGTGATGGGGGTCGCCCAGGGAGCGGTTATAGCTGTTGCCGCCCTTGTTGAACTGGCTGTCGGCGCCCGTCAACGCGTCGGCATTGTGCTGGCGCAGGGTGGCGGCCAGGCCCTTGGGGTCGATGCCGAGCAGGTGTGCCAACTGCTCCGGGCTGTCGGCGCGCATTAGGTAGCCGGCCTCGATCAAGGCGCCGTTATCCACAGGCTTGGGCCGTGCCAGGCCCATGCCGTAGGCGTTCAACGCCTGGGCATCGGTGATCAGCCAGCATGGCGCGTTGCCTTCGGCCTGCATGGCCTGGACAAAGCAGTGATAGGAGTTGGCTTCGTTGACGAAGCGCTGGCCGGCACGGTTTACCGCGATGATGCCCGGCTTGGCGCGGTCGGTGACCAGGTGCGGGAAGCGTTCGAGTTCACCGTTGGGGCGCAGCAGCTGCGACACCGGTGCCCAGAAGAAATCGGCCGCCAGCCCTTCGCCCAGGCGTGCGCCGGCGGCCGTGGCCAACGCCAGGCTGTCGCCGTTGTTGTTGGGCGGTGACATGCTCAAGTGGCCGCTGCCCGTACCTGGCCGTCGTTGCCCGGCATCGGTGGCGGCGGCAAAACCGCCAGCGGCGCAGACCACGCCGCCGCAGGCCTGAACACGCAGGGTTTGCCCGTTGTAGCGAATGGTCAGGCCGGTAATGGCGCCGTTTTCGCTGATCAGTGACTGAGTTTCCGCGCTCAGCCACAGCTGCACGCCTTTCTCGAAGGCCGTGGTGGCCAGGCGGGCGATCAATGCGTTGCCCACGGTCAGCCGAGTGCCCCGCGTGTAGCGCAGGCGGTCGCAACCGTAGCGGGCCATCAGTTTCACGCAATGCCACAGTGAACGAGGCGAGCGGCGCAAGCTGAGGAAGTGCTGGATATCCACGCGGTTCACCATCATGCCGCCGAACAGCAGCATGCCTGGCGGCGGTGTGCGCAGGTGTTTGAACGCCGCCCCCAGGCGCCGACCGTCGTACTCCACCATTTCCAGTGCGCGGCCGCTGTCAGTGGCACCGGGCTCGTCGGGGTAGTAGTCGGGCGAGAAGGGCCGCAGGGCGTATTTCAGTTCGCTGTGGCTTTCCAGGTAGCGCAGGGCCTCGGCGCCGCGCGCAAGGTAGGCGTCCACCAGGTCGGCGCGGTAACCCTTGCCGATGGTGGTCTTGAGGTAGGTGCGCACGGCGTCGGGGCTGTCCTGCACCCCGGCGGCGCGGGCCTGGTCGGTACCGTAGACCCATACCGCGCCGCCGGAAATGGCCGAGGTGCCGCCGAAGGTATCGGCTTTTTCCACCACCAGCACGCTCAGGCCTCGGCAAGCGGCCGTGGTGGCCGCAGCGAAACCGGCGGCGCCGCTGCCCAGCACCACCAGGTCAAAATGGTGGGTCCAGCCTTGGGGTTGCATGGCTGCATTCATGACGGGCTCCTCAGGCGTCTTCCGGTGTCACGCCCATGAAGGCACCGAGGTTGCCCATCTGTGCCCGGGCCATTTCGGGGCCGGTCTGGATACGGCAACCGTGGCGCTGGGCATGGGCCAGCAGCGGGGTGATGTGGGGCGAGGTCACCACATCGGCCACCAGGGTGTGGGGGCGCAAGGTGGCCAATGGGGCCAGCGCCAGCGGCACCTGCCCGGTGTCGCCCATGCCCACCGGGGTGGCGTTGACCACCAGGTCGAAGGCGCTCAGGTCAGTGTAGGTGGTCTGCACGTCCAGCCCGGGAAATGCCTTGGCCAGCACGCCGCGCAGCGCCTCGACCTGAGCCTGGCGCACGTCGGCAATCACCAGTTGTTGCAGGCCGGCTTCGCCCAGGGCGTAGGCAATGGCCGCGCCCACCCCACCGGCGCCCACCACCAGGGCACGCTTGCCGGCCGGCTGGAAGTCGTGGGCGGCAGCGGCCTTTAGAAAACCGGTACCGTCCAGGTGGTCGCCCACCAGGCGGCCGTCGGTGTCGCGGCGGATCACGTTGACCATGCCCAGCGCTGCGGAACGCTGGGTCAATTCATCGAGTAGCGGTGCCACCGTCTGCTTGTAGGGCACGGTCACCACGCAGCCGCGCAGGTTGTTCCAGCCTCGCAGCGTGGCGATGAAGGCCGGCAGCGCCTGGGCGCTCATGTCCACGGGCAGCATGGCGATGTCGTGGTCGTGCTCGGCGAACCAGCGGTTGAAGTTTTCCGGGGATTTAACCTGGGCGATAGGGGTGCCAAGAATGGCCACCAGTTGCGTAGAGCCGCCAATCATGTCGATCTCCTGGACCGTTCACTGTTGTTGTGGACCCATGGTGCGGCGGCCAGCCGTGAGCCACAACGTGGCTGTTGGCGGTTTTGGTTGTTAATCGCGGGCGCACTGCGATAATCGCAGTGAACCTGGAATTTGCCTGGCGGTGCCTTGATGAAACAACCGACCATTCACGACCGCGACCTGATTGCCGGCCTGCAAAAGGGCCTGGCGCTGGTGCAACTGTTCAGCGAAGACAACCCGCGCCTCACCGTGCCGCTGGCGGCCAGCCTGTCGGGCCTGACCCAGAGTGCCGCGCGGCGCTTTCTGCTGACCTTGGTGCACGAGCGTTTCGTGGAAACCGATGGCCGCCAGTACTGGCTGACTGCCAAGGCCCTGCGCATAGGCCAGGCGTACGTGGATTCGGCGCAGTTGCCGCGCATGTTGCGGCCCATTGTCGAGCAGGTGGCGCGTACCACTCAGGAGCACGTGTCAGTGGGTGTGCGAGATGGCGATGACATCATTCACGTGGTGCGCAGCCGTTACAGCCACGTGTCGTCACTGTCCATCCGTCCGGGTTCGCGGCTGCCGTTGTACTGCACGGCCAGCGGCCGTGTCTGGCTGGCGGCGCTGGAGGCACAGGAGCTGGCCGAGTATCTGCAAGGCGTGGAACTGCGTGCGCTGACGCCGTATACCCGCACCAGCGTGGCGGCATTGGAAGAGGAATTGACGCGGGTGCACGAGCAGGGCTTTTGCTGCGTGGATCAGGAATACGAAGTGGGCATGGCGGTATTGAGCGTGCCCCTGCGTGACCGCAAGGGCGAGCTCAAGGCATCGCTGTCGATCACCACCCAGGTGGCGCGGCTGAGCACCCAGGTCATGCAGCAGCGCTACCTGCCGGCGCTCTACGAAGCCCAGGCGCTGCTGCGCCCGGTGCTGTGAACCTGCCACAGAACCTTGCAGGAGCGGACCCTGTCCGCGAAGGCCGCGCATTCACATAACGCGGCGCCTGGTTCGCGAGCATGGCCCGCTCCTACAGGTATCGTGTGATCCTGGTGCGTTACATGCTGTTGAAATGCGCCGTCATGCGATCGGCATCCGGCACGATGTCGCTGAACAGTTCGAACGCCTTCACTGCCTGGAACACGGCCATGGTGCCGCCATCCAGGGTGCGGGCACCCAGGGCGCGAGCGGTGCGCAGCAGTTCGGTTTCCAGCGGGAAGTAGACGATTTCCGCGACCCACAGGTCTTTGCGCAGCAGTTCTGCCGGCACAGGCATGCCCGGCAGCTTGGCCATGCCCATCGGCGTGGTGTTGACCATGCCGTCGGCTTCGTTCATGGCCGCGGCCAGGTTACTGCCGGCGCGGGCGCGGTTGCCGGGGAAGTGCTGGTTGAGGTTGTCGGCCAGTTCCTGGGCGCGGGTAGCGTCCACGTCGAAGAGGGTCAACTGCTGCACACCTTCAATCAGCAGCGCATGGGCCACGGCCGCACCGGCACCGCCGGCACCCATTTGCACCACGCGCTGGCGTGCGGCGCCGTCCATGCCACGGCGGAAGCCTTCGGCAAAGCCCAGGCAGTCGGTGTTGTGGCCGACACGCTTGCCGTCCTTGAGCACCACGGTGTTCACCGCGCCAATGCCACGCGCCTCGGGCGACAGGTCATCGAGCAGCGGGATGATCGCCTGCTTGCACGGGAACGTGATGTTCAGGCCGGTGTAGGCCATGCGCTGCGCGGCGGTCAGCAGTTCTTCCAGGTGGCTGGTGTCGAGCTTGAGCTGGTCCAGGTCGATCAACCGGTACAGGTAGTTGATGTCCTGGGCGGCGCCTTCGCGCTCGTGCAGGGCAGGGGTGCGGGAAGCCTGGATGCCAGCGCCGATCAGGCCGGCCAAGACGCTGGTTTTCTTGTTCTGGGACATGCGAGTTAACCCTTTTTATTCAACAGGTGGCCGACGTGTTCAAGCGCCAACCGATAACCATGGGTGCCAAAGCCACACAGTACCGCCACGGCCATGCCGGAGATGTAGCTGTGATGACGGAACGATTCGCGCGCGTGCACATTGCTGATGTGCACCTCGATCACCGGTACATCGCTGGCGGTCAGGGCATCGCGAATGGCAATGGAAGTGTGGGTCCAGGCACCCGGGTTGATGACGATCGCTGCGCAGCGACCGCGGGCCTGGTGTATCCAGTCAATGGCTTCGCCTTCATGGTTGCTCTGGCGAAACTCGACCACAAGGTCATGTTCAACGGCAGTGCGGGCACACAGGGCGCAGACGTCGGCGAGGGTTTCGTGGCCATAGGTGGCAGGTTCACGAGTGCCCAGCATATTGAGGTTCGGGCCGTTAAGCACCAGTACGGTACGGCTCATGGAGACTCTCCCTTGTTATTTTTGGTGTGAGGCTATGGAGCGAGGGTGCCTATAAATTGTACTAACCGGTTAATTTGGTCAAATTAATTTGCGTGAATGGTCGGTCATCGCGCGCAATCGACGTCGTCAACATACTGTTACATTTGATAATGTTTCTCGATAAGCCCTAAGATGCCGCCCTCACGCTTCACACTCCAGGGAATCGGTGTGTCTGAAAAGGAACTCACGGGCCTGTTTCTTGGCCACGCCCGCGCCTTGCGCGGTTACCTGGCAAAGCGCCTGGCAGACCCCCAATTGGCGGCAGACCTGGTGCAGGAAAGTTTTCTGCGCCTGGCCGAACAGCAGCGCCAGGGCAAGGTTGAGCATTGCGCGGGTTACCTTTACCAAATTGCTCGCAACCTGCTGGTGGACCACCTGCGTCAGCAAGCGCGGCGCAACACCCATTCGGTGCCCCCCGAAGCGCTGACCGGCTTGGAAGACCCCAGCGCCTGTGTGGAATTGCTGGCCATGGCCGAGCAGCAGCGCCAGAGCCTGCGCCACGCCATGGCAAGCCTGCCACCGCGGACCCGCGAGGTGCTGCGACTCAACCGCCTGGAGGGCCTGACCCACGCAGAGGTCGCGTGCAAATTGGAAATTTCCGACAGCAGCGTACAGAAGCATCTGGCAAAGGGGCTGGCAATAATCATGCAGCGTTTGCAGTAAAACTGTGGGAAATGGACTACGACAAAGCGGGGGGATGGGTGGCATAGTAGGGGCATAACGCACTGTCGAGCCTTGTCGTGAACCCACCGCCGCTGCCCCCACATTTGATTGAAACCGCCGCCCAGTGGCTTGTTCGCCAGGAGGCAGGCGAACTTAGCCTGATCGAAAAGGCCGAATTGGCCCACTGGTTGGCCCAAGACCCGCGCCACAGCGAAGCGCTGGCCTTCGCTCGCCACACCTGGGCTGCGCTCGCCAGCCTGGCCTGACGCCCCTCCATCGCCCGCCGTCTTACGCCGACCGTTGTAGCCGCTGCCGCCCGGCTGAGCTGGCCCTCACGTTCACTGAAGATCTTCAGCGGCTACAGCCAGCTTCAAAAATAATTTACTGAGTTTGCCCCCGTTCAGCGTCTTGCTACTGAGATCAGTTCTCATCACAAGAAACTGCCAACAAAGGGAAACGCAATGAATGTCACCCAACGCAAGGCAACCCCGGTCACCCGGCGGCTGGCGCTTGCCATTCACATGGGGCTGTTCGCGCTGCTGGCCGGGGAAGGGCTGGCGTTTGCGGATGAGCGTCGCAATGCTGCTGGCCAGTCACGCACGACAACCTTCGATATCCCCGCGCAACCCCTGCAACAGGCCATCGAGCAGTTCACCCGGCGCACCGGCCTTGCGCTGCTGTACGACAACCGGCTGCTGTCTGGCCTGCGCAGCTCCGTGCTCAAGGGCAACTACAGCCCCGAAGCCGCCTTGGATGTGCTGTTCGGCGACCACCCGCTGATCCATCGGCGCAACGAGGAAGGCCTTATTGTCCTGATGCCACGCCCCGGTGCCGACGACGCTGGCGCCCTTGAACTGGACATGATCGACATCAACGCCGAGGTCGACACCGCCAAGGCGGGCGACTGGGTGTACCAGCAGCCGCGCGGGGTATCGCACATCACCCGCAAAATGATCGACGACCGCCCCCCGCGCCACGCCGCCGACATGCTTGAGGAAACCACCGGCGTCTACACCGCCGTCAACCAGCGCGACCCTGGCCTGTCGGTGAACATCCGCGGCATCCAGGACTACGGCCGGGTGAATATGAACATCGATGGCATGCGCCAGAACTTCAACGTCAGCGGCCACCAGCAGCGCAACGGCGTCATTCTGGTAGACCCGGAAATGATCGCCGGCATCGACATCGAAAAAGGCACCCAGGCCGGGCAGGGCGGCGCAGGCGTGTTGGGCGGCATCGCCACCTTTCGAACCTTCGATGCGCGGGATTTTCTCCAGGACGGCAAGGACGTGGGCGGCCGGGTGCGGGTAGGGCACGGTATCGGCAAGTTGAGCAATGGCACGCACTTCAATGGCAGTGGGTTGCTGGCCATTGGGGATGAGCGCGGGGATATCTTGTTGGGGGTGAGTGAGCGGCGGTTTGGGGATTACAAAGCGGGGAATAATAATGATAAGAGATTGGGGGCAAAGCTGTTTAACCGGCACTTCCCAGAGCCGCGATATAAAAAGGCCGTACAGGACTGGTTGGCGGCGGACACTGAATTTATGGATGGAACCACTCGCTCGCACTTAATAAAGTTTGGACTCAACCTGCCCAATCACCAGCGCGTGCAAGCGAGTTACTTGCAAACCGGTGCGGACGGCTCCACCGCCGGGGCAGAGGTTCAAGGTGGGTTTAAAGGGTATGTGCTTAGAGCCCGAGACCGAATGCATGCCCAGAATTACGCACTCGACTACAGTTACCAACCAGACGATCCGTGGGTCGACTTCAAGGCGAAATCGTACGTTGTCAATAATACGCTCGATCGTTGGAGTGCGGGGCGCGCGGCTTCAAAGTATTCTGGTAACTATGTCGCGCCATTTGATAGTCAATACAATACTGTAACCTGGGGCCTTCAGGCGGAAAATACCGCACGTATTGATCACGGTGCCTGGGGGCGTTCCACGTGGTCTGCGGGTGGTGAGTTTTTTAAAGACTCCTTCGAACCGAAAACGGATTGGAAGCCCTCGGAAAATCAATCCAGCACCCCCGTTATCATAGGCGCCACTCCGCAAGGGAGTCGTTATATGGCCAGCATCTTCAATAAACTGACGTATGAGTACGGTGATTGGCTGACCATGGACGGCGGGCTGCGCTACGACTATTACAGAACGTATGGGGAACTGCATGCAACACTCAACCAATTCCCCCCAAACGGTATCCATAAGTTTATAAAGAGGGAGGTCGAACATCGTTACAAGGTTAACCTCCAGGAAGGCCACTGGTCACCCAATTTCGGCGTGGGAATTAAACCTGGGGTCGATTGGGCCCAAGTTTACGGGCGCTGGGGGAAGGGCTGGCGGCCACCTAGCGTCACAGAGGCATTCATGACTGGCAGCCCTCACGTTGGCAGCGGCAGTGCTTTATTGTTTCCAAATCCAGCGCTGAAGCCCGAGTCGTCAAAGAATTGGGAGCTGGGTCTGAATATATTTAAAGAGGGGGTGCTGTTTGCCAATGATCGATTTGCTGCGAAGGTCAGTTATTTTGACAGTAGTATCGATGACATGATGTTCATGATGATTGGCGTGGCACCTCCACGGACGGATGTTCATGCTAGTGCTACTAATCTGGCTAACGTTAATAATCTGAAACAACTGCGGCTGCGCGGTGTTGAATACCAGCTTGAATACGATATTGAACGAGTTTATGCTGGTTTCACTTACACGAAGATGATCGGTAAAAACGATTTTTGCGGCTACGATCATTATTTAGGTGGCGCTACCAAGCGGCGTTCAAAAGGCAAGGGCCTTTATGAATGGGCAGACGATAGCCGGGCAAATGGCATGGTGTCATGTGGTGGGATTATCGGCAGCATGTCCTACCGCCCCGCAGACAGAGGGTCAGTCACTATTGGCTCCAGATGGCTGGATCGCAGTTTGGATCTTGGAGTTAGAGTCAGGTACAGCGCCGGTTTAGGGAACGACCTGGACGAAAATGTAAGGCGTGAGCGATTTGATTTCTCTGCGTGGCCATCGTATACGGCCTATGACGTTTACGGTAGTTATAAAGTGAACAAGCAGGTTGAGTTAATGCTTGCGTTGGAAAATGCGACGAATGAGGCGTACATAGTTCCAAAGGGGGATTTTGAGAATCTCGCTGTGGCGCGGGGGCGCACGTTGACCGGGACCATTCAATACACGTTCTAAGTTTGAAGCTGATTCGGTATCAGGTCTTTGCCCAATGAAGGGCGAACAGGTGACGGCCTATTCCGTCAAAATGATGTAAGGGTATTATCATGAGCATTTCTGTAAGTTACAAAACTGAATTGGGCGCTACCAAAATCAGCGACTATCTTCAAAGCTGGGAGACGGGTTTCGTGACGGCAGGACATGGTGCAGGTGCCACCGGCGGCTTCAATACCGCTGGGGGCATGTTCGCTGCGACTCATGGGGAACAATACGCTACGCCGAGCAAGGTTTCCGACTACGCGATGATCGCCGAAAGTGACTCGGCAAACGGCTTGAACTATGTCTTCAGCCTGTTCGCCCCCACTACCTCCAACCTGAACCACTACCTCTGGGGCAGCCTGGACAACATCCAACTCGGCCAGGACCTCACCGGGGGCAAAGGCGCCACCTTCTCCCTCGCCGAAAACAACGTCTCCTTCAACGGCCTCAACCTCTACGCCCTTGAAGACGCCGGTCGCGAAGGCAACACCGTTCAGGAAGTCGTCTACGGCCTGATGAAAGGCAACGCCGACCCGCTGGAGGCCACTCTCAACAACCTGCTCAAGGACTACAACCTGTCCACCCACTCCACCTTCGACCAGGTTGCCGCCGTTACCCCGGCTTCGGCGCCCGTGGCACTGCCAACCCTGGCGGCCGCCAATGTCGAGCAATCCTGGTGGGACTGGGCCTTCGCGGCCTAAACGCCAGGCGTAAAAAAGCGAGTGGAAGATTGCTCCCCCACCCGCTTCGCTGACACAGCGCTGTGACCCGAGGTTCTCTAGGCCGAGGTCATGGCGCTCTTGAATTGTGGGGAACGCCGGGCATTCCGTCAACGCCGCTCGGCGGGCTCCTGTGGATATCTTGCAAGGAATCCTCTGAATGAATCGCTCTGGCAATGAATTGCGCAGTGCGCTGGCGGCTGCCCGGCGTTCGCTGGTGGATATCGCGGTGTTTTCCGCGGTAATCAACCTGCTGATGCTGGCGCCCGCGCTGTACATGTTGCAGGTGTATGACCGGGTGCTGGCTTCCGGCAATCAGACGACCCTATTGATGCTGACCGTCATGGTGGTTGGCCTGCTGGCGCTGATGGGCGCGCTGGACTGGTTGCGCGGCGTGCTGGTGATTCGCCTGGGCACGCGGCTGGAGCTGGGCTTGCACGCTCGTGTGCACGACGCCGCCCACGCCGCGCAGTTGCGCAACGGTCAGGGCGCAGCGGGGCAGGCGTTGCAGGATCTGGCCAGCTTGCGGCAATTCGCCAGCGGCACGGCGTTGTTCGCCGTGTTGGATGCGCCGTGGTTTGCGCTGTTTCTGTGGGTGATCTTCATGTTCCACCCGGCCTTGGGCGCCCTGGCGTTGGGCGGTGCGGTGCTGCTGGTGGCGCTGGCGTGGCTCAACGAGTGGCTGTGCGGCGGCCCGCAGGCGCGGGCCGGCCAACTGGCGGCCATGGCCAGCCAGCAAGCCAGTGCGCACCTGGCCAACGCCGAGGCCGTGCAGGCCATGGGCATGATCGACGCCTTGCGTGGGCGCTGGCTGGCCCAGCAACGTGGTTTCCTGACGCTGTACGGCCTGGCGTCGGAACGTACGGCCGTGGTGGGCGCTTGGTCCAAGGGCATCCGGCTGGGCCTGCAATCGCTGGTGCTGGGGCTGGGTGCCTGGTTGGCCGTGAACCACCAGATCAGCCCGGGAATGATGATTGCCGGGTCGATCCTGATGGGCCGGGTGTTGGGCCCGATCGACCAGTTGATTGGCGCCTGGAAACAGTGGGGGCCGGCGCGCGACGCCTATGGGCGGTTGGTGCGCCTGCTGCAGGCGCACCCGCAGGTGCCAGACCCGCAGCGCCTGCCAGCCCCCAAGGGGGCGCTGGCGTTGTTCGGCCTGTGTGCCGCAGCGCCAGGGCAGGCGCACGCCAGCTTGCACGAGCTGGCCTTCGAATTGCCGGCAGGCAGTGTGCTGGGGGTGATCGGGCCATCCGGCAGCGGCAAGTCGACCCTGGCGCGGGTGCTGGTGGGGGTCTGGCCACCGTTGGCCGGCCAGGTGCGGCTGGACAGTGCGCAGTTGAGCCACTGGTCGCCCCGGCAGTTGGGGCCACAGGTCGGCTACCTGCCTCAGGACATCCAACTGTTCGCCGGCACGGTGGCGCAAAACATCGCCCGCTTCGGCCCGGCCGATGCCGACAAGCTGCTGGCGGCGGCGCAGTTGGCCGGCGTGCACGAACTGGTGCTGCAATGGCCTCAGGGCTACGACACGTGTTTGGGTGAAGGTGGTGCCGGACTGTCAGGCGGTCAGAAGCAGCGCATCGCCCTGGCACGGGCACTGTATGGGTTACCGGCGCTGATTGTGCTGGACGAGCCCAACGCCAACCTCGACGAAGCCGGTGAGCGCGCCCTGCTTGCGGCCATCGACCGGCTCAAGGCGCTGCAGCGCACGGTGGTGCTGATCACCCACCGGCCCAACGTGCTGACCCGCACCGATCATCTGTTGATGCTGCACGATGGTCGCCTGCACCGCTTCGGCGCTACCCGTGCGGTGCTGGCCGCCCAGGAGGTGGCGGCATGAACCACGATCAACCGCTCACCGACGACCGGCGCCCGGCGCGCCTGGGGTGGGCGTTGCTGGTATTGGGCCTGGGCGGCTTTCTGGCCTGGGCCTTGTGGGCGCCGCTGGACCAAGGCGTGGCGGTGTCCGGCGTGCTCACGGTAGTGGGCCAGCGTCAGACCGTGCAACACCCGGTGGGCGGTGTGCTGGAAAGCATCGAGGTACAGGACGGCCAGGGGGTGGAGGCGGGGCAGGTGTTGATGCGCCTGGCGCAGCCGACCTTGCTCAGCCAGGTGCAGAACCTGCGCAGCCAGTGGCAGGCGGCGCAGGCCAAGGCGGCGCGCCTGGCTGCTGAACAGCTGGGTGGCGCGCTGGTCTTTCCCGAAGGCCTGGGCCCGCAGGCGCAGGCCATGCAACGCCAGGTGCATGACAGCCGCGTGGTCAGCCTGCACAGCGAGCGCGCGGCATTACAGGCGGGCATTGAGGGCAGCAAAGCGCAATTGCGCGGCCTGGGGGCGTCATTGCGCAGCCTGCGGGCCCAGCATGGCAGCTTGCAGGCGCAACTGGTCAGCCTGCGCAGACTGGCCGCCCAGGGCCATGTCAGCCGTCACCGGGTGGGCGTGGATGAACGTCAGCTGGCACAGTTGGCGGCGGCTATCAGTGTGGACGAGGGGCGCGCAGGGTTATTGCGCCGGCAGATAGACGAGCAGCGCCTGCGCCATGGCCACCTTGAACAGGCATTCCGGCGCGATGCCAGCAGCCAACTGGCCGATACCCGCCAGTTGGCGGAAGACCTTCGCCACCGGCTGGTGGTGGCCGAGCAGGAACTGGCCGCCAGCACTCTGGTGGCGCCGGTGGCGGGGCAGGTCAGCGGCCTGCAGGTCAGCACCCTGGGCGAGGTGGTCAAACCGGCGCAGGTGCTGTTGCACATCGTGCCCAGCCAGCGCCCGCTGCAAGTGGAGGCGCGGGTACCGGTGGCCATGGTCGACAAGGTGCGCGTCGGCCTGCCCGTAGAGTTGCTGTTTCCGGCCTTCAACCTGAGCACCACGCCGCGGGTTGCGGGGGTGGTCACCCTGATAGGAGCAGACCGCCAACAGGATGAGCGCACCGGCGACCCCTTCTACCTGATGCGCGCCGAAGTGGCCGGCCAGGCGCGACTGGCCGGCCTGACCTTGCAGCCCGGCATGCCGGTGGAGGCCTTTGTGCGCACCGGTGAGCGTTCGCTGCTCAACTATTTGCTCAAACCGTTACGCGATCGCAGCCGACTGGCGCTGGTGGAGGAATGATGAGGCGTCGGCTGTTTTTTACCCTGCTTTGCCTGGCTGTTGCTCCGGGCGCCCAGGCCTTGGGCTTGCTCGATGCCTACCAGTTGGCGCAGCGCAATGACCCCGCCTGGCTGGCTGCCGAGCCGGCCCGTGAAGCGGGGGGGGCACAGCGTCAGATTGGCCGTGCGGCGCTGCTGCCAACCCTGAGCTGGGGGTACACCACGTCGCGCAATCAGTCCGAGGTCAGCAGCCAGGGCAACCCGTCTCAAGCCCGTGACTATCGCAGCCAGGCCGCTACTCTCAGCTTGCAACAACCCTTGCTCGACTTCGAAGCCCTGGCGCGTTATCGCCAGGGCAATGCCCAGGCCACCATGGCCGAGTTGCAGTGGCAGGCTGACCGCCAGGCGTTGTTGGCGCGGGTGGTGCGGTTGTACAGCAATGCCCTGCTGGCGGCGCAGCGCAGCCATTTGAGCCGCGAGCGCAAGCACGCGTTGGGCGAGCGGCTGGCGCTCAACCAGCGTTTGTGGGACGGCGGTGAAGGGACCCACACCGATGTGCTGGAAACCCAGGCCAGGCTGAACCTGGCACTGGCCGAGCAGATCGAGGCGCTGGATGCTCAGGATGCCGCTGAGCGCGCCTTGCAGGGCATTCTCGGCCAGCCGGTGGCGTTGCAGCGTCTGCACGCGCTGGTTGACGACTTCCAGCCGGCGCCGTTGCTGCCGGCCGGCTTCGACGCTTGGCAGCAATTGGCCTTGCAGCATAATCGGCAACTGGCGGCGCGGCAGCAGGGCCTGGCAGTGGCGGAACAGGAAGTGCAGCGCCAGCGCGCGGGGCACCTGCCCAAGCTGGGCCTGTACGCCAGCAGCCGTCAATCGCGGTCGGAATCGGAAACCACCTACCAACAGGCCATCGACACCCACAGCGTGGGGCTGCAATTGACCGTGCCCTTGTTTGCCGGCGGTGGCGTCAGCGCGGCCACACGCCAGGCCAGCAGCCGCCTGGCCCAGGCCCGTCATGAACTGGACGGCCAGACGCTGGAAACCCTGGATGCCCTGCGCCGACATTACAACGCCTCCCGCAATGGCGCGGCGCGTGTCCAGGCCTACCGGCTGGCCGCCGACAGCGCGGCCGCGCAGGTGCAGGCCACGCGCAACAGCCTGTTGGGCGGCGAACGCATCAACCTCGATGTGCTCGACGCCGAGCAGCAACTGTTCCGCGCCCGGCTGCAGTTGCGTGAAGCACAGCACGCGTCTCTGTTGGCCTCGGTGGACCTCAAGGCGGCCGCAGGAATCCTGGACGAGGCGGATCTGCACGAGGCCGCCGTGCATTTCCGAAGGGGTACGTAGGCGCGGCGGGGCGGTCATGCGTCGCCAGGCGGCGAAAAGGTCCGCAGGACCTTCAAAGGTGTATGGCCGATCGCAGGCGTGCGTTGCGCGCCTTCGCAGCCTGGCGGCAGCTCCAGGCCTTCGCCGTTATGGCGCCATATGGGTAATCATGAATTCGATGAACGCCCGGGTCTTCTGCGGCACGCGCCGCGCCGACGGGTATACGGCATTGATGCTGATGGGCGGTGCCTGCCAGTCACACATCACCGCCACCAGGCGGCCGGCCGCCAACGCGTCCTCAACGATGAACGAAGGCAGCAGCGCGATGCCCATGCCGCCTTCTGCCGCGGTGGCCAGCAGGTCGCCGTTGTTGGCGTGCAGCGGGCCGGTTACGTGTACGCGCTGGGTTTCGCGGCCGTTGCTCAGTTGCAGGCTGACGCCACTCTGCAAATAGCCGTAGTTCAGGCACTGGTGCCCCGCCAGGTCGCGGGGCACCTGCGGGGTGCCATGGCGCGCCAGGTAGTCGGGAGAGGCCACCAGCACCCGCGGGGCCGGAGCCAGTTGCCTGGCCACCATGCTCGAATCGCCCAGGCTGGCGATTCGGATGGTCACGTCGAAGCCGCCCCGTACCGGGTCCACCTGCTGGTCGCTGAGCACCAATTGCAATTCGATCTGCGGGTGCAGTTGATGAAAAAGCGGCACAAGCCTGCCCAACTTGCGCAAACCGAACGACATGGGCGCGTTTACCCGCAGCACCCCCCGCGCCTCGCCCAGGCCGCTACGTGCGCGCTGTTCGGCCTCGTCCACCGAAGCCAGTACCTCGCGCACCGCGTCGTAGTACTCAGCCCCGGCTTCGGTCAGGTGCAGGCTGCGGGTGGTGCGTTGCAGCAACTGCACCCCCAGGTCGTCTTCCAGTGCCTGAATCTGCTTGCTGATTTTCGAGCGCGGCACATCCATGGCCCGGGCGGCCGCCGCGAAGCCGTTTTCATTAACGGTGGTAACAAAAGCGCGCATGGCGTCGAAGCGATCCATCAGTGTCCCCAAAATGGAATCAATTATTCTCAATTCTATGGGATTGTCGCTAATGTTGCACGCGCCTACATTAGCACCAAGCCGGACGCACACACCTCCCCACGACGGGAACAGCGCCAGCCACCCCAAACCGAATGCTCGACATCTGAAAAGGAATACACCATGTCCATCCGCGAACTGCTGAACCCGTCCAACGCCGCCCTGATACTGATCGACCACCAGCCACAAATGGCCTTCGGCGTGCAGTCCATCGACCGCCAGACCCTGAAGAACAACACCGTGGGCCTGGCCAAGGCCGCCAAGATTTTCAACGTGCCAACGATCTACACCTCGGTGGAAACCGAAAGCTTCAGCGGTTTCATCTGGCCCGAGCTGCTGGGCGTGAACCCTGGCCAGAAGCCCATCGAGCGCACTTCGATGAACAGCTGGGAAGACGCCAAGTTCGTGGAAGCGGTAAAAGCCACCGGCCGCAAGAAGCTGATCATTGCCGCCCTGTGGACTGAAGTGTGCCTGACCTTCCCGGCGCTGGAAGCCATGGCCGAAGGCTACGAGGTGTACATCGTCACCGACGCCAGTGGCGGCACCACCCAGGAAGCTCATGACATGTCGGTGCAGCGCATGATTCAGGCAGGCGCAGTGCCGGTGACCTGGCAACAAGTGCTGCTCGAGTTCCAGCGTGACTGGGCGCACAAAGACACCTACGACGCGGTCATGGGCCTGGTGCGCGAGCACAGCGGTGCCTACGGCATGGGCGTGGATTACGCCTACACCATGGTGCACAAGGCGCCTCAACGCCAAGTCAACTAAGCTCAGCGCCCGGGGCCGACAGGCCCCGGTTCGCCTTCCCGCACGGGTGTGAAAGGAGTCAGGCATGAACATCGAAATGGCAGATGGCGTGGTTACCTTGCTGGTTCGCCACCGCGTCAGCAAAGGTTGCGAATCGGCTTACGAAGAATGGCTGCGTCGCATCATCGGTACCGCCCGCAGCTACCCCGGCCACCTGGGCATTGATGTCATGCGTGGCAACAGCGGCGGCCTGCAACTGTTCACCAGCGTGCTGCGCTTCGCCAGCACCGAGCAGCTGCAAACCTGGCTTGATTCCAGCGACCGCCAGCGCCTGGTGGACGAAGCCAAGCCCATGCTGGCAGACGGCGACCAGCTTGAAATCAACAACGACCGCGAATTCTGGTTCACCCCCGTGGACGCCGGCACCCCCCAGCCTCCGCGCTGGAAGCAGGCTTGCGTGACCTTCATGGTCATCCTGCCGCTGAGTTTCATCGTGCCGCTGTTATGGGGCCCGGTCTTCAAGCTGATTCCCTGGCTGGGCGGCTACGCCCCGGCCAACATCGTCATCACCCTGAGCGTGGTACTGCTGGTGGTCTACGTGTTCATGCCACGGGCCACCCGCTGGCTGAGCGGCTGGCTGCAAGCCCGTTGAACCCACTACAACAAGGAATGCTGTCATGAATGCTGTCATCGCTGATCTGATCCTGCACAACGGCCGCCTGCACACCGTGGACCGCGCCAAGCCCACCGCCAGCGCCGTGGCCATCAAGGACGGCAAGTTTGTGGCGGTAGGCACCGACGCCGAAGCCATGGCCCTGCGCGGCAGCGCCACCCAGGTGATCGACCTGCGTGGCCGCACGGTCATTCCCGGGCTCAACGACTCGCACCTGCACCTGATCCGCGGTGGCCTGAACTACAACCTGGAACTGCGCTGGGAAGGCGTGCCGTCACTGGTAGACGCCTTGGCCATGCTTCGCGAGCAGGCGCTGCGCACGCCGTCGCCACAGTGGGTGCGCGTGGTGGGTGGCTGGAACGAGTTCCAGTTCGCCGAAAAGCGCATGCCCACGATCGAAGAGCTCAACAAGGCCGCGCCCGACACCCCGGTGTTCGTGCTGCACCTCTACGACCGCGCACTGCTCAACCGCGCAGCCTTGCGTGTGGTGGGCTATGACCGCAACACGCCCAACCCGCCGGGCGGCGAGATTCAGCGTGACGCCCAGGGCAACCCCACGGGCATGTTGATTGCCCGCCCCAACGCCATGATCCTGTATTCCACGCTGAGCAAGGGCCCCAAGCTGCCACTGGAATACCAGGTCAACTCGACCCGGCAGTTCATGCGCGAGCTCAACCGCCTGGGGGTGACCAGCGCCATCGACGCCGGCGGTGGTTTCCAGAATTTCCCCGATGACTACGAGGTGATCAACGAGCTGGCCGCCAAGGACCAGTTGACCGTGCGCATCGCCTACAACCTATTCACTCAGAAGCCCAAGCAAGAGCTGGCCGACTTCCAGCACTGGACCGCCAGCACCCGCTACGGCCAGGGCAACGATTTCCTGCGCAACAACGGCGCCGGCGAGATGCTGGTGTTTTCCGCCGCCGACTTCGAGGACTTCCTGGAGCCGCGCCCGGACCTGCCGGCCACCATGGAGCAGGAACTGGAGCCAGTGGTACGCCACCTGGTCGAACAGCGCTGGCCGTTCCGCCTGCACGCCACCTATGACGAGTCGATCTCGCGAATGCTTGATGTGTTCGAGCGAGTGAACCGCGAGATCCCGTTCAACGACCTGCCTTGGTTCTTCGACCATGCCGAGACCATCACCCCAAGGAACATCGAGCGGGTCAAGGCGCTGGGGGGCGGCATTGCCATTCAGGATCGCATGGCGTTCCAGGGTGAATACTTCGTCGACCGCTACGGCAAGAAGGCCGGCGAGCAGACACCGCCCATCCAGCGCATGTTGGCCGAAGGCGTGCCGGTAGGCGCGGGTACCGATGCCACTCGGGTGTCGAGCTACAACCCGTGGACCTCGCTGTACTGGATGGTCAGCGGCAAGACCGTGGGTGGCCTGGCCTTGTATGAACAGGGCCTGGAGCGCGACACCGCACTTGAGTTGTACACCCACGGCAGTGCCTGGTTTTCATCCGAGCAGGGCAAAAAAGGGCAGATCAAGGTGGGGCAACTGGCGGACCTGGTGGCGTTGTCGGCGGACTATTTCAGCATCGAGGAAGAGGCCATCAAATGGATCGAGTCGTTGCTGACCGTGGTGAGTGGCAAGGTGGTGCATGCGGCCGGCGAGTTCGACAGGCTGGCGCCGCCGACGTTGCCGGTCACCCCGAACTGGTCGCCGGTGGCGATCGTGCCGGGCCATTGGCGGCCGCAGTCGCCGGTATTGCAGCACGTGCATCAGTGCAGCGGCCCGTGCGGCGTGCACGCCCACAGCCACGACCGGGCGCGACAGTCGAGCGTGCCGGTCAGTGATTTTCAGGGGTTCTGGGGGGCGTTTGGGTGTTCGTGCTTTGCGTTTTAGTTCACAGGGAGCCATTTGTGGGAGCGGGCTCTGCCCGCTCCCACAAATGGTTAGCCTGTGAGGTTTGCGTGCCTTAGCGGCGAACCAGCAGCACACCCGATTCCATATGATGGGTATACGGAAACTGGTCAAACAACGCACAACGCTCGATACGGTGGGTGTCGTTCAGTTGCGCGATGTTGGCCGCCAACGTCTCCGGGTTGCACGAGATGTACAGGATATTGTCGAAGCGCCGCGTCAGCTCGCAGGTGTCCGGGTCCATGCCGGCGCGCGGCGGGTCGACAAACACGCTGCCGAATTCGTAGCTCTTCAGGTCTATGCCCTGCAGGCGACGGAACGGCCGTACTTCGTTCAACGCTTCGGTCAGCTCCTCGGCGCTCAGGCGCACCAGGGTGACGTTATCCACAGCGTTGTCGGCCAGGTTGTTCAGGGCAGCGTACACCGAGGTCTTGCTGATCTCGGTGGCCAGCACCTTGCGCACCCGGGTGGCCAGGGGCAGGGTGAAGTTGCCGTTGCCGCAGTACAGCTCCAGCAAATCGTCCTGGCGCTCGCCCAAGGCTTCATATGCCCAGTTGAGCATCTTCTGGTTCACCGTGCCATTGGGCTGGGTGAACGCGCCTTCAGGCTGTTGATAACTGAACACGCGGCCCGCCACTTCCAGCTTTTCCACGGCGAAGTCGCGGCCAATCACCACACGCTTGCCCTTGGAGCGGCCGATCAGGCTGATGTTCAGCTCGGCAGCCAATTGCTCGGCCGCCACCTGCCAGTGCTCATCCAGCGGGCGGTGGTAGCACAGGGTAACCATGGCGTCGCCGGCCAGGGTGGTGAGGAACTCCACCTGGAACAGCTTGTTGCTCAGCGCCGCGTTGCCTTGCCAGGCCGCTTTCAGCTTGGGCATCAGTTCGTTGATGCGCAGGCTGGCAATGGGGAACTCCTCGATGAGGATGGCCTGGTGCTTCTCGCCCGGGGCAAACATGGCGTAGTGGCGCTGGCCGTCTTCGCGCCACAGGCGGAATTCGGCGCGCAGGCGGTAGTGCTCGCGCGGCGAGTCGAACACCGCCGGTTCCGGGGCATCGAACGGCGCCAGCAATTCACGCAGGCGCGCGGTTTTCTCGTCCAGTTGGCGGCTGTAGTCCGCCGGGTTCACTACCGTAGTCATGCGTTGAACCAGCCCAGCTTGATGACGAACAGAATCGACAGAATGATCAGCGCCGGGTTCAGGTCACGGGTACGGCCCGACAGCAGCTTGATCAGTGTCCAGGAAATGAAGCCGAAGGCAATGCCGTTGGCGATCGAGTAGGTGAACGGCATCGCCAGGGCGGTGACCACCACCGGCGCGGCTTCGGTAATGTCATCCCAGTTGATTTCTGCCAGGCCCGACATCATCAGCACAGCCACGAACAGCAGCGCCGGGGCGGTGGCGAACGCAGGCACGCTGCCGGCCAGCGGGGCGAAGAACAGCGCCAGGATGAACAGGATGGCCACCACGATGGCGGTCAGGCCGGTACGGCCACCGGCGCTCACGCCTGCCGCCGACTCGATGTAGCTGGTGGTGGTGGAGGTACCCAGCAGGGACCCAGCCATGGCGGCGGTGCTGTCGGCGATCAGCGCGCGGCCCATTTTCGGCATGTGGCCGTCCTTGCCCATCAGGCCGGCACGCTTGGCCACGCCGATCAGGGTGCCGGAGTTGTCGAACAGGTCAACGAACAGGAAGGCGAAGATCACGCTCACCAGGCCCACGTTCAGCGCGCCCTTGATGTCCAGCTGCAGGAAGGTCGGGGCCAGCGAAGGTGGCATCGAGACCACGCCGCCGAACGGGCTGAAGTGCATGACGATGGAGACGATGGTCACCGCCAGGATACCGATCAGCACCGCGCCGCGCACTTTCAGGGCTTCCAGGGCCACGATCAGTACGAAGCCCAGGGTGGCCAGGATAGGTGCAGGCTGCTTCAGGTCGCCCAGGCCCACCAAAGTGGCCGGGTTGCCCACCACGATGCCGGCGTTGTGCAGCGCAATCAGCGCCAGGAACAGGCCGATACCGGCGGCAATGGCCGAACGCAGGGGCAGGGGGATGCTGTTGACGATCCATTCGCGGATGCGAAAGATCGACAGCAGGAAGAACAGCACCGCCGAGATGAACACCGAACCCAGCGCCGTCTGCCAGGTGTAACCCATGTGCAGGACCACGGTGTAGGTGAAGAAGGCGTTCAGGCCCATGCCCGGCGCCAGGGCGATCGGGTAGTTGGCGATCAGGCCCATCACCGTCGAGCCAATGGCGGCTGCCAGGCAGGTGGCGACGAACACTGCGCCCTTGTCCATGCCTGTCTCGCCGAGAATGCTCGGGTTGACGAACAGGATGTAGGCCATGGCCAGGAATGTGGTGATGCCCGCCAGTATCTCGGTACGCACGTTGGTGTTGTGTGCTTTGAGTTGAAACAGCCTTTCCAGCATGCCTGCTCCCCGTGGCGCGCCCCGGCGCCGTGAATGAATTGACCCCTCAAGCAAAGCACAAGCTCGCCGAGGGGCCGAAAAAAGCCGCGCATCATACCAGCATGCTTGCGATTTGTGCCCATACCGTCCCGTAGCCGCCGCCAAGCTGCGTCCGGTCGTTACGCGATGCCTGGCGACGCGGCCTGGTGGCTGCCGCTACACAGACGCGCCGCGTGAGTGCATAGAGTCGCGTTTGGCCAGGCTTGGGAACAGTTTGATCCAGGTACCGGTCACCACCAGGGTGCCCACGCCGCCCAGGACCACCGCCGGCACGGTGCCGAACCAGTGCGCCGTCAGGCCCGACTCGAATTCGCCCAGCTGGTTGGAGGCGCCAATGAACAGTCCGTTGACCGCGCTGACCCGGCCGCGCATCTCGTCCGGGGTTTCCAACTGCACGAACGCGCCGCGAATGACCATGCTGATCATGTCCGCCGCGCCCAGCACCGCCAGGGTCGCCAGCGAGAACCAGAACGAGGTCGACAGGCCGAACGCAATGGTGGCCACGCCAAACACGCCCACGCCTGCGAACATGGTGCGGCCCACCTTGCGCTCGATGGGGAAACGCGACAGCCAGAACGACATCAGCAGCGCGCCCACCGCCGGCGCCGAACG
Source organism: Pseudomonas sp. M47T1 (assembly GCF_000263855.1). Classification (GTDB taxonomy): domain Bacteria; phylum Pseudomonadota; class Gammaproteobacteria; order Pseudomonadales; family Pseudomonadaceae; genus Aquipseudomonas. The sequence goes on from NZ_AJWX01000034.1 coordinate 52,374, forward strand.
CAGCAGGCCCAGGCCCCAGGGGCCGGTCAGCAGGATGTCGCGGGCAAACACCGGCAACAGCGCCGTGGCACCGCCCAGCAGCACGGCAAACAGGTCCAGGGAGATGGCGCCGAGGATGTCCGGGCGGCTGCGGATAAAGTTGATGCCCGCCAGCAATGACTGCAGGGTGGCTTTGCCTTTGTTCAGCGGGGTCTGGCGCGCGGGCAGGCTGAGCATCAGCGACAGCGCCAACACATAGAGCACCACCGTGGGGCCATACACCCACACGCTGCCGAATGCATATAGAAAGCCGCCCAAGGCCGGGGCGACGATGGTGGCGGTTTGCATGGCCGAGGCCGAGGCGGCCACGGCGCGGGGAAACAGCTGGGTAGGCACGATATTGGGCAGCAGGGCCTGGGTGGTGGGCATTTCGAAGGCCCGCGCACTACCCAGCAGGAAGGCCAGCACAAAGATCATGTCGCGACTGACGTTGTCCGTGCTGCTGCCGATCACCAGCGCCAGGGCCACCAGCGCTTGAGCGGTCTGGCACAGTGCGGCCACCTTGCGGCGGTCATAGCGGTCGGCCACATGGCCGGTGTGCAGCATGAACAGCACCCGCGGGGTGAACTCCACCAGGCCCACCAGGCCCAGGTCCAGTACGCTCCCGGTCAATTGGTAAAGGTGCCAGCCAATGGCCACGGTCAGCATCTGGAAGCCGCTGGCGGTGCATACGCGCGCCAGCCAGAAAGCCATGAAAGGTCGGTGACGACGCAACAGCAGCACAGCGGAACTGGACATGGGGCAGGGCGACCTCGCGAGCGGAAGGCGCGAGATTATCATTACTTTGTAACGGCGGGTTACGCAAATGCAGGTCGACGCTGATCGCCGATATTCTCCTGCGCGATCCCCGAAATTGCCTGCGACCCCTGCTGTAGCCGGGTGAGGCAACGTGCCGCGTGACAATAGACCACGCGGTTGTGTGCGCAGATTGGGTCTACTCTTTCAGGAATCCTTGATCCACGTCAAAACGCTTTTCCACGGCAGGGTTTACCGAACGTGGGTCATTGGTGCACTTCAACACTTTTTCGCGTGCTGCACTCATTAACCGTGAGGGGCGTAGCGCGGGTTGGCGGGGCTTTCCCCCGGCATACGCAGATGAATCATCTGATAGAGGAAACCATATGTTCGGCTTAGAGGCTCTAGATCTCGCCCGAATGCAGTTCGCGTTTACGGTATCGTTTCACATCCTGTTCCCTGCCATTACCATCGGCCTGGCCAGTTTCCTGGCAGTGCTCGAAGGCCTGTGGCTGAAGACCAAGGACGATACCTACCGCGACCTGTACCATTTCTGGTCGAAAATTTTCGCCGTCAACTTCGGCATGGGCGTGGTCTCGGGCCTGGTCATGGCGTATGAGTTCGGCACCAACTGGAGCCGTTTCTCGGACTTCGCCGGGGCGGTCAACGGGCCGTTGCTGACGTATGAAGTATTGACGGCGTTCTTCCTCGAAGCCGGTTTCCTCGGTGTCATGCTGTTCGGCTGGAACCGCGTGGGCCGTGGCCTGCACTACTTCTCCACCGTGATGGTGGCCGTGGGTACGCTGATTTCCACCTTCTGGATCCTGGCGTCCAATAGCTGGATGCAGACCCCGCAGGGCTACGAGATTGTCGACGGTCGCGTGATTCCGGTGGACTGGCTGGCGGTGATCTTCAACCCGTCGTTCCCGTTCCGCCTCGCGCACATGGCCATTGCCGCCTTCGTCGCCACTGCGTTCTTCGTTGGCGCCTCGGCTGCCTGGCACTTGCTGCGTGGCCGCGACAACGCGGCCATCCGCAAGATGTTCTCCATGGCCATGTGGATGGCACTGATCGTCGCGCCTATCCAGGCCGTCGTTGGTGACGCCCACGGTTTGAATACCCTGGAACACCAGCCGGCGAAAATCGCTGCCATCGAAGGTCACTGGGAAAACGTTGGCAACGAGCCGACCCCGCTGATCCTGTTCGGCATCCCGGACATGAAGGAAGAGAAGACCAAGTACGCCATTGAAGTGCCGTACCTGGGCAGCCTGATCCTGACCCACAGCCTGGACAAGCAGATCCCGGCCCTGAAGTCGTTCCCGCCTGAAGACCGTCCCAACTCGCTCATCGTGTTCTGGTCGTTCCGCGTCATGGCTGGCCTGGGCATGCTGATGATCTTCGTCGGCCTGTGGAGCGCGTGGCTGCGCTGGCGCGGTGGCCTGTACACCAACCGCCTGTTCCTGACCCTGGCCATGTGCATGGGCCCGGCTGGCCTGATCGCCATGCTGGCGGGCTGGTTCACCACCGAGATCGGCCGTCAGCCGTGGGTGGTGTATGGCTTGTTGCGCACTGCCAATGCCGTGTCCAACCACAGCGTCACGCAGATGAGCATTACCCTGGTGTTGTTCGTGGTGGTGTACTTCTCGCTGTTCGGTACCGGTTTCGGCTACATGATGCGCCTGGTGCGCAAAGGGCCTAAAACCCACGAAGGTGACGCTCCATCCCACGGTGGCCCTGGCCAGCAACGTACGCCTGCCCGTCCTCTCTCCGCCGCCCACGAAGGCAGCGAAGAAGGCACCGTCGACAGCCTGAGCAAGGGGAACTGAGTCATGGGTATCGATCTTCCACTGATCTGGGCCGTGATCATTATCTTCGGCGTCATGATGTACGTGATCATGGACGGCTTCGACCTGGGTATCGGGATTCTTTTCCCGTTCATCAAGGGCGAGTCGGACCGTGATGTAATGATGAACACCGTCGCCCCGGTATGGGACGGCAACGAAACCTGGCTGGTACTGGGCGGCGCGGCTTTGTTCGGCGCCTTCCCGCTGGCCTACTCGGTGGTGCTGGAAGCGCTGTACCTGCCACTGATCCTGATGCTCATCGGCCTGATCTTTCGCGGTGTGGCGTTCGAGTTCCGTTTCAAGGCTCGCCCGGAAAAGCGTCACATCTGGGACAAGGCCTTCATCGGCGGCTCGCTGCTGGCCACCTTCTCCCAAGGCGTGGCCTTGGGCGCGTACATCGACGGTATCCCGGTGGTCAACCGGGCCTATGCCGGCGGTGGCCTGGACTGGCTGTCACCGTTCACCGTGTTCTGCGGCCTGGCCCTGATCGCGGCTTACGCACTGCTGGGTTGCACCTGGCTGATCATGAAGACCGAAGGCAGCCTGCAGGAGGCCATGCACAAGCTGGCCAAGCCGCTGGCCCTGGTGCTGTTGCTGGTTACCGGTATCGTCAGTATCTGGACCCCGCTGACCCACGCCGACATCGCCACCCGTTGGTTCAGCATGCCTAACCTGGTGTGGTTCATGCCGGTGCCGTTGCTGGTGCTGCTGTCGGTGTACGCGCTGCTCAAGTCAGTATCGCAACGCGCTCACTACATGCCGTTCATCATGACCCTGATCCTGATCTTCCTGGGCTACAGCGGCCTGGGCATTAGCTTGTGGCCGAACATCATCCCTCCGGCCGTATCGATCTGGGACGCAGCTTCGCCGCCGCAAAGCCAGGGGTTCATCCTGGTGGGCACGCTGTTCATCATCCCGTTCATCCTGGTGTACACCTTCTGGAGCTACTACGTATTCCGCGGCAAGGTGACCCATGAGGATGGCTACCACTGACAGTGCTGTGTAACGGCAACTGTCTGTGGAGCGGGTTCTACCCGCGAAAAACGCAACGCGGTGTTTCAGGTAGTACGCGGTGTTCTTTTCGCGGGTAGAACCCGCTCCTACGGGAGCCGTTACGGGTTTCAGCGATCTTTGGAGGAAGTTTGCATGAGCATCAAGGAACACGAACCCGACCCGGCCGCCAACACCCCCTGGTGGAAGCGCGTGGGTTGGTTGCTGGTGATCTGGGCTGGCAGCATCGTGGCCCTGGGCATCGTCGCTGAACTGCTGCGCATGTTCATGACCGCTGCGGGCATGAAGTCGCATTGAAACACCCGTCTCATCCCATCCGCTGTTTAGCACAGGCAGCGGTTTTATAGCCCTCTTCGGAGGGTTTTTTTCGTCTGGGATTTGTCGTCGCCGCTATTTGCGGGCTTTTAGAATGACAAACTTGGGCGTGGCGGCCACTTGCTCGACACCGCGGAACAACCGCGCCAGCTTGCTGTGATACCCCAGGTGGCGGTTGCCCACGATGTACAGCGCGCCACCCACCACCAACGCCTCGCGCGCCTGCTGGAACATGCGCCAGGCCAGGAAGTCGCCGACTACCTGGGCCTGGTGGAAGGGCGGGTTGCACAGCACCACGTCCAGCGACTGCGGTGCCTGCCCGGCCAGGCCGTCGTCAGGGCGCACAATCACTTCGCGGTCGCCCAGCGCCGCCTGCCAGTTCTCGGCGGCCGATTGCACGGCCATGTACGACTCGTCCACCAGGGTGTACTGCGCGTCAGGGTTTTGCAGGGCGCTGACAATGCCCAGTACGCCGTTGCCACAGCCCAGGTCGGCGACCCGTGCGCTTCCAAGGCCAGTAGGCAGGTGCGGCAGGAACGCCCGCGTGCCGATGTCCAGGCCTTCGCGGCAGAACACATTGGCGTGGTTCAGCAGTTCCAGGGCCGGCTGTTCCAGGCGATAACGGCTGGGGTAGGGCGAAATGAACGCCGGGCGCGCCTCGGCCCGGGCGGTCAGCAAGCGAGCCTTCTTGACCGCCAGCGAGGCGCTGACCGGGCCAATGTACTTCTCCAGCAGATCGCCAGCGGCCCGGGGCAGGTGCTTGACCATGGCCGCCGCCACCACCTCGGCGCCTGGCGCCAGGTGGCCTTGCAGGCGGATCAGTTGTTCTTCCAGCAAGGCCAGGGTCTTGGGCACGCGGATCAGCACGCGGTCGAACTGGCCATCCCAGCTCTGGCTGGCGGGCAGAACGCCAATGGCGTCGAACGGCCGACCGTTACGCACCAGGTTCTTCTCCAGTGCCTGGCTGCCCAGGAACGAGTCGCCACTGCTGACGAGCTCGAACTGCCCTTGCAAGCTGATGGCAAGGGCGCCAAAGCTGTCGTTGAGCACCAGCACCCGGGTGGTGGCGGGCAACTGCTGTTCGGCCAGATGAGTGAGCAGGTATTCGTCCGCGGCATCGAAGGCCTGCAGCGGTTCGTTGGGCTGGTCAGGCTGGCGGATCAGGTCAAGTTGGGCAAAGGTCGTGGTCAGCACGGGCATGGGGCGGAGACTCGGGTGGGCAGCTTTATATTACGCAAGTCTCGGCGACACCAAACTCGCAGCGGGGAGGCACCTGGCGGTGCTCCGGGGCGGGAATTCTACGTCCATTTGCGAAATTATGCAGGCATAGGCGCCTACAGCAGCCCCGCTTGAGCCGCATGCACAATGGCAGCGGTCTTGTTGCCCATGCCCAGTTTTTTCACGGCGCTGCTGATATGGAAGTTCACCGTTCGTTCGGACAGGCTGAGGATAGCGCCGATATCCCCAGCGGTCTTGCCCTGCGCTGACCAGCGCAGCACTTCCACCTCGCGCTTGGACAGGTGGCCATGGCTGCCATCCAGAGGGTTTAGCAACTGGCCGCTCAGGCGCTGATGCAGCAGGTTGCCCAGCCACAGGCAATGGCCCGCCTTGAGGCAGAACTCATCGGCACTGACCGCCAACTCTTCGCGTATCAGCGAGAGCATGCTCATTTGCCCACAGGTGCCGTGCACCGCCAGGCTCAAGCCATGGCGAATGCCGTGCGCCCAGGCGTCACGGCGCAGCACTGGGGTGGGCGAAAACACAGTGTCGGACCACAGCAAGGGCACCACCGAGTGTCGGCAATGCCGCACGGTGGGGTCATGCCTGACGTAGCCCTGCTGCTGGTAACGTGTGCACCAGGCCATGGGCAGGTTGCTTACCCCTTCCAGTTGGGCCGTGGAAGTCGAGGGGGCGGTGGCGAAGCCGAGGTAATCGAACCCCATGTCGTGAGCCAGCTGAAACGCGGTCTGGAGAATATCGCCCTCATCCGTCAGGTGCTGCAGGCGGTGTAATTGCGCTTCAGGCCAGTGCTTCATTTTAACCCCCCTTTTGACTGAGCTCTTGGATCCACAAGGATCCCCGTCGCTTCAGTCTAGGTGCTAACTTCAGAGAAAAATCGGTATTTTGTCGATAAATAGCATTGATCATCAGGATAAAAGCTGTAAATGCCATTACAACTTGCGGGTGTTTTTTTGCCCTTGATTGCAGGACACTGGTGCCATTGTTTCCATGGAGACGGTCATGACCGCCAGCGCCGAGAACTTCACCCGCCAAACCCTGCTGGAAGTACAGCCTGTTACCCCCAGCCTGTTCACCTTGCGCACTACCCGCGACCCGGGGTTCCGGTTCCGCGCCGGTCAGTTCGCCCGCCTGGGCGTGGCCAAGGCGGACGGCAGCGTGGTATGGCGGGCGTATTCCATGGTGTCGTCGCCCCACGACGAGTTTCTGGAGTTCTTTTCCATCGTGGTGCCAGGCGGGGAGTTCACCAGCGAGCTGAGCCGGTTGCGTGAGGGCGATACGTTGCTGGTAGACCGCCAGGCCTTTGGCTACCTGACCCCGGATCGCTTCAGCGATGGCCGCGACCTTTGGCTGCTGGCCACGGGCACGGGCGTGGCGCCGTTCCTGTCGATACTGCAGGATTTCGAGGTGTGGGAAAAATTCGAGCGCATCGTGCTCGTGTACAGCGCGCGCGAGGGGCGCGAATTGGCCTATCAGCCGTTGATTGCCGAGCTCACCCAGCGCGAGTACCTGGCCGACTACGCGCACAAGTTCCAGTACATCCCCACGGTGACCCGCGAGCAGTACCCGGGTGCGCTAGGGGGGCGTATCACCACGTTGATCGAAAACGGCGAGCTGGAAAGCGCCGCGGGGTGTGCCCTGACCCCCGAGCACTCGCGGGTGATGATCTGCGGCAACCCGCAGATGATCGATGACACCCGCCAGGTGCTCAAGGGCCGCGACATGCGCCTGGCCCTGACGCGCAAGCCGGGCCAGATCGCTGTGGAGAACTACTGGTAGCGCGCCACGCCTAAGGGGGCTGATCGGAGCTGCCGTCAGGCTGCGAAAAGGTCCGCAGGACCTTCGGCGTATTGATGTCGATCGCAGGCCCGCTCTGCGGGCCTTCGCAGCCTGGCGGCAGCTCCTACTGGGTTGCGTACGGGCAACGGGGTTCAAGGGCGGGCATTCTGCTCCTTGAGCAAATCACGAATCTCGCCCAGCAGCAGCTCTTCTTTTGTAGGCGTAGGCGGCAGTGTAGGGGCCGCCGCTTCTTCGCGCTTGAGCCTGTTGATGGCCTTCACGCCCATGAAAATGGCGAAGGCCACGATCAGGAAGTCGATCACCGTTTGGATGAACTTGCCGTAGGCCAGCACCACCGCCGGTGCCGTGCCTTGGGCCTCCCGCAGCGTTACTGCCAGGTTGCTGAAGTCTACCCCGCCTATCAACAGCCCCAGCGGCGGCATCACCACGTCACCCACGAACGACGACACGATCTTGCCGAACGCAGCGCCAATGATGATACCCACGGCCATGTCGACCACATTGCCTTTGACCGCGAAGGCCTTGAACTCAGCTAGTACGCCCATGTTTTGATATCCCTTAATGCAGATGAATGGTTGCAGCCAGTGTAAGACAGCTACGCGCGTCTCGCTCACACCTGGTAACAATGACCGACCTCAGCCGCAGAAGTTTGATCCGATCCCGAGCCGATCCCCATCCCGTAGCCACTGCCGCCAGGCTGTGCTGGCCCTGCCCCTCGCCGAAGATGTCCAGGGTTCACGTAGGCAAGCGCAGCCTGGCGGCAGCGGATACACGGATTATTGATGTACAATAACTGTTTTTATATACAGGGGGTTCCACCATGGCCAAGGCCAAGCGCTTGTACGGCTGCACCGAATGCGGCGCCACCTTCCCGAAATGGGCGGGGCAGTGCGGTGAGTGCGGCGCGTGGAACACCCTGACCGAAACCATGATCGAAGCCGGCGCCGCCGCACCGCCCAGCGGCCGCACCGGCTGGGCCGGCCAGCAGGCGCAGATCAAGACCCTGGCCGAAGTCAGCGTCGAGGAAATCCCGCGTTTCAGCACCGCCTCCGGTGAACTGGATCGCGTGCTGGGCGGTGGCCTGGTGGACGGTTCGGTGGTGCTGATTGGCGGTGACCCGGGCATCGGCAAATCCACCATCCTGCTGCAAACCCTGTGCAACATCGCCGAGCGCATGCCAGCCCTGTACGTCACCGGCGAGGAGTCGCAACAACAGGTGGCCATGCGCGCCCGCCGCCTGGGCCTGCCCCAGGACAAACTGCGGGTCATGACCGAAACCTGCATCGAAACCATCATCGCCACGGCTCGGGTTGAGCAGCCCAAGGTGATGGTCATCGACTCCATCCAGACCATCTTCACCGAGGCGTTGCAGTCTGCCCCCGGCGGCGTCTCCCAGGTGCGCGAAAGCGCGGCCCTGCTGGTGCGCTACGCCAAGCAGAGCGGCACGGCCATCTTCCTGGTGGGCCACGTGACCAAGGAGGGCGCCCTGGCCGGCCCCCGCGTGCTGGAGCACATGGTGGACACCGTGCTGTATTTCGAAGGTGAATCCGACGGCCGCCTGCGTCTGCTGCGCGCCGTCAAAAACCGCTTCGGCGCCGTCAACGAATTGGGCGTGTTCGGCATGACCGACAAGGGCCTGAAAGAAGTCTCCAACCCCTCGGCCATCTTCCTCACCCGCGCCCAGGAAGAAGTGCCCGGCAGCGTGGTCATGGCCACCTGGGAAGGCACCCGGCCCATGCTGGTGGAAGTGCAAGCGCTGGTGGACGACAGCCACCTGGCCAACCCCCGCCGCGTGACCCTGGGCCTGGACCAGAACCGCCTGGCCATGCTGCTGGCCGTGCTGCACCGTCACGGGGGCATCCCTACCCATGACCAGGACGTGTTCCTCAACGTGGTGGGCGGGGTGAAGGTGCTGGAAACCGCGTCAGACCTGGCGCTGCTGGCGGCCATCATGTCCAGCTTGCGCAACCGACCGTTGCCCCATGACTTGCTGGTATTTGGCGAGGTTGGTTTGTCGGGTGAAGTGCGGCCGGTGCCTAGCGGCCAGGAGCGTTTGAAGGAAGCCGCCAAGCACGGCTTCAAGCGCGCCATCGTGCCCAAGGGCAATGCGCCGAAGGAGGCGCCAGCCGGGTTGCAGGTGATAGGCGTAACGCGCCTGGAGCAAGCGCTGGACGCGTTGTTTGAATAGTCGGTCTCATGCTTCCAGACAGGTAGGTTGACCTCATCGTCTTCCCGGCGCCCCATATTTGAATGGATCGGCACCGCGAGTCTTCCGGTTATGCGCGATGGCGTCGGCCGAAGGCGGCCGAATCATCTGCACGGTGACGCTGGCGTCGGCGCCGGTG
>NZ_AJWX01000035.1 GCF_000263855.1 Pseudomonas sp. M47T1
CTGGGCGTAACGTTACGCTACGCGACCAGACAGATAGTGCAGAAGGACGCCTCCGAACCGCAGCAGAAACCACAGCCAGTGGGCCAGGTGCTTTACCTCTTGGCATTCATGCATGGAGAGGCTCCGGAAGAACTCGGACTGCCAAGGAAGCTTAATTTTCGGTAAACCTTATCTAAAGGCAACTCGACAAAACATGAAATACCCATCCAAGATTGCAACAGGCGATGCTGGAGAATATTTTTTTGCCTACAAGATTTCGTATGTTCTCGGTTGGCCTTGTCGGCTCTTCGATATCGACATTGGCATTGATGCACAAGTCGAAATACTGGACGAGAATCGAAATAGCACCGGGCGATTTGTCGCCTTCCAAGTGAAAACTTCTGCAGATGAGGAGCCTCAGCCTTACTGGTACGTTTCGAAAAATCAGCTCGACTACTGGCGCGACATGGACATACCGGTATTTGTTGCATTGGTCTCGCTAAAAAAGCAGACTATTCACTTGCATCAAATAAAGAAAAAATCCCGCTACCACATAACTGAGAAAGACTCAGTCCGGATTGATTTTGATTTAGTTAATGAGCACTTCACCGAATCAAGCGGCAAGCGAATTAAGGCGGCAGCCGAAGAAAGCACCATGTCGGCAATAGAGGAACATTTGTCTAAAGTCCAGATTAAGATCGACGAAGTCAAATCAGCAATCGAAGAGATGGACGATTACTCAGACCCACCCAGCTTAATTGATATTATGAACAGTAGGTGGGGGGCCTACAATGACTTATTACAAGCCAAAACTCTTTCCGCCAGTTATAAGGTCGGGGCACCCGAATGCAAGAAAATGGAAGAAACCTTAGAGGCAGCCCTGAATGAGCTGAGAACTTTCATGGAAGACTGGAATATGCATATCGATTGGGATGACCGAAAGTACGGGGACGGCGAGATTCAAAAATTCATTGATGAGGCTTAATACCTCACCAACACATTTATCACCCTGTTAGCGTCTTATTTGACACATGCGAAACAAGAGAAGCATGCGGGTTTTGGTTAGCGGATCACGGTTCAATGACTGCCGAAGGCAGCCTCACAACGCCGCCAGCAACATTCTCATCCCTCATCAGGATTTTCTGGGCTTGGCTCGCGCGGTTGGCTCAGCCACCAATGGGTCTTCGGGCCAATAATGCTTGGGGTAGCGCCCCTTCAAATCCTTCTTCACCTCGGCATAGGTGCTGCGCCAGAAGTTAGCCAGGTCCTGGGTGACCTGTACCGGCCGCCGCGCCGGCGACAGCAGGTGCAACAGCACTTGCTGGCGGCCGTTGGCGATACGCGGGGTGTCGGCCAGGCCGAACAGCTCCTGCAAGCGCACCGCCAGAATCGGCGGATGCTCGCTATAGTCCAGGCGCACGTTGCTGCCCGACGGCACCGCCAGGTGCTGCGGTGCCCATTCGTCCAGGCGCTGGGGCAGCGGCCAGGGCAAGGCGTTGCGCAGTATCGATGACAGGTCCAGGTTGCCGAAATGACTCAAGCGCGTGACCTTGCCCAGGTACGGCTCCAACCAGTTTTCCAGGGTAGCCAGCAGGCCAGCGTCGCTGACGTCAGGCCATTCGCTGCTGCCCTGCCCCTTAAGATCAAGGCTACGCAACAGGTTGATCCGCGCCTGCCATTGGCGCAATTCGGGGGTCCAAGGCAACAGTTCCAGCCCCTTGCGTCGCACCAGCCCGGCCAAGGCGTGCGCCCTGGCCGAGTCGTCCAGCCCCGGCAAAGGCTCGCGGCTGAGCACCAGTTCGCCGACCTTGCGCTGGCGCTCGGCGCGCAGCACGCCTTCGCGTTCGTCCCATTCCAACTGGTCGACCTGACGCACCTGCTCGGCCAGCACGCCGTCGAACAACTGCGCGTCGAAATCGGTGGCCAGGTAGATGCGCTCTTCACGCTGCCCTTGGCGGCTGCCCAGGTCGGCGATGACCAGCCACTCGTTTTTCATCAGCGCGTCCGGCTCGCCGAATTGCGCGGCGCGGCCATTGGCCAGGCGGTACTCACCACCGCCAGCACGACGCTGTTGGGCGACGCGGTCCGGGTAGGCCAGCGCCAGCAAGGCGCCCAGCCAACGCGGGTGGTCGGGGTTGGCCACCGGCTCGCTGGGGTTGCCCCTGAGGTAGCCGCGGTACTGGCGGGCCAATTGGCGCACGCGCTGTACCCCGCCCTGGCTGCCCCGGGCGCCGCGCTGCTCGCCGGACACCAGGCCCAGGCGGCTGTGCAGGTCGGCACCGGCGCCGCGCAAGATATCCCGCTCGCCGAGCAAAGCCGCCACGTCACACGCCAACCCCGCCAACCCCAGCGCCTGCCCCCGCAACAACAAGTGGGCGATGCGCGGGTGCGCCGGCAGTTGGGCCATGGCCTGGCCGTGCTCGGTGAGGCTGGTGGCGCCGGGATCGGCCAAGGCACCCAGGCGCACCAGCAAGTCCAGCGCCTGGCCGTACGCAGCGGCGGGCGGCAGGTCGAGCCAGCGCAACTGGCCGGGGGTGACGCCCCAGCGGTTGAGTTGCAAGGCCAGGCCGGCCAGGTCGGCCTGGAGAATTTCCGCAGCACCGTAGGCGGCCAGTTGTTCATGCTGCGCTTCGGACCACAGCCGATAGCACACGCCGGGCTCCAGGCGCCCGGCTCGGCCGGCGCGCTGGGTGGCACTGGCGCGAGAAATGCGCTGGGTGTCCAGGCGGGTCATGCCGCTGCCCGGGTCGAAACGCGGTACCCGCGCAAGGCCGGCATCGATGACCACGCGCACGCCGTCGATGGTCAGGCTGGTTTCGGCAATGTTGGTGGCCAGCACCACCTTGCGCTTGCCTGGCGCCGCCGGTTCGATGGCGGCGCGCTGGGCACTCAGGTCCAGTTCGCCGTGCAAGGGGCACAGCAACACCGGGCCGCCCTCGCCCAGCGCATCCAGCAATTGCTGGTGCACCCGGCGGATCTCGGCCTGGCCCGGCAGGAACACCAGCAGGCTGCCGCTTTCATCGTTCAGCGCTTCGAGCACAGCGCTGACCACCCGTGGCTCGATGAACTCCCCGGGCTGGAATGGCCTGCCCCAGCGCATGGCTACCGGGAACATGCGCCCTTCGCTGCGCACCACTGGGGCATCGTCGAGCATGGCGGCCAGGCGCTCGCCTTCCAGGGTCGCCGACATCAGCAGAATCTTCAGGGGCGGCTCATCGCGCAGCAGTTCGCGACCGTTGAGGCTCAGGGCCAACGCCAGGTCGGCGTCCAGGCTGCGTTCATGAAATTCATCGAAGATCACCAGGCCCACGCCGTCCAGCGCTGGATCTTCCTGCAGGCGCCGGGTCAGAATGCCTTCGGTCACCACTTCGATGCGGGTGTTCGGGCCCACGCGGCTTTCCAGGCGGATGCGGTAGCCCACGGTGTCGCCGACCTTCTCGCCCAGCTCACTGGCCAGTCGCTCGGCGGCGGCGCGAGCGGCCAGGCGGCGCGGCTCCAGCATCAGGATGGTCTGGCCAGCCAGCCACGGTTCATCCAGCAACGCCAACGGCACACGGGTGGTTTTACCCGCGCCGGGCGGCGCTTCGAGGACGGCTTCGTGGCGTACCGCGAGGGCCTCGCGCAGGGCTGGCAGAACGGCATCAATCGGCAATGAAATCATGGTGGCTCCCAAGCAAGCCGACGAGTATAACGGCGAACTTGCGCCGCATAATCATGGTCTTAGCTAACAGCAACGCGGTATCGTTGCATCCACCCTTTCGGAGATTCCCATGCGTATTCCTTCCCGTTTGATTGGCGGTGTTCTGGTGGGCGCCCTGCTCACCCAGCTGACGGCCTGCGGCAGCCTGTTCTACCCTGAGCGTCGCGGCCAGATCGAAGGCCGTATCGACCCGGTAATCGCCGTGGCAGACGCCGTCGGGCTGCTGTTCTATATCATTCCGGGCCTGGTAGCGTTTGGCGTCGACTTCGCCACCGGCGCCATTTACTTCCCCCATGGCAAGACGGCTCAGGTTGCGCCGGAAAAACTGCACGAGGCGATCTCCGCCGACGGCAAGGTGGACCGCGCGAAACTGGAAGCTATCCTGCAGAACGAACTGGGCCGTACCCTGCCACTGAACGATCCACGCCTGATCCAGAGCCGTGGCAGCGTTGAACAACTGGCCATGTATGGCCTCAAGCCCGCCGCCTAAGAACAGGCCCCCATGACCACATCCGCTCGACACATCAAGCTGCTGCGCCTGGCCACCCGTGCGTCCCTGGCCACGGCAGCCATCCTGATCGTTGCCAAGGCCATCGCCTGGTGGTTGAGCGGTTCGGTCAGCCTGCTGGCCGGCCTCACCGACTCGGTGCTGGACGGCGCCACCTCATTCCTCAACCTGCTGGCCGTGCATTATGCATTGCGCCCGGCCGACGACGACCACCGCTACGGCCACGGCAAGGCCGAGGCCATGGCCGGCATGGCGCAAGCGCTGTTCATCGGTTTCAGTGCCGTGCTGATCGCCTACCAGGCCATCGATCGCCTGCATAACCCGCAGCCACTGGGCCAGGCCGGGATCGGCATCGCGGTGATGGTGCTGTCGCTGGTGTTGACTGCCGGGCTGCTGGCCATCCAGTTCAAGGTAATCGGCGAAACCGGCTCCACGGCCATTCGCGCTGACTCGTTACACTACCGCTCGGACATGATGCTCAACGGCAGCATCCTGGTGGCCTTGCTGCTGGCGCAATTCGGCTTCGGGCAGGTCGACGCCTTCTTCGGCCTGGGCATATCGGTGTACATCCTCTGGAGCGCGGTACAGATCGCCCGTGAAAGCTCAGCCATCCTCATGGACCAGGAACTGCCCGTGGATGTCAGTGAACAAATGCTCAAGCTGGCCTGCGAAGTGCCCGGGGTACTGGGTGCCCACGACCTGCGAACGCGAGTGTCGGGCAATCACTGGTTTGTGCAACTGCACCTGGAGTTGCCGGGCGACTTGAGCCTGACCGCCGCCCACGCCCTGTGCGAACAGGCCGAGGCGGCAATCATGGGGCAGTATCCGAAGGCCGAGGTGCTGGTGCACGCCGACCCTGAAGAAGTGGTGCGGGCCGGCAAGGCCCATACGCCTCAGTTCACTCTGTAACCGCGGGTGCTCAGGCAGGACGCCATGGCATTGCGATAGCTGTAGACCACCGCCGGGTCCGGCGCGTAGGTGGCATTGGCCGGGTCAAAGCCGGTCTGCTGCACGGCGGTGCGATAGCAGTCGTACTTGTCCTGCTGGATCTGCTGGGGGCCTTGGCCATACGCCGGATACACCGCCACGTCATAAGGATCGGCTGCCGGTTGCGGTTGCGGTTCGGGCTGCGGCTGCTCCTGGGCCACCGGCGGGTTGACCACCACGTAATCCTGGCTGTCATCCATCCACTGGTAATAACTGCCAGCGGCGAGGAAAAACAGCGCGCCGCCTACCCACACTTCGCTGGCATAGTCGGGCAGGTACCGGGTGCGAATGCCATAGGGCGGGCTTACTACCACGTAGCGCGGACCGTCCGGGCGATACCAGTAGCCACCCGAGAAGAAATAATCACCACCGCGGTACGGCACGCGATAGGACTGACCGGGGAAGCGGTCCACGTACTGGCCCGGCCGGTACTGCGGCCCAGGGCCCCAGCCATTGCCATGGCCGTCCGGGCGCCCCGGCCAGCGGTGATCATCGTGCCGGTCGCGGTTGGGCATGTCGGCGTAATTGCCACGGATAGGCTGCTGAGTCTGGCGCACCTCATCGGGCCGTGGGCGAATCGACGGTTGCTCCGCCTGCTGTTCGCGCGGTTCCTGGTGGAACTGGTACTGGCCACTTTGCTGCGGCGCACGCTGTTGCTCCTGATGGAACTGCGTGGGCGTGTTCTGCTGCTGGTGGAATTGCGGCTGCGCGTTCTGGGGGCGTGCGGCGCCCTCCTCGCGGTTGAAATTCTGCTGGTGGAACTGATACTGGCCACTTTGTTGCGGGCGTTGTTGCGGTTGCTGCTGGGGCGGCTGTTGCGGCTGCGGATGGTTCTGCGGCTGGCCACCATGTTCTTGGCCATGCTGATTGCCCCGCTGTTGTTGCTGCTGTTCCTGCTGCCGTTGTTCCTGCCCCTGGCCTTCGGCCAGGGTTTGAGCGCTGACGCTCACACAGAGCAAACCAACACCTGCCAACTGCCAGATGCGCGACTTCATGCTGTTCCTCACGGGGGGATTGGGGCGTATAGATAAGACTTGAAAAACCGGTTTCGGTTCTTCAAGTTTATCAGTCTGTATGCAGAGGGTATCGGCGCGCACACGCTTTTCTTGCGCGCACAAATAAAGAAGGGAGGCCCGTCGGCCTCCCTTGAGTATCTTCTGTCCGGCTCGACGCTTGTGGCGCCGGCTCACCTCACGCCGCCTTCTGGGCAGTGTGCAACCCGGGGGCCAGCACATCCCCTGTGGGGGTGGTGGCCGCAACCTGCCTGCTTGGGTCTGGTTGCAGTGGACTCGTGTCCGGGTAGTGATTCTGGTTAAAAGAATACGTCGAAGGCGCCGGCACATGATTGCTAAGATTGCTGACGAAAACATCACTTGCGCAATTTTTGCCTTCAGATGGATAATTTGCAGCAATATTAAAGATCAAGGGCTGATCCATGAGCAAGCTGGACCGATATGACCTGAGCATTCTGGCTGAATTGCAGCGCGATGCTCGTATTTCCAACCAGGAACTGGCCGAGCGCATCGGCCTGTCGCCATCGCCGTGCTCGCGTCGGGTCAAGCAGCTGGAAGACGACGGCTACATCACCCGCCAGGTGGCCTTGCTGGACCGCAAGATGCTGGGGCTGACCCTGACGGCCTACGTGCACATCGGCATGGACCGCCACACCCCCGAGCGCTTCGAGAACTTCGAGGCCGCCGTGCGCGCATTGCCCCAGGTGCTGGAGTGCAGCCTGGTGACCGGCATGGAGGCGGACTACCAACTCAAGGTGGTGGTGCCTGACATGGATCACTACCAGAAACTGCTGCTGGGCCACCTGACCCGCATCGACGGTGTCACCAGCGTGCGTTCAAGCTTTGTGCTGAACCAGGTGCTGGCCAGCACCGAATTGCCCCTGACCCACCTGCGCACCTGAGGAGACCGCCATGGACCCGGCCGTATTCGAAGAATGGATGATGACCATCCTGGTCACGATACTGATCGGCTTCATGGGGTTTATTGTCTGGGACCTGGCGAAGAAGTCCAAGGCCGGGCGCTTTGGCACCATCATCCTGTTCGCGGTGCTGGGGCTGGGGATATTGGCGTTTGTGATCAAGTCAGTGGTGATTGCCGTTATCGAGTCCCACTGATCACCTGTAGGCGCTGGCTTGCCAGCGAGCTTTCAGAGCCTGGCGGGTACCTCGCGGTATTTGCCTTGTTCCAGGCCGTCCAGCGCCCAGTTGCCGATGCGCACGCGCACCAGCCGCAGGGTGGGCAGGCCAACCGCGGCGGTCATGCGTCGCACCTGACGGTTGCGGCCTTCCTTGATGATCAGCTCCAGCCAATGGGTAGGCACGCTTTTGCGGAAGCGCACCGGCGGATCACGCGGCCACAGGTCCGGCTCTTCCAGCAAGCGCGCCTGGGCTGGCAGGGTCATGCCGTCGTTCAACTGCACACCTTGGCGCAGTTGCGTGAGATGGGCCTCGGTAGGCTCGCCCTCAACCTGCACCCAATAGGTTTTCGCCAGTTTGTGCCTGGGGTCGGCAATGCGCGCCTGCAATTGGCCGTCGTTGGTCAGCAGCAACAGGCCTTCACTGTCGCGGTCCAACCGCCCGGCAGGGTAGATGCCCGGTATGTCGATGAAATCCTTGAGCGTCGCCCGCCCTTCGCCGTCGCTGAATTGTGTCAGCACATCGAAGGGTTTGTTGAACAGGATTAGCCGCGGCTCGGCCGGCGGCGCCTTGGCCACGCGCCGCGGTTGCCCGGGCTTGCTGACAGGTTTGGCGCCCGGACGACGGGCAGTGGAACGTGGAGGCAAAGGCATGGGGGAACAATTCAAGGCAGCTGGGCCGACTATGCTAGTGGGCCCGGCTGCTTTGGGCAAACCTCAACGGAAGGGCGGTTCGTCGAAGCTGCGCAGTTTGCGCGAGTGCAGCGAGTTCAGCTCGGTACGCAGCAGGTCCAGGGCCGCGATACCGATCTTCAGGTGCTGGCTGACCGCACGGTTGTAGAAGGCGTTGGCCGAGCCCGGCAGCTTGATCTCGCTGTGCAGCGGCTTGTCGGACACACACAGCAGCGTGCCGTACGGAACCCGCAGGCGATAGCCCTGGGCCGCGATGGTGCCGCTCTCCATGTCCACCGCCACGGCGCGGGACAGGTTGATCAACGGCCGTTCCTGAGCCCAGCGCAGCTCCCAGTTACGGTCGTCGTAGGTCAGCACGGTGCCGGTGCGCAGGCGCTTTTTCAGCTCGTCGCCACGCTCGCCGGTGATCTGCGCCGCCGCTTCCTGCAGGGCCATCTGCACTTCAGCCAAGGCCGGAATCGGAATATTCGGCGGCAGCACGCGGTCAAGAATGCCGTCCTGGCGCATATAGGCGTGGGCCAGCACGTAGTCGCCGATGGTCTGCGACTGGCGCAGGCCGCCGCAGTGGCCAATCATCAGCCAGCAGTGCGGGCGCAACACGGCCAGGTGGTCGGTGATGTTCTTGGCGTTGGACGGGCCCACGCCAATGTTGACCAGGGTCACGCCATCGCCATCGGCGGCAATCAGGTGATAGGCCGGCATCTGGTAGCGGTGCCATACCACGGCGTCGACCAGGGCCTGGGCCTGCTCGGTGCCCATGCCCTTCTCGATCACCACGTTGCCGGGCATCACCATGCGCACGAAGCGCGGGTCGCTCTGCAATTGCTCCAGGCCGTGGCTGACGAACTGGTCGACATAGCGGTGGTAGTTGGTCAGCAAAATCCACGGTTGCACATGGCGCCAATCGCTGCCGGTGTAGTGGATCAGGCGGCGCAGGGAGAAGTCCACGCGCGCAGCGTCGAACAGGGCCAGCGGCATGGGGTCGGCGGTGGCCCAGTCATACAGGCCGTCGGCCACGCCATCGGTGGCGGCGGACAGGTCGGTGCTGGGGAACACGCGGGCCAGGGCGGCAGCGGTAACGCCACTGCCGGCCAGTTCGTCGCCCTGATCGACCACGTACGGGTAAGGAATGTTCTGCTCGCTGACGCCCACTTCGACGGTGACGGAGAAGTCGCGCATCAACGGCTTGAGCTGGTCTGTCAGGTAGGTGCGGAAGGCGGCTGGCTGGGTCACGGTGACCGAGTAGGTACCTGGCGACTGCACCTTGGCGTAGGCCCGGGTGATGGGCGGCACTTCACCGTTATAGGTGTAGGTGACGCGCAGTTCGGGGTAGCGGAACAAGGCCCGCTGGGCGGCGTCGGGTTCGCTGCGATCCTTGAGGTATTGCTTGAGCGCCTGGCTCAGGGCCTGAGTACCCCGCTCGTGCAGTTCAGCCAGACGATCGACGGCTTGTTCGGCGGTTTCAACAACAACAAAGGCTTCGGCAGTTCGAGTCACGGTGCGCTTCCTGTCTGATCTTGCAGGCCCCCATCTTGCCTGTAACAACACACAAAGGCACGCGCTCAAGGTGTTTGTGGGAGCTGGCTTGCCAGCGCCCACAACGATCAATTTGAAAACGGGCTTGAACGCTGAACCAGGGCCTCTACATCAATGCCACGCGGCAGCGCGCCATAGACGCGGCCGCTGCCACTCAGGCGGCTGGCGATAAAAGCATCGCTGACCGCCGCGTTGCCCGCGTCCAGCAGCAGTTTGGCCTGTACGCCCAGGGCGATGTCTTCGGTGAGCTGGCGGGCGCGGTACTGGATGTCGGTGGTGTCCTTGAACGCCGCCTTGAGGTTATCGATGTGCGCCGCCAGGCGGCGGTCGCCATGGCCGTCGCCCAGTTCGGCAAACAGCGCATCGAGCACGCCGGGCTCTTTTGACAGCGCCCGCAGCACGTCCAGGCACTGGACGTTACCCGAGCCCTCCCACGTGGAATTGACCGGCGCCTCGCGGTACAGGCGCGGCAGGATACTGTCTTCGACATAACCGGCCCCCCCCATGCATTCGGCGGCCTCATTGATCATGGCCGGCGCACGCTTGCAGACCCAGTATTTGCCAACGGCGGTCATCAACCGGGCGAAGCGCGTCTGCTGGCCGTCGTCCAGATGATCCAGCGCCTGGCCCATGCGCAGGCTCAGTGCCAACGCCGCTTCGCTTTCCAGGGCCAGGTCAGCCAGCACGTTCTGCATCAACGGCTGATCGGCCAACACGCGACCGCTGACCTGGCGGTGCGCACAGTGGTGGGCGGCCTGGGTCAGGGCCTGGCGCATCAGCGCGCTGGAGCCGACCATGCAATCGAAGCGGGTCATGGCGACCATCTCGATAATGGTGGGCACGCCGCGCCCCTCCTCGCCGATCATCCAGGCCAGTGCGCCGCGAAACTCCACTTCGCTGGAGGCGTTGGAGCAGTTGCCAAGTTTGTTCTTCAAGCGCTGGATATAGAACTCGTTGCGCGTGTCATCAGGGCGGTGACGCGGCAGCAGGAAGCAGCTCAGCCCCTTGTCGGTCTGGGCCAGGGTGAGGAAGGCATCGCACATGGGCGCCGAGCAAAACCATTTGTGCCCCACCAGTTCATACGCCTGCCCCGGCCCCGGCACGCCCACGGCGAACGCACGGGTGGTGTTGGCACGCACGTCGGTACCGCCCTGCTTCTCGGTCATGGCCATGCCCAGGGTAACCCCGGCCTTGTGCGCCATGCCGACGTTGCGCGGGTCATACTCGGTGGCCAGCACCTTGGGCAACCACTGCTCGGCCAGGTCGGGTTGCAGTTTCAACGCTGGCACACTGGCAAACGTCATGGTCAACGGGCAACCGCTGCCGGCCTCGGCCTGTGTGTGCAGGTAAGTCATGCCCGCCCGCGCCACATGGGCGCCCGGGCGCGGATCGGCCCAGGGCAATGACGGCAGGCCGTGCTCGACGGCCGTGCGCATCAGTTCGTGATAAGCGGGATGAAACTCCACCAGATCAATGCGGTGGCCGTAGCGGTCGTGGCTGCTGAACACCGGTTTGTTCTGGTTGGCCAGGAACCCCGCCGCCATCAACGGGCCGCCGGCCAGGGCGCCGTAGGCATCGATGCGCGACTCGGCCCAGCCACCGCCACAACGGCGCACCCAGTCCTGCAACGGCAGGTCGACGCGCCACAGGTTGGCGCCGTCCAGCGAGGGCGGCTGGTTGGTGACTTCGTGGGTTTCGGCGAACTGATGCAGGTTCATCGCAGGCTCCTGAGGCACGTTCATGCCCCAGTGAATCACGCTACCACCCTGCGTCAAAGTGACATATCGGCCTAAATATCGGCGCTTTCACCCTGCGCCTTGACCAGCAACCAGCGGTGCAAGGCCGCTTGCAGATCCTCGAAACGAACCGGCCGGCTCAGGCAGTCGCTCATGCCTGCGTCCAGGCAGCGTTCGCGCTCATGCCGATGGGTAACCACCGCCAGCACTGGCAGCCGTGCACAGCCAGGCAATTCGCGCAGCCGCCGGCACGTGGCAAAGGCATCGGTGAGCGGGGTCTGGCAGTCCAACAGCACAGCGTCGAAACGCTCGCGGTGCAGCAGTTCCAGCGCGGTGATGCCGTCGTCGGCCGTGCGTACGCGGTAACCCAGCTTGAGCAGCATGCCGCGGATCACCAACTGGTTGATGCTGTTGTCATCCACCAGCAACACCGTGCAGTCGTGGGGCGAGCGTTGCACGCTTTGCGGGTTGGGCCGCAGGCCAGGTGGCGCGATGCCGGAGTCGTTGACCAGGCCCAACTGCACCTGCAATTGGAACCAACTGCCACGGCCCGGTTCGGAATGATGACTGATTTCACCACCCATCAGCTCGGCCAACTGCCGACAGATGGCCAGGCCAATCCCCAGGCCGCCGTACTCGCGGGTCATGGACCCGTCCACTTGGGAAAACCGCTGGTACAGAGTGGCGTCGGCCAATTGGCTGAAACCGATACCGGTATCGCTGACCTTGAAGCTCAGCACCAGGCTGTCCGCCGTCCGTACACCGGCGCGCACGCGCAGGCCCACCGAGCCCTGGCGGGTGAACTTGATGGCATTGTCGAGCAGGCAACCCAGGCACAGGATGAGCTTTTTCGAGTCGCCTTGCAGGCGCTCGGGCAAGTCGCTGTCTGTTTCCACCGAAAACGCCAGGTGTTTGGCTTGCGCGACACGGGCGAACTGCATTTGCAGGTTATCCAGCAAGGCCTGCACGCCGAATGGCTCGTGGCGCGGGTAAAGCTTGCCGGCCTGCAATTCGGTGAGGATCAGGATGTCGTCGACCATGCGCATCATGTCTCGCGCCGACCCTGCCGCGGTTTGCTGATACTGGGCCAGTTCGGTGTCCATGGGCACCGTCTGCATCAGCTCCAGCGAGCCGATCACACCGTTCATGGGCGTGCGCAGTTCGTGGGTCACGGTGGCCAGGAACTCGTCTTTCAGACGGTTGCTGTTGGCCAGTTGCTGGTTGAGCAGCTCCAGTTTCTGCCCGGCTTCCAACAGCACGCGCGCCTGTTGTTCGCGCATGGAATTGATGCGGTCCGCCAGCGCCAGCGACAGCAGGCCCACTTCCAGCGCCGAGCCGATCTGGCTGGCGTACATGGTGATGAATACGTTGGGCAAATAGCCCAGCACCATCAACGTATTGATGATGCCGCCCGCCAGGAAGGCGGTCCAGGCAATGATGAAATAGCGCGCCAGGCGCAGGCCGCGCCACCAGGCGATCAGGCCGGCACTGAAGATCACCACGGTGAACACCAGCGCCAGCGCCGTGGCCAGGCGCAGCGCCAGGCCGTAGGTGGAGGTCAGCGACAGCAGCATGGTGACCACGCCCACGCCCATCAGGCCCATCAGCAGGCGGTCGAGCCAGCGGCTATGGTCGGCGGTTTGCAGGAAACTGCGCGCGAACTGGCTGCCGAAGAAGGCCGCCGAGCCGATCAGGAAGGGCGTGGCCGCGTTGGCCCACCACGGGTTTTCTGGCCAGAAGTACTGCACCCCGGCACCGTTGACCGACACTTGGTACAGGCCAAACGAGGCGATATAGAGGATGTAGTAGAGGTAGCTGCGGTCGCGCACGCTCAGGTAGATGAACAGGTTGTAGACCAGCATGCCCAGCAGCACGCCATAGATCAGGCCCAGCACATACAGGCGCGTGGGCTGGTCTTCCAGGTAGGCGGTGTAGGACCACAGGTTCAGTGGCGCCTGTACCGAGCCCTCACTGTGGATGCGCAGGTACACGGTCTGCTGCTGGTAGGCGGGGAACGGGACCGCGAACACATAGTTGTTCTGCTTGATCTCGCGCACCGAGTACGGCAGTTCGTCGCCCGTGGCCTGGGTCAGCCGGAAGCGGCCCTGCTTGTCGGCCATGAACAGTTCGATGCTGTCCATGGGCGGGTAGGCCAGTTCCAGCAGCCAGTTGCCCACCGCGTCAGGGTCCTTGGGCACAAAGCGCAGGTCCACGCGCAGCCAGAACACCGAGCGCGAGTAGCCCGCGTTGAGCACGGCTTCGCTTTGCCGATGGAATTTCTCGGCAAAGGCCGCAGATGTCACCTGTTCGATGCTGGCCGAGCCGTCGGTGTCTTCATACACCTGCATCACGTGCCCCAGGGGAAGGGTGCGCGTGGACTCGTCAAAATCAAACGCGCAGGCCAGCAGCGGAAGCCAGCCCACCAGTAAAATAAGCAAATAGCGCATACAGCCCCAGCGTAGCCTGTCCGAACGCGCCAGGAAGCCCCCATTCCCTTTGAGACGACGTCGTCGGCAGTGCCTGTTATCGGTTTCGAAGCACTCTAGCATAGCTTCTGGCCACTAGCGCACCGGCCGTATAAAAATGTAACAAAGGCTCTAGAACAGCACTTTCAGCCTTTGTAGCAAAAACGTACACAGGCGTCTCGAGAAAAAATCACCTGGCCCCGGCAAACCCCGCAAAAGCGATTGGTGGTAAGCTCGCGCACCATGAATATCTATAGCTCCCGCCCCGTTGTCCTCTGTCTCTCCGGCCACGACCCCAGTGGCGGCGCCGGCCTTCAGGCAGATATCGAAGCCCTGATTGCCCAAGGCTGTCACGCCGCACCCGCGGTGACCGCCCTGACCGTTCAGGACACTGTGAATGTCACCGACTTCCGCGTACTGGATCGCGAGTGGGTATTGGCCCAGGCCAATGCCGTGCTCAACGACTCGCCAGTGGCTGCGGTCAAGTTGGGCATGCTCGGCTCGCTGGAGATGGTCGACACGGTGGTTGAACTGCTCAGCCAGCACCCGCACCTGCCCATGGTCTGCGACCCGGTGCTGCGCGCCGGCGGCGGTGGCCGCCTGGGCAAGGATGAAGTGGGCTACGCCATGCGCGAGCGCCTGCTGCCACTGGCCATCATCGCAACCCCCAACTTGCCCGAAGCTCGCATCCTGGCCGAACTGCCCGAAGGCAGCGCCGACGAATGCGCGGAAAAACTGCTGCCCTATGTCCGGCATTTGCTGATCACCGGCGGCCACGGCGACGAAGTCGAGATCCACAACCGCCTGTACAGCCGCGATGGCCGCAGCCAGACGTTTACCTGCCAGCGCCTGCCCGGCAGCTACCACGGCTCGGGCTGCACCCTGGCCAGTGCCCTGGCCGGCCGCCTGGCCTTGGGCGAGCAACTGGAAAGCGCCGTGCAATCGGCACTCAACTACACATGGCGCACCCTGCGTGACGCCGAACAGCTCGGTAAGGGCCAGTTCGTGCCACGCCGCTTGCCGCTGGATTTCTGCTCGTAACGCCACGCCATTTAGAGGTGCGCTTGATGAAACTACGTGGCCTGTACGCCATTACCGACAGCCAGTTGTTGGCCGGCAAGTTCCTTGATTACGTCAAGGCAGCCCTGGACGGTGGCATCGTGCTGCTGCAATACCGCGACAAGAGCAGCGACGAGGCCCGCCGCCTGCGCGAAGCCGAAGCCCTGCGCAAGGTCTGCGAACCCTACAAGACCCAGCTGATCATCAATGATGATGCCGAACTGGCCGCGCGCCTGGGCGTGGGCGTGCACCTGGGCCAGACCGACGGCCCGCTAACCCCCGCCCGCGCCCTGCTGGGCCGTGGCGCCATCATTGGTTCCACCTGCCACGGCCAACTGGCCCTGGCCGAGCAGGCAGCGCGTGAAGGTGCCAGCTACGTGGCCTTTGGTGCGTTCTTCAACTCCAGCACCAAGCCCGATGCCGGCCTGGTCAGCCTGGACACAATCAGCCAGGCCCGCGCCCAGCTGAAGCTGCCGATCTGCGCCATTGGCGGCATTACCCTGGACAACGCCCCGCAATTGCTGGAACAGGGCGCCGACTTGCTCGCCGTGGTCAATGCCCTGTTTGGCGCCGACAGCGCCCAGGACGTGACACGCCGCGCCCGTGCGTTCAACGCCCTGTTCGAATCCGCCTGATTATAGAGATGACTGCCATGTCCCGCTCCGAAACGCTGTTTGCCAACGCCCAGAAGCACATCCCCGGCGGCGTTAATTCGCCTGTACGCGCCTTCAAGAGCGTGGGCGGCACGCCACTGTTCTTCAAACACGCCGCCGGCGCCTATGTCACCGACGAAGATGACAAGCGCTATGTCGACTACGTGGGCTCGTGGGGCCCGATGATTCTGGGCCACAGCCACCCGGACGTGCTGGATGCCGTGCGCAAGCAGCTGGAACATGGCCTGTCCTATGGCGCGCCGACCGAAATGGAAACCCAGATGGCCGACCTGGTCTGCTCGCTGGTGCCTTCCATGGAAATGGTGCGCATGGTCAGCTCCGGCACCGAAGCCACCATGAGCGCCATTCGCCTGGCCCGCGGCTACACCGGCCGTGACAGCATCATCAAGTTCGAAGGCTGCTACCACGGCCACTCCGACAGCCTGCTGGTGAAAGCCGGTTCCGGCGCCCTGACCCTGGGCGTGCCAAGCTCGCCAGGCGTACCGGCAGCGTTTGCCAAGCACACCCTGACCCTGCCATTCAATAACCTGGCAGCCGTGGCCGAGATGCTTGGCGAAGTAGGCGAGGAAGTGGCATGCATCATCGTTGAGCCGGTTGCCGGCAACATGAACTGCGTGCCACCAGCGCGGGGCTACCTGCAAGGCCTGCGCGAGCTGTGCGACCAGCACGGCGTGGTGCTGATCTTCGACGAAGTGATGACCGGTTTCCGCGTGGCCCTGGGTGGCGCCCAGGCCTACTACGGCGTTACCCCGGACCTGAGCACCTTCGGCAAGATCATCGGCGGCGGCATGCCCGTGGGCTGCTTCGGCGGCAAGCGTGAAATCATGTCGCAGATCTCTCCACTGGGCCCGGTCTACCAGGCCGGCACGCTGTCGGGCAACCCGCTGGCCATGGCCGCCGGCCTGACCACGCTGAACCTGATCAGCCGCCCCGGCTTCCATGACGAGCTGAGCGCCTTCACCGCGCGCCTGCTCGACGGCCTGCAGCAGCGCGCCGATGCCGCCGGCATCCCGTTCGTGACCACCCAGGCGGGCGGCATGTTTGGCCTGTACTTCAGCGGTGCCGACGACATCGTCACCTTCGAAGACGTGATGGCCAGCGACGCCGAGCGTTTCAAGCGTTTCTTCCACCTGATGCTGGAAGGCGGCGTGTACCTGGCACCCAGCGCATTCGAGGCCGGCTTCACCTCCATCGCCCACGGTGATGCGGAGCTGAAAATCACCCTGGACGCTGCCGAGCGTGCCTTCGCCGCGCTGAAAGATGCCTGATAGCGCAATACCTGTAGGAGCGGGCCTTCGCAGACACGGTCCGCTCCCACAGATACGGGCATTACCGGCCCGCAGAGCAGAAAAACGAGTAAAGACTTTGTAAGGACGGCCCGGCTTATTTCATAATGCGCAACCAGTCCATTGTTCTGGCCGGGTCCGCCCGTTTCCTGTTGAGGTAAGTCGATCCCCATGAACCGCACCGGCCGCGCCCTTGCCCTGGGCTGCCTGTTGCTCCTTCAGCCCCTGCTGGCATTTGCAGGCGGCAATTCGCTATTGATCCCGGCGATGGGTCGTTGCACCCTCAACACCCAGCCGCAGGACCTGCCACAGGCCCTGGCTGCCTGTCAGCAGGCGGCAAAATCCGGTGACGCCCAGGCGCAATACGAATTGGGTCAGTTCTATTACGACGGCACCGCCACCCCGCGCGACCTCAACCAGGCGCTCAATTACTTCGAGCAGGCTTCGCTGCAAGGCCAGGCCGATGCGCAGTACCACCTGGGCGTGATGTTCTTCCACGGCGAAGGCGTGCCGGCCAACAACATCCAGGCCTACATCGTGCTGAAGATGGCTGCGGTCAACGGCCAGGAAGATGCCTTGGACACCGCCGATGAAGTGGCCGCGCAAATGCCGCGCGACCAATTGGAAATGGCTACCCAGGTGCTGGGGCAGATCTTCCGCAAGTACCTGCTGGAACTGCAGACCGCCGACGGGCGCTCGCCTTTCTCGCCCCTGCCTTGAGTCTTCGCAGGTAATATTTACCTGAGGCGGGCAAACAAGGCTGGCGACGCCTATCTATCAGGCCATGGCCTGTCAGATCACCGTTGCCAGCCTTGGGGGTTCGGCATCAAAACCTTGTGAGGGCATGTCCCACACTTGAAGGATCCTACTTCTCCGGCATCGGCATCGGGAACGGCATGACGTTGCTCACGCCGCGCGCTTCGCTGATTTTCGGCGTGCCCAGGCGTTCCACTTCGTCGATGCGCACGATGGAGTGCATGGGCACGAAGCTGCGCACCACGCCTTCGAACTGGGCCTTGAGCTTTTCTTCGCTAGGGTCGACGACCACTTGGGTGCGCTCGCCAAAGACGAATTCCTCGATTTCCAGGAAGCCCCACAGATCGCTCTGGAAGATCTGCTTGGCATACATTTCGAACACCTGGCCCTGGTTGAGGAAAATCACTTTGTAGATTGGAGCTTCGCGTTTGGTCATCTTGGGTGGGTATACAGTCGGGGGAGGTAAAGAGGGCGAAAACTATAGCATAGGCGCCACACAGGCAATGCTAGGAAGGTCGACCATTGACCCCTATAATGTGCGGTTCTTTGAACGACCTGATGATCTCGCATGGCCAAGAAGCTTTACATCGAAACCCACGGTTGCCAAATGAACGAGTATGACAGCTCGCGCATGGTCGACCTGCTGGGTGAACATCAAGCCCTGGAAGTCACTGCCCGCGCAGAAGACGCCGACGTCATCTTGCTCAATACCTGCTCGATCCGCGAGCGGGCCCAGGACCGCGTGTACTCGCAGCTGGGCCGCTGGCGTGAACTGAAACTGGCCAACCCCGAGATGGTCATCGCCGTGGGTGGCTGCGTGGCCAGCCAGGAAGGTGAGGCCATTCGCGACCGCGCGCCCTATGTGGACGTGGTGTTCGGCCCGCAAACCCTGCACCGGCTGCCGGAAATGATCGACGCGGCGCGCACCACCAAGCTGCCGCAGGTGGACATCTCCTTCCCCGAGATCGAGAAGTTCGACCACCTGCCCGAGCCGCGCATCGATGGCCCTACCGCCTACGTGTCAGTGATGGAAGGCTGCAGCAAGTACTGCACCTTCTGCGTGGTGCCCTATACCCGCGGCGAAGAGGTCAGCCGTCCGTTCGACGACGTGATTGCCGAAGTCATGCACCTGGCCGAGAACGGCGTGCGTGAAGTGACCCTGCTGGGCCAGAACGTCAACGGCTACCGCGGCCTGACCCACGACGGGCGCCTGGCTGACCTTGCCGAGCTGATCCGTGTGGTAGCCGCCGTGGATGGCATTGACCGCATCCGCTACACCACCTCGCACCCGCTGGAATTTTCCGACAGCCTTATCCAGGCCCACGCCGAGGTACCTGAACTGGTCAAGCACCTGCACTTGCCGGTTCAGTCGGGCTCCGACCGTGTGCTGGCGGCCATGAAGCGCAACCACACGGTGCTGGAGTACAAGTCCAAGCTGCGCAAGCTGAAGGCCGCCGTGCCGGGCATCTGCATCAGTTCGGACTTCATCGTCGGCTTCCCGGGCGAAACCGAGAAGGACTTCGAGCAGACCATGAAGCTGGTGGCCGACGTGGGCTTCGACTTCTCCTACTCGTTCGTCTACAGCCAGCGCCCGGGCACCCCGGCCGCCGACCTTGCCGACGACACCCCCGAAGCGCTGAAGAAGCAGCGCCTGGAAGCCTTGCAGCACCGCCTGAACCAGCAAGGCTTCGAGATCAGCCGACAAATGGTGGGTACCACCCAGCGGATTCTGGTCACCGACTATTCGCGCAAGGACCCCGGCGAGCTGCAGGGGCGCACGGAGAACAACCGCATCGTCAACTTCGCCTGCCTGGACGCCAAGCTGATCGGCCAGTTCGTCGACGTGCACATCGGCGAAGCGCGCCCGCACTCGCTGCGCGGCACGCTGATCTGACCGGCCACTGCCCCCTGTAGCAGCAGCTGTCTTCTGTGGGGGCGGGCTCTGCCCGCCAAGAGGGCGCCGCGGTATTTCAGGTACGCAGTGGTGTTCTTTTCACCGGTAGAAACCGCTCCCACAGGGACGGGTGGCCGCAGCCTGCGGCACCGGCTACAGGGAGGGGGTCAGGCGTTAGATGACCACTGGCCATCTGGGGCCTTTCGCCGGTAGCCCACTGGGGTTATCCTTGAGTCCATCTTAATTGCCGTCGGGCGGCTTAAAACGACCTTGAACGCACCCATAGAACCTCATCGCTTCATCCTCGAGCCCTTCGAGGCTCGCCGCTTCGCCAACCTCTGCGGGCAGTTCGACGAGCATCTGCGCCTGATCGAACAGCGCCTGGAAATCGAGATCCGCAACCGCGGCAATCAGTTCGAACTGATTGGCGAACCCCAGCACACCACCTCTGCCGAACACCTGCTGCGCCGCCTGTACCGGGAAACCAAGGCCACCGAGCTGTCGCCGGACCTGGTGCACTTGTACTTGCAGGAATCGGCCATCGAAGAGCTGGACAACCCCTCCAACAACGAAGTGCCGGTGTCGTTGCGCACGCACAAGGGCATGATTCGCCCACGCGGGCTGAACCAGCAGCGCTACGTGAAGGAGATACTGGGCAACGACATCAACTTCGGCATCGGCCCGGCCGGTACCGGCAAGACCTACCTGGCCGTGGCCTGCGCGGTAGACGCGCTGGAGCGCGAGCAAGTGCGCCGCATCCTGCTGGTTCGCCCGGCCGTGGAAGCAGGTGAAAAGCTGGGTTTCCTGCCCGGCGACCTGGCCCAGAAGATCGACCCGTACCTGCGCCCGCTGTATGACGCGCTGTATGAGATGCTGGGTTTCGAACACGTGGCCAAGCTCATCGAGCGCCAGGTGATCGAAATCGCACCGCTGGCGTACATGCGCGGCCGCACCCTTAACAACAGCTTCATCATTCTCGACGAAAGTCAGAACACCACCGTCGAGCAGATGAAAATGTTCCTGACCCGTATCGGCTTCGGCTCCACCGCCGTGATCACCGGTGACATCACCCAGGTCGACTTGCCCAAGGGCACCAAGTCGGGCCTGGCCCATGTCATTGACGTGCTGGACGGCGTGCCAGGCATCAGCTTCACCCATTTCAAGCCCAAGGATGTGGTTCGCCACCCACTGGTGCAGCGCATTGTCGAAGCCTACGAGCGCTTCGAATCGCGCAGCACCGACAAGGACAACCGCCACAATGGTTGAACTTGATCTGCAGGTTGCAACCAAAGACCACACCCCCGCCGAGGCCCTGTTGCGCCAATGGTGCGAAACGGCTCTGGCCATGCGCAAGGGCGACTCGGAGCTGACCATCCGCCTGGTGGACGTGGCTGAAGGCCGGGAGCTGAACCACACCTACCGGCACAAGGATTACGCCACCAACGTCCTGTCCTTCCCGGCGGACGTGCCCGACGACATGCTCGATATCCCATTGCTGGGCGATCTGGTGATCTGCGTGGCGGTGGTAGAGCGTGAAGCTGCCGAACAGGGTAAATCGCTGGAAGCGCACTGGGCGCACCTGGTGATCCACGGCTGCCTGCACCTGCTTGGTTTCGACCATGAAGAGGACGAGGAAGCCGAGGAGATGGAATCACTGGAACGAACGTTGCTTGCCAAGCTGGGCCATCCGGACCCGTACGCAGACGATGAACATTAAACTTGACCACCGAAACAGCAAGGATCACGAGAAAAGGGCTATGAGCGAAGATCGATCGAGCAACGGGCAGAAGTCATGGCTGGGTAAAATCACCCAGGCTTTTGCCCATGAGCCGAAAAACCGCCAGGAGCTACTGGAGCTGCTGCGCGAAGCCCACCAGAACAAGCTGCTCGACAGCGAAGCGCTGACCATTGTCGAAGGCGCCATCCAGGTTGCCGACCTGCAAGTACGGGACATCATGGTCCCGCGCTCACAGATGATCAGCATCAAATCGACCCAGACCCCTCGCGAATTCCTGCCTGCGGTGATCGACGCCGCCCACTCACGCTATCCCGTGATTGGCGACAGCCATGACGACGTGATCGGCGTACTGCTGGCCAAGGACCTGTTGCCCCTGATCCTTCAGGAGAACGGCGACAGTTTCAACATCAAGGACCTGCTGCGCCCGGCCACCTTCGTGCCCGAGTCCAAGCGCCTGAACGTGCTGCTGCGCGAATTCCGCGCCAACCATAACCACATGGCCATCGTCATTGACGAATACGGCGGCGTGGCGGGCCTGGTGACCATCGAAGACGTGCTGGAGCAGATCGTCGGCGACATTGAAGACGAGCACGATGTGGAAGAGGACAGCTACATCAAGCCCCTGCCCAGCGGTGACTTCCTGATCAAGGCGCTGACGCCGATCGAGAACTTCAACGAGTTCTTTGACAGCGAATTCTCCGACGATGAGTTCGACACTGTTGGCGGCCTGGTGATGAGCGCCTTTGGCCACCTGCCCAAGCGCAACGAGACCACGGAAATTGGCGCTTATCGCTTCCGCATCCTCAATGCCGACAGCCGCCGGATACACTTGCTGCGCCTGACCCCCATTTCCCGCTGAAAACGCATTAAGGATCGAGATGCGCTGGATCACCCGCCCCGGCTGGCCCGGTAACTTGCTGGCCGTGGCGGCCGGTGCCCTGACTCCCCTGGCGCTGGCGCCGTTCAACATCTGGCCGCTGTCGTTGCTGTCGCTTGCGTTGCTGTACCTGGGCCTGCGCGGGCTCAACCCGCGCCAGGCCTTCATGCGCGGCTGGGGCTACGGCTTCGGCCTGTTCGGCGCCGGCACCAGCTGGATCTACGTCAGCATCCACAACTTCGGCGGCGCCTCGGTGCTGCTGGCCGGCTTCCTGATGCTGCTGTTCAGCATCGCCGTGGCACTGTTCTTCGCCCTGCCCACCTGGTTGTGGGCACGCTGGATTCGCCGCAACGAAGCGCCGCTGGCCGACGCCCTGGCGTTCGGCGCCCTGTGGGTGGCTCAGGAAGCCTTCCGAGGCTGGTTCCTTACCGGCTTCCCGTGGCTGTACGCCGGTTACAGCCAACTGGACGGGCCGTTGACGGGCCTGGCGCCGGTGGGCGGCATGTGGCTGATTTCCTTCGTGCTGGCACTGACCGCAGCCCTGCTGTGCAACCTGCATCGCTTGCGCCAGCGCACCTCGTTCCTGCTGGCGGGCATCGTCCTGCTGGTGGCCCCCTGGGGTGTCGGGCTGGCCCTCAAGCACCACGCCTGGACCGAGCCGTTGGGCCAGCCCCTGAGCGTGGCGGCCGTGCAGGGCAATATCGAGCAGGAGATGAAGTGGGACCCGGCCCAGGTCGACGCCCAGCTGGCGCTGTATCGCGACATGACCTTTACCGCGAAGAAGACCGACCTGATCATCTGGCCGGAAACCGCTGTGCCGATCCTGATGGACAATGCCCAGGGTTACCTGGACATGATGGGCAACTTCGCCACAAGCCGTAACTCGGCGCTGATCACCGGCGTGCCGATTCGCCAGACCGTGCGTCACGAGAAGCAGTATTACAACGGCATTACCGTGGTAGGCCAGGGTGATGGCACCTACCTCAAGCAGAAGCTGGTGCCGTTCGGCGAATACGTACCGCTGCAGGACTTGCTGCGCGGGCTGATCACCTTCTTCGACCTGCCCATGTCGGACTTCGCCCGCGGGCCGGCGAACCAGGCGCTGCTACAGGCCAAGGGCTATCAAATTGCGCCGTTCATCTGCTACGAAGTGGTATACCCGGAGTTCGCCGCAGGCGAGGCCGCCAAGAGCGACCTACTGCTGACGATCAGTAACGATACCTGGTTCGGCACCTCGATCGGCCCGTTGCAACACCTGCAAATGGCCCAGATGCGCGCCCTGGAGGCCGGACGCTGGATGATTCGCGCCACCAACAACGGCGTGACGGCGTTGATCAACCCGTACGGGCAGATCACCGAGCAGATCCCGCAGTTCCAGAAAGGCATCCTGTACGGTGACGTGGTGCCGATGCACAAGCTCACGCCTTACCTGCGATGGCGTTCGTGGCCGCTGATCATCCTGTGCCTGGTGCTGTTCGGCTGGGCGCTGCTGGCCAGCCGTATCGCCAAGACTGTCTGAGCAACGCAGCCCCCGTACTGAAAACCATCTTGTGGGAGCGGGCTCTGCCCGCGAAAAGGGCACCGCGGCCATTCAGTTGTTGCGCGGGGCCGCCTTCGCGGGCACAGCCCGCTCCCACATTGCTCAGCGGTAAAACAGCCGATAGCCAATCAACCCTACCGCCTCATTGAGCAACTGCCCGCTCTGCCAGAACGCCTTGCCCTCCGGCATCCAGCCGCCCAGCGGCCGGGCGTTGTCGATGCCCAGGAAACCTACCGGCGCACTCACCACCTCCAGCCCCGCGTGCTCAAAACTCCAGCGCGCCCTTGGCATGTGCCAGGCCTGGGTAACCACTACCACGCGATGAATGCCCTGGGCCTTGAGCAACTCGGCGCTCATGGTTGCGTTTTCCCAGGTAGTACGGCTCGCCCCCTCCTGCCAGCGGGTTTCGACGCCGAAATCATCATGCAGTGACGTGGCCATGATGAATGCCTCACTGGGTGGCGAGCCGTAGTGCAGGCCGCCGGAGGTCAGCACCGGTAGCCCGGACGCCTTGGCCAGGCGGGCGGCGTAGCGAACGCGCTCCAGGTTCACGCCGGTTGGCTGGTCTTCACCCCCCCACGCCGGGTCGCCGCGCTCGCGGCCAGCGCCAAGAATGACAATGGCGTCAGCGCGCTGCGCCAGTTGCGGCCACTGAGCGGCAGTCAACGCCGGTTCCTGCTCCAGCGCGTGCGCGGCCAGTTGGACCGCCCGGGGCATGCTCATCAGCCACAGGCCACCCAGGCCGACCACAAAGCACGCCATCGCCAGGCGCGGCCGCGAACGCCGCAACCACCACGCAAGCAGCAGGAACAGGAAAAGAAGGCCAGGCGGCAGGATCAAGGATTTAATGAAGTAACGAAAAGGCATCGAGCATCTCCCAGGATGCTCGAAGCCTAAGGGCAATGGCGCGATGCCACAATCTGAATGTATCCAGGCGTTCTGTGCCGGAGTCGTGAGTGCATGAGCATCACCTCCCGGTCTTATTTGAACTGCATCGACCTGGCTTTGGTCATGGGCTTCTTGGAAGCCTTGTCTTTGATCCACACTACATTATTGCTGGCAGAAGGCACGGGGGCCTTGCGCTCATGAACCACCGCACCGGCGTGCAGCCCCACTGGCATGGAGTCCAGGTAGGCATTGATCAGTTCCACTTCGGCACGGCTCAGGCCACGCAACTCCAGCTCGTCAGGTACTTCATTGCGCAAGCGTACCGACGTTCTGGCAACGTCCAGGGCCAGCCCCAGGCGATCGATCAAACGTTCAAACAGCTCCGGCTTCATACCTTTAACATGTGACTCAACCATCCGTTCACCTCATTGAAGATAAAACACACTCCCCATTGATGAGCTTAGCGGCGCGAACGAAACCAGCCCGCCGCTGCGACCAACGGGCAATGCCTGCGGGCGTTTGCTGGCAGTGCGCCGCCTGGCGCGGACAGCCTTTGATGCAATCAGGGTTTCCCTCCTTGAAGCGGGGTCATGTATGCTACGGCGTTTCAAGATCGCCGCCGGATTGCCGGGTGCAGCGGATGTTACGCTGCCTGGATAAGGTCACCCATTTCTCAGCGCAAAGTAGCCATGCACGAACTCTATCAGCCCCGCGAAATCGAAGCCGCCGCCCAGTCGTTCTGGGATGAGCAAAAGTCCTTTGAAGTAAGTGAGCAGCCAGGCAAGGAGACCTTCTACTGCCTGTCGATGTTCCCCTACCCCAGCGGCAAGCTACACATGGGGCACGTGCGCAACTACACCATTGGCGACGTGATCTCGCGCTACCACCGCATGCAGGGCAAGAATGTCCTGCAGCCCATGGGGTGGGACGCCTTCGGCATGCCGGCAGAAAACGCCGCCATGAAGAACAAGGTCGCGCCGGCCAAGTGGACCTACGAGAACATCGCCTACATGAAGACCCAGCTCAAGAGCCTGGGCCTGGCGATCGACTGGTCGCGCGAAGTCACCACATGCAAGCCCGACTACTACCGTTGGGAGCAGTGGCTGTTCACCCGCCTGTTTGAAAAAGGCGTTATCTACCGCAAGAACGGTACCGTGAACTGGGACCCGGTGGACCAGACCGTACTGGCCAACGAGCAGGTCATCGACGGCCGTGGCTGGCGTTCGGGCGCGCTGATCGAGAAGCGCGAAATCCCGATGTACTACTTCAAGATCACCGCGTACGCCGAAGAGCTGCTCGATAGCCTGGACGAACTGCCAGGCTGGCCTGAGCAGGTCAAGACCATGCAGCGCAACTGGATCGGCAAGTCGCGCGGCATGGAAGTGCAGTTCCCGTACAACGTCGCCTCCATTGGCGAAGCCGGCGCGCTGAAAGTCTTCACCACCCGCCCAGACACCCTGATGGGCGCCACTTACGTGGCCGTGGCCGCCGAGCACCCGTTGGCCACCCTGGCGGCGCAGAACCACCCTGAGCTGCAAGCGTTCATCAACGAATGCAAGAGCGGTAGCGTCGCCGAAGCCGACGTCGCTACCCAGGAAAAGAAAGGCATGCCGACGCCGCTGTTCGTCGAGCACCCGCTGACCGGTGAAAAACTGCCGGTATGGGTCGCCAACTACGTGCTGATGCACTACGGCGACGGCGCAGTGATGGCCGTGCCGGCTCACGACGAGCGCGACTTCGAATTTGCTACCAAGTACAGCCTGCCGATCAAGTCGGTAGTGCGCACCAGCGCCGGTGACACCAATCCTGCCCCGTGGCAGGAGGCCTATGGCGAACACGGCACGCTGATCAATTCCGGCGAATTCGACGGCCTGGACTTCGCCGGCGCCTTCGACGCCATCGAAGTGGCGCTGATCAAAAAAGAACTGGGCAAGTCCCGCACCCAGTTCCGTCTGCGCGACTGGGGCATCAGCCGCCAGCGCTACTGGGGCTGCCCGATCCCGATCATCCACTGCGATGCCTGCGGTGACGTGCCCGTGCCGGAAGACCAACTGCCGGTCAAGCTGCCCGAAGACGTGGTTCCGGACGGTGCTGGCTCGCCCTTGGCGCGCATGCCCGAGTTCTACGAGTGCACCTGCCCGAAATGCGGCGCGGCGGCCAAGCGTGAAACCGACACCATGGACACCTTCGTGGAGTCCTCGTGGTACTACGCCCGCTACGCCTCGCCACAATACGACCAGGGCATGGTCGACCCTGCCGCGGCCAACCACTGGCTGCCAGTAGACCAGTACATCGGCGGTATCGAACACGCCATCCTGCACCTGCTGTACGCGCGCTTCTTCCACAAGCTGATGCGCGACGAAGGCCTGGTCAGCTCCAACGAGCCGTTCAAGAACCTGCTGACCCAGGGCATGGTGGTCGCCGAAACCTACTACCGCCTGGAAGATAACGGCGGCAAGACCTGGTTCAACCCGGCCGACGTCGAGCTTGAGCGTGACAGCAAGGCCAAGGTCATCAGCGCCAAGCTGATCAGCGACGGCCTGCCGGTGGAAATCGGTGGCACCGAGAAGATGTCCAAGTCCAAGAACAACGGCGTCGACCCACAGTCGATGATCAACCAGTACGGTGCGGACACCTGCCGCCTGTTCATGATGTTCGCCTCGCCGCCCGACATGAGCCTGGAATGGTCCGACTCCGGCGTCGAAGGCTCGAACCGCTTCATGCGCCGCGTATGGCGCCTTGCCCAGGCCCACGTCGGCCATGGCCTGCCGGCCGCGCTGGACGTTGCCAGCCTGTCGGACGAGCAGAAGGTCATCCGCCGCGCCACTCACCTGGCCATCAAGCAGGCCAGCCAGGATATCGGCCAGCATCACAAGTTCAACACCGCCATTGCCCAGGTGATGACGCTGATGAACGTGCTGGAAAAGGCCCCGCAGGCCAGCGAACAGGACCGCGCGTTGATCCAGGAAGGCCTGGAAACCGTGACCCTGCTGTTGGCACCGATCACCCCGCACATCTGCCACGAGCTGTGGAATGCCCTGGGCCACGCCGGTGCCGTCATCGACGCCGCCTGGCCGGTGCTGGACGACAGCGCCCTGGTGCAGGACAGCCTGACCCTGGTCATCCAGGTGAACGGCAAGCTGCGCGGCCAGATCGAAATGCCGGCCAGCGCCACCCGCGAAGAAATCGAAGCGGCGGCCCGGGTCAACGAAAACGTGCTGCGCTTCATCGACGGCCTGACGATCCGCAAGGTCATCGTCGTGCCTGGCAAACTGGTCAATATCGTCGCCAGCTGATCGGATCAGCGCGCCCGGGCAACCGGGCGCCATATACAGAGTCGGCCCACAAGGTTTCTAGGGAGCATCAAGATGATCAAACGCAATCTACTGGTTATGGGCCTGGCCATGCTGCTGGGCGCCTGCGGTTTCCAGTTGCGCGGCACCGGCACCAACCAACTGGCTCTCAAGGAGCTGAACGTGTCCGCCCGCGATGCCTACGGCCCTACCGTGACGCAATTGCGCAAGCAGATTGTCGCGGCCGGTGTGAAAGTCTACGACGGCGCCCCCTACAAGCTGGTGCTGAGCCGCGAGCAGGAAGACCAGCGTTCGGCCAGCTACACCAGCGGTACGCGTTCAGCTGAGTACGAGCTGACCACAACCCTGAGTTACGACATCGTTGGCCACAACAACCTCAACCTGATGAGCGACAAGATCGTTGTCGACAAGGTCTACACCCAGGATGGCAACAACCTGGCAGGTTCCGACCAGGTGGCCCAGCAGACTCGCGAAGACATCCGTCGCGAGATCATCCAGCGCCTGATGCTGCGCCTGGAACAGATCAAGCCGGAACAACTGGCCACGCTGCAGGCTGATGCCGACGCCAAGGCCAAGGCCCTGGAAGAGCAGGAAGCCGAGGCCCAGCGTATTCGTGACGCGACGCCTCAGCAGTCGCCGATCCAGATCCCTTCGAAGTAAAAGAGGAACGGGGCGCTCAGGCGCCCCTTCTTTCATCACCATGAAACTGACCCCCGCCCAACTCAACAAACACCTGCAAGGCAGCCTTGCGCCGGTCTACGTGATCAGCGGCGATGACCCGCTGCTGTGCCAGGAAGCCGCCGA
Source organism: Pseudomonas sp. M47T1 (assembly GCF_000263855.1). Classification (GTDB taxonomy): domain Bacteria; phylum Pseudomonadota; class Gammaproteobacteria; order Pseudomonadales; family Pseudomonadaceae; genus Aquipseudomonas. The sequence continues at coordinate 28,584 of NZ_AJWX01000035.1, forward strand.
CGCGGTGCGCGCCGCCGCACGCCAGCAAGGCTTCGACGAACGCCAGGTATTCAGCGCCGACGCCAGCTTCGATTGGGGCACGCTGCTGCAAGCGGGCGCCAGCCTGTCGCTGTTTGCCCAGCGCCGCCTGCTGGAACTGCGCCTGCCCTCGGGCAAGCCCGGTGACAAGGGCGCCGCGGCACTGATCGAGTACTGCTCGCGCCCCGCCGAGGACACCCTGCTGCTGATCAGCCTGCCCAAGCTTGATGGCAGCGCGCAGAAGACCAAGTGGGGCAAGGCCCTGGTCGAAGGCCAGCACACCCAGTTCGTGCAGATCTGGCCGGTAGACGCCAACCAGCTGCCGCAGTGGATTCGCCAGCGCCTGTCCCAGGCAGGCCTGGCAGCCCAGCAGGACGCGGTGGAGCTAATTGCCGCGCGCGTGGAAGGCAACCTGCTGGCCGCGGCCCAGGAAATCGAAAAGCTCAAACTGTTGGCCGAAAATAACCAGGTCACCCTGGAAACGGTGCAATCGGCCGTGGCCGACAGCGCCCGCTTTGACGTGTTCGGGCTGGTGGATGCGGTGCTCAACGGCGAAGCCGCGCATGCCTTGCGCATGCTTGAAGGCTTGCGTGGCGAAGGCGTTGAACCACCAGTGATCCTCTGGGCGCTGGCCCGGGAGCTGCGCACCCTGGCCAACATTGCCCTGCAATACAGCCAGGGCACGCCGCTGGACAAGGCTTTCAGCAGCGCCAAGCCGCCGGTATGGGACAAGCGCAAACCGCTGATGAGCAAGGCCCTGCAACGCCACTCGGCCAAGCGCTGGGGTGAGCTTTTGCAGGATGCCCAGCACATCGACGCGCAGATCAAGGGCCAGGCCCAGGGGTCGGTGTGGATCAGTTTGTCGCGGTTGTCGCTGCTGATGGCGGGGCAGCGGACGGTGCTTCCCGCGCAGTAGGCCACCTACCTCTGCAGGAGCTGCCGTCAGGCTGTGAAAAGGTCCGCAGGACCTTCGCAGCCTGGCGGCAGCTCCTTGGATTGCGGGGCTTGCGTGAGGAGACAGCAGGCGTATCATCGGCGCTCCAACCAAGGAGTGCCGTCATGAGCAAAAAGCGCCCCAACAAGGCCAAATCCATTATCGCCCAGCCCCTGTTCCGCAGCCGCCAGGAACGACCCGCCAAGGGCAAGGGCAGCTTCAAACGCGAAGCCTTCCAGTCGAACAACTGGGAGGCTTCTCCTTTTCTGGCGGCTTGAAATCATCGTTTACCACGAACTTTCCTACGCGTTGCCCCTCGCCCCCCGCTCTCATGATATGGTCCGCATCTGACTTGAAATACCTGGACCTGTGAATGCCTCTTCGTCGTCTCCAGCGTGTGCAAATGCGTCATCTGCTCGCTGCTTCCACCCTCGTTCTGCTGGGCGCCTGTGCTGAAAAGCCTACGGTAGCCGCCGATGCCCTGCCTGCCCCCGCGCAAAAAACCTCGCCCGTAGCCCCGTTGACCACTGCTGCGCCTGTGGATGCCGACGGCGTGATGCTGCCCACCGAGACCTTTGCCCAATGGGAGGATAGCTTTCGCCAGCAGGCGCTACAGGCCGGCATTCGCCCCGACGTGTTCGACCGCGCGTTCGCTGGCGTCACCCCCGACCCCAGCGTGGTCAAGGCCGACCGCAGCCAGCCGGAGTTCACCCGGCCGGTGTGGGAGTACCTGGACGGTGCCATCTCGCCGGTGCGCGTGCGCAAGGGTCAGGCACTGCTTGGCCAGTACGCCGACGTGCTGCAAGGCATCGAGCAGCGTTATGGCGTAGACCGGCAGGCGTTGGTGGCGGTATGGGGCATGGAAAGCAGCTTTGGCCAGTTTCAGGGCGACAAGTCGGTGATTCGCTCGCTGGCGACCCTGGCCTACGAAGGCCGTCGCCAGAGCTTTGCCCAGGATCAGTTGATCGCCGCCCTGCAGATTCTGCAGAACGGCGATATTCAGCCTGAAGCCATGCTGGGCTCCTGGTCGGGTGCCATGGGCCAGACCCAGTTCATCCCCACCACCTACAACTCCCATGCCGTGGATTTCGATGGCGACGGCCGTCGCGATATCTGGGGCAGCGCGCCTGACGCCTTGGCGTCCACCGCCCACTACCTGCAAAGCTCGGGCTGGCAGCGTGGCCAGCCGTGGGGCTTTGAAGTGCAACTGGCACCCGGCTTCGACTACGCCCAGGCCGACGGCACGGTGCGCAAGCCCGTGGCGGAGTGGTTGAAAATGGGCGTGAAGGTGACGCCAGGCACGCGCCTGCCGGCTGGCAGCGACCAGTTGTCGGCGGCGTTGCTGCTACCGGCGGGCTATCGCGGCCCGGCGTTCCTGGTGCTGGACAACTTCCGCGCCATTCTCAAGTACAACAACTCATCGTCCTATGCGCTGGCGGTCAGCCTGCTGTCGCAACGCTTTGATGGTGGCGGGTATGTGATGGGTGACTGGCCACGTGACGACTTGCCGCTGAGCCGCACCGAGCGTCTAGAGTTGCAGACCCTGCTGACGGCCAAGGGCTATGAGGCGGGAACACCGGACGGCATCATCGGCGCCAACACCCGCAAGGCCATTCGCCTGGTGCAGCAAGCGCTGGGCTGGCCGGCCGATGGCTACGCCAACCACAAGCTGCTGGACAGCCTGCGCGGGCAGTAAGCAACATCCCGCGGGCCCGCTATGCGGGCCTTCGCAGCCTGGCGGCGGATGGCCGCCCCGCAGCTCCTACGTGGGGGTGATGGCGGCGAATCCGATTGGGCTAGCGGACTACGTCCTGCTCCAGCATCAGGGTTTTCTGCCCCGCGTCCAACCTGACCTGGGTGTTCAATGGCAGCGTCAGGTTCGGGTCGCAATGCCCGCTGCGCCAGCCTGCCAGCACCGGGATGCCCATGGGGCCGAAGACTTCCTTGAGCAACGGCGTCAGACGCGGCACGTCCAGGCCGGCGAAATCTCCCACCAATACCCCGCGAAGGCCCTTGAAACGCCCGGCAAGGCGCAATTGCGTCAACAGGCGATCAACCCTGTACAACGGCTCGCCAACGTCCTCGATGAACAGTATGGCGCCGTCCAGGTCGATTTCGTAATCGGTGGCCAGGGTGGCGCAGATCATCGACAGGTTGCCGCCGGTCAGGCGCCCACTGGCCACGCCGTGTTCAATGCAGGTCAACGGGTGCGCCACCGGGTGCGCCAGCAGGTCGCCCGCGCGCAATTGGCCGCGCAGCAACCGGCGCATGGAGTCTTCCGTGGGCGCCTGGCGGTTAGCCAGCAGGTCGGACGTGAGCATCGGGCCATGGAAGGTCACGAAGTTGCAATGGCGCGCAAACGCCAGGTGCAGCGCGGTGATGTCGCTGTAGCCGATGAAGGGTTTGACGTGCCGGCCAATGAGGTCGTAGTCGATCTTGTCCAGCAGCCGCGGCGTTCCGTAGCCGCCACGCAGGCAGATGATGGCGTCGATGTCGGGGTCGGCGAAGGCATCATGCAGGTCCTGCAAGCGCATCGCGTCGCTGCCGGCCAGGTAGCCCTGATGCTCCAGCACGCCGGGGTAGACCTTGAGCGAGTGGCCACGGCTGGTTACCCAGCGCTGGGCAGCCTGGACATCGAACTCCTTGGGCCCAGCCGGGGCGATCAGCGCGATTTGAGCTTCGGTGGGCACCCGACGCGGCAGCGTGGCTGCGTCGACAACCGGTGTGTCTTTCATTCGATGAGCTCCTTGCATGGATCGAAAACGCCTACTTTAGAGCGTTCCCCATGACAGAACAGCATAGTCTTGTAACTTGGTACATCGCAAAAACGACAATGCCGGCCGCGGTTCAATGAACCACCGGCCGGCATCGGTGCCGCAGGCCTTGATCAGAGCTTGATCCGGGCCTCGTGCGCCTGCTGGTCGGCATGGTACGAGGAACGTACCAGCGGGCCGGAAGCGACGTTCTTGAAGCCCATCTTGTACCCTTCCTCGGCGAACCAGGCGAAGGTGTCCGGGTGCACGAAACGCTGCACCGGCAGGTGGCTGCGCGATGGTTGCAGGTACTGGCCAAGGGTCAGCATGTCGATGTTGTGCTCGCGCATGCGATGCATCACTTCGATCACTTCTTCGTCGGTTTCGCCCAGCCCCAGCATCAGCCCGGACTTGGTGGGGACGTGCGGCACCATTTCCTTAAACTTCTGCAGCAGGGTCAGCGACCACTGGTAGTCCGAACCTGGGCGCGCGGCCTTGTACAGGCGTGGCACGGTTTCCAGGTTGTGGTTGAACACATCCGGCGGCTCGGCGGCAGTGATCTGCAAGGCAACGTCCATGCGGCCGCGGTAGTCCGGTACCAGGGTTTCCAACTGCACGCCCGGCGACAGTTTGCGGATTTCCCGCAGGCAGTCGGCGAAGTGCTGGGCACCACCGTCGCGCAGGTCGTCACGGTCTACCGAGGTGATGACCACGTACTTGAGGCGCAGGTCGGCGATGGCTACAGCCAGGTTCATCGGCTCGTCGGCGTCCAGCGCCTTCGGACGGCCGTGGCCGACGTCGCAGAACGGGCAGCGACGGGTGCAGATGTCACCCATGATCATGAAGGTGGCGGTACCACCGCTGAAGCACTCGCCCAGGTTCGGGCAGGAAGCCTCTTCACAGACACTGTGCAGCTTGTGCTTGCGCAGCAGTTGCTTGATACGGTCGACTTCCGGCGAAACCGGGATGCGTACGCGAATCCAGTCCGGCTTTTTCGGCAGTTCTTCGGTGGGGATGATCTTCACCGGAATACGTGCGACTTTCTCGGCACCGCGCAATTTCACGCCGGCTTCGACCTTGGGCCGAGGCGTGGTCACGTTGGTGACCGGGATCATGGTTTGCACGGATTCAGCTGTGTCTTGCGCGGTAGTCATATCAATCGATTCCGCCCGTCAGGGTCGTCTGCTCAGCGTAGTCGAGGTGCTTGACGAGCTGCGCGCGCAGCCGGGCACCAACCTCGGCATATTCAATCTGGCCTGCATGATCGCACAACTGGGTCATCGCCAGCCCGGCATATCCGCAGGGGTTGATACGGCGGAACGGCGCAAGGTCCATGTCCACGTTCAGGGCCAGGCCATGAAAGGAGCAACCATTGCGGATCCGCAGGCCCAGCGAGGCGATTTTCGCCCCCTGGACATAAACACCCGGCGCATCGGACTTCGCCGCCGCCGGTACACCATATTCATCCAGCAGCGCGACGATGGTCTGCTCGATACGCGAGACCAGGTCTCGCACGCCGTAGCCCAGGCGTCGCACGTCCAACAACAGGTAGGCCACCATCTGGCCGGGGCCGTGGTAGGTCACCTGGCCACCGCGATCCACCTGTACCACCGGGATATCGCCGGGCACCAGCAGGTGCTCGGCCTTGCCCGCCTGGCCCTGGGTGAACACCGACGGGTGCTGCACCAGCCACACTTCGTCCTTCGTCGCCGGGGTACGTTGGTCGGTGAACCGCTGCATCGCGTGCCAGACCGGCTCGTAGGCCATCAGGCCAACCTCGCGAAAGCCCAGGCATTGCGACATCACAGCACCATTTGCACTTGGCCGGTGGCACGCAGTTCGCTGTTGATGTTGTACAGCTGGTCTTGCCCGGTCGCCAGAATATGCAGCTGCAGCGTGGTGTACTTGCCGTTGCTGCTCAGGCGCTCGGCGGTTTTCTCGTGTTCTACCGTGGCGTGCTTCTCAACGATGCCGATCACGGTGTCTTTGAAGCCCACGCCGGTGGTGCCGATCACTTTGATCGGATAGTCGGCGCATGGGAATTCGATCTTAGGAGCCTTGACTTCGGTGTCTGTCATAGCAGTAACGGCCTCGCAAGCCGTGAAGACGGACAAACCCCCTGTCCGCACGGCGCGGCCAGGGGGCATGCTGTTCACGTAATCAGTTGAACAAGCCGTAGAAGAATAGACGAATGCTATCCCACATGCGGCGGATGAAGCCACCCTCCTCGACCGCGTCGAGGGCAATCAGGTTGGCGCTGTGGACAACCTGGTCACCATTTTTGACTTCCACTTTACCGATCACGTCACCTTTGGCGATGGGCGCGGTCAGCTGTGGGTTCATGGTCATGGTGGCGGTCAGGCCTTTCAATTGACCTTTAGGCAGGGTCAGGGTCAGGTCGTCGGCCAGGCCGGCGCGAATTTCGTGGGTCGCGCCTTTCCAGACCGGCGCCTTGGCCAGCTCGGTGCCCTTCTGGTAGAAGGTCTGGGTTTCAAAGAAGCGGAAACCGTAGGTCAACAGCTTCTGGGTTTCAGCAGCACGGGCCGCTTCACTGGTAGTACCGAACACCACGGCGATCAGGCGCATGCCATCACGTACGGCCGAAGCCGCCATGCAGTAGCCGGCTTCTTCGGTGTGGCCGGTTTTCAGACCGTCGACGGTCTTGTCGCGCCACAGCAGCAGGTTGCGGTTAGGCTGCTTGATGTTGTTCCAGAAAAACTCTTTCTGCGAGTAGATCGCATAGTGGGCCGGGTCGATGTTGATGATCGCGCGGGCCAATTTGGCGATGTCGTGCGGGGTGGAGTAGTGATCCGGGTTCGGCAGCCCGGTAGGGTTCATGAAGTGGCTGTTCTCCATGCCCAGGTCGCCGGCGGTCTTGTTCATCATGTCGGCGAAGGCGTCTTCGCTGCCCGCGATGTGCTCGGACAGGGCGACGGTGGCATCGTTGCCCGATTGGATGATGATGCCGTGCAGCAGGTCGCTGACCGACACCTGCGAGCCCACCTTGAGGAACATCCGCGAACCACCGGTACGCCAGGCGTTCTCGCTGACGGTAACCGGGTCGTTCTCACCGATCTGACCGCGCTTGATCTCCAGCGTGGCGATGTAGGCGCTCATCAGTTTGGTCAGGCTGGCTGGTGGCAGACGCTGGTCGCCATTGCTGTCCACCAGGACTTGCCCGCTGGACGCTTCCATCAGTACGTAGGCCTTGGCAGCCAGTTGCGGCGCCGCAGGGGTCATTTGCTCGGCCGACATGGCAACTGGGGCGATCAGCAGCAGTACAGGCAGGCACAGTCGTTTGGCAAAGGTGGTGATGTTCATCCGTCTCTCGAAATTGCTAATGGGCACATGCCCTCGCGGGCAAAATCTGTTTATTGGGGTTGACCCCTTGTTACAGCGCGGCCTTTCTTCGGGCCGTTAATCAAACGGCCGTCGCTGGCCGCAAGGCACAGGCGACAGCCGTGGTCCGACCTGTTGCCAGGTCGGGAAGTTCATTCGGCGGTGACCACGCTGGGCGAGCCCAGGTTGGCCAGGCGCACGCTGTCCTGGGTCTGCTGCACTTCAACCGGCGTGCCGATCGGCCCCAGCCGCACCCGATAGAGTGTCTGCTGGTTGCGCACTATGGAGCTCACGAACACCGGGGCCCGTACCATCGAGCTCAACTTCGACCTCAGGAGCTCCGCAGCGTCCGGATTGGCGAACGCTCCCACCTGGAGAAACTGGCCAGAGGCTGGTACAGAAGCGTTTTTTTTTGCGTCGATCTGCGCAGGCAGGACGGCGGCGGCGTGCTGTTGCGGCGGCGGCGTCCACTGCTCAATGGTACCGGCCGACGCAGTGATGACCGGCTGTTGCTGTGCCTGGGCTACTTGCGGCTGGTCAAGCATCAACGGCGCCGGGCGGCCACGCTGGGCCCAGTACTGGGCCGGGTCGATACCCTCGACCTTGACCCGTGCGGTACCGATCTCGGCGTAGCCCAGCTTCTTGGCCGCGGCGTACGAGAGGTCGATGATGCGGTCGGAATAGAACGGCCCGCGATCGTTGACCCGCAGGATCACGCTGCGGTTGTTGTCCAGGTTGGTCACACGCACGTAGCTGGGCAGCGGCAAGGTCTTGTGTGCGGCACTCATGCCGTACAGGTCATACACTTCGCCGTTGGCGGTGTTCTGGCCATGGAACTTGGTGCCGTACCACGACGCCGTGCCAGTGGCCGAGTAGTGGCTGGCATCAGTGAGCGGGAAATAGGTCTTGCCCAGCACCGTGTACGGGTTGGCCTTGTAGGGCCCGCTGTGCAGGGTGGGCACGGCGTCGGGAATACGCGACACGTCCACGTCCCACCACGGCGCGCCATCCTTGTGCGCCCGGTTGATGTCCAGGCCTGGCTGCGAGCGCACAGTATAACCGCCGCTTTGCGGGGAACGGCTGGTGGACGAGCAGCTGACGACCAGCAGGGCGAGGGCCGCGTAGCCCATCAGCTTCAGTGGTGTGCGAATCGGCGTAGTCCGCATTACTTGACGCCCCGTGCTTGAACCAGTGCTTGCGACAGTTGATAGACGGCCATGGCATACATAGCGCTGCGATTATAGCGAGTGATGGCGTAGAAGTTGCCCAGGCCCATCCAATATTCCGGACCGAACTCACCGTCGAAGCGGAAAGCAGTCACGGGCATATCGTCGCGCAGCGCATCATGACTCGACCAGCCCAGTGCTCGCAACTGTCCAACGTTCTTTACCGGATCAATGCCCGGGCTCAACCCCTCATCCACGTGTTCGCCACGCACCGAGGCGCGGCTCACCACCGGCTGGCCCATGACCCAGCCATGCTGCTTGAAATAGTTGGCGACACTGCCAATGGCATCGTCGGGGTCGCTCCAGATGTTGATGTGGCCATCACCGTCGAAATCCACCGCATAAGCGCGGAAACTGCTGGGCATGAACTGCGGCAGGCCCATGGCGCCGGCGTAGGAACCCTTGATGCTGAGCGGGTCAACCTGCTCTTCACGCGATAGCAGCAGGAATTCGCGCAGCTCCTTGCGGAAGAAGTCGGCGCGCGGGGGATAATCGAACGCCAGCGTGGAAAGTGCGTCGATCACCCGGTAATTACCGGTGTTTCTGCCGAAGAAGGTTTCGACACCAATAATAGACACAATAATCTGCGCCGGTACCCCGTATTCCTGTTCGGCACGCTTGAGCGCGGCTTCATGCTGGCGCCAGAAGTCCACGCCGCGGGCAATGCGCGCATCGGTGATGAACAGCGGGCGGTATTCCTTCCACGGCTTCACCCGTTCGGCCGGCCTGGAGATAGCGTCGAGGATGGCCTGTTTGCGCTGAACCTCTTCGAACACCCCAATCACCTGCTCACCGGCAAAGCCGTAGTCACGGGTCATTTCGCCAACGAACTGGGCCAATTGCGGGGTGCCATCGTAGTCGCCGGCCGTCGCCTGCTGCGACGACCCGAGGATGCCCACCAGGCCGACCCAGGGAATGCACCGAGCGGCCCAGTTGCATACTGCTTGCATGAAATTCTTCACCTTAATCAAACCTGCGCGATCCACTTGCGATGGGTATGGATCGACATCAAAACCCCAAACGCTGACATCAGCGTCACCAGCGAAGTTCCGCCGTAACTAATGAAGGGCAACGGCACGCCCACGACAGGCAACAGGCCGCTGACCATACCGATATTGACGAAAACGTAAACAAAAAACGTCATGGTCAGGCTGCCGGCCAGCAACTTGCCAAACAGGGTCTGGGCCTGGGCGGTGATGACCAGCCCGCGGCCGATCAGCGCCAGGTACAACAGCAGCAAGGCACACAGGGGACCAGGCCGAACTCCTCACCCAGCACGGCGATGATGAAGTCGGTGTGGCTTTCGGGCAGGAAGTCCAGGTGCGACTGGGTACCCAGCAGCCAGCCCTTGCCGAACACGCCGCCCGAGCCGATGGCGGCCTTGGACTGAATGATGTTCCAGCCGGTGCCCAGCGGGTCGCTTTCGGGGTCGAGGAAGGTCAGGATCCGCTGCTTCTGGTAGTCGTGCATGATGAAGAACCACATGGCCACCGCCACCGGCACCGCCGCGGCAATCACGCTGATGATCCAGCGCCAGCGCAGGCCGGCCATGAACAGCACGAAGGTACCCGAGGCCAGGATCAGCAACGAGGTACCCAAGTCTGGCTGGCGCACGATGAGGATGAACGGGATACCGATCATCATCAGGCTGGCGCCCACATGCTTGAGCGTGGGCGGCAGGGTGCGCTTGGCCAGGTACCAGGCAATGGTGGCTGGCATGATGATTTTCATGAATTCCGACGGCTGGAATTTGATCACCCCCGGAATGTTGATCCAGCGCGTGGCGCCCATGGCGTTATGGCCCATGACATCTACCGCCACCAGCAGAATCACCCCCAGGCAATACGCCAGCGGTACCCAGCGCGCCATGAACCGTGGCTCCAGCTGGGCGATCAGCAGCATCGACACCAGGCCGATGCCGAACGAGGTGGCCTGCTTGATCAGCAGGTCCCAGCTTTTGCCGCTGGCCGAATACAGCACGAACAGGCTGCCGGCGGCCAGGGTCAACAGCAGGATCAACAGCGGGCCGTCGATGTGGATGCGCTGCAGCAAGGTGGCGCGGCGGCGCATCACGTCCTCGCTGGAGAGCATGCGATCGAAATTACTCTTCACGTGCGGTTGTCTCCGTTGCGGTGTTGCTGGCGTACTCGGGCTTGAGCTGACCGTCGGGGCCTAACAGCCAGGCGTCCATGACCTGGCGAACGACGGGCGCTGCGACGCCGGAACCGGACTCGCCGTTCTCCACCATCACCGCAACTACAATTTGGGGATTGTCGGCCGGCGCGAACCCCACGAACAAGGCGTGGTCGCGATGGCGTTCCTGAAGTTTGGAGCGGTCGTATTTTTCGCCCTGCTTGATGGCAACCACCTGGGCGGTACCGCTTTTGCCGGCAATGCGGTACTGGGCGCCGACCGACGCTTTGCGCGCGGTGCCGCGGGCACCGTGCATCACTTGCTGCATGCCGTGGTTAACCCGATCCCAGTCATTGGGGTCGCGCAACACAATGTCGTCCATGGGGTTGTCGTCCACGGGCGGCGTACCTTCGATGGTGCGCGCCAGGTGCGGACGGTTCCATTTGCCCTTGTTGGCCACCAGCGCCGTGGCCTGGGCCAGTTGCAACGGGGTGGCCTGCATATAGCCCTGGCCGATCCCCAGAATCAGGGTTTCGCCCGGGAACCAGGCCTGGCGTCGGGTGATGCGCTTCCAGTCCCGCGACGGCATCAACCCTGGCGATTCCTCGAACATGTCCATGGACACTTTCTGACCGATACCGAAACGGTTGAGATAGCTGGACAGGCGATCGATGCCCATCTTGTGCGCCAGGTCGTAGAAATAGGTGTCGTTGGAACGCATGATGGCGGTGTCCAGGTCCACCCAGCCGTCGCCGGTGCGGTTCCAGTTGCGGTACTTGTGATCGAAATTGGGCAATTGGTAATAGCCTGGGTCGAACACGCGCGTACTGGCCGTGACCACGCCACTGTCCAGGCCAGCGATGGCCACCGCGGGCTTGATGGTCGAGCCTGGCGGGTATAGGCCGCGCAGCACGCGGTTGAACAGCGGCCGGTCGATGGAGTCCCGCAGGTCGGCATAGGCCTTGAAGCTGATGCCGGTGACGAAAAGATTGGGGTCGAAACTTGGCTGGCTGACCATGGCCAGCACCTCGCCGGTTTTCGGGTCCAGGGCAACGATGGCGCCACGGCGCCCGGCCAGCGCGGCCTCGGCGGCTTCCTGCAATTGAATGTCCAGGCTCAGGACAATGTCCTTGCCCGGTTGCGGGTCGGTACGCTTGAGCACCCGCAATACGCGACCACGGGCGTTGGTTTCGACTTCCTCGTAGCCCACCTGTCCGTGCAACTGGTCTTCGTAGAAACGTTCGACGCCGGTTTTGCCGATATGGTGGGTGCCGCTGTAATTGACGGGGTCGAGGCTTTTCAGCTCTTTCTCGTTGATGCGCCCCATGTAGCCCACCGAGTGCGCGAAATGCGGACCCTGGGGGTAGTGGCGAACCAATTGTGCGACCACTTCCACGCCTGGCAGGCGGAACTGGTTCACGGCGATACGGGCGATCTGTTCTTCATTGAGCTCGAACAGGATCGGTACCGGCTCGAATGGCCGGCGCCCCTGCTTCATGCGCTTCTCGAAGATGGCGCGGTCGTCAGGGGTCAGCTCGAGTATCTGGACGATGCTGTCGAGCACCTGTGCCCAGTCACCCGCACGCTCGCGGGTCATGCTCAGGCTGAAGCTTGGGCGGTTATCGGCGATGATCACCCCGTTGCGATCGAAGATCAGCCCGCGCGAGGGCGAGATCGGCTGCACGTGCACCCGATTGTTCTCCGACAGCGTGGAGTGATAGTCGTACTGGATGACCTGCAGGTAATACAGTCGTGCCACCAGCGCGCACACTGCCACTATCACCACGATTGCACCGACCACGACGCGGCTACGCACCAGGCGTGCGTCTTTCTCGTGATCCTTGAGGCGAATCGGCTGGGACATTAAGGGCGGCTTACACGCTTATTTATGGTAGGGGTGCCCGGACAGGACCGTCCAGGCGCGATACAGCTGCTCGCCGATCAGGATGCGCACCAGCGGGTGCGGCAACGTCAGGGGCGACAGCGACCAGCGCTGATCGGCACGCGCGCACACTTCCGGCGCCAACCCTTCGGGCCCACCCACCATGAAATTGACCGTGCGTGAATCCAGCCGCCAGCGATCCAGCTCCACCGCCAATTGCTCGGTGCTCCACGGCTTGCCGTGGACTTCGAGCGTGACAATACGCTCACCCGGCTGAACCTTGGCCAACATGGCTTCGCCTTCCTGGCGGATGAAGCGCGCCACGTCAGCGTTCTTGCCGCGGGTGTTGAGCGCAATTTCCACCAGGTCCAGCGCAAGCTCGGACGGCAGACGCTTGGCGTATTCATGCCAACCGTCTTCCACCCACTTCGGCATGCGCGAGCCGACCGCAATCAGACGCAGACGCATGGCCCGGCCTTATTCGTTGCCTGGGGTGTGGTGCGCGCCGCTGGCGGCACGGCTCTGCTCGGCGCCCTGCCACAGGCGTTCCAGGTCGTAGAACTGGCGAGCAGCGGCCGTCATCATGTGCACGATGACGTCGCCCAGGTCCAGCAGTACCCAGTCGCTTTCGCCCTTGCCTTCTTCGCCCAGAGGCTGTGCGCCCTTGGCCTTGACGTTCTCGCGCACCTTGTCGAGCATGGCGTTGATCTGGCGGTTCGAGGTACCGGTGGCGATCACCATGTAGTCGGTCAGGCTGTGCTTGTCTTTCACGTCGATGACCAGGATGTCCTGGGCCTTTACGTCTTCCAGGGCGGCCTTGGCCAGTTCAACCAGCTCTTCGCCGGACACGCTGATTTTTTGCTTGGTCATATAAAACTCGTTCAGTTCAATTGGACGCACGGTACAGCCCGTGCGCCTCGATGTAGGCCAGTACCGCGTCAGGCACCAGGAAACGTACCGACTTCCCGCTGGCCAGCAGTTGACGGATCTGGGTGGCCGACACCGCCAGGGGTGTCTGCCAGACGAAAGTAATATTCCCGCCAGGCCCATCAAGGGCCAACGGGTCGCTGACCGACCGCGCGGCCAGCAGGTTGCGCAAGGCATCCGGCGGCTCGCTGTCGGCGTCAGGCCGCTGCAATACCAGAATATGGCAGTGCTGCAGCAGTTCTTCCCAGCGATGCCAGGAAGGCAGGCCACAGAAGGCATCCCAGCCCAGCAGCAGAAACAGCTGGTCATCAGCGGCGAGTTCCGCGCGCATCAGCTCCAGCGTATCAATGGTGTACGACGGCTTGTCCCGTTGCAGCTCCCGGGCATCCACCGTCAACGGCGCCACACCTTGCACCGCGCATTGCACCATCGCCAGGCGGTCCTGCGGCGTCACCTGGGGGGTGTCGCGATGCGGGGGCCGGGCATTGGGGGTCAGGCGCAATTCGTCCAGGTGCAGGGCATCGGCCACTTCCAGCGCGCTGCGCAGGTGACCGATATGCACCGGGTCGAAGGTCCCGCCCAGCACGCCGATACGGCGTGGCGCGGGCTTGTTGCCAGGCTGGCTCAGGTCACCCAAGTCAGACGGGCTCCTGGCCGCGCAACTGACCGTCACCGACCACAATGTATTTCTCGCAGGTCAGGCCTTCCAGGCCAACCGGGCCACGGGCATGGATTTTGTCCGTGGAGATGCCTATTTCCGCACCCAGGCCATACTCGAAGCCATCGGCAAAGCAGGTCGGGGTGTTGATCATCACCGAAGCCGAGTCGACTTCGGCGGTGAAGCGCCGAGCCTCGCCCAGGTTCTCGGTGGCAATGGAGTCCGTGTGGTGCGAGCCGTAATGATTGATGTGGGCGATGGCCTGGTCCAGGCCGTCGACCACGCGAATGGACAGGATCGCCGCCAGGTATTCGGTGTGCCAATCCGCTTCGGTGGCCGGCACGGCCTGGATGATGTCACGGGTGCGTTCACAACCGCGCAGCTCCACGCCTTTTTCGGCGAACTGCGCAGCCATGGCCGGCAGGAAGTCGGCGGCCACGGCCGCGTCCACCAGCAGGGTTTCCATGGCGCCGCAGATACCATAGCGGTAGGTCTTGGCGTTGAACGCGATGCGCTGGGCCTTGGCCAGGTCGGCATCGGCCGCCACGTAGATGTGGCAGATGCCGTCCAGGTGCTTGATGACCGGCACCTTGGCGTCGCGGCTGACACGTTCGATCAGGCCACGGCCGCCCCGCGGGACAATGATGTCCACGTACTCGGGCATGGTGATCAGCGCGCCCACGGCTTCGCGGTCGGTGGTTTCCACCACTTGCACCACGGCCGCTGGCAGGCCAGCCTCGGCCAGGCCGCGCTGCACGCAGGCGGCGATGGCACGGTTGGAGTGGATGGCCTCGGAGCCGCCGCGCAGGATGGTGGCATTGCCCGACTTCAGGCACAGGCTGGCGGCATCGATGGTCACGTTGGGCCGCGACTCATAAATGATGCCTACCACACCCAGCGGTACGCGCATCTTGCCTACCTGGATACCCGACGGCCGATAACTCATGTCGCGGATCGCCCCGACCGGGTCCGGCAGGCTGGCCACCTGGCGCAGGCCGACGATCATGCCGTCGATGCGTGCAGGGGTCAGCGCCAGGCGCTCGAGCATGGCAGGCTCCAGGCCGTTGGCCCGGCCAGCGGCCAGGTCCTGCTCGTTGGCGGCGGTCAGTTCGCTGCGGGCGGCGTCCAGGGCGTTGGCGGCAGCCTGCAAGGCGCGATTCTTCTGCGCAGTGCTGGCGCGCGCGATCACGCGGGAAGCTTCGCGAGCGGCGCGACCCAGGCGGGTCATGTAGTCAAGAACGGACTCAGTCATGGTCTCTGTGGTCTTGGCAAAGAGGAAAGCGGCTGATTATAGCTGTCTCGAAGGTCCACCGACAGCGGTGGCAGGCGGATGGTCGAAAACAGTCACACAACAGGCAACGATTCAGCCGTGATTAAGCCATGGATGAATATTATCCTTGCACGCTCTTTCGTATCTTCCGGTAACTGCCGATGCTGCCTGCCGCCCTGCCCTGGCCCGACGCCCACCCGCTGACGGATGTTTTTTTCGACCGCGACGCCCAGCTGCTGGCGCGCGAACTGCTGGGCAAGGTCATTCGCCATCGCCAGGGGCCGTACTGGCTGTCGGCGCGGATCATCGAGACCGAAGCCTACTACTGCGCCGAAAAAGGCAGCCACGCCTCGCTGGGCTACACCGAGAAACGCAAGGCGCTGTTCCTCGACGGCGGGCATATCTACATGTACTACGCCCGCGGCGGC
This sequence comes from Pseudomonas sp. M47T1, assembly GCF_000263855.1. GTDB lineage: Bacteria > Pseudomonadota > Gammaproteobacteria > Pseudomonadales > Pseudomonadaceae > Aquipseudomonas. The sequence goes on from NZ_AJWX01000035.1 coordinate 44,152, forward strand.
GACTCGCTGAACTTCAGCGCCCAGGGCCCTGGCAACGCGGTGCTGATCAAGTCGGGCTACCCCTGGGTGGACCGCCATGCCGATGCCAACGCCCTGGCGCAGATGCAGTTGAACAACCCCGATGCCAACGGCAACCTGCGGCCGCCCGAGCGCCTGTGCGCGGGGCAGACGCTGCTGTGCAAGGCGCTGGGGCTGAAAGTGCCGAACTGGGACGCCAAGCGCTTCGATCACGAACAGCTGTTTGTCGAAGACCTGGGAATTATCCCGAAACAAATTATCCAGACCACCCGCCTCGGCATCCCCCACGGGCGCGACGAACACCTGCTGTATCGCTTCGTGGACGCCGAGCATGCCCGTCACTGCACAAGGAACCCCTTGCGCCGCGGTCAAGTCGAAGGTCGCGACTTCCTCATCCTCACGCAAGGAAACTGAAACATGGGCCCATGGCTCGACGGACTGACCACCTGGTTATCCGCTCACCCTCAATGGCTGGGGCTGGCGATTGTGCTGGTGGCCTGCACCGAATGCCTGGCTATCGTGGGGCTGATCGTGCCGGGCACCGTGCTGCTGTTCGCCATTGCCGTGTTGGCGGGCAACGGCAGCCTGTCGCTGGGCGAGACACTGTTGCTGGGCTACGTAGGCGGGCTGTTGGGTGATGCGCTGTCCTACTTCACCGGGCGGCATTTTCACCAGAACATTCGGCGCCTGCCGGGCTTGCGCCAGCATCCGGAATGGATCGGCCGGGCCGAGGGCTATTTCCAGCGCTACGGTATTGCCAGCCTGCTGGTGGGGCGCTTCATCGGCCCACTGCGGCCCATGTTGCCCATGGTGGCGGGCATGTTCGACATGCCCCTGCTGCGTTTTATCGCGGTAAGCCTGCTGGCCGGCGCCGGCTGGTCGGTGGTTTACCTGCTGCCGGGCTGGGCGACAGGGGCGGCCATGCGCCTGCCATTGCCAGAAGGATTCTGGGGCGAAGCTGGAGTGCTGGCGGCCGGCTTTGCCGTGCTGATCGGCCTGAGCATCAGCGCAGCCTGGCGCTCGCGCCCCCACGGCACCCGCCTGGTCACAGCCATGTGCATGGTGTTGCTGGCGGTGGTCTTCCTGGGCTGGCCGCACCTGGTGCATTTTGACCAGGGCATCATGACCCTGGTGCAAGAGCACCGCGGGCTGATGGCCGACGAGATTGCCGTGACGCTGACCAAGATGGGCGACCTTCGCTGTCAGCTCGTCATTGCCATCGTGCTGTGCAGCCTGCTGCTGGCGTTTCGCCAATGGCGCCAGGCGTTGTTCGCCCTGAGCACTTTGTTGTTCACCGCGCTCGGCAACATGGTGATGAAACATGTATTCGCACGTGCCCGCCCGACGGTGCTGATCGATCCGCTGAGCGCCTTCAGCATGCCCAGCGGCCACAGCTCGGCCTCATTCGCCCTGTTCCTGACTCTGGGCGTGCTGGCCGGTCGTGGCCAGCCGCCACGCCTGCGGCTGACCTGGCTTTTGTTGGCTGCGTTGCCGGCGGCGGCGATTGCGTTGTCTCGGGTGTACCTAGGGGCGCATTGGCCTACCGACATCCTCGCCGGTTCGCTGCTGGCATGCTTCGTTTGCGCCGCCAGCCTGACCGCAAGCCAGTGGCGCCAGCCATTGCCGGCAATGGCGCCGAGGGTGTGGTGGGTTGTGCTGCCAATCGTGGCGGCGATCCTGGTGTACTTCGCCACCCGCGGGTTTTCGCACTCGCTGCTGCGTTACGCCTATTGAAACCGCGGTGCCGCTATCCTTCATGTGGGGCTGATGTCGGAACTCAGGCGAAAAGCTCGCCCTGCAGTTCGTCGAGCAATACCTGGATGGCCGCCAGGCGTTGGGCCGGATCGTCCAGCGCCAGCAGGTCTATCTTGTCCTGTTCGGGAAATGGCAGCAGGTACGCCAGCTGATTGGCCAGCGATTGTCGGTCCGGCACCTCGCTGCCCATGTCCAGGGCCGCCACCATCGGGTGTTCGGCCAAGGCATGGAGCAACGCCACCAGGTCGTCATCGTCGGCCACCAAGGGTGGGTTGGTGCCTGGCGGCAACCACTGCACATCAGCCACCAGCAACTGATCGCGTTGCAACTCGGTGCCAGTGATGCGGAAGCGCCGCACACCTTCCACGCGAATCCCCAACAGGCCATTGTCCTGCTGCTGGAAGTCGCGAATCACTGCTTCGCAGCCGATCATGGCGTGTCCCGTGGGGGCCGGACCCACTTCCTGGCCTTCCAGGATGCACACCACGCCAAAGCCGGCCCCCTGCTTCATGCACCGCCCAATCATGTCCAGGTAGCGCGCCTCGAATAGCTGCAGGTCGAGAAAGCAGCCCGGGAAAAGCACGGTATTGAGGGGAAACAGCGGCAACGTCATAGTGGTTTCCTTAAGCAAACAGGCTGACGGCCAACGGCAGGAACACCGCGGTCGACACCCCCATCAGGCTCATCGCCAGCGCGGCAAAGGCCCCACATTCCTCACCCTCCTGCAGCGCCACCGAAGTGCCCACCGCATGGGCGGTCATGCCCAGCGCCATGCCTCGGGCCGCCGGGCTGCGCACCTTGAGGATGGACAACAGGGCGGGGCCAAAAATCGCCCCGATCACCCCGGTAATCAGCACGAACACCGCAGCCAGCGCGGCGACACCGCCGATCTGCTCCGCCACCAGCATGGCAATGGGCGATGTCACCGACTTCGGCGCCAGCGTCATCAGAATCATGTGCTCGGCACCAAAGCTCCAGGCCAGCAGCAGACCAAGGCTGGTGGCGAACACCCCGCCTATCACCAGCGTAGCCAAGGTGGGCACGAGCAATTGACGAATGCGCCGCAGGTTGAGGTAAAGGGGCACCGCCAGCGCCACTGTGGCCGGGCCCAGAAGGGTGCCCAGGATCTCGGTGCTCTTGCGGTATTCGGTGTAGCCCACGCCGGTCAGCAATAGCACGCCGATCACCAGCAGCATGGAGACCAGTACCGGCTGCAGGAAAATCCAGCGGGTGCGCTCATAGGCCGCCAGCACCCATTGATAAGCGCCCAAGGTAATGCCGATACCGAACAGCGGATGATGGATCACCGACTCAATCGCGCCTTGCCAGTCCAGGGTCATGAGTGGTCGCCCCGGCGTGCCAGCATTTTCTGCATCAGCCAGCCGGCCAGCGCCATGGACACCAGCACGGAAATGAACAGCGTGCCGACGATGGCCCAGAAGTCGGCGGCAATATCACTGGCATAGGCCATCACGCCCACGGCCGGCGGTACCAGCAGCAGTGGCAGGTAGCGCAACAGGCTGGCGGAGGCTTCGCTGAGCGGCTTGCCGACCTCGCCCCGGATGATCAGGAAACCCAGCAACAGCAAGAGCCCAATGATGGGGCCCGGCAGCATGGTCAATACTAGATGGTTGAGGGCGGTGCCCAGCAACTGGAAAACGATCAGCCATGTCAAACCACGTAACAACATAATTCTCTCCGCCCCCGGCATGCGCGGTCATTATAAGCACGCAAGGCTGGCGGCTATAAACCGCCATTCGCCAAAGCCATGGAAGCTTGACCAGCCTGGTTCGCCATGCTGATCTAGGCACGCGCCACTTAACAAGGAGAGTCTCGATGCCCTTTGTACCCGTTGCAGAACTCAAGCAGTACGTAGGTAAGGAACTGGGGTACTCCCAATGGCTGAAGATTGATCAGGCACGCATCAACCTGTTCGCCGAAGCCACTGGCGACTTTCAGTTCATTCACGTAGACCCGGAAAAAGCCGCCAAGACCCCGTTCGGCAGCACCATCGCCCACGGATTCCTGTCGCTGTCGCTGATTCCAAAGCTGATGGAGGACCTGCTGGTAGTGCCTGAAGGCCTGAAAATGGTGGTGAACTACGGCTTGGACAGCGTGCGCTTTATCCAGCCGGTGAAAGTGGATTCGAACGTTCGCCTCAAGGTGGAACTGACTGAGGTCACCGAGAAAAAACCGGGGCAGTGGCTGCTCAAGGCCGTCGCTACCCTGGAAATCGAAGGCCAGGAAAAACCGGCCTATGTAGCTGAACCGCTGTCGCTCTGCTTCGTTTAATACCGGCCAGCGTTCAAACCACCCCGGTGGCTGTTTCACCGGGGTCATTGTGCGGCATACTCGGCGCCTTACTTGCCCGGATCCCGCCATGCGCCCACTCGTTCCCCTCGCCCTGACCTTATTGATCACCGCCTGCGGCGATGGCGAGTCCCTTTCCCCTCCCGATGCACGCTTGCCCGATGGCGGCCGCTACCGTGGCGAGGTGGTCAATGGTCTGTTGCAGGGCCAGGGCCGGATCGACTACCCCAACGGCAGCTGGTATGCCGGGGCCTTCCTCAACGGCCAATGGCATGGCCAGGGCGAATGGCATGGCAGCAACGGCGAGGTGTATCGCGGCGACTTCCAGCAGGGGCTGTTTCATGGCCAGGGCACGCTGAGCGCCAACGGCACCACCTACACCGGCACCTTCAAACTGGGCCGCCGCGATGGTGAAGGCACTCTCAAGGAGCCCGGCCAAACCTACCGCGGTGAATTTAAGGCCGACCAGTATTCCGGTGCCGGGCACCTGGAGTTGGACGACGGCAGCGACTACCAGGGCGTGTTTGCCCACGGCAAACCCAACGGCGAAGGCGTGCGCAGCGACGCCAGCGGCAACCAGTTCACCGGCACCTTCGTCAATGGCGAGCTGGAGGGGCATGGCACCTTCAGCAGCTCGGAAGGCGATCAATACATTGGCGACTTCCACGGCAATCAGCTGCAAGGCCGCGGGCGCTACGAAAGCGCCGAAGGCGACGTGTGGATCGGCCAGTTCAAGGAAGGCGCGCTGACCGGCGAAGGCGAAATGTTCGGCAGCGACGGTAGCCACTACAAGGGCCGCTTCGATGACTGGCATTTTGCCGGGCCGGGCAGCCTGTCGCTGGCCGACGGCAGCAGCTACGTGGGCACTTTCGACAACGACACCTACGACGGCCGAGGCACCCTGACCCACAAGGACGGCGAGGTTGAAACCGGCCTGTGGACCAACGGCCAGCGCGTACGCAACGCCGAAGGCAAACTACTGCCCGACACCCTGGAGCTGGGCCTGCTAAACCAGGGCGCACTGCTGGAAAAAGCGCTGGCGGCGGTGCCTGCGTCCACCAATGGCGAAATCCAGCTGTACAGCCTGACGCTGGCCGGCGACGGCAAGCAAAGTGTCTTCATGCGCGAAGCCGACTACGTGAATCACATGCTGGCCAGCCGCTTCGGCGCGGTCGGACAGGTGAACCTGGTCAACCATCGCGATCACTTGAATGACCGCCCCATGGCCAGCCGCGAAACCCTCAGCCGGGCGGTGCAAACCATTGCCCAGCGCAGCGGCGCCGAAGACCTGGTGTTTATTTACCTGACCAGCCACGGCACCCATGAGCACGAACTGGTGCTGGACCAGCCGCGCCTGCAGCTCTCCGACCTGCAACCGGACGAATTGGCCGCAGTGCTGGCACCCTTGAAGAACCGCGACAAGATCGTGGTGATATCAGCGTGCTACTCCGGAGGTTTCATCCCGGCACTCAAGGATGAGCATACACTGGTGATGACAGCGTCCAGGGCCGACCGCGTGTCGTTCGGCTGCTCGGAAGAGTCAGACTTCACCTACTTCGGCGATGCCCTGTTTGCCCAGGCGCTGAACGAAACCGATGACCTGCAACAAGCATTCGAACTTGCCCGCAAGCATGTTGCCGAACGTGAAGCAGCGGACAGTTTCGAAGCGTCCGACCCGCAGATCTGGGCTCCGAAAGGTGTTCTGGCCCACTGGCAGCGGCTTCGCCAGCAGCAGGCCAAGCGAGCGCTGCAAAGTGCGGCACTAAGCGCGCAACAGGCAAAAAGTACAGCAAGCCACTAAGCTTGTTGTATCAAGGGAGAGACATCATGTACTTGACGCCGCAGCACATCCTGCTTGCTGGAGCCACCGGTCTCACTGGTGAGCATTTGCTCGACCGCCTGCTCAATGAACCCACGGTCAGCCGGGTTCTGGCGCCTACCCGTCGCCCCCTTGCCGAACACCCGCACCTGGAAAATCCAGTGGGTAAATTCAGCGACTTGCTGCCGGGTCTGGACGGGCGGGTCGACGTCGCCTATTGCTGCCTGGGCAGCACCATCAAACAGGCTGGGTCTCAGGAAGCGTTTCGTGAAGTCGACCACGACATGGTGGTGGCCTACGCCCAGCGCGCACGGGACATGGGTGCACGGCACCTGCTGGTGATCAGCGCCATTGATGCCGACGACACGTCGAAGATCTTCTACAACCGTGTGAAGGGCGAGACAGAGCGCGATCTGAAGGCGCAGGGCTGGCCACAGTTGACCATCGCTCGGCCGTCACTGCTGTTGGGCAGCCGCATCGAACCGCGCCTGGGCGAGCAACTGGTGGCGCCGCTTGCCAAGCTGATCCCCGGCAAATACCGTGGCATCGAAGCCTGCCAACTGGCCCGTGCCCTGTGGCGCCTGGCGCTGGAAGAGCAGGATGGGATACGCGTGGTGGAATCGGATGAACTGCGCAGGTTGGGCAAATAGTTTATCCCGCCCGCCCTGGAGCCACGACGCTACAGGCCGCCCTGGGCCTGCACGCCGAAGCCCAGTACCGTGAGCGCCGACAGGGGCAGCAACAACGTGTCCAGCAGCGTGCTCAATGGCAAGTCCACCTGGGGCCAGGCCGGCGGTTCGGCGCCGAACTTGTCCACAGGGCAGCACCCCCCTTCTATTGCATACCAATCCAGGCGCGCCCCTGAATAGACAATCGGCGCACCGGGTTTGGCCGCATCCAGCGTACGAACACTGGCACAACCACTCAGTTGCAACCCTGCAAGCAGGCAGACCAGCGACTTATTCATCGCCGCCCAAGTGGTATTCGCCCCAGCGCGGCAGCATGTCCTGGGGGATATTGAGCAGGTTCAGTACCCGTGCCACCACGAAGTCCACCAAGTCATCGATGGTCTGCGGCTGGTGATAGAAGCCTGGCGATGCCGGCAGGATCACCGCGCCCATTTGCGACAGCTTGAACATGTTTTCCAGGTGAATCGTGGAATACGGCGCCTCACGGGGCACCAGGATCAGTTGCCGACGCTCCTTGAGGGTGACGTCGGCAGCGCGCTCGATCAGGTTGTTGCAGGCGCCGGTGGCGATGGCCGACAGGGTACCCGTGGAACACGGCACCACCACCATCGCCGCCGGGGCGCCGGAACCCGACGCCACCGGTGACATCCAGTCTTCCTTGCCGTACACGCGGATCTGGTTCGCCGCCGCCCCCGTGTATTCAGTCAGGAACGCCTGCATTGCCTGGGGCTTGGGCGGCAGGACAACGTCGGTTTCCGTCGCCATCACCAGTTGGGCCGCCTTGGAAATGAGGAAGTGCACCTCACGGTCCTCCCGCACCAGGCAATCAAGCAGGCGCAGGCCATACTGGGCGCCAGAGGCACCGCTCATGGCCAGCGTGATGCGTTCCGGGCCACTCATGCGAGCGCCTCGGCTAGCTTCAGGTGCAGGCCGCCGAAGCCGCCGTTACTCATGATCACCACGTGGGTACCTGGCTGCGCCTGGCTTTTGACCCGGGCGATGATCGCCTCCAGCGAATCCGCGACAATGGCCGGAACCGGGCACTGCGCGGCGGTGGCCGCCAGGTCCCAGCCCAGGTTCGGTGGTGCGTACCAGATCACTTGGTCGGCATCGCGCACGCTATCCGGCAGGCCGTCACGGTGGGCACCCAGCTTCATGGAGTTGGAGCGCGGCTCGATCACGGCGATCAACGGCGCATCGCCGATTCGCTTGCGCAAGCCATCCAGGGTAGTGGCAATGGCCGTAGGGTGGTGAGCGAAGTCATCGTAGATGGTAACCCCGTGAACCTGGGCCACGGTTTCCATGCGGCGCTTGACGTTCTTGAAGGCGCTGAGGGCGTCGATACCCATGGCCGGGACCACGCCCACGTGGCGGGCAGCGGCCAGCGTGGCCAAGGCGTTTGCCACGTTGTGCTGGCCCGTCAGCGGCCAGTTCACCGTGCCCTCGACCTTGCCGTTGAACAGCACCTCAAAATGCGAGCCGTCTTCGCTCAGCAGCCGCGCCTGCCATTCGCCACCGGCGCCCGTGGTTTGCACCGGGGTCCAGCAACCCATCTCGATCACACGCTTGAGTGCCGGCTCGGTGGTAGGGTGGACCACCAGCCCTTCACTCGCAATGGTACGCACCAAGTGGTGGAACTGACGTTCGATGGCGGCCAGGTCCGGAAAAATGTCGGCGTGGTCGAATTCCAGGTTGTTGAGGATGGCCGTGCGCGGGCGGTAGTGGACGAACTTGGAGCGTTTGTCGAAGAACGCACTGTCATACTCGTCGGCTTCCACCACGAAGAATGGCGTATCGCCCAGGCGCGCCGATACCGCGAAATTCTGTGGTACGCCCCCGATCAGGAAGCCCGGCGCCATACCGGCATGCTCCAGCACCCAGGCCAGCATGCTGCTGGTGGTGGTTTTGCCATGGGTACCGGCAACGGCAAGCACCCAGCGACCTTGCAGCACGTGGTCGGCCAGCCATTGCGGGCCCGACACGTAGGGCAGGCCCTTGTTCAGCACATACTCCACCGCCGGGTTGCCACGCGACAACGCGTTGCCGATGACCACAAGGTCGGGAGCCGGATTCAGTTGGCCGGCATCGTAGCCTTGGGTCAACTCAATACCCTGGGCCTGCAATTGCGTGCTCATGGGGGGATAGACGTTGGCATCGGAACCGGTGACGTGGTGGCCCAGTTCTTTGGCGAGTACCGCCAGCGAGCCCATGAACGTGCCGCAGATACCGAGAATGTGAATATGCATGATTGACCTCGCGAAACATCGAGGCAGGTTAACGTAGGGTAGGAAAAATCTCACGCGCTGATTATGTCCTCACTCCTGTGCAGTGACCTGATTCCTATAGGCGCGGCGTGGCCATTCAGGCGTTGATCTGGCGGCTCAGGCCGTGCTTTCGCAGTTTGCGATAGAGCGTGTTGCGGCTTACCCCCAATTCTTCCGCCACATGGGTCATGTGCCAGCGCTGGCGCTCCAGAACGTTGATCAGCGCCGTGCGCTCGGCCTCGGCCAAGGGCTGTTCGGGCGATGGCGCCACTTGGGCATGCTCGCGCAGGTAACCCGGCAGGTCAGCGAATGTCACGCGACCGCCCTCGCTCAGGGCCACCAAGGTGCGCAGCACGTTGCGCATCTGCCGCACGTTGCCCGGCCAGTGGAACGCCAGCAACGCCTCGGTGGCCTGCTGGTCAACGTGAATAGGCTCGCCCCCCGCCTCCTGGGCCAGGATGAAAGCCAGCAGCGCCGGCTTGTCGGTGCGCTCGCGCAGCGCCGGCAGGTCGATCTCCAGCCCATTGAGGCGGTAATAAAGGTCTTCGCGGAAACTGCCATCACGCACGCGCTCCAGCAGATTGCGGTGGGTGGCGCTGATGATGCGCACGTCCACGGCCACCGCCTCGCCGCCGAGTGGTACCACCATGCGGTCCTCAAGCACGCGCAACAGGCGGGTCTGCAAGGCTAGGGGCATATCGCCGATTTCGTCGAGCAGCAAGGTGCCGCCGTCGGCCTGCTGCAGCTTGCCGCGCATGCCTTCCTTGCGCGCGCCGGTGAAGCTGCCGCCGCGGTAGCCGAACAGTTCGCTTTCGATCAGGGTTTCGGGCAGCGAGGCGCAATTGAGCGCGACGAAGGCCTTGCCCGCGCGCTGGCTGGCCTGGTGTACGGCCTTGGCGAACGCCTCCTTGCCTGAACCGGTTTCGCCATGGACCATCAGCGGCACATCGCGCTCGAATACCTTCAACGCCCGGCGAAAATCCTGTTGCAGACGCGCGTCGCCCAGGCAGATGTCCTGGGCGGGCGGCGTTGCCACTGGCAGCGACACAGGAATGGCCAAGGCTCGCGGACGCCCCCGCAGGCTGGCGAACAAGGAGCGGCCATCACGACTGCGCAGTGGCCAGCAAGCGCCCGCCTCGCTGGTCGCGCGGGCCAACAACTCACCCAGGGCGCAGTCGAAAAATGCCTCAACCGGCTGCCCCACCAGGCTACCGCGCCCCCGGCCCAGCAGGTTCAGCGCGCTCTGGTTGACCGCTGCAATACGCCCCTGCTCGTCGAACGCCAGCAGCCCTTCACTGAACATGCCAACCGACTCGGCCTGCAAATGGAAGCGCAGTAGCCACTGATCTTCGAAATGACGCATGAAATAGCAGCTCTCGATCACCTTGGCCGAGAGGTTGACCAGGGTCATGGTGTGGAACTGACTCTGCCGAGACACATCCGTGCGCGCCGAGGAAACGTCCAATACCGCCAGCAGTTCGCCGCTGGGGTCGAACACCGGGCTGGCCGAACAGGTCAGCCCGGTATGGCGGCCCCGGAAATGCTCGTCCTGGTGAATGGTCAGGGCCTGGCGCTCCACCAGGCAGGTGCCGATGCCGTTGGTGCCTTCGCTGGCCTCGCTCCAATCGGCGCCCAGCCATAGGCCCGCGCGCTCGAATACCTTGCGCTCGGTGGGCGCGGTGACGCAGTTGAGGATGATGCCGCAGGCGTCGGTCAACAGCACCGCATGGCCGGCGCCGGATAATTGCTGGTGCAGACTGGCCATTTCACTGCCGGCAATCTGCAGTACCTGCCGCATGCGTTCGCGGCTTTCAAGGATGCGCCCATGCTCCAGCACTGTGGGCGCCATGGCCAGGGAGGGATCCAGGTGGTAGTCCTCCAGACAACGCAACCACGAACGGGCAATGGAGGGGTCGCTGGCAGGGCCGCGCGCCGACGCCTGGCCCCGGGTGACGGTGAGAACCTGGCGGGCGTGACGGCTGAGATGATCACTGTGCACTTTTTATTATTCTCCCGTGGAGTTCCGCTCAAGCATCCTCCAGGCGCTGGACCAATGCAATGCCACCTTCGACCCATGGGTCACAGCTGTCCCATCCATGGCACAAAGTGTCACCCAGCCTGTAGCGGCTTTGCCACGACAGCCCGCTAACTTTTCCTCCAGAGCGGCCTGAACCCCCTGACTTTACGGGGTTTCAAGGCACTGGCCCGACACTTGCTCTACGCTATTAAACGCCGCAAGCGCGTCCTCCAGCCAAAAGTACAAAAAACCAAGGAGATACTCACCATGCGTTACGCACATCCTGGTACCGAAGGGGCTCTGGTCAACTTCAAGAGCCGTTACGGTAACTACATCGGCGGCGAGTTCGTCGCGCCGGTCAAAGGTCAGTACTTCACCAACACTTCGCCGGTCAATGGCCAGCCTATTGCCGAATTTCCCCGTTCCACTGCCGAAGACATCGATAAAGCGCTGGACGCCGCCCACGCGGCTGCCGACGCCTGGGGCAGTACCTCGGTGCAGGCCCGCTCGCTGGTGCTACTGAAAATTGCCGACCGTATCGAGCAACATCTGGAAACCCTGGCCATCACCGAGACCTGGGACAACGGTAAGGCCGTGCGCGAAACCCTGAACGCCGACATTCCGTTGGCTGCCGATCACTTCCGCTACTTCGCTGGCTGCCTGCGCGCCCAGGAAGGCAGCGCCGCCGAGATAGACGGCAATACCGTGGCCTATCACATCCATGAACCGCTGGGCGTTGTGGGGCAGATCATCCCGTGGAACTTCCCGATTCTCATGGCGGCCTGGAAACTGGCCCCGGCATTGGCCGCCGGCAACTGCGTGGTGTTGAAGCCCGCCGAGCAGACGCCGCTGGGCATCACCGTGCTGATCGAACTGATCGGCGACCTGCTGCCACCCGGCGTGCTCAACATCGTCCAGGGTTTCGGCAAGGAAGCGGGTGAGGCGCTGGCCACCAGCAAGCGCATCGCCAAGATCGCCTTTACCGGCTCCACCCCGGTGGGCTCGCACATCATGAAATGCGCGGCCGAAAACATCATTCCGTCTACCGTGGAGTTGGGCGGCAAGTCGCCGAACATCTTCTTCGAAGACATCATGCAGGCCGAACAGAGCTTCATTGAAAAAGCTGCCGAGGGCCTGGTGCTGGCGTTCTTCAACCAGGGCGAGGTGTGCACCTGCCCCTCGCGCGCGCTGGTCCAGGAGTCGATCTACCCGGCCTTCATGAAAGAAGTGATGAAGAAAATCGAGCAGATCAAGCGTGGCGACCCACTGGACACCGATACCATGGTCGGCGCCCAGGCGTCCGAGCAGCAATTCGACAAGATTCTCTCGTACTTGGAAATTGCCAAGAACGAAGGCGCCGAACTGCTCACCGGCGGCCAGGTGCAAAAGCTGGAAGGCAACCTGTCGACCGGCTATTACATCCAGCCCACGTTGCTCAAGGGCAACAACAAGATGCGCGTGTTCCAGGAAGAAATATTTGGCCCGGTGGTGAGTGTCACCACCTTCAAGGATGAAGCCGAGGCGCTGGCCATCGCCAACGACACCGAGTTCGGCCTGGGCGCCGGGGTGTGGACCCGTGACATCAACCGCGCCTACCGCATGGGCCGTGGCATCAAGGCCGGTCGCGTGTGGACCAACTGCTACCACCTGTACCCGGCGCATGCCGCGTTCGGCGGCTACAAGAAGTCCGGCGTGGGCCGCGAAACCCACAAGATGATGCTGGACCACTACCAGCAGACCAAAAACCTGTTGGTAAGCTACGACATCAACCCGCTCGGCTTCTTCTAAGCTGAACAGTGTGTCAGCCCGGTTGTGCTTGCATGACCGGGCTGATTCATTTCAGCGTCCGTTTGATTGCGCTTTCTAATTGTTTTAGGGCAGCATCGGACCAACGGCATGCTGTGGTATTGGCCGCCAACATCCGTCAGCACGTGAGGCCCGTTATGCGAATTATCCAAGCATCGCTGGAGCATCTGGACATGATTGCTCCGTTGTTCGTCAAATATCGCGAATTCTATGGCGAATTGCCGTATCCCGATTCGTCCCGCGCCTTCCTGGAAAAGCGCCTGCGCCGCAAGGAATCGGTCATCTACCTGGCCCTGCCCGATGATGACGACAGCAAGCTGCTGGGCTTCTGCCAGCTTTACCCCAGTTACTCCTCGCTATCACTCAAACGCGTGTGGATCCTCAACGACATCTACGTTGCCGAAGACGCTCGCCGCCAGCTGGTAGCCGACCATCTGCTGCGCACCGCCAAGAAAATGGCCAAGGAAACCCAGGCCGTGCGCCTGCGTGTATCCACCAGTGCCAGCAACGAAGTGGCACAGAAGACGTACGAGTCCATCGGGTTCCACCAGGACACCGAGTTCCTCAACTACGTGCTGCCTATCAACTCTGACTGATTTCTTCACACAAATCCGACACGCCTGGCTACAAACTCGTGGGGCATTACCGCTTTCCGGTCGTATAATTCTGGCACCTCAGGTTGTACGATTTGTAACCGAAACAGCCTAACGCCCCTCAAGTCGCCCCAAAGCCCGTAGCATCGGGCCCTGCACAGGTGTTGCACATGGATTTCAACCCGCTTGACCTGATTCTGCATCTCGATACCTACCTCGATCTGCTGGTCACCAATTACGGTCCCTGGATCTACGCGATCCTGTTCCTCGTCATCTTCTGTGAAACCGGCCTGGTGGTGACCCCCTTCCTGCCGGGCGACTCGCTGCTGTTCATCGCTGGCGCCGTGGCCGCCGGTGGCGGCATGGACCCATGGCTGGTGGGCGCATTGCTGATGGCCGCCGCCATCCTGGGCGACAGCACCAACTATGTGATTGGCCGAACGGCCGGGGAAAAGCTGTTCAGCAACCCCAATTCGAAGATATTCCGCCGCGACTACCTGCAGCAGACCCACGACTTCTACGAACGCCATGGCGGCAAGACCGTCACCCTGGCGCGCTTCCTGCCCATCCTGCGCACCTTCGCCCCGTTCGTGGCCGGCATCGCCAAGATGTTCTACCCGCGCTTCCTGGCGTTCAGCGTGGTTGGCACGGTTATCTGGGTCGGCGGCCTGGTGACCCTGGGCTACTTCTTCGGCAACGTGCCGTTCATCAAGAAGAACCTGTCATTGCTGGTGCTGGTCATCATTTTGCTGTCGCTGGTGCCGATGATCATTGGCGTGGTCAAGAGCCGCATGGGCAGCAAGACCGCCAAGGCGTCCTCGCGCTAAGCCATGTGGTCGCTCAGCGCCTGGCGCCGACGCAGGGCCCTGGCCAGGCATCCACTGGACCCGCAGTTGTGGAAGCAGGTGCGGCACAGGTTGGCGATCCTCGACGGCATCAGTGTCGAGGAAGACCAGTGGCTGCGCGAGCATAGCGTGCTGTTCTTGCTGGACAAGCACCTTACCAGCCTGGACGGGGTGCAACTGGTCGACGAGACTCGCCTGCTGCTGGCCGCCCAGGCCCAGCTGCCGCTGCTGCACCTGGGCGACCTGAACTGGTACGGCAACTTCCACGAGATCGTGCTTTACCCCGATGATTTCCTCAGCCCCCAGCGCCACCGCGACGCCAGTGGCGTGGAGCACAGCTGGGACGGCGAGCACAGCGGCGAAGCCTGGCAACAGGGGCCCATTATCCTTGCCCTGCCCGGGGTGCTGAACAGCGGTGGCTGGGAGGGTTACAACCTGGTGATCCATGAACTGGCGCACAAGCTCGACATGCTCAATGGCGACGCCAACGGCCTGCCGCCCCTGCACGCAAACATGCGGGTGAGTGATTGGGCCAGCGCCATGCAGCACGCCTACGACGACCTCAACAAGCAACTGGACCACAATCTCGCCGCCGAAACCGCCATCGACCCTTATGCGGCGGAAAACCCCGCCGAGTTCTTCGCCGTCACCAGCGAGTATTTCTTCACCGCACCCGACTTGCTGCACCAGGCCTACCCGGACGTATACACGCAGCTCAAGGCCTTCTACCGGCAAGACCCGCTTGCGCGCCTGCATGGCCTGCAACGCAGCCACCCCGACTACCGGCACAGCCATCACGCCTGAGCGGCCCCCGCCGTCTGGCCATGCGTGGCAACGCCGCCAATCTATGCAATAATCGACGCCACTTTTTGGCCTAGACGGCCATTTTTACTGGCCTACAACGGGGGCAACGCCCAATGAGCTACAGCAAGATTCCGGCTGGCAAAGACCTGCCGAACGACATCTACGTCGCCATCGAGATTCCGGCCAACCACGCGCCGATCAAATACGAAATCGACAAGGACAGCGACACCCTGTTCGTTGACCGCTTCATGGCCACCCCAATGTTCTACCCGGCCAACTATGGCTTCATCCCCAACACCCTGGCGGATGACGGTGATCCCTTGGACGTCCTGGTAGTCACCCCTTACCCGGTTGCTCCTGGCTCGGTAATCCGCGCTCGTCCGGTAGGCATCCTGCACATGACCGACGACGGCGGCGGCGACGCCAAGGTATTGGCCGTGCCTCACGACAAGCTGTCGCAGCTGTACGTTGACGTGAAGGAATACACCGACCTGCCAGCCCTGCTGCTGGAACAGATCAAGCACTTCTTCGAGAACTACAAAGACCTCGAAAAAGGCAAGTGGGTCAAGATCGAAGGCTGGGGCAACGCAGACGCTGCCCGCGCCGAAATCACCAAGTCGGTTGCTGCCTATAAAGGCTGAACCACCTGCTGACGAAAAAGCCCTGCCCTGTGCAGGGTTTTTTTATGCGCTCAGAAACGTCCTACATCAGCATCTGATGGGCGATGACAGAATCCGGGCAACACCCTCAACCCGGAAAACGCCCCATGATCAGCTCCGGTGACCGCCTCAAGACCCTGTTGCACGATTGCCACCTCACCCCTTCGGACCTCGCCCTGCACCGCAATGTGCTGCCCCAACACGTCAATAATTGGATACGCCGCGGTGTACCCGTGGCCCGCCTTGATGACATCGCCCAACTGCTGTGCGTGCATACCCGCTGGTTACGTACCGGCCTGGGCCCCAAATACCGCTTCCCGCCGCCATTTCCACCCAGCGATCCGCAGGAGATGTTTTTTGACCAGGACTGCACGAACCCGCTGGGTAACCCTGCACTGCTGGCAGCCAGCCGCGATACCGATATCCAGTTGCCCTTTCATCGGCCGTTGGGGAATCAGCTGCTTGCGGTGGAAAACCTATACCTGCGTTTGCCATTGGCGACGTTTGAAAGGTTGTCCATGGCACCGGGGAATTGCGTGGCCATGACCATGCCCGATAACAGCATGGCTCCACGCATTCAGGCCGGCGCAGCCCTTGCCATCGACCGCAGCCTCAAAACTCCCACGGCTGGCCACACCTACGCGCTGCTTCTTGAAGGCGAGCTTTGCATACGCACCCTCTACCCCATGACCTGCGATGCCTTGCGGCTACGGGCGGACAACCTGCGCGAATACGCTGATGAGCTGCTCAGCGCCGAGGAACCCATCGAGGTATTGGGCTGGGTGTTCTGGTGGGCCACTCTGCAACGCCAACGCCCAGATAGCCGTGAAGATGAGAAGGAGTGACATTTGTGCTGGGCTTTTGGCTGGAATGTCGTTATTCTTGCCGCACCTTTTGGTAGCGCCGTTCGTTTACGACCGGTCTCTACCCAAGCCCGGCGGCAACCATCACTGCCTGGCTAACCGATGACGCAAGGTCATTGGTTCTACATTTTTAGAAGGCGGTTGCGGTTTGCCAAAAACAGACCAAGACTGTCGACGAGAAGCCGGCCACAAGCCGGCTTTTTAATGCCTGCAAGAAAACCATTCCCCCTGCAACCGCTGTCTGCGCCGCTACCGCAGGGGACCGCGCTGCAGGCGTGTGTTCCACATCA
>NZ_AJWX01000036.1 GCF_000263855.1 Pseudomonas sp. M47T1
CGTCTTGCGACGGAGCAACCGGTGAAAGCTGCTTCTGCGATACTGGCGTCCCCTAGGGGACTCGAACCCCTGTTACCGCCGTGAAAGGGCGGTGTCCTAGGCCACTAGACGAAGGGGACAAAACCTTCTTACCTTGATCAGTCTGGATCTGATCTGACCGAAGTCAAACAACGACTTCAGGCCTGGAAATTGGTGGAGCTAAACGGGATCGAACCGTTGACCTCTTGCATGCCATGCAAGCGCTCTCCCAGCTGAGCTATAGCCCCACAATCTTCAGCGCTTCGCATTTCTGCGTGTTGCTGTGTGGACGGGGCGCATATTAAGACCGGATCAAAAGGCTGTCAAACTTATTTTTGAAAAAATTCAAAAGATTTTTCCAGCAATACAACCACTTACCGACGAAACGGGCGCCCTGCCCCGAATTTGCTGGGCCAATCAACTCAATACCACGACAAACATCGTTGTGGGAGCGGGCTCTACCCGCGAAGCAGACACCGCGGTGTTCTTTTCACGGGCAGAGCGCGCTCCCACAAAAGCCCGGTCAGGCGATTGTGGCCAGCAGCTTTTCCCATTCCTTGTTTTCTTTCTTCGACACGCCACCCAGCAGGTCCAGCGCCTGGCGCAGGCGGAAGCGGGTCAGGTCAGGGCCAAGGATTTCCATGGCGTCTAGCACCGACACCGAACTGGCCTGGCCGGTGATGGCGGCGAACATCAGCGGCATGGCGTCGCGCAGCTTCAGCTCCAGCGACTCGACCACGGCCTGGATGGTGGCGGTGATGCGGTCTTTTTCCCAGGCACGCAGCGACTCCAGTTTCCACAGGATCAACTGCATCACCTGGCGCACCTGGTCAGCGCTGAGCTTCTTGTGCTCGAACAGCTTGGCGTCCAGTTGCAGGCCACCGGCGAAGAAGAAACCGCCCAGGGGGGCGATCTGGCTGAAGGTCTCGACGCGACCTTGCACGTGTGGCGCGATCTTCATCATGTAGTCGGCGTTGAACGCCCACTTCTGCACGCGGGTGGCAAAGTCTTCCACCGGCAATTCGCGCAGCCATTGGCCGTTGAGCCAGGAGAGCTTCTCGATGTCGAAGATCGGACCGCCCAGGGACACGCGCGACAGGTCGAAATGCTCGACCATCTCCGCCAGGGAGAACTTTTCGCGCTCGTCCGGCATGGACCAGCCCATGCGGCCCAGGTAGTTGAGCATGGCCTCGGGCATGAAGCCCATGCGCTCGTAGAACGTCACCGAGGTAGGGTTCTTGCGCTTGGACAGTTTGCTCTTGTCGGGGTTGCGCAGCAGCGGCATGTAGCACAGCTTGGGCTGTTCCCACCCGAAGTATTCGTACAGTTTCATCAGCTTGGGCGCGGACGGCAGCCACTCTTCGCCACGCAGCACGTGGGTGATGCCCATCAGGTGGTCGTCCACCACGTTGGCCAGGAAGTAGGTAGGCAGGCCGTCGGTTTTCATCAGGACTTGCATGTCCATGCGGTCCCAAGGGATTTCCACGTCGCCACGCAGCATGTCCGGCACCACGCACACGCCTTCACTCGGCACCTTCATGCGGATCACGTGCGGCTCGCCGGCGGCGAGGCGGCTGGCCACTTCTTCAGCCGACAGCAGCAGGGCGCGGCCGTCATAGCGTGGGGTTTCGCCGCGTGCCTGCTGTTCGGCACGCATCTGGTCCAGCTCTTCGGCGGTGCAGAAGCACGGGAAGGCGTGGCCCAGGTCGACCAGTTGCTGGGCGTACTGCTTGTAGATGTCGCCGCGCTCGCTCTGCCGGTACGGGCCGTGCGGGCCGCCTACATCCGGGCCTTCGCTCCACTCGATGCCCAGCCAGCGCAGGGCGTCGAAAATCTGCTGTTCGGACTCGCGGGTCGAACGCAACTGGTCGGTGTCTTCGATGCGCAGGATGAACTCGCCGCCATGCTGCTTGGCAAAGCAATAGTTGAACAGGGCAATGTAGGCCGTGCCGACATGGGGGTCGCCGGTGGGCGATGGCGCGATACGCGTACGAACGGTCATGAAAGGTCTCGAGCAGAGTGAATCAAAGGGCGGATGTTAGCAGGCCCACCACGTCATTCTCCAGCAATGCGCCACATTACCAGCCATCAACGGCATGATTGCCGCTTGCCGGTGGGCCGCCAAGGCCAGATCATCCAGGCCTGGCACCCTGCCCCACCCTTTCGACGGATCGACCATGCCTGCGCCGCTCAAACGCCGACTGCTTGTTTTTGCCACCCTTGTCCTGCTGATTGCCGCCGCTTTCCTTGCCCACTGGTGGTTCAAGGGCCGTTTTTACGAGACCACCGACAACGCCTACGTGCAGGGTGAGATCACCCGCGTGTCCAGCCAGTTGGGTGCGCGCATCGACCAGGTGCTGGTGCAGGACAACCAGCACGTGAAACAGGGCGACCTGCTGGTGACCCTGGAGGCCGCCGACTTCCAGTTCGCCGTGGAGCGCGCCCAGGCCACCCTGGACACGCGCCAGGCAGAGCGCCTGCAAGCCCAGAGCAAACTCACCCAGCAGGCCAGCCTGATCGCCGCCGGCGAGGCGCAAGTGGCCGCCAGCCAGGCCACCCTGGGGCGCTCGCAGATCGACCTGAACCGCGCCCAGGCCCTGCGCGGCCCGGGCTATGTGTCCGAAGAACGGGTGACCACGCTGTCGGCCGACACCCGCGTGGCCCACTCCCAGGTCAGCAAGGCCCAAGCCGACGTGCAAGGCCAGCGCCAGCAGGTCAACGCCCTGAACGCCGAGATCAAGCGCCTTGACGCGCAGGTCGCCACGGCCCGCACCGACCTGGCCCAGGCCGAGGTAAACCTGGCGCGCAGCCAGATCCACGCGCCCATCAGCGGCATGATCGGCCAACGCGCCGCGCGCACTGGGCAATACGTGCAGGCTGGCGCCTACCTGCTGTCCATCGTGCCGGACGAGGCCATCTGGGTGCAGGCCAACTTCAAGGAAACCCAGATCGGCCACATGCAGCCCGGCCAGGCGGTGAAGCTGACCTTCGACAGTTTTCCCGACCAGCCCATCGATGGCCGTGTCGACAGCCTGTTCGCCGCCTCCGGCGCGCAATTCAGCCTGCTGCCCCCGGACAATGCCACCGGCAACTTCACCAAGGTGGTGCAGCGTATCCCGGTGAAGCTGACGTTCAGCCCGGAGAACCCCTTGCACGGCAAGATCCGCCCGGGCATGTCAGTCACTGCCAGCGTCAATATCGTCGATGGCCGGTGACCAACTGCTACGCCCGGTGGGTGAACCCAGCCGGCGCGACTGGATAGCGGTGATGAGCGTGATGCTCGGCGCCTTCATGGCCGTGCTCGACATCCAGATCACCAACTCCTCGCTCAAGGATATCCAGGGCGCCCTGTCCGCCACCCTGGAGGAAGGCTCTTGGATCTCCACCTCGTACTTGGTGGCCGAGATCATCATGATCCCCCTCACCGCCTGGCTGGTGCAGTTGCTCTCGGCCCGGCGCCTGGCAGTGTGGGTGTCATTGGGCTTTTTGGCGTCATCCTTGCTGTGTTCCATGGCCTGGAACCTGGAGAGCATGATCGTGTTCCGGGCCATGCAGGGTTTCACCGGCGGCGCGCTGATCCCCCTGGCGTTCACCCTCACCCTGATCAAGCTGCCCGACCACCACCGCGCCAAGGGCATGGCCATGTTCGCCATGACCGCCACCTTCGCCCCCTCCATCGGCCCTACCCTGGGTGGCTGGCTGACGGAGAACTTCGGCTGGGAGTACATCTTCTACATCAACGTACCGCCCGGGCTGATCATGATTGGCGGGCTGCTGTACGGCCTGGAGAAGAAAGCCCCGCACTGGGAACTGCTGAAAAGCACCGACTACGCCGGCATCCTCACCCTGGGCCTGGGCCTGGGGTGCCTGCAAGTGTTCCTGGAAGAGGGCCACCGCCAGGGCTGGCTGGAGTCCACCGAGATCGTGATTCTGGCCGTCACTGCCTTGCTGAGCCTGACCACCTTCGTGATTTTGCAGGTGTCGCGACCCAACCCGCTGATCAACCTGGGCATTCTGCGCAACCGTAATTTCGGCCTGTCCAGCATCGCCAGCCTGGGCATGGGCGTGGGGCTGTACGGCTCAATCTACCTGCTGCCGCTGTACCTGGCCCAGGTGCAGAACTACAACGCCCTGCAAATTGGCGAAGTGATCATGTGGATGGGCCTGCCGCAACTGGTGCTGATCCCGCTGGTGCCGCAACTGATGAAGATCATCTCGCCAAAGATCCTCTGCACCCTGGGCTTCGGGCTGTTCGGCCTGGCGAGTTTTTCCAGCGGCGTGCTCAACCCCGACTTTGCCGGCACCCAGTTCAACCAGATCCAGATCATCCGCGCCCTGGGCCAGCCGCTGATCATGGTGACCATCTCGCTGATTGCCACGGCCTACCTGCAACCCCAGGACGCAGGCTCGGCGTCGAGCCTGTTCAACATCCTGCGCAACCTGGGCGGCGCCATTGGTATCGCGTTACTGGCCACATTGCTGGACGCGCGCACCAAGGTGTATTTCGATTATTTGCGCGAAGCCGTGGTGCCGGGCAATCCGCAGGTGGCGCAACGGCTGGGGCAGTTGAGCGAACGCCTGGGCAGCGATACGGCGGCGTTAGGCAAGATGAGCGAGATCGTGCACCAGCAGGCGCTGATAATGGCCTACAACGATGCGTTTCATTGGGTAGGGTTGGGGCTGGGGATTGCCATGGTGGCGGTGATGCTGACGAAGGCGTTGCCCAAGGGCATCACGGCCGCAGCCGCCCATTAAGCACCACGCCTGCCAGGCCGTGGCGCCAGGTTCGCGGGCACGGCCCGCTCCCGCAGCGCGACACGGCTGCTAACCGCGGTGCAGCTTGCTCATCAGCTCCGCCTCGGCCTGGGTCAGGCCGCAGGACTGGGTGAGCTCGTCGACGCTGGCACCCATGCCCACCAGGCGCGCCGCCTGGGCGAAGGACAGGCTGGAGGGGTCACGCTGCTCCAGCATGGACAACTTGTCGGGCAAAGGCGCAACCACGGCGCGCAGCTCGTGCAGGTCTTCACCCATGCGCACGGTGCCGTTCTGGTAGTCCTCGACGCGCCGCGCCAGGTCCTTGATGCGCTGGTCGCGAATGGCATCGCCGGCCGCCTGCTGGGCGGCGATTTCACGCTGCCCGCGGATGTTGGCCAGCAATACCGCGAGCGTGGCCACCCACAGAATGGCCAGAACGATGACGCCTACCTCTAAAATCAATCAGATGCTCTCCAGCTCGGACCATTCTTCCTCGGACATCATCTTGTCCAGCTCGACCAGAATCAGCAGTTCGCCATTCTTGTTGCACACGCCCTGGATGAACTTGGCCGATTCTTCGTTACCCACGTTCGGTGCAGTTTCCACTTCCGACTGACGCAGGTAAACCACTTCCGCAACGCTGTCCACCAGAATCCCGACCACTTGCTTGTCGGCTTCGATGATCACAATGCGGGTGTTATCGCTGACATCGGACGGCATCAAGCCGAAGCGCTGACGGGTGTCGATCACGGTCACCACGTTGCCGCGCAGGTTGATGATGCCCAGCACGTAGCTTGGCGCACCCGGGACCGGGGCAATTTCGGTGTAGCGCAGTACTTCCTGTACTTGCATCACGTTGATGCCATACGACTCATTATCCAGGCGAAAGGTTACCCACTGCAGAATAGGATCTTCGGAACCTTGTGCAGACGACTTCTTCATACCCCTAACCTCTCGAAAACCGTGATGACGGTGTGTGTGCAGTACAGAGGCGCCGGCGCGGCGCCGCCTATCATTTAAGTTGTTGCATGTGTTTCACGGCGCCGCTGGCAATCAGTTCGGCCAGGGCCGACACGTCCAGCAGCGCGCACATGTGCTCGATCACCGTGCCCGCCAGCCATGGCCGCTGGCCGCGCTGGCTGCGCCACTTGATCTCGCTGGGGTCCAGGCGCAGCGAACGGCTGACCTGATGCACCGCCAGCCCCCACTCGTAGCCCTGCACCGAAATAACGTATTGCAGGCCCTGCTGAAAATCATCGCGGTAGCGGTCGGGCATTACCCAGCGCGCCGTATCCAGCACCTTAAGGTTGCCGCCCTGGCTGGGCAGAATCCCCAGAAACCAGTTGGGCTGGCCAAACAGCGGCGTCAGCTCGTGACCGGCCAGCGCGTAGATCGACCCCAGGCACACCAGCGGCACCGCCAGGGTCAAACCGGCGACGTCGAACAACAGGCACTCGAACGGCTCGGCCGCCCAGCTGGGCCGGCCATCTTCACTGCCTGGCGGCACGGCGCCCGGTGGCGACGGGCGGTGTACCTCAACCACAGGTTCAACCGGTGTTGCCACTACTTCGGCCACCGGCGGGAAAACTGGAGCCGCAGCCTCGACCACTGGCGCCAACGGCGCAGGTTTTGGCACAACCGGGGCCGGCGGCGCAACTACCTCAGGCGCTACGGGCGCTGGCGCCGGGGCGGCCACAGCCTTGGGTTCGGGGCGCGCATCGCGCACCTGTTCCTCAAGCACCGCGGCCTGGAATTCATCAAGGACCTGGTTGCTGGCTTCCAGTTCTTCGGTGGCGTCCTGCAGCAGCCCATCCAGATAGGACTGCAGGGCAACCTGCGGCTTGGTGGCGATGTTCACCGGACGGTTCATCACGCCACCTGCTGCGCGACAAGTTGCTGCGCCAGCAGGTGCTTGAGCAAGTGCCGGTACGCCACCACGCCGCGGCTCTTGGCGTCGAACTGCGAAGGCGTCTGGCCTTTGCTGCTGGCGTCACGCAGGCGCGTGTCCACCGGAATGTAGCCCTGCCAGATGTGCTCGGGGTACGCATCCTTGAGCACCCGCAGGGTACCCATGGACGCCTGGGTGCGCCGGTCAAACAGGGTAGGCACGATGCTGAACGGCAGCGGCTGCTTGCGCGAGCGGTTGATCATGGCCAGGGTGCCAACCATGCGCTCCAGGCCCTTCACCGCCAGGTATTCGGTTTGCACCGGAATCACCAGCTGCTGGCTGGCCGCCAGGGCGTTGACCATCAGCACGCCCAGCAACGGAGGGCTGTCGATAATGGCGTAATCGAAATCCTGCCACAGCTGCGCCAGAGTTTTGGCGATTACCAGGCCCAGGCCGCTCTGCCCGGGTGACTGACGCTCAAGGGTGGCGAGCGCCGTGCTCGACGGCAGCAGGGCGATTTTGTCGTCACTGGTGGGCAGCAACAGCTGCCCCGGCAAGCCCTGCGGCACCTGGCCCTTGTTCAGGAACAGGTCGTAGCAGCTGTGCTCCAGGGCATCGGGGTTGTGCCCGAAGTAACTGGTCATGGAACCGTGGGGGTCAAGGTCGACCACAACCACGCGCTTGCCCGCCTCGGCCAGCAGGCCGGCCAGGGCGATGGAGGTGGTGGTCTTGCCGACTCCACCTTTTTGGTTGGCTACTGCCCAGACTCTCATGGGATTGCTTCCTCCCGGCACGGCAGCGTTTGCCTACCGAGACATGCGACTCAAGTTATAAGGCCGGCGACGGGGAATTGACAGCATTACCCCTTACCGACTGCGATACGGGCGACGGTGCAGTTTGTGTGCCAGCACGACGCAACGCCGCGTCCGGCGTCACATTCGCGCTGCCCGCGCCGGTAATGCTGCGCCGCACGTCGAGGTTGCGGGAAATCACCAGGACCACCCGACGGTTGTGGGCCCGCCCGTCGGCCGTGGCATTGGTGTCGATGGGCTGGAACTCGCCGTAGCCCACGGACGCCATGCGGCTGGGGTTGATGCCCTCCATGGCCAGCATGCGCACGATGCTCGACGCTCGCGCCGACGACAACTCCCAGTTGGTGGGGTACTGCGCGGTGCGGATCGGCTGGTCGTCGGTAAATCCTTCCACATGGATGGGGTTGCCGAACGGCTTGATGATGTTGGCCACCTTCTCGATGATGGTGAACGCCTTGTCACTGGGTATCGCGTCACCGCTGCCAAACAGCAGGCCGGACTTGAGCTCGATCTCGATCCACAGCTCGTTGCCGCGAACGGTCAGCTGGTTGGACTTGATCAGGTCGCCAAAGCCGTCGCGCACCTGGTCGGCGATACTCTTGAGGGGGTCGTCGGCGGCGCTGGCGATGCCCGCGTCGGGCTGTTCGCTGTCGGTCACCACCGGCTCCGAGGGGCGCATGGTCAGCGGCCGCTCGTCGCCGATGGGAATGGGCTTGAGGCTGCGCTGGGGGTCGTTGAACACCCCCACCAGCGCCTGGGACAGTACCTTGTACTTGCCTTCGTTGATCGACGAGATCGAGTACATCACCACGAAAAACGCGAACAGCAACGTAATGAAGTCCGCGTAGGACACCAGCCAGCGTTCGTGATTTTCGTGCTCTTCGGTATGACGACGGCGGGCCATGGCTATTCCCTCACTCCATGAAGCCTTGCAGCTTGAGCTCGATGGACCGTGGGTTCTCACCCTCGGCAATGGACAGGATGCCTTCGAGCAGCATTTCACGGTAACGCGACTGGCGAATGGCAATGGCCTTGAGCTTGTTGGCAATGGGCAGCAGGATCAGGTTGGCCGTGGCCACGCCGTAAATGGTGGCGACAAACGCCACGGCAATGCCGTTACCCAACTGCGACGGATCAGCCAGGTTGCCCATCACGTGAATCAGGCCCATCACCGCACCAATGATACCGATGGTGGGCGCATAGCCGCCCATGCTCTCGAACACCTTGGCGGCCTGGATATCGCGGGCCTCCTGGGTGAGGAAATCCACTTCCAGAATACTGCGGATGGCTTCCGGCTCGGCGCCGTCAACCAGCAGTTGCAGGCCCTTGCGCGAGTAACTGTCGGGCTCGGTGTCGGCCACCGACTCCAGGCCCAGCAGGCCTTCCTTGCGAGCGGTGAGGCTCCAGTTGACCACGCGGTCGATGCCGCCGGCCAAATCGATGCGCGGCGGAAACAGAATCCAGATGGCGATTTGCATGGCGCGCTTGAACGCGCTCATGGGCGACTGCAACAGGCAAGCCGCCAACGTGCCGCCAATCACGATCAGTGCCGCCGGGCCGTTGAGCAGCGCCGACAGGTGGCCGCCTTCCAGAAAGTTGCCGCCGATGATGGCGATGAAGGCCAGCAACAGGCCCAGTAAGCTGAGAACGTCCATCAGACACAGGCCTCGACCAGGTGCCGACCGATATCGTCCAGGCCGTAGACGGCGTCGGCGAGGTTGGCTTTGACGATGGCCATGGGCATGCCATAGATCACGCAGCTGGCTTCATCCTGTGCCCACACGTGAGCGCCGCCCTGCTTGAGCAGGCGCGCACCTTCGCGGCCGTCGGCGCCCATGCCGGTCAGTACCACGGCCAGCACCTTGTCACCGTAGGACTTGGCGGCCGAACCGAAGGTGATGTCCACGCACGGCTTGTAGTTGAGGCGCTCGTCCCCGGGCAGGATTTTCACCGCGCCGCGGCCGTCCACCATCATCTGCTTGCCGCCGGGGGCCAGCAGTGCCAGGCCGGGCCGCAGCACGTCGCCGTCCTCGGCTTCCTTGACGCTGATGCGGCACAGCTTGTCCAGGCGCTCGGCAAAGGCCTTGGTAAAGGCCGCCGGCATGTGCTGGATCAGCACGATGGGCGCCGGGAAGTTGGCGGGCAACTGGGTGAGCACCCGTTGCAGGGCCACCGGGCCGCCGGTAGACGTACCAATGGCCACCAGTTTGTAGTTCTTGCGCTTGGGTGCTGGCGACGACGGCGCGCCGGCCGCCGAAGCCGGTGCATGACTGCCCATCGGTGCGCGCGCGGGTGCCGGGCGTACCGGGGCCGCATGGCTGTGGCCCAGGCTGCTGGCGGGTGCTGCGGCCGGTGCCGGGGTGGGCGCAGGCGCTGCAGCCGGGGCACTGTAGCTGCTGAAACGACGGTTGCTGCGCGAAATGGTGTGCACCTTCTCGCACAGCATCTGCTTGACCTTCTCGGGGTTGCGCGAGATGTCTTCGAAATTCTTCGGCAGGTAATCCACCGCCCCCGCGTCCAGCGCATCCAGGGTAACCCGGGCGCCTTCGTGAGTGAGCGAGGAGAACATCAATACTGGGGTGGGGCAGCGCTGCATTATGTGCCGCACAGCGGTGATGCCATCCATCATGGGCATTTCATAGTCCATGGTGATGACGTCAGGCTTGAGCGACAGCGCCTGGTCAATCGCTTCCTTGCCATTGGTGGCGGTACCCACTACCTGGATAGCGGGGTCCGACGAAAGAATTTCCGAGACGCGGCGGCGGAAGAAACCGGAATCATCCACCACCAGGACCTTGACTGCCATAAACACTCCATTAGGGGGCGGGCGCACCTTGCGCCCTGCCCCCAGAATCAAATACGCCGCGCTGCGTAGCGCTTGAGCATGCTCGGAACATCGAGAATCAAGGCAATACGACCGTCACCGGTAATGGTGGCGCCCGACATGCCCGGCGTACCCTGGAGCATCTTGCCCAGCGGCTTGATGACAACCTCTTCCTGGCCCACCAGTTGATCGACCACGAAGCCGATGCGCTGGGTGCCGACCGACAGGATCACCACATGGCCCTCGCGCTGTTCCTCATGCGCTGCCGAACTCACCAGCCAGCGCTTGAGGTAGAACAGTGGCAAGGCCTTGTCGCGCACGATCACCACTTCCTGGCCGTCGACCACGTTGGTGCGCGACAGGTCCAGGTGGAAGATCTCGTTGACGTTCACCAGCGGGAAGGCGAAGGCCTGGTTGCCCAGCATCACCATCAGCGTCGGCATGATCGCCAGGGTCAACGGCACCTTGATGACGATCTTCGAACCCTGGCCCTTGGCCGAGTAGATGTTGATCGAGCCGTTGAGCTGGGAGATCTTGGTCTTCACCACGTCCATGCCCACGCCGCGGCCGGACACGTCGGAAATCTCGGTCTTGGTGGAGAAGCCCGGGGCGAAGATCAGGTTGTAGCAGTCGGTCTCGCTCAGGCGGTCGGCGGCGTCCTTGTCCATCAGGCCCTTTTCCACGGCCTTGGCACGCAGCACGTTGGGGTCCATGCCCTTGCCGTCATCGCTGATGGACAAGAGAATGTGGTCGCCTTCCTGCTCGGCCGACAGCACCACCTTGCCGTTGCGCGACTTGCCGGTGGCTTCGCGCTCTTCCGGGGTTTCGATGCCGTGGTCGACTGCGTTGCGCACCAAGTGCACTAGCGGGTCGGCCAGGGCCTCCACCAGGTTCTTGTCCAGGTCGGTCTCTTCGCCGATCAGCTCCAGGTTGATCTCTTTCTTGAGCTGGCGTGCCAAGTCGCGGACCTGCCGAGGGAAGCGCCCGAAGACCTTCTTGATCGGCTGCATGCGGGTCTTCATGACCGCGGTCTGCAGGTCGGCGGTGACCACGTCGAGGTTGGACACGGCCTTCTGCATGGCCTCGTCGCCGCTGTTGGCACCCAGGCGCACCAGGCGGTTACGCACCAGCACCAGTTCGCCAACCATGTTCATGATTTCGTCCAGGCGCGCGGTGTCGACCCGCACGGTGGTTTCCGCTTCGCTGGCCGCATGCTTTTCCGGGGCGGGCGCAGCAGCACGAGCCGGTGCGGCAGCGGCAGGCGCGGCCTTGGCCGGTACGGGCGCGGCAGCCGGTTTGGCCACAGGCTTGGCAACAACCGGGGCAGCCACGGTAGCAGCGGTTGCCGCCGCAGCTTCGGTGAACTTGCCTTTGCCGTGCAGCTCGTCGAGCAGCGACTCGAACTCGTCGTCGGTGATCAGGTCTTCACCGCCGGCTTTCGGCGCCTGGGCTGCAGGCGCCTGGGGCTCGGCAGGCTTGGCATCGCCAGCCAGCGCGTCAGGGACAAAACTGCCCTTGCCGTGCAACTGGTCCAGCAAGGCTTCGAATTCGTCGTCGGTGATTTCGTCGCTGGCAACACCGGCGGTAGCCGGCGTGCTGGCCGGTGCCACGGCGTCAGGCGCGAACTGGCCCTTGCCATGCAACTGGTCGAGCAGCGATTCGAATTCGTCGTCGGTGATTTCATCGCTGGCCGCAGCCGAGGCCTGGGCAGCGGGTGCCTGGGCGGCAGGGGCTTCGGCTTGTGCCTTGACGGCACTGAGCGAGTCCAGCAGCTGTTCGAACTCACTGTCGGTGATGTCACCCGAGTCAGCCACTTCCTCAACCGGAGCGGGCGCTTCGACCGCCGCCGGGGCTTCTTCGGGCCCAGCCGGTTCTGCCAGGCGCGACAGCGCTGCAAGCAGTTCAGGCGTGGCCGGGGTGATGTCGGTACGCTCACGGACCTCGGTGAACATGCCGTTCACCGCGTCCAGCGCTTCGAGCACCACGTCCATCAGTTCCGAGTCAACGCGACGCTCACCCTTGCGCAGGATGTCGAACACGTTCTCGGCGATGTGACAGCACTCCACCAGCTCGTTGAGCTGGAGGAAGCCGGCGCCCCCTTTTACAGTGTGAAATCCGCGAAAAATTGCATTGAGCAAATCACCGTCATCGGGCCGGCTTTCCAGCTCGACCAATTGTTCGGAGAGTTGCTCAAGAATTTCACCGGCTTCTACCAGGAAATCCTGGAGGATTTCTTCGTCGGCGCCGAAGCTCATTTAACGTGCCCCTTAAAAACCAAGACTGGATAGCAGATCGTCGACATCGTCCTGACCGGACACAACGTCTTCACGCTTATCGGCATGAATCTGCGGACCTTCACCCCGAGTTGGATGTTTTTCTTGATCTTTTTCCGCACGAAGCTCTTCGCGGTCGTGTTCGATGCCCGCGAAGCGGTCTACCTGGCTGGCCATGAGCACCAGTTTGAGCAGGTTGCTTTCAACTTCGGTGACCAGTTGGGTCACACGCTTGATCACCTGACCGGTGAGGTCCTGGTAATCCTGCGCCAGCAGAATGTCGTTCAGCGCACCGGACACTTTGCGGGTGCCCTGCTCGCTTTGCGTCAAAAAGCCGTCGACGCGGCGTGCCAGCTCGCGGAATTCCGCGGCGCCGACTTCCTTGCGCATGAAGCGCTGCCAGTCAGCGCTGAGGGCTTTCGCCTCGGTGCTGAGCTCGTTGAGTACCGGCGTGCTTTGCTCCACCAGGTCCATGGTGCGGTTGGCTGCACCCTCGGTAAGCCTGACCACGTAGGACAGGCGCTCGGTGGCATCGGTGATCTGAGACACTTCCTCGGCTTGCGGCATGTGCGGGTCAATCTGGAAACTGACGATCGCACTGTGCAATTCGCGGGTGAGCTTGCCGACTTCCTGGTACAGGCCACGATCACGGGTCTGGTTCAGCTCATGGATCAGTTGCACGGCGTCGCCGAACTTGCCTCTTTCAAGGCTTTCGACCAACTCCCGGGCATGTTTCTTCAGCGTCGACTCAAAGTCGCCCAAAGATGAGTTTGTAGGCTCCATAGCACCCCCGTGGCGGACATCAGCTATTGACGCGCTCGAAAATCTTTTCGATTTTCTCTTTCAGCACTTGTGCCGTGAATGGCTTGACCACGTAGCCGTTGACGCCGGCCTGGGCCGCTTCGATGATTTGCTCGCGCTTGGCTTCGGCGGTCACCATCAGCACCGGCAGGTGCTTGAGGCGTTCGTCGGCACGCACCTGGCGCAGCAGGTCGATGCCGGACATGCCTGGCATGTTCCAGTCGGTCACCAGGAAGTCGAAGCTGCCGCTGTGCAGCATCGGCAACGCGGTGGTGCCGTCATCGGCTTCCTGGGTGTTGGTAAACCCCAGGTCGCGCAACAGGTTCTTGATGATCCGCCGCATCGTCGAAAAGTCGTCAACGATGAGGATTTTCATGTTCTTGTCCAATTAGACCTCCAAGCAGTCTTAAACGCATCCGGTCCCCGGACACGCATTCAATCAAATCTGGCTAGTGCACTACATGACGTGCGGCAAGGAAAATACCCATGCCGCATCCCCAAATCCAGCCCGGCATCACCGTTATCTGCTTTCGTGGGAGCGGGCCCTGCCCGCGAAACGTCCACCGCGGTGTCTGCTTCGCGGGCAGAGCCCGCTCCCACAAAAGGTAATGGCAGTGATACCCGAACCTTGAAAACCCTTTTATGCGCGTGCGCGCCACTCACCCAGCCGGCTGCGCAGACGTGCCGCGCACTGGCTGTGCAACTGACTGACCCGCGACTCGCTGACCCCCAGCACTTCGCCGATCTCCTTGAGGTTCAGCTCCTCGTCGTAATAGAGGGCCAGCACCAGGCGCTCACGCTCCGGCAGGTTGGCAATGGCATCGGCCAGGGCCTTCTGGAAGCGCTCGTCCTCCAGGTCGCGCGAGGGCTCCAGGCCCGCGCTGGCGCCATCCTCGTGAAGACCTTCGTGCTCGCCGTCCTGCAACAGGTCGTCGAAGCTGAACAGGCGACTGCCCAGGGTATCGTTCAAAATCGCGTAGTAATCGTCCAGACTCAACTGGAGTTCGGCCGCAACCTCATGATCTTTAGCGTCACGACCGGTTTTCGCTTCAATTGCGCGAATGGCGTCACTGACCATGCGGGTATTGCGGTGCACCGAACGGGGTGCCCAGTCGCCCTTGCGGACCTCGTCGAGCATGGCACCGCGGATGCGGATACCGGCGTAAGTCTCGAAGCTGGCGCCCTTGGTTGAGTCGTATTTGGTCGACACTTCCAGCAGGCCGATCATGCCGGCCTGGATCAGGTCTTCCACCTGCACGCTGGCCGGCAGGCGCGCCAGCAAGTGGTAGGCGATACGTTTGACCAGCGGCGCATAGCGCTCGATCAGCTCGTACTGCTGGGACTCGCGGGAGGCCTTGCTGTACATCCGATAGCCGCTGGCGCTCATGATACGGGACCTGCACTGGTCTGCTGCACCAGGCGTTCGACGAAGAACTCCAGGTGCCCGCGTGGGTTGGCTGGCAACGGCCAGGTATCGACCTTCTGCGCAATGGCCTTGAACGCCAGCGCGCATTTGGAACGCGGGAACGCCTCGTACACCGCGCGCTGCTTCTGCACGGCCTTGCGCACGCATTCGTCATACGGCACGGCGCCCACGTATTGCAGGGCCACGTCGAGGAAACGGTCGGTCACCTTGGTCAGCTTGGCGAACAGGTTGCGCCCTTCCTGCGGGCTCTGGGCCATGTTGGCCAGCACGCGGAAGCGGTTCATGCCGTAGTCGCGGTTCAGCAACTTGATCAGGGCGTAGGCGTCGGTGATGGAGGTGGGCTCGTCGCACACCACCAGCAGGACTTCCTGGGCGGCGCGCACGAAGCTGACCACCGAATCACCGATACCTGCGGCCGTGTCGATCACCAGCACGTCGAGGTTGTCGCCAATGTCGCTGAAGGCCTGTATCAGGCCGGCGTGTTGAGCTGGCGTGAGGTGCACCATGCTCTGGGTACCGGAGGCGGCCGGCACGATGCGGATGCCACCGGGGCCCTGGAGCAATACGTCGCGCAGCTCACAGCGCCCCTCGATGACATCAGCCAGGGTTCGTTTGGGTGTCAGGCCCAGCAGGACGTCGACGTTCGCCAGCCCCAGATCGGCGTCCAGCAGCATGACACGACGGCCAAGCTCAGCCAGAGCCAGAGACAAGTTCACTGACACGTTAGTCTTGCCGACGCCACCTTTGCCGCCGGTCACCGCGATCACCTGTACGGGATGCATGCTGCCCATGTTCGTTCTTTACCTTGTCTTACTTGACCGAGGCCACATGACTGGCTGCGCTTTCAACAACATGAAAAATGCCCGGCAGACCAACGATGTAGATAAATTGCAACGACTTCAAAACATTCACCTCAGCCAACACGTTTGCTCGGGCTGTGGTAGAGATCAGCGAACATATCGGCCATGGCCTCTTCGCTGGGCTCATCCTGCATTTGCACGTTCACCGCGCGGCTCACCAACTGGTGCCGTCGTGGCAGGTGCAGATCGTCCGGAATGCGTGGCCCGTCGGTGAGATAAGCCACTGGTAGTTCATGACCAATCGCCAGGCTCAGCACTTCGCCGAGGCTTGCCGATTCGTCCAATTTCGTCAGGATACAACCTGCCAGCCCACAGCGCTTGTAACTATGGTAAGCGGCAGACAACACTTGTTTCTGGCTGGTAGTGGCCAGCACCAGGTAATTGCGCGACTTGATGCCACGACCGCCCAGGCTTTCCAGTTGCAGGCGCAGGGCCGGATCGCTGGCTTGGAGGCCGGCGGTATCGATCAGCACCACGCGCTTGCGCAACAGCGGCTCCAGCGCCTGGGCCAGGGACTGGCCCGGGTCGACGTGGGTTACCGGCACGTTGAGGATGCGCCCCAGGGTCTTGAGTTGCTCCTGGGCACCAATGCGAAAGCTGTCCATGCTCACCAGCGCGATGTTCTGCGCGCCGTACTTGAGCACGTAACGGGCGGCCAGCTTGGCCAGGGTGGTGGTCTTGCCCATGCCGGCTGGGCCGACCATGGCGATCACACCGCCCTCCTCCAGTGGCTCCACTTGCGGCGTGACGATCATGCGCGCCAGGTGCGCCAGCAGCATGCGCCAGGCCTGGCGTGGTTCATTGATCTCGCCCACCATGTCCAGCAGCTCGCGCGACAGCGGGCCCGACAGGCCGATGCGTTGCAGGCGGCGCCAGAGGTTGGCCTGGGCCGGCTTGCTGCCCTGCAGTTGGGTCCAGGCCAGCGAGCCGAGCTGGACTTCCAGCAGCTCGCGCAGGCCGTTGAGCTCCGAACGCATGGACTCGAACAGGCGCTGGTCTACCGGCGCGGCGGCAGGCGGGGCCTGCGGGCGTGGCGGTTCCTGAAGCGTGGGCTCCACCAGCGGCTCGGCCGCGGTCAGCGGCAGGCCGGCAAACAGTTGCCGATTGGTGACCGCGTCGCTTTCGCCACGGGTGGTCAGTTCGGCCTGGGCGTTGACGATGCGCGACTGTGTCTTGCGCAGCTCATCTTCAAGCTCCATGTTCGGCACGCGCGGTGCCAGCGCCGACAACTTGTAGTCCAGCGCGGCAGTGAGCTCGACACCGCCGGCAATCCGACGGTTGCCGATGATCGCGGCATCGGCGCCCAGCTCGTCACGGACCAATTTCATGGCCTGACGCATATCGGCGGCGAAAAAACGCTTAACTTGCATAACCCACTACCTCAGCCGTTGGGCCCTACTGTCGCAACGATGGTCACTTGCTTGTTGTCAGGAATTTCCTGATACGCCAAGACATGTAAATTTGGTACTGCCAGCCGGCCGAAGCGCGAGAGCATCGCGCGGATCGGGCCTGCTACCAGGAGGATCACCGGTTGCCCGGCCATTTCCTGGCGTTGCGCCGCATCGATCAGGGAACGTTGCAGCTTCTCGGCCATGCTTGGCTCCAACAGAACGCCTTCTTCCTGACCTTGACCGGCCTTCTGCAAACTATTGAGCAATATCTGTTCCAACCTTGGCTCCAGGGTGATAACAGGCAGCTCGGAGTCAAGCCCTACAATGCTTTGCACGATTGCGCGGCTCAAACCAACCCGCACGGCCTGGACCAAAGCGGCAGTATCTTGACTCTTCACGGCATTGTTGGCGATGGCTTCGGCAATGCTGCGAATGTCGCGCACCGGCACCTGTTCGGCCAACAGCGCCTGCAATACCTTGAGCAGGTTGGACAGCGACAGCACACCTGGCACCAGTTCTTCAGCAAGCTTAGGCGAGCCTTTGGCCAGTACCGACAGCAATTGCTGGACTTCTTCGTGGCCAATCAGCTCGTGAGCATGCTTGGACAGGATCTGGTTCAAATGCGTGGCCACCACGGTACTGGCGTCCACCACGGTGTAGCCCAGTGACTGCGCCTGGGGGCGGTTGCTCAATTCGATCCACACCGCGTCCAGGCCAAAAGCCGGATCCTTGGCGGTAATACCGTTCAGGGTGCCAAAGACCTGCCCCGGGTTGATCGCCAGCTCGCGGTCCGGGTAGATCTCGGCTTCGGCCAGGATCACGCCCATCAGCGTCAGGCGGTAGGCGCTGGGCGCCAGGTCCAGGTTGTCGCGAATGTGCACGGTGGGCATCAGGAAGCCCAGGTCCTGGGACAGCTTCTTGCGCACGCCCTTGATCCGCGCCAGCAACTGACCGCCCTGGTTGCGGTCCACCAGTGGAATCAGGCGGTAGCCCACTTCCAGGCCGATCATGTCGATAGGGGTCACGTCATCCCAACCCAGCTCCTTGGTGTCCTGGGAGCGGGTGGGCGACGGCAGCAGGTCCTGTTGACGCTGAACCTCGGCCGCAGCAGCCACCTTGATCTCGTTCTGCTTTTTCCACACCAGGTAGCTTGCACCACCAGCCAACATGGCCAGGAACAGGAAGGACACATGGGGCATGCCCGGCACCAGGCCCATGATGGTCATCAGGCCGGCCGAAACACCCAGCGCCTTGGGCGAGGCGAACATCTGCCGGTTGATCTGCTTGCCCATGTCTTCGGAGCCCGAAGCACGGGTCACCATGATGGCGGCTGCGGTGGACAGCAGCAGTGATGGCAACTGTGCCACTAATCCGTCACCGATGGTCAACAGGGCGTAAACCTTACCGGCGTCGGCGAAGCTCAAGCCGTGCTGGAAGATACCAATGGCCATGCCGCCCAGCAGGTTGATGAACAGAATCAACAGGCCAGCGATGGCGTCACCGCGCACGAATTTGCTGGCACCGTCCATGGAACCGTAGAACTCGGCTTCCTGAGCCACTTCCAGGCGGCGCAGCTTGGCCTGGGTCTGGTCGATCAGGCCGGCATTGAGGTCGGCGTCGATGGCCATCTGTTTGCCGGGCATGGCGTCCAGGGTGAAACGCGCGCTCACCTCAGAGATACGCCCGGCACCCTTGGTCACCACCACGAAGTTGATGATCATGAGGATGGCGAACACTACCGCACCGACCACGTAGTTACCGCCGATCACCACTTCACCGAAGGCCTGGATCACCTTGCCTGCGGCCTGGTGGCCGTCATGGCCGTGCAGCATCACCACGCGGGTGGACGCCACGTTCAGCGCCAGGCGCAGCAGCGTGGCCACCAGCAGGATGGTGGGGAACACCGCGAAATCCAGCGGCCGCAGGGCGTATACGCACACCAGCAGCACCACGATCGACAAGGCGATGTTGAAGGTGAAGAACACGTCGAGCAGGAACGGCGGGACCGGCAACATCATCATTGCCAGCATGATCAACAGCAACAGCGGCACACCCAGACTGCCCCGGCCGAGGCCGACCAGGTTGCTGCGCGCGGTGTTGATTAACTGAGTGCGATCCACCGATAGTCCCCGTGATCTCAAGCAAACTTTTGACGCCTGATGGCGTTGTGGGTATGCCTGTGCAAGAACCTTTCCAACTTTTGCCGACGCCAGGAAATTCGCGGCTCCCTCCCCCCGTAGGCTGCCGCCCGCCCGTAGCTGCCGCCAGGCTGCGAAGGCGTGCAACGCACGCCCGCGATCACCTGGACACCGCTGAAGGCCCTGCGAACCTTGTCGCAGCCTGCGGCTGCTCCGAGGTTGTGTCAGGCGCGGCGACGGTCAGTTGTCGCGACGCAGGTCCGGCGGTATCGGCAGGTCCTTGAGCGGGTTGGGCCGCTTGCCGCGCCCGGCGCGGTATTGGCGGATCTGGTAGACGTAGGCCAGCACCTGGGCCACGGCCAGGTAGAGCCCCGCGGGAATTTGTTGCTCAAGCTCGGTGGAGTAGTAGATGGAGCGCGCCAGCGCCGGCGATTCGAGGATCTGGATGTTGTGCTCGTTGCCGATCTCGCGGATCTTCAAGGCAATGAAGTCGCTACCCTTGGCCAGCAGCATCGGCGCATTGCCCTTCTCCGGGTCGTACTTGAGCGCCACGGCATAGTGGGTGGGGTTGGTGATGATCACGTCGGCAGTGGGAATGGCTGACATCATGCGCCGCTGGGACATCTCGCGCTGCAATTGGCGAATGCGCTGCTTGACCTCCGGCCGGCCCTCGCTGTCCTTGTGCTCGTCGCGCACCTCCTGTTTGGTCATCAGCAGTTTCTGGCGCGCCTGGTACATCTGGATCGGCACGTCCACCGCAGCAATGATCAGCAGCCCCATGGACATCCACAGCGCATTCCAACCCACCAGTTGCACACAGTGGATAATCGCCATTTCCAGCGGCTCATGGGCGATGCTCAGCAGGTCGTTGCGGTCCTTGTTCAGCACGAACAACGCCACCAGCAGCACCACGAAGAACTTGGCCAGGGCCTTGAGCAGCTCGGTGAGAGCGTGCATGGAGAACATGCGCTTGATGCCGCTGATGGGGTTCATGCGACTGAATTTCGGCGCCATGGAGCCCGGCGAGAACAGCCAGCCGCCCAGGGAGATGGGCGCCACGAACGAGACGATCAGCAGCACCAGCAGAATCGGCTGCACGGCGTCGATGGCCATCTTGCCCGAGGCCAGCAACAGTACGCCCATCTGGCTCTGGTCCATGAGGGTTTCGCGGCTGATGGTGAAGTTGATGCGCATCAACTCCATCATCGTCTGCGCCAGGTGGCCGCCGTAGGCCAGCAGCGCGCCGCAGCCGCCAATCATCACCGCCAGGGTGTTCAGCTCCTTGGATCGCGCCACCTCACCGCGTTCGCGGGCCTCACGGAGCTTTTTGTCCGTGGGGTCTTCTGTCTTGTCCTGACCACTCTCGCTTTCGGCCATGTCAGCGTGCCCGTGCCAGTTCGCGCAGCCACTGCAAGGCCTCGGAGGCCATCGGCTGGTATTGATTGAGAATGTCCGCCAGGCTGAGCCACAGAATCACCATGCCCATCACCAGCGTCAACGGAAAACCAATGGAAAAAATGTTCAGTTGCGGCGCGGCGCGAGTCATCACCCCGAACGCCACGTTGACCACCAGCAGCGCGGTGATGGCCGGCAATACCAGAATCACTGCCGCCGCCAGCACCCAACTCATGTGCATGATCAGCTCCCAGAACTGACTCACCAGCACACCGCCGCCCACCGGCAAGGTGGTGAAGCTTTCCACCAACACCTCGAATGCCACCAGGTGGCCGTTCATGGCCAGGAACAGCAGGGTCACCAGCATGGTGAAGAACTGCCCCACCACCGCCGTCTGCACGCCGTTGACCGGGTCGTTCATGGACGCGAAGCCCATGCCCATCTGGATGGCCAGGATTTGCCCGGCAATCAAAAACGCCTGGAACAGCATCTGCAGGGAGAAGCCCAGCAACGAGCCGATGATGATCTGCTCGCCCACCAGCATCAGGCTGGGCAGCGTCAAGGAATCGACCACCGGCATGGGCGGCAGCGATGGCGCGATCACCACGGTAATGGCCAGCGCCAGGTACAGGCGCACGCGCTTGGGCACCATGGTGGTACCAAATACCGGCATGGCCATCAGCATGGAACCCACGCGAAACAGCGGCAGCACGAAGCTGGCGACCCAGGCGCCGATCTGCGCGTCGGTCAGGTGCAGGAGCGGGTTCATCCAATCAACTGCGGGATGCTGGTGTACAGGTTGGTGATGTACTCCATGAACGTGCGCACCAGCCAGGGGCCAACGATGATCAGGGTAATCAGCATCACCAGCAGGCGCGGCAGAAAGCTCAGGGTCTGTTCGTTGATTTGCGTGGCCGCCTGGAACATGGCCACGATCAACCCCACCACCAGGCTTGGCACCACCAGGATGCCGACCATCATGGTGGTCAGCCACAGGGCATTGCGAAACAGGTCGACAGCCACTTCAGGGGTCATGACGAATCTCCGTGCGGGGTCTCAGACGCCGCCAAAACTGCTGGCCAGGGTACCAATGATCAGGGCCCAGCCATCCACCAGCACAAACAGCATGATCTTGAACGGCAGCGAGATGATCAGCGGCGACAGCATCATCATGCCCATGGCCATCAGCACACTGGCAACCACCAGGTCGATGATCAGGAACGGGATGAAGATCATGAAGCCGATCTGGAACGCCGTCTTCAGCTCCGAGGTGACGAATGCCGGCACCACGATGGTCAACGGTGCCTGGTCGGGGCTGGCAATGTCGGTGCGGCGCGACAGGCGCATGAACAGGTCCAGGTCACTCTGGCGGGTTTGCGCCAGCATGAAATCCTTGACCGGCCCTTCGGCCTTCATCACCGCGTCCTGGGCGCTCATCTTCTCGGCCAGGTAAGGCTGCAGGGCCTGCTGGTTAACCTTGTCGAACACCGGCGCCATGATGAACATGGTCAGGAACAGCGCCATGCCCGTGAGCAATTGGTTGGACGGTGTCTGCTGCAGGCCCAGGGCCTGGCGCAGAATGGAGAACACGATGATGATGCGGGTGAAGCTGGTCATCAGCATGACGAACGCCGGAATAAAGCTCAGCGCCGTCATGATCAGCAGGATCTGCAGGCTGACCGAATACTCCTGCTGGCCGTTGGCGCCAGTGCCCAGGGTGATCGCCGGGATCGACAACGGGTCGGCCGCCAGCGCCATCGGCGCGGCCACCACCAGTGCCAGGGTCAACAAAAAGCGCAACGCGCCCATCAGTGCTTATCCTTCTGGTCCTTGCCCAGCAACTCCATCAGGCGCTGGGCGAAGTCTGGCGAGGCCGGCTTGGTTTTCGCCGGCATCTGGATGGGCTGTTGCATGACGTGCAGCGGGGCAATGCGCCCCGGGCTCAGCCCCAGCAGAATCTGTTCGTTGCCCACCTGCACCAGCACCAGCCGGTCACGCGGGCCCAGGGCGCGCGAGCCCAGCAGCTCGATCACCTGGCCGCCGTGGGGGGTGGCCTGCTGAACTCGGCGCAGCACCCACGCCAAGGCGAAGATCAGGCCAATCACCAGCAGCAGGCCCAGCATCAGCTGAGTCAACTGCCCGGCCATGCCGCCGCCGCTCAGTGCCGAGCCCACCACCGGCGCCGTGGCAGCCGGGGTCGCCAAGGTACCAGGCGCGGTGACCGTGGCGGCGAACGCCGGCAACGGCAATGCCAGCAACAACGTCAGCAAACGGCCCATTCAGCGCAGCTTCTTGATACGTTCGCTGGGGCTGATCACGTCGGTCAGGCGGATGCCGAACTTTTCGTTGACCACCACCACCTCGCCATGGGCGATCAGCGTACCGTTGACCAGCACGTCCAGCGGCTCGCCGGCCAGGCGGTCCAGCTCGATCACCGAGCCTTGGTTGAGTTGCAACAGGTTGCGGATGTTGATGTCGGTAGCGCCCACTTCCATGGAAATGGTCACGGGGATATCGAGGATCACGTCCAGGTTCGGACCGTCCAGGCTCACCGGGCCGTTAGGCTTGGGCGAGCTGCCGAATTCTTCCATGGGCAGGCGCGAACCCGAGGCACCGCCATCGGCTGCCAGCAGGGCATCGATGTCGCTTTGCCCGGCGTCGCCGGATTCACCCAGGGCCGCAGCCCATTCGTCAGCCAGGGCCTGGTCTTCCGGGGAAGTCATTTCGTGTTCGTCAGCCATCAGATGTCCTCGACGGTCAATAAATTCAGGGTTAATACCTTATCGACAACGCCTCAGCGACGTTCGATCGGCTCAATCACTTGCAGCGCCAGGTTGCCCTTGTGGGAACCAAGCTTGGCCTTGAAAGACGGCACGCCGTTGGCGCGCAGAATCAATTCGTCGGGCAATTCCACCGGGATAACGTCCCCCGGTTGCATGTGCAGGATGTCGCGCAGGCGCAGCTGGCGGCGGGCCACGGTCGCACCAATGGGCACGCTCACGTCCAGCACGTCTTCACGCAGGGCCTTGCTCCAACGTTCGTCCTGGTCATCCAGGTCGGACTGGAAGCCGGCGTCGAGCATTTCGCGCACCGGCTCGATCATCGAGTACGGCATGGTCACGTGCAGGTCGCCGCCACCGCCGTCCAGTTCGATGTGGAACGTGGAGACCACCACCGCCTCGCTGGGGCCTACGATGTTGGCCATGGCCGGGTTCACTTCGGAGTTGATGTACTCGAAGTTGACTTCCATGATGGCCTGCCAGGCTTCCTTCAAGTCGATGAAGGCCTGGTCCAGCACCATGCGCACCACGCGCAGCTCGGTGGGGGTGAATTCACGCCCCTCGATCTTCGCGTGGCGGCCGTCGCCGCCAAAGAAGTTATCCACCAGCTTGAACACCAGCTTGGCGTCCAGAATGAACAGGCCAGTGCCGCGCAATGGTTTGATCTTCACCAGGTTGAGGCTGGTGGGCACGTACAGCGAGTGCACGTATTCACCGAACTTCATCACTTGCACGCCACCCACCGCCACGTCCGCCGAGCGGCGCAGCAGGTTGAACATGCTGATGCGGGTGTAACGGGCGAAACGCTCGTTGATCATTTCCAGCGTAGGCATGCGGCCACGGACGATGCGGTCCTGGCTGGTCAGGTCATAACTTTTGACGCTGCCCGGCTCACCATTGCTTTCGGTTTGCACCAGACCATCGTCCACGCCATGCAGCAGCGCGTCGATTTCATCCTGGGACAGCAGGTCTTGCACGGCCATGTCGTGTTCCTACTGCAATACGAAGTTAGTGAAAAGCAGCTGGTCGATGACCGGCTTGCCGACTTCTTTCTGCGCCACTGCCTGCACGGCGGCCGTGGCTTTCTGGCGCAGCATTTCCTCACCAACCGGGGTGGCCAGGGTGGCGAAGTCTTCGCCCGAGAACATCATGACCAGGTTGTTGCGGATCACCGGCATGTGCACCAGCAGCGCATCCAGGTCGGCCTTGTCACGCGCCTGCATGGTCAGGCTGACCTGCATGTAGCGGTCGCGGCCGTCCTGCTTGAAGTTGACAACGAACGCAGGCGTCAGCGGCTCGTACAGGGCGGGCTGCTTGCCTGCCGGGGCTGCGGCGGCCGCTTCGGCCGGCTTGGCCTCGGCGCCCTTGTGCAGGAAGAACCAGGTGGCGCCTATGGACGCACCAATCACCAGCAGCAGGACCAGGACAAGAAGAATGATCATCTTGAGTTTGCCTTTGCCTTTTACCGCAGGGTCTTTCTCTGCTTCGCTCTTCGCCATGCCAATAATCCGTCACTAATCGGGGGGTTAACACTCACCTGCACAGGCAGGAGCAAGTGTTATGCCAGAGTTGTCAGGATTTTCACAATGCGATGAAACGCAACCACCACCGTCGGGGAGCTGGCGTGCCAGTGAGCTTTTGGGGCCCCCGGCACGCGGCGGGGGTCAGGCGTAATAGTCGATGGCGCTGGTGCCGACGATGACTTGCTGAACGGTGGGCTCGGCCGCCAGTGGCGAGGCCGCGGCCACGCCGTCCAGGCTGTCGCTGCCGCGAGTGCCGCGCGCGGTGCGCTGGCCCTGCTGTGCCTGATCCTGGGAGGACTGTCGCGACTGGTCGGAAACATTGACGTCGAGCTGGCCCATGCCCTGTTCGGCGAACATGTCCTTGAGCTTGCCCTGCTGGCTTTCCAGCGCTTCGCGCACGTGCAGGTGGGCGCTGGTGAAGGTCACTGCGGTCTGCTGGTCGGGGGTCATGTCGACGCGAATGCTCAGACGACCCAGCTCCGCCGGCGTCAACTGGATGTCGGCCGACTTGAGGTTCTGGCTGGACAGGTACATTACCCGGTTCACCACGCCCTCGGTCCAGCCGCTCTGGTTCATGGCCAACTGCGTGGTCGGGGCCTGCACGGGGGCAGGCGTGGCCGCGACGGTCTTGGCGGTGGGGGCATCGGTCATGGCCGCCAGCCGATTGGCGAAGTCATCGATGCGCGTGTCGGCCGTGGCGCCCTTGACGTTCTTCAGGCCGTCGTCGATCTGGCTGTCGAACGCCTTGTCGCCGGTGCCGTCACTCGAACCCTTCTGCTGCACCACCATGGCCGCCAGGCCGGTGGCGAAGCTCTGGTCGGCATCGGAGTTGACGGCGCCCTGGGTACTGGCGTCGTTGTCGGTCTGGGCGTGGGCCGAGGTAGTGCCCTGGGCCTTGGCATTCTGTTCCAGCGCCAGGCGCAGGGTGGGCATGTTGGCCAGCGGGTCGTCCTTGGACGGGTCGAAGCTGTCGCTGTCGGTGGTGCTGGCCGTGGCACCCTGGGCCGGTACCTGGGTTTGCAGCAACGCAGCGGTTTGCGCCGGGTCCACCACGGGCGTTGGCTGGGCCTGCGCCTGGGTGGGGTCGGGCGTGGCGGCCACGGGGGTGGTCGGGTCCGGCGTGGTGACTGCTACCACAGGCGTATCGGTGGCGGTGCTGGTGGTGGCGTCGCTAACCGAGTCATCGTCCTGGTCGTCGTCC
Source organism: Pseudomonas sp. M47T1 (assembly GCF_000263855.1). GTDB lineage: Bacteria > Pseudomonadota > Gammaproteobacteria > Pseudomonadales > Pseudomonadaceae > Aquipseudomonas. The sequence continues at coordinate 26,086 of NZ_AJWX01000036.1, forward strand.
TTGCCCTTGCCCTTGTCTGCCTTGTCTGCCTTGTCGGTGTTATCGGTTTTACCCGCCTTGTCGCTCTTGTCCGCCTTGGCGGTTTTATGGGCAGGCAAATTCTTGCCGCTATCGGCAACGGCCGGCTTGGAAGCGGCAGTGTCCTTGTCAGTGGCGGTCTTGCTCTTGGCCTGGCTGGCGGTGGCGTCCTGCTTGCTGGCCGCCTGCTGATGATCAACCGTGGCCACTTTGGTGGGGGTAGCCTGGGATTGCTTGGCGTACACCTTGGCAAAGTCGGCAGACGCGTCCTTGGCGGGCTCGGCGGCTTTGCTCAGGGTGGCCAAGGTACTGGCCTGAGTGCTCGCCGCACTGCTGATCTGCAAGAGAGGGTTTGACGCGACTGACATTGACAGGTCTCCACTGCACTGAATCGGGGGTACAGGTGCAAAGGAGATAGCAAGAGTCGGGCCAGCTTTGTAAGCGCGTAGACACGATTCTGTGGGAGCGGGTTTGCCAGCAAGCCTTCATCGCCCTCAAAAGCTTGCGGGCAAGCCAGCGCCCGCACCTGTCAGCAGGGGAAGCGTTGACGCTCGTCGCGGTAGAGGCGGCGCACTTCGGCGAATTCGTGGTCGATGCGGTTGACCAAGTCTTCAATGCCGTTGAGTGGCGGATGCTTGACGCGCTCTTCCAACTGGTGGCAAAGGTCAGCCAGCTGGTTGGCGCCCATGTTGCTGCTGCTGCCCTTGAAACTGTGGGCAGCCAGGCCCAACTGCTTGGGGTCGGTGGCCTTGTGAAGTTCATTCAGCCGCGCCTCGGAGTCAGTCAGAAAGGTATCCAGCAACAGCGGATACTCCTCCTCCATGACCTCCTGCAGCGCGCTCAGCACGTCGTAGTCCAGATGTTGATTAGACACTTGTTCGCTCCTTGATCAAGCCGGGATTATGCCAGAGCCTCCCAGGAAAATTCCACGCAGGCACTGCGGCCGTCTTCCGACCACTGGGCACTGTGGCTCAGTTGCCTGATCAGCTTCAGCCCCCGGCCGGAAAGGCCTTTTTCCTCGGCGGGGCGCGTCATGACCTGACGGGCGTCAAAGCCGTGGCCGCTGTCCTCCACATCAATGATCAGCCGCCCGCCACTGCCTTGCGGCTGGACCAGAAAGTGCAGGCGCACATAGCCGTCCTTCAGCTGGTTGAGGCGAGTATTGCGCTGCTCGTAATATTTCGCAAATCCCTCGGCATCGCGCTTGAGGGTGGAGTCCAGCCCCAGCACGCCATGCTCCAGGGCGTTGGAGTACAGTTCCGACAATACGCTGTACAGCGCCCCGCTCTGCGCTCGCAGGCCATGGATTTCCTGGAGCAATTGCAGCAGGTAAGGCAACGGGTTGAAACGCTTCAGGGTGTCGGCGCGCAGTTCCAGGCTCATGGACCAGTTCAGCGGGCTGGAGGCGCCGCTGTCGGAATACACCGTGGCCGGCTGCTCCAGGGAATCGGGCTCGACCATTTCCACCTGGACCATGCTGACGTCGTCGCGCGATTCACCGCGAAAGGTCTTCAACGCCGCCTGAATGTCCTCGAACAACAGGTCGGGGTTCTTGTTCAGCTCGAACACCCGCTGCAACCGCTCCACACCAAACAACTGGTCGTCGGCATTGGCGGTGTCGATCACGCCGTCGGACAGCAGGAACAGCCGGTCACCCGGTTGCAGCGCAAACACTTCGGTCTTGTCCTGGAAAGTCGCCCGTGACAACACGCCCAGCGGCAGATGACGAGAGCGCAGGGGCACATGCTCGCCGGTGTCCAGGCGATGCAGGTAACCGTCCGGCATGCCGCCATTCCACACCTCTACGATGCGCCGCTGAAAATTGAGGTTGAGCAGGGTCGCGCAGCAAAACATGTCCACCGGCAGGATGCGCTTGAGCTTGGCGTTCATCTCCCGCAGGATTTCCGGCAGGCCGTAGCCCTTGGCGGTCATGCCATAGAACACTTCTGCCAGGGGCATGGCGCCCACGGCAGCGGGCAAGCCATGGCCGGTGAAATCGCCCAGCAGCATGTGCATGCCGCCCGACGGCGTGAACGCTGCCAGCAGCAGGTCGCCATTGAACAATGCGTAGGGGGATTGCATGTAGCGGATGTTGGGCGAGCTGAGGCAGCCCGAATGCGCCACCTGGTCGAACACCGCCTTGGCCACGCGCTGCTCGTTGAGCAGGTAGCCGTGGTGGCGGGTGATCAGGTCGCGCTGCTCCAGCACTGTGGCTTGCAGCCGACGCAGGCGGTCCATGGCCTTGATCTTGGCGGCCAGGATCACCTGGTTGTAGGGCTTTGCCAGAAAGTCGTCGCCCCCCGCCTCCAGGCAGCGCACCAGGGCTTGCTCTTCAGTCATGGAAGTGAGGAAAATGATCGGCACCAGCGCTTCGCCGGCCAGCTCCTTGATTTGCCGCGCCGCCTCGAAACCGTCCACCACCGGCATCATGGCGTCCAGCAGCACCAGTTGCGGGCGGCGCTGGGCAAAGACTTCGACTGCTTCCTGCCCATCGCTGGCGGTCAACACGCGATGGCCCTGGCGCCGTACAATGCTGGACAGCAACATGCGATCAGTCATGTTGTCGTCGGCAATCAGTACGGTCAGCGGTTCACTGGCCTCGAGCATGGTCATTCGATCTTGAACAATTTGTCGAAATTGGAAATCGCAAGGATTTTCTTCACGTCGCTGTTGCTGTTGACCAGCCGTACCTTGGCCGCATCGCCGCCGGCGTGGTCACGTAGCAGCAACAGCATGCCCAGTGCCGAGCTGTCGAGGTAGGTGGTATTCTTGAGGTCGATTATGTAGGCCTTGGGCTTTTCGTTGCCACGCTCGTAGGCGTCACGAAATGACTGGTGGGAGCCAAAGTCGAACCGACCAACAATGCTGATGGTCAGCTCTTTTCCCTGGGCAGAGTATTCAGCTTTTACGGCCATGTACAAAATTCCTTTAAATTAGCCAGCTCCGTACAAGGTTTAGCATCGTGGACGGCCACCGGCAACCTGCGCCTTGACAAATAACTGGCTAGAAGCCGGCCTGACGCGGCAAACGCTGGGACAGTTCATCGAGCAGCTTCTGCTCGCGCCTGTCCTCCAACTGCCGGGCTTCGTCGATATAACGCTGCACCAGCTTGCGCAGGCCTTCTACCCGCGCGTACGCCTGCTGCCAGGTAACCCGGGCGTTCTCGAGGTTTTTCTGGTGCCAGGCCAGGCTCTGCTTCTGTTGGGCAACGGCGGTTTCCAATTGGTTCAAAAACCGCTGGTAGTTCATTAGCCACTGGCCGGAAACGCCCTTGCTGCCGTAGGTATGCCACTGGGCCTGATAGTCTTCGCGGTAGCGGTCAAGCTCCGCCAGCTTGCCTTCGGAGATGCGCACCTGACCCTGAAAATGCCCCAGCCGCTGGGCGGCGGTGCGCTCGGTCTTTTCGGCCATGTCTACCACCGGGGCCAGGCGTGCTGCGCGACTGATCGCCATGGCCTATCAGCTCTGCGCCACGGGTTTGAACACGGCCGCCAGGCGTTCGCCGCTGGCTTCCAGGCTTTCGTTGTCGTCCAGCCCCTGGCGCAGGTAGCGTACCAGGGTGGGGTGCAGGTTGATGGCCAGGTCCGTCTCGCGGTCGCCGCCAGGCACATAGGCGCCGACGCTGATCAAGTCGCGGCTTTGCTGGTAGCGCGACCACAGCTGCTTGAACTGCTGGGCCTGGGCCATGTGCTGCGGGCTGACCACGCTGGGCATGACCCGGCTGATGGACGCTTCGATGTCGATGGCCGGGTAGTGCCCCTCCTCCGCCAGGCGCCGGGACAGCACGATGTGGCCGTCAAGCACACCCCGCGCCGAGTCGGCGATGGGGTCCTGCTGGTCGTCGCCTTCCGACAGCACCGTGTAAAAGGCGGTGATGGAGCCACCACCGGCCTCGGCGTTGCCGGCGCGCTCCACCAGCTTGGGCAGCTTGGCGAACACGGACGGCGGGTAACCCTTGGTAGCCGGCGGCTCGCCGATAGCCAGGGCGATTTCCCGCTGGGCCTGGGCGAAACGGGTCAGGGAGTCCATCAGCAACAGGACGTTCTTGCCCTTGTCGCGGAAATATTCGGCAATACGTGTGCAATACATGGCGGCGCGCAGGCGCATCAGCGGCGCTTCGTCAGCCGGCGAGGCGACGACCACGGAACGCTTGAGGCCTTCTTCGCCCAGAATGTTCTCGATGAATTCCTTCACCTCGCGGCCCCGCTCGCCAATCAGGCCTACCACAATGATGTCGGCCTCGGTGAAGCGGGTCATCATGCCCAGCAGCACACTCTTGCCCACCCCGGTACCGGCGAACAGGCCCAGGCGCTGGCCGCGGCCTACCGTCAACAAACCGTTGATGCTGCGAATGCCTACGTCCAGTGGCTGGCTGATAGGGTCGCGCTTGAGCGGGTTGATGGTGGGGCCGTCCATGGGCACCCAGTCTTCGGCCTTCATGCCGCCCTTGCCGTCCAGGGCACGGCCGGCACCGTCAAGAATACGCCCCAGCATGCTCATGCCCATGGGCAGGCGGCCGGTGTCGGCCAGCGGTACCACGCGGGCGCCCGGGGCAATGCCGGCAACACTGCCCACTGGCATCAGGAATATTTTGGTGCCGGAGAAGCCCATGACCTCGGCTTCCACCTGCACTGGGTGATGACTGTCGTCGTTGATCACCACGCAGCGGCTGCCCATGGCGGCGCGCAGGCCTTCGGCTTCCAGGGTCAGGCCCACCATGCGCAGCAGGCGCCCTTCCAGCACGGGCTGCGCCGGCAGGCTGACCACCGACGCGTAGCCGCTCAGGCGCTTGGCAAAACTGGTGCGGTCAAGGCGCATCTGGGCCATCCAGCTCGACGCTGACATCGGCTTCGGCGGGGTGCAGCGCTTGTTCATGCAACTGGTCGAACAGCTGCGCCAGGGCTTGGGTAATGCGCGTCTCGATGCTGGCGTCGATACGGCTGTGCTCGGACTCTACGCGGCAGCCGCCGGGCAACAGGGCCTCGTCTTCAACGATGCGCCAGGTTTCTTCGTGACGCTCGCGCAGGGCCTTGATCTGGTCGAAGTCCTGGGGGTTGATGAAAATCCGCACGTTGCCGGCGCCCATGGGCAGCAACTTCAACGATTCACGCAACACGTGTTCGATCTGGCTGGAGTCGGTGCTCAGCTCGCGCTGGATCACCTGGCGGGTGATGTGCCCCACCAACTCCACCAGCGATTTTTCAATCTGACTGTCCTGCTCGGCGATGGGCGCCATCAGGTGCTCCATCAGCTGTTCCAGGCTTTGCAGCTTGGCCGACAGGGCCACTTCGGCCTCTTGGCGCACCTTGAGGGTGGTGCTGTGGAAACCTTCCTTCTCGCCCGTGGCGAAGCCTTCGTTGTAGGCCTCCTGGCGGATGCTTTCCAGCTCTTCCAACGTCAGCGGCTGGACTTCCTCCAGCGGCACTTCCTCGATTTCTTCAACCAGGGGCTCGGGTTCCGGCTCGGGCTCGGGCACTTCGGGGTCGAAGCTGGGGATGGCCCACAGGTCGAAACCTTGCAGATCCTTGGCGCGGATCAAATCGCTTGGGTGTTCTTCAGAGGGGCGGGACATTGATTATTCCTGATGGCGCCAGAATGCTTGAGGTCGGCGGTGGCCTCTTCGCGGGCAGAGCCCGCTCCCACACTGGCCGATGTGGCCTGACCCTATGTGGGAGCGGGCTCTGCCCGCGAAGAGGCCCGCCCGGTCAACGTGAGACCACGAAACGGCAGCTTAGATCATTTCCTCGCCGCCCTTGCCGCCCAGCACAATCTCGCCGGCCTCGGCCATGCGACGGGCAATGGTAAGGATTTCCTTCTGCGCCGTTTCCACGTCGCTGACCCGTACCGGCCCCTTGGCTTCCAGGTCGTCGCGCAGCAACTCGGCGGCACGCTTGGACATGTTCTTGAAGATCTTTTCCTTGACGTTCTCGTCCGAGCCCTTGAGGGCCAGCACCAGTACGTCGGAGGACACTTCGCGCAGCAACGCCTGGATACCGCGGTCGTCCACGTCGGCCAGGTTGTTGAACACGAACATGAGGTCTTCGATCTGACCGGACAGGTCTTCGTCGACTTCGCGAATAGAGTCCATGAGCGCACCTTCCACCGAACTGTCGAGGAAGTTCATGATGTCGGCCGCACGCTTGATACCACCCAGGGTAGTACGCGAAGCGTTGGAGTTGCCCGAGAACTGCTTCTCGAGGATCTGGTTCAATTCTTTCAGCGCCGCCGGTTGCACGGTGTTGAGCGACGATACCCGCAGGATGATGTCCAGGCGCACCTTGTGGTCGAAATGGCCCAGCACCTCGCCAGCCTGGTCGGGGTCCAGGTACGCCACCACGATCGCCTGGATCTGCGGGTGTTCGTAACGGATCACGTCGGCCACAGCGCGCGGTTCCATCCACTTCAGGCTGTCCAGGCCGCTGGTGTTGCCACCCAGCAGGATGCGGTCGATCAGGCCGTTGGCCTTGTCTTCACCCAGGGCGCTGGTGAGCATCTTGCGGATATAGGTGTCCGAACCCACGCCAAGGCTGGTCTGGTCGCCGACGATCTCGACGAACTCGCTCATTACCTGTTCGACCTGCTCGCGGTGCACGTTGCGCATCTGCGCCATCGCCACGCCCACGCGCTGAACTTCCTTGGGCCCCATGTGCCGCAGCACCTGGGCGGCATCGGTCTCGCCCAGGGACAGCAGGAGGATGGCCGCCTTGTCGACTTTGGTCAGTTTGGCGGCAAGCGCTTGATTGTTACTCATCGGCGTTAATCCACTCTTTCACGACCTGGGCCACGCGACCCGGGTCTTCGGCCACCAGACTCTTGATTGCGTTCAACTGAGCGTCATATCCCTCGCTCGGGCTAGGCAGCAGGATACTCTGCGGCCCACCCAGGGTGACACGATCGTTGGCCAGTTCGCCATCCAGACCGCCCATGCCACCCAGTTCCACGTCGCCGTCGGCGCCGACCAGCCCTTTGTTCTTGCCACCGCTGATGTTGTTGAGCACAGGGCGCAACACACCAAATACCAGCACCAGGATGAACAGCACACCCAGTACCTGCTTGACCACATCCCAGAACCACGGCTGCTGGTAGAAGGCAATTTCCGGTACCACTTCGCCACGGTCCGCCGAGAACGGCGCATTGATCACCGTCACGCTGTCGCCACGGCTGGCGTCAAAGCCAACGGCATCCTGCACCAGGCGGGTGAAGCGCGACAGGTCGTCGGCGCTCCACGGGTTGTGGCTGACCTCGCCCTTCGCGTCGGTCTTGACCTGGTCATCCACCACCACCGCCACCGACAGGCGGGTCAGGCGACCCTGCTGCTGCTTGGTGTGGCTGATGGAGCGGTCCAGTTCGAAGTTCTTGGTGGACTGGTTACGCTTGTCGGCCGGGTACGGCGCCAACATCGGCTGACCAGTGGCGGGGTCCATGATCTGTTGACCATTGGCGTCCAGCAACGGTTGGCCTGGCGGAATCGCTGCCGGGGCTGCCGGGGCTGCCGCGCCGCCGGTTTTCTGAGGCGCGCTGGCAGGCGAAGGCGGCTGGTTGCTCAGGGCACCCGGCACGCCCGAAGGGCCGCTGCCGCTGGAGCGCTGCTCGGTCACCGACTGCTCGCTGCGCAGGGCCGGTTGATCAGGGTTGAATTGTTCGCTGGTGGATTCCACGGCACTGAAGTCTACGTCTGCCGATACTTCAGCCTTGTAGCGATCGTTGCCCAGTACCGGTTCCAGAATGTTGTGCACACGCTGGGTGAGCATGCTTTCCATTTTGCGGCTGTAGTCGAACTGCTTGCCGGCCATGGTCAGCTCGGAGTCTTGCAGTTGCTCGGACAGCAGGTTGCCCTTCTGGTCCACCACGGCAACGCCGGACTTGTCCATTTCCGGCACGCTGGTGGCCACCAGGTTGACGATGGCCAACACTTGGCCTGCGTCCAGGGTACGGCCCGGGTACAGCTCTACCAATACCGACGCGGTGGGCTTGCGGTCATCGCGCACGAACACCGAGCTTTTCGGAATGGCCAGGTGCACACGGGCACCCTTGACGTTGTTCAGGCTGGAGATGGTGCGGGCCAGCTCGCCTTCAAGGCCTTGACGGTAACGCGCGGTTTCCATGAACTGGCTGGTGCCGAGCGCCTGTTCCTTGTCCATGATTTCATAGCCGACGTTGCCGTCGCTAGGCGCCACGCCGGCAGCCGCCAGCTTCATCCGCGCACGGCCGATGTCGTCAGCCTTCACCAACAGTGCGCCGGAGTTCGGCTCAACGGTGTAAGGGATGTCGGCCGCGTTCAGGGTCTCCATCACTTGCTTGGTGTCCATGCCGGCAAGACTGCCGTACAGAGGACGGTAATCAGGTTGCTGCGACCACAGCACCACGGCAAAACCAATCGCCACGCTGGCAGCCAGGCCGACCAACAGGCCCACCTGACGCAACATGGTCATCTTGGAAATATTTTCCAGGAATGACAGGCCAAACAGCGGCGCTTTGCCACCGGCTGCGCCGCTCTTGGCGGGTACGTTATCCACGACTGCGTCTGCCATGTCTCAATCTCGCCCTTAAACCGGCATCTGCATGATGTCTTGGTACGCCTGAACCAGCTTGTTGCGTACCTGAGTCAGCGCCTGAAACGACACGCTGGCTTTCTGCGACGCCACCATCACGTCGGTGATGTCGACACCGCTCTTGCCGATTTCGAAGGCGTTGGCCAACTGATCCGACGCCTGCTGGGTGTCGCTGACCTTGTTGACCGCATTGCCGAGCAAGTCGGCAAAGCTGCTAGTGCCCGCCGCTTCCGGGGCGGCAGCAGTCTTGCTGGCACCCATGGCGTCAGCCTGCATGGTGCGCATGTCCATAATCAGACGGTTGAATTCAATACCTTGGCTCATGGATCACTCTCTCCGACGGCCCGCAATTTTTTGACACTGTTACAACGGATACAAAGGAGGTAGCAACAAGGGTGCCAGCTCCGGACCTGCATCACAAAAACCTTACACAACAATGCGCGAGCTGGCTTGCCAGCGGGCTTGTGATGGTTCAAAAGCTCGCTGGCAAGCCAGGCCCCACAGATCAGGTTGTGGCCGTTGTTTTAATTTCGATAATCAACTGGCGTACAGGCTGGCTTCCACGTCCATGCCGGCGTCGCGCATCTGCGCCAGTTTGTAGCGCAAGGTGCGCGGGCTGATGCCCAGGCGTTCGGCAGCTTCCTTGCGGCGGCCGCGCTCGGTGCGCAGGGTGTCGATGATCAGCTGGAATTCCCGGCGACGCAGGTCGTCGCCCAGGCCGCCAGCCGCTTCGGCGGGCAGCGCCGTCAAGGACTCGACAGCCACCGGCGCGCTGCGCACGATGGACAGTGCCGGCAACGGCGCCGCACCCACGGGGCCTGCCAGGCAGAAGTCCTCGGCCTGGATCAGCCCACCTTGTTGCAGAATCAGCGCACGCTGAATGGCATTGTCCAGCTCACGTACGTTGCCTGGCCACGGGTAGCCGACCAGGCACGCCTGGGCTGCCGGCGCCAGCCGCACGGCAGCATGCTTCATTTTATTGACGTGCTTGGCCAGCAAACGGTCGGCCAGCGGCAGAATGTCGGCGGTGCGCTCGCGCAACGGGCGCCAGGCCAGCGGGAACACCGACAGGCGATAGTACAAGTCTTCACGGAAACGCCCCGCCGCCACTTCCCCGGCCAGGTCACGGTTGGTGGTGGCCACCACGCGAATGTCCAGGGCAATCGGTTTGCGCGCCCCTACCCGCTCCACTTCACGCTCCTGCAACACCCGCAGCAACTTGGCCTGCAAGCCCAGGGGCATTTCCGAAATTTCGTCGAGCAGCAAAGTACCGCCATCGGCCTGCTCGAACTTGCCGGCCTGGGCCGCGATGGCACCGGTGAACGAACCCTTTTCATGGCCGAACAGCGTGGCTTCGAGCATGTTGTCGGGAATGGCCGCACAGTTGATGGCAATGAACGGCTGGCTGGCCCGATTGGACTGCTGGTGAATGTAGCGCGCCAGCACTTCCTTGCCAGTGCCCGACTCGCCGGAAATCAGCACGGTGGAGTCGCTGCGCGCCACGCGCGCGGCCAGCTCCAACAATTTCGCGCTGGCAGGCTCAACCGCCACCGGCCCTTCGCTCTCGGTAGCGCCCAGGCAACCCAGGGCATGACGCGCCACCAGATCCAGCAGCGCCTTGGGCACAAACGGTTTTACCAGGTAATCGGCGGCACCGGCGCGCATGGCTTCCACGGCGCGGTCCACCGCTGCATGGGCAGTCATCAATAGCACCGGCAACTGCGGCTGGCGGCTGCGCAATTGGCACAGCAACTGGTGACCGTCCATGCCCGGCATGTTGACGTCACTGATGACCATGCCGAACACCTCGCTGGCCACGGCCAGCAACGCGTCTTCAGCGGTACCTACGGCGCGGTAGTCGTAGCCGCCCAATTCCAGGGTATCGCCCAGCGCCTCGCGCAGGGCCCGATCATCCTCGACCAGCAGTACCTTGATGGCCATCAGCGTTACTCCTGCACCGCACGGGTATGGATCAGTGGCAACGTCACCACTGCACAGGTACCGCGCCCCAGCCGCGAACGAATCGCCAACTCGCCCTGGTGGGCGCGGGAAACGGCCTTGACCACCGCCAGGCCGAGGCCGGTGCCGGTGGTCTTGGTGGTGAAAAATGGCTCGCCCAGGCGCGCCAGCACGGCGGGCACGATGCCGCTGCCGTTGTCGCTGATGGCCAGGCGCAGCTGGTGATCGCGGGCATACAAGTGAATTTTCAGGTGCACCTGGCCCGGGCTGGACTGTATCGAGTTCTCGATCAGGTTGAGCAAGGCGCCCACCAGCGTGTCGCGGTTGCACAGCAACTCACCCACCGGGCAATCGAACTGCCAGCGCACCGCCAGGTCTTGAAGATGGGTGTGGGCGGCGGACTGCAAGGCTTCAAACAGCGCGCGCGGGGTCAGGCGGTCGCTCAGCGGCAGCTCGCCCCGGGCGAACACGAGCATGTCGCGAACCTGGTGTTCCAGCTCATGCAGGCGCTCCTTGAGGCGCCCGGCAAAGCGCTGCTGGGTTTCCACCGGCAAGGCTTGCTCCGTCAAATGACTGGCATACAACAATGCCGCCGACAGTGGCGTACGAATCTGATGGGCCAGGGAAGCCACCATGCGGCCCAGGGACGAGAGGCGCTCGTGACGAGCCAGTTGATCTTGCAGGCGGCGGGTTTCCGTCAAGTCCGTGAGCAACACCAGTTGCCCGGGCTCAGAACCCAACGAACGAGTGGCGATAGACAGGCGGCGGCCGTCCTTGAGGGAGATTTCATGGCCATCGTCCTCGCGCGGGGCGAAGCAGCGGGCAATCACCTGGCGCCACAGCACGCCATCCAGCGGCTCGCCAAGCAACTGGCGCGCCGCCGGGTTGGCTTCGCACACCACGCCGTGGGCATCGATGACGATCACGCCGCCCGGCAGCAGGTCGAGCAAGTGCTGCAGGCGGTTCGCCAGGCGTTCCTTCTCGGCCAGCTCGGCCATGCGCTGGGCGCTGACCACGGCCAGCTCACCCTTGAGCTCGGCCACGCGGGCCTCGAGCATGCTGTAGGAATCGCTGAGCTGGGTCGACATCTGGTTGAACAGTGCAAACGCCTGCTCAAGGCCCAGCCGGCTGGTCTGTTCAACAGAGGGCTGACCCTCGAGTTCAGGGGCAGTGGTCATGGGGGCGGCCTGTGGCATCGTGATCTCTCGCGTGGCATACCGTCATAAACGGGTATCGTGCCAGCTATGTAGCAATCGTCGTGCCGAATCATTTTGTGCGCGCCATCACAGCGCCAGAGATTGGCATCGACCCTGATACAAATCAAGGAAAGCCAGCGTAGACAAGGGGTTACAAGAGAGGGGGAAATGCGAAAAAAGATACAAAGCAGTTCGACCGGCGCGTCCGTGCGCCAGCCTGGGGAACTCAAGCGTCAATCATCTGTCTGGTCGTCGCCTTCACGCCGGCTCATGCCGTACTTGCGCATCTTCTCTACCAGGGTGGTACGGCGGATACGCAGGCGCTCGGCGGCACGCGCCACGATACCGTTGGCATCGTCCAACGCTTGCTGAATCAGCCCCTGCTCCAGGCCACCGAGGTAGTCCTTGAGGTCCAGGCCTTCGGGCGGCAGCATGGCGCCAGTGGTGAAGTCCGGCGTATGGCCATTGATGGCCACGCGTTCCTCCAGGTCACTGCGCAGGCTGTCGACCAGTTGCTCGTCTTCGTCGTCCACGTAGCGGAATTTCTTCGGCAGCTCGGCAACTCCGATCACCCCGTACGGATGCATGATTGCCATGCGCTCCACCAGGTTGGCCAGTTCGCGAACGTTGCCCGGCCAGCCATGACGGCACAGCGACATGATGGCCGCAGAGTTAAAGCGAATGGAACCGCGCTTTTCATGCTCCATGCGCGAGATCAGTTCGTTCATCAACAGCGGGATGTCTTCCACGCGCTCACGCAGTGGCGCCATCTCGATGGGGAACACGTTCAGGCGGTAATAGAGGTCTTCACGGAAGGTGCCGACCTCGATCATGCTTTCCAGGTTTTTGTGCGTGGCGGCAATGATGCGCACGTCAATGCTCTGGGTCTTGTTGCTGCCCACGCGCTCGAAGGTGCGCTCTTGCAGCACACGCAGCAACTTGACCTGCATGGGCAGCGGCATGTCGCCGATTTCGTCGAGGAACAGGGTACCGCCGTTGGCCAGCTCGAAACGACCGGCACGGCTGGTGATGGCACCGGTGAAGGCGCCCTTCTCATGGCCGAACAGTTCGCTTTCCAGCAACTCGGCCGGGATAGCGCCGCAGTTGACCGGCACGAAGGGCGCGTCACGGCGCTTGGAATGGTAGTGCAGGTTGCGCGCCACCACTTCCTTGCCGGTGCCCGATTCGCCCAGGATCAATACACTGGCGTCGGTGTCGGCCACCTGCTGCATCATCTGGCGTACGTGCTGGATGGCACGGCTGGTGCCTACCAGGCTGCGGAACAGGTTGGGCTCGCGTTGACGACCGCGCTCGCGGGCCTGGTCGTACATTTCGCGATAGACCTGGGCGCGGTGCAGTGAATCCAGGAGCTTGCTGTAGCTGGGCGGCATTTCCAGGGTGGAAAGCACGCGCCGGCGCAAGTCGTCCGGCAGGTCGCCAGGGGCTGCGTCACCTAAAAGCAGCACCGGAAGGAACTCATCCCACCCGGCAATGGTCTTAAGCAAGCCTTGAAGGGTACCGGGGGCGTTGACAGTCCCTACCAGGACGCAAAGCACTTCCCGATTCGACGACAACGAGTCGACAACCTGGCGCCAGTCGGAACTGGTGCAGGGCAAATTTTCTTCGCCGAGAAAATTTAGAATCACCGCCAGATCCCGGCGGCGAACGCTATCGTCATCGATTAGCAGAATTTTGGTTTCACGCCACATGCAATAGCAACTTCCCTAGTCAACTCGATGCCCGCAATGGGCAAGCTAGACGTTCATTTGGTCGGTAACAACCTATAGACGCCTGAAGAAAGTAAACAGCTACTAGTTAAGTCAAAAAAGCGAATACAGTCAAATTTATGGCGCATTACTTCTGATCAACCGAGCAAATTAACGGAACAGATGGTAAACCTTTGCAGCGTTGTGCGCATGTTTCAGTTGTGACATCTCGTCGACTATTGCCTTGCGCTCGCCCTTGCTGGCTTCCAGCAACTGCCGATACACGGCCAGCAGCCCTTCCAATTTGCTCCGAAGTTCGTCCTCGTTGGGCTGGTCTTCCACCGCCAGGGCGTCGACGCAGGCGCGGCACTGGCGATCCAGCTCGCGAATGGCTTCCCAATCGCGCGCCGCCAGGGCGTCGCTCAGGGCCAGACTGGTGTGTTCAATACGTTGCAGTGCGCTCATGTCGACTTCCTCGGACATTTTGGCCTTACTCGACGGTTGCGATGGCATCCCAGCCACTCTTGACGGTAATCAGCAGCTTGGCAACCTCATCGATCATTTCCGAATCGTTCTTGCGGTTGGCTTCGCCCAGGCGCTGCATCATGTAAGCATACAGGGCATCCAGGTCTTGCAGGGAAGCCGGGTCGCCACCGCTTTTTTCGGGATCGAGGCCGGTACGCAGGCCGCCGATGATTTCAATGGCCTTGCTCAACATGAGGCCCTTTTGCGCGATCTGGCCGCGGCTGAGCGCGCCCTTGGCTTGTGCCAGGCGATCGAGACCACCCTCCATGAGCATCTGCACCAGGCGGTGCGGGCTCGCTTCGGAGGTCTGCGCCACAGAACTGACCTTCTGATATTGGCGAAGGGCTTTCATGGGATTCATGTTGCTTCCTCGTTACACGTCAACAGTGATGTGTGTTGCATGACCATTGTGTCGACTGGCCTGCAAAAAACTTTAGGGCGCCGTGGCGGCGGGCTGAAACGACAAGGCCCGGATCGCCTGTGACGGCGGTTCCGGGCCCGGTGCAGCATGGCGTGATCAGCTCGACGACTTGGTGTTCAAGGCGTTCAGGGTGGTCATGACGCTAGTGCTGGTGGCGTTCAGCTGGGCCACCAGGGTGTCCATCTGGGTGTACTTGGCCGTCAGCGTGGTGGTCAGAGCATCCATGCGGGTGTTCAGGTCCGTTTGCTGGTCGTTCAAGTCTGTGGTGGTGGCCGCATAAGCCTTGATCCGGGTTGCCAGGATGCCGCCAGTTTCAGTGTACGGCGTGATCACCGACGTCAGGCGGCTCAGCAACCCATCAGTACCCACGAACAGACCGGCAACGTTGCCAGCGTTAGTGGTCATGGCGGTATCCCACTTGGTGCTATCCATCAGCAGGGTGCCATCTTCCTGCGTGGTGATACCCAACTGCGAAAGAACGCTCAAGCTGCCGCTAGTGGTACTGGTCTTGGTCAACTGCCCCTGGATCGAAGCCAGCAACGAGCGAATACCCGAGTCACCGGTCAGCGCGCCGGCAGTGGTAGTGGCCGAGGTGCTGGTACTGTCGGTTGCGCCAGTGGCGGTTACTGCGGTTTGCGCAGTCACGGCCAGCATCAGGGCGTTGTAGGCGCTGACGAACGAGGTGACGGACGTCTTCATGTCGTCGGTGCTGGAACCAACGGTGATAGTGCTGGTGGCAGGCGTGACAGTACCGTCACTGGCCGTGGTACCACCACCGGCCAGGGTGATGGTCACGCCGCTGATCGCCCCGGTCAGGGTATTGCTGGAGCTCTTCATATCATCCAGGCCATCGATCGAATAGATCGCGTCCTGAGGCAGGTTGCCCAGGTAACCGGCACCGCTGCTGGAGCCCGCCACGGTACCGTCTACCGCCAGCGCATCGATACCACTCACGGACAGACCCGTGTTGGCACCCGTGTTGGTGGACGACAGCACCAGGCGCGAAGCACCGGTGGAGTCGGTCACCAGGTTGGCGGTGACGCCGTTGGATTGCAGCTGCGTGTTGATCGCATCGCGCACGCCGGACAAGGTGGTGTTGGCCGCCAGCGAGACACTGTAGGAGGTACCGTTGGCCTGGGCGATGGTCAGCGTGGTGGCCGCGGTGTTCATCACCGTGGTCGCGCCGCCACTGACCGCCGCAGTGGTAACCTTAGAACCGGTCGCCAACTGGGTCACGGTCAGGTCATAGGTACCGGCCGCCGCAGTGTTGCTGGAGGTTGCGGTCGCCACCGACGTATTCGAGGAGGTCGCCGCCAGGCCGATGAACGAGTTGGTGTCGTTCAGTGCCGCCATCGCAGTGGTAAAGGTTGTCAACGCAGTACTGACGGTACTGACCGCAGAGCTCAATGCAGCGGTAGTCGAAAGCTGCGCAGTGATCTGGTCTTGCTTCGGCGCCTTTTGAGCGTTTACCAGGGCCTCGACGATGGAGGCAGTGTCAATACCCGAACCGACGCCGCTGACGGTGATGCCACCCGAACTGCTGACTGAGGTCGTGCTCGTGGTGCTGGAAGTAGTGGTCATTGGTTGAACTCCCGTTCCGGCGGCTGTCGGCTTTTTGACAAAACGCCTATCGTAAGCTGATTTCTACAAATTCAAACAAATCTCGTGCCAACGGCTCAGACTTGCGTGTCGAACAGCATACTGTTGCCGTCCTTGAGACTTTGCGCCAATTTCAAGGCGGTTTCGGAAGGAATCTGCCGAACCACTTCACCCGTTTCGGTGGCGATGACCTTGACCACCACTTGGTGGGTTGTATCGTCAATGGAGAACTGTAGGTTGCGCTGATTGGCGTCAACGAAAGCCTGCATGTCCTTCACTGCTTTGTCCAATTCTGCCCGCTCCGGCTTTTTGCCGGCGTCGGTGCTGGTGCTGCTGGTCTTGCCATCGGTCGCGGTGGCGGTGGTCGCCGCTGCGGTGGCTGGCGCGGCTGCGCTGCTGGCCGCCGTCTGCGTCGCAACCTGGGGGTAAGACGCGTTCAACTTGACGCTCATGTCCATGTCCGTCACCTCGAAAATGTGAAAAAACGAAAGGGCACTCGTGAGCACCCTTCCGTTCAACTAGCCGTTGCTATTACTGAAGCAGTTTCAGTACAGCGGATGGCAGTTGGTTGGCTTGCGACAGGATCGCGGTGGAAGCCGACTGCAGAGTTTGTTGCTTGGTCAGTTCAGCAGTTTCAGCAGCGAAGTCAGCATCCTGAATGGTCGAACGCGAAGCGGTGGCGTTCGAAACGATGTTGTTCAGGTTGGAGATGGTGCTGGCGAAACGGTTTTGCTTGGCACCCAGGTCAGCACGAGCGCTGTTGATGGTGGACAGGGCGGCGTCGATAGCGGAGATCGAGGCGTCGATCGCGCTGTGAGCCACGTCGTTGCTGGTACCCGAGATCGAAGTCGACGACAGACCCAGGCCGCTGGCCGAGAAGTTGCCGGTCAGGGACAGGGTGATGTGCTGGTCGGAACCAGTCATCGCGCCAACCTGGAATTCCAGGGTCGAAGCCGAACCGTCCAGCAGTTTCATGCCGGTGCCGAAAGTGGTCGACGTCGAGATACGAGTCAGTTCCTGGCTCATCTGCGAGTATTCGGCGTTCAGCGAGGTACGGTCAGCGGTGCTGTTGGAGTCGTTTCGCGACTGGACGGCCAGTTCACGCATACGTTGCAGAATGTTGGTCGACTCTTGCAGAGCGCCTTCAGCGGTCTGAGCGATCGAGATACCGTCGTTGGCGTTTTTGGTCGCCATGGTCAGGCCGTTGATCTGAGTGGTCAGACGGCTGGCGATTTGCAGGCCAGCGGCGTCGTCTTTGGCGCTGTTGATTTTCAGGCCGGAAGACAGGCGAGTCATAGCGGTGGACAGGGAGCTGGCGGCGTTGTTCAGGTTGTTCTGAACGGTCAGCGAAGCGATGTTAGTGTTTACAGTCAAAGCCATGACGAAATTCCTCGATGGGTGGGTGCAGCGGCTTCCGGCCCTGGCAACCGCCGGGTGTGGCCTAGAGAACCTTCGTAATAGTTATCGTCGTGATGGGAAGTTGCTTGAGGGCTTTTTTCGAAAAAAAACGCCATCAGTACGCCACCCCTTGTAAACCGGGCCTTGCAGGCCACCTGACGACGCCTTTACCGGCACCCGCCCACGTATCGCTTGTGACACACATCACATTTTTCGGCGCTTTGCGCTCAGGACTCCCCACCCTGCCGCATCAGCTCCAGCAACTCATACTCAAGGTAATCCGCCACCCCCAACCAATCCTGGCCTTCCTGACACGCCAGGACCTGGCCGAGCACCGCGCCCCACTGCTGTTGCAGGGCCGCAGGCGTGCGATCAAACAGCGGCATCAGGCCACCGAACAGCTCGACCATCACCAGCGCCGCCTCTACATCACGCCCCAGGCGGAACAGATGAGCGCAGGCCACGGCCGGTTCCCGGTATTGCGCGAAACCGCTCATTGGCACCACTCCGGATCGAATCGCGTGCCGGCAATCATTGCCCCGGCACGGCTTGTATTGAAGAACGGCACCTGCGGGTGGCCGGCGATAAAGCGCTCAAGCTCCACCAGGTAACTGCGAAAGTTGAGCTGGGTGCGCACACGCTGGCCGTGGCCGTCGAGCACCCAGTGTTTGGCCGCCTGCAGTTGCGGGCCCAGGTCGCCGTCGTTCCAACCAGCGTGGGTTTTGTCGCCTGGGAAGGCGAAATCGGCGCCGAACAGGGTCACGCGCCCTGCCCCCATTTTCACCGCCAAATCCACCGCCGGGTGGATGACGCTGCCACCCACGTACAGGCTGGCCTTGGGCAGTTGTTCGCGCAGCTGCGCATACACCGGGCTGGCGCAATAGCCCACGTGGCGCGGCCCTCGCCAGCTTTCCAGCAGCGTGCGCGCCAGCAAGGGCAGGTACACCAGGCCAACCTGCTCGGAGCCTGCGGCCGGCAGGTGTCGCTCGCTGATGCGCTGGTCAATGCTCACCACCAGGTCGGGGACGATGCCATGGGCCAATAGCGGCCGGTAGGCGGTGTCCACGCAGATGAAAAATGGCCGCACGGCCTGTTCGCGCACGCGCTTGAGGCCGGCGAAATGCTGTTCCAGGCTCGGCCCGGTGGCAATGACGAAGCAGTCCCGCCCCGGCTGGCTGCCGAACAGCTGCGCCACGTCGGGATCGCGCTGCAACAACGGCACAGCCTGTTCAAGGCGCTGGGCAATCTCGGGGTCTTGCGCGGTGAACTCGCGGTTGTTGAAGGCCAGGTGCACTTCGCTGATAAGGCGGTCGCGAATCCTGGCGTTGTAGTCATCCGCCAGCACCAGTTCGGCAGGCAAGGCGAAAAACGGCAGGCAGATCTCCGCGTGGTCGCCAGCCATGACCAGTTCAACCCGCGGGTCCTTGAGCCAGTCGCTCTGGTCGAGGATCTGCACCACCAGGGCAAACACCGCGCTGTTGAGAATATGCACGGTCAGGCGCTGCAAGGCGGGCCGTTGCAGCAACTGCATCTGCAAGTCGCCCAGCCCTGTGCCGTACACGTGCACGTGCTGCGCATCGGCTGGCAGGGTAGCAGCCTGCAACTGCGCTTCGGCGCTGCGGTCATGGCGGCTGGTCAGTTGCACACCACTGATGCTCAGCGTGGAGCCCAGGCCTTCGACCAGTTGCGCCGGTACTGACTCGGGGTTCTCCAGTTGCAGGCGGTCGAACAGCAACGGCCAGCGCGTCTGCAAAAGGTGCGCATTGCGCTGGGGAATGTCGGTCATGGTCTTGCGGGCCTCGTGTGCACAGCCAGTAAGCGTATCAGAAGGATTTGCAGCAGGTGTCAGGGGTACCAACGGCTCAACGATGCGGGCTGCCCGGCGCGCACGGTCTGCACCGTGGTGAACAGGTCGATCATGCGTAGCAGGAAAGTATGGTGTTCGCGCAATGTAGACAGCCCTTGCGCCGCGATCGCCTGGCGCTCTTGCTCGTGGTCGAGGTAATAGGCGCAGATCTCCAGCAAGTCCTGGGTGTCGCGGAAGATCACCAGGTCCTTACCGTTGGTGAATAGCTTGTGCAGGTCCTGCTTGTCGTTGGTGACAAGGAAGCCCCCACCGCTGAGCACATCAAACACGCGCATGGGCAGCCCGTATTCCACGAAGGAACGGCTCAGGTTGAGGTTGATTTTTGAGCGCTGGAATATTTTCGGCATCTGCTCGAAATGGTCGGCATGCCCGGCGTAGCAGCCAATCTGCCCCTGCCATTCGGCATTGCCGTACACGCGCAGCGCAAAGCGCGCTTCCAGTTGGCGAGCCAGTTCGATGCGCTCCCGCCAGGAGTGCTCGCGGCCCAGCAGATAGGCCAGTTTCTCGGCCTTGCTCAAGTAATGCTCGCCCGCCAGCGGGTAGCCCGACTCACTGGTAACCTTGGCAATCAGCGCCTCATCGATCTGCTCGTCCAGCTGGAAAAGCTCGGTGGGCCTGGCCAGCGAATCGATCAGTGCAGTGCAGCGCGCCCGGGTGCTTACCGACAGCTTGGGCTGGATGAGTGTCCCGTATTCGGTGGCGGTGAGATTGGCCACGAAGCTCACGTCACACGCCAACCCGGCGTCCTCGCCGCTTGGAGCAATCTGGGCGATGCGCTCGACGTTGGCGGCAACGGGCAAGTGATACACCTGCCCAACGCCCCGCCCCCTCAGCCGCAGCGCAATGGCAGCGTCGTAAAGGAAGGTGAAACTGTGCGGATTGTTGATGGCGCCGTCGTAGATCGGGTAGCACGGGGTGTCGATGACCCAAGCCAGGTAACAGACCTTCAGCAGCTCGCAGACTTCGCAAATGTAGCGGTTGAAATTGATGGTCAGCACATAGTCCGGCTGACGGGTCATCAGCGCCATGACATTGTCTTCGGTCACGGGCAAGCAGGTGACACGGAACCCGAGGGTACGCAGGGCATCGGCACAGTCGCGGGAAACCACGGGAGACTCGAAAACCACTACATGGGCGGCTGTGGCATCCGTCGGCTGGGGGTGTTCGGTATTCACGGCAACTTCCTGCAAGGTGGCCTGGTGCGACGTACACCAGGCGAACACCTACAGTATCGGCAGGTTGGTGAAGCTATTTAGCTAGATCCGCAGGAGCTGCCGATAGGCTGCGAAAAAGTTCGCAGGACCTTCGGCGGTGTGGTGCCGATCACAGGCCCGCTGCGCGCGCCTTCGCAGCCTGGCGGGGGGGGTGCAGGCTGTGTCAGCGATACAGAATCGCCGAGCCCCACGACAGGCCCACGCCGAAACCACTGATGGCCACGCGTTTCCACTTGGCGTCCATCACGTGTTTTTCCAGCAACAACGGCACGCTGGAGGAGACGGTGTTGCCGGTCTCGACCATGTCCTTGATGAACTTCTCCGGCTCTTCCTCGAAGCGCCGTGCCACGGCGTCGACGATGGCCGCGCTGCCCTGATGGATGCAGAAAGCGTCGATGTCGGCGGACTTCAGGCCCGACTCGTCCAGCAGTTCGTGCAGGTGCGCCGGCACTTTCAGCAGGGCGAAGTTGAACACCTGGCGGCCGTTCATGAAGAACACGCCGTCAGTGACCTTCAGGTGCGGTGCGCCCGAGCCGTCGGTGCCGAACTTGGCCTTGCCCAGTTGCCATACCGCGTCTTCACCCATCCAGGTGGCGGTGGCGGCATCACCAAACAGCATGGTGGTGTTGCGGTCTTCAGGGTCGACGATTTTCGAATACGGGTCGGCGGTGACCAGCAGGCCGTTTTTCAGGCCCGCAGCTTCCATGAAGCCCTTCATCGCGTAGATGCCGTACACGTAGCCCGAACAGCCCAGGGAAATGTCGAAGGCCGCGACGTTGGTCGGCAGGCCCAGCTTGTCCTGGACGATGGCCGCGGTGTGGGGCAGGCCCTCTTCGTCACCGTTCTGGGTGACCACGATCAGCGCGTCGATGGACTCGCGTTTCAGCTCGGGGTTATTCGCAAACAGCGCGTTGACCGCCTCGACGCACAGGTCGGAGGTTTCCTGGCCAGCGTCTTTGCGCGGCAGGAAAGCGGAGCCGATCTTGCCCAGGATGAACTCTTCGTCCTTGGCAAATTTGGCACCCTGGGCGTAGTTATCAAGGCCTTCGGCAGGCACGTAACTCGCTATGCTTTTTATGCCAATCATTATGGCTTCCCAATAATAAAGAGCTAAATATCACCGCTCGCATGATCGAGGGGCGCCAACAAAACCGGGATTCATATCGCCCGCAAAGGGGCGAAAACGGGCGATGCCGGGGCCATGCACCATGGCCGACCAGAGGCTCTGCGCCGTCATCACCCAACAACAGGTTACAGTGAAGATGCGCGTTATGACTCATAGGTCACGTTGATTCAACATGAATTCGTGTTTTTTGGCCATGCCTTAAGCGACTGTTCAGTCAATCATTGACCAGTCCAGCGCCATGCCGCGTGCCAGAGGGCGCCGGGCGGCGCGGCCAAGCACGGTGTCCAGGTGCCGTGGGGCCAGGCCCAGGCCCGGACGAATGGCACGCACGTTGTCGCGGGTCAGCGGCTCGCCAGCGGCCACGTCGCGCACCACGTACAGGGAGCGGCGGTACACCAGCGACTTCTGCTCGGCCGTGGTGGCGCCGTATTGCACATGGCCCAGGGCCTGCCACGCGCGCTCGGTCTCGGTGACCAGGCTGGCCAGTTCCGCAGGTTCCAGCGAGAAGTTGGCGTCCACGCCGCCGGCGCTGCGGTCCAGGGTGAAGTGTTTTTCCACCACGCTGGCGCCCAGGGCCACCGCCGCCACGGCCGCGCCCACGCCCATGGTGTGGTCGGACAAGCCCACTTCGCAGCCAAACAGCTCGCGCATGTGGGCGATGGTGCGCAGGTGGGTGTTGAGCGGCGACGCCGGGTAGGTGCTGGTGCACTTGAGCAGGATCAGCTCGCGGCAACCGGCGGCACGGGCGGCGCGCACGCTTTCGTCCAGCTCGGCCACGGTGGCCATGCCGGTGGAAATGATCAGCGGCTTGCCAGTGGAGGCGGCCTTGCGAATCAGCGGCAGGTCAGTGTTTTCGAAACTGGCGATCTTGTAGGCCGGCACGTCCAGGCTTTCCAGGAAGTCCACGGCGGTTTCGTCGAACGGCGAGGAAAACCCCAGCATGCCATGGCTTTTCGCCCGCTCGAAGATCGGCCCGTGCCATTCCCACGGCGTATGGGCCTGTTCATACAACGCGTACAGCGAGGTGTCGGCCCACAGGCTGTCGGGGTCGCTGATGCGAAATTCGCCCTGGTCGATGTCCAGGGTCATGGTGTCGGCGGTGTAGGTCTGCAGTTTCAACGCGTGGGCACCCGCGGCCGCGGCGGCGTCGACGATGGCCAGGGCACGCTCCAGCGACTGGTTGTGGTTGCCACTCATCTCGGCGATGACAAAGGGCGGCGAGTCGAGGCCGATGGCGCGGTGGCCGATTTTGAAGCTGGGCATCAGGGTTATCCTTGGGACGGAGCGGCGGCGAACAGGGCCCAGGCCACGCGCAGTGCCCCCAGGCCATCCACCAACTGACGGGATTGGTTGGCCAGGGCCTGGCGGCGCTCGGCGTCGTCGAGCAGGCCGATCACGGCCTGGCGCAGGGCCTGAGAGCTCAGTTCGGCGGCCTCGCCCACGTAAACGTGGGCACCGGCCAGCGCCATCAGCTCGGCATTGGCCTGCTGGTTGTGGGCCACGGCCACACACAAGGTGGGCAGGCCCATGGCCGCGCGCTCCCAGGTGGTACCGCCGCCGGCGCCGACAAACAGGTCGGCGGTGGCCATCAGCGCCGGGAAGTCTTCGACAAAACCGTGCAGCGTCCAGTTCGGGCGCGTGGCTGCGTAGGCCTGCAAATGCGCCCAGTCGGGGTTGCCCAGGCCGGCGATGAAATCCACTTCCAGTCCGGCCACGCCGTCCAATGCCGCCATGGCCTTGAGCGTATGGCCGTTAGGGTCGAAGCCGCCGAAGTTGACCAGTACACGCTGCACGCGCGGGCGGATAGACACCCGCAGGGCCTCGAAGGCCGGGGCCAGCAGGGCGTGACGCGGGCCGAAAAAGGTCTTGCAGCCCGGCGCCAGCAAACCGGCGTAGGCCTCGGCGCTGGCAGTGAGGTTCTGGTCCAGCAGCACGTCGGCGCTGTGCTCGCGGTTGGCCAGGTCGTCGATGGCCATGACCCGCGCAGCGATGGCGCGCGCGGCGGTTTCCCAGCGCGCGTCCAGGCCGTAGTGGTCGACAATCACCCAGTCGAAGCGGCCGGCGCCCTTCAGGGCATCGATATCGGCTTGCCAGGGCAATAATGCCTCAATGTCATTGCTGCCCGGCCCCGGCCGCATGGCGAAGGTGCCCATGCCCTGGGCCGCCAGGTTGACCAGGCGATGCCCGGGCAAGGTCAGGCTGGCGAAGGTCACCTGGGCACCCTGCTTGCGCAGGCAATGGGCCAGGGTCAGGCAGCGGGCCACATGGCCACTGCCGATGGACTGCGACGCGTCGGCACGGATCAGCACCTTCACAAGGTCAACTCCCCAGCCGCCTTGAGGGCGGCAAACAGGTATTCGGCGCGACGCCAGTCTTCTGGCGTATCGATGTCTTGCACCCGGTGGCGCGGCAGCACCACCGGCACGCTGTGCCCGGCAAACATGGGCAGCCCCTGCAACCAGGCGTCACGCCGGCCCCAATAGAACTGGCCGGCGTCGTGCCAGGCGGGGGCCAGGTCCTGAGAGCGCATGGGCACGAACTCCGGGTACAGCGGCGCAACGCCGCCCTGCCCGTCCAAGCGCAAGGCGCGCTGCACCGGGAAGGCGAAACTGCACACCGAGAAGGCAAAGCACTTGTCGCCATCGGCCTGCAAGGCCATCAGCCCCTGCAGCAGGTCCCAGGCTTGCAGCAGGGGCGCCGTGGCGTAGATGCAGCAGGCCAGGTCGTGGGCGCTGCCCAAGGCCTGCAAGGCGTGCTGGATGACGGCCGTGGTACCGGTGTGATGATCGGCCAGGTTCGCGGGCCGGCGAAACGGCACCTGGGCGCCGTGGGCGCGGGCCACCTCGGCGATTTCATCGTCGTCGGTGCTCACCACCACTTCATCGAACAGGCCGCTGGCCAGGGCCGTGCGGATGGACCAGGCGATAATGGGCTGGCCGTCGAACAGCTTGAGGTTCTTGCGCGGGATACGCTGGCTGCCACCACGGGCCGGAATGATCGCCACGGTGCTCATGGGCAAAGAATCCGGCGCAGCGCGGCGACTACCTGGTCCTGCTCGGCGTCGGTCATGGCCGCGAACAACGGCAGGCTGATGGCCTCGCCGTAGTAATGCTCGGCCTCGGGGAAGTCGCCCACGGCAAAGCCCTGCTCGCGGTAATAGGGTTGCAGGTGCACCGGGATGTAGTGCAGCTGCACGCCGATGCCCGCCGTGCGCAGGGCCTCGAACACCTCGCGGTGGCCCAGGGCGATGCGCGGCAGGTTCAGGCGCACCACGTACAGGTGCCAGGCCGACTCGGCCTCGGGCTGGGCGCTGGGCAGGTTCAGCGCGAAGTCGGCCAGCAACTGGTCGTACCGCGCCGCCAGTTGTCGGCGACGGGCGACAAAGCTGTCCAGCTTGCTCAACTGCGACAGGCCCAGGGCGGCTTGCAGGTCGGTCATGCGGTAATTGAAGCCCAACTCCACCTGCTGGTAGTACCAGGGGCCGTGGCTGGGCTCGTCCATGTCTACTGCATCGCGGGTCATGCCGTGGCTACGCAGGCGCTTGAGCCGCGCGGCCAGCCCCGGGCTGTTGGTCAGGACCATGCCGCCTTCGCCGGTGGTGATGATTTTTACCGGGTGAAAGCTGAACACGGTCATCTGCGCAAACTCGCCGCAGCCTACGGGCCGCCCGGCATAGCGGGCACCCACGGCATGGGCGGCGTCTTCGATCAGGCAAAAGCCGTAGCGCCGCGCCAGCTCGGCAATGGCTCGCAGGTCGCAGCTCTGGCCGGCAAAGGCCACTGCGACTACCACCTTGGGCAAGCGCCCCTGCTGTTCGGCCATGGCCAGTTTGTCCGCCAGTTTGCCGGCGTCCAGGTTCAGGGTGCGGGGGTCGATGTCGACAAAGTCGACCTGGGCGCCGCAGTAGCGGCCGCAATTGGCCGACGCCAGGAAGGTGTTGGGCGAGGTCCACAGCCAGTCGTCTTCGCCCAGGCCCGCCGCCAGGCAGGCGATGTGCAGGGCCGCCGTGGCGTTGCACACCGCCACCCCATGGCCGGCCTGGCAATACTGGGCCATGGCGGCCTCGAAGCGTTCCAGGGTCGGCCCCTGGGTCAACCAGTCCGATTGCAGCACTTCGACCACCGCGTCGATGTCGGCCGCGTCGATACTCTGGCGGCCGTAGGGAATCACGGCTGCAGCTCCGCGTGCAGCGCGGCGATCTGCGTCACGTCAAGGAACTGCGGGTTGCTGTCGGAGCGGTACTCGAAGTCCTCGCCCACCGCCCTGCCCTGCTCGCCCAGGCCATCCACGGCGAAATCGACGTGGGTGTGGTTGAAGCGAATCGACGGCTGGATGGTGTAGTGGTCGTCGAATTCCAGTGTGGCGCGGGCGTCGTCCAGCGGCACCATCAGTTCGTGCAGTTTTTCGCCTGGGCGGATGCCCACCAGGGTCTGCGGCAGCTCGGGCGCCATGGCGCTGGCCAGGTCGACGATACGAATGGACGGGATCTTGGGCACGAACACTTCACCGCCGTGCATGCGCGCAAAGCTTGCGAGGACAAACTGCACGCCGTGGTCCAGGGTGATCCAGAAGCGCGTCATGCGCGGGTCGGTGATCGGAAGCTCGCGGGCCTTTTCGCTGATCAGCTTGCTGAAAAACGGCACCACCGAGCCACGGGAACCGGCAACGTTGCCGTAGCGGACCACGGCGAAGCGGGTCTGCTGTTCGCCGGCAATGTTGTTGGCGGCCACGAACAGCTTGTCCGACAGCAGCTTGGTGGCGCCGTACAGGTTGATGGGGCTGGCGGCCTTGTCGGTGGACAGGGCAATGACCTTCTTCACGCCATTGTCGATGGCGGCGGCAATCACGTTCTCGGCGCCATTGACGTTGGTGCGAATGCATTCGGTGGGGTTGTATTCGGCCGCCGGCACCTGCTTGAGCGCCGCGGCGTGAATCACGTAGTCAATGCCGCGCATGGCCACGCGCAGGCGCTCTGCGTCGCGCACATCGCCCAGGAAGTAGCGCATGCAGGGCGCATTGAACACCTGCTGCATTTCGTACTGCTTGAGCTCGTCGCGGGAAAACACCACCACGCGCTTGGGCTGGTACTGCTCCAGCAGGCGACGAATGAAATTGCGACCGAAGGAACCGGTACCGCCGGTAATGAAGAGGGATTTGCCGTTGAACATGCACAGGGTTCCTTGGATCGGAGTGGCGCGCAGGGACAAAATTCTGACCCAGGCCACGGTTTCGGTGATCCGAGCAAAATGCAGGCCATGTCTCGACAGCGAACATACACCCCCTGTGGGAGCTGGCTTGCCAGCGAGCTTTTGAACGGCCGAAACGCTCGCTGGCAAGCCAGCTGCCACACACATCACATCGCATTGTTCAACCAAACACTATCATTTGGCAGAGAAATTGCTGGTACCCCGGTGTCGACGCCTGGTGCCCGTTTATTGACGGCTCCCCACGCGCGCAGGACCTTCCGTGGAGCGCCCGCACAATCATGTCCAAAGTCATTCCGGTTACCAGCCCGCTTTTGCCTCCCCTGGAGGAGTTCATCCCGTACCTGGAAGAAATCTGGCAGACGCGTCGGCTGACCAACGCAGGCCCCTTCCACCAACAGCTGGAACAGGCCTTGGCCGAGTACCTGGGCGTGGAACACCTGTGCCTGTTCGCCAACGGCACCCTGGCGCTGGTCACCGCGTTGCAGGCGTTGCGCATCACCGGCGAGGTCATTACCACGCCCTACTCGTTCGTGGCCACCACCCACTCGTTACTGTGGAATGACCTGAAGCCGGTGTTCGTCGACATCGACCCGGTAACCTGCAACTTGGACCCGGCCAGCATCGAGAAGGCCATTACCCCGGCCACCAGCGCGATCCTGCCCGTGCATTGCTATGGCACCCCCTGCGACGTGGACGCCATCCAGACCATCGCCGACAACTACGGCCTGAAAGTGATCTACGACGCCGCCCACAGCTTCGGCGTGCGGCAGAACGGCACCAGCGTGTTGCGCCACGGCGACCTGTCGATTCTCAGTTTCCACGCCACCAAGGTGTTCAACACCTTCGAAGGGGGCGCCATCGTGTGCCCGGACGCCAAGACCAAGAAACGCATCGACTACCTGAAGAACTTTGGCTTCGCTGACGAAGTCACCGTGGTAGCGCCCGGCATCAACGGCAAGATGAGCGAGATCAACGCCGCCTTCGGCATGCTGCAGCTACGCCATATCGATGACGCGCTGGCCCGCCGCAAGCTGATCGATCAGGCCTACCGCCACGGCCTGGAAGGCGTGCAAGGCATTCGCCTGATGCACCGCAGCAGCGACCTGACCGCCAACTACTCGTACTTCCCGATTTTCATCGAGGCCAGCTACCCGCTCAGCCGTGACCAGGTCTACGACCTGATGCGCGAGCACGACATTCTGGCCCGTCGCTACTTCTACCCGCTGATCAGCGAATTCCCCATGTACCGCGGCCTGCCGTCAGCGGCCGGCGAATTGCTGCCCGTTGCAGAAAAAACCTCACGTCAAGTGCTGTGCCTGCCGATATATCCTGATCTGGCACAAGAAGTGGTGAGCACCATTTGCCACTTGTTGCGCCATCACGCACAGCCAACGGGAGTGCCGCGATGAACGTTCGTCAGGTCCTGGTGTTTCCGGCCGGTACCGAAATCGGCCTGGAAATTTTCCACGCCTTGCAATACTGCAAGGAAGTGCAACTGCACGGTGCCGGGCAACCTATCAGTAACCCGGCGCAGCTGGTCTACCCAGACTACCACGCCTTGCCGAGCATCTACGAAGCCGACTGGCTGCCGCAGCTGGTGAAGCTGTGCAAGCAGTTGAAGATCGATTACATCTTCCCGGCCTACGACGACGCCATCATTGCCCTGCATGAGGTGGCCGACCAACTGCCGGCCGTCATCGTCGGTGCCAGCCCCCAGGTGTGCAAACTGACCCGGCGCAAATCCAGCACCTATGCGCGCCTGCGCAACACCGTGCAAGTACCGCAGGTGTTCCAGCGCGCCGAAGACGTGGCCAGCTTCCCGGTATTCGTCAAGCCCGACCGTGGCCAGGGCAGCCAGGGCATTGCCCGCTGCGATGACGCTGCGGCCCTGCAACGGGCCTGCGCCGCACTGCCCGACCCGCTGATTTGCCAGTACCTGCCCGGCGAAGAATTCACCGTTGACTGCTTCTCGGACCGCGAGCGCGGCCTGCTGTACGCCTCGGCCCGTCGCCGCCTGCGCATTCGTAACGGCATCGCCGTCAACAGCGTCACCGAAGAGCTGCCCCAGGCCCAGGCCATGGCCGCGCGCATCAGCGATGAACTGAACATGCGCGGCGCCTGGTTCTTCCAGGTCAAGCGCGCGGTCGACGGCGCCCTGACCCTGCTGGAAGTGGCGCCGCGCATCGCCGGCAGCATGTCCACCAACCGCGTGCGCGGGGTCAATTTCCCGTTGCTGAGCATCTACGAACAGGAACGCGCACCGCTGGGCATCCTCGCCTACGAAGGCTGCGTGGAAGTAGACCGTGCCCTGGGCAACCGCTACCGCCATGACGTGCAGTACTCCACCCTGTACGTGGACCTGGACGACACGCTGATTTTCCGCGAGCAGGTCAACACCCAGGTGGTGAGCCTGGTGTACCGCGCCCTGAACCTGGGCCGCAAGGTGAAGCTGATTACCCGCCACCGTCACGACCTGCCGGCCACCCTGGCGCGTTATCGCCTGGCCGGCCTGTTCGACGAGGTGATCCACATCACCGACGGCCAGCCCAAGTCGGCGTTCATTCGTGAACCCGACGCCATTCTGGTGGACGACAGCTATGCCGAGCGCCTGGACGTGTCGCGCAGCTGCGGCATCCACACGTTCGACTGCAGCATGATCGAAATGCTGCTGACCAGCCCAGACCAGTGAGGACGGCGCCATGACCACGGTAATCACCTACGGCACCTTCGACCTGTTCCACGTGGGCCACGTGCATTTGCTGCGCCGCCTCAAGGGCCTGGGCGACCGCCTGGTGGTGGGCTGTTCCACCGACGAGTTCAACCATCAGAAGGGCAAGAAATCCATCGCCCCCTATGCCCAGCGCGTCGAGATACTGAAATCGGTGCGCTACGTGGACCACGTGATCCCGGAAACCCACTGGGACCAGAAACGCGGCGACATCCTGCGCGAAGGCGCACACATTTTTGCCATCGGCGATGACTGGGCCGGCAAGTTCGACGACCTCAGCGACATTTGCCAGGTGGTCTACCTGCCGCGCACTCGTGATATTTCGTCCACCGAAATCCGCCGCCTGGCCCAGGCCCTGCACGCCGACCAGATGCTCGAACTGCAGCGCGCCGTGGACCAGTTGCAGCGCGTGGTCGACCAACTGCAATCTCGATAAACACACAAGCAACACCGGGCTATGGAGCGTTGAATGCGTAAACTGGTTGCGGACCTGGTGGTACTTCCGCTGTGGCGCCTGATTGACCGCTGTGTGAGCAAGAACCCGCAGCGCTGGGCGTTCTGCGTCCATCACCTGAAGTCCGATCAGTTCGTTGAAAACGCCCGGGCGGTGTTCGAGTCGGTCAAGGCCGACCCCAGCCTGGAAAAGATCGTGTTCACTCGCGGCGTGCCGGTGACCTTCACCCTGGAAGGCGCCGTGAATACCCGCGTGCTCGACCTGCAGAGCCTGGCCGGGCTGTTTGCCCTGTGGCGCTGCAAAGTGCTGCTGGTGACCCACTCGGTGTCCATGGACCTATCCATGCGCTGGCCGCCCAAGCGCTTCAGCGTGGTTCGCCCGGCGCTCAAGCCGCGCACCATCATCAATCTGTGGCACGGCATTCCGCTGAAGAAGCTGCTGGCCCTGGCCAACGACGAAGTGCGCAAGCACACCGACCGCGTGGCCTTCCGGCGCATCGAGCGTTCGCACTACGCCGGCCTGATCACCTCGTCGGCCATCGACAGCCACGCCATGGCCACCATGTTCCACCCCATCACTTACGACCGCGTGTGGGTCACCGGCCTGCCGCGCAGCGACTTCCTGGTGATGCCGCGCCAGGCACTGCCCGGCTACCTGCGCGATGGCCTGGCCCGCGTGGAACGGATCAAGGGCGACAAGACCCTGATCGTCTACGCGCCCACCTACCGCCAAGTGACCGTGGCTGGCGCCGGCTACTACCAGTTCAGCGAGCAGGACGCCCAGGCTATCCGCGAACTGCTGGTGCGCCACAACGCGATCCTGGGCATCCGCCTGCACTACTTCAAGAATTCCAACGAGGTGTTCAACATCGAGCAGTTGATCGATGGCCAGCACATCGTCGAGCTCGACCACCAGCAGTTTCCCGACATCGCTTGCGTGCTGCGCGGTGCCGACCTGGTGGTGACCGACTACTCCAGCGTGTACATCGACGCCCTGTACGTAAACAAGCCGGTGTTCAGCTTTGCCTATGACCTTGAGCACTACCAGCAACAGCAGGACGGCGTGCTCTATGACCTGGACCTGGTGTTCCCCGGCCCCGTGGTGGCCACCCCGGGCGCGCTGGTGCAAGCCCTGGACCAGGAGCTGAGCGCACCTGCACAAGTGCACAGCGACCGCTACCGCATGGCCCGCACACTGTTTTTCGCCCACACCGACGCTGGTAACTGCCAGCGCGTGGTGGAACGCATCAGACAACTGGCTTGATCCCAGACAACTTCTTACAGGGTGGACAACTCATGGCCGGTCGGCTTCATCGCAAACCCGGGTTCCCGTACTACATCACCGCACCCGACTACCGCGACACGTCTGCGGGCATCCAGGTGCTGCACTACTTGTGCCACGCCCTCAACCTGCAGGGCCATGACGCCTGGGTGACCGGCTGCACGGTGACCAACCCGAACCTGAAGACACCGATCCTCACCGAGGATGTGCGCCACGAGCACATTCGCCAGGGCCGTACCGCCATTGCCGTGTACCCCGAGGTTTACCCGGGCAACATCCTCAATGCGCCGGTGTGCGTGCGCTACATGCTCAACCGCGAAGACGCGCTGGGCCAGGGCGCGGTCAATGCCGGCCCCGACGACCTGTTTTTCTATTTCCGCCCCGAGTTTCGCCCCAGCGACGAGCCGGTCAATGTGCTGACGTTGCCGTCCACCGACATGAGCCTGTTCGCCCCCGACGACAGCCGCGTGCGCACCAGCAACTACCTGTACCTGCACCGCCTGCCCGCAGAAGCGGTGAACTACGCCGAGCTGCCGGACGATATCCAGCTGCTGTCCATGGACAACCCGCTGACGCTGGTGCAGCTGGCCCACGCCTTCAAGGGCGCCAAGGCCTTGTACACCTACGAAGCCGGTTCCACGTGCACCAAGGCCCTGCTCAGCGGCTGCCCGGTAGTGGCCCTGAGCGCCCCCGGCCACGAATACCTGGCGGCCACGCAAAAGACCAGCGACGACCTGGGCGGCGGCTTTGCCTTCGATGACAGTGACGCCAGCCTGGACAAGGCCCGCGCCGAACTGCCGGCCATGCGCGCGTATCAACTGGGTGTCGAAGACCAGTTCTGGCAGCAACTGGACACCTTCGTCAGCCTCACCCAGGCCCGCGCCGCCATTGCGAATGCCCGCGACACCGGCTCGGTGGATGGCTGGCTGGCTGGCCGCGCGCCGATCCAGAGCCACAGCGAGCTGATTGACCAGTACCTGGAGGGCCACCCACAGGACGGCCGCCTGGGCATTGTCATAGTCGACCGCGAAGGCAACCTGGAGCCGGTCATCCAGACCCTGCAAAGCCTGGACAGCGACACCGCCCACTACGCCAACCTGGGCGTGCTGGTGCTGACCCCGCTGACCCTCGACCCGCAGCATTCCAACGCCGACCTGCAGTTCGTGACCTACGCGCCCGGGCAGCTGGAGCAGACCCTCAACGCCCAGCTCGACGGGTTTGCCTGCGCCTGGTTCATGCGCGTGGACGCTGGCGTGCGCTTCCTGCCCGCCGGCCTGCAGACCATGGCCCTGGAGCTGCTGGCCGCACCGGGCTGCCGAGCCATTTACGGCGACGAGTTCTACCGCGACAGTGCCGGCGACATGACCAGCGCCTACCGCCCCGGGTTCAACCTGGATTACCTGCTGAGCGCGCCCGCGCACATGAGCCGTCACTGGCTGTGGAACAAGGCCTGCATCCAGGCCATGGGCGGCTTTGACAGCGACTGCGGCAGCGCCAGCGAATTGGCGATGATCCTGCGCCTGGTGGAAGCCGAAGGCCTGGCGGGCCTGGGCCACGTCAACGAACCGTTGCTGGTGGCCGATGCGCCGTCGTGCGCGGCCGACCCGCAGGTGGAGGCGCTGTTGCACCGTCACTTGCAGGCGCGCGGATATGACTTGGCGCGGGTGGCTGCCCTTGCCGATGGCCACTACCGCATTCTCTACAACCTGCCCCATCGCCCGCGCACCACGTTGATGATCCTCGCCAACCAGCCACTGGCATTGCTGCAACGCTGCTTGGCCAGCGTGCTGGAAGTCACTGCCAATCCGGATTTCGATGTGGTGATGGTCGACGTACCGGGCACCACGGCCAGCACGCGCGCCTGGCTGTCATCCCTGGGCCGCGAATACGACTCGCGGGTATGGGTGGCGTCGCAGGCCCACCAGGGCAGCGACGTGGCCGCCGTCAACGCCACTGCCGCGGCCCTGAGCAACGACTACCTGGTGCTGCTGGCCGGCCATGCGCTGATTGAACAGCCGCAGTGGCTGGACAACCTGATCAACCACGCCGTGCGCGGTGAAGTGGCGGTGGTCGGGCCCAAGCTGGTGGACGCTCGCGGCAATTGCCTGAGCGCCGGCGTGGTGCTGGGCCTGGATGATATCGCCGGTCCAGCGTTCGCCAACCAGCCCAGCGATGCCCGCGGCTACCTGGACCGCTTGCGCGTAGACCAGAACTACAGCGCCGTGAGCGGTGACTGCCTGATGGTGCGCCGCGAGCTGTTCAACCAGCTCGATGGCCTGGATGGCCAAGGCCTGGGGCTGGCCGCCGCCACCCTGGACCTGTGCCTGCGCGCTACCCAGGCCGGCTGCCTGGTGGTGTGGACGCCGTTTGCCCAGGTGACTTTGCTGGACACCGTGCAGCCCTTGCCATCCGCTGCCGCCAACGAGGCCGCGCAACTGGAGCGTCGCACTCTGCAACAGCGCTGGTTACCGTTGCTGGCCGACGACCCGGCGTACAACCAGAACCTGCGCCTGGACGGCGGCGGCTTCCGCCCCGACTACCGTTTCAGCCGCGAATGGCGACGCATCGGTCAGGCCCTGTTGCCCCGTGTACTGTGCCAGACCGTCGGCACCAGCGACGACAGCCAGGTCAGCGCCCAGGTGTTCAAAGCCCTGCTGGAGCATAAGCGCCTGGAAGGCGTGGTGTGCCAGCCGTTGCTCGGCGCCCTGGAACTGCAGCGCTTTGCCCCGGACAGCATTGTCTATTCGTTGTCCCTGACCGACTCGGTGCGGCCTGAGCAACTGGCCGAACAGAGCGTGGTACCGGCCTTGCGGGTGGTGGACCTGAGCCACAGCATCGCCCAGGCCCTGGACCAGGGCCTGGACCTGCACGGCTACGTAGCAGCCATCACCCCGCAGTTGCAGGCCATTGCGGCGCTGGTGGACCGCATCGTGGTACCGGATGAAGAAGCGGCGCAGGCGTTGCGCAGCGTGCACAAGGATGTGCGCCAGTGGCATACGCCGGACCTGGAGAATATTGCCCGGCATTGGTTGGTGGCATAAGAAAAAAGGGGAGATCATTCGATCTCCCCTTTTTCCGCGGCGCCTGTGACGCGGCTTGCGCCGCTGTTATGGGAATTCTGGAGCACGTAGGGGCTGCCGCCAGGCCGTAGCTGCCGCAGGCTGCGGACCCGTGCGCAGCGGGCCGGCGATAGGCATGACACCACTGAAGGTCCTGCGGACCTTTTCGCAGCCTGGCGGCAGCTCCTACAGAAGGAGAGAAGTCGTA
>NZ_AJWX01000037.1 GCF_000263855.1 Pseudomonas sp. M47T1
CGGTGGCGCCGGCCTCGCCGGTGCCGTTGAGGGTGCTGCCGTCCTGGCTGATGGTGAGGTGGCTGACCACCGCGGGTGGCGTGGTATCGACGGTGGCCAGGCTGGCATCGGGCGAGACGTTGCCGGCCGCGTCGGTCAGGGTCACGTGCAGGGCGGCACCGGTGGTTTGCGCCGAGGGCAGGGTGACCTGGAAGTTGCCGCTCTGGCTCACGGTGCCGGTGGCCAGTACGGTGCCGTTGGCGTCGCGCACGGTGACGGTGGCGCCCACCTCACCCTGGCCGCTGACCACGGTGCCAACGGTGTTGATGCTCAGGTTGCTGGCGGCATCGGGCGCCTGCAAGTCGGGCGCCACGGTGCTGGCCGGTTGCGAGACATTGCCGGCGGCATCGCTCTGGGTCACGGTCAGGGCCTGGGCATCGACCTGCGGTGTTGTAAACGTGACGATGAAGTTGCCGTTGCTGGCCACCACGGCGCTGCCCACCACGGTGCCGTCGCCATCCACTACCGACACGGTGGCCCCGGCTTCGCCTTTGCCGCTCAGGGTACTGCCGTTGGCCGCCACGGCCACGTCGGTGGGCGCGTCGGGCGCGGTGCTGTCGCTGGCCACCAGCGTGGCCGGCACCGAGGCGTGGCCGCTGGTGTCGGTGGCGGTCACGTGCAGGGTTTGCGCGTTTAGCTGGGCGAAGCGCAGCAGCACGCTGAAGCGGCCGCTGCTGTTGACCACGGCGGTGCCCAGGCTGGTGCCGGTGCTGTCCAGGACATTGACGGTGGTGCCAGCGGTGCCGCTGCCGGTGAGGGTGCTGCCGTCGCCGCTCAGGGCCAGGTCGGCCGGGGTGGCCACCTGCGTGCCGTCCGGCCCGGCCACGTCCACGGCTGCCGAGGCGTTGCCGCTGGCGTCGCTGCTGGTCACGGTGAGGGTGCTGCCGGTGGCAGCCGCAGTGCCCAGGCTGACCACAAACACGCCATCGCTGCCCACGGTGCCGGTGCCCAGCACGGTGCCGCCGCTGTCGCGCACGGTGATGGTGGTGTTGGCTTCACCCGTGCCCGACACCTGGGTGCCGTCCGGGGTGACGGCCAGGTTGCCGGGGTCCACCGGGGCGGTGCTGTCCGGGACGAAGAGGGAGGCCGGCAGCGAGGTGTACAGGTTGTCGCTGGCCGTCACTTGCAGGGCTTGGCCGTTGAGTTGCGCGGTGCCCAGGGTGACGCTGAAGTGGCCGGTGCCGTCGGCGGTGGTGCTGCCCAACGGGTTGCCATCGGCGTCCAGCACGCGCACGGTGCTGCCCGCCTGGGCAGTGCCGGTCAGTTGTGTGCCGGTAACGTCCACGGCAAGGTCGGTGGGCGCGGGTGGCGCAGTCAGGTCCGGCGCAGTCAGGGTCTGGGTGGTCGACGGGTTCAGCGCGGCATCTTCCTGATGCACGCTCAGGGTCTGGCCGTCCAGTTGTGACGGGCTCAGGCTCACGTTGAAGCTGCCATTGCCCGCTACCACGGCGCTGCCCAGCAGGGTACCGCCGCTGTCGCGTACGTACACGGTGTCGCCGGCCACGCCGGTGCCGGTCACGGTGGCGCCGTTGGCGCTGATGGCCAGGTTGGCAAGGGTGCCAGGCGGTGTGGTGTCCGGCGCGGTCAGGGAGGCGTCGGCTGAGGTGTTGTCGCTTGTGTCGCTCTGGTTGACGCGCAGCACCTGGCCATCGGCCTGGTCACTGCTCAGGATCACGCTGAAGGTGCCGCCAGCAGTAACGGTGGCGAAACCCAGCAGGGTGCTGTCCTGGGCATAGACGTGCACCGTGGCGCCGGCTTCGCCGGTGCCTGAAAGCATGCTGCCGTCGGCGTTCAGGGTCAGGCCGGTGGGCACAGCGGGCGGCTGGATGTCGGGGGCGGTCACGTCGCTGGTAGGCGAGGGGTTGCCGGCGGCATCGGTCTGCAGTACGGCCAGGGCCTGGCCGTTGACCTGCGGCGTGGTCAGGGTCACGCTGAAGGTGCCATTGCTGGCGACCACGGCGCTGCCCAGGGCGTTGCCAAAAGCGTCGCTGACGCTGACGGTGGCGCCCACTTCACCGTGGCCGCTGACGATGGCGCCGTTGGCGGATATGCCGAAGTCGGTGATCTGGTCGGGGGCAATCAGGTCCGGGGCGGTCACGGCGACCGGAGTCGAGGGGTTGCCGGCAGCGTCGGTCTGCACCACTTGCAACGCCTGGGCGTTGGCCTGGTCGGTGGTCAGGGTGGCGCTGAAATGGCCGCTGCCGTCGACCACGGCAGTGCCGATCACGGTGCCCGACGGGTCGCGCACGGTCACCGTGGCGCCGATCTCGCCCGTGCCGGTCACGGTGTGGCCGGCGGCGTCTACCGCCAGGGCCGTCAGCGGCGCCGGGGCCTGGGTGTCCGGGGTAACAAAGGCCACGGGGCCGGCGCCGTTGCCGACGCTGTCGGTGGCGCCCACTTGCAGGGTCTGGCCGTTGTTCTGGGCGCTGCTCAGGGTGACGTTGAAGGTGCCATCGGCGGCCACCACGGCGGTGCCGAGCACGGCGCCGTTGGTGTCGGTGACGGTAATGTGCGAGCCCGCTTCACCCATGCCGCTGAGCAAGGTGCCGGTGCTGTTGATCGACAGCTGGCCCGGTTGCAGCGGGCCGTCCAGGTCTGGGGCACTGACGCCGGCGGCGGGCGAGGGGTTGCCCGCCGTGTCGGTCAGGGTTACTTGCAGGGCCTGGCCATCGGCCTGTGCGCTGGCCAGGGCCACGGCGAAACTGCCGCTGGCCGAGACCAGGGCTGTGCCCAGCACGTTGCCGGCACTGTCCTTGACGGTGACGGTGGCACCCACTTCGCCACGGCCGGTCAACAGCAGGCCATCGGCATTGACCATCAGGTCGCTGGCGGCGGCGGGGCCGGTGATGTCGGGGGCGGTCACTGGCACGGTCACGGAGTTTTCGCCATTGCCGTCGATGGCCGTTACGTCCAGCACTTCACCGTTGGCCTGGGCCGGGGTGAGGGTCACGGCGAAGTGGCCGTCATTGGCGACCACTGCCGAACCCAGCAGGTTGCCGGCGCCGTCGCGCACTTCCACCAGGTTGCCGGACGTGCCGGTGCCACTGACCTGGCTGCCGTCGGCATTGACCGCCAGGGCGGCCGGAGTACCAGGGCCGTCAGCGTCCGGGGCAATCACGCCCACGGTGGGGGAGACGTTGCCACTGGCGTCGGCCTGGTTTACGCGCACGATGTCGCCCTGGGTCACGGAGGGTTGCAGGGTGACTTCAAAGGTGCCATTGGCAGCCACGGTGCCGCTGGCGATCACCGTACCGGCGGCATTGAGCACGGTCACCGTGGCACCCACTTCGCCTTGCCCGGAAAGCGCTTGGCCATCGGCACTGATGATCACATCGGTGACCGCTGCCGGCGCGGTGGTGTCGGCGGCGGTCAGCGCTACCGGCGCGCTGGCGTTGCCGGCAGCGTCGGTGGCGGTGACATCCAGGTGCTCGCCATTGGCCTGGGCGCTGTTCAGGGTGAGGGTGAAGCTGCCATCCAGGCCGGCGCGCGCCGCGCCGATCACTGTGCCATTGGCATCATGCACCAGCACTCGCGAGCCGGCCTCGGCGGTGCCGGTCAGGGTCACGCCATCGGCGGCCAGCACCAGGTTGGCCGGTTGCGCCGGCGGCGTGGTATCGGGGGCCATCAGTGCCACGTTGGGCGAGACATTGCCGGCGGTATCGGTGAGGGTTACCTGCAAAATCTGGCCGTTGCTTTGTGCCGGGCTGATGCTGAGGCTGAACAATCCGTCACTGCCCACCACGGCGCTGCCCAGCACAGTGCCGTTGCCGTCGATCACCGTGGCGGTGCTGCCCACCTCGCCATGACCGCTGACCAGGGTGCCGCTGCCGCTGATGGCCAGGTCGGTGGGGGCATCAGGTGGGGTGGTGTCGGTGTTGCCGGGCTGGCCCACGGTAGGCGCCTGGGCGCTCGCGGCCTGGGAGGCGTTGCCGGCGGCGTCGGTGTCGATCACCGAAAGGGTCTGGCCACTGGTCTGCGTGGGCGTGAGGGTGACGCTGAAAGTGCCGTCGCTGGCCACCAGCGCGCTGCCCAGCAGCGTACCGTCGGCGGCCTTGACGGTGATGGTGGAGCCGGGCTCGCCGGTACCGGTCAAAGCATTGCCGTCCGCACTCACCGCAAGGCCGGTGGGCGCATCGGGCGCAGTGGTGTCCGCTGCGGTCAGGCTGCCGGGGGCGGAGGCGTTGCCGGCCGCGTCGGTCAGGGTCACGGTCAGGGTCTGGCCGTTGGCCTGGGCGTCGCCGAGGGTGACCTGGAAACTGCCGTCGCTGCCCACGGTACCGGTGCCCAGCACATTGCCGGCGCTGTCGCGCACCGTCACCGTGCTGCCGGCCTCGCCGGTGCCGCTCAAGGTCATGCCGTCGGCGCCCAGGGCCAAGTGGTCCGGGGCAGTGGGTGCGGTGGTGTCGGGGGCAGTGAGGGTGCCCGGGGCGGAGGTGTTGCCGGCCGCGTCGGTGAGGGTCACGTCCAGGGTCTGGCCGTTGTTCTGGGCGCCGCTGAGCGGCACCTGGAAGGCGCCATCGCTGCCCACCACGGCGGTGCCCAGTACGTTGCCGGCGCCGTCGCGCACGGTCACCGTGCTACCCACTTCGCCCACGCCGTTGAGGGACAGGCCGTCGGCGGACAGGCTCAAGCCGGTAGGCGCATCGGGTGCGGTGGTATCGGCAGCGGTGCCGGTGCTGCCACTGCTACCGCTGCTGCCACCGCCCGTACCCACGGCGGCGGCCGTGGCGCCACCGGCGCCCAGCAGGCCCAGCCCGGCAATCGCCCACTCGGGCGTTGCGCTACCGACCACGCCCACGCCGGCCAGCAGATCATCCAGCGAGGACACCTGGGCAAAGGTAAAACCGTGGAAGGCTTCGGCGTTGTACTGAGCTTGCCACAAGGTGCCGTTCTCGCCCTGGAACACCATGTCGCTGTGCACGCCCTGGGGGCTGGCCTGGAAGAAATTGCCGATTTTGACGTGTTCGCCGTTTTTCAGATTAAGCACCGCGTCATTGCCGGTGCGGCTGACAGACGCCACCTGCTCGGGCGCCACGGGGATCTTCACAACAGCGGGGTCTTGCAGCTGAACGTTGCCAAACGTCTGAGCGGTTACTTGGGCAGTGGCTTTGTCAGCGACGACGATATTGTCCATTATCGGCTCTTCCTTTCGCTTTCTTGTCTGTCACCGCACAACACCTGGCGCGGTGATCGAATGCTGGGTGCGAGAAACTGCTGTACCGAAAAATCCTGTACGAATTGGATCCTCTATGTATAGCAAACAGACACGGAAATGCCCGCTAGCCTGCTGGCTAGCAGCGCTGGCGCGACAGGCGGCGTTGGGATTGTGGGGGTGAGCCTAGGTATGACCGGGGTATTTTGGAAAGGTGCTTTTTTTGTACAAGAAATTTTAGAGTGTGGCTGAGCACGCAACACGCCGATACAACCCGCGTTCTGTAGCAGCAACGGTCTTTGCGGGAGCTGTGGCCAGGCTGTGTCGCGCCGCGCGGGCGGCGCTCGATCCCACCCGCGCACGCACCGCTGCCGCAGGCTGCGGCTAAAGGGGGCATCCCAGCCGTCAGGCTACAGGTCTGTCAGTTATCCCGGCTCAGCGGCCACCCGCTGATGCGTTTGCTCCGCGGCGTGGCATACGTACGCACCTTCGAGGTGCTCAACCCCAGCTTCACCAGCGATTGCGCCAGCGCCACGGCGGCGGTCACGCCGTCCACCACCGGCACGCCGGTGCGCTCGCGGATCAAGGTGTCCAGGCCGGCCATGCCGCCGCAGCCCAGGCAGATGACTTCGGCCTTGTCGTCACGCACGGCCTGTTCGGCCTGGGCGACGATGGCGGCCACGGCGCGGGCGGGGTCGTGCTCCAGTTCCAGTACCGCCAGGCCGCTGGCGCGCACCGAGGCGCAGCGCTGGTAGAGGCCGGCCAGGCGCAGGCGGTCCTGGATCAACGGGACGGTGCGGTCCAGGGTGGTGACCACCGAATAGGCGTGGCCCAGCAGCATGGCCACGCTGGCGGCGGCTTCGGTGATGTCCACCACGGGTACGTCCAGCAGTTCCTGCAAGCCTTCGCGGCCATGCTCGCCATAGCCGGCCTGGATGACGGCGTCGAAGGGCTGGTCATAGGCCATGACCGCGTCCATCACGCCGAGGGCGGCCATGTAGCTTTCGAAGTTGCCTTCCACCGACTCGGCGCCGAAACGCGGGGTCAGGCCGATGATCTCGGTGCCCGGTGCGGCCACGCTGCGCGCCTGCTCGGCGATGGCGGCGGTGATGGATTCGGTGGTGTTGACGTTGACGACCAGGATACGCATGCAAACCTCGTTTGAAGTGATCAATGGTTGGCGTTGTCGACAGCGATGGACTCGCCGCTGACGTCGGAAAATGTCTGGTGACGGTCGCTGATCAGCAGGTAAACCGCGGCGGCAATGGCGGCGCCGAACAGCCAGGAGAACGCCGACACCGTTTCAAAGGCCGGCACCAGCGCCAGCACGATGGCGATGGCGGCCGCAGGCAACACGGCCGCCAGCGCACGCGGGTTGATGCCGCGTCGGTAATGGTAGGCGGCGTTGGCGGCTTCGGTGTACAACTGTGGAACGTTGACCTTGCCGCGGCGCAGCAGCCAGTAGTCGGCGGTGATGATGCCGTACAGAGGGCCGAGCAACGCGCCCAGGCCGGCGAGGAAATACTCGATCACCAGCGGGCTGTTGTACAGGTTCCACGGCAGAATCAGCACCGCCACGGTGGCGCTGATCATGCCCGCGCGGCGGAAGGTCAGCAGCCGTGGTGCCAGGTTACTGAGCACGAAGGCCGGGGCAACGAAGTTGGCCATGATGTTCACCGCCACGGTGACGATCAGCAACGCCAGGCAGCCCATCACCAGGAACGGGGTGTGGGGGATGGACTGGATGATCTGCGTGGGGTTCTCGATGATGCGCCCGTCAATGGAAAACTGCGCGCCGCAGAGCATCACGGTGACCACGGCAAAGGCCAGGATGTTGACTGGCAGGCCCCAGAAATTGCCCAGGCGAATGCAGCGCCGTGACGGCGCGGAACGGGCGAAGTCGCAGAAGTTGAGAATCAGCGTGCCGTAGATGGCCAGCCACAACGCACCGCCGGCAAAGATATGGCGCCACATGCTCGCGCCTTGCAGCGGCTCGCGGATCGACCAACTGATGTGGCCACCGACGCGGCTGTACATCCACACGGCCAGCGACGTCATGGTCAGCAGAATCACCGGGCCGGCAAAGGCTTCGTAGCGGCGCACCATTTCCATGCCGTAGGCCAGGATCACCAGTTGCACCAGCCAGATACTGACAAAGCAGGCCCAGCCCAGGGTCGACAGCCCCAGCACCAGGTTGTGGTCGTATTCGACCAGGCTTGGCGCCAGCGCGGTCACCAGTACCTTGAGCACCACCGAGGCCAGGTAGGTCTGGATGCCGAACCAGGCGATGGCAATCACCGCCCGCACCAGGGCTGGCAGTTGAGCACCATGGATACCGAAACTGACCCGGCTGATGACAGGGAAGGGCACGCCGGTCTTCTGGCCCATATAGCCGGTCAGGTTCATGAAGCCGTACACCAGCACGGCGCCGATCAACAGTGACAGCAGGATTTGCCAGCCGCCCAGGCCCAGCGCGTACAAGCCCATGGCGAAGGAGTAGTTGGCGATGTTGTGCACATCATTGGTCCACAGCGCGAAAATGCTGTAGCCACCCCAGCGTCGGCCTTCGCTGCGCGTGGGCGCCAGGTCGTGGTTGTGCAGGCGCGGGCTGAGCGCGGCGTCACGGGGCCGCGCGGGGGCCAGGTCGTTGAGGGAGGACTCGGCAGGGCTGTTGAGCTGCATCGGTGGGGCTCCACTTCTTGTATTTGTTGTTGTATACAAAACTACTGAATCGGTAAGCCATTTTTGTGCCAAACGTGTGATCTTTATTTTCCAAGGCCACTCTGATCGTGTGGCAAGCATCTGGTTTGCTGGGGTGTGCCCTGTTTCGCAAACGTTCAGGAGGGTATTTTTTTGATCGAATGGTCAAAAAAAGTTGTATACAATCGTGTTACGCATGGTGACAGCGCTGATGCCTACAACCGGCGCGCCCTCGCTTGGTGCGGCCGATGCCCATCCTGGGGCAATCGGTAGCACCACCGTGTCGCCGGCGTAGGCAGCGGCGCAATTAAACCTTCGCTTCGGCGCGCAGTCAGTGTTTCTACAGGCCCACCCGCGGGCCACGCAGGAGAGCAACTATGGCCCGGGCCATTTGGAAAGGCGCCATCAGTTTCGGACTGGTGCACATACCGGTGTCGTTGAGCACGGCCGTGTCCAGCGAACGCATCGATTTTGACTGGCTGGACAAGCGCAGCATGGACCCGGTGGGCTACAAGCGCATCAACAAGGTCACCGGCAAGGACATCGACAAGGACAACGTCGTCAAGGGCGTGGAGTACGAGAAGGGCCGCTATGTGGTGATCAGCGAAGACGAGATCCGCAAGGCACGCCCCGAAGCCACCCAGACCATCGATATCTTTTCCTTCGTGACGGCCGGCGAGATCCCCTTGCAGGTGTTCGATACGCCTTACTA
This sequence comes from Pseudomonas sp. M47T1, assembly GCF_000263855.1. GTDB lineage: Bacteria > Pseudomonadota > Gammaproteobacteria > Pseudomonadales > Pseudomonadaceae > Aquipseudomonas. The sequence goes on from NZ_AJWX01000037.1 coordinate 8,604, forward strand.
CCTGGCCCCCGACCGCCGTGGCGGCAAGGTCTATGCGCTGCTGCGCCAGACCCTGGAGAGCACCGACAAGGTCGCCTTGGCGCGGGTGGTGTTGCACACTCAACAGCACCTGGCGCTGATCCGACCGCTGGAGGACGCACTGGTGATGATCACCTTGCGCTGGCCCTCGCAGGTGCGCGGGCTGGATGCCCTGGAGCTGGACAGCAGCGTCACCGAGGCGAAGATCGACAAGCGTGAGTTGCAGATGGCCAAGCGTCTGGTAGAAGACATGAGTGGCACGTGGACGCCTGACGAGTATCAGGACGACTTCAAGCAGACCATCATGGACCTGGTGGAGGAGAAAGCCAGCAAAGGCAAGATCGCCACCGTGACCTCGCTGGACGAGAAGGGCGAGGGCAAGGGCGCCGATATCATCGACCTTACCGACCTGCTCAAGCGCAGTTTGGCCGGGAAGAAGCCGGCGCCCAAGCGCGCCACCAAAAAGGCGTCGTAACGCCCCCCGTTGGTGAGGCGGGGCGGCCGTCCGTCGCCAGGCTGCGAAAAGGTCTGCAGAAGCTTCGCCGGTGTCATGCCGATCGCGGGCCCGCCGTGCGGGCCTTCGCAGCCTGCGGCAGCGCCTACTCGCGACTACAACGTTGCGGGCAGTTCGCCGGGGGCGGTTTGCAGCGCGCCATCCAGGTTGAGCAACGCCAACAGCCGCCGCGCATCGTACGGCGCGCGCACCTTGATGTCGTTGTCGAAGTAGCAGAAGACGTCCCGACGAGTCGCCTTGGGCGGCGGCGTATCGGTGTCGATCAACTGCGCATCCCCAGGCTGCGCCCCGCGCTTCCACGCCATGATCCGCCTGCGCCACTCACCCAGCGCTTCGTCTGAATACCCGCTGGCGTACAGCTGCTTGTCGCCGTGCAAGCGCATATAGATGAAGTCACTGGTGACGTCCTGCACGCGCGGCCATTTACGGGCGGCGTCGGCCACCACCAAGGCCACGTGGTGCTTGCGCAGCAGTGCGACGAACGCGGGATCGACAAAGCTGGGATGGCGGATTTCGATGGCATGGCGCAGGTGCTGTTTGGGGTTGCCGTCCAGGTAGCCAGGGCGTTGCAGGCGCTCGGCACAGTGGCGGGCCTGCGCCAGCAGCTGTTCGCCCGTGCGCGGCAGGCGCGCCATGAAGTCGTCGAACAACCCGGCGTCGAAACGCAGGCTGGGTGCAAACTGCCACAGCATCGGCCCCAGGCGATCACCCAGCGACAGAGGCCCGGAGGCGAAGAAGTTGGCCAGGGCCTCGTCGATGTCGTGCAGGCGTTTGGTGTGGGTAATGTAGCGTGGGCCCTTGACGCTGAACAGGAAGCCGTCCGGCGTTTGCGCCGCCCATTCGGCGAAGCGCTCGGGGCGTTGCAAGGCATAGAAGGTGCCGTTGATCTCGATGCTGTTCACCGCCCGCGAGGCAAAGTGCAGCTCGTCTTTGTGCCGCAGGCCGTCGGGGTAGAAATCGCCGCGCCACGGCGTGTAGCGCCAGCCGGACATGCCGATGTGTACGCTGGCCTTGCTCATCCTTCGCTGCCCAGGCGCTTGCGCAGGGTGGCGGTGATCGATTGCCGGGTGCTGGCGTAGTCGGCCCAGGGGTCGTCGTTTTCGGCCAGGCGTTCGCCCAGGTTGAACAGGTTCCATTGGTTGGCCGATTTGAGCTGGGCCAATTCTTCGCGGCGGATTGGTACCGACACCGGCAGCCCTTCGCGCGCGCGAACCGAATAGGCGCAGGCAGTGGTGGCGCCTTTGGTGTTGCGCAGGTAGTCGATGAAAATCCGCCCCACGCGGTTTTTCGGTCCGGACACCGCAGTCAGGCGGTCGGGCAGCAGCGCCGCCAGGTGCTTGACGATGGCGTGGGCAAAGTCCTTCACCGCGTCCCAGCCCAGGCGCCGGGTCAGCGGCACCACAATGTGCATGCCTTTGCCGCCGCTGGTCTTGAGGAACGCGGTCAGCCCCAGTTCATCCAGCAGCGTGAGGGTGAGTCGGGTGGCTTCCAGCATGCTTTTCCACGGCAGGGCAGGGTCCGGGTCCAGGTCGAGAATGAAACGGTCGGGTTTGTCGTAGGTGTCGCGGGTGGCGTTCCAGGTGTGCAGCTCCAGGGTGTTCATCTGCACCGCGCCCAGCAACGCGTCGGCGCTGTTGATGATGATCACCGACTGCCCGGCGGCTTCGTCGCTCACTAGCCCGGGAATGTCCAGGTGCCCGGCGTTCTTCTGGAAGAACAGCTCGCCGGCCAGGCCCTCGGGGGCGCGCACCAGGGCCACGGGGCGGTCCTTTAGGTGCGGTTCGATCCACGGGGCGATCTGCGCGTAATACTCGGCCAGGTCGCGCTTGGTGGCGCCGTTGCTGGCATCGATGACACGGTCGGGGTGGGTCAGGCGCAGGGTGTCGCGGCTGGCGGCTTTGGACGCTTTGGACGCTTTGGCGGCTTTCACGGGTGTCTCCTGGCGGATGGCCTTGGCCGGTTTGTCATTACGCAGCCCATGAAACACCGAATGGCGCACCACGCCGTCGCGGGTCATCTGTGCATAGGCGACCTCGGCCAGCAACTGAGGTTTGAGCCAGTGCACGTCACGGGCCTGGGCGCCGGGGGGCGGGTTGGCCACTTGGGGTTTGGCGGTGTGCAGGGGCTTGAGGCGTTCGAGGATGCTGGCCAGGGTGGCGGTGTTGAAGCCGGTGCCCACTTTGCCGGCGTAGCGCAGTTCACCGCTGTCGGTGTCGTGCAGCCCCAACAGCAGGGCGCCGAAGCCGCTGCGGCTGCCCTTGGGCTCGGTGTAGCCGACGATCACGAATTCCTGGCGCAGCTTGCACTTGAGCTTGACCCAGTCGCTGCTGCGCTTGCCGCTGTACAGGCTGTCCATGCGCTTGCCGATCAGGCCTTCCATGTCCATCCGGCAAGCACTGGCCAGCAGGGAATCGACCGGTTGGTCGAAATCTTCGGAATAGCGCAGTTGCGGCGCATCGTTGTGCTCAAGCACGGCAGCCAGGGCGGCGCGGCGTTCCTGCAGCGGGCACTGGCGCAGGTCACGACCGTTGAGGTAGGGCACGTCGAACAGGTAATAGACGATGGCCTCGTCGGTGCCGTCATCGAAGGCGTTTTGCAAGGCCTGGAAGTCGGCGACACCGTCGGCGTTGGCCACCACCATTTCGCCGTCCAGCCACGCCGACTCCAGGCCCAGTGCCGCCAAGGCCTTGGCCTGGCTGGGCATCTTCGCTGTCCAGTCCTTGCCGTTGCGGGTGAACAGTTTGACCTGCCCGGCGTCGATGCGCGCCATGACGCGGTAGCCGTCGAACTTGATTTCATAGCGCCAGTCGCCGCTGGGCGGGGACTCGACCAGGGTGGCCAGTTGTGGCGTCATTGAGCTGGGCAACCTGGCCTTGGCAGGCTTGCGGGTGGTTGCCTTGGTCGCCTTGGTCGACTTTACGGCGGCCTTGGGAACCAGCGTGCGCTCGCTGAGCACGCTGTCGGGTGCGGCCTGGACAATGTCATAGTCGGCTTCGGGGCGGGCGTCGGTGTCCGCCGACTTGATCAGCAGCCACTGCTCCTTCTTGCCCGCCAGGTGGGTGCGGAACAAATTCCAGGTGCCCGACAGCTTTTCACCTTGCAGGCGGAAGCGCAGCTTGCCCTTGGCGTAGCTTTCCTGCGGGTTGCCTTCGGGAATCCAGATGCCGCGGTCCCACACAATCACATCACCGGCGCCGTAGTGGCCTTGGGGGATGTGGCCCTCGAAGCCGGCGTAGTCCAGCGGGTGGTCTTCCACGTGCACCGCCAGGCGCCGCACCTTGGGGTCCAGCGACGGCCCCTTGGGAATGGCCCAGCTTTTCAAGGTGCCGTCCAGTTCGAGGCGGAAGTCGTAATGCAGGTGGCTGGCGTCGTGCTTCTGGATGCAGTATTGCAAGGCGTGGCCCTTGCCGCGCTGCGCGGCCTTGCCGCTGGGTTCGGGGGTGGCATCGAAGTTGCGCTTTTGCTGATATTCCTTGAGCGACCTGGCCATGGCGGGGCTCCAGAGCTGGCGAGGGATCTATCAGGTGGGAAACGCAGGCGAGGGCAGAGTTCAACCGGGGTGACGGGCTGAACGTTTGGGTGTGCGGGTGACTCGAAAGATCAGCGTGGCCGCTGCCCAAGGCTGCGTCTGCGGACCGGAGAGCACCGATGAAAGCCCTGAAAATCGCCACCTTCAACATCAACGGCCTGCGCGCGCGTTTGCCCAACCTGTTGCGCTGGCTGGCCAAGGAACGCCCCGATATTGCCTGCCTGCAAGAACTCAAGGCCGCCGACGGGCAGTTTCCCGCCGCCGACTTCGAAGCCATCGGCTACGGCAGCCTGCACCACGGCCAGCCGTCGTGGAATGGCGTGGCGATTCTGGCCCGCGACGCCCAGCCGCTGGAGTCGCGCCGCGGCTTGCCGGGTGACCAGGCGGACAGCCAGAGCCGCTACCTGGAAGCCGCCGTGCATGGTGTATTGGTGGGCTGTTTGTACTTGCCCAACGGCAACCCGCAGCCGGGGCCCAAGTTCGATTACAAGCTGGCCTGGTTCGAGCGGCTGATCGCCCATGCCCAGGCCCTGCAGGCCAGCGAATACCCGGTGGTGCTGGCCGGGGACTACAACGTGGTGCCCACGGACCTGGACATCTACAACCCCAAGTCCTGGCTCAAGGATGCTTTGCTGCAACCCCAGAGCCGGGAGTGCTACCGGCGGCTGCTGGACCAGGGTTGGACCGATGCCCTTCGGCACTTGTACCCCGAAGAGCGGGTGTACACCTTCTGGGATTACTTTCGCCAGCACTGGCAGCGCAACTCGGGGTTGCGCATTGATCACCTGCTGCTGAACCCCGCCATGGCGCCCTACCTCAAGAACGCCGGGGTTGATGCCTGGGTGCGCAACGAAGAACACGCCAGCGACCATGCGCCCACCTGGATCGAACTCGGCACCCGCAAGCGCCACTGATGTAGCAGCAACTGTCTTGGGAGGGCATGTAGCCGCTGCCGTTAGGCTGCGCTGGCCCCGGCGTGCACTGCAGATCTTCAGTGTACGCAACCGCCAGCGCAGCCTGGCGGCAGCGGCACGTCAGCGGTCATGCGCAGTATCGATGCCCCGGGATGGCATCCAGCAGCTCGCGGGTATACGCATGCGCCGGCTGGTGCAACAGCTGGCTCGCCAGGCCCTGCTCCACCACCTGCCCTTGACGCAGGACGACTACCTCATGGGCCAGGCTCTGCACCACCGCCAGGTCATGGGACACCAGTACATAGGCAACCCCCAGTTCGGACTGCAAACTGCGCAGCAGGTCAAGGATCTGCGCCTGTACCGACACGTCCAGCGCCGACACCGGCTCATCCAGCAACAACAGCTCCGGCCGCAGCGCCAGGGCGCGGGCAATGGCCACACGCTGGCGCTGGCCGCCGGACAGCTCTCGCGGCAAACGGTCCAGGTAGCTGGCGGGCAGTTGCACCTGGTCCATCAACTGCCGGGCCGCCTGTTTCAGGGCATCGCCCTTGCGCAGGCCAAAGGACAACAGCGGCTCCACCACACTCTGGTAAATCGTGAACGAAGGGTTCAGCGAGGCAAAGGGGTTCTGCTGCACCAGTTGGATGCGCTGGCGCAAGGGCCGAAACTGCTTCCAGCTGAGGTTCGTGATGTCCTGGCCGTCGAAGCGCACGTGGCCCTGGCTGGGCGCCTCCAGGCCCAGGGCGATGCGCAGGCTGGTGCTTTTGCCCGAACCGGACTCGCCGACAATGGCCAGCGTCTGACCCGGGTACAGGTCCAGGCTCAAGCCTTGCAAGGCCTGGAATGTCTGGCTCTGGCCGTCGCGGGCGGGCAGCGGGTAGTGCTTGCCCACACCTTGCAGGCTCAGCAGCGGCCCAGTGGTGCGCGGTGGCAGGGGCAACGGCTGCTGGCCGTTGCCAAAAGCCGGTGCGGCAGCCAGCAGCGCCCGGGTGTACGGCTCGGCCGGCGCCGACAGCACCTCACGCGCCGGGCCCTGTTCCACCAACTCGCCGTCCTTCATCACCAAGAGGCGATCGGCACGGTCGGCCGCCACGCCCAGGTCATGGGTGATGATGATCAGCGAAATCCCCCGCGCCTTCACCAGTTGCTGCAAGTGATCGAGGATGCGCCGCTGCACGGTCACGTCCAGCGCACTGGTGGGCTCATCGGCAATAATCACCCGTGGTTCACCCGCCAGGGCAATGGCGATCAGCACCCGCTGGCGCATGCCGCCGGACAGCTCATGAGGGTACTGGCGCGCGCGCAGCTCGGGGTTGTCCAGGCCCACCTGAGTCAGCAGCTCCAGCACGTCGGCATCCAGTGCCGGGTAGCGGCGGCCGCCGTGGGCCAGGATCAGGCTTTCGCCGATCTGCTTGCCGATGCTCAGGGTGGGGTTGAGGCTGACCATCGGGTCTTGCGGCACCAGGCCGATGAAGCGGCCGCGCAACCGGCGCTTGATGCGTTCACTGGCGTTGCTGATGTCGGTGTCGTCCACCAGCAGGCTGCCGCCGGTGACCTTGGCGCTCGCGGGCAACAGGCCCAGCAGGGCACTGGCGAGGGTGGTCTTGCCGGAACCGGACTCGCCGACAATGGCCAGGGTTTCCCCGGCGTCCAGGTGCAACGACAACCCGCGTACCGCTTCCTTGACCCGCCCACCGTTGTAATAGCTGACGCTCAGGTCGCGCACATCGATCAAGGCGCTCATCGCGGGGTTTCCTCCAACGTGCGGGCAATGTGATTGAGGCTGAACACCACCAGCACCACCACCAGGCCCGGCAGCAGCGACACCCAGGGGGCAGTGATGAGGAACTGCCTGCCATTGGCGATCAGCGTGCCCCATTCGGCCAGCGGCGGCTGGGCGCCGAAGCCCAGGAAACTCAGGCCGGCGGTGGCCAGGATGGCCGCGCCGAAATCCAGGGTAGCCAGCACCGCCACCGGCCCCCAGGCGTTGGGCAGCACGTGGCGCAGCAGGGTGCGGGTCCAGCTGGCACCGCCCAGGCGCGCCGCTTCCACGTAGGGCAGGGTCTTGACCCGTAGCACTTCGGCACGCGTGGTGCGGGCAAAGCCGGGAATGATGCCGACGCCCACGGCCACCGCGACGGGCACCGTGCCAAAGCCGATGGCGGTGACGATGGCCAGGGCCAGCAACAGGCCGGGCAGGGCCAGCAGCACATCGACCAGGCGCATGATGCCGGCATCGATGCGCCCACCAATGAAACCCGAGACAATGCCCAGGCCCAGGCCGCTGACCAGCGCCAGGCCGACTGCCAGCAACGCGGCCAGAATCGATAGGCGCGCGCCGTACAGTATCCGCGTGTACAGGTCGCGGCCCAGTTCATCGGTGCCAAACCAGTGGCCAACGCCGGGCGCCAGCAGTTTCGCCGCCGGCACCGTGGCATAAGGGTCAATGCTGCTGAACAGGCCGGGGGACAGCGCAGCCAGCAGCGCGAACAGCACCACGGCGGCGGCCAGCATGAAACCGGGGCGGCGCAGCAACGGGCCCATGGTTTCCAGCAGGCGTTGCAGGCGCCCGCGCGGCTGCCAGGCGGCAAGGGCGGGCTGGGCACGGGACAGGCTGTGATCGGTAACGGTCATGGTTCAGGTCACCTTGGGCGAGTGGGTGATGCGGGGGTCGAGGATCGGGTACAGCAGGTCCACCAACAGGTTGACCAGCACGAAGGCGGCGGCCGACACCGTGACCACCCCCAGTACCACGGGGATGTCCTGGCGCAGCACGGCTTCCTGCACCAGGCGGCCGACACCGTTGCGGGCAAAGATGGTTTCCACCAGCACCGCGCCCGACACGGTGTTGCCCACTTGCAGGCCGATCAGGGTCAGCAGCGGCAGGGCGGCATTGCGAAAGCCATGGCGCGCCTGCACCTGGGCACGGCTCAGGCCCTTGGCGTGAGCGGTGAGGATGTAGGGTTCGCGCCATACGTCGAGGAAGCCGCGTTGCAGCACCTGGGCGTACACCGCGGCACTGGGAATGGCCAGGGTTACGGCGGGCAGCACCAGGCTGCTCAAACCCTGGCTCCCGGTGGACGGCAACCAGCCCAGGCTGAAGGCAAACACCTGGATCAGCAGTAGCCCCAGCCAGAACACCGGTATCGAAAAGCCCAGCGCCGGCAGGCGCGACAGGGCGATTTTCAACGGTTGCCAGCGCACATACGCGGCCAGGTAGGCCAGGCCGATGCCGCCCAGCAACGACAGCGCAATGGCGGTGCCGGCCAGCGCCAGGGTTTGCGGCAGGCGCTCGGCCAGTACCGCGGTCACCGGCCGGTTGAGGGTCAGCGACTGGCCCAGGTCACCGTGCAGCACGCCCCACAGCAAGTGCCCGTAGCGAACCCACAGGCTCTGGTCCAGGCCGTAGTAGGCGCGGGCCTTGGCCAGTTGCTCGGGCGAAAGGGCGTCGATTTCCATGCCTGAGGCATTGAGCATGATGGACAGTGGGTCACCCGGCAGCAGGTACAAGATGAAATAGGTGATGGTGAAGGCGCCCCACAACACCAGCAGCGCCTGGCCAAGGCGGCCCAACAGGTAGCGGCTCATGGGCTGACCTCGATGTCGTTTAGGAAGGCAAAGCCTTCGGCGCTCCAGCGGAAGTTGTGCACTCGCGGCGCGGTGGCGGCCTGCCACACCCGTTCAAACACCGGAATGGCCGAGCTTTGGTCAATCAGCAGGTCTTGCAGGCTGCCGTAGGCCTTGGCGCGTTGGTCGCCAGTGGTGGCGGTCAGGCCATCGTCGAACAGCGTCTGGGCCTGGGCCAGGGCGGCCGGCGCGTAGGCGTTGGTGGCCAGGGTAGGGCTGGTGGCGCTACGCGGGTCAAGGATGGTCTGCAGCACGATGGGGTCGGCGCGGGTCATGTAGGAAAACGTGAGGTCGTAGTTGCCCGCAGCGTTGGCGGTAAACCATTCGGCGGTGGTGCGCACTTTCAGCACCAGGTCGATGCCCACCTTGCGCAATTGATCCTGAATCAGCACATCGCCGGCGGTTTCCTTGGTAGGCACGTTGTACGTCAGGCTCAAGCGCTTGCCGTCCTTGTGCCGGTAGCCGTCGGTGCCCAGGCTCCAGCCGTCCTTGTCCAGCAACGCGGCGGCGCCCTTGGGGTCATAGTCCAGCTTGTCGCCCTGGCTGCGGAAGTACGGCGTGGTCACGTCGTACACACCGTCCACTACGGGGAAGGACGGGCTGTATACCGTGGCCGCGTAGCTCTTGCGGTCGATGGCCTTCTGCACGGCCAGGCGCACGTCGGCGTCAGCCAGGATGCGATCGCCATGGGTGTTGGGGTACAGGTTCCAGGCCGGGCCGGGCAGCGAGCGGCTCTGGATAGTGGCGTGCTTGCTTTCCAGTAGTTTCAGGTCCACGTCGGAGAACGGGTTGCGCGGCCACAGGATGTCCACCTGGCCTTGCAGGAACTGGCCGTTGCGCACGCTTTCTTCGGGGATGTAGCTGACCTCGACGGCGGCCACATGGGCGTCGCCCTTGTTCTGCACGTTGGCCGACGCCCACGCATAGCCGCTGCGCTTGACCAGGCGCAGGCCGCTTTCCGGCGTGTAATGGTCGAGTACGAAAGGACCGCTGCCGATGATGGCGCCCAGGGAGCGCTCTTTGGCCGTGTGCCGGTACGACTCGGGCGCCAGGATGGCCAGGTTGGTGGTGGAGGTAGCCTGCAAGAAGCCGGCGTTGGGTGTGCTCAGCACCAGCTTGATGGTGTGTGTGTCGATGATTTCGGCGTGGTCATAGCCGGCCAGGTAGGTGGCGCCAAAGGCGCTGGGCACCTGGGCGGCGAAGGCCTTGTCGCTGTCGAAGGCGGTCTTCACCGCCTGGGCATCGAAGGCCTCGCCGTTGCTGAAGGTCACGCCCTGGCGCAGGTGAAAGGTGTAGGCGCGGGCGTCGGCGCTGACTTCCCAGCTGTCGGCCAGCCAGGGAATGATCTGGCCGGTGTGCGGGTCCTGGTCGGTCAGCGATTCCACCACGTTGCGCAGCACCACCCGGTGCTCCAGCCAGTAGACCTGGAAGGGGTCGAGGCTGACCAATTGGGTGTTGTCGCCGAAGAACGCGATTTTCAGCGTGTTGGCGGCCTGGGCATCGGGGTGCGAGGGGCCGCAGCCTGACAGGCCCAGGGCCAGGAGGATGGCCGCGCTGGCCAGGGTTCGTTGCAGCTTCATGGGGCGGTACCTCGTGCGGCTATTCATGCCAGAAAGGGCCGCATCGGGGAACGATGCGGCCGCGTGGTCAGAAGTCGTAGGCGATCTTGGTGTACCAGGAGCCGCCACCGGGGTAGAACGGCGGGTTGCCGTAGGGCGCCAGGCCCAGGCTGCTGTACACGGCGTTCTTGTCGGGGCGCACGTCGAAGATGTTGCTGCCGCCCACGCTCAGGGTCAGGTGGTCGAAGAACGTGTAGCTGATGTCCAGGTCGGTGAGCCACTTGGCGCCGAAGCTGCGGTCGCCGCTTTCGTTCACCGCAAGCGTGGACACCTTGCCGTAGCGGGTGGTGTTCAGGTTGGTGTTCCAGTTGCCCACGGTCCAGTTGGCGCCCAGGATGAATTTGGTCTTGGGCAGGGCGTCGGTCAGGTCGCCTTCGCGGTTGCGGCCCACCAGGGTCACGCCGGCGTCGGCCAGGGAAGCAGGGGTGTCCTTGGCGTCGATGATGGTGGTCTTGTTGTAGTTGAAGGCCGCGCTCCAGCGCACGTCGCCGTACTGGGCGAACGGCGTGGTGTGGTCGGCCACCACGTCCAGCCCGCGGGTGCGGGTGTCGAAGGCGTTGGTGTAGTAGTCCACCCAGGTGCCGCTGGCCACGCCCTGGGACGCCAGGATGCTGTTGATAGTGCCGTCGCCGTGGTCGTAGATGGCGCTGGTGAGGGCAATGCGGTTCTGAATGTCGACCACGTAGGCGTCGGCCGTCACGCTGGTGCGTGGGGCGGGCTGCCAGGTGATGCCCAGGCCGATGTTCTGGGATTTTTCCGGCTTCAGGGCGCTGCCGCCCAGGGCCTTGGCCAGGCTGCTGTCGGAGGCGGTGAGGCGGGTGGTGGCGGGCACCACGTTGCCGTTTACGTCGGTGTTCACCCGGCTGTCGGTGGTGGTGTAGCCCTCTTGGGTCAGCGACGGGGCACGTACGCCGGTGCCGAGGGTGCCGCGCACGGCCACGGTGTCGGTCAACTTGTAGCGGCTGTTGAACTTCAGGCCCAGCTTGTTCCCCGAATAGTCATCGTAGTGCTCGACCCGCGCGGCCACGTCGGCGTACCAGCGGTTGGTCAGGTCAAAGCCCAGGTCCAGGTAGCTGGCGTAGGTATTGCGGATCAGGTCCACTTCGTCCTCGGGGCGAATGATGATCGACGCCTGCGCACCGCTGGCGGCGTTATAGGTGCCGGTTTCGTAAGAGTCGGCAGAGCCTGCGAAAGTGCTGAAGCGCTCCCATTTGTGCTCCACGCCGGTGGAAATGGTCACCGGCACGCCCAGGTTGAACGGGTTTTCGAAGCGGCGGCTGAAGTCGAGGTTGTTCACCCACTGGTCGGAGCGGAAGGTGGCCAGGTTGTTGAAACTGGTGGGTGAATCGTCACCCAGCGACGGGTTGAGGTTAAGCGAACTGGAATACTTCAGGGTGTCGCGGCCGTAACTGGTGCTGAGGTCGTAGTCCCAGCCGCCCACCTCGCCCTTGCCGCCGAACACGAACTGGTAGTCGATGTCGCGCAGGTTGTTCACCGGGTAGTAGCCGTCGGGGAAAATCGACGGCACCGCGGCGGTACCGTTGGGGAAACGGTAGTAGTTCTGGATCACCGCCTTGCGCTCACCGTAGGTGCCGAAGGAGTACAGGGTGACGTCGTTCACTGGCAGTTCGGCGTTGTAGCCCAGGTTGTAGGCCTTGAGTTCGGGGTCGCCGTTCTTGATGGCCACCCGATCCCAGGCGGCTTCCTTGGCGGGGTCGCTGTAGGCGGTGACGGTGCTGTCAGCCTTGCCGTCCCACGAGGCATAGCCGCGCTTGCGGGCGTCGGCGGACAGGTGCAGGAAGCCGCCATCGCCCAGTTTGAAGCCTTCGTCGGCGGCAATTTTCTTGGTGGCGCCTTCGCCCGAGAACAGCTCGCCGTAGCTGCTTTCGATGTGGCCGCCCGCGTCCTGGGCCTTGAGAATGATATTGACCACACCGGCCACGGCATCGGAACCATAGCGGGCGGCTGCTGCGTCCTTGAGCACCTCGATGTGGTCGATGGAACTGATGGGGATCATGTCGATGTCGACAACGTTTGCGCCGCTGTTGTCGGTGGAGCCGCTCTGGATCGAGGCGCCCAGGTGACGGCGCTTGCCGTTCACCAGCACCAGCGTGTATTCGGGGCCCATGCCGCGGTTGCTCAGGGGCCGGGTGGTGGAGTTGAAACCGGCGATGTTGGTGCCGAAGGTGAACGACGGCAGCAGCTTGGCAATGGCCTCGGACAGCTCGGCGCGGCCGGTCTTGACCAGCGCATCGTTGCTGATGATGTCGATGGGCGATGAACTGTCCACCACCGTGCGCTGCTGGGCACGGGCAGCAGTGGGCGCGGCGGTGACGGTCACGGTCTGCAACTGGGAATCGCTAGTGTCGGCGCGCGCCAGCGGCGCGGTGGCCAGCAGCACAGACACGGTGAGGGTCGACAGCGGGAACGTCCTGGCGGGTATGGGGAAATACGAGCGTGGCATGGCGGGCGTTGTCCATTAAAACTGGCACTGGCCCGTGGTGTGGGTGCAGGTTCCATTTCCTGAAGGTGGCGGTGTGGACGACGCCTGTGTCGTCTTGGGTTGATAGTATTTTCATAACAAACGCAATGGAAATTCTATTTTGATCTATTGATATTATTCATTTGTTGTATGTCTATTAATTATTTCATGAAATTAAATAATGATTTTTATGGCGCCGCAGCACTGTGGGAGCAGGCTCTGCCCGCGAAGAAGGCGCCGCGCCGGGGTTGACCCCGCGCGGTGCTACTTTCGCGGGTAGAACCCGCTCCCACCAGTGCGCTGGGCTGATACCAAAAAGGTATGACTGAAACGGTATTGGACCCTTCATCCACCCGCTCCCTAACCTGTGCCCACTCACTGAACCACTCTGGAGTGGACACCATGCAATACGTACGATTGGGCTCGGCCGGCATGAAAGTCAGCAAACTGTGCCTGGGCTGCATGAGCTATGGCTCGCCAGCCTGGCGTGACTGGGTGCTGGATGAAGGCGCCAGTCGGCCCTTTATCAAGCAGGCACTGGACGGCGGCATCAATTTCTTCGACACCGCCGACATGTATTCCCTGGGCGCCAGTGAAGAGGTGCTGGGGCGCGCGTTGCTGGACTATGCGCCACGGGACGAGGTGGTGATCGCCACCAAGGTCAACTACCCCATGAGCGACAAGCCCAACGCCAGCGGCCTGTCGCGCAAGCACATCCTGGCCAGTATCGATGCGTCGCTCAAGCGCCTGGGCACTGACCATGTGGACCTGTATGTGATTCACCGCTTTGACCCCCAGACACCCATCGAGGAAACCATCGAAGCCCTCGACATCGTGGTGCGCTCGGGCCGTGCGCGGTACCTCGGCGCCTCGTCCATGCACAGCTGGCAGTTCATGCGCATGCTGGCCTTGCAGGAGCAACATGGCCTGGCCACGTTCGTGTCGATGCAGAACCACTACAACCTGATCTATCGCGAGGAGGAGCGGGAAATGCTGCCCCTGTGCCGCGAACTGGGCATCGCGGTCACGCCCTGGTCACCCTTGGCGCGGGGTTTGTTGGCCGGGTCGCGGCAGACCGGGACATTGCGGGCCACCACTGACCAGCCGGCGCATCAATGGTACGACCAGCAGGCCGATGAAGCGGCGATTATCGCGGCGGTCGAAGGCATTGCCGCCGAACGTGGCGTGCCCGCCGCGCAGGTGGCGATGGCATGGGTGGCAAGCCGGGAAGGGGTGACGTCGCCGATCATCGGCGCCACCAAGCCACGGCATTTGCAGGACGCGCTTGCCGGGATCGAACTGGTGCTTACCGCCCAGGAGGTGGTTCGCCTGGAACAGCCGTATCGCCCGCGCCCGGTGGCCGGCCACGAGTAAGCCGCACCCGCTCCAGGAAGGCGCGCAGCACCGGCGAGGCGTTGTCGTCGGCATAGGTTACGGCCACGCCGGCGGTCAAACCGCCTTCCCGCGGCTTCAGCCTGCGGAAGGCCACGCCCTGGCGCTTCACATTCTGCAGCGAGGCCGGGATCAGGGCGATGCCCTGGCCTTCGGCAATCATCCCCAGCAGGATGTGGTGGTCGGCCGGTTCCGGTAGCGTCGCCGGCGTGAAACCGATGCGCTGGAAAAAGGCCTGGCAGTAGTCGTGAAAGCCCGGGTTCAGGCGCCGCTCGAAGTCGAAAATCGTCTCGCTCGCCAGGTCATCGAAGCCCAGTTGGCGTTTGCGCGCCAGCGGATGGCGGGCGGGCAGGGCGGCCAGCATAGGTTCTTCGATCAGGGTTTGCTGCACCAACCCACGGGCGTCGGTGTGCAGGCCGATGAACGCGGCGTCCATCACGCCGTTCTTGATGTCGCGCACCAGGCTCACCGAGTGCTTGCCCTTGACTACGATGCGGCAGTCAGGGAAGTCGCCTTGCAAGGCGGCGACCACATCGGGAAAGGCGCTGCGGTCGAGCACGGTGGTGTAGCCGATCACGAACTGCCGTGCGGCGCTGGCCCCGGCGCTTTTGGCCGAGGCAATGGCTTTCTGTGCCTGGGCCAGTGTGCGCCGCGCTTCGGGCAGAAAAGCCGCCCCGGCTGCCGTCAACACCACGCCCGTACGGGTGCGCTCGAACAGCGCCACCCCCAGATCATCCTCCAACTGCCGAATCTGCCGGCTCAGCGGCGGCTGGCAAATGAACAGGCGCGCAGCGGCGCGGCCAAAATTGAGGGTTTCGCTGAGCGCCACGAAATAGCGGAATTGGCGCAGGTCGATGGAATCGGTCATGCGCGAAAGGTATCACGGGATCGCGTCAGCGCTCGCCCTGTTTTCCTGGTTGCAGATATCTGTGATGCTGTGAGGCACGCCCCGCAGAGCCGAACAGATGCCCAGTCCGCCATTCGCCCCGTTTGAACACCTCGCCATCAAGCATTTCCACACCAAGCTGCTGACCCTGGCGACCGGTTTCCAGACTATGGTGAGATGGAAACTCGCAATCCATAGACCAACAACAAAAAGGGACGAGCATGAGCACACCTACGCTTCACCCGCAGGCGGCCAACACCTTGCAGCGCTGGCACGGCATGGTTGCCAACGCTGACCTTGGCGCACTGCCCGAACTGCTATCGGCGGACGTGGTGTTCCGCTCCCCCATGGCCCACACCCCATACCCCGGTGCGCCCGTAGTGGCAATGATCCTCAACACGGTGCTCCAGGTATTCGAGGACTTCCACTACCACCGCGAACTGGCCACCGCCGATGGCCTCAACGTGGTGCTGGAATTCAGCGCCACGGTGGCGGGCAAGTCGCTGAAGGGCATCGACATGATCCGCTTCGATGAGCAGGGCAAGATCGTCGAATTCGAGGTGATGGTGAGACCCCTCAGCGGCTTGCAGGCGCTGGGGGCGCAGATGGGCAAGCGGCTGGCACCTTACCTGGCGGCTACCGGTGCACCGCTGTAGGCGCTACGGGGCGGCCATCCGTCGCCAGGCTGCGATGCGTTACGCCAGACATTGCGCGGCACCCGTGACACACTCCCCCCGTAGCTGCCGCAAGGCTGCGAAAAGGTCCGCAGGAGCTTCAGCGATGTCATGCCGATCGCGGGCACGCTGCGCGACGGCACAGCCTGGCGGACATCAATAACTGGGCAAGACAGTTGCTGCTACGGTTGTTGCTGGCACCCTCGAGGATACTGCGTATGCCCCATGACCTGCTGGTTCTGATCGACCTGTCACCCGCGCGCAGCCAGCGCCTGGAAGCCGCCGGGTACAGGCTTCATGTCACGCCAAGCGCTGCCATCGAAGCGGTGCTCACCAATGGCTCCATCGGTTTCACCGCCCAGCAAATGACGGACGTGCCGCGGCTGGGCATCATTTGTGCCCAGGGCGCGGGCTACGAGAATATTGACCTGGCCGCCGCACGGGCGCGGGGCATCGTGGTCACCCATGGCCCAGGCACCAACGACGAGTCGGTGGCCGACCACGCGCTTGCGCTGTTGCTCGCCGTGGTGCGCGACATTCCCCAGGCCGACCGTGCCGTGCGCGAAGGCCGCTGGGCGCAGTCACGCCACCCAAGGCCGATGCTGTCGAACAAGAAACTGGGCATTCTCGGGCTGGGCACCATTGGCCAGAAGGTCGCCCGGCGAGGCGAACTAGGCTTTGGCATGGCGGTGGGCTACCACAATCGCCAGCCACGCCAGGGCACCTGCGCGACCTACTTCGATACGCTGCCGGGATTGGCCGCCTGGGCCGATTTTTTGCTGGTGGCCACGCCCGGTGGGGTCGGTACCCGGCACCTGATCAACGACGCGGTGCTGGCGGCGTTGGGCAGCGAGGGCTACTTGGTCAACATCGCCCGTGGCAGCGTAGTCGACAATGCCGCGCTCACCCGCGCCCTGGCCCAAGGAACCATTGCGGGCGCTGCGCTGGATGTGGTGGACGGTGAACCGCTAATCCCCACCCCGTGGCTGGCGCTGGACAACCTGATCCTGACGCCGCACATCGCCGGGCGCTCGCCAGAGGCGATGCAAGCCACGCTACAACAGGTGCTGGATAACCTGGACGCGTTTTTCGTCGGCCAACCCGTGCCAACACCGGTGCCCGAACTTTCCTGAATGATGGCGCCTGTAATATCACTTTAACATTGCTCGACTAGCATCGCGCCTTCACTCCGGGTCGGCTACTGAGCATGCACGCAGAAACTTTCCCCTTCATGCGTCCAAAACTTCCTCGCGATCACCGTTGCGCCGGTGATCTGTGCAAGGAAGTGCCGGCCATCGAGTCCAGCGCCAGCAACGCGCTGGTGATGGACATTTTCACTTCGCAGAAAGACATGACCTGCCTGGCGGTGGTGGAGGGCACGCGGCCGATCGGGCTGATCAACCGCAATATTTTCCTGTCGCAGATGAGCCGGCCGTTTCACCGCGAACTGTATGACAAGAAAAGCTGCATTGCCTTCATGGACAAGGAACCGCTGATTGTCGATGAACAGATGAGCATCGAGGCCCTGACCTTCAAGACCGTGGAGTACGGCGAGAAGGCCTTGTCCGATGGCTTTGTGGTTACCCGGGCAGGGGAGTTCGCCGGGCTGGGCAACGGTTTGCAATTGATGGCCGTGGTGGCCGCCATGCAGGCGCAAAAGAACCGCCAGATGATGCAGAGCATTGAGTACGCCAGCGTGATTCAGCGTGCCATGTTGCGCGCGTCTCGTGATGCGCTGAAGTCGATCCTGGACGACGCCGCGCTGCTGTGGGAACCCCGGGACGTGGTGGGCGGCGATTTCTATCACTTCTGTGCCTACCCCGATGGCTGGTTCGGTGCCATTGCCGACTGCACCGGCCATGGCGTGCCCGGCGCGTTCATGACGCTGATTGCGTCGTCGTCGCTGACCCAGGCCCTGGCCCAATGCGGGCCGCGCGACCCGGCGCGGCTGCTGTCAGCGGTGAACCGCAGCGTCAAGGAACTGCTGGGCCAGGTCGAGGGCATGAATGAACACCCTGAATCGGACGACGGCCTGGACGCCGCCTTTTTCTGGTTCGACAGTGCGCGTCAGGTGCTTAGTTTCGCCGGGGCGCGCCTGTCGCTGTCGGTGCTGCACCCCGATGCCGAGCAGGTCCAGACCCTGGCCGGCCAGCGCATGGGTGTGGGCTATGTGGCCAGTGAACTGGATTACCAATGGCAGGCCTACCAGGTGCCGATGCAGCCCGGCAGCCTGATATTGATTGCCACCGACGGCCTCACGGACCAGATCGGCGGCCCCCGGAGCATCGCGTTTGGCAAGCGCAAGGCTTGCGACACCCTGTTGGCCCAGCGCCAGGCGCCGGCTGCAAGCATTTGCCAAGCGTTGCAAGTCGCACTGGCCAGCTGGCAAGGCACGCAAGCCCGACGCGACGACCTCACCTTATTCTGTGCCCGCCTCAGGAACGACAATGGCTAACCCACACACGGCTCATGACTGCAGTTTTTTCGACCTGGCCCAACAGCGCAACGTGATCTTCTATCACATGGGCTATTTCTCCCACGGCATCATCACCACCATGGCCGAAGTAATGAAGGTGCAGTTGGAGGTGTCGGGCGTGAGCAGCCCCACGCGCCGCAAGCTGTTCTCGTCCTTTGTCGAGCAGTCGCAGAACATCATTCACTATTCGTCCGACTGGCTACGCACGCCGGTCACCGACGATGCCTCGTTGCGCCAGGGCGCGGTGTGCATCAGCGCCGACGGTGACCGCTACCTGATGCAATGCGCCAACCCCATCGCCACCGCCGACGTCCCGCGCCTGCGGGAAAAGCTGGTGTCGCTGGGCAAAATGACCCTCGATGAAATCAAGCAGGCCTACAAGGTGGTACTGCGTGCCGAAACCCCCGAGGACAGCAAGGGTGCGGGCCTGGGCTTCCTGACGATGGCGCGCGACGCCAGCGCGCCGCTGGAATTCAGCTTTCACCCGCGCACCGATGAACCGGGCACCTCGCTGTTCTGCCTCAAAGCCACGATCTGAGTAGAGACACACTGAAAATGGATAATTTCTACGTTGAAGCCAGCGCCACGTCCCCGGAAGTGGACTTTCGCTACGACCAGCGCCTGCTGAGCCTCAAGGGCGAGTCCTACCCGGAAAACGCTGCGGCCTTCTATGCGCCCATCGTGCAGCAGTTGCGTGCCTACCTGGACAACTGCAGCGGCCAGGCCATCACCGCCAATATCGCCCTGGCGTACTTCAACAGCTCCAGCACCAAGATGCTCTTCAGCATTTTTGATGCCCTGGACCAGGCCGCCCAGGCCGGCAACGAGGTCATCGTCAACTGGTACCACGATGAAGAAGACGAAACCATTTTCGAGTTCGGCGAAGAATTGAAAGCGGATTTCACCGCGATTCTGTTCAACGACCAGCCCGTTGCCAGTTGATGAGGACCGTGGCCATGCCCGCAGCGCGCAGTGAAGAGGTTCCGGACCTGTTCAAGAGCGAGTTCGATGCCCTGGAGCACGCGCGTGGCATCCTCGCGCTGCCCCAGGCGCACGCCCAGGTGTACAAGCAATCGCTGGCCGAGGTGGCCGGCCATTTCGAGCGGCTGATCCGCGAGACGCGCCGCCTGATCGGGCGCAGCGACCGCGCCGAGCGGGAGATGAACACCCTCAACGCGCAACTGCACATTCTGGCCCGGCAACTGGAACACCGCGCCACCCACGACGCCCTGACCGGGGTGCTGAACCGCGGCGCCATCATCGAGCAGACCAGCAATACCCTGCTCAAGGTGGGCGTGGCGATGATTGTGCTGGACATCGACCATTTCAAGCGGGTGAACGACGAGTTCGGCCACCCCACCGGCGACGCGGTGATCCAGGGCATTGTCGGCTGCCTGCGGCACATTGTTGGCGAACGCGGCCTGATTGGCCGGGTAGGGGGCGAGGAGTTCACCGTGCTGCTGCCCGGTAGCGACCTTAGCGAAGGCGTGGAGGCCGCCGAAGCTATGCGCGCGGCCATTGCCGAGCATGTGTTCGCCTACCCGGTGGACCGTGCGGTCACCGCCAGCTTTGGCGTCAGTGCGCACCCGGCGGGCACCGGCTTCGACCTGGCCTACGGCAGCGCCGACACGGCCTTGTATCGGGCCAAACGTGGTGGCCGCAACCGTGTGGAGGCGGGCACGTAGCCGATTTTCATATCATTGGCCTGAAAATCGTTTCATGGGGATTCATTGGGCAGCGAAGGGGCCAACCGCCACGATTGGCCCATTGCAGGCGCACCGCCTCGCAGCCTTCTATCTATACCCTTTGGGAGGATTTTCCATGAACCTGAAAGCAATAACGCTGATTCCCGTGCTGGGCCTGACCGCCTTGCTCTCGGCCTGTGCTGGCACGATGCCCAAGCCGGACCCCCATGACGCCTGGGTCGGCTTGCAGGAGGAGGCACGTGACAACATGATGGCCGAGAAGCTCGATGGCCACCCGATCAAGGACGGCCGCTTCTTCCAGGTAGCACCGGGCAAGCACAGCATGCAGGTGGCGGTGTACGCGGCCAGCAGCGTCTATGTGGACGACAAGACCTGCCACGGCACGCTGACCTACGCGCGCTTCAAACCTGACGAGCACTACGAACTGCGCGAGACCAGCACCGGCGCCAATATGCAGCTGAACGTGGGCATCGACCTGGTGAACGCCCACGGCAAGACCGTGGCCTATACCCAGCAATTCGACTGCGCCGGCGGCTGACCCCGCCCGCCGGATACCCTCGGTATGCTCCCCCGCAGCTGCCGCCAGGCTGCCAAGGCCCGCACAGCGGGCCCGCGATTGGCATGACACCGATGAAGGTCGGGCGGTCCTTTGCGTAGCCTGCAGCAGCTTCTACGGGGGGATTGGATGAGCCTTTTTCCCGCCAAAACCCCACTGTTTTCGCCCCTTCCTCCGCAATGTGAAACATTGCCGCAGTAAAATGCACATTCTGCCCTTTCCCCCTGTCTTAAGAGAGGGCACAATTCGCGTCCATTTTTTTGGCTGGCCTTGCCCCAGGGTTCGACATGATCCAGACCCCGTATTACCTCATCGACAAAACCAAGCTGCTGGCCAACATGCAGAAGATTGCCTACGTGCGCGAGCAATCGGGCGCCAAGGCCCTGCTGGCACTCAAGTGCTTCGCCACCTGGTCGGTGTTCGACCTGATGCAGCAGTACATGGACGGCACCACGTCCTCCTCGCTGTACGAGCTCAAGCTCGGCCGCCAGAAGTTCGCAGGCGAAACCCATGCCTACAGCGTGGCCTGGGCCGATGACGAAATCGGCGAGATGCTGGAGAACTGCGACAAGATCATCTTCAACTCCATCGGCCAGCTGCAACGCTTCGCGCAAGCGAGCGAAGGCAAGGTCCGCGGCCTGCGCGTGAACCCGCAAGTCAGCAGCTCCGACTACCTGCTGGCCGACCCGGCCCGCCCGTTCAGCCGCCTGGGCGAGTGGGACCCGGTGAAGGTCGAGGCCGTCATCGAGCAGATCTCCGGCTTCATGTTCCACAACAACTGCGAGAACGGTGACTTCGACCTGTTCGACAAGATGTTGTGCACCATCGAGGAACGCTTCGGGCACCTGCTGCATAAAGTGGAATGGGTGAGCCTGGGTGGCGGTATCCATTTCACCGGCGAAGGCTATGCTTTGGATGCGTTCTGCACGCGCCTGAAGGCGTTCTCGCAGAAGTACGGCGTGCAGGTGTACCTGGAGCCGGGCGAAGCCGCCATCACCCAGAGCGCCTCGTTGGAAGTGACGGTGCTGGACACTCTGTACAACGGCAAGCACCTGGCCGTGGTCGACAGCTCCATCGAAGCGCACATGCTGGACCTGCTGATCTACCGCCTGAACGCCAAGCTTGCCCCAAGCGCCGGCGAGCACACCTACATGGTGTGCGGCAAGTCGTGCCTGGCGGGCGACATTTTCGGCGAATATCAATTCGACCGTCCTTTGGCCATTGGCGACCGCCTGTCGTTTGTCGACGCCGCGGGTTACACCATGGTCAAGAAAAACTGGTTCAACGGCCTGAAAATGCCGTCCATCGTAGTGAAACAACTCGACGGTACAGTCGACGTGGTTCGTGAATTTGGTTTTGACGATTACCTGTCCAGCCTTTCGTAAGCTGGCGGATTGAGGAGAAGTAAAGAAATTGAAGAAGAACGTTCTTATCATTGGTGCAGGAGGTGTCGCCAAGGTGGTGGCCCACAAGTGCGCGCAGCACAACGACGAACTCGGTCGTATTGCCATCGCGTCGCGTAACATCTCCAAATGCCAGGCCATCATCGACAGCGTCAAGGCCAAGGGCAGCCTCAAGCAGCCCGCCGACATCCAGGCCTTTGCCCTGAATGCCCTGGACGTGGAAGCGACCAAGGCACTGATCCGCGAGACCGAATCGCAGATCGTCATCAACGTAGGCTCCGCCTTCCTGAACATGTCGGTGCTGCGCGCCTGCATCGATACCGGTGTCGCGTACCTGGACACCGCCATTCACGAAGAGCCGGGCAAAATCTGTGAAACACCGCCGTGGTACGGCAACTACGAGTGGAAACACCTCGAAGAGTGCAAGCAGAAGAACATCACCGCCATCCTGGGCGTGGGTTTCGACCCGGGCGTCGTCAACGCCTATGCAGCCCTTGCGCAACAACAGCATTTCGACCGCATTGATTCCATCGACATCCTCGACGTCAATGCCGGGTCACATGGCAAATACTTCGCCACCAATTTCGATCCGGAAATCAACTTCCGTGAATTCACCGGGCAGGTGTGGAGCTGGCAGAACAGCCAGTGGACCAGCAACACCATGTTCGAGGTCAAGCGCACCGATGATCTGCCGGTAGTGGGTTCGCAGAACCTGTACCTCACCGGTCACGACGAAGTGCACTCGATCTCCAAGAACCTGGGCGTGCCCAACGTGCGTTTCTGGATGAGCTTCGGCGAACACTACATCAATGTGTTCACCGTGCTGAAAAACCTGGGCCTGCTCTCCGAGCAGCCGGTCAAGACCGCCGAAGGCCTGGAAGTGGTGCCGTTGAAAGTGGTCAAGGCCGTGCTGCCTGACCCTTCGTCGCTGGCACCTGGCTACACCGGCAAGACCTGCATCGGCGACCTGGTCAAGGGTACCAAGGATGGCCAGCCGCGCGAGCTGTTCATCTACAACGTGGCCGACCACGAAGAAGCCTACGCCGAAACCGACAGCCAGGGCATCTCCTACACCGCTGGCGTGCCACCTGTGGCCGCCGCCTTGCTGGTTGCCCGTGGCGAGTGGGACGTGGCGCGCATGGCCAACGTCGAGGAGCTGCCTGCCGAGCCGTTCCTCAAGGCGCTGGACGTGATGGGCCTGCCAACCCGCATCAAGGACGAGAAGGGCGACCGCCCTTGGGATCAGCCAGCCTGATCCGTTGAACACAGGGTGCGCCACCCGGCGCACCCTGCCTGCACCTACTCTCTTTGTAATATTTTGAAACGTCTGCACGGGCAACCAGTCAACTGGTCACACCTGCCAAAGACGTCTCCATGAAAACACCTCGCCCCAGCGCACGACTCCAGCCCCTCACCGACCTGCGCAACCTGAAAATGGCCCGTTCTGCCCACGCCTATGTGCGCGGCAGCACCGTGCAATTCTACCAATGGCTGCACAGCCAGCCCGGCAAGCGCTTGCCCCACGGCCCGGCCGTGTGGATATGCGGGGATTGCCATGCCGGCAACCTGGGGCCCACCGGTGACCTGAAGGGAAAGATCGACATCCATATCCGTGACCTGGACCAGACCGTCATCGGTAACCCCGCCCATGACCTGGTGCGCCTGGCGCTGTCGCTGGCCACGGCCGCACGTGGCTCCGACCTGCCTGGCGTGGCCACGGCGAAGATGCTCGAAGAAATGATGCGCGGCTACGAGCTGGCGTTCGAGGCCAATGTCGATGAAGACCCGCCGCGCCCCGCCCAGGTCAAGGCCGGCATGCGCAGCGCGGTGCAGCGTACCTGGAAGCACCTGGCCCAGGAGCGCATCGAAGACACCCGCCGCACCATCCCCCAGGGCAAGCACTTCTGGCCCCTGGCCAAGGAAGAGCGGGCGGCCATCAAGAAACTGTGCGCCAGCGATGCCATCCATCACCTGGTGACGTCCCTCAAGGGCCGCTCGAAAGACGACAGCGTCGAACTGCTAGACTCGGCTTACTGGGTCAAGGGGTGCAGTTCCCTGGGCTTGAACCGCTACGCCGCCTTGCTGGGCGTGGGCGACGATGATGACCAGGAGTACTGCCTGATCGACATCAAGCAGGCCGTGGGGGCAGCGGCGCCCCGGGCGGCCCGGGTCTCCATGCCCCGCGACAACGGCCAGCGGGTGGTGGAGGGCGCGCGGCACCTGTCGCCCGGACTGGGCAATCGCATGCTGGCCACCCGCATGCTCGACAACGGCTTCTTTATCCGTGAACTGCTGCCCCAGGACATGAAACTTGAACTGGACCAGTTAACCCAGGTCGAGGCCATGCGCGTGGCCGCCTACCTGGCGCGCGTGGTAGGCCTGGGCCATGCCCGGCAGATGGACCTGGCCACCCGCGCCAGCTGGATCAAGGACCTGCAACTGAACCGTTCGCGCACCCTGGATGCGCCGTCCTGGCTATGGTCCAGCGTGGTGCAACTGGTGGCCAATCACGAGATGGGTTACCTCGAGCATTGCCGTCGCTATGCGCTGGAAGAGGCGCGGCGACAGTAGGACCATCACGCGGCGCGGCGGCTGATCATCAGCAACGCCAGACCCAGGGCCACGGCCGCGATCAGCGTGGCGATCGGCCCCAGGGTCTCCAGGCCCCCGTGGCGAATGCCCAGGCCGCCAACGATGGCCCCCAGGCCGATACCGGCATTGGCCGCCGAGATGTTCATCGACGCGGCCAGGGCCTGGGCCTTGGCCCCTGCCTGCATCACGCGCACTTGGCACACCGGGAACAGCGCGGTGTAGCCAATGCCCCAGGCAACCAGGGCCAGCACCAGCCAGGCGTGGTGAACGGCCGCCGGTGCTACGGCCAGCATGCCCGCGCCCATCACCAGCAGGAACAGCACCATGGCGCCCAGCGGTTTGCGGTCCACCAGCAGGCCGCCCAGGTGGTTGCCCAGCATGCCCACGCCACCAAAGCCCATCAGCCACCAGCCCACCTGGCTGGCGGGCACGCCGGCCAGGCGTTCGAGGATATCGGCCAGGTAGGTGTACGAGGTGAACATGGCCGTGAAGGTCAGTACCGACAGCAGCACGTGGGCCAGGAAGCGTGGTTGGCGCAGGATGGCGGTCTGTTTTTCACCGGCGGCGGCCTTGGGCGAGCTGGGCAGGGTGGGCATGGCCAGGTGCATCAGCGCAGCGATGATCAACGAGAGGGCCGCCAGCACCCAGAAGGTGCCGCGCCAACCCAGGGTGTCGGCGGCCACGGTGCCCAGCGGAACGCCAAACACCAGCGCCGCCGAGATGCCCATGTACACCTTGGACACCGCCTTGCCGGCATTGCCGGGGCCCGCCAGTTGCCCGGCGGTTTCGCTGGCCGTGCCCCAGAACACCGGCAGGCCCAGGGCAGGGATGAAGCGCGCCAGGGCCATGACCCAGATGTTGCCGGCCGTGGCGGCCAGCACGTTGGAGGCGGCGAACACCAGCAGGATCACCGTGAACAGGCGCTTGCGCTCCACGTGGGCGAGGCGGGCGGTCAGCAGCGGGCCGAACAGCATCACCGTGAAGGCGAACAGGGTCACCAATTGGCCGGCCAGAGCAATGGAGATGTTCAGGTCGCGGGCCAGGGCGGGCAGCAGGCCGACGATCAGAAACTCGGTGGTGACGATGATGAACGCGGCCACGGTCATGATCAGGATCTGCAGGCCCGTGCGAGGGGCGGTGGCAGGGGCGGGCGCGGCGTGGGCCACGGTTGAGGGCTGCATGAACGCTTAACTCCAATGAGGTTTCTTCGTAGCCTATTGGAGAATTGATGGCTTATCTTGGTAATTAATTATCAAGTATATTGAATTCAGTTCAATAATTGGCAGGTGATCATGTTTTCTTCGGAACGGCTCAAGGGCATCGATGTGTTTGTCACCGTGGCCGACCTGGGGAGTTTCACGGCGGCGTCCGAGCGGCTGAACCTGAGTATCTCGGCGGTGAGCAAGGGGATTGCGCGGCTGGAAAGCCGCTTGGGTGCACGGCTGTTCAACCGCACCACCCGGCGCATGGCCTTGACCGAGGCCGGACAAACCTTTTACCGCACCTGCACGGCGGTGCTCAGCGACCTGGAGCAGGTGGAACTGGCGCTCACGGCCGACCAGGCCGAGCCCTATGGGCGCCTGCGCATCGACCTGCCGGCCAGCTACGGGCGCCTGCACGTACTGCCGCTGGTACTGGCGTTCGTCAAGCAGCACCCGCGCTTGCTGCCGCACGTGTCGTTCACCGACCGTTTCGTCGACCCGGTGCAGGACGGTATCGACATTGTTGTGCGCATCGGCGGGCCGGACGCCTGGCCGGCGGCGCTGGGCCATCGCTATATCGGCGCGCAGCGCATGATCTTCTGCGCCGCGCCCCAATACCTGGCGCAGCACGGCATGCCGCAGACGGCGGATGACCTGGATCAGCACCAGTGCGTCGGCTATGGCCAGACTGACGGGCTGGTGGGGCCGTGGTATTTCAAGGGGCGCCAGGCGGGCGATATGGAGCGGCGCATCATGCACCCGCGCATTGCCGTGGGGGATGGCGAAGGGGAGGTGATGGCGGTGCTGGCCGGGCTCGGCATTGCCCAGTTACCGACGTGGCTGGTGCAATGCCACCTGGACAGCGGCGCGATGATCGAAGTGCTGCCGCCGTTGGCGACCGATGGGTTGCCCATGAACCTGGTGTGGTTGAAGAGTCGTGAAGGGTTGCCCAAGGTCAGTGCGTTGCTGGACTACCTCACCGCCCACTTGACCCCCGCCGGAACCCTGTAACCGCCCCGTATGCGCCTTGTCACGCGGCGTGGACGGGAGGCTCACGCCTTGGCCAGCAACCACTCCCGAAACGCCTCCAGCGCCGGCAACGCCTGATTGCGCGGTGGGTACACCAGGTAATACCCGCGCGCGCTGGCATAGGGCAACACCGGGCTTGCCAGCTCACCGCTGGCCAACTCCTCGGTAATCAGCACCCGCGGCACGAGGCCGATGCCGATGTCGGCCCGCACCGCCTGAATCAAGTGCGAGGTCAGTTCGAAGCTCGGCCCCAGGCGCATGCTCTGGTATGCCTGCCCATGATGGCTGAACCACTCACCCCAGGCGTTGGGGTTGTTGGCCACGCTGAGCAACACCTGCTGACTGATTGCCGCCGGCGTCCACTCGGCGCGGGTGGCGGCCAGGGTAGGGGACAGCACCACCATCAGTTCCTCGGCATACAGGCGATGGCAGACCAGCCCCGCCTGGTCGCCGGTGGCCACCACGATGGCCGCATCGATGCCGCTGGTGGCGAAGTCCACCGGTTCGATGCGCGAGTTGATGTGCACGAGGATGTCCGGGTGCTGGCGGTAGAAATCATGCAGGCGCGGCAGCAGCCATTTCGAGCCAAAGGTGGGCAGCGTGGCCAGGCGCAGGCTGCCACCGCCGCTCTGGTGGGCCATGGCGTGCAGGGTGGCGCTGCGCACGCGGCCCAAGGCTTCGCTGATTTCGCGCTGGTACAGGCGGCCCACGTCGGTGAGCTTCACCGCGCGCCCTTCGCGGCGGAACAGGGTCACGCCCAGCTGCTGTTCCAGCGCTTGTACCTGACGGGTCACTGCGCTCTGGGTCAGGGCCAGTTCTTCGGCCGCGCGGGTATAGCTTTCGTGGCGGGCGGCGGCTTCAAACGCCAGCAGCACCGACATGGACGGGGTCAGGTTGCGGTAATTCATTCGTAAAAGTCATCAATGGCGGCGCGAATATCGGTTTGTGCCGGGCGCCAGGCTCCGGGATCATTGGCATCATCCACTACCTGGCGCGCGATGAACAGAACGCCCGGGGCAGTATCCATGATTATCCTGACATAAAGACGAGGCCATCCCCGATGATCGCCCAATTGACCGGCATTGCCCCGGCCACCCTGTACCCTGAGTTTCTCGCCGCCCTGCGCGCCAGCGGTTTCAAGGGCCAGACCAGCACTGACTACGCTACCCGCACCGTGCTGGCCACCGATAACTCGATTTACCAGCGCCTGCCCCAGGCCGCGGTGTTCCCGGTGGACGCCGAGGACGTCGCACGCATCGCCGCGCTGATGGCCGAGCCCCGCTTCCAGGCGGTTAAACTCACGCCACGCGGCGGCGGCACCGGCACCAACGGCCAGTCGTTGACCGACGGCGTTGTGGTGGACCTGTCGCGGCACATGAACAACATCCTCGAAATCAATGTCGAGGAGCGCTGGGTGCGCGTGCAGGCCGGTGTGGTCAAGGACCAACTCAACGTGATGCTCAAGCCCCACGGGCTGTTTTTCGCGCCGGAGCTGTCCACCTCCAACCGCGCCACCGTGGGCGGCATGGTCAACACCGATGCCAGCGGCCAGGGCAGTTGCACCTACGGCAAAACCCGCGACCATGTGCTGGAATTGCACAGCGTGTTGCTGGGCGGCCAGGCGCTGCATACCCGGCCGTTGACCGACGATGAGCTTGAGCAGGCGTGCGCCGCCCCAGGCCGTGCCGGTGAAGTGTACCGCGCCGCCCGGCAGATCCAGGAAACCCAGGGCGAGTTGATCGAACGTACCTTCCCCACGCTCAACCGCTGCCTTACCGGTTACGACCTGGCGCACCTGCGCGACGAGCAGGGCCGCTTCAACCTCAACAGCGTGCTGTGTGGCGCCGAGGGGTCGCTGGGGTATGTGGTCGAGGCCAAGCTGAACGTGTTGCCGATCCCTACCTATCAGGTGGTGGTCAACGTGCGCTACAGCAGTTTCATGGATGCCCTGCGCGACGCCAATGCGTTGCTGGCGCACAAGCCTCTGTCCATCGAAACCGTGGACTCGCGCGTGCTGTTGCTGGCCATGAAAGACATCGTCTGGCATGCCGTGGCCGAGTATTTTCCGGCCGACCCCGACCGCCCGACCCTGGGCATCAACCTGGTGGAGTTTGCCGGTGACGACCCGGCCGACGTCAACGCGAGGGTGGCCGCCTTCGTCGAGCACTTGCAGGCCGACACCAGCATCGAGCGCCTGGGCCACACCCTGGCCGAGGGCGTGGCGGCGGTGAACCGCGTGTACACCATGCGCAAGCGCTCGGTAGGCCTGCTGGGCAATGTCGACGGTGAGGCGCGTCCGCAGCCGTTCGTGGAAGACACCGCGGTACCGCCCGAGCAACTGGCCGACTACATCGCTGACTTCCGTGCCTTGCTCGACAGCCACGGCCTGACCTATGGCATGTTTGGTCATGTGGACGCCGGGGTATTGCACGTGCGGCCCATGCTGGACATGAAAGACCCGGCCCAGGCCGCGCTGGTCAAGCCGATCTCCGATGCCGTGGCAGCGCTGACCCAGCGATACGGCGGTCTGTTGTGGGGCGAGCACGGCAAGGGCTTGCGCTCTGAATACGTGCCGGCCTACTTCGGCGAACTGTACCCGTCGCTGCAACGGCTCAAGGGCGCGTTCGACCCGCACAACCAGCTCAACCCGGGCAAGATCTGCACCCCGCCCGACAGCGCCGAGGGCCTGATCAGGGTCAACGAAGCGCCGCTGCGTGGCGATTTCGACCGGCAGATCGACGAGCGCGTATGGCAAAGCTACGGCACCGCGATGCACTGCAACGGCAACGGCGCCTGCTACAACTTCGACCCCGACGACGCCATGTGCCCCTCGTGGAAAGCCACCCGCGAGCGCCAGCATTCGCCCAAGGGCCGCGCCTCGTTGATGCGTGAATGGCTGCGCTTGCAAGGTGCGGCGGACATCGACGTGCTGGCGGCCGCGCGCAGCAAAGTGTCGTGGCTCAAGGGCCTGCCGACGCGGCTGCGCAACAACCTGTCGCGCCAGCGCGGCGAGGCCGATTTCTCCCATGAAGTATACGACGCCATGGCCGGTTGCCTGGCGTGCAAGTCGTGTGCGGGGCAGTGCCCGGTGAAGGTCAGCGTGCCCGAGTTCCGCTCGCGCTTCCTGGAGCTGTACCACGGCCGCTACCAGCGGCCGTTGCGCGACTACCTGATCGGTTCGCTGGAGTTTACCCTGCCGTACCTGGCCCATGCCCCGGGCCTGTACAACGCGGTCATGGGCTCGGGCTGGGTAGGGCGCCTGCTCGACAGCCAGGTTGGCATGGTCGACAGCCCGCTGATCAGCCGCTACAACCTGCAGGCCACCTTGAGCCGTTGCAAGGTGCGCGTGGCCACTCTACCAGCCCTGGCCGAGCTGACCCCGGCCCAGCGTGAGCGCAGTGTGGTACTGGTGCAGGACGCCTTTACCCGCTACTTCGAGACGCCGCTGCTGGCCTCGTTCATCGAACTGGCGCACCGCCTGGGCTACCGGGTATTCCTGGCGCCTTACAGCGCCAACGGCAAGCCGCTGCACGTGCAGGGCTTCCTGGGTGCGTTCGCCAAGGCGGCGATTCGCAATGCCCGGCAGCTCAAGGCCCTGGCCGATTGCGGCGTGCAGTTGGTCGGCCTTGATCCTGCCATGACCCTGGTGTACCGCCAGGAATACCTGAAAGTGCCGGGCCTGGGCGCCTGCCCGACCGTGGCCTTGCCCCAGGAATGGCTGATGAACGCCTTGCCCGAACAGGCGGCGTTGGCGGCCGGCAGTTTCCGCCTGATGGCCCATTGCACCGAGAAAACCAACGTGCCGGCCAGCACCCGCCAGTGGGAGCAGGTATTCGCGCGCCTGGGCCTCACGCTGGTCACCGAGGCCACAGGGTGCTGCGGCATGTCCGGCACCTACGGCCATGAAGCGCGCAACCAGGCCACCTCGAAAACCATTTTCGAGCAGTCCTGGGCGAACAAGCTGGACAAGCCGGGTGAAGCCCTGGCCACCGGTTATTCGTGCCGCAGCCAGGTCAAGCGCATGGCCGAACGCAGCCTGCGTCACCCGCTGGAAGTGGTGTTGCAGCAACTGGTCAGCCCCGCCCGGTAAACCTGTAGCCGCTGCGGCAGTGCCTTGCAGGTCACATCGCAGCCGCCGCTTGGCGGCACGCGCCTGAATCTGCACTACTGGTGGCAGGCTTCTGGATCTGGGAGGTCGAAGACATGGGCGAGACGATCGCCTGGGTCAAGCGCTGCCCCAACCCGATGCCGGGCCCCAGCGACATCGAAATCCGGCCGTTCTACGAGATGTCGGACTTCGAGTGAGCCGGTGGGGACATTAATTGCGCCTCGATGGCCGCCTTGTCGATCACCGACCACACGTGCGTGATGCGCCCGTCGCGCCATTCGTAGAACACGTTTTCGCTGAAACTGACCGTGCGGCCGTTCACCGGCAGGCCCTGGAAGGTGCCCACCGGGGTACAGGTGAAGGCCAGGCGGCTGGCCACGTGGGGAGGCTCGCACACCAGCAATTCAATGTTGAAGTGCAGGTCCGGAATGTCCCGAAAGTCCTGTTCCAGCATCGCCCGGTAGCCGGCCAGGCCAAAGGGGCGCCCATTATGGCTGGCCTGGTCATCGACGAACGCGACCAGGTTGGCCCAGTCCTGACGGTTCAGGCAGTCGATATAGTGGCGGTAAAGCGTGGCCAGGTCGGTTGAGGGCATGGCAAAAGCTCCTGAGCGGTACAAGACTCACTGTAGCCACTGGGGGGGCAAATGCTACACAGGCATGGGATCAACCCTGAGTGCCACTGGCCATCAGCACGGCCTCGGTCTGCTCGGTCAAACGCTCGCCCTTGGTGTACAGCTGATTGAAGAACAGCCCTTGAATGTACTCCTTCGTCGGTACCGGGCCCCTTGGCGTGAACAGGGCGCCCAGGTCGATGGTGCTGGCGAAATTGTCTTTGGTCAGGTTGTAGCCGCCCAGGTAACTGCCGCTCCACGGTGAATCGGCGATGACCACGTCAATGGACGCATCGCGAAAATCACTGGCCGCGGTCTTCAGGTCGCTGTCGCCGTTGAGCAACGTGTTGAGACGCGAGATATCGGTAGCGCTCAACTGGCCGGCGCTGTTGGTCGCTTTCAGGCTGCCATCGGCCAACACGGTGAAGCCGAACTTCTTCTCGCCAAGGGCTGGGAAAGCCGATGTGAGCGTGGATTGGAAGCTTTGGAACGCCGATTTCAGCGCCGCCTGGGCCACTTGCTGCACGGCGGCCTTTTGCGGGAAGTCGGCCGATTGCGGGCGGCCGATCCAGGTGGTCACCGCTTCCATGGTCAGGCCCAGGGCCTGGGCCTCATCGCTGGGGTGGTACACCGCTGCTGGGCCAGCCGCGGCGGCCTGCAGTGTCTGCGCGGCATCGGTGGCCAGGGGCTGGGCGTTCAGTGGCTGTTCGGAAACGCTCAGGGTTGATGTGGTGGAGTAGGCAGTGCCGAGAGAAAGGTCCATTTTCGTGCGTCCATGTATCGTCATTGGTACTCATGTATCGGCGTTGACACGAAATGCTTGAGCCATCACGGGTTGGGCACCTGCCCACGGCGCAGTGGGTGCGCGCGTTTGTCCTGGGCAAGGGCGTGGAGGCGCTGTGGTTCTACTGATAGGGCGCCGGCGCCTCGTGGCTCAAGTGAATCAATTGCCCATGGTGCAACACGCCGAACGCGTCGTCGGGCAGGCCGGCGGCGCGGGTGGCTTCCAACAGTTTTTTTGGCGGTTCGTCCAGGGGCTCGTCGGTCAGCTCGAAGGTGCCCCAGTGAATGCCGATGGCCTTTTTCGCACCCACGTCCTTGAACACCTGCACGGCTTGCTGCGGGTCAATGTGCTGCGGCCCCATGAACCAACGCGGCGCGTAGGCACCCATGGGGATCAGGGCCAGGTCGAAGTGGCCGAAGGCCGCGCCAATGCGTTTCGAGTCACCGGAATAGCCGGTGTCGCCGGCGAAATAGAGCGAAAACGGTCGCGCCGCGCCTGGCGCGGTTTTCATCGCCCAGCCACCCCACAGGGTGTCGTTGCGGTCGCTGAAACTGCGTGCCGACCAGTGCGTGGCCGGCACGAACCAGAAGTCCAGGCCGGCCACGCGGGTGTGGTCGCTCCAGTTCAGTTCCTCGACCGTGTCGATGCCTTTGTTGGCCATCCACTGCTTGATGCCCAAGGGCACCAGAAAACGCGGTGGGCCACCCGCCTGCCGGTTCAGGGCCTGCACGCTGGCCGTGTCCAGATGGTCGTAGTGGCTGTGGGAGATGAGCACCACGTCAATGTGCGGCAGTTCGGCCAGGGTCAGCCCTGGCGGTACCTTGCGCGCCGGGCCGATGAAGGACAACGGTGAGGCGCGCTCGGAAAACACCGGGTCGGTGAGAATGTTCACGCCGTTGATTTGCAGCAGGGCGGTGGCGTGGCCGATCCAGGTCAGGGTGTTGTCCTGGCGGTTGGCCTTGAGCCATGGCACATCGGGGTGGTCCATGGGAAAACGGTAGCCGTTCTCGGGCGGCGGCGGCAGGTGGTTGATGAAGGCGTTCCAGCGCCATTTCCACACGGAGCCGCGGGCGAGGGGGCCGTCATTGTTCTCGAAATGGTCGTCCACCCGTGGCGCGTGATGAATGCCACTGGCCGCCAGGCGCTCGGCGGACGGTTCCACCGACGGCTCGCCACCAGCGCCGGCGCAGGTGGCCGCGCACCACAGGGAAATACCACACAGCAGGGGTGAGGGTCGAATCGGCACGCAGTGCTCCTTTCAAAGGGCTGGCAGGTCCCAGTGTAGACCCCATCGACTCCCCCCTGGCTGCAACTGTCTTGCCCGATTGATTGCGTCCTGCGTTACGCGCCGCCAGTTCCCTTGGCAGGCGTCGCCGTTGGGCGCCCCCGACACCTGGCCGCAGGCGTTGCGCTGGGCCATCAGTGCCAGCCTCAACTCCAGCCTGCCTGGCGGCCTCAATGGTCGCCAGGTGGCGGACGCGGCGCGTCAACGCTTTGCTGATGTAAAGGTGCTGTTCATCACCGGCTATGCGCAAAGCACGGTGCTGGGCGAAGACTTCACCACCGGCCTGACCGGGGTGGTGACCAAGCCTTTCACGTTGTCGGGGCTCGAGCACAAGGTGGCGGAAATGCTCGGTAGGCGGGCGTAAGCAGGGCTGCCATTCATCGGGCAGGCACGCTTGCAGACGGTGCGCCCATGGCGTAGAGGTGCTACAAGATAACGAGATGGCCGATGAGTGGTGTCGCCGAGTGCGCGGAAGCCAAAGACCTTTTTCCCGCCCGACGGCGCGTCGGCCAATGATGTTCTTTTGCTATCATTCGACCGTCCCCGCTTGATTGCCCTGTGCCTGGGAGTTTTCGATGTCCGGTTCATCTCGATCTGAGCAGGAACGTCTGGTGGCCGTGCAGGGGCTGGCGTGGTTGGAAGCGGCCAACAGGGAAAATTTCGAGCGTATCTGCCGTTTGGCGGCCACCCTCTTCCAAGTGCCCACAGTGCTTATCACAGTGGTGGAAACGCATCGGCAGTGGTTCTTGGGGCAGGTGGGTTTCGACGCGCCCGAGGCACCCATCGAAACATCGTTTGGAGCGCATGCCCTGGCCCAGCGTGAGGTGATGCAGGTGCATGACGCGCGCCTGGACCCGCGTTTTTCCAGCCACCCCCTGGTAGTGGCCCCGGAAGGTGTGCGTTTTTATGCAGGCGCACCGCTTTACGACCGCTACGGCCACGGGCTGGGGAGTTTGTGCCTGATCGACAAGCGCCCACGCCGGCTGGAACCCGAGCAAATAGTGGCGTTGCAGGACTTTGCCGAAATGGTCATGGTGCAGGTAGACCAGTGCCAATTGCTCAAATATCGCGACCCGCTCCGTCATTTGACCAACCTGCAGCAGTCGCGGGTCGATACTTCATCCCCACCCAATGGCAGCTTGTTGGCAATGATTGGCGCCGAGGCGGCTGAGCAACTTGCTCGTCTGTGCGTGGCCGCCTGTGCCGACAACGCTCAGGACACGGTAAAACGACGCGCGCAGCGCCTGCTCGACGATTTTCCGCACGCGCTGGCCAACGGCGAGGTTCATTTGGAGTACCAGCCGCGCTTCAATTTGCTCAACGGTCACATGGTGAGCGCCGAGGCCTTGATCGGCTGGCGCCATCCTACTCTGGGGAAACTGTCGCCGTCTGAATTCATTCCGCTGATCGAGGGCAGTGGCAACATCAGTATGGTCACCCGCTGGTTGATTGATCGCGCGCTGGGTGACTTGGCCAGTTGTGTCGACCGCGACGTACGCCTGGCATTGAACCTGTCGCCGCTGGATTTTCAGAACCTGGATATCGCCCAGGCACTGCAGGATGCCTGCAAGCGCCATGACATCGAGTTCATGCGCCTGGAGGTGGAGATTACCGAAGGGGCATGGGTGAAGGCGGATCCGCAGATTATTCGTCAACTGACAACGGTGCGGGCTTTGGGGGTGGACGTGGCGATCGATGACTTCGGTACCGGTTACAGCAATTTTGCCTATTTACATGAAATCCCAGCCAATGTGTTGAAACTGGATCAATCGCTGGTTACCGACCTCGAGCATTCGCCGCGCAAGCGCATTATTGCCCAAACGGTTTTCGAACTGGCGCGCAAGCTGGGGTATCGAACGGTGGCAGAAGGAATAGAAACGTTTCGCTGTCTTCGCCTGGTGCGTGAGTACGGGTGCGATGAGGGGCAGGGTTATTTCATGAGCAGACCGCTTGCGCTTGAGCGCTTCAAGCGTCATTGCGGGGAGGTGCCCCTTGCTTTTCACCCAAGCGATGTTCCACCACAGGGCGCTTTTGGTCAGCTGTCTTCAAATTGACATCTGCCGATCAATCCACTGTCACAATAATCCACTATTAGGTTGGTAAGGTGGGGTACTTTTTTTTCATGGAACCGGTTTCATGCGCCGCGCAGTATTCAATCAGAAAGGGGGCGTGGGCAAATCCAGTATCGCCTGCAACCTCGCCGCCGTCAGCGCCGAGCAGGGTTACAGGACGTTGCTGGTAGACCTTGACGCCCAGGCCAATTCCACCCATTACCTCACCGGGCGCAGTGGCAATGACGTGCCGCCCGGCATCGCCGATTTCTTCAAGCAGACCTTGTCGTCAGGCCCCGCCGCAAAGAAAGGCCGCGTGCACATCAGTGAAACGCCTTACGACAACCTGCATCTGGTGACCGCCAGCGCCGAATTGACCGACCTGCAGCCCAAGCTTGAGGCCAAGTTCAAAATCAACAAACTGCGCCGCCTGCTGGTGGAGCTTGCCGAAGATTACGAGCGGATCTACATCGATACGCCGCCGGCGTTGAATTTCTATTCGGTCAGCGCGCTGATCGCGGCCGACCGTGTGTTGATCCCCTTCGACTGCGACAGTTTCTCGCGCCAGGCGCTGTATAACGTCATTGCCCAGGTGGCTGAACTGCGTGCCGACCACAACGAAGACCTGGTCATCGAAGGCATCGTGGTCAACCAGTTTGTCAGTCGCGCCACCTTGCACCAGCAAATGGTCGACGAGTTGAAAGGTGAGGGCTTGCCGGTGCTGCCGGTGTACCTCAACAGCTCGGTGAAGATGCGCGAGTCGCACCAGGCGTCGGTGCCGCTGATTCACTTGCAGCCCGCGCACAAGCTGACGTTGCAGTTCGTGGACTTGCTGACGACCTTGGAGCGGGCCAGCTGAATCGCGTCACCGCGCCCCCGGTTCATGCAGCCTGTCGAGGTAATGGTCGCGCAGCCGCTGCAGGCTGCCGTCGTCGCGCATGGCCTCCACCGCCTCGCGCATGCGCTGGACGATGGCGCGATCGCAGCGTTTCGAGCAGGCCAGGTAAAGGTCCGTGGTCATTAGCGCCGGGCTCGTCTGCA
This sequence comes from Pseudomonas sp. M47T1, assembly GCF_000263855.1. GTDB lineage: Bacteria > Pseudomonadota > Gammaproteobacteria > Pseudomonadales > Pseudomonadaceae > Aquipseudomonas. Next base: position 45,105 of record NZ_AJWX01000037.1, read on the forward strand.
AAGCGCGGTCCGATACCTGGGGCCAGATATACCGGGTTTCCGGAATGCCATTGAACCAGGCATCCACCCGGCCTCGCAGCAACAGCATCGCCGGGTTCTCGCCGATTTTCACCGGGTAGATCTGCTGGTCGCTGAAGCCTTCATCGCGCAGTTTCTGTTCCTGGGCGCTGCCCATGCCCACGGCTACCCGGGCATAGGTGGCGCGGGCCTGCTCGAAGGAATCGACGCGCTTGTCGAGGCTGAAAAACGCCCGGTCCATGCTCATGATGGGGGCGATCCAGGTGTAGGCGTCTTCCCGTTCCGGGGTGCGCGACAGCGGAATGATCAACTGATCGGTGCCCACCTGTACCGTTCGTTGCGCCCGTGACCAAGGCAGGGAAACCACGTGCAGGTCGAAGCCTGCGCGGGTAGCGGCTTGCAGGGTGACGTCGCCGAGAATGCCGAACGTGCCGTCTTGCCCGGGCAGGCTCAGGGGTGGTGCGTCCGGCAGGTACAAGTCGACTGTGCGCGATGCGGCCACGCAGGGTTGGCCAAGCGCGGCGAGCAGCAAGGCTGCGCCCAACAGTTTCAGCAGGGGCGCACCTTCCCGGCGCGCCGATCCGCGTGTGTGGCTCATGGCAGTGGCCCAATCAAATCAAACAAATACAGCGGCATTTATGCTCTTGATTGAAGGGCAGCATAGGTGCAAATACTCCGTAGTGCACCCATGCCCCTGCCATTTGTACGTGGCATCAGTTGATGCGCGGGTGCTGTTGCACCAGATGTTCACGGCGGGCTTGCAGCTCGGCGATCTGTGCGTCGATGTCTTCGATCTTCTGTTCGATATTGTCGTGGTGTTCCTGCAACAACTCGCGAGCCTCGGCAAGGTCAGACGCCGCGGGTGCGGCGCCGCGCAGCGGCTTGTTCGCGGTTTCCTTCATGGTCAGGCCGGTGGCCAGGCCAATCACCGCCATCACCATCAGGTAATAGGCCGGCATGTACAGGTTGCCGGTGGTTTCCACCAGCCAGGCTGCGGCAGTGGGGGTTAACCCGGCAATCAGCACGGAAATGTTGAAGGCGCTGGCCAGGGCGCTATAGCGGATGTGAGTGGGGAACATCGCCGGCAGCGTCGAGGCCATCACGCCGATGAAGAAGTTCAGCAGCACCGCCAGTATCAACAGCCCGGCGAAGATCAGCCCCAGGGAACCGCTGATGATCAGCATGAACGCCGGGATGGCCAGGAAGAACAGGCCAATGCTGCCGCAGATGATAAACGGACGGCGCCCGACCTTGTCGCTGACAAAACCGAAGAATGGCTGCACGAACAGCATGCCCACCATGATGGCGATGATGATCAGCACGCCACGGTTTTCGCTGTAGTGCAGGTTGTGCGACAGGTAGCTGGGCATATAGGTGAGCAGCATGTAATAGGTGACGTTGGTCGCCACCACCACGCCCACGCAGGTGATCAGGCTACGCCAGTGCTGGGTGGCCACTTCCTTGAACGACACCTTGGGGCCGGCTGCCAGGCCTTCGCGGTCGCCTTGTTCAAGCGTGTCCACGTGCTGCTGGAACGCCGGGGTTTCTTCCAGCGCGTTGCGCAGGTACAGCCCGAGCAAGCCCAGGGGCAGGGCCAGGAAGAACGGCAGGCGCCAGCCCCACGACTGGAAAGCGTCCTCGCCCACGGAGCTGGAGATCAGCACCACCACGCCGGCGCCCAGCACGAAGCCTGCGATCGAGCCGAAGTCCAGCCAACTGCCCAGGAAGCCGCGCTTGCGGTCCGGAGCGTATTCGGCCACGAAGATCGAGGCGCCGGTGTACTCGCCACCCACCGAAAATCCCTGAGCCATCTTGGCCAGCAACAGCAGCACCGGGGCCCAGATGCCGATGGTGGCGTAGGAGGGAATCAGGCCGATGGCAAAGGTGCTCAAAGACATGATCACGATGGTCGCCGCCAGTACTTTCTGCCGCCCGTAGCGGTCACCCAGCGCGCCGAAAAACAGACCGCCCAAGGGCCGGATCAGGAACGGCACCGAGAACGTTGCCAATGCCGCGATCATCTGCACGCTGGGGTTGGCGCCGGGGAAAAACACCTTGCCCAGCACGTAGGCGACGAAGCCATATACGCCAAAGTCGAACCATTCCAACGCATTGCCCAGCGCGGCGGCGGTGATTGCCTTGCGCATCTTGGCGTCGTCAACGATGGTAATATCCTTCAACCCAATGGGTTTGACGCGTTTCTTAAGTAATTTCATGCACGTTACTCTGTACCTGATTTTCTCATTCATTTACCGCGCCAATGTTTTGCGAGGTGCGGGCTATATGGCATCAGATACAACGGCTTGCTAAATAATTCACTGCTCACGGTTTTTTCGTCTGAAACCCACAAGGCCCCGCAGGATCACCCCCTTCATTGTTGGTGAACTGACCGCCCTTCGTTCAGGTCCGGGCTACCGATGACCCTTCGGCTGAGCGCCGGTACGTTCTGTGGCTATAGGCTCTGTGCGAAATGCATTCCAGCTGGGCCATGCTGCGTTGAAAACAGGCTCGCAATGCTCATTTACAACCCGTAACGTCGAGCGCGACTCCGGCCGTTCCTCGCCTGTTTACGCCTTGCCTTCCGGCTGGTGGGTGCAGGGGGCAGCGGGGGGGGCGGATTCGTCACTTGTAGAGTGAAGATCCATAGTTGTACGATGACCTATATCAACCCTGCACAATAACAATCCAGGAGCCACCATGACCCAGCCAGCGACCCATTCGGTCCCGGTCCTTATCGCAGGCCCTTTGCTGCCCAGCCTGCAAACCGCCGTGGAAAGCCACTTTGCGGCCACTCATTATTGGGAACTGGCCGACAAGCAGGCGTGGCTGCACGCCAATGGCGCCGGGGTAAAGGCGCTGGTGACCAGTGGCGTGTATGGCGCCACGGCCGAGTTGCTGGCGCAGTTGCCCAACCTGGAAGCCATCTTCAGCTTCGGCGTGGGCTATGACGCCATCGCCGTGGACGTCGCCCGCGACCGCGGCATCGCGGTCAGCAACACGCCGCAGGTGCTGGACGATTGCGTGGCCGACACGGCCATGGCACTGGTGCTCGATACCCTGCGCCGCTTTACCGAGGCCGATCGCTATGTGCGCGCGGGCAAGTGGCACCAGGCGCGGTTTCCGGTGGCCGTGAAAGTGGGCGGGAAGAAACTGGGCATTGTCGGCCTGGGCAATATCGGCCAGGCCATCGCCCGGCGTGCGGCGGCGTTCGACATGGACATCCTGTACCACAACCGCACGCCCAAGGACGGCGTGGACTACACCTATTTCGCCGAGCTGGATGCCCTGATCAGTGCCTGCGACGTACTGGTGCTGGCGGTGCCCGGTGGCAAGAATACCGACCGCCTGATCGATGCCCGGCGCCTGGCGCTGTTGGGCAGCAAAGGCTTCTTGATCAACATCGCACGGGGCTCGGTGGTGGACCAGGACGCGCTGATCCATGCCTTGCAGCAGGGCATCATCGCCGGTGCCGGGCTGGATGTGTTTGAAGCCGAGCCCCAGGTGCCCGACAGCCTGGTGGCCATGGACAACGTGGTGCTGCTGCCCCACGTGGGCAGCGGCACCGCCGAGACGCGCCAGGCCATGGGCGACCTGGTGTGGCAGAACATCGAAGGCTGGTTTCACAACGGCAAGCAGTTGGTGACCCCGGTGGCCTGACGCGTTCTCTGCGCGCAACAACTGCCTTTCGGTGTGGGAGTGGGCTCTGCCCACGAAAAGAACACGGCGGTTCGTGAAAAAAATCCGCAGTGAAGGCTTCGTGGGCAGAGCCCACTCCCACCTAAGCATACAGCGCGGCGACAAGTGGCTCAGCGTGTCAGCAACCCATCCACCGTCTGCCGGCACACTTCACGGGCCTGCTCCAGCACCTGCCGCTTCCACTCATCGCTCTCCACATAAAACGCCTCGCGGATCTGTTGCTTGATTTGCTGGCGTTGCGGGCTGCCCGTGCGTGGGTGGCGTTGCAGCCATTGTTCGGCGCGCAGTGCATTCAGGACTTTGGGCCCTGGTTGGGTGCCGTATTCCAGGGTTAGGCCGTTGTACTGGGCTTGCGGGCATTCTTGCATCACCGCAAGGTCCAGGGTGCCGCTCAGGTTCGCCGAGGTCGAACTGCCGTCAAAGCTGTTGGTCACCTGCGGGCCCCACCAGGCCTTGGCGCGGGCGATGTCTTCGGCGCTGGCCGGGCCCTTGTAGATTCGCTCGCCCACACCCTGCGGCCCAAGGCCGGTGTGCACGTCGACCCAGCCGATTCGCTGGCACTGCTGGGCGTGTTCGCGCAGTACTTCGCGAATCTGAGTATTGCTCCAGGTGGGGGCCGTGCCGCTGAAAAACAGCCCGTCGGGATGGCTCTGCTGGCCGCTGGAGACCGCCGCCTGCAATGCCTTGCGGCCCTTGCGCGCGACGTGCAGGAGCAGTTTCAGTTCATTGAGGCGCGACGGTGGCCACTGTTCCGGCAATAGCTGATCGGCGATGGCGTCGTAACCGGGGCTGGGCGTGTGCGGCTGGGAAAAGTCGAGGAAGTTGCGGTTCAGGTCGACGTTTTCGTGGGTCACCCGCCGCAGCCAGGAAAACCCGTAGGGGTTGAGGGCGTGCAAGTACAGCACAGCCAGGTCGGGGTGGTCGATGGAGGCTGCCCAGTCGTCATCGTTGAGCAGGTCGACCTGCACCGCCGAGCCGCAGAAGCCCTCCACCCCATGGCAGCCGCTGCTGACTACCATCAGGTTGCGAGCGGTGGGCGAGCCGACGTAGGCCACGTCCAGCGCCAGGGTTTCGTTGTCGCTGCCGGCCAGGGGGTGCACCCGCGAGGCCACAGGCAGCCCGCGGCGGGCACAGGCCAGCAGGAACTGTTGGCGCGCCTGGGCGTAGCTTGAAGAAAATACGGAAAGGTTCATGCGAGGTCCTGGTGGGTCAAGGGGCGGGAACGGCGCGCACAGGCAGGCGCCGCGCAGGACGGGCCCGCGCGCCGTGAAAGGTAGTGCCGAAAACAGGGAGGGTCAGTTGGCCCAGCGTGCCTGCAAATGCTGGCGGGTCTGCGCCGGGGTAATCACATACAGGCCCAGGGCGGCGCACAGCACCGCAGCCACGCCGATGGCGTGAAGGGCGGTTTCAAACCCCTGGGCAATGTCACCATTGAACAGCATCACCAGCCGCCCGACGGCCCAGGGCGCGAGCATGCCCGACAGGGTCATGCAGCCCACATGGATCGCCAGCATGGCGCCGCGCTGGTGCAGTGGTGAAATGTGCGAGGTGATGGTCATGCCGAAGGCAAACACGCCATTGAGCAGCACCCCGCCCAGCACGTAGCACACAAGCTTCATGGTCAGGCCCTGGGTCAGCGTGCCCAGCATGCAGAACGCCAGGCCTCCGAGGATGCAGCAGGCCATGGGCGGTAGCACCAGGCTGCGCTGCACGCTGGTGCCGCGCTTGAGCAAACGTTGCGAGAGCGCCGACAGCAGCAGGTTGATGACGATAATGCTCAAGGTGGCGGCAAACAGCACATAGCCCGCCTGCACGCTGCTCAGGCCCAGGCCCTTCTGCAGGTACACCGCTGACCAGCTGAACGATAGGGCGTTGGGCAGGTAGGCAAGGAAACACATCAACGAAATCCACACGAAGGTGCGGTTGAGCAGCAGGTGACGGTAGGGCACGACGGTGGTCGGCAGGGCAGGGCTGCCCTGCGCCATGCCGGCCTGGTTGCCGTCGGCGCCGAACAGCCACCAGGCCAGCATCCACACCAGGCTCAGGGCGGCCAATAGCAGGTAGGCCGAGCGCCAGCCAAAATGAGCGATGATCAGGGGCAGGGCGATGGCCCCCAGCAGGCCGCCGAGCATGATCGACACTTGCAGCAAGGAGGCCGGCAGTACCTGGCGGTCGGCCGTGTACCACTTGAAGCTGGCGTGCTGGGTAACCGCCGTGCCCGGGCCGCAGCCGGCGCCCAGTAGCAGACGGCTGGCGGTGAGGGCAGCAAGGCCGTTGGCAAAGGTCACCAGAAGCTGCGCGCTGGTCCACACCAGGGCCATCAGGGTGAGTATCCAGCGGGTGGGAAAGCGGTTGGCGAGGAAGCCCACCCCAATGCCGCTCAACGAATAGAGGAAAAAGAACGCGCTGCCGACAAAGCCGAACTCTTGCGCACTCAGGTGCAGTTCATCGATGATCTGTGGGCCGGCAAAGGCGAAGATGGTCTTGTCGAGCACGCTGATGACCATGACGGCCATCAGCAGGCCTATCACCAGGCGGCGGCGCGGGGCCGGGGTGGGTGATGGCGATGACGCGGGCTGACTCATGAGGTGTCCTTGTCCGGTAGGCGGGCGATGGCGTCAGCATGCCCCAGGCCTGCGGCCGTGGATAATCACCTCTGCACATGCTTATCAGGCCTGGTTATCAAGCACCGGTTCAGGCCACGGCGGCGTGCGGGCTGCGGTACACGTAGATCAGTTCGTCTGCCAGGGCCTTGGCTTCGCGAGTCATCAATTCCTGGTCGCGGCACACCAGGGAGATGTTCATCGACGGCACCGGTTCGGCGATGTTCAGCACCTGCAATCCGCCGACGAAATTCTGCGTGCGCTCAAGGATGCGCTCCGACCAGTAGCTGACCGCGTCACTGGCCACCGCCATCTCGGAAAACAGCACCACGGAGGCGCATTCGATGACGTTTTCGGGCCAGGCGATGTCATTGTCCTCGAACATCACGTTCACTTTGGATTGTTCCAGCGAATCCTGCAGCAGCCAGTCCAGTTCGCGCAGTTGCGCAAGGGAGGTGGCGTCGGCCAGAGGGTGGCCTTTGCGTACGGCCAGCACGGCGGGTTGTTCGAACAGTTCCACCCAGTGGAAGCCATCGGTGCTGCGGGTGGGCGGCAACGAGGTGAGTGCCATGTCCAGCAAGCCCTCGCGCAAGCCCTCCATCAATTTGGAGGGGCGCAGTTCATGGATCTGAATATGCACCTTTGGGTAACGCTTGCGGTAACGGTTGAGGCTGTTGACGAACTGGGCTCCCGGCGTCACCGGTGACACGCCGATCGACAATTTACCGTCCATTACGCCTTTCAGGGTGTCGATTTCTTCACGCGCGCGGCGCACTTCTTCGAGGATCAGCCGGGCACGGCGCACCAGGCGCTCGCCGTACTCGGTGGCGGTAATACCGCGGTTGGAGCGGATCAGCAGCGGAACGCCCAGTTCCGCTTCCAGTTCCTTGATGCCCTTGGACAGGGCCGGTTGAGAGATATGCAGCAGGCGCGAAGCCTCCTGAATGCTGCCGCTTTCGCAGATGGAAACCATGGCCCGCAGTTGATGCAACTTCATGAGCACTCGCAGAACTTCAGAGATGTTCTTGAAATCAAAGCAAAATCCGGGCCTTTATTGCCGCGCTGCCACTGTCTGGTGTGAAGTTCTATATCGTAGCAGCTGGCGCCAGGCTGCAGCGTCAGCGAATACCCGTCACGCGCAGCGCCGATGGGGTGAAGTCCTTGCTGCTCATGGGCACGTTGAAGGTGTAGCTGTTCTTCTCTTCGTTGTGCAGCGAATTCACCGCGTAGCGCCCCGAGATCAGGTCGTAGTGCACTTCAGCGGCGAATATCGGCACTTTCACGTCGTAGAAGAACGTGGCGTGGCCTTCCGACACGCGCCACAGCGCGCCGTGGCCGTCGTAGGCTTCGGTTTCGGCGCCTTGCCAGCTGTCTTCGTCGATGTACACGTCACGTCGCGAGTAGATGTGGCGTTCGCCCGGCTTCAACGTGGCCGTCAGGTGCCACACCCGGTGCAGCTCGTAGCGGGTCAGGTCCTGGTTGATATGGCCCGGCTTGATGATGTCGGTGTACTTGAGTGTTGGCGATTCCAGGCGGTAGCTGTTGTACGGAATGTACAGCTCCTGCTTGCCCACCAGCTTCCAGTCAAAGCGGTCGGGGGCGCCGTTGAACAGGTCGAAGTCGTCAAAGGTGCGCAGGCCTTCGGCCGCTGGGCTGTCGTAGGCGATTTGCGGGGCGCGGCGCACCCGGCGCTGGCCGGCGTTGTATTGCCAGGCCTCGCGGGGCTCTTTCACCTGGTCCACGGTCTCGTGCACCAGCAGCACGCCACCGGCCATGCGCGCCGGCGAGAGGAACTCCTCACGGTAGTAGCTGAGGATATTGTCCTGCGACTTGGGATCGAAATCGCTCATGCCGGTGGGGTAGGCCAGCTCTTGCTTGAGCACGTTGGGGGTGAAGTCACCATTGGTCTGTGGCGAAGCTTGCATCACGATGCGCTTGAGGGTGTCGCCGCGGTAGCGGCCAATCAGGTCCCAGATCACCTCCAGGCCATCCTTGGGAATGGGAAAGGGGATGCCGCCGGCGTGGTAATGCTCCAGGCCGTTGCCGCCCGCCACCAGTTGCGTTTCCAGCGCATTCTGGCGAGTGGCCGCCAGGCTCTTGTCCGGCAGGCTCACCGTGCGATGGCTGGGGAAGACCGGAATGCGGTAGGTGTCCGGGTAGCGGGCGAACAACGCCAGTTGCCCAGCCGTGAGCTTGTCCTTGTACTGCGCTGCGGTGGCGGCGGTGATCACGAACAAGGGTTTTTCATTGGCGAAAGGGTCGGGCAGGAAACCATCGGCGTTGGCCTTGCCGGTGCTGGCGGGCAGGCCACCGGTCCAGGCCGGAATGCTGCCGTCAGCGTTGGCGGATTTTTGTGCGCCCACCGGCGTCAGGTCGGCGCCCAGGCGCGCGGCCTGGTCGGCGGGCACGGCCGCGTGCACCTGGCTGGCCAGCACGCACAGGGTAAAGCCGCCGATCTTGAGCAAATGCAGGTGTTTCATGATGTACCTCACAGGCTTAAAAACTGACGCCGACGCTCAGGGCGACGAAATCACGGTCGGTGGTGGTGTTGTAATCGCCGCCAAAGAAATTGGTGTAACTGAGGCTGGCGGTGTATTTGGTCAGGTAGTCGGCATCCACGCCCACGCTGATGGCCTTGCTGCCTTCGGTGAAGGTCGGGCCGTTGCCGTGCACGTCATGGGAAAAGGTGACGTTGGGCTTGAGGTTGACCCCGGCGAACACGTCGTTGTATTCCTCCACGGCGCGCAGGCGGTAGCCCCAGGAAATGGGCGTGTAGTAGCCCTTGCTACTGCATTCGCTGGGGTTGGATGAGTTCAGCGCCTTGCAGATCTCATTGCCCGACAGGCCGCCCAGCAACAGCGCGGTGCCGGCGTCGGCCAGCTCGCCATTGCCGTATACGCTGCTGCGGCCAAAGCGCAGGTCCGAGCCGTCGGTGGCGCCCAAGCCGCTGATGTAGCCCATGCCCACTTCCCCCACCAGGCTCAGGCGGTCGCCGCCCAGCACATGGTCGAAGGTGCGCACGGCGGTGGTCTGCGCCTGGGTGTAGGGCATGCGCTTGTAGCCCTGGATGGTCGAGCCATAGGTAGAGCTGGCCCAGCCGGTGCTGAAAATCGGCAGGCCGGCGTTGACCAGCGGGTTGGTGGCCGCCGAACCCAGCACTGCGGCGTTGGACACATCGCTGGCGTTGAGCGACATGGGCATGTTTGGCCGGTAGCTGATCTCCCCCGACAGCGCCGTGGCGCCGACGTTGGTGGCAAAACTGATGCCGTACAGGCGGATGTCCTCGGGGTAGGTCAGGTAGTAGCGCGCGGTACTCACGCCGCCCTGACCCGACAGGCCGCCTACCGGGTCGGCCAGCGCACCCTTGCCGACCGTCCAGTTGATCTCCGGGTTGCGCGCGTGATAGTTCATCGCGTAGAAGCCGAACTCGGTGTCGTTGAGCTCCGGCACAGTCCAGTGCATCGATACGCCGAACTGGCCGCTGTTGCGCGCATCGTTATCGCTCAGGCGCGGCACGTAGCCGTAACTGCTGCTGTCGCGGTCGAAGTCGGTGCCGTTGATGGTCATGCCCTGGGTACAGCCTTTGGCAGCCACGTCGCTGCCGAAGAAGGTGCCGCAGTTATCCAGTTCGGTCTTTTGCCAGGTCAGCTGGTAGAAGGCTTCCACGGACAGGTTGTCGCTGACGCCCTGGCTGACGTACAGCATGTTCACCGGGATCAGCCCTTCCTTCACCTCGGAACCGGGGCGGCGCAGGGCCGACACGTCCACCGGGTTGATGGTATTGATGGAGTTGCCGATGAAGGTGCTTTCGCCCCAACTCACCACCTGTTTGCCGGCGCGCACGCTGCCGGGCAGGTTGGCGATGGTGTAGTTGTGGTAGACGAAAGCGTCGAGGATTTCCGCGCCCTGGCCCTTGGCGGCGGTGTCGCGGCCGCTGTCGTCGATGTCGTAGAGGTGCGTGTTGCCGTGTTCGATGGCGTAGTCGTACCAGTACTTGGCGCGAATGAACACGCCAGTGTCCTCGTACTTGAGTTGCAGGTCATGCACGCCCTTGAAGATCTCCGAGAAGGCTTGGCCCTTCTTGAAGTTCAGGCGCCCGTCATCGCTGGTGCGGGTGGCGGCATGGCCGCCGTTGGCGGTGCCGATGAACTGCTTGTCGGGGTTGGCGGTGCCGAAGCTGGCGCCCACCGACAGCGTTGAATCCAGGTGACCCTCTACTTCGCCGACGTTGAACTCCACGGCCAGTGCCGGTGCGCTGCCGGCAAGGGCGACGGCGACAGCCAGGCCGTGGGGCCACAGGGTCCCCAGGCGTTTAAGTGTGTTCACGGTGCTCTCCCCCAAAACCTGCATGTCTAAGACGCGGGGTCGACGCCCCGCTGGCTGCTGGTAACACCACCTGTGCTCCAGGTAGGCCGCATGGTAGGGAGCGCGTGGCGTTCTGCCTTCCAGCAAATTCTTATGCCTATAGCCAAAGGTGAAGTGCGCTTGGCACATGGCCTCATTGCGGGGCGGCGTGCCTTGTTGCAGGGCGGGGTATTCCCGGTGGGTATAGCCATGAAAATCAGCGAGAGGGCAGGGCCGGCCGGGCTCCCTAGAATGGCCCCGGGTCCGCGCCCTGGGGCGACGGCAACAAGAAAACGGAGCGTGTGCGGTGGCTAGGCAGTGGTTTACGGTGTGCACGATGGCGCTGGTGATGGAGCTGGTAATAACAGGTGCCGCGCAGGCGGGGGCGGTGGCGCCGGCTAAGGCAGTCTCGGGGCTGTTGACCGATATCGCCAGCGCCGGGGCACGGCAGGTGGCGGTGGGCGAGCGGGGGCATGTGCTGTTGTCCGACGATCAGGGCCGCACCTGGGCCCAGGCGCCGGTGCCCAGCCAGCAATTGCTCACGGCGGTGTATTTCGTCGACGCCCGGCATGGCTGGGCTGTGGGCCATGACACACAGATCCTCGCCACCGTCGACGCGGGCGCCACCTGGACCCGGCAGTTCCAGGACCCGGCGCGCCAGGCGCCGTTGCTGAGTGTGCATTTTCTCGATGCCGAGCACGGTTTTGCCGTGGGGGCCTATGGCGCGGTGCTGAGCACCGAGGACGGTGGCCAGCATTGGCAGGACGTCAGCCAGCGGCTGGACAACCCTGATCAGTTGCACCTCAACGCCATTATCGCGGTCAAGGATGCGGGCCTGTTGATCGTGGGCGAGCAGGGCGTGATCTTTCGTTCCGCCGATGCCGGCTTGACCTGGCAGCGTGTGCAGGGCCCTTACGAGGGCTCGCTGTTTGGCGCGGTGGCCACCGCTCAGGCGCGCACCTTGCTGATGTTCGGCCTGCGCGGCCATGTGTTTCGCTCCAGCGACTTCGGCGACAGCTGGCACGCCATTGCCGTGCAGGGCGAACGCGGCCCCCTGGACACTGGCCTGGCCAGCGCCCGCCTGCTGGACGACGGCGCGTTGGTACTGGTGGGCGAGGGCGGCACGGTACTGCGCAGCGTTGACGATGGTTTGAGCTTCAGCCGCGTGACCCGCCCTGATCGCCAGGCGTTGGCGGGCGCCATCGCAGTCAGCGACGGCTTGCTGCTGGTGGGCGAGAACGGCGTGCACCACACAGACAACAGCGGCAACGAGGGGCAGCAACCATGAGCATCCAGCAAAAATTCCCGGTACCTCAAGGCACGCTCCTTGAACGCCTGATCTTCAACCACCGCCCCGCCGTGATCATCCTTTGCCTGCTGGTGAGTATTTTCCTGTTCTGGCAGGCCACCTTGATTCGTCCCTCCACCCGCTTTGAAAAGATGATCCCGCTCAAGCACCCGTTCATCGAGCGCATGATCGAGCACCGCAATGACCTCGCCAACCTGGGCAACACCGTGCGCATCTCGGTGGAGGCGGTGAACGGTGACATCTTCAACAAGGACTACATGGAGACCCTGCGCCAGATCAACGACGAGGCCTTCTACATTCCCGGCGTCGACCGCTCGGGCATGAAG
>NZ_AJWX01000038.1 GCF_000263855.1 Pseudomonas sp. M47T1
GGTTGCGCACGGCTGCTGGTGAGCGGCCGCGGCATGCGTTCCTGATTGACTCGGCCCATTGCCTTGACCTGTAGCCGCTGCCGCAGCGGCTACGGGCGTTTCGCGTGACGGCGGCGCCATTGGCGCGCCACCCACCAGCGCCAATACCCCAGGGTGGCCACATAGCCCAGTGCCCCCATCACTACCCCCGTCACCACGGACCCCAACACGAACGGTTGCCACAGCGTGACCAACTGCCCGCTGATCCACTCCCAGCTCAGATTGTCGGGCAGGGTGCGTGGGGGCGAACCCATCAGCCAGGCGCCCACCTGGTAGGTGACGAAGAATATCGGCGCCATGGTCAGCGGGTTGGTCAGCCACACCAGGCTGACGGCAATCGCCAGGTTGCCCCTTGCCAGGATGGCCAGCGCGGCGGCCACCAGCATTTGCAGGGGGATGGGCAGGAACGCGGCGAACAGCCCCACGCCCATTGCCCGGGACACGCTGCGCCGGTTTAGGTGCCACAGGTTGGGGTCGTGGAGCAGTCGCCCGAGAAAGCGTAATGACGCGTGTTGGCGCAGTTGCTCGGGGTCGGGCATGTAGCGTTTGAACAGGCGGCGCGGCATGCAGATTCTCGCGAAACGGCCCAAGGGGTATAGGCGCAGTATGCCCGCCTTCACGGGCGCTCAGGTTCAGACTTTGTGACAAATATTTAGCGGCGCTGCCCGGTGTTTGCGCCGATGCTGGCGGCTCGATTGCTCAAGGATGAGTGTATGCGCACCGCGATGCTGGCACTGGCCGTCGGCCTGGTTACCCTGCGTTTTCTGCCGGTATTGCCCGGCCCGTGGGCGTTGGCCGCCTTGCTGGCACTGGGTGTTACGCTGCTGGCGCGGCGTTGGGTAAGGCCTGCATTGCTGGTGCTTGGGCTGGCATGGGCGTGCGTACAAGCGCACTGGGCGCTGGATGACCGTCTGTCGCATTCGCTGGATGGCCAGACCGTGTGGCTGGAAGGCCGGGTGACGGGCCTGCCCGACAATCAGGGCAGTTCGGTGCGGTTCGAATTGGCCGACGCCCAGTCCCGGCGCCATGACCTGCCTCGACAACTGCGCCTTTCCTGGTTCAACGGCCCGGTGGTGAACAGCGGCGAACGCTGGCGCCTGGCCGTGACCCTCAAGCGCCCGCGTGGGCTGGTGAACCCGGCGGGCCTGGATGCCGAAGCGTGGCTGCTGGCGCGCGGCATTGGTGCCACCGGCAGCGTCAAGGACGGCCAGTTGCTGGCCCCGGCCCAGGGCGCCTGGCGCGACGCCTTGCGCCAGCGGCTGCTGGCGGTGGATGCCCAGGGCTACGAAGGCGTGATCACCGCGCTGGTGATGGGGGATGGCTCGGCCATCAGCCGAGAACAGTGGGGGGTATTGCAGGCGACCGGCACGGTGCACCTGTTGGTCATTTCCGGCACCCATATCGGCTTGCTGGCCGGGCTGGTCTACGGGCTGGTGGTCGGCCTGGCGCGGCTGGGGCTCTGGCCGGCGGCGTTGCCCTGGTTGCCCTGGGCGTGCGGGCTGGCATTTTGCGCTGCTGCCGGTTACGGCGTGCTGGCCGGTTTGCAGGTACCGGTGCAGCGGGCCTTGATCATGCTCGGGCTGGTGCTGCTATGGCGCCTGCGCTTTCGCCACCTGGGGGTATGGCTGCCGCTGCTGGCGGCCATGAACGCGGTGCTGCTGATTGATCCGCTGGTCAGTCTGCTGCCTGGTTTCTGGCTGTCGTTCTCTGCCGTCGGCGTGCTGATGCTGGTGTTTTCCGGGCGTCTGGGCGCCTGGCCCTGGTGGCGGGCCTGGACGCGAGCGCAATGGTTGATGGCGGTGGGGTTGCTTGCGCCACTGCTGGCGCTGGGGATGCCCATCAGCCTTGGCGGGCCGCTCGCCAACCTGGTGGCTGTGCCCTGGGTCAGCATCGCAGTGTTGCCCGCGGCGTTGCTGGGCGCGCTGATGCTACCGGTGCCCTGGTTGGGTGAGGGGTTGTTATGGACGGTGGGCGGGCTGTTGGCGTTGCTGTTCGATGGCCTGGCCTGGCTGGCAGCGTGGTTGCCGGCCTGGGTGCCGCCCGGGTTGCCATTGGGGGTGTGGTTGCTGGTGTCGGTGGGGGTGCTGCTGCTGTTATTGCCAGCGGGCCTGTCGATGCGGCCTTTGGGGTGGCCATTGGTTTTGCTGGCGGTGGCGCCGCCGCCGCAACTGCTGCCCTACGGAGAAGCCCAGGTCACCCAGCTGGACGTAGGCCAGGGCCTGTCGGTGCTGATACGCACTCGTCATCACGCGCTGCTGTATGACGCCGGGCCGCGCACTCCCGGCCAGGACGCCGGCGAGAGGGTGGTGGTGCCCAACCTGCGCGACCAGGGTGTGCGCACCTTGGACCTGATGCTCATCAGCCACGCCCACATGGACCACTCGGGCGGGGCCCCGGCGGTAATGCGCAGCCTGCCGGTAACGGCGGTGTGGAGTGGCGAGGCCGAGCAGTTGCCGGCCTCGCTGGCGGCGCAGCCCTGCGAGTCGGGGCGCAGCTGGCAGTGGGACGGCGTCAACTTCACTGTGTGGCGCTGGGCCCAGGCGCGGGACAGTAACCCGTCGTCGTGCGTGTTGCTGGTAGAAGCCAAGGGCGAGCAGCTGCTGCTGGGCGGCGATATCGACAGCGCCGCCGAGCGTGCCCTGGTCGCCAGTGGCCTGAGCCTGGGCAGCCATTGGTTGCAGTCGCCTCATCATGGCAGCCGCACGTCGTCGTCCCAGGCCCTGCTTGATGCCATGCAGCCGCGAGGGGCGCTGATCTCCCGCGGTTACGGCAACTCGTTCGGCCACCCTCACGGGCAGGTGCTGGACCGTTATCGCGCCCAGGGCATGGAGGTCCATGACAACGCGCTGCACGGCGCCTTGCACCTGCGTCTGGGGCGCTTTGATGGTGTCAGCGGCGAGCGTGAGCGAAGGCGCTTCTGGCGCGACCCGACATGACGGTCTACGACCCGTAGCCCCCCTATGTTAGAGTGGCGGACTTTTTCGAGGGGGTCCTTACTGTGTGGGAATTGGTCAAATCCGGCGGCTGGATGATGTTGCCGATCATTCTGAGCTCCATCGCCGCGCTGGGCATCACCGCCGAACGCCTGTGGACCTTGCGCGCCAGCCGTGTAACCCCTGCGCACCTGCTGGGTCAGGTATGGCGCTGGATCCGCGACAAGCAGTTGGACAAGGAAAAACTCAAGGCGCTGCGCGCCGACTCGCCCCTGGGCGAAATTCTGGCCGCAGGCCTTGCCAACTCGCGCCATGGCCGCGAGATCATGAAAGAGTGCATCGAAGAGGCCGCAGCCCGCGTCATCCATGAAATGGAGCGCTACATCAGCATGCTCGGCACCATTGCCGCCATGGCGCCGTTGCTGGGCCTGCTGGGCACCGTGCTGGGCATGATCGAGATCTTCAGCTCGTTCATGGGCAGCAACATGGCCACCAACCCGGCCGTACTTGCCGGCGGTATCTCCAAGGCATTGGTCACTACGGCGTCCGGCCTGTTCGTGGGTATTCCGGCGGTGTTCTTCCACCGTCTGCTGCAACGCCGCATCGACGAGCTGGTGGTGGGCATGGAGCAGGAAGCAATCAAATTGGTGGAAATGGTGCAGGGTGACCGCGAAGTCGATCTGGCTGAGGAAAAAGCGTGAAATTTCGCCGTAAGCAGCGGGAAAACATCGACATCAACCTGGTCTCGCTGATCGACGTGGTTTTTGTGTTGCTGCTGTTCTTCGTGGTGACCACCACGTTCACCAAGCAGACGCAGTTGCGGGTGGACTTGCCGGAGGCTGTCAGCGGCAGCCCCGAGCAGGACACCGGCAAGACCCTGGACATTGCCATCAGTGCCGACGGCGTCTACTCGGTGAACAACAAACTGTTGCCCAAGAGTGACCTGAGCACCCTGATGGATGCCCTTGAGGCTGAATCGGCGGGCGACACCCAGTTGCCGCTGTCGATCAGCGCCGACGGCAAGACCCCGCACCAGGCGGTCATCACCGCCATGGACGCGGCCGGCAAGCTGGGCTTCAGCCACCTGAGCATGACCACGGTCGAGGCGCAGGCGAACAACTGATGGCCCTATCCGATCGCTTGTTGGCGGCCTGGTACGCAGGGCATCCGGCGCTGACGCTGCTGCGCCCGCTGGAATGCCTGTACCGCCGCGTGGTGCAGGGCAAGCGCCAGCGCTTCCTGCGCGGGCAGGGCACTATCTACCGCTCGCCGGTACCGGTGGTGGTGGTCGGCAATGTCACCGTAGGCGGCACCGGCAAGACCCCGATGATTCTCTGGCTGATCGAACACTGTCAGCGCCAAGGCCTGAAGGTGGGCGTGGTCAGTCGTGGTTATGGCGCCAAGCCACCACAGTTGCCGTGGCCAGTATTGCCTGAGCAGGACGCCAGCGTGGCCGGCGACGAGCCGTTACTGATCGTGCAGCGCACCGGCGTGCCGCTGATGATCGACCCCGATCGCAGCCGCGCCGTGCAGGCCCTGACTGCCGCGCAGCCGCTGGATCTGATCCTGTCCGATGACGGCATGCAGCATTACCGCCTGGCCCGCGACCTGGAGCTGGTGCTGATCGACGCCGCCCGTGGCCTGGGCAACCGCCGCTGCCTGCCGGCCGGGCCACTGCGCGAGCCGGCCGAGCGCTTGCAGTCGGTGGATGCGGTGCTGTTCAACGGCGCCGCGCAGGACACCTCGCAAGGCTTTGCCTTCACCCTGCAGCCCATGGCCCTGATCAATGTGCTGACCGGCGAGCGCCACGGGCTAAACCTGTTTGCCCCCGGGCAGGCGGTGCACGCGGTGGCCGGTATCGGCAACCCGCAACGTTTCTTCAATACCCTGCAGGCGCTACACTGGCGGCCACAGGCCCACGCGTTCGCCGACCATGCCGAGTACAGCCTGGCGGCCCTGACTTTTTCGCCGCCGTTACCATTGGTCATGACTGAAAAGGACGCGGTCAAGTGCCGCGCCTTTGCCCGTGACGACTGGTGGTACCTGGCGGTAGACGCGCAGCCATCGCAAGCCTTTGTCGACTGGTTCGATGGGCGTTTGCCCGGCTTGCTGGCGCGTACCTGACCTTATTGCCTTCACGCTGCATCTTTGCCAAGGACCCACCATGGACACCAAACTGCTCGATATCCTCGCCTGCCCGATCTGCAAGGGCCCGTTGAAACTCAGCGCGGACAAGACCGAGCTGATCAGCAAGGGCGCCGGCCTGGCCTACCCGGTTCGCGACGGCATCCCGGTGATGCTGGAAAGCGAAGCGCGCACCCTGACCGACGAGGAGCGTCTGGATAAATGAGCCAGGCCTTTACCGTTGTCATTCCGGCGCGTTTTTCGTCCACGCGCCTGCCCGGCAAGCCGTTGCAGATGATCGCCGGCAAGCCGATGGTCCAGCACGTGTGGGAGCAGGCTTGCAAAAGCAGCGCCGAGCGCGTGGTGGTGGCTACTGATGATCAGCGTATCGTCGATGCCTGCCAGGCGTTCGGCGCCCAAGTGCTGTTGACCCGCGCCGATCACGAGTCGGGTACCGACCGTCTGGCCGAAGTGGCCCAGGCGCTGGGCCTGCCCGCTGATGCCATTGTGGTCAATGTGCAGGGGGATGAGCCTTTGATCCCGCCAGCGGTGATCGATCAGGTAGCGGCCAACCTGGCGGCCCACGCTGAAGCCGGCATGGCCACCCTGGCCGAGCCGATCGAGGATGTGGCGTCGCTGTTCAATCCCAACGTGGTCAAGGTGGTCAGCGACTTCAACGGCCTAGCGCTGACCTTCAGCCGCGCCACGCTGCCGTGGGCGCGTGATCAGTTTGCCCAGGACCGTGACGCGCTGCCGGCTGGCGTGCCGTTCCGTCGCCATATTGGTATCTACGCCTACCGCGCCGGTTTTCTTCAGGCCTTCGTGGGCTGGGGCCCTTGCTGGCTGGAAGAGACCGAGCGTCTGGAGCAACTGCGTGCCCTGTGGCATGGCGTGCGCATCCATGTCGCGGACGCCGTCGAGGCGCCGCCGGCTGGCGTCGACACCCCCGAGGACCTGGAGCGCGTCAAGCGCCTGCTGGAGGCCTGATGCGGGTTCTGTTCGTGTGCCTGGGCAATATCTGCCGCTCGCCTACCGCCGAAGGCGTGCTGCGTCATCAATTGCAGCAAGCTGGGCTGGCCGAGCAAGTGCAGGTGGCGTCAGCCGGCACCGGCGACTGGCATGTAGGCAAGCCGCCGGACAGCCGCACCCGTAACGCCGCGCTGCGACGCGGCTACGACCTGTCGGCCCAGCGGGCGCAGCAGGTCAGTGCCGCCGATTTCGGCCGCTATGACCTGATCCTGGCCATGGACGAGAGCAATCTGGGTAACCTCAAGCGCTTGCAGCCAGCCGGCGCCCGCGCCGAGCTGGACCTGTTCCTGCGTCGCTACGACGGCCTGGTGGACGAAGTGCCGGATCCTTATTACGGCGGTGAGCAGGGTTTCGAGCAGGTCCTGGACTTGATCGAGCAGGCCTGCCACGGCCTGGTCACGGAATTGAAGGGGCGGCTATGAGCGTGCAGATTCGCGAACGGGTATCGCTCCAGCCATTCAACACCTTCGGCATTGATGTCAGCGCTCGTTGGTTTGTCGATGTCAGTGATGATGATCAGGTCCGCGAGGCGCTGTCCTGGGCCCGTGAACATCAAGTACCGGTGCTGCCCATCGGCGGTGGCAGCAACCTGTTGCTGACCGGTGACCTGCAGTTGCTGGTGATGCGCATGGCCAGCATGGGTGTGAGGGTACGGGTGGACGACGGTCAGTCGGTAGTGGTCGAGGCCCAGGCCGGCGAGCCCTGGCATCCCTTTGTCCAGCAGACGCTGGACATGGGGTTGGCGGGTCTGGAGAACCTCAGTCTGATCCCAGGTACCGTGGGTGCGGCGCCGATGCAGAACATCGGCGCCTATGGCGTCGAGATCAAGGACGTGTTCCAGGGGCTGACCGCTCTGGATCGTGAAACCGGCGAGCTGCGCGACTTCAGCCTGGCTGACTGCGCCTTTGGCTACCGCGACAGCCTGTTCAAGCGCGAGCCGGGGCGTTGGTTGATCCTGCGCGTGCGTTTCAACCTGACGCGCACCGCGCACCTGCATCTGGACTACGGCCCGGTGCGCCAGCGCCTGGCAGAGCAGGGCATCGAAGTGCCGACGCCTGCGGACGTCAGTGCGGCCATTTGCAGTATTCGTCGGGAAAAGCTGCCGGATCCTGCCGAGCTGGGCAATGCCGGCAGTTTCTTCAAGAACCCGGTGGTGCCGGCGGCCTTAGCTGAGCGCATCAAGGCCGAGCATGCCGACCTGGTGGGTTACCCCCAGGCCGACGGGCAGGTCAAACTGGCTGCGGGCTGGTTGATTGAGCGGGCGGGGTGGAAAGGTTTCCGCGAAGGCGATGCTGGCGTGCATCGCTTGCAGTCGCTGGTGCTGGTCAACTACGGATCGGCCACGGGTGAGCAATTGCATGCGTTGGCCATGCGTATCCAGGCAGATATTCTTCAGCGCTTTGGCGTGGCGTTGGAGATGGAGCCGAATCTGTACTGAGCCGGTTGCCTGTGCGCGACGCGCAGAGTGGGTTCGCTGACTGTTAGTTTTACCAGTAGTTGGGGGCTATCCATTTTGCTCAACTCTCGTGAGCGGCACCGAGTTGGTGCTGTCCTTTAGAGGGTCGGATCATGCAGGATTTTACCAAGCGAGCAAATGGGCAACTTGACCCCGAATTCGGCACCGCCGGACTTGTCAGGATGCAAGGCATCGGCGAGTTGCAGGAACGGGCATTTATCAGTGCACTGGCCCCTTTGCCAGAGGGGGCTGTGTTGGTTGCATCGACTGCGATCGACTTCCACAATTTCTATATAGCTCGATTGACTGATGATGGTGCCCCAGACCCCGGATTCCGGGGCGAAGGCGCCTGGCGGGATGATTTTGGCGAGAATGCCATCGTCAGACTGATTCACCCGCTGGAAGGGGGTGGCTTCCTCGTGGCGGCACAGTTGCTGAAAGGGATTGCCCTTGCGCGTTACCACGCCAGCGGTGAGCCCGACATGAGCTTCAACAACGGCAATAAGATGATCCTGCCGATCAGTGACCTTTCCCGGCTGAAGGCGTTTAGCGGGGGCGAAGCGCTGGCCATGGCGCCGCTGCACTCACGCGGCATTCCCGACAGCGACCTGGCTGGAGTGCAGTGTGTGGCTGATGGTGATCGTGTGTACTATGCGATGGACACCTTTTACGGGGAGTATGAGCGCCTGGTCGTGGTGATCTGCCTGACCAGCGAGGGTGTGCTTGCCCCTGATTTTGGCACCGATGGATACATTATTATCACCCTCAATGGGGCGATTGGCCCGTGGTCCGGGTTTGAGGCCATCGCACTTCAAGCACATGAGGGGGGCAAACTGCCCGTCATTCTTGGGCTTGTTCCTGAGTATGATCTTGGCCCGCGCCAGGGGTTTGTGCTGCGATGCCAATATGACGGATCACCCGATCCGCTATTTGGTCACGCCCAGCAACCGCAGAATCCGGGTGTGGTATTGATGCCCCAGGCGATGAGGTTTAGCTGGGCGTTGGCGGCGTCACCAAGCGGCTCGATAAGTGTGGGTGGCGAGGCCGCAGCGGGTGCAGTCGCTGTTTGCCTGGACAATAGTGGCGGATTTGATGAAGTCTTCAATCAGGGGCAGCCGCTGCTCAGTCTGCCTCCAAGTGCATGGACTTCGGCAACCTATGTGGATGGGCAGGTTGAGCGTTCATTGATGTTGGCGGGTACTACTCGCGTTTCCAATGGGTACAACATTGCGCTGCGACGGGTTGCTGCTGATGGGGTGGTGGACCCGGAATTCGGGGATCAGGGTTTATTGCAGTTGCCCTATTCCTTCCGGCCCGCAGGGATAGCGGATATTTATATGGACAGCCGTCGGCGCGGCAGCACCTACGTGGCGGCCGAGGTCGAGCTTTACCGACTGCTGGTGTGACAACCATTCCTTTTGATTGCGTCGAGTGCTACCTGCGTACCAGCAACTGCCCCTGCAGGCGCCGAGCTTGCTGGCGATGAGGCCCTTCCTGGCACGCTGCGGGGGCTGCATCGCGACCAAGGTCTGCTCCTACCCAATCGTAGCGTCACCACCGACGTAGCTGCCGAAGGCATGTGCTACCTACCGGCGCAGAGGGCTATGTTGCCTGGTTCCCAGCATTGCGCGCAGAACCAAAAAAAAGCCCCCGCTGCATCACTGCAGCGGGGGCTTTTTCATGCCTTCAATGTCAGGCGAACGGTTTGTGTTCGTGCTGTTCCTCTGAGGCGCGGTGCTGATGCTCAACCACTGGCTCGGCTTCGGCTGCCTGGGCTGCGGCAGCAGCGGCAGCTTCGGCTTCACGCTTGCGGCGACGCACTTCACGTGGGTCGTTCGGGGCGCGGCCGTTCGAGCTCAGGGCTACCGCCGGGGCTTCAACCACTGGCTCGGCCACGGCTGCAGGTTCGGCAACCACTTCAGGCTTGGCTTCGACTACAGGTTCGGCAGCAGCCACCGGCTGGGCTTCAACCACAGGCTCTGCCGGGGCTTCCACCACCGGTGCAGCTTCAACGATCGGGGCTGGAGCGGCTTCCACCACTTCTGCCTTGACCGGCTCGGCCACTGGCTCCGGTTGGATGTCGACGACCGGTGCGGCCGCTTCTTCCACGGTTTTCGGTGCCGGTGCTTCGAACACGAAGGATGGTTGCTCGACCACTGGGGCGGCAAACACTTCCGGTTCTGGCTGGGCTTCGATCACGGCAACAGGTTCGGCTACCGGAGTGGCCTCGACCACTGGCGTCACTTCAACAGGGGCTTCGCTGGCCGGGCTTTCGATGACCGGAGTCACTTCCACCGGCTGGTCGGCCACGACTTCGGCGTGCACAGCCGGGGTGGCGACTTCTTCTGCCGGGGCAGGAGCGGCTGCGACGACCGGTGCTGGCGCTTCGAACACTTCAGGGGCGGCTTCGTGCACGGTGGCAGTGGCGCGCTCGGCCTGAACGGCGGCCTCGGCTTCGGCTGGTGCGCTGATCACGCTGCTGGCAACGGCGGCAGTGACGGCCAGGCCGGCAGCCAGTTCGGCGCCCGACGGCTCGTGACCTTCTTCCTGACCTTCTTCCTGACCTTCTTCCTGACCTTCTTCGCTGCCTTCAACCACGTTGCCATTGGCATCGCGCTGACGCTCACGACGGTTGCTGCGACGACGCTGGCCGCGGGAGCGACGACGTGGACGTTCGCCATCGGCGCCTTCCAGGTTTTCGTCCTGCTGCAGTTCTTCGTTCGGCAGTGCCTCGTCAGCGGCGGCTGCCACGGCTTCCTCTTCGCCCTGTTCAGGACGCAGGGTGCGCGGTGCACGCTCTTCACGCGGGGCGCGTTCTTCACGCGGCGCACGCTCTTCACGTGGTGCGCGTTCTTCACGCGGTGCACGCTCTTCACGTGGCGCGCGCTCTTCGCGAGGTGCCCGCTCTTCACGTGGAGCACGTTCTTCACGCGGGGCGTCGTCTTCACGCAGTACGCGTTCTTCACGCGGTGCACGTGGCGCGCGCTCTTCACGAGGGGCACGTTCTTCACGTGGTGCGCGCTCAGGGCGCTCTTCGCGTGCGGCCGGTGCTACGGCGTCCAGCGGCTCGCGCAGTTCACGAACCGGGCGGTCCTCGCGGCTACGGCGCTCTTCGCGTGGTGCGCGTGGCTCGCGTGGTGGGCGTGGGGCGCGCTCTTCGCGGGCGGCCGGGGCTTCCTCGCGGGCTTCGCGTGGGGCGCGCTCTTCGCGTGGGGCACGGTCTTCGCGCGGCTTGCGCTCTTCGTCGCGACGGCCGTTGCGGTTGCGGCTTTGCTGGCGGCCGTTACGGCGTTCTTCGTTGCGCTGCGGGCGCTCCGTAGTCGCCGGCTTCTCGACAACCACGGGTGCGGCAGGCTCTTGCTTGGTGGCAAACAGGCTCACCAGGGATTTCACCAGGCCCTTGAACAGGCTTGGCTCCGGAATAACCGGGGCAGGGGCCGGGGCGGCAACCGGTGCGGCTGGCTCTTCGGCGGGTACCGGTGCCGAAGCGCGGGCCGGGGCGGTCTTGACTGCGGCTTCCTGGCGGACCAGGGTGCGGGTCGCGGCCACTGGCTGGACTTCTTCGACTTCGGCGGCAGCGATCTCGTAGCTCGACTGGGCGTTCTGGGCTTCAGGGCTGTCGTCGCGCAGGCGCTGTACTTCGAAGTGCGGGGTTTCAAGGTGGTCGTTCGGCAGGATGACGATACGAGCACGGGTGCGCAGTTCGATCTTGGTGATCGAGTTGCGTTTTTCGTTCAGCAGGAACGCGGCGACCGGGATCGGCACCTGGGCGCGGACTTCGGCGGTGCGGTCCTTCAGGGCTTCTTCTTCGATCAGGCGCAGGATGGCCAGCGACAGCGATTCGACGTCACGGATGATGCCGGTGCCGTTGCAGCGTGGGCAGACGATGCCGCTGCTCTCGCCCAGGGACGGACGCAGGCGCTGGCGGGACATTTCCAGCAGGCCGAAGCGTGAAATGCGGCCGATTTGCACGCGCGCACGGTCGGCTTCCAGGCATTCGCGGACTTTTTCTTCCACGGCGCGCTGGTTCTTGGCGGGGGTCATGTCGATGAAGTCGATCACGATCAGGCCGCCGATGTCGCGCAGGCGCAGCTGGCGAGCGATCTCTTCAGCCGCTTCCAGGTTGGTCTGCAGGGCGGTTTCTTCGATGTCACTGCCTTTGGTGGCGCGCGCCGAGTTGATGTCGATGGACACCAGGGCTTCGGTCGGGTCGATCACGATCGAGCCGCCGGACGGCAGTTCAACCACGCGCTGGAAGGCGGTTTCGATCTGGCTTTCGATCTGGAAGCGGTTGAACAGCGGCACGCTGTCTTCGTACAGCTTGATCTTGCTGGCGTACTGCGGCATCACCTGGCGGATGAAGGTCAGGGCTTCTTCCTGGGCTTCAACGCTGTCGATCAGCACTTCGCCGATGTCCTGGCGCAGGTAGTCGCGGATGGCGCGGATGATCACGTTGCTTTCCTGGTAGATCAGGAAAGGTGCGGAACGGTCCAGGGAGGCTTCCTTGATCGCGGTCCACAGTTGCAGCAGGTAGTCCAGGTCCCACTGCATCTCTTCGCTGCTGCGGCCAAGGCCTGCGGTGCGCACGATCAGGCCCATGTCGGCCGGGGCCACCAGGCCGTTCAGTGCTTCGCGCAGTTCGTTGCGTTCTTCGCCTTCGATGCGGCGCGAGATGCCGCCGGCGCGCGGGTTGTTCGGCATCAGGACCAGGTAGCGGCCCGCGAGGCTAATGAAGGTGGTGAGGGCGGCGCCCTTGTTGCCACGTTCTTCTTTCTCGACCTGGACGATGACTTCCTGGCCTTCGCTCAGGACGTCCTTGATGTTGACGCGGCCTTCGGGGGATTTCTTGAAGTATTCGCGGGAGATTTCTTTGAGTGGCAGGAAGCCGTGACGTTCGGAGCCGAAGTCGACGAAGGCGGCTTCCAGGCTCGGTTCGATACGAGTGATTCGGCCTTTGTAGATGTTGGCCTTCTTCTGCTCGCGGGCGCCGGACTCGATGTCCAGGTCGTAGAGGCGCTGGCCATCTACCAGGGCAACACGCAACTCTTCGGGTTGAGTTGCGTTAATCAGCATTCTTTTCATGTAGTACCGTCGGTTTCCGGGCTGCCGGAAACGGCGTTCGGCACACACGACTTCTCACGGTCGGTGTCAGGTGCGTCAGCAGTGGCGGGGGCCATTGCAGTGTCTAGCGAGTCCACCCAACGGGGGTGAAGTCGCGACCACGCTTCCTGCTTGCTGTGGTGTCAAAAGCACTCAGTCAGGAGGAGGAATCAATTGTCCTGCGTGGACGCCCGTGGCGTCTGATCAAGCCCGGGTCGTGTCGTGAGGCGCCTGTGGCAGTACTCGACATGACGCGGTGCTACACGGTCCGACGATTGTGCATCTCCACCCTACACGTATCCCTGATAATTCGGGTGCTGCCGCGCGCTGAATCCGCAACGGGTTGGCATTTATCGCAAGCACCGACAGGGCGCATGCGCATTTATGGCTAAGGCTTTGTGTTTCCGAAGCATTCGCCGCTACCGAGTGACAACGACCGCGATGGATGGGAGTGGCATCGAAAAAAAACTGAAAATGAGTGCAAAAACACCGCTCTTTTTGGCTTTCTCTCGGTCTTCTCACATCTGCGCCGGTTACGTTGCGTACCACCCCGTAATCAAGCAAAAACCCCGTCGGACGGCCTCGCGTCCTCATGAATTGCGTAGGCAAGGGCCGGTCTACTACCGCATATCCGCTTGCCCGCCACTTTTGGCGGCGTTCGCGACTATAGCAGCAATCATTAAGTGCTTCAAATCCATAAAAAATTGTTATTATGGGGAAATGACGACTACAACCCCTCCAACCTCCGGCGTCCAGCTGCTCGAGGTTGCGCCGGAATATGCCGGCCAACGCATCGACAATTTCCTCATTACTGCGCTCAAGGGTGTGCCCAAAACCTTGGTCTATCGCATTCTCCGCAAGGGTGAAGTGCGTGTGAACAAGGGGCGGATCAAACCCGAGTACAAGCTGCAGGCCGGGGACATCGTCCGTATTCCACCTGTTCGCCTGCCCGAGCGCGACGAGCCCGTGCCGCTGGCCCAGGGGCTGTTGCAGCGCCTGGAAGCCTCGATCGTTTTCGAGGACAAGGCGCTGATCGTGATCAACAAGCCGGCCGGCATTGCCGTGCATGGTGGCAGCGGCCTGAACTACGGGGTCATCGAGGCCTTTCGTCAGTTGCGCCCGGACACCAAGGAGCTGGAACTGGTGCACCGCCTGGACCGCGACACGTCTGGCCTGCTGATGATTGCCAAGAAGCGCAGCATGTTGCGCCACCTGCATGCGGCCCTGCGCGGCGATGGCGTGGACAAGCGCTACATGGCCCTGGTGCGCGGGCGTTGGGACACGGCTCGCAAGCAGGTCAACGCGCCGTTGCAGAAGAGCAACCTGCGCTCCGGTGAGCGCATGGTCGAGATCGACGAAGAAGGCAAGGAGGCCCTGACCCTGTTCAAGGTGCTGCGCCGTTTCGGTGATTTCGCCACCATGGTGGAAGCGCGACCCATTACCGGGCGTACCCACCAGATCCGCGTGCATGCCCTGCATGCCGGCCATAACATCGCCGGTGACACCAAATACGGTGACGAGGACTTCAGTCGCGAGATCCGCGACCTGGGCGGCAAGCGCCTGTTCCTGCACGCCTACCAGTTGACCGTACCGCTGCCCGATGGCGGCTCGCTGAAGCTTGAGGCGCCGGTGGACGACATGTGGGCCAAGACCGTGGAGCGCCTCGCCAGTGCCCCGTGACTATGATCTGCTGATCTTCGATTGGGATGGCACCTTGGCCGACTCCATTGGTCGGATTGTCGAGGCCATGAAAATGGCGGCGCGCTCGGCGGGTTATGCGCAGCGTGACGACGAGGCGATCAGGGGCATCATCGGTCTGGCGTTGCCTGAGGCAATTCTTACGCTGTATCCGGAAATGGATGACAGTCAGGTCGTGGCTTTTCGTCAACACTATGCCGATTGCTACATGACCATGGATGCCGAGCCATCGCCCTTGTTTCCGGATGTGCTGGAGTCGCTGGCGGCATTTCGGGCCGCTGGTTACCGTTTGGCGGTGGCCACGGGCAAGGCGCGTCGTGGCCTGGATCGGGTGTTGAAGGCCCATGGTTGGGAAGCGTACTTCGACATCACTCGCGCCGCTGACGAAACCCGCAGCAAGCCGCACCCGCTCATGCTCGAGCAGATCCTCGAGCATTGCCAGGTGCCGCGCGAACGAGCACTGATGGTGGGTGATGCGTCGTTCGACCTGCTGATGGCACGCAATGCCGGCATTGACGCCGTGGCGGTGGGGTATGGGGCCATGCCGCTTGAGGCTCTGAAGGTGCATGGGCCGGTACTGGCCATCGAGCGTTTCGCCGAGCTGCACAGCTGGTTGAGCGATTCGACGAATTGAATTTTTCCGTAGGGAGCTGAACGATGTCTGATGAATGGAAAGCGCCCGACGCCGAAAAGCGTGGTGATGACAAAAGCTGGCAATTGTTGGAGAGGACGTTGCAGGCCAACGTGATCGAGCACCGGCGTACTCGCCGCTGGGGGATCTTCTTCAAGTCGCTGACCTTCATCTACCTGTTCCTGGCCCTGGCGGCGTTCACGCCGTTGATGGACATGGAAAAGAGCGCCACCCGTGGCTCGCACTACACCGCGTTGATCGAAGTGCGTGGCGTGATCGCCGACCAGGAGGCGGCCAGCGCCGACAACCTGATCGGCAGCCTGCGTGCCGCCTTCGAGGACCCGAAGGTCAAGGCTGTGGTGTTGCGCATCAACAGCCCTGGTGGCAGCCCGGTGCAGGCAGGTTATGTGGTCGACGAGATTCATCGCCTGCGCAAGGAGCATCCGGATACCAAGCTGTACGCGGTGATCAGTGACCTGGGGGCTTCGGGCGCCTATTACATCGCCAGCGCCGCTGACCAGATCTACGCCGACAAGGCCAGTCTGGTGGGCTCCATCGGTGTGACGGCGGCCGGTTACGGCTTTGTGGGTACCATGGAGAAGCTGGGCGTGGAGCGTCGCGCCTACACTTCGGGCGAGCATAAGTCGTTCCTCGATCCGTTCCAGCCGGCCAAGCCGGAGGAAACCCAGTTCTGGCAGGGCGTGCTGGATACCACGCACAACCAGTTCATCAATGTGGTCAAGCAGGGCCGTGGCGACCGCCTGAAGTTCAAGGAGCATCCCGAATTGTTCTCGGGCCTGATCTGGTCGGGTGAGCAGGCGCTGCAACTGGGCTTGATCGACGGGCTGGGCAATTCCAGCTACGTGGCGCGTGAGGTGGTGGGCGAGAAGGAGTTGGTCGACTTTACCGTCGAGGATTCCGCCCTGGACCGTTTCTCCAAGAAGCTGGGCGCCAGCGTGGCCGAAAAATTGGCCTTGTATATGGGGTTCAATGGCCCATCGTTGCGCTAAGCCTCGCCCTGGTGTGGGAATGGGTAGAGCCCGCTCCCACACCAGGCTTGTGATTAGATTTCCACCCCCTCCTGCAACAACATATCCACCAGTCGGATCAGCGGCAGCCCCACCAGGCTGGTCGCATCCGGCCCGTGGGTGCTCTTGAACAAACTCACCCCCAATCCCTCCGCCTTGAAGCTGCCCGCGCAGTCATACGGCTCCTCGGCGTGCAGGTACCGCTGGATGGTCGCCAGGTCCAGTTCACGCATCTCCACGGTGAATGGCACACAGTCCACCTGGCAGTGCCCTGTGGCGCTGTTGAGCAGCGCAAGGCCCGTGAGGAAGGTCACGCTGGTGCCGCTGGCCTCCAGCAGTTGCGTGCAGGCCTTGTCGAAGGTGTGTGGCTTGCCCAGGATCTGTTCGCCCAGCACGGCCACTTGGTCGGAGCCAATGATAAGATGGCCCGGATGGCTGGCGGCCAGGGCGCGTGCTTTGTGTTCGGCCAGGCGTTTGACCAGCGTTTCGGCGGGTTCGTCGGCCAGCCGGCTTTCATCGATGTCGGGGCTGGCGCAAGTGAAGGAAAGGCGCAGGCGGCCCAGCAATTCCCGGCGATACGGCGAGCTTGAGGCAAGTAGCAAGGGCAGCATGGCGGTCTCCTGAAGATGAGCGGTCATTCTATCACTGCCTAAAGGCCTAATTTCCTTTGACAGAGTGGGGGGTCGTCCCTAGAATGCTGCGCCTATGTTGAATGACCCGATTCCACCTCACGTTGACCCGCGCAAATTGGCCGATCGTGGCGTAACCCTAGAAGGTTCGCTGCCATTATCCGATTTGGAGAGACTCTGCGACCCGCTTTCCGATAACGTCGGTACGGTGCAGGCTAAATTCGTTTTCGAACGAGACGAGCGAAAGGCAGTGGTCATCCACAGCCATCTCGACGTCGAAGTCAAGATGGTTTGCCAGCGTTGTCTTGAGCTGGTAACCCTGCCGATTCACAGCGAATGCAGTTATGCTGTGATGAAAGAGGGTGCAAACACCCAGTCGTTACCGAAAGGTTATGACGTGCTGGAACTGGGCGAAGATCCTTTGGATCTGCAGGCTTTGATCGAGGAGGAGCTTTTGCTCGCCTTGCCCATTGTGCCTGCTCATCATCCGGAAGAATGCCAGCAGCCGGCGGGCGCAGATGAGCCCGAACCGAGCGAGGACGAGGTAACGCGGTCCAACCCGTTCAGTGTATTGGCGCAGTTAAAGCGTGACCCAAACGTTTAGGAGTTAATCAATTATGGCTGTTCAGCAGAACAAAAAATCCCGCTCTGCCCGTGACATGCGCCGTTCGCACGACGCTCTCTCGGCTAGCACCCTGTCGGTCGAAAAGACCACTGGTGAAGTACACCTGCGTCACCACGTATCGCCAGAAGGCGTATACCGTGGCCGTAAAGTGATCGACAAGGGCGCTGACGAGTAATCCTTGTCCGCTCAAGTCATCGCGATTGACGCAATGGGCGGGGACTTCGGTCCCCGCAGCATTGTTCAGGCCTGCCTCGCTTGCCTGGCGCAAACCCCCTCGCTGTACCTGACCCTCGTCGGTCACCCTCTACTTCTTGAAGAACTGATCGCCAGCCAACCCGGTGTGGATCGCACGCGCCTGCAGATTGCTGCGGCCAGCGAAGTCATCGGCATGGATGAGCGGCCCTCCCAGGCCTTGCGTGGCAAGCCTGACTCTTCGATGCGGGTGGCGCTGGAGTTGTTGCGCGACGGCAAGGTCCAGGCCTGTGTCAGCGCCGGCAATACCGGCGCGCTGATGGCCTTGTCGCGCTACGTGCTCAAGACCTTGCCGGGTATCGACCGGCCTGCGATGGTGGCGGCTATTCCGACCCAGACCGGCTACTGCCAGTTGCTGGACCTGGGTGCGAATGTCGACTGCAGTGCCGAGCACCTGTTCCAGTTTGCCGTGATGGGCTCGGTGGCCGCCCAGGCGTTGGGTGTGGCGCGCCCGCGTGTGGCGTTGCTCAACGTGGGTACCGAAGACATCAAGGGCAATCAGCAGGTCAAGCTGGCGGCCAATTTGCTGCAGGGCGCCAAGGGTCTCAACTACATCGGCTTTATCGAGGGCGATGGTGTGTACCGTGGCGAAGCCGACGTGGTGGTGTGTGACGGGTTTGTCGGCAACGTGCTGCTCAAGTCCAGCGAAGGCCTGGCTACCATGATTGGCGCGCGCATAGAGGGCCTGTTCAAGAACAGCCTGCTGTCGCGCGCCGTCGGCGCCCTGGCCATGCCGTTGCTCAAGCGCCTGCAGGACGACCTGGCGCCCGCGCGACACAATGGCGCCAGCTTCCTCGGCTTGCAGGGCATTGTCGTGAAGAGCCATGGTTCGGCTGGGGTCCAGGGCTTTCAGAGCGCCATTTCCCGAGCCTTGATCGAAATTCAGGAAAACCTTCCGCAGCGCCTGCATGGGCAACTGGAAGATCTGTTGCTTTAGGCAAATCCGCCAAGGAATGCTTAAATGTGACCACCCGGTTCCATCTGTCATCCAACTGTCAGTTTCTTGCGTTCAACTTCGGTTGCACGTCAATTCTCCGACGACAAGATCATTAAGGGCTTGTTAAATGTCTGCATCCCTCGCATTTGTCTTTCCAGGTCAAGGTTCCCAGTCCCTGGGCATGCTCGCCGAGCTGGGCGCCCAATACCCGCTGGTGCTGGACACGTTCAAGGAAGCCTCCGACGCGCTGGGTTACGACCTGTGGGCGTTGATCCAGGAAGGTCCGGTCGAAAGCCTGAACCAGACTGACAAGACCCAACCCGCCATTCTGGCGGCCTCGGTTGCCCTGTGGCGCCTGTGGCTGGCCGAAGGCGGCGCGCGCCCGGCATTCGTGGCCGGTCACAGCCTGGGCGAATACAGCGCCCTGGTGGCTGCCGGTTGCCTGACCCTGGGTGACGCGGTCAAGCTGGTGGAGCGTCGCGGCCAACTGATGCAAGAGGCCGTTCCGGCCGGGCAGGGCGCCATGGCGGCGATCCTGGGCCTGGACGATGCCGTAGTGGTCAACGCCTGCGCCGAAGCGGCCCAGGGCGATGTGGTCAGCGCGGTGAACTTCAACTCCCCAGGCCAGGTAGTGATTGCCGGTTCCGCGGCCGCTGTCGAGCGCGCCATCGAACTGTGCAAGGCCGCCGGTGCCAAGCGCGCCATGCCGCTGCCGGTCAGTGTGCCGTCGCACTGTGCGCTGATGAAACCGGCTGCCGAGCGCTTCGCCGAGTCGATCAACGCCATCGACTGGCAGGTGCCGCAGATCCCGGTGGTGCAGAACGTCAGCGCCGCGGTGCCGGCCGACCTCGACACCCTCAAGCGCGACCTGCTGGAACAACTTTACAAGCCGGTACGCTGGGTCGAATCGGTCCAGTACCTGGTGGCCCAGGGCGCCCCGCGCCTGGTCGAATGCGGCCCGGGCAAGGTCCTGGCCGGCCTTAACAAGCGCTGCGCCGAAGGCGTGAGCACTGACAACCTGAATACCCCAGATGCCTTCGCCGCCGCCCGTGCGGCGCAGGCCTGAACTAGGAGAAGCCTGCATGAGCCTGCAAGGTAAAGTTGCACTGGTTACCGGCGCAAGCCGCGGCATTGGCCAGGCCATCGCCCTGGAGTTGGGCCGCATGGGCGCTACCGTGATCGGTACCGCCACGTCGGCCTCGGGTGCCGAGCGCATCGCCGCCACCCTGAAGGAAAACGGCGTGCAGGGCACCGGCCTTGAGCTGAACGTGACCCGCGACGAATCCGTCGCAGCGGTCCTGGCGGCCATCACCGAGCAGTTCGGTGCGCCGACCATTCTGGTCAACAATGCCGGCATTACCCGCGACAATTTGATGCTGCGCATGAAGGATGATGAGTGGCATGATGTCATCGACACCAACCTCAACAGCCTGTACCGCCTGTCCAAGGGCGTGCTGCGCGGCATGACCAAGGCCCGTTGGGGTCGTATCATCAGCATTGGTTCGGTCGTCGGTGCCATGGGCAACGTCGGCCAGGTCAACTACGCTGCCGCTAAAGCAGGCCTGGAGGGCTTCAGCCGTGCCCTGGCCCGTGAAGTGGGCTCGCGTGCCATTACGGTGAACTCGGTTGCCCCAGGCTTTATCGACACCGACATGACCCGCGAGCTGCCTGAAGCGCAGCGTGAAGCCTTGCAGACCCAGATTCCCCTGGGTCGTCTGGGCCAGGCCGAGGAAATCGCCAAAGTGGTGGCTTTCCTGGCTTCGGAAGGTGCAGCTTACGTGACTGGTGCTACCATTCCGGTCAACGGCGGCATGTACATGTAAGTGAAATGTGACGGATTGCTTCAAAAAAATGTCATACGTGCTGTCTAAAATCCGTTATAAAGCTGCAACCAAATTCTAGGCAACCGGCGGGTGTGGAAAGGTGGTGATGGTTTCAGCTTGAAAAGCCGGGGCCTTCCTATAAACTTACACACCGGCCAGCTGCCTGACATATGTCCATTAGGAGTGAAAACTAGGTATGAGCACCATCGAAGAACGCGTCAAGAAAATCGTCGCCGAGCAACTGGGCGTTAAAGAAGAAGAAGTCGTCAACACTGCTTCCTTCGTAGAAGATCTGGGTGCCGATTCCCTTGACACCGTTGAGCTGGTGATGGCTCTGGAAGAGGAATTCGAGACCGAAATCCCGGACGAAGAAGCTGAGAAGATCACTACTGTTCAAGCCGCTATCGATTACGTCACTAAGCACCAGGCTTAAGACTTTGTAATCGCTGCGTCTTGTCATGGAAAAACCGCACTGCCATTGCTGGCGTGCGGTTTTTTCTTTAGATGAGATGTAAAGGTTGTTCCTAGAATAAGGAGAGCGCTGTGTCGCGTAGACGCGTCGTGGTCACCGGTATGGGTATGCTGTCGCCACTGGGCACGGATGTGCCTAGCACTTGGCAGGGCATTCTGGCTGGCCGCAGTGGCATTGGTCTGATCGAGCATACTGACCTTTCTGCCTACTCCACCCGTTTTGGCGGCTCGGTCAAAGGCTTCAACGTCGAAGAGTACCTGTCGGTCAAGGAAGCCCGCAAACTCGACCTGTTCATCCAGTACGGCCTGGCGGCCGGTTTTCAGGCAGTGCGTAACGCCGGCCTGGAAGTGACCGATGCCAACCGTGAGCGCATTGGCGTGGCCATGGGCTCGGGTATCGGCGGCCTGACCAATATCGAAGAAACCTGCAAGATCCTGCACGCCTCCGGGCCGCGTCGGATTTCGCCGTTTTTCGTGCCGGGTTCGATCATCAACATGATTTCCGGTTTTCTGTCCATCCACCTGGGTGTGCAGGGGCCTAACTACGCCATCGCAACGGCGTGCACCACCGGCACCCATTGCATCGGCACGGCCGCGCGCAACATTGCCTACGGCGACGCCGACGTAATGATTGCCGGTGGCGCCGAGATGGCTGCCTGCGGCCTGGGCATGGGCGGCTTTGGCGCTTCGCGCGCACTGTCCACCCGCAACGACGAGCCTGCCCGGGCCAGCCGACCGTGGGACAAGGGCCGTGACGGCTTCGTACTGTCCGACGGCGCCGGTGCCCTGGTGCTTGAAGAACTGGAGCACGCCAAGGCGCGTGGGGCGACCATCCATGCCGAGCTGATCGGTTTTGGCATGAGCGGCGACGCCTACCACATGACCTCGCCACCCGAAGACGGTTCCGGTGCGGCGCGCTGCATGGCCAACGCCCTGCGCGATGCCGGTATCAACGGCAGTGATGTGCAGTACATCAACGCCCACGGTACTTCGACGTCGGCCGGTGACCTGGCGGAAGCATCGGCCATCAAGTCGGTGTTCGGCGACCATGCCTACAAGCTGGCTGTCAGCTCCACCAAGTCGATGACGGGCCACCTGCTGGGTGCCGCCGGTGCCGTGGAAGCCATCTTCAGCATCCTGGCCATCAACAGCCAGGTGGCGCCGCCGACCATCAACCTGGACGAGCCAGACGAAGGTTGCGACCTGGACTTCGTCCCGCATCAGGCGCGCAACATGCCGATCGATGTGGTGCTGTCCAACTCGTTCGGCTTTGGTGGCACCAACGGCTCGCTGGTGTTTCGTCGGTTCAACGGCTGATGCTCAGCTGGGTCGACGGCCTGCCGGCAGACACGCTGGCGCTGGACAGCCGAGGCCTGGCCTACGGCGATGGTCTGTTCGAGACCATCGCCGTCAGGGCCGGCCGGCCGCTGCTGCTGGAACGCCACCTGCAACGGCTGGTGGAAGGCAGCAAGCGCCTGGCCATTGACCTTGATGCCGAGCTGATCCACAACGAACTCCTGGCTGGCGCCGCACAGTTGGGCGAGGGTGTGCTCAAGCTCATCGTCACCCGTGGCGACAGCCGACGCGGCTATGCCGCCGACCTCCAGGCGCCACCGCGGCGCCTGCTGCGTGGCAACCCGCCCGCAGCCTACCCCGTGGCCCATGCCGAGCAGGGCGTGAGCCTGTTCGAGTGCCAGACGCGTCTGGCCGAGCAGCCATTGCTGGCCGGCCTCAAGCACCTCAACCGCCTGGAGCAGGTACTGGCACGCGCCGAGTGGAGCGACCCCGGCCATTGCGAAGGGTTGATGCGCGACGTGTCCGGACGCCTGATCGAGGGTGTGTTCAGCAACCTGTTCCTGGTTCACAAGGGTCAGTTGCTGACCGCTGACCTGAGCCGGTGCGGCGTCGCTGGCGTGATGCGCGCCGAGCTGTTGGCACAGGCGGCCCGGCTGGGTATCGCGGTGCAGGTGCGCGACCTGTGGCTGGATGACCTGCACCAGGCCGATGAGGTTTTTGTCTGCAACAGTGTCTACGGCATCTGGCCGGTACGTGCATTTACATCACTGAACTGGCCGCCGGGACCGCTCACCCGTAAACTGCAGAGCATTGCCCGCGCACTATTGGATGTGTGATTCGTGAGACGTAAATTCTTGGTGCTGCTGGAAACACTGGTGATTCTGGCAGGCCTGAGCCTGGGCTTCGCCGCCTGGAAAGTGCACAGTGCACTGGACCAAACCCTCAATGTAGCCCAGGAAGAGCTGCTGGACGTGCCGTCCGGCTCGACCCCCACCGGTACCTTCAACCGCATGCAGGCCAAGGGCACGCTGCGTGATGCATTCTGGCTGCGGGTCTACTGGCGCTTCAACCTGGCCGGCCAGCCCTTGCACAGTGGCGAATATCGCCTCACCCCCGGCATGACCCTCAAAGACCTGCTGGGCGTGTGGCAGCGTGGCGAGGTGGTGCAATACAGCCTGACCCTGGTGGAGGGCTGGAACTTCCGCCAAGTGCGGGCCGCCCTCGACAAGCAGGAAAAACTCAAGCACACCCTGGCCGGGCTGAGCGATGCCGAACTGATGACTCGCCTGGGTCATGAGGGCGTGTTCCCCGAAGGGCGGTTCTTCCCTGACACCTATAAGTATGTGCGCGGCATGACCGACGCCGAACTGCTGGTGCAGGCCTACAACCGCCTCGATGAGGTGCTGGCCAAGGAGTGGACCGACCGTGCCCAGGACGTACCCTACACCGAACCCTACCAGGCGCTGATCATGGCCTCGCTGGTGGAAAAGGAAACCGGGGTGCCCCAGGAGCGCGCCGAAATCGCCGGCGTGTTCGTGCGCCGCCTGGCCGCCGGCATGCTGTTGCAGACCGACCCTACCGTGATCTACGGCATGGGCGAGCGCTACACCGGCAAGCTGAGCCGTGCCGACCTGCATGAGGCCACGCCCTACAACACCTACACCAATGCCGGCCTGCCGCCCACCCCGATTGCCATGGTAGGGCGCGAGGCCATTCACGCCGCGCTGAACCCGGCCAGTGGCACCAGCCTGTATTTTGTAGCGCGCGGTGACGGTAGCCATGTGTTCTCCGACGACCTGGAAGCCCACAACAATGCCGTGCGCGAATTCCAGCTCAAGCGCCGCGCCGACTATCGCTCCAGCCCTGCGCCCATTCCCCAGCCGGCCGCAGCGCCTGGCCAGGAACCGGCCGTGGAGCCACCGGCAGCAAGCCCCGACACGGCCACCGACAGCAATGCCGATGCGCCCCATGAATCTGAGAAGGACAGCCAGTGAGCGGTTTATTCATCACCCTTGAAGGCCCCGAAGGCGCGGGCAAGAGCACCAACCGCGAGTACCTGGCCGAGCGCTTGCGCGCCGCCGGGCTGGACGTGGTGCTGACCCGCGAGCCGGGCGGCACGCCGCTGGCCGAACGCATTCGTGAGCTGTTGCTGGCCCCCAGTGACGAAGCCATGCACGCCGATACCGAGCTGTTGCTGGTGTTCGCTGCCCGTGCCCAACACCTGAGCGAAGTGATCCGCCCGGCGCTGGCTCGCGGTGCTGTCGTGCTGTGCGATCGTTTCACCGACGCGACCTACGCCTATCAGGGCGGCGGCCGTGGCCTGAGCCACGCACGCATCGCCAGCCTGGAAAGCTTTGTCCAGGGTGAGCTGCGCCCGGACCTGACCCTGGTGTTCGACCTGCCGGTGGAAGTGGGCCTGGCCCGGGCCACGGCCCGTGGCCGCCTGGACCGTTTCGAGCAGGAAGGTCGGGCCTTCTTCGAAGCGGTGCGCAACACCTACCTGCAACGCGCCCACGCCGCCCCCGAGCGCTACACGTTGGTCAATGCCGCGCTGACCCTGGCTGAAGTCCAGCAGCAACTGGACGGGCTGTTGCCGCACATCGAGGCGCGCTGCCGTGGCTGAGGCCTATCCCTGGCAGGACAGCCTGTGGCAGCACCTGGCCGGCCGCAGCCAGCATGCGCACGCCTACCTGTTGCACGGGCCTCAGGGCATCGGCAAGCGGGCCTTGGCCGAGCGCCTGATGGCCTTGCTGTTGTGCCAGCGCCCGGTGGGCCTCGGAGCCTGCGGCGAGTGCAAGTCCTGCCATTTGCTCGCAGCCGGCACCCACCCCGACAATTACGTGCTGGAGCCCGAAGAGGCCGACAAGGCCATCAAGGTCGATCAGGTGCGCGACCTGGTCAGTTTCGTGGTGCAGACAGCGCAACTGGGCGGGCGCAAGGTGGTGCTGATCGAGCCGGTGGAGTCGATGAACATCAACGCCGCCAACGCTCTGCTCAAAAGCCTGGAAGAGCCGTCGGGCAATACCGTGCTGTTGCTGGTCAGCCACCAGCCCAGCCGCTTGTTGCCCACCATCAAGAGCCGCTGCGTGCAGCAGGCCTGCCCGTTGCCCAGCCAGGCCATGAGCCTTGCGTGGCTGGCCGGCGCGCTGCCCGATTGCACCGCTGAACAGCGCCAGGAACTGCTGACCCTGGCGGCAGGCTCGCCCCTGGTAGCCGTCAGCCTGCAGGCCCAGGGTGTGACCGAACAGCGTGCGTTGGTGGTGGAGGGGGTGAAGAAGTTGCTCAAGCAGCAGGCCTCGCCCACGCAACTGGCCGAAGGTTGGAATACCATCGCGCTGTTGCTGCTGTTCGACTGGTTCTGCGACTGGTCCAACCTGATCCTGCGCTATCAGTTGACGCAGGACGAAGAGGGGTTAGGCTTGGGAGATATGCGCAAGGTGGTGCAGTACCTGGCGCAGAAGAGCGGGCAGGGCAAAGTCCTCGCCGCCCAGGACTGGATCCTTGCCCAGCGCCAAAAGGTGTTGTCCAAGGCCAACCTCAACCGTGTGTTGTTGCTCGAAGCGCTGCTGGTGACCTGGGCAGGCTTGCCCGGGCAGGCATGACGAGCGTAGTGGGGCCCGTCGCCGGCGGGCCTTCGGTAGTAGGCGCAATCGAGGACTTTCAATGAATCAGCCAGTCAACCCCGGCCCGCGCAACGGAATCCTGTCCCTGACCATCAAGGACAAATCGGTGCTGTACGCCGCCTACATGCCGTTCATCAAGAACGGTGGGCTCTTCATCCCCACCACCAAGAGCTACAAGCTGGGCGATGAGCTGTTCATGCTGCTCAACCTGATGGACGAGCCGGAGAAGATCCCGGTGGCCGGCCGCGTCGCCTGGATCACCCCCAAAGGTGCCCAGGGCAATCGCGCCGCAGGCGTCGGCGTGCAGTTCAATGACGGTGACAACACCGCCCGCAACAAGATCGAAACCTACCTGGCCGGCGCCATCAAGTCCGACCGTCCCACTCACACGATGTAAGTTTGCCCATGCCCATGCTTGTCGATTCCCATTGCCACCTCGATCGTCTGGACCTTGCCCAGCACGACGGCTCCCTCGATGCTGCCTTGCAGGCGGCCCGTGAACGCGGGGTGGGGCACTTCCTGTGCATCGGCGTCAGCGCCGACAACGCCGCTGCGGTCAAGGCCGTGGCCGAGCGCTATGCCGACGTTGACTGTTCGGTTGGCATTCACCCCCTGGACCTCAAGCCGGGCGAAGCACCAGCGTTGCAGTGGCTGCTGGACGAACTGGATCACCCGCGCGTGGTGGCCATCGGCGAGACGGGGCTTGACTATCACTACGAGCCCGAGGCTGCCGAGCTTCAACAGGCCTCGTTCCGCCTGCACCTGGAGGCGGCGAAAATAACCGGCAAACCGGTGATCATCCACACCCGCGGCGCCCGTGCCGACACCCTGGAACTGCTGCGCGAAGCGCAGTTGGCCAACACCGGGGTGCTGCACTGTTTCACCGAAGACTGGGACATGGCCAAGGCCGCCCTGGACCTGGGCTACTACATTTCGCTGTCGGGCATCGTTACCTTCCGCAATGCCGACGCCCTGCGCGACGTGGCGCGGCAAGTGCCCGCCGATCGCCTGCTGGTGGAAACCGACTCGCCGTACCTGGCGCCCATTCCGCACCGTGGCAAGCCCAACCTGCCGCAGTACGTGCGTGAAGTGGCGCAATTCCTGGCGATGGTGCGGGGTGAGTCCTACGAGCAACTGGCCGAACAGACCACCGCCAACTTCAAGCGGCTGTTTCCCCTGGCGCATCTGTAAGCCCTGCCAACCCAAAACCGGGGCAAAAAAAACCCGGGTTCTGGGGGGTGAATCCGGGTTAAGACCATTAGGAGTAAAACAAAGGCGCACGGTCCATGGGCACCTTTACCGGCGTGCCACTTGGGGGGTGTGAGCGCGCCGACACTTCAAGTATTGGCTACCTTTCGCACTACGCCACTGCCGGTTGACTATTTTTTAAACAGATTTGGAATACGTCGGCATCCATTGAGTGCTCATGGCACGGTGAGGCCCTGAAAGCGTCAAAAATTGGGTGGTGTATTTGTACCGGGAAGTGTCAACAATCGCGATCATGATTGGAACTTCCGTGCAATTTGCTGCAAGTTAGGCATAATACCGGGCTTCGATTTTGACCCAGTCCTTCTTTATGCAGAAAGAACCTCGTAAGGTCCGTGAGTTTCGTCGCCGAGAGCAAGAGATCCTCGATACCGCGCTCAAGCTGTTTCTCGAACAGGGTGAAGACAGCGTCACCGTCGAGATGATCGCGGATGCCGTGGGTATCGGCAAAGGCACGATCTACAAGCACTTCAAGTCCAAGGCGGAGATCTACCTGCGCCTGATGCTCGACTACGAGCGCGATTTGAACCAATTGCTGCATTCGGCCGACGTCGACCGCGACAAGGAAGCCCTGTCGCGTGCCTACTTCGAATTCCGCATGCGCGATCCCCAGCGCTACCGGCTGTTCGACCGCCTGGAAGAGAAGGTGGTCAAGGGCAACCAGGTGCCGGAGATGGTCGAGGAGCTGCACAAGATCCGCGCCTCCAATTTCGATCGGCTGACCCTGCTGATCAAGGGTCGCATCAGCGAAGGCAAGCTCGAAGACGTGCCGCCGTACTTCCACTTCTGCGCCTCCTGGGCCCTGGTGCATGGCGCCGTGGCGTTGTACCACTCGCCCTTCTGGAGCAACGTGCTTGAAGATCAGGAAGGCTTCTTCCAGTTCCTGATGGACATTGGCGTGCGCATGGGCAACAAGCGCAAGCGCGACAGCGACCCGTCCTCCAGCTGATCTACCCCACCCGTAGGCTGCCGCCAGCCCTCAGGAAGCTGCCACCAGGCTGCGAAGTCCCGCACAGCGGCCCCCGGATCGGCTGCACACCGCAGCAAGGTCCCGCGGCCCTTTTCGCAGCCCGGCGGCAGCGCTGCGGGTGCCGGCATATACTCTTAAGGCTGGGGCTTGCAAAAACCTGACTTCTAGGTCAAATTCTTGCGATCCGCTTCCCCCATGCTGGAGTCATCATGATCGTCGATCGTCAAGGCAGGCGTTTTCGCAATCTGCGCGTCAGCCTGACGGCCGCCTGCAATTATGCCTGTACCTATTGTGTGCCAGACGGCAAGCGCCTGGTCGCCGCCCAGGACGAGCTGTCGGCGGCAACGCTGGTGCGCGGGGTGGCCTATTTGATCGAAGCCGCCGGCATCGAACGTCTACGCGTCACCGGCGGCGAGCCGCTGGTCAGTCCCAAGCTTGATGATTTCCTGCGCGGCGTGGCCGCCCTGGGCCTTGCAGATATCAGCCTGACCACCAACGGCCAATTGCTCTCGCGCAAACTACCGTTGTTGCTGGAAACGGGCATCAAGCGCATCAACGTCTCCCTGGACACCCTGGACCCGGATGCCTTCCGCAGCATTGCCCGCGGCGGTGACCTGCGCACCGTGCTCGATGGCCTGGAGCGGGCGAGGGCGGCGGGGCTGAGGGTGAAGGTCAACATGGTGCCACTGCGCGGGCGCAATATCGACCAGGTGGTGCCCCTGCTCGAGTACTGCCTGGACCGAGGCTTTGAGCTGCGTTTCATCGAACTGATGCGCATGGGCCATCTGGCCAGCGATGCCACGGCTTTCCATGCCCAGTTCATCAGCCTGGAGCAACTGCTGGCGCTGATTGGGGAAGGTCATGAGTACCAGCAGGCCAGCGCGCCGGTAGACGCCACGGCCATTCGCTACGAAGTTCCCGGGCGTGGTTTTTTTGGCGTCATTGCCAACGAAAGCGTGCCTTTCTGCCGTACCTGCTCGCGCCTGCGCCTGTCCTCCACGGGCTGGCTGCATGGTTGCCTGTCGTCCAGCAACCGTCACTACGTTGGCGATTTGCTCGACAAGCCCCGTCACCAGGCGCTGCCCGCCTTGCAGGGGCTGCTGATGAAGGCCTTGGGCGACAAGCAGGAAGTGGCGTTTTCCGGAGGGGCCACGGTGATGAAGATCATCGGCGGCTAAGCCTGGCGGGCTTTGATACACAGACTGGCGCAAAAGCTGCATCACGCGGCTATTCGCCGGTTTTCCGTCACCGGCCTCTGGAGGAAAGATGCGTAGCCTGGTCTTGCTGCTCGCGCTGTTGGCGCTGGGCGGCTGCATGAGTGTCAGCGACATGGGTGAAGTCACCCGCGAACAATTGAGTGACGCCGGTGTGCTGAACCACAGCAACACCCGGCGCCTGAATAACTTCCGGCTGCAGCCAGACTCGTTCATCTACATCGGCCAGGGTGCGTTCGCGCCCCCAGGCAGCGCCTACCCGCGGCCTAACGTGGTGGCCGAGGCGGCCTTCAACGGGTTCATCAATTACTTCCCCATGGTCCGCCGCGCACGCGCGCCCCTGGGCCTTGAGCAAGCGCTGGGCGAAGCCCGTGGTGCCGGCGCCAGCTACCTGCTGTACACCCGCTTTGCCGGCGCTGATGACCGCATTGGCAACGCCGACGAGTGGGCCGACCAGGAGGCCGTGGACCGTCTGGGCGTGGACAGCGGGACCATTCAGGTAATGCTGATCGAAACCAACACCCGCTACCTGATCGACAGCGCCACCATTCAGATGCGCGGCGGCCTGCTGACCCTGCACAACCAGAAGCCGGAAGATTTGCTAGAGCCGCCACTGGAGGATTACGCTCGTATCCTGTTGGGCATGAGTCGCCCTTAACGCAGTACAGGAGTAACCCATGAGCGGTGCAGGCAAGGCCAACGATTTGCTGGCGCAGATCCCCAAAAGCGAAAAGGGCCTGCCGCCCGTTCATCTGTGGAACCCGGATTTCTGCGGCCACATCGACATGCGCATCGCCCGGGACGGTACCTGGTACTACCTGGGCACGCCCATCGGCCGCAAACCCATGGTGCGCCTGTTCTCCACCATCTTGCGCCGCGATGGCGATGATTACGTGCTGGTGACCCCGGTGGAACGGGTTGGTATCACCGTGGACGATGCACCTTTCGTCGCCGTGACGCTGGAAGTGGAAGGGCAGGGCGATCGCCAGGTGCTGCGCTTTGTCACCAACGTTGAAGACACCGTGGTGGCCGATTCCGCGCACCCCTTGCGCGTCGAGATCGATCCCGCCACCCAGGAGCCTTCGCCCTACGTGCTGGTGCGCAGCAACCTCGAAGCCCTGGTGCACCGCAATGTCTTCTACCAACTGGTAGAGCTGGCCACGGTGCGCGAAATCGACGGTCAGCGTTGGCTGGGCGTGTGGAGTAGCGGCCAGTTCTTCCGCATCGGCCTGGAGCCCTGACAGGCCGCAGTTTTCGTAGGCGCTCCCGCCGCGCCCGCGATCGGCATCACACCGCCGAAGGTCCTGCGGACCTTTTCGCAGCCTGGCGGCAGCTCCTGCGATCTGACGCAAGACAGTCAGGCGATGCACATTGGCCACCCGATCTTCTCGCCCATTGGCACTGTAGCCGCCCCACGAACCGGCCTATCTTCACCTCACCCCCCCCAAGAGGTCACGAAGATGAACATCCGCACCCTGCTCGCCACCGCACTGCTGACCGCCAGCACCTTTGCCAGCGCCCATGACAACGTGCACATCCTGCAACAGCAAACGCCGCCCAATGCGCCTGGCCAGCAAGCCATCATGCTCACCGTCGACTACGCGCCCGGCCAAGCCTCCGACGCCCACAGCCACCCTGGCTCGGTCATGGCCTACGTGCTGGAAGGCAGCGTCGTGTCGCAGTTGAAGGGCGAAGCGCCGGTCACCTACAAGCAGGGGCAGTACTGGTATGAGCCGGCTGGCACGGTGCACCTGATGTCGCGCAATGCCAGCAACACCCAGCCGGCAAAGCTGCTGGTGTGGGTGCTGAAAGGGCAGGATCAGCAAGTCTTGGAGCCGTACAAGCAATAGCACGCCAGGCTGTCGGAAATTTCCACGCGGTGAAGCAGAAATTTCGTATGGCTTCGGCTTGAGATCCTGAGGCATTGTGGGTTGAACCATCTGAAAGGATGGGCACTGCAACCCAACCGCAGAAGGAGCCTGACCATGCCTGATTCCCCAGATGATTTCGAGCTGGTCATCCAGCTTCCACCACATGTCCATTTCAAGCTCACCAAAGACGCTCGCGCCAGCGAACGTTCAGTCGCCGAGGAACTCACCAGCCAGCTTGAGCGAGCAGGGGGGCGTGGGAAAACTGGCCAACGGCATGATCAATTCATCGCACAGCTCAGAGAGGCGCTGCAGCGGGCCGCGCTCGGCAGCATGGCACTGGACGGTGACATCGAGGTCACTAAGCGTGATCGTTCTTCGGATCATTGATCCGACAACGGCAAGTGATGAGGCCCGTAGATCCAGGTGGTCAATCTGAACCCGCTGGCATTTGGGTGTGGACAGCATGTGGGCACTTTGAAAAGGCCGGAGGTAGGATTTTCAAGCCCCTGAAACGACGAAACCCCTCTAGTGAGGGGTTTCTAAGATGGCTCCACGACCTGGACTCGAACCAGGGACCCAATGATTAACAGTCATTTGCTCTACCAACTGAGCTATCGCGGAATCTGGTGCCTATGTTACTGATTCAAAAGGGGAAGTCAACCCTTTGGTTGAATTCCCCGATGAAATCACAGTACCTGGACGATGGCCTTGATCACGCGGTCGATGTTGCTCTGGTTCAGGGCGGCTACGCAGATGCGGCCGGTGTCCAGGGCATAGATGCCGAAGTCGCTGCGCAGGCGTTGGGCCTGGGCGGCGGTCAGGCCCGAGTAGGAGAACATGCCGCGCTGCAGGCCGACGAAGCCGAAGTCACGGTTGGCGCCGGCGGCGGCCAGGCCTTCGACCATCTGGTTGCGCATGCCGCGAATGCGCAGGCGCATTTCGGCCAGTTCCGCTTCCCACATGGCGCGCAGTTCCGGGCTGTTGAGCACGGTGGCGACAATG
The DNA here is from genome assembly GCF_000263855.1 of Pseudomonas sp. M47T1. GTDB lineage: Bacteria > Pseudomonadota > Gammaproteobacteria > Pseudomonadales > Pseudomonadaceae > Aquipseudomonas. The sequence goes on from NZ_AJWX01000038.1 coordinate 32,018, forward strand.
CTGGCGCCGTGGGTTGGCGGGTTGGAGTAGTTGGTGCGGATCACGCGTTTGACCTGGGACAGCACGCGGGTGCTTTCTTCTTTCGATTCGGTAACGATCGACAGCGCGCCCACACGCTCGCCGTACAGCGAAAACGATTTGGAGAACGAGCTGGATACAAAGAAGGTCAGGCCCGATTCAGCGAACAGGCGCACGGCGGCGGCGTCTTCGTCGATGCCGTCGCCAAAGCCCTGGTAAGCCATGTCCAGGAACGGTACGTGGCCCTTGGCCTTGACCGTTTCCAGCACTTGCTTCCAGTCTTCCGGGGTCAGGTCGACGCCGGTCGGGTTGTGGCAGCAGGCGTGCAGCACAACGATAGAACCGTTGGGCAGGGCGTTCAGGTCTGCGAACAGGCCGGTACGGTTCACGCCATTGGTGGCGGCGTCGTAGTAGCGGTAGTTCTGCACCGGGAAGCCGGCGGTTTCAAACAGGGCACGGTGATTTTCCCAGCTTGGGTCGCTGATGGCGACCACAGCGTTAGGCGAGAGCTGCTTGAGGAAGTCAGCGCCGATTTTCAGGGCACCGGTGCCGCCAACGGCTTGCACGGTGACCACGCGGCCTTCGGCCAGCAGGGGCGACTGGGCGCCGAACAGCAGTTTCTGCACGGCCTGGTCGTAGGCCGCGATACCGTCGATCGGCAGGTAGCCGCGCGCCAGGTGCTGGGCAACGCGTGCGGTCTCGGCTTCGACAACGGCGCGCAGCAGGGGAATTCGCCCTTGTTCATCGCTGTAGACACCTACGCCCAAGTTGATCTTGTCGGTACGGGTGTCAGCGTTGAACGCTTCGTTAAGGCCCAGGATAGGATCGCGGGGTGCCAATTCGACAGCAGAAAACAGGCTCATTTTTACCGTAGCTCTGATTGGAGAGTGATGAGGGGTACACCGCTCCAAAAATGCACTAGAGCGGTGCACAAACGGGGAGTCAGTATAGAGATCCTTCTCGGCGCCTGCGACAGGTTGATGCAGGTTTTACCGTTGGATCGGTGATTTTTTTACGACCGTTAGTCATTTTGAAGTAGGCGCGGTCCAATAACCTTGTAGGCGTTGTCTTGAAACTGACCCTCAATGGCACCACTTGGGGTATAAGTACTGTCTATAAATACAGGCGTGATTGTGCGCTTGTGATCGCTTTCATCCGTAGGGCCTATCCCTGCCGGTGGCCAAGAGGTTCCTCATGTCCGAGTTCCAGCTCGTCACCCGTTTCCAGCCCGCCGGCGACCAGCCGGAGGCCATTCGCCTGATGGTAGAGGGGATCGAGGCCGGCCTTGCGCACCAGACCCTGCTGGGCGTGACGGGCTCGGGCAAGACCTTCAGCATCGCCAACGTGATCAACAAGGTTCAACGCCCGACGCTGGTGCTGGCACCCAACAAGACCCTGGCGGCGCAGTTGTATGGCGAGTTCAAGGCGTTCTTCCCCAACAACGCCGTCGAGTATTTCGTTTCCTACTACGACTACTATCAGCCCGAGGCCTATGTGCCGTCCTCGGACACCTTCATCGAGAAGGACTCGTCCATCAACGACCACATCGAGCAGATGCGCCTGTCGGCGACCAAGGCGCTGCTGGAGCGCAAGGACGCCATCATCGTCACCACGGTGTCGTGCATCTACGGCCTGGGCAGCCCCGAGACCTATCTGAAAATGGTCCTGCACGTGGACCGCGGCGACAAGCTCGACCAGCGCGCGCTGCTGCGCCGCCTGGCGGACCTGCAGTACACCCGCAACGAGATGGACTTTGCCCGCGCCACCTTCCGCGTGCGTGGTGACGTGATCGACGTGTACCCGGCGGAATCGGACCTGGAAGCCATCCGCATCGAATTGTTCGACGATGAAGTGGAGAGCCTGTCGGCGTTCGACCCGCTCACCGGCGAGGTGATTCGCAAGCTGCCGCGCTTTACCTTCTACCCCAAGAGCCACTACGTGACGCCGCGCGAAACCCTGCTCGACGCCATCGAGGGCATCAAGGAGGAGTTGAAGGAGCGCCTGGACTATTTGCGCAACAACAACAAGCTGGTGGAAGCCCAGCGCCTGGAGCAGCGCACCCGCTTCGACCTGGAGATGATCCTGGAGCTGGGTTACTGCAACGGCATTGAAAACTACTCGCGCTATTTGTCGGGCCGCCCCGCAGGTGCGCCGCCACCCACCTTGTATGACTACCTGCCGCCTGACGCGTTGTTGGTGATTGACGAGTCCCACGTCAGCGTTCCCCAGGTGGGGGCCATGTACAAGGGCGACCGTTCACGCAAGGAAACCCTGGTGGAGTACGGCTTCCGCCTGCCCTCGGCACTGGACAACCGGCCCATGCGCTTTGACGAGTGGGAAGGGGTGAGCCCGCAAACCATTTTTGTTTCGGCAACGCCCGGCAAATACGAAGCGGAGCACGCCGGCCGGGTGATCGAGCAGGTGGTGCGCCCCACCGGCCTGGTGGACCCGCAGGTGGAGGTACGGCCAGCGCTGACCCAAGTGGACGACCTGCTGTCGGAGATCCGCAAGCAGGTGGCCATTGAGGAACGTGTGCTGGTCACGGTGCTGACCAAGCGCATGGCTGAAGACTTGACGGACTACCTGGCCGATCATGATGTGAAAGTGCGCTATCTGCACTCGGACATCGACACCGTGGAGCGCGTGGAAATCATCCGCGACCTGCGCTTGGGCGCTTTCGATGTTCTGGTGGGTATCAACCTGCTGCGTGAGGGCTTGGACATGCCCGAGGTGTCGCTGGTGGCGATTCTGGACGCGGACAAGGAGGGCTTCCTGCGTTCGGATCGCTCGTTGATCCAGACCATCGGCCGGGCGGCGCGTAACCTCAATGGCCGCGCCATTCTGTATGCCGACCGCATGACCGGCTCCATGGAGCGGGCCATCGGCGAGACCGAGCGCCGCCGGGAAAAGCAGGTGGCCTTCAACACGGCCAACGGCATCGTCCCTCAGGGGGTGTTCAAGGATGTCGCCGACATCATGGAAGGCGCCACCGTGCCGGGTTCGCGCAGCAAGAAGCGCAAGGGCATGGCCAAGGCGGCCGAGGAAAACGCCAAATACGAAAACGAACTGCGCTCGCCGAGCGAGATCACCAAGCGCATCCGTCAGTTGGAAGAAAAAATGTACCAGCTGGCGCGCGACCTGGAGTTCGAAGCGGCAGCGCAGATGCGCGACGAAATCGCCAAACTGCGCGAGCGGCTGCTCAACGTCTGAGTCAATTTGCTGCCCTGCGGGGGCTGTCTGGGTGGGAGTGGGCTCTGCCCACGAAACGGGCGCCGCGTTTAGCCAGAATGTTCGCGTTATTGTTTTCGCGGGCAGCGCTCGCTCCCACAAGAGACCGTCAATCACGGGGGAGTGATGTCGCGCTCCAGCGGCGCAGGGCTGGGGTCGAAACCCTGGGGGTATTTGCCCTTCAGGTTCCAGGCGAAGGCAATGATCTCGGCAATGGTGCGGTACAGCGCCTCGGGAATGCTGTCGCCCAGTTCCAGGCGCGCCAGCAGCTTCACCAACTCAGCATTTTCATAGATCGGCACTTCATACTCGCGGGCCATGGCCAGGATCGCTTCGGCCAGCTCGTCGTCGCCCTTGGCACTGAGGGTGGGCGCCTGTTGGCCGTCGTACGTCAGGGCAATGGCCTGGCGGGGGGCTGTGTTGTTCATGCGGTTTCGTCCACCCAACGTTGTTCCAGTTGCGTACGCGGCCCCTGGGGCGGGGTGCCCTGGTGGCATTGCAGGTCGCTGACCGCCAGGCCCGAGTCCAGCAGGCGTTCGCGCAGGCTGTCCAGTTGGCTGTCGATCAGCCGCGCCGTGGCGGGCCACTGCGCCCATAGCTGGCCGCTGAGGCTGCCGCGCAACAGTTGCGCCTGAATTTGCAGGGGGCCCAGCGGGTCCAGGTCGAAGGCCAGTTCTACCCGCCACAGCGGCTCGCGCTGTTGCGCGGGTTGCTCGGCCTGCTGTTTCTTGCTGTCTTCAGGCTCGTCCTCGCGCTGCACGCGCACCTGCAGTGGCACGATGTCCTGCTGGTTACGCATGGGGATTTCCAGCTGCCAGGTGGTCAGCACTTTGCCGTCTTCGCTCAGGCCGCTCTGTTCCAGGCTCGACAACTGATGGCTCTGCAAACGCGACACCGCTGCCGACGCCAGGCGCAGCAAGTGTTCCAGGTCATTTTCGCCGTCGAAACTGCCCAGCAGGCGCGTGGGCAGTGGAAAACCGCTGGGCGGTTTTTCGCCCACCTGGCCCAGCGTGCCAAGGGCGCTGCGCACATAACCAGGCAGCACGTTGGCCAGCACCTTGGCGGCGTCAGCCGGGTTGAACGGGGCGTTGCCGGGCAGGTTCGGCAGTATTTGCGCCACCAGGCGCAGCAGGCTGCTTTTCAAGTCATCGGGCAGCGCGCCGCCCTGGGGTGTCAGCAACTGCGCTTCCAGAAACAGCCCGCTGGCGTTCAAGGCCTGGGCCACGCCGCGCGTGTCGGTGAGTTGGAGGATGTCGGGCAGGCTGGCCAGCAGGCGGCTGGCGCTGGCGCGCAGGTCGTCGCCCACTTCGCTGCTGTCGCCCAGGTTTTGCAGCGCGGCCAGCACGCCTTCCAGCGAGCCTTGGCGGCTTTGCTGCGTTTGCAATTGCTGGTTGACCGCCAATTGCGCCAGGCGCCCGCTCAGGGGCACGAAGTTGAGGCTTTGCGCGCCCTGCACTTGGGCGCTGAGCAGGCTGCCGAGGCGCAGCGGCCCAGGGCTGTCTATTTCCAGGGTGCTACCGGCCATGGCCGTGTTCAGCAACGTGACCAGCGAGCGATAGGTGCCGGCCTGGGGCTGCAACTGGCTGCTGATGACTTTGCCTTGCACCAGCGTGCCCACCGGCAATTGTTGTGTGTCGAGTTCGGTCAGGGTGCCGACGGCGTTGCTCTTGACCTGTTGCACCGTGACCGCCGCGCTGCCAGAGGCCAGCTGGGTCACCGTGACCTGGGTACCCTGGGGCAAGGGCTGTTTGCTGGTGGCCTGCACCGTGGCTTGTTCGCCACTGTTGGTGATCAGCGACAGCACCACCTGGAACGGCTGGCCGGCCACGGCCTTGCTCGACAGCACCTGGCCGCTGGCGCTTTCGCCAATGTCCAGCAGGCTGCTCAGCGGCGTCAGTAGTTTCACTACGTCACCGCTGGCGATGCTGGTGCCGGCACTGGCGCGCAGCGCACTGGCGGCGGGCAGCAGCGAGGACAGACTGGTGATGTCACTTGTCATGTAAACCTGGCCTGTGGAAATTGCCATGATGGCAGTGGGGGTCGGTATGTATAATGCGGCACCAACTTTTTCAAAGCTTGTATACAGTGCGCGTAGCTGCTTGCGAATTGCAAAAAGTACGCCATTGCCAGTTTAACGGCAGCCGCGGCGCGCACTTGAACGGCACCTGTACCCTTCATCCGATTGATAAGGCCATCGTTTGATTCCTCATCTTCAAGCCCAGGCACTGGCGTGCGAGCGCGACTGGCGGATGTTGTTCGAGAATCTCGAACTGTCCGTCGGCGCAGGCGACATGTGGCAGATCAGCGGCCCCAACGGCAGTGGCAAGACCAGCCTGTTGCGCTTGCTTGCCGGTCTGATGCAACCCACTGCCGGGCACGTACTGCTGGGCGGCAAGCCGCTGCCGGGCCAGGGCGCCACCCTGGCGCGGATGATGCTGTGGATCGGCCACGCCGCCGGCATCAAGGACGTGCTCAGCGCCGAGGAAAACCTGACCTGGCTCTGTGCCCTGCACCAGAACGCCTCGCGCGATGCCATCTGGCAGGCGCTGGAGGCGGTGGGCCTGCGTGGTTTCGAAGACGTGCCGTGCCATACCCTGTCGGCTGGCCAGCAGCGTCGTGTGGCGCTGGCGCGGCTGTACCTGCCGGCACCGCCGCTGTGGATTCTCGACGAGCCGTTCACGGCGCTGGACAAGCACGGCGTGGCGCAGTTGGAAGCGCACCTGGCCGCCCATTGCGAAAATGGCGGTATGGTGGTGCTCACCACCCACCATAATATTGCCGTGAAACCGTCAGGCTATTGCGAGCTGGACCTGGCGCGGTGGGCGGCATGAGCGGCGTTTTCGTCACCTTGCTCAAGCGCGAGGCTCGCCTGCTGGTACGCCGGCCTGCGGAATTGGCCAATCCACTGGTATTCTTCGCCATCGTCATCGCCCTGTTCCCGCTGGCGGTAGGCCCGGAGTCGCAGTTGCTGCGCACCTTGTCGCCGGGGCTGGTATGGGTGGCGGCGCTGTTGGCGGTGCTGCTGTCGCTCGATGGTCTGTTTCGCAGCGATTTCGAAGACGGCTCGCTGGAACAATGGGTTTTGTCGCCGCACCCTCTGCCCTTGCTGGTGTTGGCGAAAGTACTGGCGCACTGGTCATTTTCCGGGCTGTCACTGGTGCTGCTGTCACCCTTGTTGGCATTGATGCTCGGCTTGCCAGTGGAATGCCTGCCGGTGCTGCTGGCGTCGTTGCTGCTGGGCACGCCAGTGCTCAGCCTGTTGGGCGCCGTGGGCGCCGCCCTGACGGTAGGGCTCAAGCGTGGCGGCCTGTTGCTGGCGCTGGTGATCCTGCCGTTGTACATCCCGGTATTGATTCTAGGCAGTGGCGCCTTGCAGGCAGCCCTGCAAGGCATGCCGACCGCCGGTTACCTGTTGTGGCTGGGTAGCCTGACCGCGCTTGCGGTCACCCTCACACCCTTTGCGATAGCCGCTGGCCTGAAGATCAGCGTCGGCGAATAATGAGGCTGGCCCCCAAGAGGGCTGGCGAAGATCCAGGATGCACCGTGATGAATAGCAGCGTGATCAGTTGGACTTGGTTTCACAAACTCGGCTCGCCGAAATGGTTCTACGGCATCAGCGGGCGCCTGCTGCCCTGGCTCAGTGTGGCCGCCGCCGTACTGCTGGCCATCGGCGTGGTCTGGGGGCTGGCGTTCGCGCCGCCGGACTACCAGCAGGGCAACAGCTTTCGCATCATCTATATCCACGTGCCGGCGGCCATGCTGGCCCAGTCCTGCTACGTGATGATTGCCGTGGCCGGCCTGGTGGGGTTGGTGTGGAAAATGAAGATCGCCGACATTGCCCTGCAGTGTGGCGCGCGCGTGGGCGCCTGGATGACGGCGCTGGCGCTGCTCACCGGCTCCATCTGGGGCAAGCCCACCTGGGGCACGTTCTGGGTGTGGGACGCACGGCTCACCTCGATGCTGATCCTGTTGTTCCTGTATGTGGGCCTGATCGCCCTGGGCCATGCCATCAGCAACCGTGACAGTGCTGCCAAGGCCTGCGCAGTGCTGGCGCTGGTGGGCGTGGTGAACATCCCGATCATCAAGTATTCGGTACAGTGGTGGAGCACCCTGCACCAGGGCGCTACCTTCAGCCTCACGAAAAAGCCGGACATGCCCGCCGAAATGTGGCTGCCATTGCTGTTCACGGTGCTGGGCTTCTACTGCTTCTTCGGCGCCGTGCTGCTGATGCGCATGCGCCTGGAACTGCTCAAGCGCGAAGCGCGCAGCGGCTGGGCCAAGGCCGAAGTGGCCCAGGCGCTGGAGGGTCGAGCATGAATTTCGCTTCATTCGGTGATTTCCTCGCCATGGGCCATCATGGCGCCTATGTCTGGTCGGCCTACGGCATCTGCCTGGTGGTGCTGGCGAACAACATCGCCACGCCGCTGCTGGCGCGTCGACGCTATTTGCAAGAAGAGGCGCGCCGTTTGCGCCGGGAGAAAGGCAAGTGAATCCGCTGCGCAAGAAACGTCTGTTGATTATCATCGGCCTGCTGGTGGGCCTGGGCGTGGCCGTGGGCCTGGCGCTGAGCGCGCTGCAACAGAACATCAACCTGTTCTACACCCCTACGCAGATCGCCAACGGCGAGGCGCCTGCCGGTACCCGCATTCGCGCGGGCGGCATGGTGGAGAAGGGCTCGCTGGTGCGCTCCGCCGACTCCCTGGACGTGCGCTTCGTGGTCACCGACTTCAACAAGAACGTGACCATCACCTACCGCGGCATTCTTCCCGACCTGTTCCGCGAAGGGCAGGGCATCGTCGCCCTGGGCAAGATCAACGCCGACGGCGTGGTGGTGGCTGACCAGATCCTGGCCAAGCACGACGAGAAATACATGCCGCCTGAAGTCACCAAGGCCCTCAAGGACAGCGGCCAGTCTGCGTCCAGCGCAACCGCTGCGCCCGGCAAGGAAGGTTGAAACCATGATTCCCGAACTCGGCCACTTGGCCATGATCCTGGCCCTGTGCTTTGCCCTGGTACAGGCCACTGTCCCGTTGTTCGGCGCCTGGCGCGGCGACCGGCAATGGATGGCCCTGGCCCAGCCTGCGGCCTGGGGGCAATTCTTTTTCCTGGCGTTTGCCTTTGGCAGCCTGACCTACAGCTTCATGACCGACGACTTTTCCGTCGGTTACGTGGCCAGCAACTCCAACAGCGCCTTGCCCTGGTACTACAAATTCAGCGCGGTGTGGGGTGCCCATGAAGGCTCCCTGCTGTTGTGGGCTTTGATCCTGGGCGGCTGGACCTTCGCCGTGTCGGTGTTTTCCCGGCAACTGCCGCAGGTCATGCTGGCCCGGGTGCTGGCGGTGATGGGCATGATCAGCACGGGTTTCCTGCTGTTCCTGATCCTGACCTCCGACCCCTTCGCGCGCATCCTGCCGCAAGTGCCGGCCAACGGCGCAGACCTCAACCCGTTGCTGCAAGACCCCGGCCTGATCATCCACCCGCCCATGCTGTACATGGGGTACGTGGGGTTCTCGGTGGCGTTTTCCTTCGCCATCGCCGCCCTGCTGGGCGGGCGCCTGGACGCTGCCTGGGCACGCTGGTCGCGGCCCTGGACCATCGTCGCCTGGAGCTTTCTGGGCTTGGGCATCACCCTGGGCTCCTGGTGGGCCTACTACGAACTGGGCTGGGGCGGCTGGTGGTTCTGGGACCCGGTGGAAAACGCCTCCTTCATGCCATGGCTGGTGGGCACCGCGCTGATCCACTCCCTGGCGGTCACGGAAAAACGCGGCGTGTTCAAGAGCTGGACCGTGCTGCTGGCCATTGCTGCGTTTTCCCTGAGCCTGCTGGGTACGTTCCTGGTGCGTTCCGGCGTGCTGACCTCGGTGCACGCCTTTGCGTCCGACCCGGCGCGCGGCGTGTTCATCCTCATTTTCCTGCTGTGCGTGGTGGGCGGCTCGCTGACGCTGTTTGCCCTGCGCGCGCCGGTGGTCAAGAGCCACGTGGGCTTTGGCCTGTGGTCGCGGGAAACCCTGCTGCTGGCCAACAACCTGGTGCTGGTGGTAGCGGCCTCGATGATTTTGCTCGGTACCCTTTATCCGCTGGCGGTTGATGCCCTCAGTGGCGCCAAGCTGTCGGTGGGTCCGCCGTACTTCAATGCCTTGTTTGTGCCACTGATGGGCCTGCTGATGGTGGTGATGGCGGTAGGCGTGCTGGTGCGCTGGAAAGACACCCCGTTGCAATGGTTGCGCGGCATGCTCACCCCGGTGCTGATCGGCGCCGTGGTACTGGCGCCCATCGGTGGCCTGCTGGTGGACAATTTCGACTGGGCTATCCTGACGGTGTTTGCCCTGGCGGCTTGGGTACTGCTGGCCGGCGCCCGTGACCTGTTCGACAAGACCCGCCACAAGGGCCTGCTCAAGGGCGCCCGCAGCCTGACCCGCAGCTATTGGGGCATGCACGTGGCGCACGTGGGCATCGCCGTGTGCGCCCTGGGCGTGGTGCTGTCCAGCAGCCACAGCGCCCAACGTGACCTGCGCATGGCGCCGGGCGAGTCGGTAGACCTGGCCGGTTACCACTTCATATTCGACGGAGCCCAGCACTACCAGGGCCCCAACTTCACCTCCGACCGCGGCACGATTCGCGTCAGTAAGGACGGTAAGGACGTGACCGTGCTCTACCCGGAAAAACGCCTGTACACCGTGCAGCAATCGATGATGACCGAGGCCGGTATCGACGCAGGCTTCACCCGTGACCTGTACGTGGCACTGGGTGAGCCGCTGGAAAACGGTGCCTGGGCGGTGCGTGTGCACGTTAAACCGTTCGTGCGCTGGATCTGGTTCGGTGGCCTGTTGACGGCTCTGGGCGGCGCCCTGGCGGCTACCGACCGGCGTTATCGGGTCAAGGTGCGCGACAAGGTGCGGGATGTGTTGGGCCTGGACGGAGCGGCGGCATGAAGCGTTGGATGTTGTTGGTGCCCCTGGCACTGTTTCTGGTGGTGGCGGTGTTTCTCTACCGTGGCCTGTACCTGGACCCTTCGGAACTGCCGTCGGCCATGATCGGCAAGCCGTTCCCGGCGTTCTCGCTGCCGTCGGTGCAGGACGGCAAGACCGTTACCCAGGCTGACCTCAAGGGCAAGCCGGCACTGGTGAACGTGTGGGGCACCTGGTGCATTTCCTGCCGGGTCGAGCACCCGGTGCTGACCAAGCTGGCCCAGCAGGGCGTGGTGATCTACGGGGTCAACTACAAGGATGACAACGCCGCCGCGCTGAAATGGCTGCAGGACTTCCACAACCCTTATCAAATCAATATCAATGACGAGCAGGGCGGCCTGGGCCTGAACCTGGGCGTGTACGGCGCGCCGGAAACCTTCCTGATCGACGCCAAGGGCGTGATTCGCTACAAGCACGTGGGCGTGATCGACGACACCGTGTGGCGTGAGCAACTGGCCAGTGAGTACCAGGGCCTGGTAGACGAGGCGCGGCCATGAAGCGCTGGCTAGCTGCCGCCGGCCTGGCCATCGGCCTGTGCGGCATGGCCCAGGCGGCCATCGATACCTACCAGTTCAAGAGCGACGCCGAGCGTGATCGCTACCGTGAACTGACTCAGGAACTGCGCTGCCCCAAATGCCAGAACCAGGACATCGCCGACTCCAATGCACCCATTGCCGCCGACTTGCGCCGGGAAATTTTCCGCATGCTGGGCGAGGGCAAGGACAATCAGCAGATCATCGACTTCATGGTCGACCGCTACGGCGAGTTCGTGCGCTACAAGCCGGCGCTGACCGCGCGCACCTGGCTGCTGTGGTTCGGCCCCGGCCTGTTGCTGGTGGGCGGCGTTGGCGTGATCCTGCTGATTGTGCGTCGGCGCACGCGCAGCGGTGCCTACGCCGAACCTGACCTTTCCCCTGAAGAGCGCGCGCGCCTTGCCACCTTGCTGGATAAAGACCACCCATGATTGATTTCTGGCTTGCCGTAGGGCTGCTGTTGCTGGTTGCCCTGGGCTTTTTGCTGATTCCCGTGGTGCGCGGCCGTCGCGTGCAGCAGGAAGAAGACCGCACGGCCTTGAACGTGGCCCTGTATCAGGAACGCATCGCCGAATTGGCCGTGCAGCAGGACGAAGGTGTGCTCAACGCCGAACAGTTGGAGGCGGGCCGTGCCGAGGCCGCCCGTGAACTGCTGGCCGATACCGAAGGCGCCGATCAGGGCCGGGTGTCGCGGCTGGGGCGGCCACTGCCGCTGCTGGCGGCCGTGTTGGTGCCGGTGCTGGGCCTGGGGCTGTACCTGCATTTCGGTGCCAGCGACAAGGTTGAGCTGAGCCGCGAGTTCGCCACGGCGCCCACGTCCATGCAAGACATGACCCACCGCCTGGAGCGTGCCGTGGCCGCGCAGCCGGACTCGGCCGAAGGGCTGTTCTTCCTGGGTCGCACCTACATGTCGCAAAATCGCCCGGCCGATGCCGCGCGGTTGTTCCAGCGCACCCTGGCGGTGGCCGGGCGTCAGCCTGAAGTGCTGGGCCAACTGGCCCAGGCCGAATACTTTGCCAGTGACAAAAAATGGTCGCCCGAGATCCAGGCGCTTACCGATGAAGCACTGAAGGCCGACCCCAAGGAAGTCACCAGCCTTGGCCTGCGCGGCATCGCTGCGTTCGAGGGCCAGCGCTACCAGGAAGCGGTGGATTACTGGCAACGCCTGCTGGCCTTGTTGCCCGCCGATGATCCCTCGCGCGCCGCGTTGCAGGGCGGCATCCAGCGCGCCGCCGACAAGTTGACCGCCGGCGGCGGCACCCTGGCAGCCGCGCCGGTCGAGAAAGCCGCGGCACTGCTCAAGGTGCACGTGGACCTGGGCGCTGATGTGAAGGCCAAGGTACAACCCGGCGACAGCGTGTTCATCTTTGCCCGTGCCTCAAGCGGCCCGCCCATGCCGCTGGCGGTGAAGCGCCTGACCGTGGCCGACCTGCCAGCCAGTGTCGAACTGCGTGACAGCGACGCCATGATGCCGCAGCTGAAACTGTCGAACTTCCCCGAGGTCCAACTGGTGGCGCGCATTTCCCGAGCCGGCCAGCCTACCAAGGGTGAATGGGTCGGCCGCAGCCAGCCCCTGGCCAGCGGTACCACCGCGCCGCAAAACCTGACCATCGACAGCCCGGATCTCTGATCATGCACGCCATTGCTCGTGTTTCCCTGTTAACCCTGGTGCTGGGCCTCAGTGCCTGCGCGGTTCATCACCCGCAGCCCCAGCCCACGGCGCCGACCATCCCGTCGTGGCCGCAGACCACCCCCTCGCCGCGCCCCGGCACGCCGCTGCCGGTGACCCCGGGCACGCCGTCGGTCAAGCCCATGCCGCGCACCTCGGCCAGCTTCGCACCGCCCCCGGGCGGTGCCAGCCATTGGGACCCGAAACTGGGGGTGTATGTGCTGGAGGGGCAGGACAATACCTACTACCGCCAGCGTACCTACTACCGCTGGGACGGCGGCTGGACCTGGTCCACCAACCTGAACGGGCCGTGGCAGCCCACTGATACCGGCGGCGTGCCGCCTGGGTTGGGGCGTTTGCACGCGCAGTGATTGCTTTAATAGGGGCCAACGCAGATCCATCGCCGGGCATACAGCGCGGACGGTGGAGATGCCCCACTTGTATGTCTGGCGGCAGATGGGTGTCGCCTCGTTGCGTCTCGCGCGCCGTAATGAGCCAAAAAAACAGGTCAATTTGTAAGAAGTTTTACCTAAGTAAGTAGGCGATTTCGGAAATATCGCCCCCGCCCCATAATCGCTTTCTCCCGCCTGCCAGACTTGGCACTCTGCTCCCTGACCTTTATCTGCCGGTCACTATCAGCCCTCTTTTTAAACCTTGGGAAACTTCCTACGGATTAAGGCTGCGGGTCTGGAAAACAATAAGATTTCAGGGAGATCACTCATATGCGTACAACAACAGTCGGGGCACCCGTGTGCCTGGCGCCGGCCCGCGCCGGTTATACCTTGGCCGGGCTTTTGCCCATGCTGGCGTGCCTGCCGGCCGAGGCCGTGGAGTTCAGTTTTCTCGAAGATGAACTGCACGGTTCGTTCGATACCACCCTTTCATACGGGCAGTTATGGCGCGTGCAGGGCAGGGACAAGACCAACGACGATATCAATGCCAACGACGGCAATCGCAACTTTGACCCGGGCCTGGTTTCCTCGGTATACAAGTTCACCAGCGAGCTGGAAACATCCTATAAAAACTACGGATTATTTCTGCGTGCAACTGGCTTCTATGACAGCCGCCTCATGAACGGTCATACCGATTACAACCATAACAACTCACCGGTACAACCCAGCCAGAACTACCGCGATAATCGCCACTTCACCCGCGCCACTCGTGACCATGCCGGCAGCGACGTGCAAATCCTCGATGCCTATGTGCGCGGTGATTGGCAACTGGCCGGCTTGCCGGTGTCCGGGCGCCTGGGCCGGCAGGTGTTCAACTGGGGCGAGGGCATTTTCTACCGCGGCGGGGTGAACACCACTAACCCCATCGACGCGGCGCAGTTCCGCCTGCCGGGCGCCGAGCTCAAGGAAGTGCTGATGCCGGTGGAAGCGGTGAACGTCAGCGTCGGCCTCACCGACAACCTGTCGGTGGAAAGCTTCTACCAGTTCAACTGGAAAGAAACCGCCATCGACCCGGTGGGCACCTATTTCGCCGAGACCGACCTGTTCGCCAAGGGCGGCCACACCGCCTACGCGCCGGTGCCTGCGCTCACCGCCGTCAGTGGTTTGTACCAAGGGCTCAGCGCCCTGGGTGTGGGCGGCCTGCAGGGCGGTGGCAGCATCGACCGCTACGGTAACCTCAAGGCCGCCACCATCGGGCGCGACATCAATGCCCGTGACGATGGCCAATTCGGCGTGGCGTTCCGCTACACCGCTGAACAGCTGAACAACACCGAGTTCGGCTTCTACTTCGTCAATTATCACAGCAAGGAACCCACCATCCATGCCGACCTGGGTGCTTATAAGGGCCTGGACCTCACGCAGATAAAGGCCGGCGCGACGCCTGCTGTACAGCAACAGATGGCCAGCCAGATGGGGGTTTCCGTCGAGCGCTTGCAGGCCATGATCGCGGCAGATCCCACTGGCCAGGTGGCGGCGCAGTTCAACAGCGCCCTGCAACAGGCCGTGGGCGGTGTAGCAGCCCTGGACGTGGCCAACCAGGTGCGCGGCCGCCGGGACTTCGCCGAGGACATCCGCATGTTCGGCGTCAGCTTCAACACCCGCCTGGGCGAAGCGGCACTGTTTGGCGAACTGGCCTACCGACCGAACATGCCCATCGGCATGGCCGCCACCAGCGATCTGCTCGGCGACTTGCTGGCCCAGGCCGGCCCGTTGGCGGCGGGGCAGGTGGTGAACATCGGCGGCCAGCACGTGCGCCTGGGTGACCAGGTGCAAAGCAGCGAGCGGGTGCAGATGTTCAACGCCTCCCTGGGCACGCTCTACAGTTTCGGCCCGCGCCTGGGCTTCGATGGCCTCAATGCCGTGGCCGAGGTGGCGTCCGAGCACTTGCGCGGCAGCAGCCTGCAATACACCGCGTTCGATGGCAGCCGGCGTTACTACGCCAGCCGCGCCAACGTCGGCTACGCCAACGGTTTTGGCCGCGACAGCCAGGTTACCGCCGACGCCTACGGCGCCACGTTGATGTTCATCGGCACCTGGAACAACCTGGTGGGCGGCGTCAACGTTTCGCCGTTCCTGACCTACAAGGACGACTTCAAGGGCAACTCGCACCAGAGCGGCAACTTCATCGAAGGGCGCAAAGCCTATTCGGTGGGCCTGCGCGCCAGCTACCAGAACAGCCTGGAAGGTGAGCTGCAGTACACCGAGTTCTATGGCGGTGGCCAGAGCAATGCGGTGCGCGACCGTGACAACGTCGGTTTCAACGTCAAATACTCGTTTTAAGGGAGAAGCACCATGCTCAAAGACTTGAGATTGCCCATCGCCCTTGCGCTGTGCACGCTGTGGGTCGGCCCGGTGCTGGCCGCCGTCCCCGCCGACGGCGCGCAACTGGGCAAAACCCTGACGCCGCTGGGTGCCCAGCGCGCGGGCAATGCCGCCGGCACTATCCCGGCCTGGACCGGCGGGCTGGTCACGCCCCCGGGTGGCTATGCCGGGTCGGGCCACCACCATATCGACCCCTATCCCGCCGACAAGCCGTTGTTCAGCATCACCGCGGCCAACCTTGCGCAGTATCGCCAGCACCTGTCCCCCGGGCAGTTGGCACTGTTTGCTGCCTACCCCAACAGTTTCCGCATGCCGGTGTACCCCACCCGGCGCAGTGGCTCGGCGCCTCAGTGGCTGTACGACAATACCCGCCACAACGCGGCCAACGCCCAGTTGACGGCCGGCGGCAATGGTTTCAGTGGGGCGCGCGGCGGCATTCCCTTTCCCATTCCAGGCAACGGCGTGGAGGCGGTGTGGAACCATATCGCCCGCTACCGCGGCATCTACGTGGAGCGCCGCGCGGCCGAAGTGGCGGTGCAGCGCAATGGCAGTTTTGTGCCCATTGTGTCGCGGCAGCAGGGGTTGTTTCGCTTCTACGACCCGCAGCTGGCCGATGAGCCAGCGGACAACATGCTGTTTTTCTACATGAACCAGATCCGCAGCCCGGCGCGCCTGGCCGGTGGCGTGGTGCTGGTGCACGAGCCCCTCGACCAGGTGCTGGAGCCGCGTCAGGCATGGATGTACAACGCTGGCCAGCGCCGCGTGCGCCGCGCACCCACGCTGGCGTACGACACGCCCATCGGTACCGCCGATGGCCTGCGCACGGCGGACGACACTGACCTGTTCAACGGTTCGCCCGATCGCTACGAATGGCGCCTGGTGGGCAAGCAGGAGCTGTTCATCCCCTACAACAACTACCGGCTGGGCCAGCCTTCGGTGAAATACGCCGACCTGCTCAAACCCGGGCACCTGAACCCCGACCTGGCCCGTTACGAGCTGCATCGCGTGTGGGTGGTGGAAGGCACCCTCAAGCCTGGCATGCGCCACCTGTACGCCAAGCGCCGCCTCTACCTGGACGAAGACAGCTGGCAGGCCGCAGTGGTCGATCAGTACGACGGCAAGGGCGAATTGTGGCGGGTGTCCATGGCCTACCTGAAGAACTTCTATGAGCTGCCCACCACCTGGTCGGCTCTGGACGTGTTCCACGACCTGCAGGCCCGGCGTTACCACGTGCAGGGCCTGGACAGCGAGGAGGCCAGCACGGTGGATTTCAGCCGGCCAATCCCGGCAGCCGCCGATTTCACTCCGGCAGCGCTGCGCCGCCTGGGTACGCGCTGACCATCAGGGCCGATGATGGTCCGACATTCAGCCTTGCCACGCGGTGCCCTCGGGCGCTGCGTTGGCGTGGTTGGCTTAAAGGGGGCGCGAGGCTCTGGCCTGCAGATGTACACCCTTCTGCTAGGGTTGGGGGTGCGTTGTGTGGCTCGGCCGGCGGATGAAAGATGACGCGGCACGCGTTGTCAGCCCGATTCAAGGCTGGCTAGGATAGGGCTGCTTTTGCGGGGCTCTGGCATGCAGGTTTCAGCCAGCGCAGGCCCCAGGCCCCCACCCAGGCTGGTCCAATAACAATAATGGGAGTGCTCTCATGAGCGAGCCGGTCAGGCGTGGCGCCAAGCGCGTCACAGGGAAGGGCGCATGGCGCCCCTGGATGGCATTGTCACTGGTGGCAGGTATTGCCCTGGGTGGCGTGGCGGGCAGTGCATGGGCGGCTGACCCTGCGCCTGCCGCACAGGTATGGTCCATCGAGTCGGGCAAGGCGCTTCGCAGCCTGATGCTGGACGTGGTGGCCGCCGGCCCGCGCCTGGTGGCGGTGGGCGATCGCGGGCACATTCTGTATTCCGACGACCATGGCCAAAGCTGGACCCAGGCCAAGGTGCCCACCCGCCAGTTGCTAACGGCGGTGTACTTCGTCGATGCCAAGCATGGTTGGGCGGTGGGCCACGACGCGCAAATCCTTGCCAGCGACGACGGTGGCGCCACCTGGACCAAGCAATTCGAAGACCTCAAGCGCCAGGCGCCGCTGCTGGACCTGTGGTTCAAGGACGCCAGCACCGGCTTTGCCGTGGGCGCCTATGGCGCCCTGTTGACCACCAGCGACGGTGGCCAGCACTGGCAGGACGTCAGCGACCGCATCGATAACCCCGACCAGTTCCACTTCAACGCCATTGGCGCGGTGAAGGACAGCGGGTTGTTCATCGTCGGTGAGCAAGGCAGCCTTTTCCGTTCCCGGGACTGGGGTCAGAGCTGGGAGAAAGTGCACGGCCCCTACGAGGGTTCATTGTTCGGCCTGCTGCCCACCGGCGAGCCGCAAACGCTGCTGGTGTACGGGTTGCGCGGCAACCTGTTCCGTTCCACCGACTTTGGCGATACCTGGGCCAACGTTCCCCTGCAAGGCCCGCGCGGGCCACTGGAGTTTGCCCTGTCTGGCGCCACGCGCCTGGACGACGGCAGCCTGGTGCTGGTGGGCAACAGCGGTACGGTGTTGCGCAGCAATGACGACGGCAAGACCTTCAGCCTGTACAACCGCCCCGATCGTCTGTCCCTTTCGGCAGTGACCGCCGGTGCCAATGGCACGCTGATTCTCGCCGGCCAAGGTGGCGTGCGCGTGACGGCCGCCACCGGCGCCGACCTCGGCCAGCAGGTGGGCCAACAATGACCATCCGGGAGCCGATTTCCATGAGCAGCCACCACCAGGACAAGGCCACGTTCCTTGAACGCCTGATCTTCAACCACCGCCCCGCCGTGATCATCCTTTGCCTGCTGGTGAGTATTTTCCTGTTCTGGCAGGCCACCTTGATTCGTCCCTCCACCAGCTTTGAAAAGATGATCCCGCTCAAGCACCCGTTCATCGAGCGCATGATCGAGCACCGCAATGACCTCGCCAACCTGGGCAATACCGTGCGCATCTCGGTGGAGGCGGTGAACGGTGACATCTTCAACAAGGACTACATGGAGACCCTGCGCCAGATCAACGACGAGGCCTTCTACATTCCCGGCGTCGACCGCTCGGGCATGAAA
>NZ_AJWX01000039.1 GCF_000263855.1 Pseudomonas sp. M47T1
TTTGAATGAGCCTGCGAACCTTGATCAGCCACTGCCTGGGTGAACGCGATGCGTTGGCCCTGGCCCGCGACCAGGCCGAACGCTGGCAGCCGTGGCTTCTGCCCATCAGTGCAGACTCACCCGTAGGCGAAGATCCAGGCTATGACGATGACTTCCAGCGCATGCGCGAAGAGGTCAACAAACTGTCCGGGGCGGATGCCGAGCGGGTGGTTCAACTGGCCGAGAAGCTGCTCACCCACACCTGCAAGGACCTGCGGGTGGGGACTTATTACCTGTGGGCGCGTTTGCAAAAGGACGGTGAGGCCGGGTTGGCTGATGGGCTGACTTTGTTGGCCGCGTTGGTGGAGCGTTACGCCGCCGAAGTGCTGCCGGCGCGGCCCAACAGTCGCAAGATGGCCCTGGAATGGCTTGCTAGCAGCAAGGTGCTGGACAGCCTGTCGTTGTACCCCGAGGTGGTGCGCAGCGAGGCCGAACGTACAGTAGCGGCGTTGGCCTGGCTGGAGCGCGGGCTTGAGGCGTGGCCGCACGACCAACGTCCGGCATTAGGTGCGCTGTATGGTGCGTTGTCCGCCCGCTTGACCCAGTCCGGTGGGGTGGATGCACTGGTGCCGCAACACAGTGCCAGTCATGAGTCGAACGTGCAGTCGGCGCCAACCGCCACGGCCATCAAGTCCGGGCGTGACCTGCTGGACAACGGCCGGGCGCTGGCGGGCTATTTACGCGAGCAACCCCAGGGCTGGCTGGCGGCCCATCGCCTGATGAAAAGTTTGCGCTGGGACACGGTGCACCAGGCGCCACCTGAAGAGGCCAGTGGCAATACGCGCCTGGCGTCGCCCCGTGGCGATTATCGGGCGCAACTCAAACGCCTGTACCTGCAACAGAGCTGGACGGAATTGCTCGATCAGGTCGAGCGGGTGTACGCCGAGGGGGTGAATCATTTCTGGCTGGATCTGCAGTGGTACCTGTACCAGGCGTTGAGCAAACAACCGGCGCCTCACGACAGCTGGGCCGACATCGTCAAGCGTGATCTGGGGATGTTCCTCGAACGTTTGCCGGGCTTGGAACGGTTGCTCTGGAACGACGGTACGCCCTTCGCTGATGAGACTACCCGTGACTGGATCACCCAACACGTCAGTGGCAACCGCGCCCAGCAATGGCTGCCCGCACCGAAGGCGGTACTGACCACGGGAGATGCTGAAATCCTGTCGCTGGAGGGCGAAGCCCTGGTCCAGGCCGACAGCGACGGCGTGGAAGTAGCGCTCGCCTGGTTGGCGGCCCGGCCTGGAATACAAACCGGGCGTCAGCGCTGGCTGCTGCGCCTGCTGATGGCGCGGGTAGCTGAGCAATATGGCAAAAGCGATCTGGCCCTGCACCTACTGGGGGAGTTGGACGCTACCGCGCAGCACCACGCGCTGGCGGTGTGGGAGCCGGAACTGAATTTCGAGGTCAAGGCCCGCCTGCTCAAGCTGTTGCGCTTGAAGGCGCAGCGTAATGATGCGGACAAACCCACCCTGGCCCGGCGCACCGAGGCGCTATTGGCAGGACTGGTAGCGATTGACCCGGTACGCGCTGCAGTGCTTTGCGGTTAACCCTTATTCATCTGGAATCAATCTGTGAGCACGGACAATTTAACACTGCGCTACTTCGATGCCGAGATGCGTTACCTGCGCGAAGCCGGCAAGGAGTTTGCTGAAGCATTTCCGGATCGGGCGGCTCAGCTCAACCTGGACAAACCGGGAGCGCAAGACCCGTATGTGGAACGTCTGTTCGAGGGCTTTGCCTTCTTGATGGGGCGTTTGCGGGAGAAACTCGACGATGACTTGCCGGAGCTGACCGAAGGGCTGGTCAGTCTGCTGTGGCCGCATTATTTGCGCACGATTCCCTCGCTGTCGATCATTGAGCTGGTACCCGAGCTTGCGCAGATGAAGCGCAGCGAGGCCATCGCCACGGGCTTTGAGGTACTGTCCCAACCCGTCGGCCCGCAACGCACGCGCTGCCGTTACACCACCACCCAGGACCTGATGTTGCAACCGTTGGCCCTGGAGTCGGTACGACTGGCCTACGAGCCAGATGGCCGCTCACTGTTGCGCCTGCGTTTTGCCTGCGGAGCGTTGACGGACTGGAGCCAGATCGACCTGAGCCGCTTGCCGTTGTACCTGAATGCGGACGCGCCACTGGCCAGTGCCCTGCATCAGGCACTGACCCTGAATACCCAAGCACTGTACGTGCGCAGGGCGGGGCAGCAGGAGCGCCATGTATTAGATGGCTATTTTGCGCCTAAGGGGTTCGCCGATGAGGACCGACTGTGGCCCAAGGGCGACAGCGCTTTCAGCGGCTATCAGTTGCTGCTGGAGTACTTCACCTTTCGCGAAAAGTTCATGTTCGTGACCCTTTGTGGCCTGGAACAACTGAACCTCACCGCAGGCACACCCTGGTTCGAGTTAGAGGTGGTGCTGCGCGAGGCATGGCCCCACGAATTTAGTGTGAGCAGCGAACACATTCGCCTGCACACCGTTCCGGTGATCAACCTGTTCGCGCTGGAAGCCGACCCTCTGACCCTCGCGCCGTTGCAAACTGACTACCTGCTGCGGCCTATGCGCTTGCAGGACGGTCACACCGAAATTTATTCGGTTGACCAGGTTACCTCGTCAAAAACCGCCGTGCGTCAGGACTATGTGCCGTTCACCAGCTTTCGCCACAAGGGCGGCATGCTGCGCGATGAGGCCCCTGAGCGTTATTTCCATACCCGTTTGAAGCGTTCTGCCAAGGGTTTGCATGACACCTGGCTGATCCTGGGCGGTGACGGTTTCGACAAGGATCGGTTGCAAGGCAGCGAAAGCCTGTCATTGCGCTTGACCGGCACCAATGGGCTGTTACCGCGCAAGGCATTGCAAAGCACCTTGCTCGACACCCTGGTGCAATCCACCCAGACCCGTCTGCGGGTACGCAACCTGTGTGCACCCAGCTTGCCCTGCTACCCACCCAACCGTGATCGTTTTCATTGGCGGGTGCTCAGTCATCTGGGTTCGAACTTTTTGCCGATGCTCGACAGCGCCGAGGTGCTGCGCGGCACCCTGGCGTTGTACGACTGGACTGGCAGCGAGCTGAATCGCCGTCGCCTGGAGGCGATTGTTGAGGTTCGCCATCATCTGGTTCAGCGTTTCGAAAAAGGCTTTCTGCTACGCGGGGTGGATATCGAAGTCACTCTGGATACCAATGGCTTTTCAGGAGAGGGCGACATCAGCCTGTTCGGCGAGATGCTCCATCGCTTCTTTGGCCTGTATGCCGACATTCATTTATTCAACCAGCTCACGCTGATCTTGCAACCTACTGGAAAGTGTCTGCGATGGAACGAGAACCACAGTCAGCGTATTCCCGGCTGAAAGCCGAAGGTTTACTGCAAGCGCTGGACGGACGGGTCGCTGAGGCCAACCTCTACCGTTTCTGTCAGTTGCTGGAGCAGGCGTTGCCCAATCACCCGCCCTTGGGTAGCACCGCGCACCCGGCGGATGACCCTGTCCGCTTTCGGCCGGACCCTGGTATGGGTTTTCCTGCGGCAGAACTGAAGGCCATCGAAACTGACGAGGACCATCCCGAACGTCCGGCGACGGTACGCACCCGTCTGCTGGGCCTGTACGGCGTCGACTCACCGATGCCGACAACCTTCCTGGACGACATCGCCCAGCGTCGCGAAGGTCATGAGGCGCTGGAGGCGTTCCTGGATATTTTTAACCACCGGATATTTACCCAGTTCTATCGCATATGGCGCAAGTACTCCTACCCTGCGGCGTTCGAGGCGGGCGGTACCGATGCCACTTCACAATGCCTGCTGGGTTTGATCGGTCTGGGGATTCCCGGCACCGCCAAGCAGATCGCCACGCCGATATCACGCTTCCTGGCGCTGCTCAGCGTGATGCGCCTGCCCACTCGCAACGCCGAAGGCATCAGCGCGCTGGTCAAGCTCTTGGCCCCCAACACCCAAACCCGAGTGACGCCGCACTGGCCACGGAAAGTGCCTCTATCGCAGCCGGCCAGCTTGTCCACCACTCACCCAGTGAGCTTGTCCCAAGGCACGCCGTTGGGCAGCGCCGGCTTTGATGCCAACAGTCAGCTGCACCTGGCGCTGTTCACCGAGGACCTGATTGAGGCGCGTGGCTGGTTGCCTGGCAGCCAACTGCACAATGATTTGCTGGTGTTGTTGCGGGTGTACCTGGGCTGGCGTTGCACCGCGAAATTGCAACTGTCGCTGCCGATACACAGCCTGCCCAAACCGATGCTGGGCGGCGCGCCCGTGCTGCTGGGCATGACCGGCGTCCTGGGCCTGGGCAGCGAGGCCTGGCAGATCGGCGAACGCGACACCATCACCATCAACCTGGGCCGATACCAAGGTCTGCACAGCAACCCCCAGTACAGAGAGGCACAGCATGTCGCGTACCGTTTTTAATCTATTGAAGGTGGCGCTGCTCGGTGCGTTGTTGAGTGGGTGCGGGCTGACCCAGACCGTGACCGACGGCACCGCGTCCATGACCAAGGCCATCTTCTACAAACAGGTAAAAGTCCTGCACCTGGACTTTACCGGCCGGGCAGCGATGAACACCGACGTGGCGGACATGAGTGGCTTGTCCGTGCCTACCGTGGTGCGGGTGTATCAGTTGCGCGATAGCAAGGCCGTGGACAAAGCCACCTATGACAGCATGCTGAGCGATGCTGATAACTTGCTGCGCGCCGATCTGCTGAATCAGCAAGCGATGGTGGTGAAACCCGGAGAGGGCGCACAACTGAACGTGCCCCTCAATAAAGACGCTCGGTTCGTCACCGTGGTGGCGTTGTTCCGTACGCCCGACACGCAGAAAAACACCTGGCGCCTGACGCTGACCCGCGATGACCTGGACCCGGATCGGGCGCGGGTGATCGAGTTGGGCAACAACCGCCTGACGCTGCAACTCCTGGAAAAGGAGTAAGCCGTGAGCGAGCTGAATCCATCGCTCTACGAAATGCTTTTGCAGAATTTCGACGGTGAGTTGGACCTGTATCGCGTTCGCGAAGAGGACCAGCACACCCTGTCGGTGCTGGACAATCTGCAACGCATCCTCAACAGCCGGGCGGGATCGCTCAGCCACCTACCGGACTACGGCCTGCCAGACATGTGCCTGATCCTGCAAGGATTGCCCGCCTCAGCCCATGAATTGATGGGCACGCTGGTCAATACCTTGCTCATGTACGAGCCACGCCTGGAAGCAGTGAGCATCGAACTGCTGCCGCAGACCCTGCCAGGTCATCTGGAGTACGCCCTGGACGCGCAACTGAAAGGG
The DNA here is from genome assembly GCF_000263855.1 of Pseudomonas sp. M47T1. GTDB lineage: Bacteria > Pseudomonadota > Gammaproteobacteria > Pseudomonadales > Pseudomonadaceae > Aquipseudomonas. The sequence continues at coordinate 5,313 of NZ_AJWX01000039.1, forward strand.
GGCGAGCGGGTGACCTTCGGCACGACCCTGGCGCCCGAGGGCAAAGTGTTGGTGCGTCACTTGAAGCGGCAGCACTACCTGCCCAAGCCGTAAACCTGTAAGGAAAGGAAGCTGGATGACGGCGTTATTTGAAATGCGTATCCGGGTCGGTGGTGACCCGCGCGACTTCGGCGAGTTTACCGCACTGCGTGACGAGCTGGCCAAGCTGAGCCATCCGGCGTGCCCGGACGTCGACTGGGCCAAGGTCGAGCAGTTGAGCCTGACGTTGTTCCACAACAATGGTGCGGAGCTGCAAACCGCCGCTGCTTTTGCGCTGGCCCGCAGCCAACGCCACGGTCTGGAGGGCATGGAGCAAGGGGTGATGTTGATTGAGGCGTTGTGCAGCCAATGGCCCACCCTGTGGCCGCCGATGGCATCGGTGCGCCTGGACATCCTGGCCTGGCTGTTTGCCCAATGGCAGCCGTTGTTGCGCAGCCTGGAAATGACGACGCAGACGCTGCCCGCCCTGGTGCATCTGGACAGTGAACTGGAGCGGCTGGCCACGCAGTTGAATCGTCAGGGACACGTGCCTCTTGTCACGTTACAGGCGTTTCGTCATCAGGTCTGCGGGTTAATGCAGCGTTTGGAACGTAACGGTGCGTCGGGTGAAAGACTGCCGATATCAACCAGGGGCCCGGAACCGGCTTTTGTGATGCCGGTAGTAATCCTGCCAACGCCCCCGATGCCTGAAGTGCCAGATGATGCCTCGAAACGCAAGCGCCATATAACACTATGGCTGTTTGTGCTGATCGCCGTCATCGCTCTGGCGTGTGGGGCTTGGTGGTGGCATCAAGGGGGTGGTAGCCAACCGCCGCAGGTGACGCCCGAGCCGTTGCGTGTGGACAGCCTGTCGCTATTCGATGCAGGCAGCAGCGAACTTAAATCTGGCTCGGCCAAAGTGCTGATCAACGCTCTGGTCAACATCAAGGCTCAATCTGGCTGGCTGATTGTGATCGTCGGGCATACCGACACCACGGGTAACGCGGAGCAGAACCTTCAACTCTCATACGCGCGCGCCGCGGCAGTGCGCGACTGGATGCAACGTATGGGCGACATCCCCGACAACTGTTTTGCTATCCAGGGCGCGGCAGGCAGTCAACCGATTACCAGCAATGACACCGCGTCCGGGCGAGCGATCAACCGTCGGGTGGATATTCACCTCGTTTTTAAGTCGTCGTCAGCTCAAGCCCAAAAGGGGCTTGGGCCGACTCATGCGTGCAGATAAAGTTAAGTGAAAAAACCTGACGAAGACAGTTGCTCCTACAGCGGGCCAGGTTGACCTGAACGTTTGCCTGAAACCGCGTTGCCTGCATCGCGACTAACGTCGGCTCCTAGACCGTGCGTGGTAGGAGCCGGCCTTGGCCGCGATGCAGGCGGCGCGATCTAAGCGGTAGACGCATTCGCGTAGCTGCCGCCAGGCTGCGTCTGGCGCATGCAGTGGGTCAGAAGTTAACGCTGGCGCTCAGCCTGGCGCTGCGCGGCTCGCCGACGTTCACCTGCAACTGCCCCGAGCCGGTGCTGGAAGGGTAGTATTCTTTGTTGAACAGGTTATCCACGTTCAACTGCAGGTGCGTCTTGTAGCCGGCCACCGGCACGTCCCAGCGCAGGAAGGCGTCGGCCACGGTGTAGCTGGGCAGGTAGTAGCTGTTGCCGTTGTCGCCGGCCCGCTCGCCTACGTAGTGCGCGCCCGCGCCGGCGTGCCAGTCGCCGTACTGCGATGGTACCCGCAGGTGGTGCGTGAGGTACAGGCTGGCGGTGTGCGCCGGCGCCTGGCTCAGGCGGTTGCCCTGGTCGGTGGGGTCGTCGAGGATCTCGGTATGGTCGTAGGCGTAGGTGCCGACCATGTCCCAGCGCTCGGCGATGCGCCCGGTCACGTCCAGTTCCACGCCGCGCGAACCGACCTTGCCGGCCGCCTCGCTGACGCTCTCGCCATCCACGGTGGAGGTGGTGACCACGTTCTTCTTGACGATGTCGTACACCGCCAGGTTCAGGTTCAGGCCCGGCGCGATGTCGTACTTGGCGCCCACCTCATAGCTGCGGCCTTCTTCGGGGTCGAAGGTCTTGCCGCTGTCGTCCACCGTGGTGTTGGGCACGAACGAACGGCTGTAGTTGCCGTACAGCGATAGCGCGTCGCTGGCCTTGTACACCAGGCCCAGCATCGGTACCGCCGCGTCACCATTGCTGTCCAGGCTGACCGCGCGCGCGCTGCCCATGCCCTGGGCGATGTATTGGTCGTAGTGCTGGTAGCGCCCGCCGAACACCAGAATCCAGCGGTCATTGAGGTGCCAGTTGTCTTTGACGTACAGCGAGGTGGAGTTCAGTTGGTTGGTGAGGTCGCTGGTGGACTTGTTGACCACGCTGGGCTCGGCCAGGCTACCGTAGCTGGGCGAGTAGATGTCGAAGCCCGACTGCGCGGTATTGCGGTAGGTCTTGCCACGGTAACGGTCTTCCGCCTCCTGGTCCACGCCCACCAGCACATCGTGCTCCTGGCCGAACAGCTGCTGGGTGCCGATGAAGTCCCAGCTGGCGTAGCGGGTTTCATAGTCGTAGTGGCCGCCGTTGGCCTGGCGCGTCACCACGCCACTGGCCGACAGCGCCGTAGGGTTGGCAATCGCCAAGCTGTAGCGGTCTTCGTTCCAGCCGTAGGTGACGCGGGTTTTCCAGTCGTCGCTGAGTTGGTACTCGAAGCGCGCGGTCACGCTTTGGGCAATGCCCACGGTTTTCGCCCACTTTTCATCCAGGCGCTTCTTGTACGACACGTCTGCCGGGTGGCCATTGACGAACATGGTGCCGCGGTCGAACGGGCTGGTGTAGTCGTTGTACTCGTACGCCAGGTTAAGGCTGGCGCGGTCGCCGGTCCAGCTCAGCGACGGCGCCACCAGGGTGTGCTGTTCCACGCCGTAATTGCGCCAGTAATCCTCGCTCTTGCGCTCGGCCACCAGGCGGTAGGCAAGGCCGGTGTCGCCAATCGGCCCGGTGGTGTCCAGGCCCAGGTCACCACCCCCTTCACTGTAGGCCGAGCCGCTGAGGGTGGTGCTTTGCACATACTGTGGCTGCTTGCTGACCACATTGATCAGCCCGCCCGGGTCCATGGCACCGTACAGCAGCGAGGCGGGGCCCTTAAGCACTTCCACGTGGTCGGTGGTGGCGTCGAAGTTGGTCGACAGAATCGACTTCACCCCATCGCGCAGTATCGAGCCATCATCGTTGGTGCCAAAACCGCGCTTCACCACCGAGTCCTTGGTGTTGCCCAGGGTGTTGCCCTGGCTGGCGCCACTGATGAACCTGGTGACGTCGTCCAGCGACTTCACGCTGTAGTCGGCGAGGGTCTGGTGCGGGACCACGTTTACCGTCTGCGCCTCTTCCTTGAGCGGCACGTCGCTCTTGCTGGCCGTGGACGCGCTGGCTGCGGTATAGCTGTCGTCGCCACTGCTTGCCTGGGCGCCAATCTGCGTGGCGGGCAGGGTGGTTTCCCCGGCGGCATGGGCGGTGCCGGCGCACAGCAGGGCGCTGGCCAGCGCCGAGGCTAGAAACGGTGCGCGGCGGGGGAGGCTGGAGGTCGGGGTGATCAAGGTGGGCACTCGCATACATGAATGATAATGATTCTAAGTAGCGAATGCGCGGGTGGTGCGGTGTGTTTGTATGGAGTTGTCTGTAAGTTTTGATACAGAAGGGCGGGCGCGTTGCGCCGGGAAATCCTGCACCCTGCGCGTAGCCTGCTACCGGAAATTGGCGACAAGACCGCGGTATCCAAAGTGTTGAGCGGTGATCGTGCCATCAGCCACAAATGGCGTACGCACTGGCGCAGCGTTTCGCCATGGAGCCCGGCGCGTTCCTGCCCAGGGCGCCGTCTGCGTGAAAGAGGCAAGCCACCCCCGTCGCGTAGCAGCAACTGTGTTCATGTGGGAGCGGGCTCTGCCCGCGAAGAGGACGCCGTGGTGGTTCAGATACTTCGCGGTGTTCTTTTCGCGGGTAGAACCCGCTCCCACAGGTGCGGTGTGGTGTCAGGATGAATAGCGGTGCCTGTAGCAAGCTGCCGAAGGCTGCGTCTGGCCTGCGCGGTGTGTCAGGTGTTGCGCGGCGCTGGTGACGCGGCCTTGGGCCGCTGCTTCGTCAGGTGGGTTACCTAGCCGCTATCAGCGCATCCACCAACCCTTTCGCGCCCTCTCTGTGGTGCAGCGTCGACCACACTGTGACCAAACGGTGGGTGGCGGAAGGTACGCAGGGTGGTCAACCGGGAAGTCAGCACCCGGCGCACCCGAAGGTGCCCCACGCACATTCCGCCATAAAGAGGCTGTGCAGGTAAGAAAATACCTGCACGCTGGCGCGACGCTGTGCGCTGACTTTACCGGGTGACCAAGCCCTACCGCTGATGAGCAGCGGTGGGCAGAAAGGTTCTGCGGCATGAACTGCAGCACGCAGCCTGCACATCCAGCAGGGGTTTCAAGCTGGGCTCAGGAATGCTCGGACGCCGCCGACATCACCCCGCGCTGCGGCGCAGGCTGGCCATGATGTTCGCCCACCAGCGGAATCTCCTGGTGCTCGGCGTCATACAGCTTGCCGCCACTGAAGTAGTCCCCATCACGCAACGCCGCCACATCCCGGTACTGCAAGCTGCGCTCGGTACCCGCGACAAACACCGACTGCTGGTCTGAGTTGCCGGCGGTGAAGTGGTTGTAGGTCAGGTTCAGCACGATGGCCATGATCGCTGACGAGCTGATGCCGGAGTGGAAAATGGTGGCGAACCAGGTGGGGAAGTGGTCATAGAAGTTGGGGGCAGCGATGGGGATCATGCCGAAGCCGATGGAGGTGGCCACGATGATCAGGTTCATGTTGTTGCGGTAGTTGACCTTGGACAGGGTGCGGATGCCGCTGGCGGCCACGGTGCCGAACAGCACGATGCCGGCGCCGCCGAGCACCGAGGTAGGCACGGCGGCGATGACTCGGCCCATAACCGGCAGCAACCCTAGAATCACCAGAAACACACCGCCGGTGGCCACCACGTAGCGGCTTTTCACGCCGGTGACGGCCACCAGGCCGACGTTCTGGGCGAAGGCGCTTTGGGTGAAAGAACCGAACACCGGCGCCAGCAGGCTGGACAGCATGTCGGCGCGCAGGCCGTTGCCCAGGCGTTTTGCATCGACCTTGGTGCCGATGATTTCACCCACGGCGAGAATGTCGGCCGAGGTTTCCACCAGGGTCACCATGATCACGATGCACATGGAGATGATGGCGGCCACATGAAAGGTGGGCAGGCCGAAGTGGAATGGGCTGGGCAGGCCGAACACCGGGCCCTGGCTGACGGTTGAAAAGTCGGCCATGCCCAGCAGGGTGGCGATCACCGTGCCGATTACCATGGCCAGCAGAATCGACAGGCGCGAAATGGTGGCGCTGCCCACTTTGCTCAAGAACAGCACCAATACCAGGGTGAGTGCGGCCAGGCCGATGTTGCCCATGCTGCCAAAACTCTCGGCGTGGCTGTTGCCGCCCATGGCCCAGCGCGCTGCCACCGGCATCAGCGTCAGGCCGATGGTGGTGATGACAATGCCGGTGACCAGGGGCGGAAAGAAGCGCGTGATGCGCGAGAACACCGGGGTAATCAGCAGCCCGATCAAGGAGGCTGCCATCACCGCGCCGAGGATCGACGCCACGCCGCCGCCTTCCTGGCTGCCGACAATCGCCACCATGGTGGCCACGCCCGAGAACGACACGCCTTGCACCAGCGGCAACTGGCAACCGAAGAATGGCACCCCCAGGGTTTGCAGCAACGTGGCCAGGCCACCGGCAAACAGCGATGCAGCCACCAGCAGGCCGATTTCGGCGGGCGACAGCCCTGCGGCCTGGCCAATGATCAGGGGCACCGCAACGATGCCTCCGTACATGGTCAGCACATGTTGCAACCCATACGCCATGTTGGCGAACAGGCCGAGGTTCTCATCTTCGGGGCGCACAGCGGCAGGCGGGGACTCGATCATGATGGTGGTACCCTGATTTTTGTTGTGGGCTTACTGTATTCAATAGTTACTTATTGTGTCTATAAGATTGTATACAATAATCGATTCAGGCGATTCGGCGAGGCTGTCCCTGGTTGCGCTGAGCGGATGCTCCACCAAGACTCACCCCTTGCCCCATCGGCCCCTGCCACAAGGCTTTGCAGATCGAGCTGCGTGGAAATTCGTTCCTCAATCGATGCCACGCGTTTGCCGCTGAGCCACGCCTGCCCGATCAAGGCTCCAGGCCGATGCCTCGCAGTATCACGGCGGTGATGGTCTGCACCGCGTCGGCAAACTGCGCGTCCGACAGGGGCTGGTTGCCGTTGAGCGCGGCCACCTGATGGTCGAAGTCGGCGTAGTGCTGGGTAGATGCCCAGATCATGTACAGCAGCGCTGATGGGCTGACCGGGCGAATGCGTTTTTCCTCGACCCATTGGCGAATCTTCGCTTCCTTGAGCTTGGCGCCGGTGGCCAGGTGTTCGTCGAGCTTGTCGCGGAAGAAGGGGGCGCCGAGCATCATCTCGTTGGTCCACAGCTTCGAGCCGTGGGGGCGCAGGCGCGAGTGGTTCATTTTTTCCATGATGTAGCTGGTGAGCACCACGCGGGGGTCGTCGAAACGCTCGAAGCAGGCGCCTTCCTGTTCCCAGGTCCCCAGCAGGTTGATCAGGACTTCGCGGTACAGGTCTTCCTTGGTGGAAAAGTAGTAGTTGAGGTTGGTGCGCGGCAGTTCGGCCTCCAGGGCAATGTCGGCCATGGCCGTGCCGGCGTAGCCGTTTTCGGCAAAGACCTTTTCAGCGGCCAGGAGGATTTTCTCGACGTTCTTTTGGCGAATCTTTATTTTCGGATTGGTCATCGCTTGCCTGATCGAAAACGCGGGGGGAGGGCGGTGTGGCATCAAGCCATTCTAGCGGGCGCAAAGCACCTGTGGGAGCTGGCGTGCCAGCGCGCTGTTAAAAGCTCGCTGGCACGCCAGCTCCCACAGGGTCAGATCAGGTCAGGGGCGGGCGGCGGTCAAGGGCTGGCCGTCGCGCTGAATGCGGGCGGCAGAGGTGCCGCCGACGGGCGTGCCGGCCTGGTCCTGGGCCTTGAGGAAGGCAATCAGCGCGTCCTGGTCATTGAGGCCGGTGTCCAGGCGCTTGCTGGCCTTGGTCAGCACGCTGAAGTTGTCACCGCCCTCGGCCATGAACGAGTTCACCGTCACGCGGTAGTCCTGGCTGGCCACCACCGGTTTGCCATCCACGGTCAGGCTGCCCGGGATCACTCGCTGACCATCCGGCTTGGCGGCATCCCAGCGATAGCGCAGCGAAGAAGACGGTTGCAGCGGATAAAAGCCGTTGCCACCGTGCTGCCACTGCTGTTCGACCAACTCAAGCAGTTGCGCGCCCGTCAGGGTCAGGATATTGAGCGTGTTGTTGAACGGTTGCACGCTGGCCACCTGGCCGAAATTCAACTGCGTCTGCCCAGGCTCCAGGATCAGGTCGCTGCGAATGCCACCCAGGTTGGTGAAAGCCACCTGCGCGCCCAGGCTGCGGGTGGCGGCCAACTGGCCATCGGCGACCAGGTCACCCATGCTCGACTCGCCGGCAGCGTTCAAGGTACGGGTCAACTCGCGGCTGGCGATGCGCGCGATGGGCTTGCCCAGCAGCGCCTGGCTGCGCTGTTCCACGCGTGCTTCCAGGGCGGCCACCTCAGGCATGGGTGGGTAGCGCTTGGGGTCCACGACGATATTGCGCGCGGTGGCGCTGAGCAACTGGTGCCTGGCGGGGTCGATGGTCAGCGTCAGGTAGGTGAGCAGGCGGCCGTAGGAGGCGCCTTGGGTCACCAGTTTGTCACCCACGCGGCACAGGTAGCCCTGGTGGGTGTGAGCGGTGATCACCACTTTCACTTCCGGCGCCAAGCGCTGGGCCACGTCGACGATGTCGCCTTTGAGGTGGCTGCAGTCGGCCTGGTCAAACCGCTCGGTGGTTTCGCCACCCTGATGGATCACCGCCACCACCGCGTCCACGCCTTGCTGGTGCAGGGCGGGCAACTGGGCGTTGATGGCATCGGCTTCGTCGATCGTGCTCAGGCCTTGCATGCCCTTGGCGCTGACCACCGACGCCACGTCACGCAACACGGCGCCGACGAAGGCGACTTTGACGCCGTTCACTTCTTCAATCTGATAAGGCGCGAACAGCGGCTTGCCGGTGCCCTTGTCGATCAGGTTGGCGGCGATGTAGGGAAATTGCGTGCCGCGATAGTCCTTGTCGAACTGGCAGGCCTTATCGGGGCGTGGCGAGTCGCAGCCACCGTGAATCTGGCGCTGCAACTCGGCGCTACCCTGGTCCAGTTCATGGTTGCCGATCACGCTGAACTTCAGGCCCAGTAAGCCCAGGGCGTCCAGGGTGGGTTCGTCCGCCCACATAGACGAGATGGGTGGGCTGCCGCCAATCATGTCGCCGCCGCCGATCAGCAGCAGATGCGGGTCTTGCTGGCGCAGTTGGGCAATGACGCCGCTCAAGGCGTCGATGCCACCCGCTTTCATCACCACCTTGCCGCCAGGGGCGCTGGGCATGGGGTAGCTCAGTGGTGTAGCCACCAGGTTGCCGTGGAAGTCATTGACGGCGGCGATGTTGATTGTCACCGGTTTGGCCGGTGTAACGCTCTGGGCGCACGCGCCCAGCAGCACGGCGGCCGGCATCAGCAGGCTGGCGCGACGCAGTAAAAACGATAAAGAGAGCATGCGGACTCCTTGTCCTGATCAGGCAGTGTGAGGTTGGCCGGCAGCCACGGTGGCATCGCTTGCCACCAGGTAACGGGTACCCAGGCCTGCACGCAACAGTAGCATTTTCAGGTGGTCGGCGATCAGCTCCTGACGGTCTTGCAAGTGGCTGTTGAACACCAGGCCCACCAGCGCAATGGAAATACCCAACGCGGTCGCGTACAGCGCCGTGCCGATGCCGCGCGACACTTCGCCAGGGTCCGACACGCCCGCCTCGGCCAGGGCCTTGAAGGTGTCGATGATGCCCATGATGGTACCCAGCAGGCCCAGCAGGGGCGCCCCGGCCACTACCGCTTCAAGAATCCACAGGCTACGCGAGAGCTTGCCGCGCAGTTCGATATAGATGGCCTGGCCCAAGTCTTCCAGTTCCTGATGCGAGTGCAGGTGGCGGCGGCCTTCGTAGACTTGATCCAGCAGTTGCAGGGGCAGGCTATCGCGACCGGTGAGCTCGCTTGGCAGGTCGGCGACGCTGCGCACCTGGGGGGTCAGTGCGGGCACCAGGCGGCGCGCGCGGCTTAGGGAGTAGCTGAAGAAAATGCAGCGTTCGACGACGACAAAGGCGGCCAGGGCAGCGGCGCCGTACATCACGTAAAAGGTCAGGTCGTGGAGCAGGTTCATGTTCATCAAGGCATATCCTTTTGAGATAAGGCCGGCGACTCGCGCCGCCGACCACGGGGGTCAGAAGCCGACTTCCAGGGAAACCATGGCGGTACGTTCTTCGCCAACGTTGTAATACGGAATGCTGGCGGCCACGCCGTTGTAGGCCTTGGAGTTGAACGACACGGTGCTGGCCGACGACAGGTATTGCTTGTCGAACACGTTGAGCACCGAGAAGCGCAAGGTGGCCGTCTTGATGATTTTCTTGTCCACCGGCAGGTAGATACCGGCGTTCAAGTCGAACACCGTGCGGCCGGAGATTTTCTCGTCGTTGGTCAGGTCGCCGTAGTAGCTGCCCACGTATTTGCCGGCGACGTTGCCGTAGTAGTGCTTGTCGTCGTAGCCAAGGCTGGCGTTGAACATGTTCTTCGGCACGTTGGCCAACTGGTTGCCGGAGGTCGGCAGGTCGGCGCCCTTCGACACCACGTCGTCCTTCTGGGTGGACTGGGTGTAGGTGTACGAGGTGTAGTAGTTGAAGTTGTACGGCAGCAGGCCGCTCCACTCCAGTTCCAGGCCCTGGTTCACCACGTTGCCAACGTTGAGCATCTCGTAGTCGCCGTCGGCGTTGGTGGTGGAAACCTCCCGGTCCTTGTAGGCGATATGGAACAGGGTGGCGCTCACCGAAGTGCTCTTGGTGGTGTAGCGCCACCCCAGTTCCTGGTTCCAGCTCAACTCAGGCTTCACGTACATCGAGTCGGCAGTGTCGTACAGCACGTAGTTGGGCGGCGTGCGCATGTTGCGGGTGACGTTGTAGAACGCCTGGTTGTTTTCATTGATCTGGTAGCGAATGTTGAAGTTGGGCAGGAACTCATGGTACTTGCGATCGCGTTTTTCCGGCACGTCGTAGAGGCTGGCCATCATGTCGCCATTGCGTTCCACGTACTGGTACGCCAGGCCACCGGCCAGGGTCCAGTCCGGGGTGAGCGTCCAGGTGTCTTGGGCCCAGAGTTTCTGCGCCGGGGTTTCGGTGTAGTAGTGGCGGCCCTGCACGGTGGCGCCATTGTTGTCGGTGACCTGGTCGGCGCCGTTGTACTCGGCCCATGGGCTGGACGGCGTGCCGTCGGCGTTGATGCTGATGAATGGCTGGGTCTGACGCTGGCGAGCCTTTTCATACCAGTAGCCGAAGTCCAGGCTATGGTCGTCGCTGACGTCCCACTTGAGTTTCGACATCACGCCCGAGCGCCAGGTCTCGGTCACCGAAGGCCGGTAGTAGGTGTTGGACGCCAGGCCCGCCAGGTTGTAGTTGCCTGCGATGGAGGAGCTGCTCGACAACGTCGAGGCGTTGCCGGTGAAGCTGTTGGCGTAGCTGTAGGAGTAATACGGCGCCACCGACAACGACAGGTTGTCGCGCAGTTGAAAGCGCTGGGTCACCGAAGCGTTGAGCGTCTCGGAGTTGTTGCGGTTGAGTTTGTAATAGCTCGACAACTTGCCGCTCTTGTAGACCGGCGTTTCCGAATAGTCGGCGCGTGGGTCGGCGTCAAACTGCGCCTTGCTCAAGGTACTGTAGTTATACCCTTCCTGCCTGGCGTACTTGACGATCACGTTGGTGGAGTTGCCACTGCCATCGTCGAACAGGGTGTTCCATTCCACCTTGTCGGCCCGCACGCCACCGCTGCCGCGCCACTTGTCACCCTCGGTGTGGGAGGCCGACAGCCAACTTCTGAAACCATCGATATCGCCGGTATTGAGGCGGGCGAAACTCTTGCGCAAGTTGTGGGTGCCTACCGACTGTTTGACGAATACGCCGAAGTCTTTTTCCGGCCGGATAGTCACCAGGCCGATGTTGCCGCCGCTGGAACCAATGTGCGGGCCATCGGCTTCGGAAGAGCCCTGGGTGGCGAACACTTCGGCCAGGTTTTCCGGATCGCCCAGCAAGTTGGGGTAAATGGCATAGCTGCCCGAGTCGTTGATGGGGATGCCATCGGCGGAAATACCCACCTGGTCGGAGTTCATCCCGCGCATGGTGAAGCTGGTGCCCACCAGGCCCGTGGCGTCGGTGCTGCTGACGTTGATGCCGGGGGTGTACTTGAGCTTGTCCAGGGCGTTGGCGGTGCTGGACATCTGGTCCATGGCTTCCTTGGTGACAGTGGAGCGCGCCTTGGCGCTATCCTCTTGCACCATGTGGCCGCCGCCCAGGCTTTGCCCAGTCACGGTGACATCGCCAATGTCCATTGAATCGTCGGCGAGGGCGGCGAGCGTCCAGCCGCCTGCCCCCACGGCAAGTAGCGTTATAAACAAACTGTTGAGTTTCAAGAGCGGTCCCCTGATGGAGTTAAGTGTGCAGTTGAAGTTTTTTTAGTTATCCAGGTTGTAAACAAGCGTTGCGCTGAAGCGGTATTTGTCCTTGCCCGAAAAAGCCGTTTCGGGGAAAGGCACTACTTTGTCCATGCGCCGCAAACTGGTTTGCGCCGCGCGGTTGAGCAGCATGTTGGTGGCGCGTTTTTCGATGCCCGAATCCAGCACCTTGCCGCTGCGGTCCACCTCCAGCCACACCACCACATTGCCCTCGGGGCGTTGCAGCGAGGCCTCGCGCCCGGTGGGGTATTGCTTGTACTTTTCCAGCTCCGCCAGCAGCCTGGCGATGTAACGGCTTTCCACGTCCACCGGGCTGGGCGGCGGAGGCGGTGCCGCGGGTTTGGCCGCCACCACCGGTGCTACCGGTGCTACCGGTGCTACCGGTGCCGCCGGGACGGCCGGTACCGCGGTGGGCGGGGTGGGCACCGCCGGCTTCACCGGTGCCACCTTGGCCGCCTGCGGTTTGGGCTTGGGCGGTGGCGGTTTCGCCACCGCTGGCTTGGGTTTGGGCGGTGGCGCCTGCTCAACGGCCTCGGCCACATCCTCGGGAGGGGGCGGCGGGGCGGCTTCAGGCACCGGCTCAGGCGGCGGGGGCGGCGCTTCGGGCTCCACCAGCGCCACTTCCACGGTGCTGTCGTCGTACTTGGGGGTGATCTTGAGGTCCGAATGCAGGGCGCTGTGAATCGCCGCCGCCAGCAGGCACAGGGCCGGCAGGCAGGCCAGGGCCTTGCGGGACTTGAATAGCATCCACATGGCTCAGCGCTTCCGGGTAGCGATGGACACGGAGGCAAAACCGTTGCTTTTCAGCAGGTCCATCACCGTCACCAGGCGCGCCACTTCCACGCCCTGATCGCTGTTGAGGATGATCACCAGCTTGTCGCCTTCAGGGCGCAGGGCCTTGAGGTGTTCTACCAGAGCCTCTTCGTTCAGGTCCTTGCCATCCAGTTGCAGGCGCTCGTCCAGGCCCAGGGTGATGATCGCCTTGTTCTGCGGCTTGAGTTGCTGGGCATGGGTGGCGCCCGGCAGCTGAGTCTTGATGCCCAGGGCAGGGATTACGTTCAGGCTGATCAGTACGAAAAACACCAGCAGGAACATCATCACGTCGATCATTGGAACGATCTCGATGTGCAGGCGTTTTTTCTTTGGTTCTTCCCACGTTCTCATCGTTTGGCACCCTCTCCACAATGGTCCTTGCAAACCTGACCAGATATTCAGGTTTTCCGTTGGCGGAGGGTTTCAGCACGGAACATGCCAAACCTGACGCCAGCGGCAGGATGAAGATAGGGGCGAGATGTTTAATTTTGATTTCAAAGATAAAATTATTTTCAGGTTTCTCTGGTTTTTTAATTGTCCGACAATAGCCGCGATATAGACGCGTAATGTGCGCATTTTTGAGGCGGTATGCACTGTTTTTGGACGATCGTGCATTATCGCAGGGGGTGGGTTTCAAGTGGTCATGGTTGTCAGGATGGTGATTTTAGTGGCGGTGAAACGTTTCTCCCGCCTGATATTCAAACGCGGCACGAGCTTTGCTCACGGGCTTTGCCCAAGCCCTGATCCTATCCCCAGCAAGGAGCTGTCACGTGCGTCTATCTGCCTTTGCCATTGCCACATGCGTGGCGTTTCAACTCGTAGGGTGCGCGCTGTCCAGCGCCCCTTCGGCCCCTGCGATCCGCTGGCTCAGCATGCCGGCTTTGCAGGCCAGCCTGGCCGGCACGCCTCCCATGGCGGTAGGTTTTGACATCGACGACACGGTGCTGTTTTCCAGCCCGTGCTTTTACGCAGGGCAGCAGAAATACTCGCCCGGCAGTGAGGCTTATCTGCACAACCCGGCGTTCTGGCAAGCGTTGAATGGCGGCTGTGATCGCTACTCGATCCCCAAGCAGTCGGCGCGCGCCTTGATCGCCCTGCACCAGCAGCGTGGCGACCGGATCTACTTCATCACCGGGCGGCCGCACACCGATCACGAGCAACTCACCGCGCTGTTGGCCCGGACCTTTGCCATCAGCAACATGCAACCGGTGGTGTTCAATTCCGGGCCGGAGAAAACCCGGTTCATTCATGACCGCCACTTGAAGATTTACTACGGCGATGCCGACAGCGATATCACCTCGGCGCGGGAGGCGGGCGCACGTCCGGTGCGCGTCATGCGTGCGGCCAATTCCACCTATCAGCCGTTGCCGGTGAATGGTGCGCTGGGTGAGGAGGTGCTGGAACATTCGACCTACTGACGGCCCCTGACGGTGGGGCAGTCAGCGGTCCCAGCTCACGTTGGCGGGCGTAACTCTATCGTTGCCGATCAAAAGCAGATCAAAATCCAACTAACCGCAACCGCAACCGCTGTGCGCGTTAGTTACCCAACAACCCGGTGCTAACGGCAACGATCAGAAATACACCCAACACCGCCCGATAAATAATGAACGGCCACGTAGAAAACCGCTCCAGAAACTTCATCAACCCCCAAATCGCAAAAAACGCCGAGATGCTCGCAATCACCAACCCGAACACCAAATGCCCCCAGGCCTGCGCATCAATCCCGGCATGCAACAGCACCCACAATTCCTTCAATCCCGCCAACGCAATGGCCGGCAACCCCAGCAGGAACGAAAAACGCGCCGCCTCCTCACGCTTGAAGTTCAGGAACAGCGCCGCCGTCAGCGTCGAGCCCGAACGCGAAACCCCTGGAATCAGCGCGCCCACCTGGGCAATGCCGACGATCAAGGCATCGCGCAAACGCATCTGGTCCATGTCGCGCCGGTGCCGGCAGCTCAACTCGGCTGCCGCCAGCAACACCGCCATCACCACGCAAGAGCCACCAATCACCAGCAGCCCGCGCAAGGGCGAGTTGCAGGTGTTGAGCAACGGCGACAGCAACACACCGAAAATGACAATGGGAATGGTGGCCAGGATGATCGCCACCGCCATCTTGAACCAGGGGCTGTCAAAGTCGCCCTCGCGCACGGCACTGATGCTGCCGCTGACCACCTGGCGCACGTCGGTCCAGAAATAGCTGACTACGGCCGCCAGCGCCGCCAGTTGCATGGCGGCCGAGAACGCCGAGCCCGGGTCGGGCCAGCCCATCAGGGCCGGGATAATGCGCATGTGTGCGGTGGAGGAGATGGGGAGCAGTTCGGAAATACCCTGGATAACGCCCAGAATGCCGATTTGCAGGTAATCAAGGGAGGCAAAGCCGGTGTCGAGGCCGCTGGAGCAAATGGTTGCCAATGTGATGTCCTTGCAAAAATAGGGCTGAAATACACAGCGTAGCGTGAACTATGCACAATAATCATGGCAGTTCAGACATCTGCAAAATTTCATTTGGCGGCCAGGTTGTTGGTCACTCCAAAGGGTATGTGCACCGACGGCACCACGGTGCTGGCCGAGCGCAGATGGCCCGGTTGGTCGTCGAAGAAAATATGCGGGCGCAATACTCTCAGTACCTTGCCCTTCTCTATGCCGCCCAGGAAAAACGCGTCGTTGGCCATCACGCCCCAGCTTTTCAGGGTGTTCAAGGCGCGCTCATGAGAGGGCGCATTGCGGGCAGTAACGATAGACACGCGAAAGCGGTTTTCATAGCTGGGGTCGAGCTTTTTGCGCTGCTCTTCGGCCGTCTGGATGCGGCCCATGCGCACCAGGAACTCCTTCAGCGGCCCGGGGTTGTGGGGCTGCATGACATTTTTCACTTCGTGGGCGTGGAAATGGCTCAGGCCTTCGCTTTGCATCACCATTTCCGATTCGTCCCCCGCCAGCACGCCGTCGAAGTCGAAGGCAATGCGCAGCGAGTTGTCCTGCTCGTCGTCCACCAGGGTGGAGTCCAGCACCTGGCCGGCGGGGTAGTGGGCCTTGATGGCGGCCTCCACGTCCTGTTGGTTGGCCGACAGGAACAGGGCGATGTTCAACGCCGGGATGAACTCGTAGGGCGAGCGGCCTTGCATGAAAATGGCGCGGGTGATGCCCAGGCCATAGTGCTCGATGGTCTTCATCACCCGCAGGCCGGTATCGGGGTCGTTGCGTGATAGCAGTACCACTTCCACCAGCGGGTCGTTCTCGGGGTCTTCGCTCAGGTCATTGAGCGACAACAGGCGGCGAATGAACGAGAAGGCAATACCCTTGGGCAGGGGCGTGTTCAGGTGCTCCTCCTGAAAACGCCGATACTGCTGCTCGCCCTGGCGCTTGAACACGGCATCGGATTCGGACAGGTCGAACACGGCGCTTGAAGCGACGCCAATCACCAGGCGGTGTTCCAGGTCGTAAGGCATGGGGGCGCATCCTTGTGGGCTTGCCCCCAGTGTACCGTCGTCGTCAGGCGGCGCCACCCACGGCCTGCAGATCGGCAGCCGGCACCGTTCCACGGCATTGAGCACCCAGGCAATGGCGTTGCTATTCAGGGTATGGAAAATGAGCACGATGGCTCATGGTGATGTCCTGATCAATGGGATGGCGGGCATTGGCCGATACCCTGCGTGACGTCTGCCAGGCTTGTTGGCAAATCAGGTGCCAGCACGGGCACGGGGGTTCAGCGCACGGGGGCAGTGCTGGTACTCTGCGTGCCCCCACCTTTTGTGCAAAGGAACGTGAGCCATGTCCGCGATAGACGATTTCGACCTGAAGATCCTGACCCTGCTGCAGGCCAACGGCCGCCTGACCAACCAGGATCTCAGCGACCTGGTGGGCCTGTCGGCGTCCCAGTGTTCGCGCCGCCGCATCAGCCTGGAACAGGCCGGGTTGATCCTGGGTTATCACGCGCGGCTGGCGCCCCAGGCCATGAATACGCAGATGGTGGCGATGATCGACGTGCAACTGGTCAGCCACACGCCTGCGCAATCCCAGGCGTTCGAAGCATTCGTGCTGGGAGAGGTGGCGATCATCGACACCTACAAGACCACGGGTGATGCGGACTACGCATTGAAGGTCGCGGTGGCGGACCTGGGCGAGCTGAACGCGCTGATGGGGCGGCTGGCCAGCAGCGGCAGCATTGGCCATATGAAGACTGCCGTGGTGCTGCAACGGATCAAGGAAGCCGGCATCGCCGGGGCGTGAAACGTGCACCGAATCGGCACTGCTTCGTCACCGGGCCAACCTCGGTGGTTTCAATATCCTGGCGTTGTACCTGCAGCAGCGTTTTGGCTGGCGTGCCGGGTGGTTGCAGATGGGCAACTGCGTGCCTACACGTTACGTGGCTATGGGTGGGTGCCGTCTCAAGTGTTTTCGCGGCTGATGATCTGCAGCGGCACAAACACCCGCTGCGTCGCCGCATCGAACGCCGGTTGCTGTTGCAACCCCAGCAGCACGTCGATCAGGGCCGTGCCGATCAGCGCTACCTGGGAATCAATCACCAGGCTCAGCACACCATCGCTCAAGGCCTGGCGTGACAGCGGCGTCGACTCCGGCACAATGCTGCACAGCCCGGGCAGGGGCGGGCGCTGGCGCAGGGCGCTGATCACGCCGTCACCGCCGCCGCCCACCACGCACAGGCCGCACAGGTCGGGGTGGCGGGCCAGCAAGTCGAGGGTGGCTTCTTCGGTCAGCCGGTTATCGTCCAGGTTGATCACCGCATCCAGCACGTGAAGGCGCGGCGCCTGTTCGGCCAGGTATTGCTGCAGCGCATCGACCCGCGTCTGGTGGCCCAGAAAGCGATAGCCACCCAACAGCACGCCGACACTACCCCCACGCTCGCCACACAGGTGCGCCAGCAGCCAACCCATGGTACGCCCTACCTGGCGATTGTCCTGGCCCACGTAGGGCATCTGCCCTAGCGCATCCACATCGGACAGCAATGCCACCACCGGCACTCCGGCGGCGCGTATTTGCTCGATGCAGGCATTGATCTGCGGGTCGGCGAAGCTCACCACCGCCAGCGCATCGCATTGCACCGCCAACTGTTCGATCTGATCGATGATGGCCGCGGGGCTGCGGTCCGTCACGTACTCCAACTGGCAACCGAGGTTGGCGTGGCCCTGGCGTCGCGCGGCAGTGTCGATGGCATCGGCCAGTTGGCCATAGAACGCCTTCGCCGTGCCCAGCAACAGGAAGCCGAAGCGGTACGTGGGCCGCCGTTCGTGGATGCGCTGGCCAATCAGGCGGGCGGCGAAATAGCCCACGGCTTGCGCCGCCTGAAATACCCGTTCGGCGGTGTCGGCCGAGACGGGCGCGCGGGCATTCAACACCCGGTCGACCGTGGCCACGCTCAGCCCCGCGTGGTTGGCAACCGTGGCGATGGTGGGGCGTTTGTTCTTGTTCATGACGGCCCTCGGTGCATGCCTTGATGGAAAACTATCAAGCGTCCATGACCTGCGATGATAGCTTGAGAGTGAATGACTTCAAGGCATTGAGGCGCGCGAGGTGCCTCCCTATATTTTCCCCAGGCCTGCTGTTTGGCGGTGCCGCCCCCCACGCCTGCGGAGAACAATAAGATGAGTGACTACAGTGCAGCGTTCGAACGCCGTGCGCGTCCTGCACGCCGCGACTACCGATTGACCGGTGACCAGGCGGCGCGCGCCGTGGACCAGGGGCTGGCCTCGGCCACCTGGTACCAGTCGCCGGTGCCGCGCAAGCAGATGAAAGAATTGATGCAGCGGCGCAATGGCCCTGCACTGCGCGACACTGGCCTGTGGCTGCTGGCGTTGCTGGCCACGGGCGCCGCAGGGTGCTGGCTGTGGGGCAGTTGGGCCTGCGTGCCGCTGTTCTTTGCCTATGGCGTGCTGTATGGCAGCGCCGCCAACGCCCGCTGGCACGAGGCCGGGCACGGCACCGCGTTCAAGACGCGCTGGCTGAACGACGTGGTTTACCACATCGCCAGCTTCATGATCTTGTTCGAACCGCAGGTCTGGCGCTGGAGCCACGCCCGTCATCACACCGACACCATCATCGTTGGCCGCGACCCGGAAATCGTCGAGCCGCGGCCGCCCAGCCTGGGCAAAATGGCCCTGAGCCTGTTCAGCCTGCCCCACGTCTACAAGACCCTGGGTTCACTGCTGCGCCACGCGGGCGGCCACATCGCCGAGCAGGAACAGACCTTCATCCCCGAGTCGCAATGGCCGCGGGTGATCTGGACGGCGCGCATCTGGCTGCTGGTCCTGGGCGTCACCGCCGTCAGCGCCGTGGTACTGCAGAGTTGGCTGCCGCTGATGCTGATCGGCCTGCCCACCCTGTACGGTGGCTGGCTCAACTACCTGTTTGGCGTGTCGCAGCACGTGGGCCTGGCAGAAGATGTGCTCGACCATCGCTACAACTGCCGCACCATCTACATGGGCCCGCTGCTGCGCTTTCTGTACCTGAACATGAACTATCACCTGGAACACCACATGTTCCCGATGGTGCCGTATCACGCCCTGCCGCAACTGCACGAGGCCATTCGCCACGACTGCCCGCCGCCGTACCCCAGCCTGCTGGCGGCGTACCGCGAAATTCTGCCCACCCTGTGGCGCCAGCGCAAAGACCCTGACTGGTTCGTGCGTCGCCCGGTACCCGATGCCGCTGGCACCCCACAACAATAACAAGGGAGACCGCCATGAACGATCAATGGATCGATGTGTGCGCCGTGGATGATATTGACGAAGAAGACGTGATTCGCTTCGACCACCAGCAGCACAGCTACGCGGTGTACCGTTCGGCCGACAGCGAGTTCTTCGCCACCGATGGGCGCTGCACCCACGAAGCCATTCACCTGGCCGATGGCCTGGTGATGGACCATGTCATCGAATGCCCCAAGCACAACGGCCGGTTCGATTACCGAACCGGCAAGGCGTTGGGGGCGCCGGTGTGCATCAACCTCAAGACCTACCCGGTGCGTGTTGAAGCGGGACGGGTGTGGTTGGCGGTAGGCCAGGAGGGCGGAGTATGAACGCGGCCCCTGCGCCTCTGATCATTGTGGGCGCCGGCCATGCCGGTGGGCGCGCCGCGCTGACCCTGCGCCAGCAGGGTTATGACGGACGCCTGCTATTGATTGGCGACGAAGCCCACGCCCCCTATGAACGGCCGTCGCTGTCCAAGGGCGCGCTGCAAGGCACTGCCGAACTGGACGGCTACCGCTTGAGCGCGCCCGAGGAACTGTCGCGGCTGGGCATTGAACACTGGGCCGGTCGCCCGGTGCAGGCCTTGGACACCCAGGGCAAGCAGGTGCACCTGGCAGACGGCAGTTGCCTGGCGTACAGCGGTTTGCTGCTGGCCACCGGTGGCAGCGCGCGACGCTTGCCCGGCGTGGCAGCCGGCTGGAGCAACGTGCGCTACTTGCGCACCCACGACGAGGCTGTGGCGTTGCGCGCCAGCCTGGTGGGCGGCTCACGGTTGGTGGTCGTGGGCGGCGGCTTTATCGGCCTGGAGGTGGCGGCCAGTGCCCGAGCCATGGGCTGCACCGTGACCTTGCTGGAAGCCGGCCCGCGCCTGGCCGGGCGGGTGCTGCCTGCGCAGGTGTCCCAAGCGCTCTTGACGCTGCATGCTCACCAGGGCGTGGATGTGCGGCTCAATGCGCGTATCCAGGCCTTCGAAGGCAATGACCGGGTTGAGCGCGTGCGCCTGGAGGACGGCAGTTGCATTGCCTGTGACGGCGTGGTGGCGGGCATTGGCATGCAGCCTAACGTTGACCTTGCCCGGGCCGCCGGGCTGACGGTGGGGCAGGGCATCCGGGTCGACGTCTACCTGCGCAGCAGTGACCCCCATGTGTTCGCCGCCGGTGACGTGTGCGAGTTCCGCTTGCACCCCCAGGGTGAGTTTCAGCGCCAGGAAACCTGGCGCAACGCCGAACTTCAAGGGCGGCATGCGGCCCTGAACCTGCTGGGCGCCGAGGAGCCGTTCCAGCAGGTTCCCGGGTTCTGGTCCGATCAATATGACCATGGCCTGCAAACCGTCGGCCTGCTGCGCGACGGGCCTGCCTCGGCGCGCCGCGCGCAACCCGGCGGCTTTCTGCTGTTCTACCTGGACGACCAGCAGCGGCTGCAAGGCGCCTGTGGCTGGGGCGCGGGCAACAGCGTGGCCAAGGACATCAAACTGTGTGAACGCCTGATCCTGGCGGGCCAACCGTTGGCGGCCGGGCCACTGGCCGACCCGGCCATTTCGTTGAAAACCCTGCTGAGGAACTGACCATGCGCCGCTTGCTGGTGTTTCAATCCCTGTGGGCCATGCTCGACCATCAGGGCCAGCCGACCATGGCCCTGGAAGCGCAGCTGGAAATCATTGCCGCCGCCGGGTATGACGGCATTACCGATCACTTCTGGCAACCGGCACACGCCAGGCGCTTGAGTCAGGCGGCCAAAGGTCTGGGCCTGGCCATTGAAGGACAGGCCTTTCCACGCACCGTCGATGACCTGGCCGCCGCCCTCGACGTGGCCAGTCAGCATGGCTGTCACCACCTGACCTTACAGGCCGATGTGCGCGCCTATTCGGTGGCCCAGGTGATGCCGCTGCTGGAAGGCTGGCAACGGCTGGCCGAGCAGGTGGATTTTGCGGTGCTGCTGGAAACTCATCGCTATCGCGTTACCAATGACCTGCCCCTGACCCTGGGATTGTTGGCGCAGTTTCCCGACCTCAAGCTGCTGGCGGATCTGTCCCACTACGTGGTGGGCCGTGAATTGCCGGAGGCTGCCTGCGCCGAGGATGACCGCGACATCCAGCAGATACTGCAACGCAGTTGGGGGTTTCACGGCCGCGTGGCCAGCAGCGAGCAGGTGCAGGTACCGCTGGCGTTTGCCCAGCACCAGGCGTGGCTGCAACGCTTTCTGGGTTGGTGGCGCTATGGCATGCAGGACTGGCTGGCGCGCGACAGTACCGTCGATGGCAGCCTGTCATTCACCTGCGAGCTGGGCCCGCCGCCCTATGCCATCACCGGCGCCGATGGCAGCGAGCTGAGCGACCGTTGGCAGGACGCGCTGCTGCTCAAGGACCTGGTCCGCAACCTGTGGCACGACCTGGTGTAACCGCCGCGTCGCAAGTGCTGCATTGTACCCTCTGCCTTGTAGCCGCTGCCGCACGGCTGCGCTGGCCTGTGTGTGCACTGGAGATTATCGGCGAACCACAGGGCCAGTGCCCCCAGACGACGGCAGGTTGCGCAAAATCGTTTAACCTTTCACCCACACGGTTTTGTCGAGGTCTGTCGTGAAAGGTTTTCCGTTTACCCTGTGCGTGCTGTGCATCACCCCCTGTGGCGGCGCTGTGAAAGCCGCCGATGCAGCGCCCCTGAGCTTGAAGACCTCGGGCGCGGTGGCCGGCCTTTCCGTGCGCATTGCCCAAGGCGACAGTTATTCGGTGCGGATCGACTACTACTATCCGCCTGCTGACCTCGCCGCACGCAAGACCCTGTGGGAGGGCGCCGGCGGCGTGCAGGACAACGGCGCGCCGTTCAACGTCAACCTGCGCATCTATGACGTCGACGACGCCGTGGTCATCCAGGACCGGCGCATCAGTCACCCCACCCTGTCGTCCTGGGGCGACGGCGTACTGCACGCCGAACTGAGCGAGGTGCACCTGCCGCGCGGCCGCTACCAGATCACCGTGGAACGCCGGGGCAGTGCGGGCGCCATCGCCGACTATCGTGCCGGCGTCAGCCTGGTGAAGTCCTGGTAGCCATCGGCGTCGCCGTACCCGCGTAATACGTTAGAATCCTCGCGCGCCTTACCACCTGCCCGAGAACTGCCTGCCCCATGCAAAGCCCAGCGCAACGCCCGTTATGGAAAACCTACCTGGCTTTCCTCGCACCCATGGTGCTGTCCAACTTCCTGCAGTCCATGTCCGGCACCCTCAACAGTATCTACATCGGCCAGATGCTGGGCACCCAGGCGCTGGCGGCAGTATCGGGGATGTTCCCCATCGTGTTTTTCTTCATCGCCCTGGTGATCGGCCTGGGGGCCGGTGCAGGCGTGCTGATTGGCCAGGCGTGGGGCGCGCGCGAAACCCATGTGGTCAAGCAGATCGCTGGCGCCACGTTGCTGCTCGGCGTTCTGATCGGCCTGGTGGCGGCGGTGTTTGGCAGTGTGTTCGCCCGTCAGGCGTTGCAGGGGCTGGGTACCCCGGTGGACGTGCTCGACGATGCGGTGGCCTATGCGCGGGTGATGATGTGGATCATGCCGATCCTGCTGGTGTTCGTGTTGTTCACCCAGTTGCTGCGCGGAGTCAGCGACACCCTGTCGCCGTTGTTGGCGTTACTGGTGTCGACGGCCGTTGGCCTGGTGCTGACGCCCGCGCTGATACGCGGCTGGGCGGGCCTGCCGCAGATGGGGATCGAAAGCGCGGTACTGGCGGGGCTGGCGGGTAATGTCGCCGCCATTGGCCTGCTGGCCTGGCGCCTCAACCGCGGCCAGCACCCGCTGGCGCCGGACCGTGAGTTCCTGCGGGCGCTGCGCCTGGACCGTGCCATTCTGGCCAAGGTGCTGCGCATCGGCCTGCCCACGGGTGTGCAGATGGTCGTGATCTCGTTGTCCGAACTGGTCATCCTGTCACTGGTCAATGGCCATGGCTCCCAGGCCACGGCGGCCTACGGCGCGGTCACGCAAATCGTCAACTACGTGCAGTTTCCGGCGTTGTCCATTGCCATCACCGCCTCCATCCTCGGCGCCCAGGCCATCGGTGCCGGGCGCCTGGAGCGCATCGGGCCGATCCTGCGCACGGGGCTGCTGATCAACATCTGGCTCACCGGTGGCCTGATCGTGCTGGGCTATGTGTTGTCCGCCTGGCTGCTGGGCCTGTTCATCACCGACCTTGCCACCCTGGCCCAGGCCGAGCACCTGCTGCACATTATGCTCTGGAGCATGTTGGTGTTCGGTTTTCAGGCCCTGGTGGGCGGCATCATGCGCGCCAGCGGCACGGTGCTGGTGCCGGTCCTGATCTCGATTTTCTGCATCGCCGGCGTGGAATTGCCAGCGGCCTGGCTGCTCAACAGCCACTTCGGCCTGCAAGGCGTATGGATGGCATTTCCACTGACCTACCTGGCTATGCTGGCGTTGCAGACGGCGTACTACAAGGGCGTGTGGCAGCACCGCAAGATCGAGCGGTTGTAGCCGCTGCCGAAGGCTGCGCTGGCCCCTGAACACACTGGCGATCTTCAGCCAGGCAGGGGCCGGCACAGCCTGACGGCAGCGGGCTACAGGAGCGATCCCATCAGCTATCGGTCTTGATGCTGCTCCACACCCGCGTGCGCACCCGCTCGATCTTCTGCGGCAACGGTTGCACTACGTAGAGGTTCTTGCGCGCTTCGGGCGTGGGCGTAAGCCCGGGGTTTTCGGTGATGGCCTGGGTGATCATCGACATCGAGTCCTTGTTCACGTTGGGGTAGCCCACGTAGTTGCTGATGGGTGCGATGACGTTGGGGTCCAGCAGGTAGTTGAGGAACTCGTGGGCTTCGGCGACGTTGTCGGCACTTTTCGGGATGGCGAAGTTGTCGAACCAGATTGGCGCGCCTTCCTTGGGCAGGCGCCAGTCCACCACCACGCCGTTGCCGGCCTCCTTGGCGCGGTTGCCGAACTGGTAGAAGCTGCCCGAATAACCTATGGCCACGCAGATGTCACCATTGGCAATGTCGGTCATGTATTTGGCCGAGTTGAAGTAGGTGACGTAGGGGCGCACCTTGAGCATCAGCGCCTTGGCTTTCTCGTAGTCGGCCGGGTTCTGGCTATTGGGGTCCAGGCCCAGGTAGTGCAGGGCGATGGGCAGTATTTCGGAGGGCGAGTCGAGCATGGCCACGCCGCAGGACTTGAGCTTGGCCATGTTCTCGGGCTTGAACACCAGGTCCCAGCTGTCCACCGGCGCATCGGCGCCCAGCGCGGCCTTGACCTTGGCCGGGTTGAAGCCGATCAGCACCGTGCCGTACATGTAAGGCACGCCGTATTGGTTGCCGGGGTCGTTGTGGTCCAGCAGTTTCAGCAGGTCGGGGTCCAGGTGTTTCCAATTGGGCAGCTTGGACTTGTCCAGTTTCTGGAACACGCCGGCCTTGATCTGGGTTTCAAGAAACTGGTTGGACGGCACCACCAGGTCGTAGCCCGAATGCCCGGTGAGCAGCTTGGCCTCCAGCGACTCGTTGGTTTCGAAGGTGTCCCAGGTAACCTTGATGCCGGAGCTCTTGGCAAAGTCCTGCGGTACCGAGGGCAGGATGTAGTCCGCCCAGTTGTACACCTTCAACTCACGCTGCTCGGCGTGCACCGCACTTGCCAGCAACGTGAGGCCGCACACCAGCGCGCCCATGGAACGGATGACCTTGCTCATTGGATTCCCCTTTTTATTCATGCTGACCAGTCGATTCGACGTTGATGACGTTTTGCAGGAGGGCAGGCATTGAAAGGCGCGACGGCTGGCGCAGGGCCTTGTTCTTGTTGTGCACAAGCCGCTGACATTCTTACCGCAGCACCGCGGCGGATTGCGGAACCTTGGCGGCCAGAAGGGGATCAATACGGCCATTGCAAAGCGCCGCCATTGAAAATGGCACGCTTGAATGGTGGGCGTGAGTTGTCCCCGGAAATCGTGGGTATCTCTGTGGATAACTTCGCGAAAGCCAGTCCAGCCAAGACGTTGGCGGCAATGGCCAAGAAATGATCAATTGCGTGGGCGGGCTGGTCGAAGGCATGCACGGGCAAATTGGTCAACACGCGGGAACACATTTTGCGCGTAATTAATTCGGTATTTACGTTACGAATTTAGTCCCATTTCCTCGCCCGTACACCACCGCGTTCTATGTCACGCCAGGCTGTCTTGCATCAGTGTGTCAACCCACATTCGCAGACGGTCCCAGCAGCGGCTGAACCAGTTGCCAGCGGGTACCGCCTGCAGGGCCACCAGTGGGCGAGTGGCCAGCAACTGGTCGCCGGCATACAGCGCCAGTGTGCCCACTTGGCTACCGGCGGCCAGGGGGGCCTGCAAAGGCTCATTGAGGGTGATCTGGTTGCGGGTATGGCGCTGTTGATTGATCGGCAGGGTCAAGCTCATGTCCTGCGCCAGGCCCACGGCTACGGTGTCTTGCCGCCCCAGCCATACCCTGGGCGTGGCCAGGGCCTTGCCGGCCGTGACGTAGTGCTGGGTGGCGAAAAAACGAAAACCGTAGCCCATCAGCTTGGCGCTGTCCTCGGCCCTGGCGCGTTCGCTGGTGGCGCCGAAGACCACGCTGATCAGGCGGCGCCCGTCGCGCACCGCCGACGCCACCATGCAGTAGCCGGCCGCCTCGGTGTGGCCGGTTTTCAAGCCGTCGTATGCGCGGTCACGCCATAGCAACAGGTTGCGGTTGGGCTGGCGGATGCCGTTCCAGGTCAGGTATTTGTGTGCGTACAGTTCGTAGTAGCTGGACTCGTCGTTGATGATTGCCCTTGCCAGCACGGCCATGTCGTGGGCCGAGGAGTAGTGGTCGGGCATGGGCAGGCCGGTGGGGTTGGCGAAGTGGGTATTGTGCATGCCCAGCTTTTCAGCGGCGGCGTTCATCATGGGCACGAAGCTGTCGGTACTGCCGGCGATGTGCTCGGCCACCGCCACGCTGGCATCGTTGCCGGAGTCGATGATGATGCCGCGCAACAGGTCACGCATGGCCACTGGCGAGCCTGGTTTGAGGAACATCCGCGAGCCACCGGTGCGCCATGCGTTTTCGCTGACGGGCACCAGGTCGTCGGGCTTGAGGCGCCCGGCCTGCATTTCCCGCGTGGCCAGGTAGGCGGTCATCAGTTTGGTCAGGCTGGCGGGTGGCAGGCGCTGGTCACTGGCGTGCTCGGTAATCACCGCGCCGGTCTCGTCGTCCATCAAGACCCAGGCCTTGGCGTTGAGGCTGGGCGGCCTGGGCACCAGCGTGGCCATGTCGGCGGGTTGGGCAAATACGGCGTAGGGGCAGGCCAGCAGAATCAGCACGACAAGCGTGCGCAGGAGCAGGTGGTTCACGGCGGCGAGGCCTCGGCGGGAAAGGGGCCAAGACTGTGGCGGCGCCCGTGCAGGCGCTCAACTTAACCTGTGTTAAGTAAACTTAATTGAGCGCACCGTACGGGCTGGCACAAGGGAGTTCAGCAGGGGCAATGAATACTCACGCGCGCGCCGCCGTGCTCACCGGCACTGTCGATGTGCAAGGTGTAGCCATGCAGGCGCACGATGGCCGCCACCAGCGACAGGCCCAGGCCATGCCCCGGCTGCGCGTCGGTACTGGCGCCGCGGTACAGGCGGCGGCTGACCTGGCTGCGGTCTGCCGGGGCAATGCCGGGCCCGTTGTCGATGACCTCCAGGGTCAGTTGGCCAGCGTCGGCGCGGCCGCGCAGCACCACGGCACCACCGGGGGGTGTGAACTTGATGGCGTTGTCCAACAGGTTCACCAGCGCCTCGAACAGGAGCGCGGCGTCGCCCATCAGCGCAGGCAGCGGGCCGGGCAGGTCGAGGGTCAGGGTTTGCTGGCGCTCAAGGGCCAGGGGTTCGTAGAACTCATGGGCCTGTTGCAGCAGATCGACGGGCGAGCAGGGCTCGAAGGCGCTGCGTCGCCGGGTGTCTTCAAGTTCTGCCACCCGCAACAGGCCCTGGAAGCGCACCATGATCGACTCACTTTCAGCCAGGGCCTGATCCAGGGTAGCGCGCTGGTCCGGGACCAGGGGCATCTGGTCGAGTTGGTGCAGGCGTGCGCGCAGCCGCGTCAGGGGCGTGCGCAGGTCATGGGCGATACCATCGCACACGCCCTTGACCTCCAGCATCAATTGTTCGATGTGGTCTAGCATGGTGTTCACCGCGCTGGCCAGCATGTCCAGCTCGTCATGCCGGGGCGACAGCGGCAGGCGATCGGCAAGGTTGCCCGACACCACGCTTTCGGTGCTGCGTTGCAGGCCCTGCACACGCTTGAGCGGGCGACGGCGCAGCAACCGCCAGCCGATCAAGCCGGGGATCAGCGTCAGCGACAAGCCCCACGCCAGGGCCTGCTGGATAATGCCGCCCACCGCCGATACCGAGCCGCCATCGCGCGCCAGCACCAGCATGCGGCCGTCGTCGCGGTGCACCAGCAGGGCGTAGCTGCTGCGTGGCTCTTCACTGGCCTGGGCCACGCTCAGGCCTTTTTCCAGGTAGTGCACCTGGCCATCGTCGGCAAGGCTGGCACGCAGCTTCAGCAGGTCGCCGGCCAGGTGCCGGCCCTGGGCGTCAAACAGGCCGTAGGCGTCGATGTTGGGGGTGGAATAGGCTTCGCTGGCGGCCAATTCGGTCATCAGGTTGGCATCGTCGACTTTGGCGTAATAGTGCGCGCGCTGCATCAGCGTGCGTTCGGCCACGCTGCCCAGGTAGTGGGAAATCTGCCAGTACAGCACCCCGGTGAACAGCGCGCCCCAGGCCACGAAGAACAGGGCATAGAAGCCGATGAGGCGGCTGCTGGAGGAGCGCCAGGGTTCAAGCGCGGGTCGCGAGGACATAGCCCGTGCCCCTGACAGTCTGGATCACCGGCGACTGGTCGCTGCCCTCGATCTTGCGGCGCAGGCGGCCCAGGTGCACGTCGATGATGTTGGTGCCTGGGTCGAAGTGGTAGCCCCAGACTTCCTGGAACAGCATGGTGCGGGTTACCAACTGGCCGGCGTTGCGCATCAGGTAGTTGAGGATCTTGAACTCGGTGGGCAACAGCGCAATGAGTTCGCTGGCCCGGCTCAGGCGGTGTTCCACCAGGTCCAGGCACAGGTCGCCCACGCGCAGTTGCGGGTGGCTGGCGGTGGCCGGGCGACGCAGCAGCACCTCCAGGCGGGCCACCATTTCCACCGGGGAAAACGGCTTGGTCAGGTAATCGTCACCGCCCGAGCGCAGGCCGCGTACCCGCTCATCCACGTCGGACAGGGCGCTGATCATCAGCACCGGGGTGTGTATGTCCAGGCTGCGCAGGGTGCTGACAATGGTCAGGCCGTCGAAGTCGGGCAGCATGCGGTCCAGGGTGATGGCGTCGTAGCCGCCGGCAATGGCGCGGGCCAGGCCCTCGCGGCCGGAGGCGCACCACTCCACGGTAAAGCCGTGCAGGCTCAGTTCGGTCATGATGACGTTCGCGGTCACCTCGTCGTCTTCAATGACCAGGGCGCTGCTCATGGAATGCTCCTCTCGTTATTTTCGTGGCCATTGTAATGACAGGACACTAGGTAGCCAGCGCGACTTGCTCCATTAAATTTTAATTTAATCGACTTAATTCAGCACCTTGCACGCGCGGCGGTTTAATGGGCAACCCCCCGCTGCATCGAGGTCGGCACTGTCGTGAACCGTCGTACATTTCTCGGCCTGATCAGTGCCGTTTCATTGATGTCTCCCACGGGCCTGCTGGCGGCCCCGCTGCCGGGCGTCAGTCATTGCCAGTTCAGCCATCAGGCGGGGCTGACCAGCCTGATGCTGGATGTGACGGGCACCCTGAGTTACCAGGTATTCACCCTGGGCGCGCCCGACCGCGTAGTGATTGACCTGCACGGGGTGGCCGCGCACCTGCCCCCCGGAGCGCCAAATTTCGCCGGCACGCCGGTGCGGGGTATGCGCAGTGGCCCCACCGCTACCGGTATGCGCCTGGTGCTGGACATGCACCAGCCGGCCCATGCCCAGGCGCGGCTGGTGCACCTGGCGGGCGGCCGTCAACGGTTGGTGGTGGATTTGCCGGTGGGCAAGCTGGCACTGGCTCGCCAAGGGCTGAAACAGCCGCCCAAACAGCGCCCGGCGGTCATTGCCATCGACGCCGGCCATGGTGGCAAGGACCCGGGCGCCGTGGGCCGCAATAAGCATTATGAGAAAACCGTGGTGCTGGGTATCGCCAGCCTGCTGCACCAGCAGTTGGGCCGTGACCCGCGCTTTCACCCGACCATGAGCCGTACCAGCGATTTCTTCGTGCCCTTGCACCAGCGCGTGCTGCTGGCTCACCAGCGCCGGGCCGACATGCTGGTGTCTATACACGCCGACGCGGCGCCTTCGCGCTCGGCCCGCGGGGCGTCGGTGTATGTGCTGTCACCCCACGGCGCGACGTCGGCCATGGCCCGCTACATTGCCGAAAGCGAGAACAGTTCGGATGCCTACGCGGGGGTGTTCGACAAGGCCCTGAGCAACGACGACCCCATGGTGTCCAAGGTGCTGGTGGACATGTCGATGAACGCCACCATCGCGTCAAGCCTGGACCTTGGGCGCACGGTGCTGGGGCACTTCAAGCAGGTCACCAACCTTCATCAGCAACGGGTAGAGCAGGCCGGGTTCGCGGTGTTGAAGTCTCCCGATATCCCATCGATCCTAGTGGAGCATGGTTTCATGAGCAACCCGTACGATTGCGGTCGGCTGATTGACCATCGCCACCAGGTGGAACTGGCCCAGGCACTTCACGCCTCGATTGGCGACTACTTCCACAAGTACCCGGTGCACGTGGCCTGAATCATCGGTGCCGCACAGCCCCCCGTAGGCAGTGCGCAGCGCCGGTGACACGGCCGTGGCCGCTACGGGAAATCAGATGTGAAACCAGGCCAGCACGCCCAGCACAACGCTCAAGCCCGCTGCGCCCATGGACACCTTTTCCAGCCATTCCTTGCGCGTCAGCAGGGTCATGGCCGCCAGCGAGATGGCGATCTGGATGGCCATCATCGCCTGCGCCCAGCGGTGATGCTGGTGCAGGATGGTCTCGGACTTCACCTCCCATTCGGCCGATTCTTTTTCCAGCGCCTCGGCCTTCTGCCGGGCTTCTTCCTTCTGCGCCTTGTAGCGTTCAACGTCGGCCTGGTAATGGGCCACGTCCATGCCGGGGATGTGGCTGGCCAAGTCTGCCAGGTTCTGCCGACTGGATTTGGCCTGGTAGTAGTTCCACTGGTTCGAGGCTTCGGTCTTCTTGATGGCGGCGTTGTTCTTGTTCATCGCCGCCTCGCTTTCGGTGGACCCCGCCTGGTAGCTCAGCAGCGCGCCGATGGTGGCCATCACCGCGGTCATGACCGCGATCTTGCTGGCGAAGCTGTCCCCGGTGTGGTGAGCGTGCTCGACGTGGTGTTCGTGAGGGGAGGGAACTTCGAAGGACTCGGACATGGTGTTTCTGGTGCCTTGGGGGAGTTGGATGCGCGCGCGAATATAGGTCAAAACCCCGGGGCCGCCTAGCGGGCACCGGGGCTGGATGCAATCTTTCATTTAGGCCCTGCGGCCACGGTCACGGCAAGTGCGCGCGGTCCTGCTCGCCCGTGTCCGATTCGAACAGCGTGGCCAGTTCGCCACGGGCTTCCTGGGCGGTCTGCATGACTTTGGCAGCGTCGTCGCGCACCAGGTACTGAGCCGCCAGCACCTGTTGGTCGTGCTGCTTGAAGCGCTGGATGCGCCAGTTGGCCTGGTCCTCGGTCAGGCCCAGGCCCACCAGGGTGCGGCGGCTCATTTCCAGGCTCGAATAGTAGGTTTCGCGGATGGCCACGGCGCCGGCATCCACCAGCCGGTGCACGTGCTGGCGGTTGCGCGCGCGGGCGATGATCTTGATGTGCGGGTACAGGCGGTGCACCAACTCGGCGGTCTTGATATTGGTTTCCGGGTCATCGGTGGCAATGATGAAGTACTCGGCGTCACCCACCTTGGCTGCGCTGAGAATCTCCGGGCGCAGCGGGTCACCGTAGAACACCGGGACGTTGCCGAAGCTGCGGGTCAGTTCGATGGTGTCCACCGACGTGTCCAGGGCCACGAACGAGACGTTCTGCGCACGCAGGATACGCGAGACAATCTGGCCCATGCGGCCCATGCCGGCGATGACCACCCGGGGGGCGTCGGTTTCGATGGTCTTCAAGTGCTCGGGCACCGGCACTGCCGGCTTGGGCCGCGACTTGATCCAGCGGGCACAGGCCAACAGCAGCAATGGCGTGACCGCCATCGACAAGGTAATGGTCAGCAGCAGGGTATCGAACAGGTGCTGGTCGAACAGGCCCTGGTCCTTGCCGATCTTGAACACCACGAAGGCGAACTCTCCGCCGGCCGCCAGTATTACCCCCAGGCGCACCGCGCTGAGGGTGCTCAGGCCACCGGCGAAGCGGCCGATCAACAGCAGCAGCGGCAGCTTGATGGCGATCAGCAACAGCATCAGCCCCAGCACCGTGGCCGGTGATTCCAGCAGCAATTGCAGGTTGGCGCCCATGCCCACGCTGATGAAGAACAGCCCCAGCAGCAGGCCCTTGAACGGTTCGATCTGCGATTCCAGCTCGTGGCGGTATTCCGAGTCGGCCAGCAGCAAACCGGCCAGGAACGCCCCCAGGGCCATGGACACACCGGCCAGGTCCATCAGCCACGCGGTGCCGATCACCACCAGCAACGCTGTGGCGGTGGACACTTCTGGCAAGCCGGTGCGCGCCACAATGCGGAACAGCGGCCGCAACAGGTAGCGGCCGCCCACCACCACAATGGCGATGCTGCCCAGTACCCGCAAGCCGTGGTTCAGGGGGTCACCGGCCGTGGCGTCATGGCTGCCGGCGGCCAGCAGGGGTACCAGGGCAATCAGCGGAATCGCGGCAATGTCCTGGAACAGCAGGATGGCAAACGCCAGGCGCCCGTGGGGGCTGTTCAACTGCTTGCTTTCCGCCAGGCTTTGCAAGCCAAACGCAGTGGACGACAGCGCCAGGCCCAAGCCCAGCACCACCGCCGCTGCCAACGGCTGATCAAAGCCCACCACCGCCACGCCGCCGATCACTGCCCCGGTCAACAGCACCTGGGCCAGGCCCACGCCAAATACCGACTTGCGCATCACCCACAACCGCCGCGGCGACAGTTCCAGGCCGATGATGAACAGCAGCAGCACCACACCCAGTTCCGAGACATGCGACACGCTTTGCGGGTTGCCGATCAGGCCCAGCACCTGCGGGCCGATGATTACCCCGGCAAACAGATAACCCAGTACCGCGCCCAGTTGCAGGCGCTTGGCCAGGGGCACCGTGATGACGGCGGCGAGCAAAAAGACCACGGCGACTTGAAGCGGGCTCCCTTCGTGGGGCATGAGGTACTCCTGGTGTGTGGGGCGAAGGGAGGTAGTTTACGGGTTCTGGATGCACTGGAGATAATCAGTGAGGCAAAGGTGCAGCGCAGTCAGCGGCAGCGACAGCACCGCCAGCACCGCCGGGGCGAAGGCAGGGGCAGTAATGGCAAAAAAACGTCAACGTTGCGGGCGTTTGCGTGAAATGTATCGCCTTTGTTTCCAAACAGTCCGAGCAAACCGGATGATCGTCGGTCACAACTGGCAGGACGGTGTTGTCGTCCGCAACCTGGAGAACTGATGATGCAAAAGTACCTTGCCAAGTTGACGCTGGTGGCCGTGTTGATGTCGAGTCTGGGCGGATGCTGGATCTTCGATCCGCATCACGGCGGCGGTGGAGGTGGCCACGGCGGTGGTGATGGCGGCGGCATGAGCGGCCCGGGCGGTGGTGGCCCTGGTGGCGGTGGCGGCCCAGGTGGCAATGGCGGTGGTGGCGGCGGCGGTTCGCGCTGATCCGGGGCTTTTCGCCAGGCAAAAGAAAGCCCGCAAGGAGGCGGGCTAAATGAATCATCACAAAGGAGTAGGTGTACTTTGCACCTTGGTTTGTGAAGGCGATGTGAAAAGCCGGCCAGGTGAAAATTCTTTCATCGCCTGGCCGGTTTTCCTGGCGCAGGACGGGTGTAGCCGCTGCCGATTTTCCGAGGATGATTACTCGAACTGGCCCTGGAATTTCTTCACCGCCGCCAGCGCGCACCCTTCGTCCTTGTCGCCCCCGGGCGCACCGGATACCCCCAGCCCGCCCAGCACCTGCCGGTCTGCCTTGCGCAGGGTCACGCCGCCGGGGATGAACAGTACCTGGGGGACTGTATTCAGCGCGCCGTTGGCCGGGCCGTCGAGTTTGGCGGCCAGCAGTTCGCTGATGGTGTCCTTGTCGAAGGCCTGGCCGTAGGAGAACGCCGTATAGGCCTTGCGATACGACACTGACAGCGACTGCAACGGTACCGTGTCGCCCTTGATCACCGCCTGGGCATGGCCCGAAGGGTCGACCACCGTTGCGGTCACCGACCAGCCCTTGGCGGCGCAGGTCTGCACGGCCTCGGCGGCCAGTTGCTGGGCCACTTGCCAGGGCAGCTTCTGGCTGCTGATCAGGTGGCTGGGGGCGGCCGTGGCGCCCAGCGCTGCAAGGCTCAGGGCAAGGGCGGCGCTGGTGCGCCGCAGGGTCATCGCAGACATGGCAGTTTCCTTTTTCGAGGGTTATGAAAATCCTTTCATCCCCTGCGCCGGGGTCGGTTCCTATACTGGCCCTGCGCAGGGAACCTTGGTCCACACCAGGGTTCAGACGCATTAGCCAGGCCCGATGCTGTTGTTCGGGTTTTTTTCAGCATCGGCCTGAAACCGGTTTCAGTCAAATCCGGAGATGATTTGTGAGAACGTCCGCAAGCCTGTTGTTAACCGCTGGCCTGCTGCTGAGCAGCGCCTTGCCGGCCCTGGCCGAAACCGAAGACCGCAGCGCCGTTCCGCTCGGTTCCATGGAAGAAGTGGCCGCTTTCGCGGGCCCAGGCCCCTCGGGCATCGTGGTCACGCCGTCCGGGAGGGTGTTTGTCGGCTTCCCCCGGCACGCCATCAACCACCCGGGCATGACCTTGGGCGAACTGGTCAATGGCAAGCTGGTGCCGTACCCGGATGCGGCCACCAGCCTGCCGTCCGAACGCACCGACGCCCAGAAGCTGATTTCCGTGCATGGCATGACCACCGACACCCAAGGCCGCCTGTGGCTGATCGACGACGGCAAGCGCGCCGGCATCGATGGCATCAAGCCGGGCGCCGCGAAAGTGGTGGGCATCGACCCGCAGACCAACAAGGTCTTCGCCTCCTGGGTGCTGAGCGATGCCCTGCGCCAGGACAGCCACATGAACGACCTGCGCGTGGACCTGACCCACGGCGCCAAGGGCACGGCGTACGTGGCGGACTCCTCGTTCGGCGAAGACCCGGCCATCGTTGTGGTCGACCTGGCCACCGGGCATCAGCGCCGCGTGCTCAGCAAAGACCCCTCGGTGCTGCCGCAGAAGGACTTTGTCACCCAACTGGACGGTGTGCCCATGCGTTACCAGGGCAAGGCCAGCGCCTTTCCCCATGGTGGTGTCGACAGCATCACCCTGAGTGCCGACAGCTCACGCCTGTACTACTCGCCGCTCACCAGCCGCCACCTGTGGAGCATTCCCACCGCAGCGCTGGCCGACTTCGGCAAAAACGACAAACAGCTGGCCGCGCAGGTTCGTGACGAAGGCGAAAAAGTCATGACCGACGGCATGGCCACCGATGCCCAGGGCCGCCTGTACCTGACCGATGCCGAGCATCATCAGATCTTGCGCCGCTGGCCCGATGGCCACCTTGACGTGGTACTGCGCGACCCGCGCCTGGTATGGCCTGACGGTATCTTCGTGGCCGGCAGTCAGGTGTACGTCACCCTGGGCCAGTGGGACCGCCTGGGCGCCCACGCCGACACGCGCAAGCCGCCTTACCTGCTGATTCGCACGCCCACCGAGGGCACCCCGGTCTTCGACGCGCAACCGCAATGAAGGCCTTTGACAAGGAGGCACCCCTGCAATGTATGCACTGAAAACACTGACCCTCACCCTGGCGGTGTTGTCCGCCGCAGGCACGGCCCAAGCCGCCACTGCCCAGCCCGCCGGCCAGGACCAGGGCGAGCTGGTCGCGGCCCTGAACAACACCGAGGCCAGCGGCATTGTCGTGACCCCGGGCGGGCGCACCTTCCTGACCTTGCCGCGGGCGGGCAGCAACCATGCCTTCCCTTCGCTGGTGGAGCTGGTGAAAGGCAAGCAAGTGGCCTTTCCCGACCTTGCCACCACCACCGACACGGGCAAGCCGCTGGCCGACTGGCTGGTTTCGCCACTGGGCCTGACGCTGGCCGGCAATACCTTGTGGGTGCTGGACGAAGGCAAACGCCCGGGCGTCCAGGGTATTGCCGACGGTTCGGCCAAGCTGGTGGGCATCGACATCAATACCCGCAAGGTCATCAAGACCATCGTCTTCCACAAGCCGTTCATGCGCGACAGCCTGCAACTCAACGACCTGCGCGTGGACCCCGACCACGGTGCCCAGGGCACGGTGTACATTTCCAACAACGGCTATTCAAGCCCGTCCGACTGCTCGCTGATTGTTGTCGACCTGGCCAGCGGCAAGATGCGCGAGGTGTTCCACAACCTGCCGCAAACCTCGCCAGCGCCCGGCTTCATGACCTACGTCGAAGGCCAGCCCCACGCCTATAGCCTGGACCACCCAACCATGCCCCAGGGCGGGGTGAACGGCATCGAGCTGTCGCCGGACCACAAGAAACTGTATTGGACGATTCCCACTAACCCCAATTACTACAGCATCGACACCGCCCAGCTGAGTGATTTCAACCGGGGTGAGGACGCGCTGGTCAAGGATATCCATTTCGAAGGCCAGACAGCCTCCAATGGCGGCATTGCCGTGGATGACAAGGGCAATCTGTATTTCGGTGATGCCTCGCGCTACTCCATCATCCGTCGCGACAACGCCGGAACGTTCAGCCTGGTGGGCCGTGATTCGCGGCTGATATGGCCTGACGGGCTGTACTGGCAGGGCGGCTATCTATACGTGACCGTGGGCCAGTGGCAGCGGGTGCCGGGGTTGCACGGCGGTAAGGATCTGCGCACCGCGCCGTACAACATCCTGCGCTTCAAGACGACAATGTAAGGATGGGTACCAACAGCGATACCGACTGGCTACCCGCCAGGCACGCTCTATGCTGGACAGTGCGAAAGCGCAGGCGATAAGGTAATCGCCACGCCCGGGCCGGTTTACGCCGGCCCGGGTGGTACACGTTCATGCATGTTGTTCAAGGAGTCGGTAGTGACCCTGCACAGAGAACTGTCCCGCGGGTTTGCGTCCAATGACCCTGCTGATCCGCCTGCAAGCGCAGCGGCGCTGCTGCTGGTGCCGGAATGGACCCAGGCCTTGCGGTTGCAGCAGTCGTTATCGTTGATGGTGGTCACTGTCGATCATGTTCGTGCTTTTTCCGGCCAGTACGGTCGCGAATTGGCCGAAGCTCGCCTGCTGCACATCGGTGAGGTGTTGAAAGCCACGGCCGGGCGGGCGCGCGACTCGGTGGGGCGCTGTTCGGCGGATGCCTTCATGGTGCTGTTGCCGCACACGCCGGCCGACGGTGCCCGTGCGGTGGCCGAGCGTTGCCAGCGGGCGATCAGGGCGGCTCAGGTCGAACCGCTGCTGACCGCAAGCTTTGGCGCAGGCACCTTGATACCCCGCAGCGAGGCGGGGCATTCTGTGTTCTTCAATACGGTTGCGCAGTTGTCCGAGGACGCCACGCGCGCCGGTGGTGATCGCATCCTGACCCGGCACTTCGCCCATTCCCGCACAGGCGCCATGCGCGGTTGAACGTTTGACCCGACCCCGCTCTTGTAGCCGCTGCCGCCAGGCTGCGGCTACGCGGTGGGCTCAGTTAGGCGGGGCGGAGGAGCTGTCCGAACCACCGTCTGCCGCGCCGCCGCCATCGTCATCATCATCGTCGTCATCGCCACCACCGCTCTGGCTGCCGCCCTGGTCACTCTTGTCATAGGTGCCCGTGCTGCGGCCCTGGTCGTCACCCTGGGTGCGTGGGTCGGCGCCGGGGCTATTGGGCGGCGTGGCGCTTTCACCGCTGTTGATCTGGATGGGGCTGTCGGACGCCGCCAGGGCAATGCCCGAGGCCGCAGACAACAGGCTGGCGACCGCCAGCGTGAGCAAGGTTTTCCTGAACATGGTGGCGCTCCCTCGTTTGAGTTGTGTCACCAGCTTAGGCTGACCTGGCCGGGCCGTCGATCCAATCAGGCGACCGACGGCCATGTTTCATCTCAGCGACGGTCTACCCACACGGTCTGAGCGTTGCAGAACTCGCGCAGGCCGAAGTGCGACAGCTCGCGACCGAAGCCGCTCTTTTTCACGCCGCCGATGGCCACGCGGGGGTCGGATGCGCAGTAGCCGTTGATGAACACGCCGCCGGTGTCCAGTTGCGCCGCCAGGCGACGCGCCAGGGCCACGTCGGCAGTCCAGACGCTGCCGGCCAGGCCGAACTCGCTGTCGTTGGCCAGCTGCAGGGCATGCTCGGCATCGCGGCAGGCAATGATCGAGGCCACCGGGCCGAACAGTTCCTGTTTGAACGAGGTCATGTCCGGGGTCACATCGCCCAGGATCGTCGGCGCGTAGTAGTTGCCGACGCCCTCGACCTTGTGGCCGCCCAGCAGCAGGGTAGCGCCTTCGGCGAGGGTCTGTTGCACCTGGCCGTCCAGTTCGTCACGCAGGTCGAAACGGGCCATGGGGCCGATGTAGTTGCCTTCCACCAGCGGGTCGCCCAGATTCATGGCCTTCACGGCGGCTACCAGTTTCTCGGTAAACACCGGCAGCACGCTGTCTTCGATGATGAAGCGCTTGGCGGCGATACACACCTGGCCCACGTTCTGGAAGCGGCCGATGGCGGCGGCTTTCACGGCTTCGTCGAGGTCTGCGTCGGCCAGCACGATGAATGGGTCGCAGCCGCCCAATTCCAGTACGCACTTCTTCAGCGCGGCACCGGCCTGGGAGGCGATGGCGGCACCGGCGCGAACGCTACCCGTGACGGTCACGGCGGCGATGCGCACGTCGTTGATGGCTTTGGACACACCGTCATTGCCGACGTTGAGCACTTCGAACACCCCGTCAGGCACGCCGGCTTCACGCAGGGCGTCGCCCAGCAGCAGGGCGCAGCCCATCACGTTGGGTGCGTGCTTGAGCACGTAGGTATTGCCGGCCAGCAGGATCGGCACGGCGCCACGCAGCACTTGCCAGATCGGGAAGTTCCACGGCATCACCGCCAGGATTGGGCCGATGGGGCGGTATTCGATAAAGGCCTTGTCGCCCGGTACCTGGGTTGGCTCGGGCGCCAGCAGCTCAGGGCCTTGGGCGGCGTACCATTCACACAGGCCGGCACATTTTTCAACTTCGGCGCGGGCTTGCAGGATGGGCTTGCCCATTTCCAGGGTCATGCGGCGCGCCAGTTCCTCGCTTTTGCCGCGCAGGGCCGCGGCCATCTTGACCAACACTGCGGCGCGGTCCGCGACCGACACCTGGCGCCATTGACGGTAGGCGTCGGCACTGCGGGTCAGGGCCTGGTCCAGCTCGGTGGCGGTCTGGAAAGGGTAGCGCGCCAGTTCTTCACCGGTGGCCGGGTTCAGGGAAATCGCGTAGTCGATAGCAGCAGGGGCGTTCATCGGGAACCTCCAAGGCAGTAGATGAGCGTTACCTTATGCCCTTGTATGCTTCTTTAATAATGAATAATAATCACCGAAACACTCACGAAACGAGAAAGTATATGGACCTCACCCAGCTCGAGCTATTTAAGGCCGTGGCCGAGGAGGGCAGCATCACTGCCGCCGCCGCCAAGGTACACCGCGTGCCGTCGAACCTGACCACGCGCATTAAACAGCTGGAAAGCGAGCTGGGCGTGGACCTGTTCATTCGCGAGAAACTGCGCTTGCGCCTGTCGGCCAACGGCCACAGCTTCCTGGACTACACCCGGCGCATCCTCGACCTGGTAGACGAAGCAAGGCTGGCGGTTTCCAGTGGCGAACCCCAGGGCGTGTTCACCCTGGGCTCCTTGGAAAGCACCGCGGCGGTGCGCATCCCGCCGTTGCTGGCCGCCTATCACCAGCGCTACCCCAAGGTGGAATTGGACCTGTCCACCGGCCCCTCAGGCGACATGATCGACGGCGTGCTGGCCGGGCGTTTCGCCGCCGCGTTCGTCGACGGGCCGTTGCACCCGCTACTCGATGGCATACCGGTGTTCGAGGAAGAGATGCTGCTGGTCACCGCCAAGGGCCACGCGCCCGTCACCCGGGCCCAGGATGTCAGCGGCGAGACGGTGTACGCGTTCCGTGCCAATTGCTCGTACCGGCGGCATTTCGAGAACTGGTTCATTGCCGATGGCGCCGCGCCCGGGCGTATTTTCGAGATGGAGTCCTACCACGGCATGCTGGCCTGCGTCAGCGCGGGCGCGGGGTTGGCGATGGTGCCGCGCAGCATGCTCGAAAGCATGCCGGGCAGCAGCAATGTCAGCGCCTGGCCACTGGGGCCGGACCACGATATCCGCCAGACCTGGCTGACCTGGCGGCGCGGCACCCGTTCACCCAACCTGCTGGGCATGCAGGAAATGCTGGAAAGTCAGGTTTCGGCGGCGATACGCCCGGCGTAGTCGCGGGCGAACTGGGCGGCGATGCGCCCCGAACGTGAGCCGCGCTGGGTGGCCCAGCGCAGGGCCTGCGCGTGAGCCTGCTCGAAGGCGTCCTCAGGTACGCCGCAGGCGCTAAGCCATTCATTCACGGCTACAAGGAACTCGTCCTGGGAGAAGGGGTAGAAGGAGATCCACAGGCCGAAGCGTTCCGACAGCGAAATCTTTTCCTCGGACTCTTCGCCCGGGTGCAGGGCGCCGTCTTCACCGCGCTTCCAGTTAAGGTTGTCGCTAACCCGCTCGGCCATCAGGTGGCGGCGGTTGGAGGTGGCGTAGATCAGCGTGTTCGCCGCCTGGCCGGCAACCGAACCGTCCAGCACGGTCTT
The DNA here is from genome assembly GCF_000263855.1 of Pseudomonas sp. M47T1. GTDB lineage: Bacteria > Pseudomonadota > Gammaproteobacteria > Pseudomonadales > Pseudomonadaceae > Aquipseudomonas. The sequence goes on from NZ_AJWX01000039.1 coordinate 45,532, forward strand.
CAGGCTCTTGTAGCCACTATCACCTTCCTCAAACGACAGGTCATCGCAAAACAGGATGAAGCGCTCGGGGCGGCCGGTGGTGAAGTCGAGGATCTGTGGCAGGTCGCCGATGTGCGCCTTGTCTACCTCGATCAGGCGCAGCCCTTGGGGGTGAAAGCGCTCCAGGCAGGCTTTGACCAGCGACGACTTGCCGGTGCCGCGCGCGCCGGTCAGCAGCACGTTGTTGGCCGGCCTGCCTGTCACGAACTGGCGGGTGTTCTGTTCGATCAGGCGCTTTTGCCGATCGATGTTCTGCAGCGCCTCGAAGCTGATCAGCGCAGGGTTTTTCACGGCGCTCAGTACCGCCTGCTCAATGCCGCGCACGCGCCGATATTGCCACTGGTAGGCGATGGCCTGGGTGTCGAATGCCTGCGCCTGGTCCGGCGCAAAGGCGCGCTCCAGGCTGTTGGCGATGCGTTCGAGCTGGGCGAGCAGGGCAGAGCTGTCAATCGATGTGGACATGGTCATATCACAAGGCAGGGGGAAGGCTGGGCACAAGCTTAGGGATAGGGCAAAGTGTGCGTCTAACGATAAATGGGCGCCTGCATGCGCAAAATGGACATTCCTGTCGATCACGGCGAACCGGTCGATACCCGCAGCGTGGCGGCGGTGGCCCTGGACTTCGAGGACGGTCACTGGGTGGCCAGCCATAGCCACCACAAGGCGCAACTGCTCTACGCCACCCAGGGGGTGCTGGTGGTCGGCAGCGCCGAGGGCCACTGGCTGGTGCCGGGCAACCGCGGCCTGTGGATACCACCCGGCGTTGCCCACTGGACGCGCATGGTAGGCGCGGTGCGTATCCGCACCCTGTACATCGACCCGGCGCTGGTGGCAGTGCCGCTGCCTGCCAGCTGTTGCGTGCTGGGCGTGTCGCCGTTACTGCGCGAGCTGATCCTGGCGGCCGTCGACATCAGCGGCCTGCCCGCGCCCGACAGCCGCGACGGGCGCGTCATGGCGCTGATGCTCGACGAACTCAGCCAGCAACAGGTCTTGGCGCTGCACTTGCCGCAGTTGCATCACCGCGCGTTGCAACCGCTGAGCCAACAGATCCTGCTGGGGCAGGGCCTGGAACTGGAACTCAACGACTGGGCCGCCCAGTTGAACGTCAACCCCAAGACCCTGCAACGCTGGTTCTTGCGCGACACCGGCATGACCTTTGGCAAGTGGCGCCAGCAGGCGCGTCTGCTCACCGCCTTGCAGCGCCTGGCCCTGGGCCGCAGCGTTCTGGAAGTGGCACTGGACGTGGGCTACAACACGCCCAGCGCCTTCAGCGCCATGTTTCGCCGACAGTTTGGTGTGTCGCCCAGTGAGTGGTAGCGGCCCCGTGACGCCTTTCTTCGCCGCCAAAAGCGCATTGCGTAGCAGCAACTGTCTTCATGTGGGAGCGGGCTCTGCCCGCGAAAAGGACGCCGTGGTGGTTCAGATACTTCGCGGTGGGTGGTGTCAGGATAAATAGCGGTGCCTGTAGCAGCAACTGTCTTGCCCAGTGACTCACGTTCGCAGTGCTCGTTAGCGAGGCCTTATGCGCTTTTTTCCTGAAACTTCAGAAATGTCCTACATCCCGGGCCCGTGACGGTGCTTAAGGTTCCCTCTTGTCCCCGAATATTCGTTTCGGTCGGAGGTGGTTGAGGGGCGGGCTCGGTAGGGCCTGCTGGTCGCCACGTGGGTTTTCATTTAAGCAAGGAACCGTCCATGAACAGCATCATCCGCATCGGTGATAGGGCTGAGCGCAGCGGCCGAGTGGTGGCAGGTTCAGTGTGCTCCCCTGACGCGAGTGTTAGCTGACCATGGCCAACAGATTCGACCCGTTCTCGCCGCCACCGTTGCCTCCGCCCCTCAGGCCTGGCCGCCTTCGATTGTGGCGGTGGCTGGGGTTTTCGGCGTTGTCCCTGCCGCTGGCCATCGCGATGACCCTGATTTTCGGCGGCGAGGTGTGGCAGCACGAGACCATGCGGTTCTGGAGCGTTGCCGTGGGTGTGCCGCTGTTAGGGGTGAGCATGCTGTTTTTTATCCGCACGATGGTGCTCCTCGGGCAGCCAGGCGTAGCCGAGGGCTGGAGTGAAGCCCTTGATGCAGACCGGGTGAAACGCCTGCGTCATGGGCGATGTTCTCAGCAGATATTGGCCGTCAGCCTGCACAGTGCGTTGCCCCCCTGCGGCATGAATGAGCGTCGCGTCCGCTCCGGCCTCATCGCACCGGAGAACGTATTGCTGGGTGCATTCGCGCACGCTGTCGCCGAACTGGCGCCCACCTTGAAGCAATTGCCCGAGACCACGCCGCTGGCGGTGGTGCTTGACGTTGACAGCGGTTTGCCCACCGACGTTGTACAGGGCATGTGGCAACAGGCCTGGGGCGCTTCAGGCCTTCGCCAGACCGCACGACCGTTCGGGTTCAGTGGGCTCGCCGCTGTGGAACACTGGCTTGGCAAGAGCCTGGCCGACCCGGGGCTGCTGATGGTGATGGCGGTGCAGACTGCCTCTCGGCACCGGCCAGGCGCGGCCGAGGTGGCGGTGGGGTTGTTGCTGGGCCGCCGAATGTTGCCCACAACCCCGGCGCCAGTGGCTTCCCTATACCGCCC
>NZ_AJWX01000040.1 GCF_000263855.1 Pseudomonas sp. M47T1
TTTTCTTTTGCAACCTGATTCTGCATTCGGCTTATACTCCCTGCTGCCAACGCAATTGCTCATCAGGAGGCCAGAGTGGCCAAGCAACCCTCCCTTGAAACCAGCGAGTGCCCGGTAGCCAGGGCGATGGAAGCGATTGGCGAGCGCTGGAGCCTGCTGATCATCCGTGACGCCTTCGACGGCGTTCGCCGCTTTGGCGACTTTCACAAAAGCCTTGGCCTGGCCAAGAACATCCTCTCGGCACGCCTGAAACTGTTGGTTGAACTGGGCGTGTTTGAGGTCCAGCCCGCCTCGGACGGCAGTGCGTTCAAGGAATACCTGCTGACGGAGCGGGGGCGGGCGGTGTTCCCGGTGGTGGTGGCGTTGCGGCAGTGGGGCGAGCGGCACCTGTTTGCCCCGGGCGAGGTGCACTCGGTGCTGCTGGACAAGGTGCACGGCGAGCCGGTGACGGGCATCGAGGTGCGTTCCAGTCGTGGTGTGCTGCTGGGGCCAGAAGATTGTCAGCGGCAGAGCCCACGCGTCCTGTAGTCGCTGCCGCCAGGCTGCGGGCTGTTGCGAAAGGGCATCACAGCCGCTATAGCGGCCCCGCATACCCACACATGCTCGGTAAGCCTTCTGAATCCCGCCAGGGCCGCTTGAAACTGCCCTGATGGAATGAGGCGCGCGGATTGCTGCGCAGGTACCAGACCTTAGGTGGCGTCGTTGCCCGCCTGGTCATAAAAGATCCCCTTGATCCAGTTTGACCCTGGACCATGTGTATGCGGCGTCCTGCGTGGTGTGACCTTATTCGCTTGACTCGCCGCAGCCAATGAAAAAGTACCGGTGAAAGTGACTTTTGTGTAGGGCCATGCACATCGGTTCGGGGAAATAATGCAAACCATGCCGCCGCGAATGGATCTTCGGCAGGACGGCGTTGCCGTTATACCCTGCGCTTGAACAAGCCGGGTGAAAGCGCCTCCGGTTGATGTGCCATAGCGCACCGGGGGTGGACACAGTCGCTCACAGGTTAATAAAAATAATGCAAATCCTGACAAGTAGATCCCGCTGGGCCGTGCTCGCACTGCTTGCGCTGGGCGTCCTTATTTCCTACGTCGACCGCACCAGCATTTCTTCTGCGCTGGCGGATCCTTCCTTCATCCAATATTTTCAATTGACCAGGCTGGCGCAACTCGGCCTTCTTCTGGTCATACGGCCTGTTCCAGGTGCCGATGGGGTGTGTTTTCACCCTATTGTTGGGCGTGGTCCATTCACTGGAAAGCCTGATTGCGTTGCGGTTACTGATCGGTGTGTCCGAGGCTATCGTGATACGCCTTCGCAGAACATGGCCCTTTTCTGGAACATCTTTTCCCTTTCGTGCCTCGGTCTGGGAGCGCACCCAGGAAAGCAGCATCTACATCATTCATCCCGATGGCTCGGGCTGGAAGAAGATCGCCAGCAAGCCAGGCTTCGACGAAAGTTCGCCGACCTGGTCGCCCGATGGCAAATACGTCGCGTTTTATGAGACGCCCGTGGAATCCACGTGGGGCGCGCACCGCCCGGAGTTTATCAACAAGGTCAGCTCGCAGATTGAATCGGTTGATCTGGCCGCCACTTGAGTCAGATTGCGGTACGTGTCGATCGCCATGAGCAGGCGCAAGTGGCGCGCCTTCAGGTTGATCTGCAAATACCAGTCGATATGCTTCACATTGGGTACCTCAGCCGTTTCAGCTTTTTTCAAGGTGGGGTATCCATGGGGCCGGCAGGAGGCGCGAGCGCAGGGCACGCTGGAATGTTGCGCGTGTATCGCTGCCGTAGCCATTGAGAAAAAAGTCGTTGCGTTTGAGTGAATGGTTAAGGAAGGCCATCCTGTTACCACCGACCCCATCAGAACCGATACGCCACCCGCACCGACAACCCATTGGACTGCGACGCCTCACCGATCGCCCGGGTACCCTGGTAGCCAATCCCGGTACTGAGCCCCGATGCCCAGAGAAAATCCACGCCCAGCATTGCCGACAGCGTGTTGTCGCCAAACCCTTCAGTGGTGACTGAGTAAGTTGAATCGCCCACGTCCACGTACCCCAGTCGGGCAGTGCTGGCGGCATTGAAGGTATGGCTGTATTCAAGACGCGAGCGCAGGCTCAGGTAAGCCCAGCCCAGCGGTATGCCGTATTGCCCGCGCACGCCCGCCACGCTCGACAGCAACGACAGGCGCTGCTGGGCGTAGGCCAGGTTGTAGGCCCCGGCATCGGACTCGTCGAACCCGCGCAGCCAGGTGGTGGAAGCGTCCAGCCGGCCATAAGGTGAAACCAGCCAGTGACCGCCCTTCATGTCGTAGCCTGAGCTGAGGGAGGCAAACAGCTGGTCGCCATCGCGCGTGCCCTTTGCGTAGCGGGCCGCTTCGCTCACGTAGCGGTCACTGTCGAATGAAAGGCGGCTGTAGCCCAGCAGCGCGTCGACGAAAACCGCCGTGGGGTGGTAACTGCCATACACCGCCGCGCTGTAGGACTCGCCACGGCTGGTGCTGCCCGAGGAGCCTATATCGCTTTTGTCGCTGCCATAACCGATGCCCATGCCCACGGTCACCGCCCTGGACAGGCGAACGTCAACGCCGCTGCTGACGCCGATGGTGGTGTTGCTGACTTTGCTGCCGTTTTGTCGGGTGTCGCCGAAATCCACATAGCCGCCTGTCCACACCGACACGTCGCCGTTGGGCAGGGGCTGGGGGGCTTTGCTGTCGGCGGCGCCCAGCAGGGCAGGTGGGTCATTGGCGGGTGGTTGCAGCGTGGCCAGTGAATTCAGGGCGTCGCGGTTGTTGTCGTCCTGGGCTTGAGTGCTTTTGGACTGGGCCACGTTGAAGTGCAGATTGAAGGCGTTGCGGTGGCCGTCCAGGCTGTGCAGTTGCTCGAGGCGGTCGTTGAAGTTGCTGACTTGGGCCTTGGCGAACTGCGACGCGCTTTGCGCCTGGGCATTGAGCATGCCGACCACCTCCGCATTCTGGCTGGGGTCGGTACGGCCGGTGATTTGCAGCGTCAGGGTGGCGGGCTGCGAAGTGCCCCACTGGTTGGCCAAGGTAAACCGCAACGTCACGGTGCCGCTGGCTTTTGCCGCCGCCGTGAAGCTGAGCAATGTCTGGGTGAGGCGGGCGGTGCCCATGGTCTGTGCCGGCTGTTCAAGCAGCACCGCCGAGGTAAAGGGGCCGCCTGTGGCGCCGCTGCTCAGGTCGACGCTGACGCTCTGGCCCGCCGCGACAGTGACCGACGTGTCGGCGGCCTTGGGCGTGGTGCCGTTGATGGTGAGCGAGTAACTGGCGGTTGCCTGCGCGGAATTGGCATCGGTGGCGGTGACGACAATCGCGGTGCTACCGGCGGTGGTTGGAGTGCCCGCAAGGCTGCCGGAGCCGCTGTCCAGGCTCAGGCCAGCGGGCAGGCCCGAGGCGCTGAAACGGTAGGGGCTGACACCACCGCTGGCGCTGAACACCTGGTGATAGGCGCTGCCCACCGTGGCGGCAGTCAGTGCACCGGCGGCAGGGGCAAGGCTCAGCGTGGCGGCGGCTACGGTGACCGTGACGGTGGCGGCAGAGGACGTACCCGAGGCGTTGCTGGCGCTGTAGGTGAAGCTGTCGCTGCCCGAGTACCCGGCGGTGGGGGTGTAGCGCAGGCTGGTGCCGCTGGCCACGGCCGTGCCATGGGTGGGGGCCGAGGCCACCGTAATGGAGGTGGCGGTGCCGCCTGACAGGGCCAGGGTGATGAGGTTGTTGGTGCTGTTGGCGCTGACGGTGGCGGACACGGCCGACGCCACTGGCACGGGCTCGGCAATGGACAGGGTGTAGGCCGCCGAACCGCTGTTGCTGAGGCTGTCGGTCGCGGTGATGGAGAAGCTGTATTGCCCCACCGTGGACGGTGTGCCGCTGATCAGCCCCGTTGAGGCATCCAGGCCAAGGCCCGTCGGCAGGCTCGTCGCCGTGTAGTGGTAGGGCGCGGTGCCCCCTGTCGCGGTGATCAATTGGCTGTAGGCGCTGCCGACCCGGGCAGCCGCCAGCGCCCCTGCGCCCGGGCTCAGGGTCAGCGGCGTGGCAGCGACGGTGACCGTCACGGTTGCAGGCGTGGAGGTGCCGCTGGCGTTGGTGACGGTGTAGGTAAAGCTGTCTGTGCCGGTAAAGCCCGTCGTGGGGGTGTAGGTGATGGCCAGGCCGGTTGCCGTCGCCGTGCCGTGGGCCGCAGCGCTGGCAATCGTGGCGCTGGTTGCCGCCCCACCGGAAAGGTTGAGCGGCACGCTGTTGTTGCTGCTGTTGGCGGCCACTGTCACCGATACCGCGCCCGCCACGGGCGCTTGCTGCGCGATCGTCAGGGTGTAGTTGGCTGTGCCTGTGGCCGCGTTAGCGTCGGTGGCCACAAGCGCCACCGTGTAAGTGCCGGCGGCCGTCGGCGTGCCGCTGACCACCCCTGTGGCGGCCGTGAGGGTGAGCCCGGCAGGCAAGCCGGTGGCGGTATAGCTGTAGGGCGAAGTCCCGCCGGCACTGCTGAACGTCTGGCTGTAGCTGACGCCCACTTGCCCGGCGGGCAAGGTACCGGATGCCGGCGTTACCGTCAGCGTGGGCCGCGACACGGTCAACGACACCGTGGCCGCCGTGGAGGTGCCGGAGGCGTTGGTGGCGGTGTAGGTAAACGAATCACTGCCCGAGTATCCGGCCACCGGCGTGTAGCTGATGCTGGTGCCCGACGCTGTGGCCGTGCCATGGCTGGCCGCGGAGGCGACGGCCACCGAGGTGGGGGTGCCGGTGATTGCCAGGGTAATGGGATTGTTCGACGAGTTGGCGGCGACGGTCGCTGTGGCATCGGCGCCCACCGGGGCGGCCTCGGCGCGGGTGACGGTGATGGAATAGGTTTTGCTCGTCTGGCCATCGGCGGCGGTGACTGCGACGGTGATAGTGTTCGCCCCCACCGCCAGGCTGATCGCCGAAGAGTCGGCCCCCGAAGCAACCGACGCGCCGTTGACCGTGATGGTGCTGTCGCTGGCGGTGGCGGTCGGTCGCACAACGACTGAGCTGGTGCCGTTGCCCACGGCCGCGGTGTAGGTGGTAGTGGCCGCCGTGAAGGTCGGCGACGGCGTGCCGGCGGACAAGGTCAGACCGGTCAGGGAAGCGTCGGCCACAACGGCGCCAGAGCAAATGATGCTGACAGCACCGATGTACGTGCCGGTGGAAATCTGCGCGTAAAGGCCGCCCGCTGCCAACTGGCTGGACGATACGGTCGCTGAGTAGGACCCCGCGCTGCCGGTGTAGCTGCGGTAATCGGAATAGACCGTGGTGATGTTTTGTGACCGCAGGTTCACCAGCTCCGACGTTATCGCGCTACCGCCTGCACCTTGGCCATTGTCGGTATACGAAAAAGTGACGCTTTCGCCGCTGGCAAAAGCAGTACTGGCGAACCGTCCTGAGTAGGAGGTGGTACCACTGTTTGCGTTCAGCGTCGAACAGGCCGTGGACAAGGCGTGGGCGAGGGTAGCCTGCAGCAGCATGACCAAGCCGATGACGCATCGAAGGGTAATTCCTTTGTTCGCAAGCAACGAAGAACTCACGGTAAATTCCATTTAAAGGTGGCTGCCAGGCGCACATCGAGTGATGGGTGTCGGATCGAAGCAGGTACACGAATCGAGGGTAAGGAGCCTTTCCAGGGGAAGGGACGCAAGCGATGGCATTATGCCTGCGCTCTGTGGCCGTTGCATCAAGGCAATGGTTACATTCTTGACTCAATGCGTTGGGGCGAAAGCGGCAGAGGCGCCGTCAGACGCAGCGGTGCAGACCAGGAACGTAAAGGTGAACAGATGCCTTTGTCCTGTTGTACCCTTTTGCGGCACACCCCCCGTCGCCTCCGCGAGGCGGTAGCCACGTCGTGGGGCTCATCAGCAGTCGAGCAAGGGATATCTCATGGGAGACGTTTGGAAAAGCCGGATCTTTGCAGTGATGATCGGCATGGTGTTCATCCTCTCTGATCAATGGATCAAGGTGCAGGCGTTGTGGAGGTTGCAGTCGGAAAGCTTCAGGTTCGGCGGCAGCCTGACCTGGCTCGATGTCGCCTTGAGCCTGAATGGCGGAGCGTTCCTGAGTGTGGGCGCCGGCTTGGCTCCCGCGGTCAAACAGCTGATTTTTATCGTAGGGGTAGCTGTGGTGGTGTGCTGGGCGTTCTGGTGGTCACTGAGCCGCTGGAGTGCATCGCCCCGCCGCGTGCTCGCCGTTTATTTCATCGCGCTGGGTGGTGCGTCGAACCTCATTGATCGTGTGTTTCGTGACGGTCATGTGGTTGATTACCTGATCCTGAATCTTGGGTCCCTGCACACCGGGGTATTCAACCTGGCCGATATTGCGATTATGGTTGGGGCAGGGGCATTACTACTCACGGAATTAAGGAAGCGCGGTTAACGGTTAATACCGGTGTTGCTGACGGTATCGGCGTGCGCGCCGCGTTGGATAAGGAGAATGGAGGACTGGCGCAGCGTGCATCAAACCAATCTCGACGGCGTATGCCTGGGGCGCAAATACGCTATCCGCGCCATGCGCCAAGCCGGCGCAGGTTCCATCGTCAACATTTCCTCGCGCGCAGGCCTGGTCGGTATTCCAGGCGCCGCCGCGTATGCATCGTCCAAAGCGGCGGTTCGCAATCACACTAAAACGGTGGCGCTTTATTGTGCCAAGCAGGGCCTCAACGCTCGATGCAACTCGATCCATCCGGCGGCCATCCTCACGCCCATGCGGGAGCCCATGCTGGGCAGCGATGCAGGTCGCCAGGAGCGGATGGCCGCGTTGGTGCGGGATACTCCGCTCAGACGATTCGGGATGCCTGAAGAAGTGGGTGCCGTGGCCCTGATGCTCGCGGGCGATGATGCGACTTACATTACGGGAAGTGAATTCAATATTGATGGTGGTTTGCTGGCAGGGCCGGCTGTGACGCCGACAGTCGTGGAGGGGAGTGGGGGCTAGGTCGTTGAATTGCGTCTGCCCCCCCCAAAGTCGCGGGCCCACCCCATTGATCGCGTCGTCTGCATCGCGGCCAAGGCCGGCTCCTACCACGGATGGCTCAGGAGCCGACTTTAGTCGCGATGCAGGCAACGCGGTGTCAAGACAGCCGCTGGCCGAAAGTCTGACCACTGTTGCCCCTGATCTGCTGGTCACTTGAACGCCAGGCCCAGACCCGCCAGGGCGAGCAACCCGATGTAGATGCGTGCATGCAACCTGTCAGGAATCTTGCCCGCCAGCGGTAATGCCACCCGCACCCCTATCACCGAACCGATGCTCAACAACACGAACGCCGGAAGGTAGATGTAGCCCAGCAAACCGCTGTGTAACCCCGGCGTCTGGAGCGGCCCCATGGCCCCGTACATCAGCGATCCTGCCAACGCCACCGGCAGGCTCAGAGGGTTTGCCAATGCTAAGGCCTGGGCCATGCTCAGCCCCGACCTGCGCAGCAACGGAACCGTCATCACACTGCCACCCACGCCCAGCAGGGCAGCCACGACGCCAATGGCAACGCCTTTGAAGGGCGCGGCACCTAGCCTTCGGGGGCTGGCGTCCGAGGTTCGGAGAAACCCCTTGCGGATCATGCAGTCGGCGATGGTAAGCCCCAGGTAAGCGATGAAACCGGCGCGCACAGCGTCACTGGTCATTGCACTACCCAGCATGGCGCCGCCCACCGCGCCGACTGCGATATAGCCCACCAGCGGCCAGATAAAACCGCCAACAAGTCTGCCTGCGCGGTGCTGTTTAAACGTCGCCATCGACGCGTTGATCACCATGACGGCCGTCGAGGTGCCGACGGCGATTTGCATGGCGGCGTCATAACCAACCTCACCTGGGGCATGGCTGGCAATCAGCAGGTGATAAACCAGCGGTACCGCGACAAAACCACCACCGAAGCCAAACAGCACAGTGGTGACGCCGGTCATGCAACCCAGCACTGCCAATATCAATAGGCTCATCCAGTATTGTCCATTGCTCAATGTTCGTTGAGCGGGCATCTTAAGGGCGCGGGCCGCGGTGGGCTTTTGCGAACGAGCCTACCGTGTTTTCGTTCCGGCCAAGCTTCCTGGATCATGATGATGCGCAATGCTTCCATTGCTGTTCTGGACTCCACCCCACGCCCTGTCGTTGCAATCTGCACAGAGTATGAGTACGGCCACCGCTTGCCGATGCACACTCACCGGCGCTCGCAATTGCTTTACGGTTCAAAGGGTGTGATGCAGGTGACGACGAGCCTGGGAACCTGGGTCGTCCCTCCACAACGGTCGGTATGGATACCTCGGCAGGTGCCCCACGAAGTCTTGTTTCTCGGCGTAACGACCCATAGTTTGTACATTGAACCTGCCGAATCGCTGAGCATGGAGGCGCGGTGCCGGGTGATCGACGTCAGCCCGCTACTGCGCACACTGCTCCAAGAGGCGGTGGACATGCCCCTGGAGTATGAGCAAGAGGGCAGGGATGGCGCCCTGGTCAAGCTTCTACTGCATGAAATACAGCGCGCGAACCGGCTTGCACTCCAGATCCCCATGCCAGCGCACGACCGGTTACTGGCCATCTGCAAGACTTTCCTGCTGGCACCGGATATCAACACCGCGGCGCAGGGGTGGGCTGACTCACTGTTCATCAGTTTGCGGACGTTCAATCGCCTTTTTCGAGAGCAAACTGGCTTGAGCTTTGGGCAGTGGCGTCAACGTGCCTGCGCGATTTTGGCCCTGGCACGGCTTGCGGAAGGCCTCAGCGTGACGGCTGTTGCCCTGGAGATGGGATATGACAGCCCAGCGGCGTTTGCCACCATGTTCCGCCGAGTATTGGGCCGGCCGCCTTCGTTCTACTTACCTGCCCTGGACGCGAAGGGGTGAAAAATACCGGTGGCGATCGAGCGTTTTCGATCCGAAGCAGACGGTTAGCCTCGGCACTGTAGCAGCGGCCGCCAGGCGGCGTCACAGGCGCTGCGGTACCGCTGGGCAGCGCGTGCCTTCGGCAACTGCGGCATGTGGCTGAGACGTGGTGCTTGGGTTGAAGGGCTGCTGTTGGCCGATTGCCGCCCCTCGTGGTTGGCGTGGGCACGAGTTGGCCATAGATGCTTCGGCACAGCGTGACCTCTATGGGGATTGGGCAGCGTTACGATTCTGGTATCCATCCGCCGGCGGGGGCCTCAAGCTCGCGCTTAACTTCGTTTTCTGGTACTTGAGTCGGGAAGTCTGAGCGCCGATCACATCCTTAATGTCCTTGCCCGCCTGACCTCCACGGCACCACCGCCTTGTATAGAAACCAGCCTGCAACTCAAGGTGGCTCCTATTGCCAATACGGCGCGCTACGACCGGCTCCGTACGACTGATGAGGAGAATCGCAATGCGTGACTTAATGGCAGAACTAAAAGAACTTCGCCTGCACGGCATGGCCAGTGCCTGGGAAGAACTGGTCTCTCAAGGAACAGCGTCGACCGCTTCATCGAAATGGCTACTGGAACATCTGATTCAGCAGGAACATGCGGATCGCGCGGTGCGCTCGGTGAATCATCAGATGAACATGGCAAAACTCCCCATGCACCGTGACTTAGCTGGCTTTGACTTCAGCGCTTCCAGCGCTGATGCCAGGCTGGTCAGCGATCTATCCAGCTTAGGGATGCTCCGATCAACTTGCCGCGCGTCAGCGGCAAGTCGAAAACCAACCCGGCAACCAGCGTTATTCGCTGAAAATCGAACGATGCCTCTTGCATGGAGGGCGTTTCGGCCCGCTCCTCAGTGTCAAGAGCGCAACTCACCCGTACCCATCAGCTGTTTTCAAGCATTTCGATTGCTGTCATGTGGCGCCTTTATCCAAGTTGCTAATGCGGGTTTGTAGCGCTGAGTTCACGGCGATCTCACGTGCACGTTGAGCCCCCATGGCAAGTGCTTTGCCGACAGAAGCACCAGGTAGGTCTGCATAGCTTTCCTCGGCCAGCATCCGTCCGCCACCCTCATAGACGCTCAGGAACATTTCGGTCGCACCACTGCGTGCGATCCTGGCCCGAATATCGAGAGACTTGGAAACGAACGCCCAGAATGAGCCGGTTGACGACCCAGGTCAGTAGGCGCAGGTGTTCATTTCGGCTGGGTGCAGTCGTAAAACCATGTTGAGAATCGCCTGCAGCCCCGCAGAAGCGTACAAGCGGTTTCCCTGATCAACCTTTGCTGTGCTCTTTGGATGTGGGTGGTTCCGCGATGCCACGTGGCCCAGCGACTCCCCAAATGGCTAGCCCGATCACGGGCAACGCCAAGATAAGCACGACCCATCCGACTTTGGTACCTGGTGATTTTGTCGTACGCCAAATGCTCGCAATGGCCAACAGGTCGACCAGCAGGACAACCACCGCGAGCACAATCCAGACATATGTCAGATCCATTTCACACCTCCGTAGCCTAGCTAAACAGCGGTTATCACGGTTGGGGCGTCCGTTTCCGGTAGAGCAACGTCGTTCCTGCCAGGCGTGAGAATGACCTTGCGGCAGTCTTCCTGTTTCTTGTCGAAAATCTTGTAGCCTTCAGCCGCCTGCTCGAGGGACATCCTGTGGGTGATTATCGCGTCAGGGGAGATGTGCCCCAGTTCTATGTGTTCAAGTAGCTCAGGCAGAAAGCGCTGCACATGGGTCTGGCCCATCTTGAATGTCAGCCCCTTATCGAACGCATCGCCAAAGAGAAAGCCGTGGATGAAGCCGGAGTAGACGCCCGGCACACTGACCGTGCCCCCGCGCCTTACTGCCGCGATGCATTGACGCAGCGCCTTACCGCTGCTGCCTTCAAGTTTCAGGGTGGCCAGTACGGTTTCAGTAGTGCTCCCCTTGGCTTCAAAGCCGACTGCGTCTACCACGCCATCGACGCCGCGCATACCTGGGGTTTGCCGGATGATCGTGTCAGCTGGGTCGTCGTCTTCGTCGAAATTGATGGGGATCACGTTATAGGTTTGCTGCGCGTAAGCGAGCCGGTAGGGGTGGTGGTCGACCATGAAGATGCGTTCGGCCCCCAGCATGCGGGCAACCGCTGCGCAAAGGAGGCCGACCGGGCCAGCGCCATAAATGGCGATGCTGGAGCCTTGGCCGATGCCGGTGTTGGTTACCGCCTGATACGCGGTGGGCAGGATGTCCGAGAGGAACAGTACCTTCTCATCGGCCAATGTGCCCGGAACCTTGAACGGCCCGGTATTGGCTTTCGGGACGCGCACATACTCAGCCTGGCCACCCGGAATGCCACCATAAAGATGGCTGAAGCCGAACAGCGCCGCACCCGGTGGAATAGCTTTTTTGTTGATGATAGCGCCACGACCGGTATTGGTTGTTTCGCAGGCCGCGAACAAGTCTTGTTGGCAGAAAAAGCAGTCTCCGCAGGCAATGACGAAAGGTATTACAACGCGGTCTCCTGGCTGGACGGCGGTCACCTCCGAGCCCGCTTCTTCGACGACGCCCATGAACTCATGGCCGAAAATATCGCCGTGCTCGACGGTAGGGATTTTGCCGCGATACAGGTGCAAGTCTGAACCGCAGATTGCCGTCGCGGTGACCCTCAGGATGATGTCATCCGGCGCCTCAATGATCGGGTCAGGAACGGTGTCCACCTTGACGTCATGGGCGCCGTGGTAGGTAAGTGCTCTCATGGTCTAGCTCCGCAGTTTTATGGGTAGTAAACAGCGGAGGGGCGGATGCGGGGTTCGTTCAGGTTTTTTGGGATTTAGAGGATCAGTGGCAGGTATAGCGCCTTTTGAAGGAACAGGGTTATGAAATCCGAGAGGATTGCTGTCTCGACCGGTCATATGTGAAGCAATGGTCAAGCGTTGAGGTATGTGATGATCGTTGAAGGCACAGTGGAATATCTAAAAAAGCATTCGTTGATATTGGCCACGGCAGAGTCTTGCACCGCAGGTCGGATTGTTGCATTGCTCGCTGAAATTCCGGGGAGCGGGTCGCTGGTCGAATGCGGGTACGTTGTCTATTCGCCCGAAGCAAAGCAGCGTCTCCTTGGAGTTAGTGCCAAAACCATCGCCAATTTCAACCTAACCAGCGTGGAGGTGGCTCGGGAGATGGCGATAGGCGCACTTCGGGATAGCCCTGCAACAGTCGCCATCTCTACTACCGGTTTGTGCGGCAACGAAGACGTTGATGGCATTCCGGCAGGCACTGTTTGTTTCGCTTGGGGGTTCGTGAATGGGGGTCGATATAGCGTATTTACCCGCAAGCACCGCTTCTTCGGCAGGCGCGAGACCATGCAGCACGATGCGGCGTTATACGCACTGCAGCACTTGCCGCAGTTCCATCAACGCATGCTCACAGGTGAAACGGCTTGAAGATCAGGAGAGCTATCGATGGCTGAAGAAACACTTTTGGAACAGTTGCTGGTGGCTCGTGGGCCAGGTGGAGAGGAGATCGAAGTCCGAGAGGTTTGTCAGCAAGAGCTCCAACAGCACTGCGACGAAATGTGGGTTGATGATGCCGGCAATCTGATTGGATTGATTCGAGCGAGTGCAGCAGGAGGCGACGATGCTAATGGGGTTTTGGTGATGGCGCATCTGGATGAGATCGCCATGACGGTTAAGCGGATCAGTGACGATGGAACCTTGAAGGTGGTGGCGCTAGGGGGGGCAAACCCTGTCAATTTTGGCATGTGCCCAGTCGATATCCTGGGCAATAACGAGAAGTGTCCCGGAGTTCTGTCCTTCGGCAGCATGCACCTTACAGCAAGTTCTAAACAAGGCAGAGATGTCCAGACGGGTAATGTCCACTGGGAAGACGTCCATGTCGTCACCCGACTTAGTCGAGAGCAACTTGAGACAGCAGGTATCAGACCCGGCACACGGGTCGTGATGAGTCGGCACTGGCGCAAACCTTTCCCTCTGCAAGATGCAGTCGCGGCACATTTTTTGGATGACCGGGCTCCAGTCTTGGCGGTATTGAATGCAGCAGCACAGCTTTTTAGCCAGCGGTCAGAGCTTAAGCGCGACGTGTACCTTGCGTTTACCACCATGGAAGAAGAAACCAACGCTGGGGCACTGTTTGCGGCACGCCATCTGCCCTGCAGAACAGCCATTGCCGTGGAGGTCGGGCCCATTGGCGAGGAGTACGGCACGGTGCTCTCTGCGAGCCCTATCATTGTCGCCGGCGATGAGAAAGGCCATTACAGCCGCCAGGTCATAGATGCTCTGATTGCGGCGGTGCGTGATGCTGGATACGAGGCTCAGGTTGCATTGCTCATCGACTTTGCTTCGGATGCCAGTGCGATTTTGAGTGTCGGAGAAATGGGTAAGGTGGGCTGTGTAGCAATACCGACTGAAAACACCCATGGCTTTGAGATAGTTCTAAGGGATGGGATCGCGGCCTGTACTTCGACGCTCGTGCATTTGCTGACCGGTGATCTCCTGAGCTAGTTGTAACAAGAATTTTCAATGGCTCCACAGGTCAGATCTTTTACCTGACATGGGAGCCACCGCCATGAAATTTTGGAAATTTTCCGAGCGGTTATCGAGCTGGATGGGAAGTCCAAGGACGTTTGTGACCGCAATCGCGTTGGTGATTGCCTGGGCCGCATCAGGGCCATGGTTTCATTACAACGACGCGTGGCAACTGGTAATCAACACCTCCACCACCATCATCACCTTCCTGATGGTGTTCCTAATCCAAAACACCCAGAACCGTGATACAGATATGCTGCATATCAAGATTGATGAGCTTTTGCGAGTGACCAAGGATGCTCAGAATGCGGTGCTTAGCTTGGATAGCCTGGATCAGAAAGAGCTAGCGGCGCTAAGGAAGCGCTACAAGGAATTAGGCGCAGATGGGGTCAACGATCCCGATGATGCGCCTGGCGATTCGGATCAGGACGTTCACGCTTCGACATAGAGTGCCCAGGCAACCCACAGCAGATTGCCAATGAACACGGCGAACGCCGTAGTCCGACGCTCGGCTCGCTTCGATCCGACGAGCCAAGCGGCTGAAACTATCGCCATCATCGCCGGCCATTGAACCCAGTCCATGTCTTCCCCTATGTTGAGGCAAACGTCTTCAGCGTTGTCAGCCTTTTGTCTTCGTAGGGTCAGCAGCTCTTGGGTAGGTACGCTCTTCCTGGATCGTGCCGTCCTCCTTATGAATTTTCAAAGAGGCGGTTTTACCCTCCAGAAACTCGCTGGCGAGCGAGGTGATCTCGGCTTTCGTCGAAGCGGTTTTAGATGCGCGGGCAGCGCCCTGCTTCGTGAGTACCCAGCCTTTCTCGGTTTTGGTGATGTGGTAGTTGTCCATTGTCTTTCTCCTCGTGTGATTCGCTATTTGATGCCTACTCGCCGACGCATGTCGGCGGTGATGGTTTGCCGGGTGGTCGGCAGGTCTGCCCACGGATCGCTGTCAAGCTGTCCCAGGCGTTCATGAAGGTTGTGAATGTTCCAGACGTTGGCACCTTTGATCTCAAGCAGCTCCTCGCGAAAGATGGGTACCGAGACCGGAAGGCCCTCCCGGGTACGCACTGAGTAGGCGCTGATCGTCGTGGCGCCCAGGCCATTTCGCAGGTAATCGATAAAGATGCGCCCCACGCGGTTTTTCGGCCCCGAGACGGCAGAGAAACGATCCGGCAGCAGCTTGGCGATGTGTTTGACGATGGCATGACTGAAGCCTTTCACAGCCTCCCAGTCGGCCTTGGGCGTTAGAGGCACGACCAAGTGAATACCTTTCCCTCCACTGGTCTTGAGGAATGATTTGAGTCCCAGTTCATCGAGCACGGCCAAGGTCAATTGCGTGGCCTCCACCATACTTTTCCACGGCAGCGCCGGATCCGGGTCAAGGTCGAGGATGAAGCGATCAGGGCGCTCCAGATCTTTGGAAACGGCATTCCAGGTGTGCAGCTCCACCGCACTCATCTGCACGGCGCCGATGAGCGCTTCGGGATTGTTGATCAGCATGACCGGGTGGCCGGTGTACTCCTTCCCCATGGTCTCAATGCCCGGAATCGCGAGTCGGTCAGCGTTTTTTTGGAAGAACAGGTCGCCTGTAATGCCGTCAGGTGCCCTGACCAACGCCACGGGGCGCTGAGCCAGCTGCGGCATCAGCCAATCATTGATACTGATGTAGTAATCCGCCAATTCACGCTTGGTCGATCCGCTAGTGGGGTCAATGATGCGCTCGGGGTGGGTCAGACGAATCTTTCCCGATGTCGCCGGTGGGGTCGATTCTGCTTGTTCGGCAATGGCAGCTTTGGTGGTTTTGGGTGGTCTGGCTCGGGACGCGGCTGGCTTCTCGACGTCCGATGGCGGAGCTGGACGTTCTTCAGTGATCGACTTGGCCGGCTTGTCCGTACGCAAGCCGTGAAATACCGCGTGTCTGACCGAGCCATCCTTGGTAATTTCGGCAAATGCGACTTCAGCCAGCAACTGAGGTTTGAGCCAGTGCACGCCCTTGGCTTCGAAGCCGGCAGGGGGATTGACCACCGGTGCTTTCTTCACTTCCAACGGAACAAGCTGATGGAAGATCGAGGCTAAAGTCGCTTCGTTGAAGCCTGTGCCGACCTTGCCCGCGTATCGCAGCTGGCCGCTATCAGCGTCATGCAGCCCGAGCATCAGAGCGCCAAGTTTGCTTCGCGCGCCCTTTGGGTCGGTGTAGCCGACAACCACGAATTCCTGCCGGCGCTTGCACTTAAGCTTGATCCAGTCGCCACCGCGCCGTGATACATACGCGCTGCCCACGCGCTTACCGATCAGGCCTTCCATCTTCATCTCGCAGGCACTGTTGAGCAGGGCGTCGGGTGCTTCACTAAAGTCCTCGGAGAACTTGAGTATTTCCTCCTCACTGGCTTCCAGCACTTTGGCCAGGGCGGCGCGCCGTTGCTCCACAGGCACCTCGCGTAAATCCATGCCGTTGAGGAAAGGCATGTCGAACAGGTAGTAGACGATGTTGCCGCTGCGCTCGGATTCGAAAGCGTTCTGCAGTGCCTGGAAGTCAGGGACACCGTCCTCGTTTGCCACCACCATTTCGCCGTCTAGCCAGGCTGAGGCCAGCCCGAGACTGGCGATGGCTTCGGCTTGGCGTGGAAGCTTGTGCGTCCAGTCATGGCCATTGCGCGTGAACAGTTGAACCTTCCCATTGTCCACCCGCGCCATGACGCGATAGCCGTCGAACTTGATCTCGTAGCGCCAGTCACCATCGGGAGCCGACTCGAGCAATGTCGCCAGCTCCGGTTTGATGCTGACAGGAAGATCTGATGCCTGAGCTCCCTCAAGCTTGGCTTTAGTCGGCTTTTTCTTAGGTGTCGGCACTTTTTCAACAGGTTTAGGTTCGGCAGATCTGCCGCCGCGTTTTTTGGGCACGATTGTGCGTTCGCTCAGCACGCTGTCAGGCTGATCCTTGATGATGTCATATTCTGATCCAGGCTTTGCGAACTCATCCTGATGTTTGATAAGGAACCATTGCTCCTGCTTGCCGGGGATATGGGTCTTCACCAGGTTCCATACACCGCCAAGCTTCTCGCCCTGCAACTCGAATTTCAGTCGTCCTTTGGCGTACGCCTCGGCGGGGTCTGACAATGGCTTCCAGATGCCCCGATCCCACACGATGACATCGCCAGCGCCGTAATGGCCTTCGGGAATGCTGCCTTCAAACGTCGCGTAATCGATGGGGTGATCTTCGACATGCACGGCCAAGCGTTTGGCTTTGGGGTCAAGGGACGGGCCTTTGGGTACGGCCCAGCTCTTCAACGTGCCATTCAGTTCCAGCCGAAAATCATAATGAAGCCGGGTTGCATCGTGCTTCTGAATGCAGAACTGAAGCGCTTGATCGGAAGCCTTTCGCGTTGAGCCACGTTTGTGGTCGCCGCCGCCCGTTGGCTCGGACGTGGCGTTGAAGTCCCGTTTGCGGTTGTACTCTTCAAGGCTCGAATGAGTTTCGCTGTGAGCTGGCGGCGAGGCAGCGGGTTGGCTTTTCTTCCGGGTTTTCTTTTTCGGCTTCTGTGGCGCATCCCCGATGCGAATCCAGGTGGGTGCGTGATCGCTCGCATGCTCTTCGCCGCGCACCCAGGCGTCAACACCCGCATCTTGCAGACGTGGCGCCAGTACAGGGTTCAGCAGGAGGTGGTCGATGCGCAGGCCAGAGTTTTTCTGCCAGTGCTGACGAAAGTAATCCCAAAACGTGTAGACGCGCTCTTCCGGATACAGGTGCCTAACCGAGTCGATCCAGCCTTGAGCCAACAGCCGGCGGTAGCATTCACGACTCTCGGGCTGAAGCAGGGCATCCTTGAGCCACGAGCGTGGGTTGTAGATGTCTTCGTCAGTCGGCACCACATTGAAATCCCCGGCCAGCACGACTGGATGCTCACTGGCCTGCAACGATTTCGCGTGCTCGATCAAGTGTTCGAACCAACGGAGTTTGTAATCGAATTTCGGGCCGGGCTGAGGGTTGCCGTTGGGCAGGTACAGACAGGCGACAATGACGCCATGGGCTGCTGCCTCGATGTAGCGCGCCTGGGTATCCGCCTCTTCCCCTGGCAAGCCCTTCTTGATCAGCAAGGGTTCGGAGTCACGGGCCAGGATGGCGACGCCGTTCCACGACGTCTGGCCCAAGTGCACAGATCCATAGCCCGCTGCTTCAAGGTCGCTAGCCGGGAACGCCTTGTCCGGTGCCTTGAGCTCCTGAAGACAGACAATGTCAGGCTGCTCGCGCTCAAGCCACTGCAGCAGATTTGGTAACCGAGCGCCGATGCCATTGACGTTGTATGTGGCGATCTTCAGGTCTTCCACTTTCGCATACCTTCGAACAGTCCGAACCTATTCATGTGAGGGCTTGCAGGGGAAGGAGTTCGCGATTTATCACCCAAGATCGACCGTTCGAGAAGCTAATCGAACGCTTGGGCGGGAGATGATTCGAAATCAGTAGGCCGCGAATCTTTCGTGGCCATGTGAGGTGTGTATGAGCAATTCAACAGGCATCCCAGGCGGTACCGAAAACGCTGTCGACTCTATTGAACCGCTAGAGCCCGGCAGGCCAGATGTCATTCCAAACCCTACACCCGGAAGTGACGATCTAGAGTCCAGCGAGGGGGAGATCCCTTTGGAGTCTGATGACGAAGCTGCACTGGAGGAGGACACGTCCGATGTAGATGCCAACAACGAGGTGTCGACTGAGCACCCTCAGTCGAGTTGACCGGTATCAGGTAAAGCCTGATGCGCTGTAGGGGGCCGTCACCCTAACACCCTGCCCAGCGCATCGATGTGGCTTACGATTGTGCTTTGGTCACCGTCAGAACCACTGCCGCGATGCGTTCTGCCTGTGCGTAAGCTTCATCCTCTAGCTCTTCACCGAACACGTCAGGGTCAATTTCGCGATACGACCAGCTAAAGCCAGGCACATCTACAATAGGCCGGGCGTGCTCTAGAAAAAGATCAACTCCAGCAACCCATGGTGCGCCCGTGTACAGCACAAGACTGCCACCAGGCGTAAGGCGATTTATCGCCTGCTCGACGATTCGGATGGAAAGGGCCGATCCCAGCCGCTCTCCACCATGACGATAAGCTCGTTTCTGAGTGTCCTGCATGTACGGCGGGTTGGCGACGACGAGATCGAACTCGCCCGAAGCGCTGTCTAGCAGATCGCTGTGCCACGCCGACACGTTGTCCGTTTCCGCCAGTGCCGCATTCACGGTCGTGAATCTCAACGCTGTAGGATTGATATCCAGAGCCAGCACCTGAGCCTCACGTCTGGCCCGGGCGATCAGGATTGCGCCAACCCCGCTGCCACAACCGATGTCCACCGCAGTACGCACAGGATGCACAGAGGTGCGCAAGTGCTCTTCAATGGCTTGGGCAAAGCGATAAGTATCGGGGCCAAAGAATACCGAGTCGTGAGCTACGGTCGGGAAGCCCGAATGCACAAAAAGAAGGTCATGCAGACTCGACCACCTGACGTCGCTGATCCACAGCCCGGCATGAGCCCTAACGACACCACTGCTCAGCAGTACCTTGAGTTCGGCATCCGGCAGTAACTGTGTTTCAAATGGCCGATTCCAGCCGAAAATATCCCGCAAGTCTTGGGCCTGGCGATTGTGCTCGCGTTGATTATTCCGTTGGTGGGTCAGGGGTGTCACGGTCGTGAATTGATAAGCGTCTGCCTGTAGTCGTCGGCCTAGATGTAGCAACGCCACGTCCTGGGTCTGATCTTCCATTGCGGTGGCAGCATTTAAGGTTGTGGCAGCTGTGGACTGATTCATAGCGCTAACGATCCTTCGGCAAGTTGGCGAGCATAGACTCGGGTGGCACTCAAACCTTCGGGGGTGCAGTGGTGGGCAGGTGATAGAAGATCGATTAGCCGCGCCGGTGAAATGACGGTCTGTGAGGCCGGGGCCGTCGCAATTGCGTTAGCTCTTGGACGGTTGCGAAACCCTGACCGGAAAGGACTGGCGTCTTTTGCGGCCCCTGCGTCCAGCCAATCCCCAGCGATCCAGTCTCGCAGCAACTGCATCTCATAGCCGCTGAACACCCCGAACATAACCGCACCCGGCCCGTCGATCATTTGCCAGAAGCGGCTGTTGGCTGGGTCTTGATTCCGTTTGATCCAGCCTTTGCTTTCGAGTGCTGCTAGAAATGCCCGGCATTGTCCAGGTTTAGCCAGCCACTCATTGACTGTCTTCCCGTCAAGACGGCAGTAATCGGAATGCATGTGCTGGCCAAACGAGCGCTTGCGCTCAAGCATGGCCACCACTTCCTGCTCAAGATCGAAAGCGGCAATAACGGCCTTGGTGCCTTTGCCTAATTCGTTGAGCCGGTAGCCATTGCGCATCCGCGCGATGAAGTCCGGACGGGACTCGTCAGTGGGGATCAGATCCAGCACGGTCTTCACGGCTTTGTGTGCATGGCCGGTGCTGGCATTGTCGATGGTGACGTGCAGCGTGAAATAGTAGGGATCGATACCAAGCTCATTAAGCTCGAATGCGGTGATCAATAAGTGCAGTGGCAACTGCTCGTAGCCCAGGTTGTAGCCCAGCAGCTCAGGCAAATACTCATCGCCCAGATGTCCAAGTGCGAGCTGAGTCGCGCCTTGTACGTAGTGCTCCTGAGCGAGCATCTCAGTGGGGGCACAATCATGATCGGCCAGCAGTTTGCGATAGAGCACCACGTGATTCAGCGCAGGTTCGCCGTCCCCCAGCTCTTCCAGATACGTACGAATGAGGTCGCGATAGCGCCAGTCGTTAGCGTGCGACACGGCGCTGTACAGCCATGCACCGTCGACCAGCTTGGTGGGTGCCACGTGCTGGAGGAAGTAAAGTGCGTGGGCCTTGTTGCTGAAAAATTTCCTACTTTCTCCTGCATGTCGCGCTCGCAAATAGTCCCGATAGGAGGCCGCCACATGCCTGGCGTTTGTCTCAATCCAGTGGGGCAGGCCGCCAAGGTCGTCAGGCAATGAATCAGGAAGCTCGCCCGCGAGCTTCAGCTGCTCCTGCAGGAACGAACGCAGCAGGTCTGGATCCGCACCTTGAGGCTCATGCAAGAGCGCGTAGTAAATGGAGGCAGGATCGGACGACCCCGCAGGCATGGCAGTCAGTCCGTCAGCGATACTTCGCAGAGAAGTCATAATAGGCCTACACAAATTTCTTGGTATGTAGGTGAGAGCCACGCCTTGCAGGATAAATTCAAAGAAGATTGAACGGTCTGATAGGAAACACCGGACGGAATTTGACAATTTGCGAGTCGACGTCTCCGGGGTCAGAGCTACCCGTCATTCATTGGCTCCGCAATCGTCGCGAAGTCGTATCACCAGCCGTAGCGATGGACATGCACGCCCCAGGTCGAGGAGCAAGCCAAGTGAAAATCAGACGCCTGTTAGACCAAACCCTAAAAGGCTCAGAGGCGGCTCCTACTACGAGAGTCTCACTGATTTCGGCGCGCTGGAATTTAGCGCGAGTTCATCTGCAGCGCTCGTGGTTTTAAGGTCATGAGGCCTCTAAAGGGGAGAATGGAGCCGCGTGCATTATCCCGCTGGCTGAAAGGTTGAATTAAGGCGAGCGCTTTGGGTCGACCGCTTACATAAGAAGGAGGTTGCCATGTCCATTTCTCTGCTCGAGTTACGCCACATTATCGAATCAGGTTTTCTGCCCCTTGAATGCCGTTGTACGTCATCCTCAGCCAACGAACTGACCATTGAAATCGTCGACCCTACTACCGGTGCTAACTTAGTGGTGGGCGGAATCGATGTGGCTACTTTGAGGTCTGGCCGAGCTACTTCGGAACTGGTGGGAGAGCTGCGAAGGGATTTCGGGGCTTTACCCCTGCACCGTACGAGCTACTCCACTAAAACTGCGTGATAGAGGCTTTCACGTTCTCTGGATGTGGCTAGAAATACATCACGGTTTGTTAATTAGGAGTCTGGATCCTGCTGTCGGTTGCATTCGTAGGTCGTCCTATGACGAATGCCTACGGTCACTGGCTTGGCAGTGCGATCCTAAATTTTAGCGGTTGCCAGCCTTGCAAAAAGTTAGGTGGCTCATTCCCTATGTGGGGCCGTTGATGTCCCTGTCCGGGTAATGATTGCCCATAAATCTGGTGTGACGGATATTTGGGCTTGAACGAACAATTTCAAAATATACTTGAACCATTTGGGGATTGCCGTCCATCCAGCATTTGTAAATTTAACCGACTTATTTCTTCAGGGCCTGGCTCTGAATATCAGCGGAACAGTCATATCCGATCTCATCGCTTATGACCGACGCGATACTCATACAAGAACGAGCCTGAGGAAATAAATAATGTTTTTACACAATAAGCGTCTCCAGTATACCGTGCGTGTTGCCGCGCCAAATCCTGGCCTTGCCAATCTACTGTTAGAGCAATTCGGCGGCGCCCAAGGCGAGCTTGCTGCGGCTGGGCGTTACTTCACCCAGGCATTGGCAGAGGATGATCCAGGACGGAAAGATCTTTTGATGGACATTGCAACCGAGGAGCTCAGTCACCTTGAGATCGTCGGCTCCATCATCGTCATGCTTAACAAAGGTGCGAAAGGCCAGTTGGCTGAAGGTGTCGAGGAAGAAGGTGAGCTGTACCGGGCCATCAACGGCGCCGGCAACGATTCGCACATCACGAGCCTTCTCTACGGAGCCGGGGCACCTTTGGTCAATTCCGCAGGTGTGCCATGGACTGCTGCGTACATCGACACCATTGGGGAGCCTACTGCCGACTTTCGTTCCAACATTGCTGCGGAAGCCAGAGCAAAAATTGTTTACGAACGCCTGATGAACGTTACAGATGACCCAGGTGTGAAAGAGGCGCTGGGGTTCCTAATGACCCGTGAGATCGCGCATCAGCTTTCGTTCGAAAAAGCGTTGCACGCAATCCAGCCGAATTTCCCGCAAGGTAAACTCCCAGGCATGCCTGAGTTCACCAACAAATACTTCAACATGTCTGGCGAGCCAAACGTGCGAGGCCCGTGGAATGAAGGTGCTGAGTGGGAGTACGTTGAGAATCCCGAACCCGCCGTCGATGGTGGAGATGGCTTGGCGTCAGTGACCTTGGCGCCGGCAGACTTTGAGGTGGTTGAGGCCATGAAGCTACGCACCGCTTCTGACCCAACCACTAATTTAGTGACAGGTGCCGACCTGGGCTCCGGCCTTGTTCAAGGTAAGGACGCCTGAGCTACATCCCGTACCCGCTCTGCTGGGGTACGGGATTTTGGTGAGGAATGGATGATGGAAACTAGAGCGATTGATCTACGCGATGATGCAGAACTTCCCGGTTGGATCAGGAAGGCACTGATTGGTTTCGAGATCGACTCGAAGCGTGCTTGTAGGGGGCTGCAGGTCTGTGTGGCTCTCGATGTCTTCGGCGTCGGAACTCTCCTGCCTAATGATTTATCGAATCCCCCCATCAAGGGCGCGGATAGTCGAAGGTAAAGGCCGCCTCTGATTTTCGTTCCTGGGCCGTTTCCTCTGGTTGGAGGATATCGAGCCTGACTAAAGCCATTATTGGGTCAATTCGCCATGAGTGAAAAAACTTGATGGTGCCAGCTATGAGGATCGGGATGCTGATCCGCAGGAGAATGACATGAGTAAACGCATTACCGAGGACGCCCAACTCCCAATCGACAGAGATCAGAGAAACAAGCCAGGATACACAGCAGGCGACGCTTCAGTAGGTTTGACCGATGATCAACGGGTCAGTCGAGAAGACGGCACCACTAGGGGCGGCGCCCGAGTTGAACCAGGGCCAGCAGATGCACAGAGACTGCCCAATCCTTGAATCCGTGGCCCAGACTGTCGATCCACCTGGATAACAGACAAGCAGTGCAAGCCCCAAGCTTCATGGAGATCGTTAGTGGATATCGCCGGTAGGCAGCGCCACCCGGAAAACCGTGCCATTTGCTTCGTCCGATGCGACATCGATCTGTCCACCATGGCCTTTCACTATCTCTGCCGCGATAAACAATCCAAGGCCCAAGCCTGACGATGGGCCTTTTTCATTTGCTGCAAAGCTTGAATAGCGGCCTTCAGGATTGAAAAGGTATGGGACAACGTGGGAGGGTATGACCTCCCCATGATTATGCACTTCAAATATTACCGAGCCGTCACGCGTCGAGAGGCTGACCTTGATAGGATGTTTGCTGCTTCCATGACGGATAGCGTTGCTGATCAGGTTTGAGAATACCTGGGCGATGCGGGAAGGATCGAACAAGCCGGTGACTGATTCTTTCTCAACGTAGGCAACTTGGGTGCCGGGGTGAGCGGTGCGCAGCTCTTCGACGACAGATTTACATACGGCTTGAAGATCGCTGGCCTCCACATTCACGGGGATTCCCGTGCCAAGGTTGCAGCGAGCGAGATCCAGAAGATCCTCGACCATCCGGTTGGCTCGTTCTGCACTTATACAGATCTGCGTGGCGAGCTTTCGCTCTCGCCCGGGTAACTGATCACTCTTGTGGATTAGCTCCCCTGCCATCAAGACCGCTCCGAGCGGAGAGCGCAGATCATGGCCCAGCACGCCCAAGACGGTTTTGCGGGTTGCCTCTACCGCTTGGCCATAGGTCGCCACTGACTCACACATGGCTTGGTCAATGGCTTCATTGAAACGGATCATGTCCTGTAAGTGGTGATCGTTATCGAGCGATTCATGAGTAAGCCATAGGCGAAGGACGCTTGATCTCAATGCGCGGTACTCGGAGATCAGTTGATCCAGCGAGAAACCGGCCATCAGACGGGTCACGGCATGGGTTTCGGCGGGTGTGTCTGCCTCAGTGCGGGGTGCCTGCCCTTGGGACTTCGCAACCTGCTGTGCATCAGTCTGGCTGGTGCGCATATCTTTGACCACCGTCAGCAGAATGCCCCGTGCATGGTTTCTTAAGCCTTTGGCATCCATGGTCGGCAAAGGTGTATCGACAGACCTGGCAAAATCCTCCCAGGCCTGGAGGATCTGCTCCATATTTCGCTGGATGAAGTCGTGAAGTCTCACAAAAGGTTCCTTGTCCCACATCGCATCTAGGAGTCAGCCGAGCTTAACGGGCTAGTCGCTTCAGCCTAGTCGGTCAGTGCCCAACGGTATAGCGTGTACTTGCTAGTGCTGATTGAGTCACTGAATGTCATCAAGCCTCAGCACTTCTTGCTCGATCCAAAATGTATCGGGACGGCCTACCATCAGCTGGTGTGCACAGAGAACTATCCGCTGAATATGGTACCACTAGGGTCTGATCGGGTAATCCCCGCAGTGAATTGGGTTTTCAGCTCCGTACGCCTCGGTGACGGCCTAGCGGATGGCATTAGTGCGGTAGATATGCTCTCTCTGGTCAAGGAGTGCAGCACCGGCCTCGATTCGGCGATCATCAGCCTGGCGCTGGCAGAAACGATTGACCAACCGGTGGTGAGCGGTGTCGCATCGCTTCTTAGCACCGACAACCGTGAGATTGTACGCGCGGTCGCTGCAATCGTGTACATCCGAAATGAGGATGCCGCTTCGCTAATCGGTATTGCCGACATCGAAGTCGTGCTTAAGTCGGAGCCTTTCAGGTCACTGGCTAACGCGACGCTGCTATCTACTGAAATCCTGCCGCTGCTCCTCGGCGAAGCGGCCGATGTTGTGGCCCCGTTCGTGGCCAACCTCATAATGCATAGGAGGTTCAGCGCCCTCAGCTATGCGTGGGTGCTGAAAAATTACAGTGCTGTAATAACCGCAATTGAGCCGCACGGTGTCACGCAGCAAGCGTTCCTGGATTGGTTCAATGGCTGGGACAGCCATGCCGCGAAGCAGGCCAGCAAACCTCAGACTATCGATAGCGTCTTGGTCGACGGTATCTTCACCACATCTGAACCCAAATTCTCGTCGTTCAAGCAGGCGGCGTTTAAATGCCTGGATTCCATCGAGCATAGCGAAGAAAGCCGGAAAAAACTTATCGTAGAGGCCTCGCCTCAGGTGATAAGCATTGCGCGCGCCATGGCGCAAAAATCCATCCCGCTAAGCAATGCTGGGACAGTGGCTAATGCGATTGTGGCCACCCTGCATGCTTACGTGCACGAAGGGGAGGCCTACCTGCTGAGCGCGCAGACCATAGCGATGATTAATACACTGCTGCAGGTGCTCGACGAGCGTCTAGGTACGTCATTGGGGGGCGGCTGCGCACACTGTTCTATTGCGATCCGAACAGCATCAGCAGGCTTGTTGAGGTGATCGACAACTACGGGAGTTTCCATCCTGGACATTCAGCCGTCCAACAGTGATGAGGCCACTCGATTGATCAGGCTGTTGGATTACGTCGGACGATATCCCGACGCGACGCAGAATGTGGCAAGCTTCCTGGATAATCGAGCTGATCAGCTACCTAGGTATAGGTATTCGGATAGCCTGCGCCAAGGGATGGCTTCGGTCGTGGTCAAGCTCGAGAAGCTCACGCCCTCAATCTTTAAAAGATTCTCACGAAAATCTTGGTTCTCCTCGCTGTTCAAGACAGCGAGGTCAGATCAGATGGCCGACAAGATTGAAAGTGAGGCCGAGTAGAACGGCGGTTTAGTTCGCCGGCACATGCATTGCGTCTTAGTCCGTTTCCAACTCATGCCTTGGATGAGCCCGCAGATTTTTGTGCTATGAATGGTAGTCTGGAAGGCTTAGGGAAATTCTGAAAAAGACCTCCTGATTTGGCAGAATCCCCGGACACCAATCGCCGAGCTTTTCGATGATGAAGCAAATGACCTTCGCCGATGCCGAGTACGCCGGTAAGCGCGAGCAGACCCGTAAGGAACTGTTCCTGATCGAGATGGATCGGGTCGTGCCCTGGAAGGGTTTGATCGCTCTTATCGAACCCCATTACCCGAAAGGCGAAGGCGGTCGTCCGGCATATCCGTTGATGTCGATGCTGCGGGTTCACTTGATGCAAAACTGGTTTGGCTACAGCGACCCGGCGATGGAAGAGGCTTTGTACGAGACCACGATTCTTCGCCATTTTTCGGGTTTGAGTCTGCAGCGCATTCCCGACGAAACCACCATCCTAAACTTCCGCCGCCTGCTGGAAAAAAATGAACTGGCCCGCGGAATTCTGACCGTGATCAATGGCTATTTGGGCGACCGTGGCCTTTCGCTGCGCCAAGGCACCATCGTGGATGCCACGCTGATCAGCGCGCCCAGTTCGACCAAAAACAAGGACGGCAAGCGCGACCCGGAAATGCATCAAACCAAGAAGGGCAACCCATACTACTTCGGCGCGAAAGCGCATATCGGTACCGATGATGCGTCAGGTCTGGTGCACAGCGTGGTGGTCACTGCGGCCAATGTCGCGGATGTCACCCAGGTCGACAAACTGCTACACGGCGAGGAAAACGTGGTCTGCGCCGACGCTGGCTACACCGGAGTCGACAAGCGAGAAGAACATAAAGGTCGCCCAGTTCTCTGGCAGGTCGCGGCGCGACGAAGCACCTCCAAGAAATACGGCAAGCGCAGCCTTCTTTACAAAGTCATCCGCAAGATCGAGAAGATCTCTACAGCAAGGGCTCAGAAGTGTTTTCGGATTCCCCACCGGATGTGGTGATCACCGTGTGCGACAAAGCCGGGGGCGAACCATGCCCGGTGTTTTTCGGGCCAGCCATCAAAAGCCACTGGGGCCTTGCCGATCCTTCCGATGTTGAAGGAACGGACAGCGAAATCCAGGCCGCATTTGACGCAACCGTCGTTCAGATTAAAAAGCGTTTCGAGGCATTCTTCAGCCTGGATCATTCGGCGCTTTAACCGCCGGAACTGAAGCGCGAGCTAGATCGAATAGGTGCACTTTAATGGACGAATTTCTGTCGCAAAGCAGTCTGGAGCTCCCTAATCTGGATCAGGCGCTGATTGACGTTGCTACACTGGATCGCCTGCAAGGTAACGAGCAACCGACTCACAAGCCGCGCATCTTGTTGCTGTATGGCTCAACTCGTGAGCGCTCTTTCAGCCGGCTACTGACCCAAGAGGCCGCGCGCATCCTGACCTTGATCGGAGCCGAGACCGTTGTCTTTGATCCCTCAGGCCTGCCTCTTCCTGATGACGCTCCGGAAAACCATCCAAAGGTTAAAGAGTTGCGGGATCTGGTTCCGTGGTCAGAGGGACAGGTGTGGTGTTCGCCAGAGCGTCACGGTGCAATGTCTGCTGTGTTCAAAGCCCAGATCGACTGGATTCCGCTCGCGATGGGTGCCGTCCGGCCCAGCCAGGGCAAGACGCTGGCGGTCAGCAGCTCCCTCAATGGTCTTCTTCAAGCACAGGTTTAAAGCGGCGGACGTTGGAGTGTCACCCATGCTTTCACGCTGGGACGCTGCCATTGGCGTTGGGCATATTCCACGAGAGCCGGGGGCACTGCATCGCCATTCAGTATCAGCCGATTGAGCATGAGCGCGAGATCCACATCGGCTATGGACCATTCGCCGAACAAATATTCCGCATCGTCCTTCAGGAGTGCTTGCGCCGCGTTGAACAACTTGTCGGCTGTCCGGTCAAATGGCCCAGAATTACGGCAACCTGCCCAACACCTGAAAGCATCCGAATCAACCGGACTTTCAAGGTGAGTTTTACCTTCTGCCGGGGGCGGCGAAGCGATTTTTGCCGGAGTGCCATGCTCCAGACCTGGGACCTCAGCCCCGATCCCCCTGAGCGTTGAAATACTGCACAACCATCACCCCCAGGAAAATAATCGCCAGGCCCACACATTTTCCCCACCCTGTCGGCCTTGCTACAAGCCCCATCAGGCCGAAGTGGTCAATTGCTACCGCGGATATCAGTTGGCCTCCGATCACGCAGGTAATGAAGACTGTTGTTCCCATCCTGGGGGCCAGGATCAGCGCCGCAGTTACGTAGAGCACGCCGGCAATCCCACCCGCCCACGCCCAGGTTGGCAGATTGGTCGCTGGTTGCCATTGAGGCGAACCTGCGCGCATGGCCATCAGCACCGGTGTCACCGCAATCAAGCTGATGACGAGCGACATGGCAGCGGCCCACAGCGGATGGCCCAGGCCTCGGCCCAGCATGGCGTTGGCGCCGGCCTGAAACGGCACGACTGCACCCGCTGCAATGGCAGCGGCCGCTAGTAGGATCTCGGACAGCGAAATCGGCAGGTTCATGCGTTTTGATCTCCTGGTAATTGCATTCAGCAGGAGTTTCAAATATGAAGTGTGAGAATGGAAATTCGTATTTGAACGCAATGGTATTCAGACCATGAATAACTTCAGCGGCATGGACTTAAACCTTCTGCTCACGCTTCAAGCATTGCTGGCGGAACGGCACATCACTCGCGCGGCGCAGCGCTTACACAAAAGTCAGCCAGCCATCAGCCATGCGCTCCGGCATCTGCGCCATCTATTTGGCGACCCATTGCTGGTGAGGCGAGGTAGGCACCTGGATTTGACCCCGCGTGCGGCGGCGCTCATCGCCCCCCTGAATGAGGTGCTGAGCCGAATTGGCCAGCTGTTCGATGCGCCGCAATTTGACCCGGCCAGATCACAGCGAACATTTCGGCTGATGATGTCCGATTACGGTTCCAGAGTGCTGCTGCCTGGCCTGGTCGAGAGGTGCCGAGCACAAGCACCCGAGGTTGAGTTGCTGGTGCAGCACGGGAGTCGGGATGCCATGCTTGCCGCAGTCCAGGATGGGGACGCGGATTTGGCGCTAGGTGTTTTTCCTGGGCGCCTCGCCGAGGTGGTGCAGCGGTATCCATTGTTTGTCGAGCGCTTTGCCTGTTTGGCCGACGCTTCTACGTGCGTTGGCCACGAGGGGCTCACCCTGTCGCAATGGTTGGTCAGGCCCCATATTGTCGTCGGTGGGCGGGCGGTACAGGACAGCGAGGTTGACCAGGCATTGGCCCGCCTGGGGCTGCAACGCAATGTGAAGGTAACGCTCCCGCATTGGAATGTTGCCAGTGAGCTCGTCGTTGCAACCGATCTGATCTTGACGGTGGCGATGCGTAGCCTGATCCCGGCGCGTGGGGATACTCGACTGTGCGTTTTTGAGCCTCCCTTCGACATCCCGTCTTTTGACTTTTCCATGGTTGCACATCGTGGGAGGGATAATGATCCTGGGCATGCCTGGATGCGAAAATTGGTGATGGAAGTGGCGGATGCGCCAGGTTGAGGCCACAGCCGACAGCTGTCAGCCATACGCTCAGTCGCCTGCCACCACCCGCGCTTGCCCATGGATTCTGCTCGCATCCTGCGAGGGAGGAAGCCCAAACACCTTCGCATAGTCCCGGCTGAACTGCGTTGCGCTTTCGTAGCCGACCTCGAAAGCAGCCGCCATGACACTTTTCGCATTGGCCACCATCAGGGTTCTGGCCTGGAGCAGGCGCACGCGTTTCTGATACTGCAACGGGCTCAGGTTGGTGACGGCCTTGAAGTGGCGATGAAACGCCGAGACGCTCATCGACGCTCGCTTGGCCAGGCGCTCGACGCCGATGGGCTGGGCGAAGTCGCGTCGAATCCACTGCACCGCGAGGTTCATACGGGCCATGGCGCTGTCGGGCGCCGCGATCTCTCGCAGCATCCAGCCAAGGGGGCCTTGAAGCACGCGGAAAATGATTTCCCGCTCGTACACCGGCGCAAGTGCTGCGATGGCATCGGCGTCACCCATGAGCCTCAACATCCGCACCCAGGCGTCCATGAGATCAGCGGTCATCGATGCGACTGAAAAACCAGGGTGGGCGTCTACGCGATCGGCAGGTTTGGGCAGGTCGGCGAACAGCGTGGACAACACTGCTGGGTCGAGCGTCAGGCTCACAGCCAGGTACGGCTCCCCGGTTTCGGCGGGGTGCACCGAGCCCACGGCAGGCAGGCCGATGGACATGACGAAGTAGGTCGCGGGGTCATACCGCAACGTGCGGTCGCCCACGGTCATGCTTTTGCTGCCTTGCAGAATCACGTTAATCATCGGGTCGTAAACCGCCGCAAGCATATGCTCGGGGATCTTGCCCTTGACCATGGCCACGCGAGGAATGCCGGTTTCGGTACGTCGATTTTCCGCCTTGGCCGCGAGTGATCTGAGTTCGTTCAGTTGACTGTCCATGGCGGGCATGCTGACCGCAGATGCGGGTGCGCTGCAAGTAAAAAGCAGAAACAGGCAGGTTTCGAGCAGGAACGGGTGCGCTCCGGGGTGGGGAGCGCAGTACGCTGGGCCCACATTCGAACACCAGAGGCACAGCACATGAGCGTTATCGTCATTACGGGAGGAAGTCGCGGCATCGGGGCCAGCGCCGCCGAGCATATTGCTCACCAGGGCATGGGCGTCATCCTGACCTACAACCGTCATCCAGAAGCAGCCGCTTCGGTCGTCGAGCGCATCGAGCACACGGGAGGCAACGCGGTTGCGCTCAAGCTTGATGTGTCTGACGTTGCCACCTTCCCCGGCTTTCGCGACTCAGTGGCGCTGGCCTTGCGCGAGACCTGGGGCCTCACCACCCTCAGCGGCTTGGTCAACAATGCCGGATATGGCCTGTTCAACCCCTTGGCCAGCGTCAGCGAAGCGCAGTTCGACGGCCTGTTCAATGTTCATCTCAAAGCGCCGTTCTTCCTCACGCAAACATTGCTGCCGCTGCTGGCGGACGGCGCGAGCATCGTCAACCTGACCAGCGCGACCACCCGCGTCGCTACGGCGGGCGTGGCGCCTTACGCCGCGTTCAAGGGCGGGCTCGAAGTGCTCACGCGTTACATGGCCAAAGAGTTTGGCGAACGACGGATTCGGGCCAACGCCGTGTCACCCGGCGCGATCCGTACCGAGCTTGGCGGCGGTTTGAACGATGAATTCGAGGCCTTGCTGGCCGGGCAGACTGCGCTGGGCAGGGTAGGTGAACCGCAGGACGTCGCCCGTGTGATTGCCATGTTGCTGTCGCAGGAGGGCGGCTGGATCAATGCCCAGACCATCGAAGTCGCTGGCGGCTACATCATTTGAGGAGTACCCCATGCTTGATCATGTCTTCCTGTCGGTAAGCGACATCATCCGCTCCATCCGTTTCTACGAAGCGGCGTTGACCCCGTTGGGCATCACCGCGCGCCTGGACTACGACGGCAAGGACGGCCCGCCTGGCCATCCCGACCTCAAAGGCTTCGGCGCCCATGGCCGGATGTTTTTCTGGCTGCGTGATGGGCTCACTGCGGGGCACGCCGTCCATGTGGGTTTCGTCGCCAACAGCAAGGCTGAAGTGGACGCCGCCTACGCTGCGGCAATGGATAAAGGCGCCGTCGACAACGGCGCGCCAGGTGCGCGTCTGCACTACGACCCGGATTACTACGCCGCCAATGTGCTGGACCCGGACGGGTACAGCCTCGAATTTGTTTATAAGAAATGGCAGCACGTCCAATGAGCACACTGCTGATCTACGGCGCCACTGGCTACACCGGTCGCATGGCCGCTGAACGGGCGAAAGCGCTGGGCCTGCAGTTCTAAATCGCTGGGCGCAATCACGTGCGTCTGGCGGCACTCGCTGCCCAACTGGATGTGCCGTTTCGGGTATTCGATGCCGACGCGAACGCGGCGAGCTCGTTGTCCGGCATCTATGT
Source organism: Pseudomonas sp. M47T1 (assembly GCF_000263855.1). Lineage (GTDB taxonomy): Bacteria > Pseudomonadota > Gammaproteobacteria > Pseudomonadales > Pseudomonadaceae > Aquipseudomonas. Next base: position 31,966 of record NZ_AJWX01000040.1, read on the forward strand.
CCTGCTCAATTTCGCCGGGCCCTTTGCGCACACCGCAGAGCCGTTGATGCGCGCCTGTATCAAGGCTGGGGTCGACTACCTGGACATCACGGCCGAGATCAACGTCTATCGGCTGGCCGAGCGGCTCGGCGCAGAAGCCGCTTCGCATCAGGCCATGCTGTTGCCCGGTGTGGGTTGGAACGTTGTACCGACCGATTCACTGGCGGTGCATGTGGCCAGGCGTGTCGAACAGCCTTTTGCGCTGAGCATCGCGCTTCAGGTTCCAGGTTCGATGTCCCGTGGCTCGGCCATGAGCGTCAGTGAAATCATCGGGGCAGGGGTGCTTGCGAGGGTGGATGGCGAACTGGTCTCTACGCCTGATGCAACGCCGCGTCATTTCGATTTCGGTGACGGCCCGGTGCTGTGCGTGCCGCTGTCGTTTGGTGATTTGGTAACAGGCTGGCACTCAACCGGCATCCCCAACAACGCGATGTTCGTGCACCTCTCGGTGGATGCGTTTCCAGAAGGCGATCTGGCGCAACTGCCCGATGGTCCGACGCCTGAGGAAAGGGAGGCGCATCGGGCCCGTGCAGTGGTTGAGGTCATTGGCGTTGACGGAGCAATCGCCCGGTCGGTGATCGAGACCGTGAACGGCTACTCCTACACGCCTCTGGCGGCAGTGGAGGCAGCGCGTCGGGTGGTGAAGGGCGAGCGCGTGTTGGGCTTCGCTACACCGGCCAGGGGCTTCGGTGGCGGGTTTGCCGAGAGTATCGAAGGGACGTTGATCACGGATTTCTGACCCATCGGGGCTGGCTTGCGCTGCCTCGATCCCTCGTGAGTCGAATGACAGCGCTGCAGGAATCAGCATTCACCACTTGTCAGCAATTACCTATGTGGAGTTACTCATGCCATCTACCTACCAGAAACACACCGCCGACCAGCTTGCGGCCATTGACGCTCTCTACCGCTTTGCCCCTGGCATTGACCTGCGTGACGCAGCACTGCTGTCTAGCGCTTTCATGGAAAATGCTGTTTCCGATTTCGGCCCTGCCGCAGCAAAGGCAGGTTTTGAATTCCCTGTACTGGAAGGCCGAGAGGTCATTGTTGAAACCTTGTTCGGTGCGTCGATACCACCCACTCTGTCAGCAATCCCCGTGTGGCGTTCGAGGGTGACACGGCACATCTGGATGCGCTGGTGGAGGCGCAGCATGTGCTGAAGAATGCCCCCTCTCGCCACTACCTCATGAAGAACCGCTATGCCGTTGAGTTGGTCAGGCTCGGCACGGAATGGGGCATCCAGCGGGTGACGGTCGATAATGTCTGGCGGACAGGCGACCCCGGTGTACTCATGGGCGCTTGACCACGAAGCGGAATCTGAAATTCCGGACGTGACCTTGACGTCGTGGTCGGTTTCAAGAGGCCGCTTTCGCCCCAGGCGGGCGGCCAGCCCCAGCACTGCAGCCGCTGCCGCAGGCTGCGCTGGCCCTCAAGCACACTGGAAATCTCTAGCGTACCGAGAGGCCAGCTCAGAGATTTAGCCAATGTGTTGCGTCCACCGGTTGAATCCACAGCCAAAAGCGGCCAATCGGCATCTCGTGGCGAGTACGCGCAAGCGGGGCGCTATAACGCTAGAGCAACAAGGTGAACCTATGCTCGCGGCTCTTGCCGTCTCTATCTGGATCAGGGGCGAAGCCACAACGGGCGAGCACCTTTTGCGAGCCGATATTTTCTGGAAATACATAAGCAGCCAGCCGCTCAAGCTTCCAGCGTTGCCGTGCAGCCTGAATAAGGTGCGTGACGGCCTGTGTGGCAATCCCTTGGCCTGCGTACGCGTATGCCACGCGATAGCCAACCTCGGCGCAACCAAGATGCTGATCTATGTCTTTTAGATTGGCTCGACCCACGATTGACCCCTCGCCATCGACGATGACAAAAGGGTGCCACCCCCCAGCGGCGTATCTGGAGATCAAATCCTCAATATGGTCGCTGACACCTTGTTCGCAGTAAAAAGACGCATCTCGCGCATCGATATTCGCTTCAAACCAGGCGCGATTCAGCGTTTCAAAGGACAGCAAAGCCTCGAGGTCCGAGCGGGTGAGTTCGCGAATTAGATAGTCTCTCAAGGGGCCTCGTTCTCGTGTTACATCGGGGATTAGATCAGCACTTCGGTCACCGCGCAGTCCAAAATATACTCCCAGCAAAGCGTCTCTGCGCGGCATCTGACCGCTTCTGGCCGGTAGCAGCCCTTCGCGACCGGCACCTGTCGACCCGAAGCGGGCATAAATATCCGGGTTTCTCGGCAGCGGTACCTTAAATAGGCTTGGCACAACGGGTACTCAGTGGGGCGGGGTGGGTAGGATTTGTGGGGCATTGGTGGGAATGAGCACCGACCGACTTTGTTACGCGCCGACTGACTTTATTTCTATCTATCAATCACATCGCCTTGGCCAGCGCAGCCTGGCCTTGCCTAGGGATCTGTTATGGCCGGCGTTCTGGTTTAATAAAACTGTACCGGTTCAATTTCCCCTAGCTGTGCCTCACCACCCCAATTGCCATGCCGTAGTGTTCATGGGCCCGCCACTCGGAGCTTGCCTCATGCTGTCCTCCTTCGACCTGCTCTACGCCTTCGCCCTGTTCGCCTTCGTTTCTTCGATTACGCCGGGCCCCAACAACACCATGCTGCTGGCCTCCGGAGTGAACTTCGGTTTCCGCCGCTCGCTTCCCCATGCGCTGGGCGTAAGTATTGGTTTCATGATCATGGTGGTGGCGGTGGGCCTGGGCCTGGGCGAGGTGTTCAAGGTGCTGCCGTGGGCTTATACCGTGCTGCGCTGGGCAGGGGCCAGCTACCTGCTGTACCTGGCCTGGAAGATCGCCCGCTCGGGGCCGCCGGCCGATGCCACTGCCGAGACTCGCAAGCCCATGAGTTTCCTCGGCGCCGCAGCGTTTCAGTGGGTGAACCCCAAGGCGTGGATCATGGCCATCGGCGCGATAACCACGTATGTGCCGTCTCAGGGTTACCTGACCAACGTGCTGGTGATCGCTTCGCTGTTCGCGTTGATCAACCTGCCCAGCGTATGCGTGTGGGTCAGTTGCGGCAGTGCCTTGCGTAATGTGCTGCGCGAGCCGCGCTGGTTGCGCCTGTTCAACTGGGCCATGGCATTGATGCTGGTACTGTCGCTGTACCCGTTGCTCAAGGCCTGAGATTTGCCCCGGGCGGGCCGATCACGTTACGGTGTCGGCTCAAAGAAGCATTCAAGATACCGTTCATGACTTCAGATTCCCAGCCTGCCAAACCTGCGCCGCGCACGCGGCGCGCGCCCAAGGGCGAAAAGCGTCGCGAGGAATTGCTCGACGCGGCGTTGCAAATGTTCTCCCTGGAAGGCTACGGCGGTGCGTCCATTGCGCGCATTGCCGAGATCGTCGGTATTTCCGTGGCGGGGGTGTTGCACCACTTTCCCAACAAGGTCGCGCTGCTGATGGCCGTACTGGACCGTCGTGACGAGGTCAGCCAGAAAATTGCCGATGAAGTGCGCAGCGAGCCGACCCTGACCGGGCTGCTCGAAAGCCTGAGTGCGATCAACCGTTCCAATGCCACGGCACCAGGTGTGGTGCGTGCGTTTAGCATGCTCAATGCCGAAAGCCTGGTGGAAGGGCACCCGGCCTGGGCCTGGTTTCAGGGGCGCTATGCCATGATCCATGAGCGCATGGTGGGGCAGTTGCAGGAGTTGGTGGCGCTGGGGGAAGTGCGCGCCGACGTGGACCTGGGCGGGGTGGTGCAGGAGTGTCTGGCAATGATGGACGGGTTGCAGATCCAGTGGCTGCGCTTTCCCGAACAGTTGGACCTGGTGGCGCGGTTCGACACTTACTTGGCGCACCTGAAAGCCTCGATCCGCGCCTGACGCAGCCTGGCGGCAGCTGCTACAGATAACCTGTAGCAGCTGCCGAAGGCTGCGTCACGGCAGGCGGGTAGCCTTAATTACCGCTGGCAGAGCCTTGGGTGGTGGTCGAGGTCGACGTGGTGCCGTAGTCACCGCTGTCGCTGGTGTCGGCATCATCCGCGTCGGTCTGGTCGTACAGGCCGCCAGTGTTGATGTCTGGCACGGATACCTGGGTAGCCTTCAGCGCAGCGCGTGGCAACGGGTTGCTGGTGGTGGTCGACAGTTCCTGGCGGAACGGGTTGACCAGTTTGCCGTGCAGGCGGATGTCCGACGAGGACGCACCCAGGGACAGGTCGAAGGTGTCGGCATCGACGACCCACTGCTTGCTCTTCTCGTCGAAGTAGGCCAGCGATCGATCGTTGAGCTCGATGGTCACGCGCTTGGTTTCACCCGGCTTTAGGAACACCTTCTTGTAGCCTTTCAGCTCCTTGACGGCGCGCTCCACTTTCGGATGCTGCTGGCCCACGTACAGCTCGGCCACCTCGGCGCCGCCGACCTTGCCGGTGTTGGTCAGGTCGAACGAGACTTTGATCGGCACGTTGCCCACCGCGGTGCCCGGGGTGACCTTGATGTTGTGGTAGCCGAAGGTGGTGTACGACAGGCCGAAACCGAACGGGAACAGTGGCTTGGTGTGCTTTTTCTCGTAACCGCGATAGCCCAGGAACAGGTCGTCCTTGTAGCTGATTTCAGTCAGCGAGCCATTGTTGTCGTAGTTCGGGAAGTCGGCGTACAGCGGGTTATCCTGGATATCGCGCTCGATGCTGATCGGCAGCTTGGCCGACGGGTTGACCTTGCCGAACAGGATCTCGCCCAGTGCCTGGCCACCGTTCTGCCCAGGGTAGAAGGCGTGCAGGGCTGCGCCAACGTTGTCGACCCAGTCAGCCATCTTCAGCGCGGTGCCGCCGTGCATGGCCACCACGGTGTTAGGGTTGACCTTGGCGATGCTGTTGATCAGCTCGTTTTGGTACTCGGGCAGGTCGAAACTGTGGTCGAAGCCCTCGCCTTCGTATTCGCTGCTGTTGCCCACTGCGACCACGACCGCGTCGTAGCCCGACAGGTCCTGTGGTGCGGCCAGCGACGCCCAGCTCATCTGCACGCCGACCATGCCACCCATGGTGGACAAGTAGCCGTCGCGACGCGAGTATTCAAGCTTGATGTCGTAGGCCTTGCCGGCTTCCAGCTTGATCTTGCCCGACACCGGAATGGTCGGCGGGATGCTGTTGGTAGGCAGATGCTCGCCGTCGCCGTTGTTGATGATTTCCTGGCCGTTGACCCACAGGCGCACGGCGCCGTCGGCGCGAACCTTGAACACCTGGTCGCCGCTGGTGGTGGGGGTGACCTGGCCAGTCCAGCGTACCGAGGTGTTGGAGGTGTCACCGTTGGTGGGCAGGTTGGTGTCGCTGGACCAGTCCATGTTCACGTGAGTGTCGGTACGGGTGGCGGCTGCATCGCCCGACCAGGTGGCGTTGGTGAAGAACTCGGCGGTCAGGCCGGCGGCGCTCTTGCCGGTGCTGCTGTCGGTGTGGGTCCAGGTCGATGCGGTCGGGTCCAGGGACAGGCCGTCGATGAAGTCGACCTTGGCGTTCGGCGCGGTCTGGGCAATACCCGACAGCTCGCTGATGTACTGGGTAGCTTCGACGTTGGCGCTGCCGAAACCGGTAGGCGGCGCGTATTTGGCCAGGTCGCCGACCACGGCGATTTTCTTCACTTTCTTGGCGTTTAGCGGCAGCAGGTCGCCCTTGTTCTTGAGCAGCACGATGCCTTCGCGGGCCACGTTCAGCGCGGTCTTGTTGCTGGCAGCGCTGTTCATGTCGTGGGCGGTGGACGGGGTCTTGCTGTCGAATTGGAACAGGTACACCTGGCGCAGAATGCGGCGCACTTTCTCGTCGACGGTGAGCATGCTCAGCGCGCCGCTTTCCACGTAGGGGGTGAGGGCGGTGGCGTTCATCTGGTAGCCCATCATGTCCAGGTCGGTGCCGGCATTGGCGGCCGTCAGCCCGGTGATAATGGCGTTGTAATCGCTTTGCACGAAGCCTTTGTAGCCCCATTCCTTCTTCAGAATATCGGCGATCATGTGCTTGCTTTCGCAGGCGTAGTCACCGTTCACTTTCTGGAACGAGCACATCATCATCGCCACCTTGCCGTTCTTCGAAGCCGATTCGAAGGTAGGCAGGGTCATCTCGCGCAGTACGCGTTCGGGGATGGTTTCGTTGAGGGTGAAACGGTTGGTTTCCTGGTCGTTGGCGGCGAAGTGCTTGGCTTCAGCCCACACGCCACGGGATTGGATACCGTTGATCAGCGCCGGGCCCAGGCTGGCACCCAGGAACGGGTCTTCGCCGGACAGGTATTCGAAGGCGCGGCCGCCGTACGGGGTACGGTACAGGTTCATGCCTGGGCCGGTGACGTACTGGTAACCACCGCTGGCGGTGTCGTAGCCCAGGGCGCGACCGTAGTCTATGGCGCGGTGCGGGTTCCAGGTGGCGGCAATGTTGGGGCCGGCCGGGTAGACCACGCCCTGGTCGTTGCCATTGCTGGTGTAGCGCACGCCGGCACCGCCATCGGCGCCGTAGATTTCCGGGATGCCGTACTGGGTCAGGGGCTTGACGTCCCAGCCGCCGGTACCTGCCAGGTAGTTGAGTTTCTCTTCCTGGGTCATTTTCGCCAAGGTCTGTTGGGCGGCCTTGTCGGCACGAGCTTCCAGGGCCTGCTGCTGGGCCGGGTCGGCCGCATGTACTTGCGAAATGGCCAAGGCCAGCAGGGCCAGCGCCGACTGCGCGCCCAGATGTTTGCGTTTGTTCATGTGTTACTCCAACAGCCAATGGTTGTCCATTTGCGGCTGTGCACGATTATCGTGCACGTTTCTCCAGACAAAAGCTGGCCTTTGCCCAGACTGCTTAGTTGCAGTAAGGGCTAACTGATGGCCGTGTTTCAATCGCGTTTAATTAACGTGAAAGTTCTTTCTGTCTATATAGGAGGTGCCATTATTACGCTATCGTTTGTACCGGAATGGGGCGCCGATAAGCGGCTAAATTAAGACAATTGTTGTCTTAACTTGTCAATCGAAAGGTTTTTTTCCTGCTTTTTTGCGATTTTGTGTCCGGATGTGTGAACCTTTGCAAAACCTACTGGTCGATGGGTTTAGCGATTTTCAACGCGTTTCGGCGGAATCGTTAGTTTGGCCATATGACACTGTGCGCGAATGTCGCAGGGCGGTTGATTATTACGGTTAGATGAACTTCGACTTTTTTCAATTTCTGGAGTTACTTGTTATGAAACTGTCTTTCGTGGCAGCGTGCGCTGCACTGAGCCTGTCATTCGCCGGCGCCACCTTTGCCGCAGACTCTACCGACACCAGCACCGCGTCCGGTGCGTCCGATTCCACCGTGATGACCCAGGCCCACGACACCAAGGCCACTCAGAAGCACAAGAACGAATCGAAGAAAGGCGGCCGTCCGCTGAGCACCACGGCGAAGAAAACCGCCAACTGATCAGTCCCGGCTTCACCCCGGAAAGGGCATCGCCCTGATGCCTTTTCCCTTGCTTGCGTAGTAGCCCACCGTGCCCGATACCACCTTGACCGCCCCCGACGACGCACTGGTTTGCCAGTGGCTGATGAGCCACTCCGGCCTCAAGCCCGTGGACCTTGAGCGCGCCCGCCGCCTGGCCGCCGATGATGAAGACAGTGAGCTGCCGGCGTTGCTGACTCGCCTGGGCCTGGTGTCGGAGCTGGAACTGGCGCGCGCCTGGTCGGCATTGATGGCGGTGCCGCTGATACTGGCCGAACAGGCGCCGTCCACCCTTGAGCGTGTGCCGCCACTGACCGAGCGCTTTCTGCGTCATTACCGCGTGGTGCCGGTGGCCTGGGACGAGGCGGGGGTGCAATTGCTGGCGGCCCACCCTGGCAACCCATACCCCTTTGAAGCCGTGGCCCATGCCTGTGCCGCACCGGTGCACCTGGCCATTGGCCCCGGTAATGAAGTCGACAGCCTGATCGAGCGCTATTATGGCCAGGGCCGCTCGGCCATGGGCTCGCTGATCGAAACCCTGGACGAAGACAGCGGCGCCCTGGAAGACATCGAACACCTCAAGGACCTGGCCTCCGAGGCGCCGGTGATCCGCCTGGTCAACCTGATCATGCAACGCGCCGTGGAGCAGCGCGCTTCCGACATCCATATCGAACCCTTCGAAAGCCAGCTCAAGGTGCGCTACCGCATCGACGGCGTGCTGCACGAGGCCGAAGCGCCGCCGTCCAGCTCGTCGGCAGCGGTGATCAGCCGGGTGAAGATCATGGCGCGGCTGGACATCGCCGAGCGGCGCTTGCCTCAAGACGGGCGCATCATGCTGCGCATCCAGGGCAAGGAGCTGGACTTGCGGGTGTCTACGGTGCCCACCAGTTTTGGCGAGTCGGTGGTGATGCGCTTGCTCGACCGCCAGACCGTGAGCTTCGACTTCCAGAGCCTGGGCTTCGACGGCGAACGGCTGGAAGGCTTCCTCGATGTACTGGAAAACCCCCACGGCATTCTGCTGGTGACCGGGCCTACCGGTTCGGGCAAGACCACCACGCTGTATACCGCGCTGTCGCGGTTGAACACCGCCGAGCGCAAGATCATCACCGTCGAAGACCCGGTGGAGTATCAGCTGGAAGGCATCAACCAGATCCAGGTCAAGCCCGCCATCGGCCTGGATTTCGCCGGCGCGCTGCGCTCCATCGTGCGTCAGGACCCGGACGTGATCATGATCGGCGAGATGCGTGACCTGGAAACTTGTCGCATCGCCATTCAGTCGTCGCTGACCGGGCACCTGGTGCTCTCTACCCTGCACACCAACAGTGCCGCGGCGAGTATTACCCGCCTGCTGGACATGGGCGTGGAGAGCTACCTCATTGCCTCGACGGTGAAGGGCATTCTCGCCCAGCGTCTTGTGCGTCGGCTTGATCCAGCCACGCGCGTTCCTTTCGAAGCGCCGCCGCAATTGGTCGCCGAGCATGGCCTGGAGCGCTTCACCGACCAACGCCCGATTATTCTTTATCGTCCCGCCAGCGAGCTGCCAGGCGGTGGCTATTTCGGCCGCAGCGCCATCACCGAACTGCTGGTGATGAATGAAGAGCTGCGCAGCCTGCTGATGCGCCAGGCTGACGCCTCCACCCTGGAACAGGCCGCCCGCCGTGGCGGCTTGCGCACCTTGTATGAAGAAGGCCTGCGCCAGGCCGTGGCCGGTATCACCTCGCTAGAGGAGGTGCTGCGTGTGACGCGCGGCGAGTAAACCATGGCCCATTTCAAATACCGCGCGCTGGACGCCGAGGGCGTCAGCCAGCAAGGCAGCGTCGAAGCCACTGACCAACAGGCCGCCGTGACCACGTTGCAGAAGCGCGGCCT
>NZ_AJWX01000041.1 GCF_000263855.1 Pseudomonas sp. M47T1
AGTAACGGGAAATGAATCGAAGCTAGCAAAATGCTATATCCACGTCCACCCGTGGTTGCTGCTGATGGTTGCGGCTCGCTGAGTGGGATCACGCTTGATCAGCCCTCTCCCCGTCACGCCGCTGAAACCGCGTGATACTTAATGCCTCTGCCGGAACCCGAGCGATTGTCTGAATCACCTCAGCAGCAACCGAGACTATCACCCCGCCAATACCCATCCTCCGGTGCTCGCCTCGCGGACCTTCGATATGGGCAATACAGTTGACGAACGCACTTGTCACTTCAGAGCATTGCCTTGGCACGGGGTGCCTCCGGACACGAGATCAGAACACAACTGCGCCTTCCGGATGGCAACGCTACCCAGATCCAAAATATCCGTGGGAGTAAATGTGGGAGTATTTGTTTAGACATGAAAAAGCCCAACCTTTTCAGATTGGGCTAAGTCATTGAAAAATATGGTCGGGACGGAGTGATTCGAACACTCGACCCCTAGCACCCCATGCTAGTGCGCTACCGGACTGCGCTACGCCCCGACTAGGCGTGAATCATGTTGCGTAAAACCCGTTCCTTGTTGAAGGGAACGATCAAGAATATACCGCAAGCTTTTGAAAAGTGGAAGTATTTTCTTGATGCGATTTATTACTTTTTCAGTACCACCAGCACGTCTTCAAGTTCGGAGATCATCTGCCGAATCAGCTGCTTGTATTGCGTGGTGTCGTCCTTGGCTTCGTCGCTGGACATGCGCAAACGCGCGCCGCCAATGGTGAAGCCCTGATCGTAGAGCAAGGCGCGGATCTGCCGGATCATCAGCACGTCCTGGCGCTGGTAATACCGGCGGTTTCCGCGGCGCTTGACCGGGTTAAGCTGGGGGAATTCCTGTTCCCAGTACCGCAGTACGTGGGGTTTTACAGCGCAAAGTTCGCTGACTTCACCAATGGTGAAGTAGCGTTTGCCAGGAATCGGCGGAAGCTCGTCGTTATGACTTGGTTCCAGCATATGCCTCAACTCGGGCCTTCAACTTCTGCCCTGGACGAAAGGTGACCACACGGCGAGCCGTGATCGGGATTTCCTCACCGGTTTTCGGGTTGCGGCCAGGCCGCTGGCGCTTGTCGCGCAGGTCAAAGTTACCGAAACCGGACAGTTTGACCTGCTCGTTGTCTTCCAGAGCGTGCCTGATTTCCTCGAAAAACAGTTCGACCAATTCCTTGGCTTCCCGTTTGTTCAGGCCCAGCTCTTCATAAAGACGCTCGGCCATCTCAGCTTTCGTCAGAGCCCCCATGCGCTACTTCCTTAACGTGGCATTCAACCTTTGTTCGAGCGAGGTGAGGATAGCTTGCGTTGTGGAATTCACCTCATCGTCATTAAGAGTGCGCGATGGATGCTGCCAGGTCAAGCCAACTGCAAGGCTTTTTCTATTGGGATCAATACCTTTACCTTGGTAGACGTCAAAGAGGCTGAGGTCTGTGAGCCATTCCCCTGCATTTTCACGAATAACCTGCAGTACGGCGCTTGCCGGCACTTCACGATCGGCGACCAGGGCCAGGTCACGACGCACTTCCGGGAACTTGGACAGTTCCGAGAATTTCGGCAGCTTGCCTTCGGCCACTTCAGCCAGCACCAGCTCGAAGACGAACACCGGACGGTCCAGCCCCAGGGCTCTTACCAGCTCTGGGTGCAGGGCGCCGAGGTAGCCGACTTCACGGCCTTCGCGCACGATACGTGCGGTTTGACCAGGGTGCAGGGCCGGGTGCTTGCCTGGCTCGAAGCTGAATTGCTGCAGCGCGCCGGCAAAGCCCAGTACCGATTCCACGTCCGCCTTGGCGTCGAAGAAGTCGACGGTGTCGCGGCCCTGTGCCCAGCCTTCGGGCAGGCGCGATCCGCAGACCACGCCGGCCAACATCGGCTCTTGCTTCAGGCCGTCCAGCTGCCCGACAAAACGCAGGCCGCTTTCGAACAGGCGCACGCGGTCCTGTTGGCGGTTGAGGTTGTGTTGCAGGGCCTTGACCAGGCCCGGCCACAACGAGGTGCGCATGGCCGCCATGTCGTTGGAAATCGGGTTGGCCAGCAGCAGCGGCTCGACGCCTGGGTTGAACAGCTCGAACCACTTGGGATCGATGAAGCTGTAGGTGATCGCTTCCTGGTAGCCACGGGCAACCAGCAGGCGGCGCAGCTCCGGCAGTTCGCCACGGGCTTCGGCCTTGGCCTGGGGGGCCAGGCGGGCTTGCGGGTAACGAACCGGCAGGCGATTGTAGCCGTAAAGGCGCGCCAGCTCTTCGATCAGGTCCACTTCCAGGCTGATATCGAAGCGATGGCTTGGTACTTCAACGCGCCACTGGCCAGCAGCCTCGGCGGTGATGCCCAGGCCCAGGGCGGCGATCAGACGCTCGATTTCGGCCGGGTCCATGTCCATGCCCAGCATCTGGCTGACGCGCTCGGCACGCAGGGTGATTGGCGCGATGTGCGGCAGGTGCTGCGCGCTGACGGTCTCGATGATCGGGCCTGGCTCGCCACCGGTGATGTCCAGCAGCAGGCCGGTGGCGCGCTCCATGGCTTCACGGGCGAGATTGAAGTCCACGCCACGCTCGTAGCGATGCGAAGCGTCGGTGTGCAGGCCGTAGGAACGGGCCTTGCCCGCCACGGCGATCTGGTCGAAGAACGCGCTTTCCAGGAAGATATCGCGAGTCTTGCCGGTGACACCGCTGTGCTCGCCGCCCATGACGCCGGCAATGGCCAGGGCCCGGGTGTGGTCGGCGATGACCAGGGTGTCGGCGCGCAAGGTCACTTCCTGACCGTCCAGCAGGACCAGCTTCTCGCCCTCCTCGGCCATGCGCACGCGGATACCACCGTTGATTTCAGCCAGGTCGAAGGCGTGCAGCGGCTGGCCCAGTTCGATCATCACGTAGTTGGTGATGTCCACGGCCGCGTCGATGCTGCGCACTTCACTGCGACGCAGGCGTTCCACCATCCACAACGGGGTAGGCTTGGACAGGTCGACGTTGCGGATCACGCGGCCCAGGTAACGCGGGCAGGCGGCAGGCGCCAGTACGTCAACCGGGCGTACGTCGTCAATCACCGGTGCCACTGCGGCCACCACGGGACGTGTGACCGGGGCGTTGTACAGCGCGCCCACTTCACGGGCAAGGCCCGCCAGGGAGAGGCAGTCGCCACGGTTCGGGGTGAGGTCGACCTCGATGCTGGCGTCGTCCAGGCCCAGGTACACGCGGAAGTCTTCGCCTACCGGCGCATCGGCCGGCAGCTCCATCAGGCCGTCGTTGCCCTCGCCCACTTGCAGCTCGGACTGCGAGCACAGCATGCCGTTGGACTCGACGCCGCGCAGTTTGGCCTTCTTGATCTTGAAGTCACCCGGCAGTTCGGCGCCCAGGGTGGCGAACGGGATCTTCAGGCCCGGGCGCACGTTCGGCGCGCCGCAGACAACCTGGAAGGTCTCGCTGCCGTTGCTGACCTGGCATACGCGCAGCTTGTCGGCATCGGGGTGTTGCTCGGTGCTCAGCACTTCGCCGACGATCACGCCGGTGAAAGCGCCAGCCGCGGGGGTGACGCTGTCCACTTCAAGCCCGGCCATGGACAGACGAGCCACCAGCTCATCGCGACCTACCTGCGGGCTTACCCAGCCACGCAGCCATTGTTCACTGAATTTCATCCTGCTCTCCTAATAATTCGTTTAGCGAAATTGCGCGAGGAAGCGCAAGTCGTTGTCGAAGAACAGGCGCAAGTCATTGACGCCGTAACGCAGCATGGCCAGGCGCTCGGCGCCCATGCCGAAGGCAAAGCCCTGGAACTCTTCAGGGTCGATGCCAGACATGCGCAGCACGTTCGGGTGCACCATGCCGCAGCCCATGACTTCCAGCCAGCCAGTCTGCTTGCACACGCGGCAACCTTTGCCGCTGCACATCACGCACTGGATGTCGACTTCAGCCGAAGGCTCGGTGAAGGGGAAGTAGGAAGGACGGAAGCGTACGGCCAGCTCTTTCTCGAAGAACACCCGCAGGAACTCCTCGATGGTGCCTTTGAGGTCCGCGAAGTTGATATCACGGTCGATCAGCAACCCCTCGACCTGATGGAACATCGGCGAGTGGGTGATATCCGAGTCGCTGCGGTATACCCGGCCCGGGCACACGATGCGAATCGGAGGCTGCGAAGATTCCATGCTGCGAACCTGCACCGGCGAGGTGTGGGTGCGCAACAGCATGTTCGCATTGAAATAGAAGGTGTCGTGCATCGACCGGGCCGGGTGGTGGCCAGGGATGTTGAGCGCCTCGAAGTTGTGGTAGTCGTCTTCCACCTCAGGGCCTTCGGCAATGCCGTAGCCGATGTGGGTGAAGAACTGCTCGATCCGCTCCAGGGTGCGCGTGATCGGGTGCAGGCCGCCAGAGGTCTGGCCACGGCCCGGCAGGGTCACGTCGATTTGCTCGGCGGCGAGCTTGGCACTCAGTTCGGCTTCTTCGAAACCGGCCTTGCGTGCATTAAGGACATCTGTGACACGCTCCTTGGCATCGTTGATCAGCGCACCGACTTTCGGGCGCTCATCGGCCGGCAGGTTGCCCAGGGTCTTCATCACCTGAGTCAGCTCGCCTTTCTTGCCAAGGAATTGAACCCGGATCTGCTCCAGGGCATTGATGTCTTCAGCGTGTTGCACGGCCTCCAGAGCTTGAGAGACCAGCGCATCCAGGTTTTCCATGTACAGACTCCAGATACAAAACAGGGGAAGAGCTTAAAGGCTCTTCCCCTGTTTATGACGTTTAACACCCGTTACCGTGAACCGGCCCCAGGTGATTGTCGTGGGTACTTAGGCCAGAGTGGCTTTAGCTTTCTCGACAATCGCAGCAAACGCCGCTTTTTCGTTCACTGCCAGATCAGCCAGAACCTTACGGTCGATCTCGATGGACGCTTTTTTCAGGCCAGCGATGAAACGGCTGTAGGACAGACCGTTTACACGAGCACCAGCGTTGATACGAGCGATCCACAGAGCGCGGAACTGACGCTTCTTCTGGCGACGGTCGCGGTAGGCGTATTGGCCTGCCTTGATGACCGCTTGCTTGGCTACACGGAATACGCGCGAACGCGCGCCGTAGTAGCCTTTAGCCAGTTTCAGAATCTTTTTGTGACGCTTACGGGCAATGACGCCACGCTTTACACGAGCCATGAGTAACTTCCTCTATCTTTGACCGAAATTAACGAAGGCGCAGCATGCGCTCGACTTTTGCAACGTCCGACGGATGCAGCAAGCTGCTACCGCGCAGTTGACGCTTACGCTTAGTCGACATTTTGGTCAGGATGTGGCTCTTGAAAGCGTGTTTGTGCTTGATGCCGTTAGCGGTTTTCAGAAACCGCTTAGCTGCACCACTCTTGGTTTTCATCTTTGGCATGTTCGGATACTCCGCATTCAGTTGATAAACATAACCGCAAGGCCTGCCGTGCCCTGGTGGTTATTTCTTTTTCTTGGGGGCGATGACCATGATCAGCTGGCGTCCTTCCATCTTAGGATGCTGTTCGACGGAACCGTACTCCAGCAGGTCTTGTTCAACCCGCTTGAGCAGTTCCATACCCAGCTCCTGATGCGCCATCTCACGGCCGCGAAATCTCAACGAAATCTTGGCCCTGTCCCCATCACTAAGGAAACGTACCAGGTTGCGTAGTTTTACCTGGTAATCCCCTTCCTCCGTCCCTGGACGAAACTTGATTTCTTTTACCTGGATCTGCTTCTGGTTCTTCTTCGCCGCAGCAACCTGCTTCTTCTTTTCGAAGATCGACTTGCCGTAGTCCATGACTCGGCAAACCGGAGGCACTGCGTCGGCAGAAATCTCTACCAGATCCAGCTTCGCTTCTTCAGCGATACGAAGCGCTTCATCAATCGAGACGATGCCAACCTGCTCGCCGTCAGCGCCAATTAACCGAACCTCGCGTGCCGAGATATTCTCGTTGATCGGGGCCTTCGGTGCAGCTCGTTTATCTTGTCTCATTTCACGCTTAATAATAATTACTCCGAATCTTGGCGACCACGCCGGGAAACCGCTTGTGCGAGGAACTCGGTGAACTGGGCGACGGGCATGGAGCCCAGGTCTGCACCTTCACGGGTACGCACAGCGACAGTTTGCGTTTCAACTTCCTTGTCCCCAATGACGAGGAGATAAGGAACCTTGAGCAACGTATGCTCGCGGATTTTAAAGCCGATCTTTTCATTTCTCAAGTCGGACTTGGCACGAAATCCGCTTTCCGTCAGATTTTTTTCCACGGACTGGACAAAATCAGCTTGTTTATCAGTGATATTCATGATCACTGCCTGGGTTGGCGCCAACCAGGCCGGGAACGCACCTTCGTAGTGCTCGATCAGGATACCGACGAAACGCTCGAAGGAACCCAGGATGGCACGGTGAAGCATGACCGGATGTTTACGGCTGTTGTCTTCGGAGACGTATTCGGCACCCAAGCGGATTGGCAGGTTGAAGTCCAGCTGCAGCGTACCGCACTGCCAGACGCGACCCAGGCAATCCTTCAGGGAGAACTCGATTTTCGGACCGTAGAAAGCACCTTCGCCCGGCTGCAGATCGTAAGGCAAACCTGCGTTGTCGAGAGCGGCGGCCAGAGCGGACTCGGCACGATCCCACAATTCGTCGCTGCCCACACGCTTTTCAGGACGAGTGGACAGTTTTAGCTGGATATCCTTGAAACCGAAGTCCGAATACACGTCCATGGTCAGCTTGATGAACGCTGCCGATTCGGACTGCATCTGCTCTTCGGTGCAGAAGATGTGAGCGTCGTCCTGAACGAAACCACGCACGCGCATGATGCCGTGCAGCGCGCCCGAAGGCTCGTTGCGGTGACAGGCGCCGAACTCAGCCAGGCGCATCGGCAGTTCGCGGTAGCTCTTCAGGCCTTGGTTGAACACCTGCACGTGGCAGGGGCAATTCATCGGCTTGATGGCGTAGTCGCGGTTTTCCGACTCGGTGGTGAACATGTTCTCGGCGTAGTTGGCCCAGTGCCCGGACTTTTCCCACAGGCTGCGGTCAACCACCTGCGGCGTCTTGATCTCCAGGTAGCCGTTGTCACGCTGCACCTTGCGCATGTACTGCTCGAGCACCTGGTACAGGGTCCAGCCGTTGGGGTGCCAGAACACCATGCCCGGCGCTTCTTCCTGGAGGTGGAACAGGTTCAGGCGCTTGCCGATCTTGCGATGGTCGCGCTTTTCCGCTTCCTCGATGCGCTGGATGTAGGCCGCCAGCTGCTTCTTGTCAGCCCAGGCGGTACCGTACACGCGCTGCAGCTGCTCGTTCTTGGCATCGCCACGCCAGTAGGCGCCCGACAGCTTGGTCAGCTTGAACGACTTGAGGAAACGGGTGTTCGGCACGTGCGGGCCGCGGCACATGTCGACGTATTCTTCGTGGTAGTACAGGCCCATGCTCTGGGTGTCAGGCATGTCCTCGACCAGGCGCAGCTTATAGTCTTCACCACGGGCGGTGAAGACATCGATGACCTCGGCGCGCGGCGTGACCTTCTTGATGACGTCGTATTCGGTCTCGATCAGCTGGTGCATGCGCTGCTCGATGGCCGCCATGTCGTCCGGCGTGAAAGGACGCTCGAAGGCGATATCGTAGTAGAAGCCTTCGTCGATGACCGGGCCGATCACCATTTTCGCCGTCGGGTACAGCTGCTTGACCGCGTGGCCAACCAGGTGCGCGCAAGAGTGACGAATGATTTCCAGCCCCTCTTCGTCCTTGGGGGTGATGATCTGCAGGGTGGCGTCGTTTTCGATCAGGTCGGATGCATCGACCAGGCTGCCGTTGACCTTTCCGGCCACGGTGGCCTTGGCCAGGCCGGCACCGATGGAGGCGGCGACTTCAGCGACCGAAACCGCGTGATCGAACGAACGTTGACTGCCGTCGGGAAGAGTAATGATGGGCATGGCGCCTCCTCTCCTAGTGGTGACCCCTACCAAAGGTCACGTGGGTTGGGATGAGCCAGTACAAGATTCGGCGGTATGCCTGCCTCACAGTGGCAGGAGCCGCTAGGCCAACCAGGACCGAACCAGAGTGACTGGAATAGTAATAAGGTAACTCGCCATTGCGGTTGCCAAAGGAGCAACCCGCACCTGTCGAGGGCGACCACAATAGCACAGAATAACGCTGATGAGTGGTCGCCAGCCGGCGGCTTGCCGGAACTTGCTTTCCATCCTTCACTCTGATGAAAGGCAAGCCATACTTCGAGTCAACCTGAACCCAAGGAGCATTACGGTATGCGTCTTCAATCGCTTTTCCTTTCCCTGGCCGCGTGCGCCGCAATCACCCTGCCCCAGTTCGCCAGTGCCGGCCAGTGGCCAGCCGGGGCGGAAAGCCAGTTCCTCTCGCAATGCCAGAACGCCGCCGCCGAAAAAGCCGGCGCCGCCAAGGCCAAGGCTGTGTGCGAGTGCAGCGACAAGGCCATCACCAGCAAGCTGAGCACCGACGAACTCAAGCAAGTGGCCAACTCCGACAACGGCGTGGACGCCCAATTGCAGAAGAAAATGATGGACGCGGCAGCCAGCTGCCGGACCAAAAGCTAGGCCCTTTTGGTGCCTTGCGTGCCCCCGATTGACCCCAAAGGCCTGAAAACCGGCCAACCGAAGGCGAAATCTGTGTTTTTTTTCGTCTTTTTTTTTCGCCGCTTTTTTCCGCCAAACCCAATGAAATCAAGGGTTAGACGGCTTTTGCGGTGTAGGGACGAAAAAATAGCTGGGACAAATGCGCATCTAAAGAGCTATTCGGTCGAACATTTAGACTATGATAGCTCGGTGTGCCCAGTTGGCCTGAGCAGCACAGCACTACTTAATATGTTTCTTGGAGATACACCATGTCTAATCGCCAAACCGGCACCGTAAAATGGTTCAACGATGAGAAAGGCTTCGGCTTCATCACTCCTCAAGGTGGCGGTGACGACCTGTTCGTACACTTCAAAGCTATCGAATCCGACGGTTTCAAAAGCCTGAAAGAAGGCCAGACCGTTTCGTTCGTGGCTGAGAAAGGCCAAAAGGGCATGCAAGCTGCTCAAGTTCGCGGCGAGTAATCTCCCGAGCTAAAAAGAACCCGTCCATGTGACGGGTTTTTTTATGCCTGCGATTTACTGCCCTACGCGGTTCCGTAGCCGCTGCCGCCAGCAGCTACGGGTAGCGGCTCAGCCGCAGTTGACGCGTGTGATCGTGCCGCTGTCATCGGCATTGAGGTTAACGCGGTCCGAACGGTATTCCAAGGTCACCACGTCATGGGGCTTTAGAATACGTGCAATCTGCGAGCCCGACCCGGTGCGCGCCTGCTCCAGCAACTGCGGGGAAGCTGGCTTGCCCACGGCGAACTGGGCGCCCTCGGCATGACATCGCCCGTCACTGGCCACCGCAGGGGCCGCGCTAGCCGCCCCCCCATTGCCCGAACCATTGCCAGACGACGCACAGCCCGCCAGGGCCAGTATCGCGAGCAGGGTTACCGATGATGCACGCATGCAGGACATGAAGCCTCCTTGTGAGAAAAAAGATCTGCCCCTGTGCGACAACACATCGGCCGCAGGGTTGCATGCCAGCCAGTCTGCCCGACCCGGCTGCGGCTGGCGCAGCGCATTCATGTCCAAATGTTAATAGACATCGATGTAATCGAAGGGCGGGTTGGGCCAGTTCTGCTTCAAGGCATTGAAAATCTGCTGGACCCACACGTCATCGCACGCCGCGACCTCCCCCACGTAGCCCGAACCCGCCGCCCAGGTCTCCAGGCGAAAGCACAAGCCGTCGACCTCTTGGCCGCCCACCATCGTGGATAACCAGGCCTGCCCCGCCTTGCTGACGCGCAATTGGTTGTGGACGTGGTCATCGCCCGCGGCAATCAACTGGCGCACGGCGTCGAGGGTAAAGGCGTTGCTGTCGTTCAAATCGATGTGCACGGGGCGCTTCCAACCAGGCAAATAAGCCCGATTTTGGCATGAACCCGGCTTTATGCCTAAGTAGGAGTGCCAAAAGATGCCCCAAATGGTTTACTGGAACCCCCACGCAGGCCATTTGCCGCGACGGGACTCAGCAGCCAGGGAACCGGCCCTGCTGATGCCACTTCACCTGCTCAGGTAGCCCAGCATCATGGCCAACGTAACCGTAGTCGCCGACATCAAAGCCAAATGGCCCCAGGGGCAATGCTCCTACAGCCCGGGCAACCCCGAGGAACTGGCGATCATTGCCATCGACCTGCTGGTCAAGGAACTGGGCACTCCGGCGGCGCTGTCGTTCATCGACCAAGTGTTCGAGAAATACTCCGGCGAGCATGGGCATTACACCGCCCCGCCCGAGGCGCCTGCGCTGCCGGCTTGACCTGTTCGCCCTGCCGCTGCCGTCAGGCTGCGGCTACAGGTTTCAGATTCAGGGGCAGCGCGCAGGCTTCAGAACGTGACGCCTGCAATCAGGATGACGTTGCTGTAAGGCTGACACTCCCCTGTACGCACCACCGCCCTGGCCTGGCGGGTCAGTTGCTTGAAGTCATCATGGCTGATGGCCTCCCGCCCCCCCAGGGCGCCCTCCTCGTTCAGGCGCTCCAGCGCAACCAGCGCGGGCGGTGATGCCGCAAAGATCTCCTGAGCCAGCACATGGCGCTCCACCTGCATTTCACTGAGCACCACCGTCAGGGTCGAGACAAAGTCCGGTACGCCGGGCGTCAACGCCAGGTCGATCAGCTCGACGCCCGGCGGCACCGGCAAACCGGCATCGCCGATGACGACGATGTCGCCGTGCCCCAGGGAGGCGATCAGCCGCGACAGGGCGATGTTGAGCAGCGCAGTCTTTTTCATGGCTGCACGAACCCCGTTACATCGGCCAGGTACGGAATGGACGGCTGCGCCCCGGCCCGGGTGACCGACAGTGCCGCGGCCACCTGGCCAAACGCAATTGCCTGAAGCTCGTGCTCGCCGCGCGCCAGCGCGGCGGCGAACGCCCCGACAAAGGTGTCTCCCGCCGCCGTGGTATCCACCGCCTTTACCACCGGCGCAGGAAAGTGCTGGAAGCGACCGCCCTCGGCGAACAGCGAGCCCTGGGCCCCCAGCGTGATAATGACCTTGCCGGCGCCCTGGGCGTGCAGGTGCGTGGCGGCCTGCTGGGCGCTGTGCAACGAGTCGACCCGCACGCCGGTCAAGGCAAAGGCTTCGCTTTCGTTCGGGATCAGGTAGTCGATGGCGCGATACCAGTCAGCCGGCAGTGGCGCGCTGACCGGTGCCGGATTGAGGATCACCGTCTTGCCCAACGCCCGGCCGCGCTTGAGGGTGAAGGCCACGGTATCGAGCGGCACCTCCAACTGACAGACAATCACATCCGCCTGTTGCAACAGCGCATCGGCCTGCTGCACACGCTGCGCGCTGACCTCACCATTGCCGCCGGCGACAATGACGATGGTGTTCTGACTGGCCTCGTCCACCACAATCAGCGCCACGCCGCTGCTCACGCCGGCCGCCGTGACAACCGCCTGCCCATCGATACCCTCATCGAGCAACGCCTGGCGCAACTGCGCGCCATAGGCGTCGTCGCCCACGCAGCCAATCATGGCAGTGGGTGCGCCCAGGCGCGCAGCCGCCACCGCCTGATTGGCGCCCTTGCCGCCCGGCACCGTGGCGAACGAATTGCCCACCACGGTCTCGCCCGGCTGCGGCAAACGCTGGGCACGGGTGACCAGGTCCATGTTCAAACTACCTACTACCACGACTTTCGCTTGCATGTGCCTGCACTCTGTTTCAGCGGTATTCATTGAAAAGCCCCGTACGCGGGGCGGTCGACTCACGGAGCACAATGCTGGGGGCAACGATCTGCTGCACCACCCCTTCACTGACCTTGCTGCCAATGCGCGCCAGCAGCCGCTCGGCCGCCTGTTCGCCCAACTGGCGGATGGACTGGCCCACGGTGGTCAGCGCCGGGTACACGTAACGGCACAGCTGGATGTCATCGAAGCCGATCACCGACAGCTCTCCCGGCACGCGGATATTGCGCTCGGCGGCAGCGCGCAGCACGCCCATGCCGATCATGTCGTTGGCGGCAAATATGGCGGTAGGCGGCTGCTCGCCGTCCAGCAGCACGCCAGCGGCCCGGTAGCCCCCCGGGCCGCTGAAATCGCTTTCCAGCACCCGCGCAGGCACGGCTTGCACATTGAACTCGGCCAATGCCCGGCTGTAGCCCGCCAGGCGCATCTGCGCCACGCTGGTATCGGCCGGGCCGTTGATGCAGGCGATATCGCGATGCCCCAACTCCAACAGGTGCCGGGTGGCCAGGTAACCCCCCAATTCGTGATCGATGCGCACCAGGTCTGCGGCCACGCCGTCCAGGCTGCGGTCGACGATGACCATGGGCGTGCGCACCGTGGCCAGGCTGCTGAGCAGGTCGCTGTCTTCACCCACCGAGGCCACGATCAGGCCGTCCACGCGTTTTTCCAGCAACACCCGCAGGTAGCTGCGCTGTTTTTGCGGGTTATCATCAGAGTTGCACAGGATCACGCAGTAGCCATTGCGTTCGCAAAAGTCCTCGATACCCCGCGCCAGCTCGGCGAAGTAGGGGTTGATGCTGTTAGGCACCAGCAGGCCGATGGTGGCCGTGCTACGGGCCTTCAGCGACCTCGCCACGGCGCTGGGCACGTAGTCGAGCTGGGCGATGGCGGCTTCGACCTTGAGCCGCACCGGCTCGCTGACCGGCCGGGTCTTGTTCAGCACATGGGACACAGTGGTGTAGGAAATGCCCGCCAACGCGGCGACATCTTTGATGGTTGCCATGACTCAGCTCCGCTTCCGGGCACGTTGGCTGCGGTAGGTGTCGAGCACCACCGCCACCACGATGACCGCCCCGGTAATGATTCTTTTGGTCGGTTCAGTGGCACCGATTTGCGCCAGGCCTGCGGCCAGCACGGAAATGATCAACACCCCGAAGAACGTACTGATGACCGAGCCGCGCCCGCCCATCAGGCTGGTTCCGCCAATCACCACGGCGGCGATCACCTGCAGCTCAAGCCCCGAGCCTGCGTTCGGGTCGGCCGCCTCAAGGCGCGAAATCTGGAACAGCGCCGCCAGGCCGGCCAACAGCCCCATCAGCGAAAACACGAGGATCTTGTAGGGTTTGGGGTTGATCCCCGCCAGGCGCACCGCTTCTTCGTTAGTACCGATGCCGATCAGGTAGCGGCCAAACACGGTACGGGTCAGCACCGCCTGGGCCAGCACGATCACCACCAGGGCAATCACGAATGACGGCGAAATACCCAAGGCCAGTGGGTCGGACAACCAGGCAAACGCATCACCGATGTACGCGGTGCGCGAATCGGTCATCTGGTAGGCCACCCCGCGCGCCATCTCCAGCACACCCAACGACACAATGAACGAGGGGATGCGCCAGGCCACGGTGATGGAGCCTGTGAGGGTACCCGCCAGCGCCGCACAACCCATGCCCAGCAACGCGGCCGGCAACACGCTCCAGCCCCAGCCCAGAATGGCCACGCTGACCGCCGACGCCGCCAGGGCCAGCACCGAACCGACCGACAGGTCGATACCGCCGATGATCAGCACGAAGGTCATGCCCACTGCCAGTACCATCAGGTCGGGGATCTGGTTGGCCAGGGTGCTGAAGGTGCTGAAGGAAAGAAAGTGATCGCTGAGCAGGGAGAACAGCACAATCATTGCCAGCAATGCGCCTGCCAGGCCCAGGTAGGTGCCCAGGCCGAAGTAGGTGCCGGTGCGCTTGGCCGCAGGCGAGGCCTGAGTGTCCACGGTAGTTTTCATGCAAGGTTCCTGGGCGCTGTATCACTGACCAGCGCATCTCGTTTTTGATAACCGGCAAAAGCGGCCGCCAGCAGTTGGTCCTGGGTCCAGGTGTCGCGCTCGAAGGTCTCGATCAGGTGGCCGGCCGACAGCACGCCAATGCGATCGCAGATCAGCATCAGCTCGCGCAGGTCACTGGACACCACCACCAGCGCCTTGCCTTGGCGAGTCAGTTCACCCAGCAGGGCGTAAATGTCGAACTTGGCGCCCACGTCAATGCCACGGGTGGGCTCATCGAACAGCAGCACCGAGCAATCACGCTCCAGCCAGCGGCCGATCACCACTTTCTGCTGGTTGCCGCCCGACAATTGCGACACCAGTTGATCGGGACTGGAACTGCGGATGCGCATGGCCGCGATCTGGCGCTGGGCCAGTTGCCGCTCGGCGACACCGTTGACCAGCCCCCCTGCGGATATCGCCGGCATGTTGCCCAGGGCTATGTTGCCGCTGATTGACTGAGGCAGCAGCAGGCCCTCGCCCTTGCGGTCTTCGGTGATCAGGGCGATACCGTGGGCCACGGCGTCAGACGGCGAACGGATAGCAGCCTTGCGCAGGGGCGAACCCACCTCCACATGACCGCTGTCCGCCGCGTCGGCGCCGAAGATAAGCCGCAGCAACTCGGTGCGCCCTGCGCCGATCAGCCCGGAAATGCCAAATATCTCGCCCTTGCGCACTTCGAACGAGACGTCGCGGACCTTGTCGGCACGACTCAGGTTTTTCACCGACAGCGCCGGCCCGCCAATGCTGCGCGGCCCCAGGTCAATGTGTTCGCCCAGTTCGCGACCCACCATCAGGTTCACCAACTGTTCGCTGTTGTAGTTGCTCATCGAGTCCACGCACACCAACTGGCCATCGCGCAACACGGCGATGCGTTGGGCCACCTGCGCCAACTCTTCCAGGCGATGTGAAATGTAGACAATGGCCACGCCACGCGCGCGCAAGCGGGCGATTTGCTCGAAGAGCATCTCCACTTCCCGCGAGGTGAGCATGGCCGTGGGCTCGTCGAGAATCAGCACATGGCAATCGCCGATCAGGTTGCGGGCAATTTCCACCATCTGCTGATGGCCGATGCCCAGCTCGCCCACCGGCGTGTCCGGGTCTATGGCCTCCAGGCCGACCTGGGCCATGGCCTGCAGGGCTGCTTCGCGCAGGCGCTTGCGGCTGATCCACCCTGCCCGGCTGGGCAAATTGTCGAGAAACAGGTTTTCGGCCACCGACAAGGTCGGCAACAAATTCAACTCTTGCATGACCATGCGCACGCCCAGGGTTTCGGCGGCCGCACGGCTGCCCGGGCAATAGGCCTGGCCCTGGTACTGCATCTCACCGACGGTGGCGGCTTCAAGGCCGCCGATGATCTTGGACAAGGTGCTTTTGCCGGCGCCGTTCTCGCCGGTCAGGGCCAGCACCTCGCCACGCACCAACTCCAGGTCGATGCCTGACAGCACGGGCTGGGCGTAAGTCTTACCGATACCACTGACCGAGAGTACGACGTTCGGGGCAGCAGCTGACATAGGAATTCTCCAGGCGCCCGCCCGGAAAGGGCAGGCGCGGCAATGCTAGCGGGCAATCAGGGCTTGGTGACCAGCTCTACCGGGGTCTCGATCACGCCATTGGCGGCGCCATCAATGGGCTCGTGCTTGATCATCTTCAACGCCGCCTGAATACCGAACACCGCCTGCTTGGCGGCGAACTGGTCGGCCGTGGCCAGCACGCGACCATCCTTGAGCATCGGCTTGATGGCGTTAATGTTGTCGTAGCCCACCACTTGCACCTTGCCCACCTTGCCGGCAGCACGAACGGCCGAGACCGCGCCCAGCGCCATGCTGTCGTTACCGGCCAGCAAGGCCTTCAGGTCGGGGTATTCGTTGAGCATGGCCGAGGCAACGGCATTGCCCTTGTCGATTTCCCAGTTGCCGGACTGGGTGGAGACGATCTTCATCTGCGCCGCATCCATCGCATCCTTGAAGCCGGCGGTACGCTGCTGGGCGTTGGTGGTGGTAGGTACGCCTTCAATGATGCCCACCTGATCGCCCGCCTTCAGCTGCTTGGCCAGGTACTCGCCCACCAGGCGCGCGCCCTTGCGGTTATCAGGCCCCACGAACGGCACGCTGATGCCTTTGCTCTTGAGTACATCAGCGTCCAGCTGGTTGTCGATGTTGATGACGGTGATACCGGCATCCATGGCTTTCTTGATCACCGGCACCAAGGCCTTGGAGTCAGCGGGGGCGATGACCAGGGCATCGACCTTGGACACGATCATCTGCTCGACAATGCGGATCTGGTTCGCGGTGTCGGACTCGTCCTTGATACCGTTGGAAATCAGGTCGAAATCAGCAGAATGGGCTTTCTGATAGTCCTTGGCGCCGTCTTCCATGGTGAGGAAGAACTCGTTGGCCAGCGACTTCATCACCAGCGCGACTTTGGGCTTGGCGGTGTCGGCCACGGCCTGGGACAAGGGGGCAACCGCGCAGACGGCGGCCAGCAGGGAGACGGCGAGCAAGCGTCCAGCGAATGGCAATTTCATGGGGTCACTCCGATCTTATGATTATTGTTTGCAGCGGATGTGCGCAGGATCGTGCTGAAAGGATAAAGCAGGGATCCCTCAACGCAAACGTTTGCGTTAGTGGACTATGAGAACGCCGCGCGACTTTGTCAACGGGTCGCGCGGTGATTTTGTGACGCCCTGCCGGAACACGGCCGGGTGCGGGGAAAGGTCCTACACAGGGGTAAACGCCCCCTTGGTTACAGCATAACCCAAAGCAGCGAATTCAATCTTCCGGCTTCACCGTGGCCACCTCATCGGCCCGCACGCGCACGTGTTTGCCAGAGATGTCAGTGAATTCATAAAAGCCATCGGCGTTTTTGGTATCGGGCTTGGCGCGGGTGATGTACTGGGTGCCGTTCTGCAGGGTCACCACCGTTTCAGTGGAACAGCCAGCCAGGGCCGCAGCCGCCAGCCCCACGGAAGCCAGCCACAGGTGTCGAGTATTCATCTGCCGTCTCCTCACGTAAAAAACACACACTTCCTACGTAATAGAGCCATCGGCAAACAGAATAATTTCGTCGCTGCGCAGCAAAAGGAAAAATTCGCGGTCAGAGGGGCTCTTCTTCAGTAGACCTGTTGCGAAATTGCCCACAGTAAAATACTGTATGCACGTACAGCAAAATAAGGAATGCTTCGTGGCCAATACCCCTTCCCCGCTCGACAGCTATCAACAGCTGGGTCTGCGCATCTCGAAAATCATCAACGCACCCACGGCGCAGAAGGCCAGGTCGGCGCTGATTTTCAAACTGGACCATGAATCGCCCGAGGACTGGACACAGCTGCTGGAGGAGATTGGCGAGAACGATAACGTCACCCTTGCCTGGCGCGACGACGGTGGCGTGCAGATTTTCTGGGTAGTACCCAAGGAAGACTGAGCCCTCCAAGGCTTGCCCTTTACAGTGGCGGGCACTTCGGTGACCTGCCCTCCCCCCGTTTTTGATTGGAAAATTGCATGTTCAGGAAATTAACCACGGCGCTGCTGGCGTTGATGCTCGTCTGCGGCCAGGCCTTTGCCGATGTACGCATAGGCACCTGGAACCTGGAGCACCT
Organism: Pseudomonas sp. M47T1; assembly: GCF_000263855.1. Taxonomy (GTDB): domain Bacteria; phylum Pseudomonadota; class Gammaproteobacteria; order Pseudomonadales; family Pseudomonadaceae; genus Aquipseudomonas. The sequence continues at coordinate 17,398 of NZ_AJWX01000041.1, forward strand.
CAGCGTGCGCCCCGGCAAGGATTTCGCCAGCATTGCCAAGGTCGCGCAGAACGTCGACTTCCTGGCCGTACAGGAGCTGATGAACGAGGATGGTCTCACCGCCCTGCAAAAGGCACTGGAGCAGGCCACCGGCAAGAAGTGGTCGGCCATGGCCTCCCACGCCACCGGGCGCAGTTCCTACAAGGAAATGTATGGTTTCGTGTGGCGTGATGACGCCGTTTCCTATGAAGACGGTGCCGCAACCTACTTGGACAAGGGTGACCACTTTGAACGCGAACCTTACTCGGCGCGCTTCCGCAACCTGAAGGACAACAGCACCTTCGTGGCTGCCACCGTGCACATCCACTACGGCAAGACCGTGGCCGACCGCACCAAGGAAATCGCCGTGCTGGGCGATTACTGGGCGTGGCTGAAAAGCGTGTACGACGGCAACACCAACATCATGCTGATGGGCGACTTCAATACCCCACCCACCTCCACTGCCTGGGCCGGCCTGCGGGTCAGCGCACGGCCGCTGATGCTGCAAGGCGCCAGCACGCTGTCCACCACCGACGGCCAGTTCTCGAACCTGTATGACAACATCTTCGTGTCCAACGAAAGCACCATCAACGTCAAGAGCGTGCAGGTGTTCGACTACCCCAGCTACCTGAAGATGAGCAATGCCAAGGGGCGATCCAGCGTCTCGGACCATGCACCGATCTTCATGGACGCGGTGATGGGCGGCAAAGCCACCGGCAAGGCGGCACCCTTTGCTGCGGCAAAACCGACCACCACCGCCACCGCGCAGGTCGCCAGTGCAAGCGCCAGCAAGAGCGGCCCGGTGCGAGGCAACCGCAACTCCATGACCTACCACCGCCCGGACTGCCCGTCCTACAACTCGATTTCGGCGAAGAACCAGGTCGAGTTCGACAGCGAGGCGGCCGCGCTGGCGGCCCATTACCACATCGCCGGCAACTGCCGTTGATCTGCGGCCGCCGCTTCACGGCGGCGGCTTGATGTTTTCACACCGTATTTCAATGAGAGGGTATATGCGACGTTTTGGCTTGACCATGATGGCCTTGGTGCTGACGCTGGCTGCAGGTGCGGCGTCGGCCAGGAGCTTGACTCGGCATGACGTGGAAATGTGCCGCTGGGGCGCCGATATTGCCGCCCAGGCCCAGCAGTCCAAGCTGTCCGGCAGGACGCTGTACAGTGCCCGGCGCAGGCTGCAACAACGGCACTTCAGCCAACCCTGGATGCGCAAGATGGCCCTGGGCATCACCGACCAGACCTACCACAGCCGTTCGCGACTGCGCCCTGCCTCGGTGAAGCAGACCTACTACCAGGGCTGCCTCCACCACGAAAAAGCACGCCACTGATGGCACCACGCGGTGCCTGTAGCAGCGGCCCCGGGCCGCGCCGCAGACGCCGCGCACTGCCTGACACAACCCCTCGCAAGACGCAGCCTCGCAGGAGCTGCCGCCAGGTCGTAATCCGTGGCCATGGCCAGTCAGTTGGCCTGGTGTTCCACCACCACCGATTTGATGCCTTGGGAGGCCAGCAACTGGGCGCGTTTCTGCTCGGCTTCTTCCTTGCTCTGGAATGGCCCCAGGTACACCAGCTGCTTGCCGTCACGCTGGGCCACGCTGGCCACGAAGCCGTTCTCGATCAGGCGCGAGGTCATGTCGCTGAGCGCGCCCATGTTGGCGCCATCGACAATTTGCACTTCCCAGCCATGGGCAGCCGTGGCGGCAGCAGCAGGCGCTGCGTCCTCAGCTGACACTTCCTGGCCTTCGCCACACACTTCGCGCACCTTGGCGTTGTTGCCATCTTCATCGATGACGGCCTTGAAACCATCCTCGGTCTTGATGGCCGCGTAATTGCGGTAGCCCTCAAACTTGCCCGACGCATCCTTCTGCCGAACCTGACCGCAGACATCACCCTTGTCCGTGGTGCGCACATTGGTGAAACGCGCCGTTTTGGGATTGTCCAGGTGCAGCAAAACAGCCTTGGCCGACTCTTCCACGGCACTGCCACAGCCGGCCAGCATCAATACCGCACCCACCACCATCAATTTGCGCACGCGCCCACCTCCCGAAAATAATCGGCCAATTTTACCACCGATCGTCGCATACAGGCCGCACAGGGCTAACACATGTACTCCGAAGCGGTCTTCTATGGCATGAGCAGGCTTTTTCAAGCCACTGCAGGCAGGGCTGGCGATGAAGTTATTGATGCTGTTGCTGCTGCTGTTGATCGCCCTGATATTGCTGGCGGCCGCGCTTAATGCAGCGGCGCCCCCCGCATAAGCGCAACGCCCTTCACGCCGTGGTGCCACTGGCTGATAATGTTCGGGCTTTTACCGCCTGAAAGAGACCACCATGATTGCCAAAGCAGACCGCAGCTCGCTTGCCCTGGAAAAATTCGCCGCCAGTAACCCACAGCTGCTGGACGAGATCAAGGACCTGAGCCCTACCGAACAACAGCAGCAGATTCAGTGGGCGTTCGACGACCAGGCTGAAGATCAGGGCATCGAGCCCTGGGAGCTGACCTTGGAGTTGATCGCCAACAGCCCCGAAGAACTCAAGGCCATGCGCCTGGAAGTGCATCAGGAAGTGGCCCAGACCCTGGGCATGAGCTGGGAAGAATATTGCTCGTTCAACGAAATCGAGCCCTGACCGTCGGCCAACCATGCCAGACACCCCGGGTGCCTGGCACTACCCCAGGAGTGCTTTATGCAAGCTGATGAGGATTTCGACCATGGCGACGAAGCGCCGCTCAACGACTCGGACGAAGGCGAAGCTAACCTGGACACTGACGAAGTCCTGCCTGACGAGCCCGAAGTCTTGGTTGATGAGGGCATCAACGGCGTCGACTAACCGTGGGCTACTGAAGGCGCCGGCAGGTCCCCTACCCCGCGATAGCGCACCACGATGCCGCGGATCTTGTGATCATGGCGCAGTTGATCAAGCTTGCGAGTGGCCTCGGAGCGCGAATCGAACGGGCCCACGAAGACGCGACTGACGTTATCTTCGCGCGCCACGTAGGGTGAATACCCGAAGCCTGCGAGCTTCTTGCTCATCAGGCTGGCCGACTCCGCACTGGTGGATGCCAACTGCACCGACCATCTTACCCCGGCAATTTCGTTGGGCCCTTTCGACCCCGCCACGGGCGCGGCCGGCGCCTGGGCTGGCGGCGCCACTGGCACGGCCGCCAGTGGGTAACCACATGCCTGAGCGGCACTGGCATTGCTGCCCTGCGGGTCCAGCACTACCTGGAAGCCATCCGCGCCCTTGCGTGCCAGGTAATGACCAAACCCTGAGTAGGCGCCGTAGCTGTTCTTGCCATTCACCTGCCCGCAGACACTGCCATCGGCCAGCTCGCGATCTTCACGAAATTGCGCCGAAGCCGGATCCATCAACTGGTAGGCCACGGCCTTGTGGGCGTCCTGTATGGCGCTGTCACCACAACCGGCGAGCAGCGAGGCAGCCATCAGAATGGAAAATGTGCGCATGAGAAGACCTCCACATGGGGACTACATCCTTGATTCTAGCAGCGCCGCGCATGCGAGCTGAGCAATCGCCACCAGACCCGAATTGACTATAGGCCCCCTCGGCAAACGGCGACAAGCGGTCAGGTTCGGTAAGGGTGTTGATTTCATGAAAGACAGGAGCTCAGGTTACGCGGACCGCAGAAGGCCCCGCCAATGAGGGCAGCACGCGGGTGCAAGCCAGCACCGATGGATGCTGACACTGCCAGTACGGGCGGGGGCCGAGCGGCACGACACCCCATGAACAGCGAATCAGGAGTGTCCTACGCAAACTTTGGAAAAGCTACACACACCACGCACTACAGACAGGTACTCAACGCCGCCAACCGCTGGTGCGCCAGCGGCGAGCCCTGTTCCGCGAAGTAAGCCACCGCACTGCCGGTGCCGGCCTGGCGTACGTCGGCAAAGTTCTTGGAGTCGACCATCACGGTCAGGCTGCCGTCCTTCGCCGGTTCGGTGTGGGAATCGGCGGCGGCGCCCGACAGCACTTCGTCCTGCCAGGAGTATTCGATGCACTGGGCAACGTCCTTGGCCGGCTTCTGCGAAGTAAACGAGCGATAGGCGCCCTGGCTGCGGACCTGGTCCATGTTTGCCGACATGCAGCCGCCCAGTGATACCAGCAGCATTGCGCTCAACAGCTTACGCATGGTGTTCCCTCATGATTAGTCAGGGCGGCACTTTAGCATCCGCGCACCCTCAATGCCGTGTCAGGATGGTTTCCTGCAGGCAAACAAAAAAGGCGACCCTTTCGGATCGCCTTTTCTACACCGCCCAGCAGAGCGGATTTTGTTTGGTAGGCGCGATTGGACTCGAACCAACGACCCCCACCATGTCAAGGTCTGCTTGAGCAAGCTGCAAGCCTTGGTGCTCAAGGTTTCACAGAACGCCCATTCACATTAAGAGGCGTCACAAATGGCCAACTTCCGCTTACTTCCGTCCGGCAACTGGAACGCTCAGGTACGAGTTAAGGGCAAATCTCCGCAGTCCAAAACCTTCCGCACCAAAGCTGAAGCAGAGTCATGGGCGAACCAGCTCGAAGCCGTCACGATGGATCGCAAACATCACACCATTTATACGTTGGGCATGACGTACGGTGAAACGATGCTCAAGGGCAAAGGAAGCTACGGCCATGCACTGAAAATCGTGGAGCATCTTGGCAGGGACTTCACCCAGCCTATTCACGAAATCACTCCACAGATGATCAATGACTTCAAGATCATGCGATTGAAGACGGTGAAGCCATCCACGTGCAGGACGCAACTCGCCTTTATGTCACGCTTCTATCGGTTCGCTAAACGCGGGTTACTGATCGATATTCACAACCCCGTGAGTGATATCGCACTCCCAAAGCCAGATCGGTCGTCTGACAAGGTCATCCGTGCGAGCGAGCTTGAGCGACTGCTCGCGAAACTCTCCCCTAGCATGAAGATGATTGTTGAACTGGCATACGAGGCTGCCATGAGGAGGTCTGAAATCCTGAAGCTAACGAAAGAGTGCCTGCACCTCAAGGAACGAATTGCCGATGAGCCATCAGGTAAAGGAAGGAACGCTGCCAAGTGGGCCAAGGTCAAGGAAACCCTAACCAAGTATCCAACCATGTCTGCTGACGAAGTGGCCCGCGTTGCTCACTGTGGTGTTGCAACGGTGTACAGGATCAAGCGGGAAACAATGGCAGCCTGATACGGGGCGCTACAGCGTCACTCCTGGTCAAACTTCGGGGCTACGTGCCCCAACTTATTTGTGGTGCCCTTTGGGCGTTTCTGGGCAAGCCCGCTGTTCGATACTAAGCACCACCCGAAAAACCACCAGATTTATTTTCCAAGCTCGACAGCCAAACGCCTGTTGAAGTGCATTGAAAATTTTGGCGGCGGCAAGGAATTGGCTGGGGCGAGTCATGTCGAATCCCCGCTGCTCGCTCACACCCTCAGTTTCAACGCCGTGCAGGATGACAGTCCTTCGGTGTGGGCGGGCTGTCGCTACAGCACAACCTCTCTATCATTCAACGCGATTTCTATCACCTGCTCTGGCGATAGTCCCTCCGGATAATCAGCTTCATCGAAGTATTCGTCTGGCCAAAAAATCAAATCGGATACGCGTTCATTAGGTATGTTGATTTCCAGCATGTGCAACCAAAAATCAATGTCGTGTTCGGCCCCATCGCACTCCATTACCCTTCGGGCCAGCTCTATCAGCTCCTGCTTGGTTACATCTGTCACACGCTGTTCATACGGTGTTGCTAAGACCTTGCGAACCCAAGTGTCGTGGGTTTGCCCACCATAGATTCCCTGAAAGTCGATGAATTCAAACTCGGTCATGGTTTCTCGATTGAACGCGGCCAACTGCTCCCGAGTTCGGTCGGGATGTCCACAATCAATTTGTTCAGAAAGGTTCGTCAGCCGAGCGACCAAAGATTCATCCAGCATCGGCGGCATTAAATCAGGGCGAAGCTCCATATGTACTCTCATAAGATTATTCTTTGAACCCCGGCAAGCCTTGAGCGGCACGCCATTCCTTCACCGTCTTGGTGACACCTTCGGCAGAGTTGTCCGCACCGGGTTCTGGGTGGAAAATCAAATCGTAGCCGTCGGGATGGCCTGCAAGCTGACTGAATTTCTCAAGCAACTCGCCAAGCTCTTCATCCGTGCCGCCTTTGTTGACGACACGTATGTTTTTGATGAAGGCGATGAATTCGGCTTCGGTGAAATCAGAAATGTTTTCCATGCTGTGCCTACTGTTTCTTGTGAAGGTCAATGTGGTTTCGAGGGGTATTCACCCTTAGGTTGTCCGCGTCGTACACCGCCCCCCCATCTTTAATTAGCTCGATGTGGTGTATTTCATAGGTGACCCGTTTGCCTACCGAGTCTCTGAATCGAACAGTAGGGGCGTTCCCAGTTAGCACACGCGCCTGATCGTCCTCACTCAGTTGGCTAAACAGCTCAGGATCGTTGCTTACTGCCTTCCAGAATGCCGCCCTGAAAGTATCGAAGCTCTTAAATTCTCGCCCCCGTAATACGTTCGCTATCCGGGTAGGGATTGGAGCGCCTAACCCTGTGCCAGCTCCGGCAAGCCAGATGCCGAACACATCTTCACCCCGTCCTGTTGCGATTCCCGGTGAATACCGGGCGCTGATAACGATGTACAACGGCTGCACACCAGAATCAGCCGGGAACACCAAAATGAAATCTTTGTAAGCGTCCGGGTAGATCGGGCTGACGATGATGTTATCAGCCTGTTCGGTGGGCGGATAAATCCAAACCTGTGGCGCCTGTGGTGCGCCTTCTAACGCTGGAGTTCCTAACGTGCTGGACGGGTCAGCGGCTGGTGTCCATATCAGGGTTACGCCATCACCAAAGTCAGCCACTTGCTGGGAGCCTTGAGCAACGAACTGCACTACGGGAATCATTTCCCAGTCACGGCGCTTTTGGGTGTTGTATCCGTACCCCTTCAAGGTGCCATCGGCCTGCTGCTCAACGGTTAATCGGACACGTGTACGTCCTTCTTTAAACGACTGGAGCTGTTCTTCTGTATAAAGGCTACTGTCGCCAAGACTCGACGGCCAAAGCATTGCAACCACACCGGCCAATGCGCCAGCAACAACACCGGCAGTAACCAAGCCTGCACCGCCAGCAGCACTCGCACCCGTTGCAGTGCTCCCTGTCGCAACAGCAGCTCCAGCAACGCACAAACCACCACAAGACACGCCAGCAGCCGAAGTAGCTGCCCCACCCAGTAGAAGTGTTCCCAGTGTTGCCGGTATTGCACCACTGATTTTCTTGAGGGGAGTGTTTCCCTGTGCATCCGTATCACGGCCACCGAGAATGGCGAACTCGCCGTAGTTGCCCACTTTCTCTACAGGGATGAACCCGGCTGGCTTTTTGTGATCGATCACGCCGTCTGGAAGGTCACAGCTCTTTGCGAACACACAACCCAAGCTGTTTGGCTTGGCGTCTTCTTTGGTGGGGAGGTCTGGGTATTCCGCCCAACGCTGGGCATGGATGTCAACAGGCTCCACGCCGCTGTTGCGGTAGCCCTTTGGCGTGTTGGGTAAAGCTGGTTTTGGGACATAACCGGACATGCAGCTTCCTTTCGTCCTTGGGGAATTCCAGCCTGTAGCTGGGCAGCGTTAACCCTACCGAGAAGTTTGAGCGCTGGCTGTAGGACAATTCCCAAAAGCGTGCTGAGTGCTCCCTTTCATTTGCAGGCTGCGGATCATATAGGCGTTCACATTGCCCCGTGTGAACGAACCCGATATTTTGTGAACGTTCTGTATGAAATCCAAGACAACAAAAAAGGGCCCACCTTTCGGTGGGCCCTTCCAGACCGCCCAGCAGAGCGGATTTTGTTTGGTAGGCGCGATTGGACTCGAACCAACGACCCCCACCATGTCAAGGTGGTGCTCTAACCAACTGAGCTACGTGCCTGCTGTGAGGCGGTATTTTACGTATTTACAGTGGGGTGTCAACCGCATTTTGAGCTAACCCACTGAATAACCGAAATTTTTACCCAGATAAGCATTTCAAGTTAGCGCTGGAATCCGGATTTCATCTCAGGTACGATTCGCCAACACGTCAAAAATATAAAACAGAGGTTGCAGCAATGGCGAACACCCCCTACCCACAGTCCTACTACGCCGCATCAGCCAATGCCGCGCCTTCACGCCCATCCTTGCAGGAAGAAGTGCAAACTGACGTGTGTATTATCGGCGCTGGCTACACCGGTCTATCCAGTGCACTGTTTCTTTTAGAGAACGGCTTCAAGGTCACGGTTCTCGAGGCCGCCAAGGTCGGTTTTGGCGCGTCGGGCCGCAACGGCGGCCAGATCGTCAACAGCTATAGCCGCGACATCGACGTCATCGAACGCACCGTTGGCCCCAAGCAGGCCCAACTGCTGGGCCAGATGGCCTTTGAGGGCGGCCGCATCATTCGCGAGCGCGTGGCCAAGTACAACATTCAGTGCGACCTGAAGGACGGCGGCGTGTTTGCCGCCATCACTAGCAAGCAGATGGGCCACCTGGAGTCGCAGAAGCGCCTGTGGGAACGCTACGGCCACACCCAACTGGAACTGATGGACCAGAAACGCATTCGTGAAGTGGTGTCGTGTGACCAGTACGTGGGCGGCATGCTGGACATGAGCGGCGGCCACATCCACCCGCTGAACCTGGCACTGGGCGAGGCCGCTGCGGTGGAATCCCTGGGCGGCACCATTTATGAGCAGTCGCCGGCCATTCGCATCGAGCGCGGCGCCAATCCGGTCATCCATACCCCGCAGGGCCGCGTGCGCGCCAAGTTCGTCATCGTGGCAGGCAACGCCTACCTGGGCAACCTGGTGCCGGAGCTGGCCTCCAAGTCGATGCCGTGCGGCACCCAGGTGATCACCACCGAGCCGCTGAGCGACGAGCTGGCCAAGACCCTGCTGCCTCAGGACTACTGCGTCGAGGACTGCAACTACTTGCTGGACTACTACCGCCTTACGGCGGACAAGCGCCTGATCTTCGGCGGCGGCGTGGTCTACGGTGCCCGAGACCCGGCGAACATCGAAGCCATCATTCGGCCGAAAATGCTCAAGGCCTTCCCGCAGCTCAAGGACGTGAAGATCGACTACGCCTGGACCGGCAACTTCCTGCTGACCCTGTCGCGCCTGCCGCAGGTAGGACGCCTGGGCGACAACATCTATTACTCCCAGGGTTGCAGCGGCCACGGCGTGACCTACACGCACCTGGCCGGCAAAGTGCTGGCCGAAGCCCTGCGCGGCCAGGCCGAGCGCTTCGACGCTTTCGCCGAACTGCCCCACTACCCGTTCCCCGGCGGCCAGTTGCTGCGAACTCCGCTCACGGCGCTGGGTGCCTGGTACTACAGCCTGCGTGACCGTCTGGGCGTGTAAAACCCGAAAAAAAGGCACCGCGAGGTGCCTTTTCCAAGGGGGCGATATTGGCTTAAGCCAGGCAAACAAGGCGGACAGTGCAAACGCCACTGTTCGCCTTGGCGCGCCGCGGGGTATACACCTTGATCATTGGGCGCCCAAGGCCCGGGTAGCCCGCGCCGCCGCCTGTTCCTGCCCCGCCTGGCCCAGATCATTGGCCGCCTTCAGCCAGCGCTGGCGAACCACATTGGCCGGCAGTTGCCCCGGTTTCTGCACCAGCACCGCCCAATGCCCTGCGCTGTTCCACGCCGAACTGAAGCTGCCAAAGTCCATCAGCTTGCGCCGCTCGTTGCCCGAACGCAGCAGCACATGCTGTTTGTAGCGATCATAGCCCACCAGCAGGGCGTAGCGCGGGCTGGTCCAGACCGTGCCGTCCATGTAGCGCACCAACACCGGATAACCCGCCGCCACCTGGGCAAACAGTGCCGGCAAATCATCATCCAAGGGGTAGACCACCATGCCGTATTCCTGCGCCGTCGCCTGTAGCGAGGCCTGCAGCTTGTCTTCGCCGCCGGGGAGGTGCAGCGACTTGTCCAGCAACCCGGGGGTGATCACGATGCCCTGCTGCGACAAGGCACTGGCCAGGGCCATGGATGCACCCTGCTCGGTGTCGCCACGAAAGAACGGCACGCTGCTGAGCTCAACCCGGTCCGGCAGCCCCTTGATCGGCGGTGCCGGCGCCTTGTGGCCGGCGCAACCGGCGACCGCGAGGGTCACAAGCACAGGGGCGAACAGCTTGGCGAAGGTGATCTGGAATCGGGCAAGTCCCTGCAAAATAGCCTCACTGTCGGGTCTGACGCCGCCTGCTGGCGGCCTTGGGGCTTGATGATAGGCCGCGCGCCGGCCCCGGTATAGCGTTTGCGCGCAGTTTCACCCACGCCATAGAGCCAATCGGCCCAAGCGCTGCGACCTTTGGTCAATAGCCTGAAACACGGGGCAGACTAGACTGTCACCTGTAATACCGTTGAAGCCTTCAGGAGGCACTTATGAGCCTGACCATGGCCATTGTCATGATGATCGGCGCCTGGCTACTGGTGGCCGCAGCCATGCTATGGGGTGTCATGCGCATTGCTCGCCGCCATCAGCACCCTGCCCCACCCGCCCGCGTGCCGCAGCGCCCTGCAACTGCTGCTGATGGCTGCGCGGGGCCTTTGCCTCACTGAAACTCTTCAGCGTCTCAGGGGCCAGCGCAGCCTGGCGGCAGCGGCTAGACGCTGTTACGAAACAGCGGCTTCACGCGTGTGGCGAGCCCTTCGCGACAGCATGTTCAGGCCTTCGATCAACGCCGAGAACGTCATGGCGGCATACACATAGCCCTTGGGCACGTGGGCGCCGAAGCCTTCGGCGATCAGGGTCATGCCAATCATGATCAGGAACCCCAGGGCCAGCATCACCACCGTCGGGTTATCATTGATGAAACGGGCCAGCGGCTCGGCGGCCAGCAACATCACCAGCACGGCGCTGATCACGGCGATGATCATGATAGGCAGGTGCTCGGTCATGCCCACGGCCGTGATGATGCTGTCGATGGAAAACACCAGGTCCAGCATCAGGATCTGACAGATCGCGCCCACAAAGCCCATGGCCACTTTGCCGCCCACACTGGCCTCCTGCCGGGCCTGGGGGTCGACACTGTGGTGGATTTCCTTGGTGGCTTTCCACAGCAGGAACAGGCCACCGGCAATCAGGATCATGTCCTTCCAGGAGAATGCCTGGCCGACCACCTCGATCACAGGCTCGGTGAGCTGCACGATGTAAGCCACGGTACTGAGCAAGCCCAGGCGCAACACCAGGGCCATGGCGATGCCGATGCGCCGGGCACGGGCCTGGAACTGCTTGGGCAGCTTATTGGTGAGGATCGAGATAAAGATCAGGTTGTCGATGCCCAGCACGATTTCCATGACCACCAAGGTGGCCAGGGCCACCCAGGCGGTAGGGCTGGAGGCTAGTTGCAGAAGGTAGTCCATGGAAATGCCGCTCACGGTGTCGAGGAGATGAGCGCAGTCTAAGAAACTTCCAACATCAGAAAAATTCGTATTTTTTGCCGGTATACTTCGGTTTTTACGAATCGGCAGCCCTTCATGCTCAACTACCGCCAGTTGCACTATTTCTGGGTTGTGGCCAAGACCGGCAGCGTGATGCGCGCCGCCGAGCAATTGAGCCTCACCCCGCAGACCATCAGCGGGCAGATCACCCTGCTGGAACAGACCTTCGGCATCGAACTGTTCCAGCGCGTGGGCCGCCAACTGGAGCTGACCGAGGCCGGGCGCCAGGCCCTGCCCTACGCTGAACAGATGTTCCAACTGGGCAACGAATTGCAGACCCTGCTGCGCGCGCAACCCGGCGAGCAAGCCCTGGCCCTGCGCATTGGCGTGGCCGACGTGGTGCCCAAGTCCATTGTCTACCGGCTGATCGCACCCAGCATGCAATTGCCTGAGGCTGTGCACATTACCTGCCGCGAAGACAAACTCGAACGCCTGCTGGCGGACCTGGCGGTACAACGCCTGGACCTGGTGATTTCCGACAGCCCCATGCCCGCGCACCTGGACATCAAGGGCTACAGCCAGAAGCTGGGGGAATGCGGCATAAGCTTTTTTGCCACCCAGGCCCTGGCCGAGCGATATGGCCCGGGCTTTCCGCACAGCCTGAACGGTGCGCCGCTGTTGATACCCGGCCAGGAAACCATGGTGCGCAGCCGCTTGCTGCGCTGGTTTGGCGAACAATTGATCCAGCCCACCATCGTCGGCGAATTCGACGACAGCGCACTGATGCAGGCCTTCGGCCAATCGGGCAGCGGGCTTTTCATTGGCCCCAGCGTGATTGCCGAAGAATTGCAGGCGCAGCACAACGTGCGCCTGATCGGCCAGACCGAGGCGGTGCGCGAATCGTTCTATGCGATATCCGTGGAGCGGCGGGTCAGCCACCCCGGCATCGTCGCCATCACCGAAGGCGCGCGCCGGGAGCTGTTTACCCCTCAGGCCTGAGGGGAAGGTGCGGCCAGGCGCGTGCTCATCATCAGCCACGCCAGCGCGATGGACACCAGCATGAAGCCGGCCGCGGCAAAGCCGACGCTGCCCAGGCCCAGGGTGTCTATCACCCGGCCACCAACGATAGCGCCCAGGCCGATGCCCAGGTTGGCCCCGGCGATATTCAGCGAAGCGGCAAATGCCGGGGCCTGGGGCGCTGCCTTGATCAAACGCACCTGGCTGACCAGGAACAGTGCCGCCTGGGTAACGCCCCATACCGCCAAGGCCGCCGCCAGGGCAACGCTGGAGTGGATGCTGGGCACCACGGCCACCAGGCCTGCGACCATGAATGCCGAAAACAGGATAGAGGCAATCAGCGGGTGGCGATCCACCAACCGGCCACCCAGCGAATTGCCGATCAGTCCCACGGCGCCGAACGCCATCAGGCACCAGCCCACCACCGAGCCGTCGAAGCCGGCCAGGCGCTCGAGAATGTCCGCCAGGTAGGTGTAGGCGGTGAACATCCCGCAGAACACCATGATCGACAACAGCACATGCCCCTGCATCAACGGCTGGCGCAGGATGGCGAACTGCGAACGCAACGAGCGCTCGTCACCCTTGGCCTGGCTACGCGGCAGGTAGACAGCCAACAGCAACGCCTTGGCCAGGGCCACCCCGGCAATGATCCAGAACGCGGCGCGCCAGCCCATAGCATTACCGATCAGCGTACCCACGGGGATGCCGAACACGGTGGCGCAGACAATGCCAAAGCCGATCTTGGCAATGGCGCGCCCGGCCTGGTCCGGCCCTACGATGTCCACTGCGGTTTCGCTGGCCAGGGCCCAGAACACCGGCAGACCCAATGCCGGAATCAACCGCGCGATGGCCATCACGGCGATGTTCGGCGCCATGGCGGCGATGACGTTGGCCAGAGCAAACAGCACCAGGATGGAAACGAACAGGCGCTTGCGCTCGAAGCGCGCGAACCAGGCTGTGAGAAACGGGCCCAGGGCGGCGACGGTAAAGGCAAACAGGGTAACCAGCAGGCCGGCCTGGGACACGCTGACGTGCAGGTCGCGGGCAATCGCCGGCAACAGGCCGACGATGATGAACTCTGTGGTCAGCACGGTAAAACCGGCGGCCGACAACAGCAAAATAGGGAACAGCATTGAAACCTCAAACGAAGAAAAACGGGTGGGAGCGGGTGCTACCCGCGAAAAGAACGCAGCGATAGTCCAGAAACCCCGCGGTGTTGCCTCCGCGGGTAGAGCCCGCTCCCACATAAATCGCGTAGCAGCGGCCATCAGGCCGCGTCACAGGCACCAGAGTGCCCCTGACATCCTGGGATCAGTAAGCGCCCATGAAATCGCGCTTGCCTACTTCCACGCCGTTGTGGCGAAGGATGTCGTAGGCGGTGGTGACGTGAAAGAAGAACTGCGGCAGGCCGTAGTGCAGCAGGTAGGCCTGGCCGCTCAGTTTCTTCTCTTTCGGGGTGCCGGGGCGCAGCACGATTTCACGCTCTTCCTGGCCGTCGATCTGCGCCGGCGTCAGGCCTTCGATGAAGCCCAGCACCTTGGCCAGCAGCGCGTGCAGGTCAGCGAAACTCTGCTCGGTATCGGCGAAGGACGGCACTTCAACACCGGCCAGGCGTGCCGAAACGCCCTTGGCGAAGTCGACGGCGATCTGCACCTGGCGCACCAGGGGGAACATGTCCGGGTACAGGCGCGATTGCAGCAGTACCGACGGCTCGATCTTGCGGGCCGTGGCGTGGTCCTCGGCCTTCTTGAGGACGTCGCCCAGTGCGGTCAGCAATTGCTTGAACACAGGAACGGAGGCAGCGTACAGAGAAATGCTCATGGGAGCTCCTGATAACGATTAAGGGCAGTGAGCCGCCAATGATAGACCCTGCGCCTGCGCGGCGTCCGGTGTTTTATTGCATACTGGCGCCTTTACACGACCTTACGCCCCGGAGCGCCCCATGTCCGCCGATCACCAAACCGTAACCGAAGCGCTGACCCTGAGCGCCGTCGAAATTCGACTCCTGGGCGCACTGATCGAAAAGCAGGCCACCAATCCGGAAACCTACCCGCTCACCCTCAATGCCTTGGTGCTGGCCTGCAACCAAAAGACCAGCCGCGAGCCGGTGATGAACCTGGCCCAGGGCCAGGTGGGCCAAAGCCTGCGCGCCCTGGAAGCGCAGGAAATGACTCGCCTGGTGATGGGCAGCCGCGCCGACCGCTGGGAGCAGCGCCTGGACAAGGCCCTGGAGCTGGTGCCGGCGCAACTGATTCTGATGGGCCTGATGTTTCTGCGAGGCCCGCAGACGGTCAACGAACTGCTGACCCGCAGCGGCCGCATGCACGATTTCGAAGACAGCGAGCAAGTGCTGCACCAACTCGAACGCCTGGTGGCCCGCGGCTACGCCCTGCACCTGCCGCGCCAGGCCGGCCAGCGTGAAGACCGCTACACCCACGCCTTGGGCGGCCCGGTGGACATGGACGCGCTGCTGGCCGCCCGGCCAAGCAGCAGCGAGCGCAGCAGCAGTGGCGGCGTGACCCTGGAACGGGTTGAAGAGCTGGAAGCGCGCATTGCCGCCCTGGAAGAGCGGCTCGCGCGCCTGGAGTGATCAGCCCCGCGCGTACTCGGTGGCCAGGCGCACCTGCTCATCGGTAGGGCGCACGCCGGTGTACAGCACGAACTGCTCCAGCGCCTGCAAGGCAATGACCTCAAGCCCGGTAATCACCTGCTTGCCCAGCGACTGCCCCAGCACCACGAACGGTGTCTGGGCTGGCAGCGCCACCACGTCGAACACGATCTGCGCCGCAGTTACCGCTTCGGCCGGGAACGCCAGGTCGTTGGCCTCCGGCCCCCCGCTCATGCCGATGGGGGTCACGTTGACCAGCATCTGCGGGCGCAGGTCGCCTAGCTCGGCACGCCACTCATAGCCCAGTTGACGCGCCAGCGCCGGGCCGCTTTCAGGGTTGCGCGCAATCAGCGTGCCCTGGGCGAAGCCTGCATCGCGTAGCGCCGAGGCCACGGCCTTGGCCATGCCACCACTGCCGCGCAAGGCAAAGGAGGTGTTTGGCAACAGGCCGTGGCGCTCGATCAATTGACGAATGGCAATGTAATCAGTGTTGTACGCCTTCAAATGGCCGTTATCATTGACCACGGTATTGATCGACTCAATGGCTGCCGCCGACGCATCCATCTCATCGACCAGCTCGATGCACGCCTCCTTGAACGGCATCGACACACCGCAGCCTCGGATACCCAGGGCGCGGATACCGCAAACCGCTGCCGGCAGATCGTTGGTGCTGAACGCTTTGTAGTAATAGTCGATACCCAACTGCTCATACAGATGGTTATGAAAACGCACGCCGAAATTACCCGGGCGCCCCGCCAGGGACATACAGAGGACGGTGTCGCGAGTTGGAATCATGGGCATTGCAAGGCTCCATCACTGGCATGTAACTGAGTAGTAAGGACATTCGAGTTTCAGACCTTACACAAAATTTACCAAACACCGTCGCAGATTCTTACAAAACCGCTGTCATAGTAGTGCGACAGTCCTTGGATCAACCATCCGGTCCCGGGTACTGGAATCGTAATATGAGGAACAAGTCATGATTCGTCAGCTTCCCAAGATTGCCTTGCTGATCGGCGCCCTCGCCGCAGCTGGCCAGGCGTCCGCCCATGGCGGTGGTGGTCCAGGTGTGTTGGGTGCAGTAATAGGTGGCGCTGTTGTTGGCGCAGTGGTGACGTCCGCCCTGACCCCACGCGAAGTCGTGGTACAGCAGCCGGTCTACGCCGCGCCGCCACCACCGGTCTATGTTGCCCCGCCGCAACCGGTGTACTACGCGCCGCAACCGGTCGTGTACGCGCAACCGGTCTACGCGCCGCCACCGCCACCACGCTACTACGGCCCGCCGCATTACTACTACGGTCGTCCAGGCTGGTAAGTGACAGCGCCACCGGCAACCGCCTTCGGGCGGTTGCGGTGAGCTGATGCGTTGCGTCAATGATCACTATTGAAAGCGGTGATTTCTCCCAGCGTGTGCCGGGCCTTAATCTAGGCCCATGCCATGCAGGAGTTACCCATGAACACCGTCAGCATCATGTCAGTCATCGGCAGTGCCGTTCCCGCCAACCTTCGCGATCTAGGGTTGCTGGCGTGCTGGTATGTGGTCAAGGACGGCGAGCCGCTCAGCGGTCCCCTGCTCTCGCGGGTCCAGGCACAGGCCCTGTTTCTCAGTTTCAAGGACCAGGCCAATGCGCCGCTGAAGCACTGAAATTGCAACACCCCGAATTTATCCCGTGCGTTGCTCTCGCACCCCTTGCCCCGCCTTTTTCGCGGGGCTTTTTAATGGGCGCAAAAAACAGTGCGCTGCGGCGAACTGTGGCCAGCTCCCACATCCCGTCAGGTGCGCTCGGCGCCGAGTGCGTTGGCCTGGGCGCGCTGAGTAAGCTTTTGCAGACGCTTTTCCAGGCCCAGCAGCACGGCGCGATCCGAACGGCCGCTTTCCAGCTCGTCGATCAAGGCATTCACTACCTGGCGAAGCTCGTGGGCGATGACAATGCGGTCGTCGTTGTTGTCCAGCTTGTGCGACTCGAACAAGCGATGCAGATAATCCTGCAACCCAGCCTGCACCCGATGACGATCGGTGGCACGCCAGTGCGCCATGCTCACGCCCACCTGGTTCAGCAGTTCCTGGAATTCCAGCACCAGGTATTGCAGGCGACGGGCATAACCAACCTGTTCTTCGCGCCATTTCTTGTGCGCCGCGGCCGCTTCCTGCTTGCGCTGGATGGCCGGCACGGCAATGGCCAGCATCAGGGCAATGACCACCGCCACCGCCTGAATCCAGGCCAGGGCATCCAGGGGCTTCTGAATGAACGCACACAACAGCAGGACCACTGCAATGACACTGCTCCACAACAGCAGAGCCCGGTAATCCTTGCTGAAGACACTTTTAAGCATTGCGCGACTCCCGAGTCGTTTTTGAACGTAGAAGATAGGGAAAACCCGCCGAATCGGACTTGGACGGCGACCGAACATGAAAAACCACTTTTATTTTTTATTACAGGGGTTTAAGCCCCCCAGGCAATCGACAGTTACTCAGCCATACTCATAAAATGTCACGTTTTTTCAAGAAGAACCCGTTGTAAACGGCTTATCTACTTTTTAGCGAGCGCTACACGTGAAAACCTCCCTTTCGATCCTCAGCCTGTTGCTAGTTCTTACAGGTACTGCTGCCGTCACGTCGAACGCTGTTGCCACCGAAAAATCTGTTTCCCAACGCGATCCCTCGCAATTGCACCTGGCTTCCGGCAGCGCCCTGCTGATCGACCTGGAAACCAACAAGGTGATCTACGAAAACCGCGCCGACACCGTGGTGCCGATTGCATCCGTGTCCAAACTCATGACTGCCATGGTGGTGCTGGACGCCAAGCAGGACATGAACGAGATGATCGACGTCGACATCAGCCATACGCCGGAAATGAAGGGTGTGTTCTCGCGCGTCAAGCTGGGCAGTGAGCTGAACCGTCACGACATGATGCTGATTGCCCTCATGTCCTCGGAAAACCGCGCCGCCACCACCCTTGCCCATCACTACCCGGGCGGCTACAACGCCTTTATCAATGCCATGAACGCCAAGGCGCGCAGCCTGGGCATGAGTCACACTCACTACGTGGAACCTACCGGCCTTTCGATCAACAACGTGTCCACCGCACGTGACCTGAGCAAACTGCTGATCGCCGCCCAGCACTACCCCATGCTGCGTGAGCTGAGCACCACCCCCGAAAAGACCGTGTTCTTCAAAAAGCCCAACTACAGCCTGGGCTTCCATAACACCGATCACCTGATCAACAAGAACAACTGGGACATCCGCCTGACCAAGACCGGCTTCACCAACCAGGCCGGCCATTGCCTGGTGCTGTTGACCACCATGGGCAATCGCCCGGTGGCCATGGTGATTCTGGACGCCTTCGGCAAGTTCACCACCTTTGCCGACGCCTCGCGCCTGCGCAACTGGGTGGAAACCGGCCGCAGCACCACCGCTCCGGCCGTGGCCGTGCGCTACAAGGTCGACAAGCACGGCCGTCAGATCGACTGACCGTCGCGCCGGCACTGGCCACGCCAAGGCGTGGTCAGTGCCGGCGGCTGGCCTGCTTGTGGGCGTACATGGCCGCGTCGGCCTCGGCCAGCAGCCGCTTGATCGAGTCATGCCTGGCGGCATCGTACTCAATGCGCCCAAGGCTGTAGCCAATGTGGTAGCCACGCTGTGCCTCTGCATTGCGCTTGGCCAATGCATCCTTCAGCCGCCGGGCTATCACGTCACCGTCCTGGGCATTGGAGCCCATCAGCAGGGCCACAAACTCATCCCCGCCCAGGCGCCCCACCAAGTCCATCTCGCGCAGTACGTCGCGCAACACTTCGGCAAAGGTCACCAACGCCCGATCACCCTCGGCGTGGCCCCACGTGTCGTTGATCTTCTTGAATTCGTTGAGGTCGAAAAACAGCAGCGAAGCCGGCGTATTCATGCGCTTGCAGATGCTCAGTGCATGTTCGGCCAATGCCTCGAAACCACGACGATTGGACACCTGCGTCAGGTCATCGATGGTCGCCAGCTGCAACGCTTCTATCTCCTGCTCGGCCATGCTGGCCAGGTCACGCAACAGTTCGCGCTCCTCGGCGTCGAGGATGCGCGGGCGTGAGTCGATCAGGCACAAGGTGCCGATTTTCGCGCCATTGCCCACGCGCAGCGGGCAACCGGCATAGAAGCGAATGTGCGGATCACCGGTAACCAGGGGGTTGTCGTGGAAGCGCTCGTCGTTGGTGGCGTCAGGAATCATCAGTACCTGATCGCCCAGAATGGCGTGCCCGCAAAAGGAGATGTCGCGCGACGTTTGCGTGGTGCTCAGCCCCTGGCAGGACTTGAACCACTGCCGATTGGCGTCCACCAGGCTCACCAGCGCGATAGGCACGTCGAATAGACGCCTGGCCAGTCGCGTGAGGCGGTCAAAGCGCTCTTCGGGCGCGGTGTCCAGGATGTTCATGGAGCGCAGTGTGGTTACGCGCTCTGCATCGTTTACCGGTTTGGCTGGGGCCAGCATCGAAACACTCCAGAGTCCAGGCTTTACTGAATCAGCTAAGCCTAGCCCATAAGTGCGGCTGGACGAGTACTGGCCCCAAAACATCAGGCGGTGGTGTTGATAGTGGAGCCGGTGGTGCTGCTGCCTTCTTCGGTCAACGCCTGGGACAGTTCGGCGCTCAGCGAGGAAATTTGCGCCGTGGTCGACGAAACCTGAGACTGGGCGGTGGCCACGGCCGCAGCCTTGGCGTCCTGGTCTTGAAGGGCCTGGGCCTTCTGTACCGCTTGCTCCTGGGCTTGCAGTTCTTTCTGCAGTTCGGCGATCTGCTTTTGCAGCTCGGTCACCGTGGTGCTGGTGGTGCTGGAGCTGTCGCTGTCGCTGCTGCTGCTACCGCCGCCACCGCCTGCACCCGCCGCGCCGCCAGCCGCGCTTGCGGTGGTGCTGGAAGTGCTGGTAGTGCTGCCGTCAGCGCTGGTGGTGCTGGTGGTGCTGTCGTCGGTACTGGCGGCGGTGGCAGCCGTCGACTTGGTGCTGGTGGTGGTTGCGATATGCAGGCCGGAGGAGATGTTGCCGATGGTGGACATGTCGGAAATTCCTTTAAGGGAAGATGGTTCATGTGTCATCGACTGGGCAGACCACAGCTTTAGAAATATCGTGTAACACAAGGGATACGCCTGCGATACAAAGCCAAAAATCGCTGAAACCCTTGATTTAGAGGGCTTTGTAGGAAGCCGCGCCAGATGAAATAATCTTCAGCAAGGCGACAGGTAAAAATCGGCACAATAGCCGCTCAACAGCCGAAATCCCAGGTACGACACCATGACACGCGTTTTGACCATCGAAGACGATGCCGTGACAGCCAAGGAAATCGTGGCCGAACTGAGCAGCCACGGCCTTGAAGTGGATTGGGTGGATAACGGTCGCGAGGGCCTGGTCAAGGCCGTCAGCGGCAATTATGACGTTATCACCCTGGACCGCATGCTCCCCGAGCTGGACGGCCTTGCCATTGTCACCACCCTGCGCACCATCGGCGTTTCCACGCCCATCCTGATGATCAGCGCCCTGTCGGACGTAGACGAACGTGTGCGCGGCCTGCGTGCCGGCGGCGACGACTACTTGACCAAGCCCTTTGCCTCCGATGAGATGGCTGCCCGCGTCGAAGTGCTGCTGCGCCGCAAAAGCACCGTCGCCGACGTCGACACCACCCTGAAGGTCGCAGACCTTGAGCTGGACCTGATCACCCGCGAAGCACGCCGCGGCGAACAGGCCCTGAACCTGCTGCCCACCGAATACAAGCTGCTGGAATTCCTGATGCGCAATGCCGGGCAAATCCTGACCCGCATGATGATCTTCGAGGAGGTGTGGGGCTACCACTTCGACCCGGGCACCAACCTGATCGACGTGCACATTGGTCGCCTGCGCAAGAAGATCGATCCGTCGGGTGCCATCGCGCTGATCAAGACCGTTCGGGGCTCGGGTTATGTCATTGCCGAACCCCTCTAAGGGCTGGCGCTCGTCCAGCAGCCGCCTGCTGGCACTCTACAGCTTTCTCTTCGTGGCCTGGAGTTGCATCCTGATGGGTGTGCTCTACTACGAAGTGTCGGACTACCTGAACAGCCTGGCGAGTCACTCCCTGATGCAACGCCAGCACCTGTTCTCGCGCTTCAGCGGCCAGGCCCTGGACGACGCTCTGTCGGCCAGCGAAACCTTCGATAACCGTGCCTACGACGCCTACGGGCTGTTCGACGCACAGTTGCGCCCGCTGGGTGGCGACATCAAGGAAATTCCCAAGGGCGTGGCCCTGGACGGCAACATCTACGAACTGGATGACTGCATCGATTCCGACGACCCGAAACTGCCCCAGCAAGGCTGCGACGCCGTGGCCATGGCCACCCAGGACGGCCGCTGGCTGGTACTGGTGCGCGACAACGGCTCGCTGTTCGCGGTAACCCGCATCATTCTGCATGCGCTGCTGTGGGCCGTGTCGCTGACGATCATTCCGGGCGCGGCTGGCTGGCACTTGCTGCGCAGGCGACCGATACGACGCATCCGGGCGATTCAGGACAGTGCCGACGCGATTGTCGCCGGCGACCTCACCAAGCGCCTGCCACTGTCCAACCGGCGTGACGAACTGGACATGCTGGCCGCCATCGTCAACACCATGCTCGACCGCATCGAGCGGCTGATGATGGAGGTCAAGGGCGTGTGCGACAACATCGCCCACGACCTGCGCACGCCGCTGACCCGCTTGCGCGCGCAGTTGTATCGCATCCAGCAGCAGGCCGGGGTCGATTCCGACCATGCCCTGCAGCTTGATGGCGTGATTGCCGAGACCGACACCCTGATGGCGCGTTTCCGCGGCCTGCTGCGCATTTCCGAACTGGAAGACCACCAGCGTCGTTCCGGCTTCGTGGAGTTCGACCCGCTGCCGTTGCTGCATGAACTGCACGACTTCTACCTGCCACTGGCAGAGGAAGGCGAGTTGCGCCTGGAGCTTGAAACGCCGTCGGTACTGCCCAGCCTGAATGGCGACCGTGCCTTGCTGTTCGAGGCCATCGGCAACCTGCTGAGCAACTCGATCAAGTTCACCCCGCCCGGTGGCGTAGTGGTGCTGCGCGCACGCAATGAACTGGACAGCACCTGCATCGAAGTCCAGGACTCCGGGCCGGGCATCCCCAAGGATGAGCGCGAAGCGGTGTTCCAGCGTTTCTACCGCTGTGACGACGAGCAAGCCCAGCCAGGTTTTGGCCTGGGGCTGTCGATTGTCGCGGCCATCGTCAACTTGCACGGTTTCACCCTAGAAGTGGGCAACAGCCAACAGGGCGGTGCCAGCCTGGCACTGCACTGCCGTCAAAGCAAAGCGCGAGTGTGATCACATGAATCTGCTCTATATCGCCGATATCCGAGACGAACAGCTGCTGCGTGGCTTTGCTGACAGCGGCCAGCGGGTCGTCGAAGCCAAGCCCCACGAAGCCGACTGGGCCCTGGCCGACAGCAACTATGGCTTTATCCTGCTGGACCTGCAGCAGGCCCAGCCTGACCTGCTGGAACGCTGTGTGGCGCGCAAGCGCAAGTCGCGCATCCTCGTGCTGCTGGCCGAGGACAACCGCCAGGCGCGGGTTGCCGCCCTGCGCGGCGGCGCCGAGCTGTGCCTGACCAAGCCGGTGCTGTTCATCGAACTGCAGGCTCGCATGCACGCCCTGCTGCGCGACCACCTGAGCCCCGCCGTGGACGCCGAGGCCGGCCTGTGGCTGTCCACCACGCGCCTGCTGCTGGGCCGCGGTGCGCACCAGCAACCACTGACCGTCAGCGAACAACGCCTGCTGGCCATCCTGGCAAAGCGTCCCGGCGCGGTGAGTCGCGAGCTGATTGAAGAACAGCTATGGGGTGCGGCCCATGACTCACGCAGCGCCCTGATCGAGCGGCATATCTGCAACCTGCGGCGCAAGCTGGCAAGGCTGGATGCGCCCAATGCGTTACAGACGTTGCGCGGGTTTGGGTATAGCTTGCGGGAGACGGTGCATGTGCGGACGGATTGAGGTTTGGTGAGGTGACTGACAAGTGCCAGCCGTTGTTCTTCTGGCGCTCTTGAGACCGC
>NZ_AJWX01000042.1 GCF_000263855.1 Pseudomonas sp. M47T1
GGATGAAATAGCGCCGCGACGGCGCCTTGCCCATGTACAGGGTGTTGCCCAGGGCAGTCTGGGCCAGGTGGCGGATGAACTTGTTGAAGCCGCGGCCGTACATTTCAAGAAGGTTGTTGGTGGCGTTGGCGAAAAAGCCGCCGCCTTTGCCGAAGTGGCGGTCCAGGCGGTTGCCAAAGACGTCCTGGAACTGGCCGCGCAGGCGCGTGGGGTCGCCCTTGTCGTCGCGCTGAATTTCGTCGGGGGTGGCGCGGTAGCCCCAGTAGAAGGGGATGAACAGGCTGGCGGCTTTTTTGGCTTCCTGGCGTTGGTAGAGGTAAGTGTCGGGATCGTCGGCGATGTCGAACTCTTCCTCCGTCCGTTCGTCTGCTGGGACGCTCTGGGCCGCGCTGAATGCGGACCCATAGGTTCCTGCGCCGAGATCCACCCGATCCAACCGCTCATTGACCCCCTTGCATAACCCCGTTTCCACAGCCTCGTAGGAAGCCCCTGGGTCATTGACGCCATGCAAAAAGATCACCACGCCTGGCATGTCGGCCGGGACCTCGATCCACTTGATGGAGTTCGGGATGGTGTTGAGCCGGGTAGTTCCCCGGGCAACGACTTGTTGGCGCATATGAAGATGTTCCCCTGCACATGGAATACGTACAAAGGAGCGGATGCTAGGGAAGGCGGCAAAGCCCCGTATGCAGGAAAAATCCGAGAAGACGTGAGAAATGTCTGTTTTTCGGAATTTTATAAAAATGCGCTACCCAACGGCCTCTTTCGAAAAGATGTGTTGAAACCGCGGCGGCCCTGGAGGCCGCCGGTGTGGATGAACACCAGGCGCGTGCCCGGGGCAAAAAGATGCAGGTGCTGCTGCAACGCCAACAGCGCCTTGCCGGTATACAGCGGCTCCAACGGCACCCTGCCCTCCTCCTCCGCCGCGCCCATGAACGCCAGCAACGCCTCGTCCACCTTGGCAAAGCCGCCACGGCTGGCATCCATCAGCTCATAGCCGCCCGCGTCACCGACAATGGCCTGCACATTCTCCGGCACCCCGTGCCCCGGAGGCACCGCCAGGGCACCATACACCGGCGGGCCGCCCGCCATCACCAGCCCCGCCAACGTGGTGCCCGTGCCCACGGCCAACCACCAGCCGTCAAAATCGTCCCACCCCAGCGCCGGCAACTGCTCGCGCACCTGATCCAGCAACACCCGGCAGCCACGCGCACCTTCCACCCCACCGCCGCCTTCGGGCACCGCCAGCAAATCAGGGTACTGCGCCCGCCACGGCGCCCAGAACCCCGGCGCATGGCGCTCGCGATAGCCACCATAGCCCAGCCAGTGCAATTGCATGCCGAACGCCTGCAAGTCATCCACCGTAGGTGTGTGCTGGGCATGCCCGCACATCAGCCCCACCGTCTTGAAATCCAGCCGCTTGCCCGCCGCTGCCAATGCATGAAGATGATTGGAGTGAGCGCCGCCCAGGCTCATGACGCCGGACATACCCTGGTCGCGCATATGGACAAGGTGTTCGCTGAGCTTGAACCACTTGTTGCCGCTGACCAGTGGGTCAATCAGGTCCAGGCGCAGGATGGCCACCTGTATCCGGGCGGCGTGGAGCCAACCGAGGTTCAGGGGTTGCAGGGGCGCAGGCTGCGCCCAGGAGGGGAGGTTCATTTCACGGTTCACTGGCGGGCATCAAAGCCGCCAGTTTACCCGGTCACAGCTCCGCAGCCAGCCGCGAACCTTGGTTGATGGCGCGCTTGGCATCCAGCTCGGCCGCCACATCAGCGCCGCCGATCAGGTGCACCGACTGGCCCGCCGCGATCAAGCCTTCCTGCAACTCACGCAGCGGATCCTGACCGGCGCAGATGATCACGTTGTCCACCGGCAACACCTGTGGCTCACCCTCGCCGATGCGCACATGCAGGCCGGCGTCATCGACCTTCAGGTATTCCACGCTGTTGAGCATCTGCACACCCTTGTTCTTCAGGCCCGTGCGGTGAATCCAGCCGGTGGTCTTGCCCAGGCCGTCGCCAACCTTGCTGGCCTTGCGCTGCAACAGGTATACCTCACGCGCCGGGGTGTGGGGCTGGGCCTTGATGCCGGCAACGCCACCGCGGGCCTCCAGGGCGGTGTCGATGCCCCACTCTTTCCAGAATGCGGCGCGGTCCAGACTCGTAGCCACGCCTTCGTGCACGAGGAATTCGCTGACGTCGAAGCCGATGCCACCCGCACCGATGACCGCGACCTTGTGGCCCACTGGCTTGCGTTGCAGCAGCACGTCCAGGTAGCTGAGCACCTTGGCGTGGCCGATGCCGTCGATGGCCGGCAGGCGCGGCGCAATGCCGGTGGCCAGGATAATCTCGTCGTAACCGCCAGCCCCCAGCTGCTCCGCGTCCACGCGGGTGTTCAGGCGCACGTCGACGCCGGTGGTTTCCAGCTTGCGCTTGAAGTAGCGCAGGGTTTCAAAGAACTCTTCCTTGCCCGGCACGCGTTTGGCCACGTTGAACTGGCCGCCGATTTCGCTGGCTGAATCGAACAGCGTCACCTGGTGCCCGCGCTCGGCCGCCACGGTGGCCGCCGACAGCCCCGCCGGGCCGGCCCCCACCACGGCAATCTTCTTTACCTTGGCGGTGGGGATGTAGTTGAGCTCGGTCTCGTGGCAAGCGCGCGGGTTCACCAGGCAACTGGTCAGCTTGCCGCCGAAGGTGTGGTCCAGGCAGGCTTGGTTGCAGCCAATGCAGGTGTTGATTTCGTCGGCGCGGCCTTCGGCAGCCTTGTTGACGAAGTCGGGGTCGGCCAGGAACGGACGGGCCATGGACACCATGTCGGCGTCGCCCTCGGCCAAGATCTGCTCGGCCACCTCCGGGGTGTTGATGCGGTTGGTGGTGATCAGCGGGATCTGCACCGCGCCGCGCAGTTTGGCAGTGACCTTGCTGAAGGCACCACGCGGTACCTTGGTGGCAATGGTGGGGATGCGCGCCTCGTGCCAGCCGATGCCGGTGTTGATCAACGTGGCGCCAGCCTTCTCGATAGCCTTGGCCAGGATCACGATCTCGTCCCAGGTACTGCCGCCTTGCACCAGGTCGAGCATCGACAGGCGGAAGATGATGATGAAGTGCGAGCCCACGGCCTTGCGCACACGGCTGACGATGTCCACCGCCAGGCGCATGCGGTTGTCGTAGCTGCCGCCCCAGCGGTCGGTGCGGTGGTTGGTCTGCGCGGCCAGGAACTGGTTGATGAAGTAGCCTTCGGAACCCATGATCTCGACGCCGTCGTAACCGGCCCGCTGGGCCAGTTGCGCGCAATTGACGAAATCGCCGATCTGCTTCTCGATGCCGGCCTCGTCCAGCTCATGCGGGGTGAACGGGTTGATCGGCGCTTGGATGGCGCTGGGTGCTACCTGCTTGGGGCTGTAGGCGTAGCGGCCGGCGTGGAGGATCTGCAGGCAGATCTTGCCGCCTGCCTCGTGCACGGCCTGGGTCACCACGGTGTGCTTTAGCGCCTCTTCCGGGGTGCTGAGCTTGGCCGCGCCAGCGTACACCCCGCCCTCCTCGTTCGGCGCGATGCCGCCGGTGACCATCAGGCCCACGCCGCCACGGGCACGCTCGGCAAAATACGCTGCCATGCGCGCGAAGCCACCGGGTTTCTCTTCAAGACCCGTGTGCATCGAGCCCATCAGGCTGCGGTTGCGCAAGGTGGTAAAGCCCAGGTCCAGCGGGGCGAGCAGGTGCGGGTATTGAGCGGCGGCCATGGGTGTCACTCCATCAACAGGCAAATCACGGGATGCGGTGGCCTCGGAATCTGTACCGGGTACCGTCGTTTATCTGTGGTTGAATTTACGGTCAAGCAGGAAGCGGCTCAATGACTGAAAGTGACAAGTTATTGATCCAACTGCACAGCAGGTTTACCCTGAGCTTCACTTTTCATTGCCTGATCTGCCCTGCTTATGGCCCGTCTGCTGCTTAGCCTGTTTTCCATCGTCCTGGTCGCCATGCTGGGCGCCTACGCCGTATGGACCCAGGACCGCCCCGCCGGCCATTACCTGTCCGACCTGCGCATCCAGGTGGCCCTGGACGAGGGTGTGCCCGCCGAGCGCGGCAACCTGCTGGGCATTCAGCCCGAGCTGTACGCCACCGACTACCAGAGCCTTGCCAGCCTGCACCGCAAGCTGGCCGCCTACCTCAACCACGCCCGTGACCTGGGCATGCTGGGGCCCAAGACCATTGTCGTGTTGCCCGAGCACATCGGCACCCTGCTGTGGGCCCGCGGCGAAAAGGACGAGTTGTACCAGGCGCCACGCCTGGCAGAGGCCAATCAGTGGCTGGGCTACAGCAACCCGCTGCTCTTCGCCCGCGCCTGGCTCGATGCCAAGAGCGACGACCGCGCCCAGGACACTCGCCTGCGCATGAAGTCGCACAGCATGGCCAGTGACTACCAGCAATTGTTTGGCGGCCTGGCCAAGGAGTTCGGCATAACCCTGGTAGCCGGCTCGATTATCCTGCCCAACCCGCAACTGGTGGACGGCACCCTGCACGTGGGCCGCGGCAGCCTGTACAACATCAGCCTGGTGTTCGCCGCCGATGGCAAACCACTGGGCCAACCGCAGCGCCAGCTGTACCCCGACTTCGTCCAGCGCCGCTATGTGCAACCCAGCCCCGACCCGCAACTGCAGGTGTTGGACACCCCGGCCGGGCGCCTGGGCGTGCTGATTGGCAGCGACAGCTGGTACCCGGCCAATTACGCCCAGCTCAACGCCAAGGGCTGCGAGTTGATCGCCGTGCCGGCGGCGCTCAATGGCAAGGACGTGTGGCGCGAGAGTTGGCGCGGCAACCCCGACCGTCGCGACTTCGAACAGTTGGGGCTCAAGCCCGGTGAAGTCACGGAAGGCGAAGCCTGGCAGCGCCTCAGCCACGCCAGCCAAGCCACGGTGAGCACGGCGCGTGCGAGCATCAGCGTGTTCCTGCGCGGGCAGTTCTGGGACCAGTTCAGCGGCGGGCAAAGCTTCGCCAACCACGACGGCCAGACCCACCCCACCGACGACGGCCGCGGTGCGCGGCTGATCAACCTGTGGTTGTAGGCCCATGCCCACTACGCCGATCAAACTGGGTGACCTGTCCGTGGGCTATATCCACAGCCTGGCAGACGCCGTGGCCAGCCATGGCCTGGATCCTGCGCCGTTGTTGCTGCAATACGGGCTGGACCCGCTGCGCCTGGGCGAGGCGGGAGCGCGGCTGTCGATACCGCGCTACATGCGCCTGGGCCATGCCGCGATCCAGCTGACCGGCGACGCCGCACTGGGCCTGCGCATGGGCCGCGCCAGCCGCATGACCCAGGCCGGGCTGGCCGGTGTCACTGCGGCCCAGGCACCCACGGTACGCGAGGCAGCGCGCACGCTGATCCGCTTCACGCCGTTGAATCAGTCCAACTATCGCGGCCAGGCCAGCCTGCATGAGGATGCTCGCGGGGCGTGGCTGCGCTTCTACTCCATCAGCCCCTACAACCCGTACAACCGCTTTGTGGTGGACTCGGTGCTGGCCGGCTGGCTGCAACAGCTGACCACCTTGTGCCAAATGCCCATCAGCGCCGAGCGCATCGACGTGGAGTACGCCGCGCCCACCTACGCCGAGCAGTACCAGGCGCTGAGCAGCGGCCCGGTGACGTTCGGTGCCGAGCACAACCAGCTGCGCTTGAGCCTGGCGAGCCTGGCCTTGCGTAACCCGGACCATTGCCCCAGCACCTACAAGCACCTGTTGATCCTGTGCGAGCAGGAACTGGAGCAACGCACCCGCACCCGCAGCCTGCGCGAACGCATCACGCAGTTGCTGGGGCCATTGCTCAACGGCGGGCGGGAGCCGGACCTGGAGGAAGTGGCCGCGCGGCTGAAGCTGCCGACCTGGACCCTGCGGCGCAAGCTGGCTGATGAAGGCACCCAATTCCGTGCCATTCTCAATGACACACGGCGCGACCTGGCCATGGCCTACATCCGTGATACGGAGCTGGCCTTCGGCGAGATCGCCTATCTGTTGGGGTTTGCATCGGCGGAAGCCTTTGCGCGCGCGTTCAAGCGCTGGAAGGGGCAGACGCCGGGGGATTATCGGCGCGACAGTGTGCGGGCGTTATAGCTCGGTGGCGTCTTCGGCAGGCTCCAGCGGGTCCAGTTCGATGGCGCGTGATTCCAGCAGTTCTTCCTGATACTCGTCCATTCTCATGTCCTCTCTTTGTGTGCTGGGCAGGATAGCGCCGGCCCATGAAGAAATAATGACGCGGGTCAAGAGGATGAACGAACGCATACCCCGGGAATTTAGACGGCGCTACCCTCCCGCAGGAGGTGTCGCCAGGCTGCGAAATGGTCCGCAGGACCTTTGGCGGTGTCACGTCTATCGCACAGCCCCGCTGCGCGCGCCTTCGCAGCCTGGCGGCGGATGGCCGCCCCGCAGCTCTTACGGCCTGGCGGCAGCCCCTACGGGGCTGGGGTGGTGGTATCGGTGCTGGTGGCCGCTGGGGTAGCTTCAGCCGGCGCGGTCGTGGTGGCTGCAGGAGTGATCGGCGCGGCTTCGGCCGGCGGGGCTACGGGTTGCGAGCTTTGGGCTGGGGTGGCAGCGGGTGTAGCAGCAGGTGCTGCCGGTGTAACCACAGGCACGGCCGGGGCCGCAGGGGCTGGCGTTGCGGCTGCCGCTACCGGTT
This sequence comes from Pseudomonas sp. M47T1, assembly GCF_000263855.1. GTDB lineage: Bacteria > Pseudomonadota > Gammaproteobacteria > Pseudomonadales > Pseudomonadaceae > Aquipseudomonas. Next base: position 6,676 of record NZ_AJWX01000042.1, read on the forward strand.
CAGGGGCCTTGACCGGCTCCACCTTGGAGTCTGCTTTCACTTCAGGCTTGGCTTCGGCCTTGGGTTCAGGCACACCCAGTTCAGCCTTGGGCTTGTCGACGATATGCGCCGCCTTTTTCGCCTCGGCCGGCAGGTACACGTCCACCAATGCGAAATAGCGGTCATAGAACTTCGGTGCGGTCACGGTCTCGCTGGCCACCTTGACCATGGAGTCGTCGGTGGAGCCGATGGGCATCGACACAGAGCCCAGCACACCCACGCCCAGGCTGGCACTGTTGTTGACTTTCTTCAGCGCATAGCGATCCTGCAGGGCGTTGGCAAACATCGTCGACGACGTATTGCTGTTGCCATCCGCCGCACAGGTGACGCTGAAGCTGATCTCCATGTGCGTCTCGCCGGTTTGCTGGAAGCTCTTGTGGCCGCTGAGCTGCTTGGGATCGCTGCTGGTGATGATATAGCCCTGGCTGAGCAAAGCCCGCCGCGCAGCTTCGCACGACGACGCATCGCTGACAGGGTAGTTGCGCGAATACGTGCCCGAGTCGGAGAACTCCTCGTGCTCGTACATGGCCGGTTTTTTCGAAGAGCAGCCGCTCAAGGCGACCAGCGCAAACGCCACAGCACAACCCAACCGTGGGGCGCTCCAGCTCAGTGACTTAGACATTGCGAATCCTGGGCAAACAATCAGCCTCTATTGTGCCTCACACGGGAGGGACAACGCGCGTGAAATCAGTTTTAGACAACCTCCAACCTTACTACGACCACCCCTTGGGTGAAAGTTCCAATAGACGCATGGGCGGGGTGTAAAGACGTATGACATCATTAAGCCAGCACTGTAGCATGCGTCGCCCTTGATACATATTTCCTCCGATTCACCGGACCGAACCGCATCCAATTCCTGCGGGCCGAGGAAATACCGGCGGGGCATCAGAATGCCTTGCTGTATGGCCCACGTTCGCCAAAATACGGCACTGACTGATTCTGTAGCCGCCCACCACCTTGTAGCCGCCGCCAGGCTGCGCTGGCCCCCAATCACACTTCAGTGAATCAGAGGGCCCGCGCAACCTGACGGCAGCAGCTACACACCCGCCGTTCCCCCGTATCGCTTCCGACACACAAAAATTTGTGAAAATTGTGTCAAATTGTTGTTAGTATTTGATTTAGTTTCTCATTAGCGTTTCCGCTACGACTAACGAAACCAACAACTAACCTCCTAGGAAGCTTCCCCTTGAATCGTCGCCTCCCTGCCAGTCTTCTACTGGCCGGCGCCTGCTGCGCCCTGCCTGCTGTTCATGCCGCTGACGAAGTGACCTTGCCATCGACCGAGATCCAGGACAGTTCGCTCCAGGACGACACCCAAACTCAAGGGTACAAAGGTGCCCCGGCCACCAGCACCACCAAGCTGGGGTTGACCGACAAGGAAACGCCACAAGCGATTACCACCATCACGCGCGCGCAGATGGACGACTACAAGATCAACGGCATCAAGGATGCGCTGCGCTCAGCGCCGTCGGTGACGGTGGAGCAGTCGGAGACGGACCGTACCGAGTTCACGTCGCGTGGGTTTGACATCACCACGTTTGAATTCGATGGCATGAGCATGCCGTTTACCCAGACCATGTTGATCGGCGACCAGGACATGGCCGAGTTCGAACAGGTTGACGTGCTGCACGGCGCCAATGGCTTGATGAGCGGCACCAGCAACCCGTCGGCCACGGTCAACTTCGTGCGCAAGCGCCCTACCGACACCTTCCAGGCACAGATCGATACCAGCGTCGGCTCGTGGGACAACCGCCGCGTGGACGTGGACGTCTCCGGCCCGCTGACGCCGACCGGCAACGTGCGTGGCCGCTTTATCTATGCCCACGACAAGGGCAACTCCTGGCTGGATCAATACAGCCATGAACGCAATGTGGCGGCGGGCCTGCTGGCATTCGACCTGTCGGATGCCGATACACTGACGGTGGGTTTCTCCCAGCACAACAGCGATTCCAATGGCAGCACCTGGGGCAACCTGCCGCTGGTGGACGGCAACAACCAGCCGATCCACTACAGCGGCCGCAGCACCAGCGTCGGCCAGCCATGGACCTACTGGAACATGCACACTCAGCGCGCGTTCGCCGAGCTCAAGCATGACTTCGGCAACGGCTGGAACGGCACCCTGACCGCGACTGGCATTACCGAGTACCAGAACAGCAGCATGCTCTACGTGGGGGATGTGACGGGCGATACCGCCGATGTGTATGCCGGACAGACCAGCAGCAAGGCTCACGAAATGATCGGTGAAGCCAAGGTATCCGGTCCGTTCAGCCTGTTTGGTCGCGAGCACCAACTGACGGTGGGCGTGAACTACGGCCACACCCATGAAAAGGCGCGTGAATACGATGCTGTCGCTGACAGCGGCAGCTATGAGGCATCGTATGCTCAAATTCTGGCCGGCGACCTGCCTAAGCCTGCGTTCATCTACACCGGCGACTACGACGCCGAGAACTACACCGACACCCAGAAAAGCGTCTTCGCCGCCACGCGCTTCAGCCTGACGGATGACCTGCACTGGATCGCCGGCGCGCGCATGATCAGCATCGACGGCTCCGGCGACAGCTACGGCGCCGACCACTCGGTACGCAACCACGGCAAGGTCACACCCTACACTGGCCTGGTCTACGACCTGACCCCGCAGTGGAGCGTGTACACCAGCTGGACCAAGATCTTCAACCCGCAATATGACTACCTGGGCCTGGACGGCAAACCCTTGCAACCGCTGGAAGGCAAAAGCCTGGAGGCAGGCGTCAAGGGTGCCCTCATGGATGATCGCCTTAAAGTGCAGGCGGCCGTGTTCAAGACCCAGCAAAGCAATGTCCCGGGCGCCTCGGATGACACGTCAGGGCACACCCTTTACGCCACCACTGACAACAAGAGCCACGGCGTGGAACTGGAAGCCTCGGGCGAGGCCCTGCCAGGCCTGGACGTGCTGGCTGGCTATACCTACGTGCACATCGAGGACGAAGAAGGCGACAAATCGCGCCGCTTCATCCCCACCCACAGCGTCCATGGCATGCTCAGCTACCGTCTGCCCGGCCTGCCCCAAGCCAAGGTGGGTACGCGCGTCAGCTGGCAGAGCGCGATTCAGAACGACAGCTACAGCTTCATTCGCCAGAACGCCTACGGCCTGGTGGACCTGATGGCCAGCTACGATATCGACAGCCACTGGACCACGTCGCTGAACCTGAACAACCTCACCGATCGCAAGTACCTGGTCTCCCTGGAGAGCGGCACCGCCAGCAACTACGGCGCCCCACGCAACCTAACCGCTTCGGTCAGCTGGAGGTACTGATTCCCAACCCACACAAAGCAAAATGCGCCCCACCTGGTAGCCGCTGCCGAAGGCTGCGCTGGCCCTTGCATCCGCTGGAGATCTTCAGCGAAGCATAGGGCTAGCGCAGCCTGACGGCGGCGGCTACGGGTCGTGGTGGTGTTCGGCAGTGGGGATCGGCCTTGCGGTGGCTCCAACGTCAAATCGCAGGCACAAAAAAAGCGACCCTAAGGTCGCTTTCTTTGTGCTTCAAGGAGTTCAAGGGCCTCGAAGCTTTGTATGGCGCAGCGGACGGGACTCGAACCCGCGACCCCCGGCGTGACAGGCCGGTATTCTAACCGACTGAACTACCGCTGCGTGTCGCATGCACTTGCGTGCAGTTGAAACTGGTCTGACCGAGACATTTCGAGCTTCTCGATCTCTGACCCGGCAAGGCCGAATCAGGTAAAAATGGCGCAGCGGACGGGACTCGAACCCGCGACCCCCGGCGTGACAGGCCGGTATTCTAACCGACTGAACTACCGCTGCGCAGTGCTGGATGCCTTATCAGTAGCAAGGCGTCCCCTCTTGGGAAGAAGAGGATCAGAGTGGTGGGTGATGACGGGATCGAACCGCCGACCCTCTGCTTGTAAGGCAGATGCTCTCCCAGCTGAGCTAATCACCCGCTTGCCTCTCCAATGACGCGAACTTTACGCAGCCAACGAAGGTAAGTCAATAACTTTATTGAAGTTTTTTCAAAAAAGTCATTTGTCTTACCGCGCCGCCCTTCTCCTTGGCGAGCATACCCCCGTAGCCCGGCGGCCGCGGCTACAAGGGTTGGCGGTTTATGGCTGGTAGATCATCTTGCGCGTCATGCCGCCGTCCACCACCAGTTCCTGGCCGGTGACGAAACCCGCGTTCTTGGACAACAGCCAGGCCACCAGCGCTGCCACGTCTTCCACGGTGCCCACACGCCCAGCCGGATGCTGGGCATGATCGGCCTCGCTCAATGGCGCGGCGCGGCGCTCGGACAGGTCGCGGGCATCGATCCAGCCTGGGCTCACGGCATTGACCCGGATCTCCGGGCCAAGGCTGATGGCCAACGCGTGAGTCAAGGCAACCAGCCCGCCTTTACTGGCCGCATAGGCCTCGGTGTCCGGCTCGGACTGCCCGGCACGGGTAGACGCCAGGTTGACGATGGCCCCGCAGTGGGCGCGCAGGTACGGCGCGCAATGCTTGGCCAGCAACATGGGGCCGCTGAGGTTGACTGCCAGCACGCGATTCCACTTCTCCAGCGCCAGGGTTTCCAGCGTGGTGTTGTGGGGGTCGGTGATGGCGGCGTTGCACACCAGCGCGTCCAGGCGGCCGAACTGGCCCAGTACCTGGGCCACGCCTTTCTTGACCTGGGCTTCGTCAGCCACGTCCATGGCGATGAACACAGCGTTCTCGCCCAGGGCCTTGGCCACCTTGGGGCCGCGTACGCGGTCAAGGTCGGTGAGCACCACTTGCCAGCCCTCGGCAATCAGCCAGGCTGCAATGCCCAGGCCGATGCCGCGGGCGGCGCCAGTGACCAGGGCAACCCGGCCATTATGGCTGGCGCTTTTCGCGGACCAGTCGATCACAACGCCGCCAGGCCGCGCGCAAGGTCGGCTTGCAGGTCGGCCACGTCTTCCAGGCCTACCGCCACGCGGATCAGGCTGTCACGGATACCGGCGGCTTCACGTTCGGCAGGCGACAGGCGCCCGTGGGAGGTGGTGCCCGGGTGGGTGATGGTGGTCTTGCTGTCACCCAGGTTGGCGGTGATGGAGATCAGTCGCGTGGCGTCGATGAAGCGCCATGCGCCCTCTTTGCCACCCTTGACCTCAAAGCTGACCACGCCGCCAAAACCGCCACGCATCTGACGCTTGGCCAGCTCGTGCTGCGGGTGGCTTGGCAGGCCGGCGTAGTGCACCTTCTCGATACCGTCCTGCTGCTCCAGCCACTGCGCCAGCAGCTGGGCGCTGGCGCAGTGGGCGCGCATGCGCAGGTTCAAGGTTTCCAGGCCCTTGAGGAAGATCCAGGCGTTGAATGGGCTCAGGGATGCGCCAGCGGTACGCACCACGCCAACCATCTCTTTCATGTGCTCGGCACGGCCAGCGACCACGCCGCCCATGCAACGGCCCTGGCCGTCGATGAACTTGGTGGCGGAGTGCACGACAATGTCGGCGCCCAGTTTCAGCGGTTGCTGCAACGCCGGCGTGCTGAAGCAGTTGTCCACAACCAGCAGGGTGCCCTTGGCGTGGGCGATTTCAGCCAGGGCGGTGATGTCCACCAGCTCGGCCAGCGGGTTGGACGGCGACTCGACGAACAACAGCTTGGTGTTGGGCTTGATGGCCGCATCCCAGCCGGCCAGGTTGGCCAGTGGCACGTAGTCCACTTCGATGCCGAAGCGCTTGAAGTACTTGTCGAACAGGCTGATGGTGGAGCCGAACACGCTTTGCGAGATCAGCACGTGATCGCCAGCGCTGCACAGGCCCATGGCCACGGCGGTGATGGCGGCCATGCCGGTGGCGAAGCCCACGGCCTGCTCGGCGCCTTCCAAGGCGGCGATGCGTTCTTCAAAAGAACGTACGGTGGGGTTGGTGTAGCGCGAGTAGACGTTGCCCGGCACTTCACCGGCAAAACGCGCCGCCGCATCGGCCGCGGTGCGGAAAACGTAGCTGGAGGTGAAGAACAGCGGGTCGCTGTGTTCGCCTTCCGGCGTGCGGTGCTGACCGGCGCGTACGGCCAGGGTGTCGAAGCTGACCCCTTCCAGATCGCTGTCCAGCCGCCCGGCGTCCCATTCCTGTGTCATCACGCTACTCCCGAATCAATAAATTTAGAAACCGCAGGTTGCCGAGTCTACCAAAGTTCACACTCTGTAGCCGCTGCCGCCTTGTGGGCGCGGGTGCTACCCGCGAAGCAGACACCACAGTGCGCCAGGTATGATGCGGCGCTCTTTTCCCGGGCAGAGCCCGCTCCCTCGAGGCCGTCGCGGGTGCAGGAAGGGAGGTGAAAACAAAAACGCCCGAGCTCTTTGCAGAGGCTCGGGCGCTGGAAGGCACGCTATCGATCAGTTGTTGTACAGGTCGATAATCGCACTCACCGCCTGAGTCTTGAACTTGGAGGCATCGTTGCGTGCCTGTTCGATTTTGTTCAGGTACTTCTCGTCGATGTCACCGGTCACGTACTTGCCGTCGAACACCGCGCAGTCGAAGTGCTCGATCTTGACCTTGCCACCGCCCACTGCATCAATCAGGTCCGGCAGGTCCTGGTAGATGAGCCAGTCGGCACCGATCAGGTCGGCCACTTCCTGGGTGCTGCGGTTATGGGCGATCAGTTCGTGGGCGCTTGGCATGTCGATGCCGTACACGTTCGGGTAGCGAACGGCCGGGGCCGCCGAGCAGAAGTAGACGTTCTTGGCGCCAGCTTCACGGGCCATCTGGATGATCTGCTTGCAGGTGGTGCCGCGCACGATGGAGTCGTCCACCAGCATCACGTTCTTGCCGCGGAATTCCAGTTCGATGGCGTTGAGCTTCTGGCGTACCGATTTCTTGCGCGCGGCCTGGCCGGGCATGATGAAGGTACGGCCGATGTAGCGGTTCTTGACGAAACCTTCGCGAAATTTCACGCCCAGGTGGTTCGCCAGTTCCAGGGCCGCGGTGCGGCTGGTGTCCGGAATCGGGATGACCACGTCGATGTCGTGCTCGGGACGCTCGCGCAGGATCTTCTCGGCCAGCTTCTCGCCCATGCGCAGGCGCGCCTTGTACACCGAGATGCCGTCGATGATCGAGTCCGGGCGGGCCAGGTATACGTGTTCGAAGATGCACGGGGCGTACTGCGGGTTCGGTGCGCACTGACGGGTGTGCAGCTTGCCGTCTTCAGTGATGTACACCGCTTCGCCCGGGGCCAGGTCGCGAATCAGGGTGAAGCCCAGCACGTCCAGGGACACGCTTTCGGAGGCGATCATGTACTCCACGCCTTCGTCGGTGTGGCGCTGGCCGAAGACGATCGGGCGGATGGCGTTAGGGTCGCGGAAACCGACGATGCCGTAACCAGTGATCATCGCCACCACGGCGTAGCCGCCCTTGCAACGCTTGTGCACGTCGGCCACGGCCGCGAACACGTCTTCCTCGGTAGGCTGCAGTTGCTTGCGCGTGGCCAGCTCATGGGCGAACACGTTCAGCAGCACTTCGGAGTCGGAGCTGGTGTTGACGTGGCGCAGGTCCGATTCGTAGATTTCCTTGGCCAACTGTTCAACGTTGGTCAGGTTGCCGTTGTGCGCCAGGGTGATGCCGTAAGGCGAGTTGACGTAGAACGGCTGGGCCTCGGCCGAGGTCGAGCTGCCCGCAGTGGGGTAGCGCACGTGGCCAATGCCCATGCTGCCGACCAAGCGCTGCATATGGCGCTGCTGAAACACATCACGCACCAACCCGTTGTCCTTGCGCAGGAATAACCGGCCATCATGGCTGGTCACAATACCGGCAGCGTCCTGGCCGCGGTGCTGGAGGACGGTTAGCGCGTCATACAGCGCCTGATTGACGTTCGACTTACCGACGATACCGACGATGCCACACATGCGACGCAACCCCTACTTAATGAATCTGAACTGAACAACCCTTTACTGGCCCTTGTGAGCGGCCGGAAAGAGTTGATCCTTGAACGGAATATCAACTGGTGAGCTGATTCCGCTGGCGAGCCACTGACTGGTCATCCCCAGGACGAGGTTTTTCGACCAGTCGGCGACCAATAGAAATTGGGGCACCAACCGAGATTGCTGCCACCAGGTGTCTTGTTGAAACGGGCCCAGGCTCAGCAGCCCGACGCCAACGACCACCAACAGGCCGCCACGCGCCGCGCCGAAGGCGGTACCCAGGAACCGATCGGTACCGGACAGCCCGGTGACGCGAATCAGTTCGCCGATGAGAAAGTTGACCATGGCGCCGACCAGCAAGGTGGCGACGAACAGAATGGCGCAGCCTGCAATGACGCGGGCCGAAGGCGTTTGGATATAGCCTTCCAGATATTGGGACAAAGCGCCTCCGAACATCCAGGCAACCGCACCGGCAATGATCCAGGTGAGCAGAGACAAGGCTTCCTTGACGAAGCCGCGCTTCAAGCTGATCAAAGCGGAGATGGCGATAATCGCGAGTATCGCCCAGTCAACCCAGGTAAATGCCACGGTGCAGCCTGCAAACAGATAAGGCGGCGCATTTTAGCAGAGCGCCGCCTTATGGGTAAGCAATGTTTACGAGGCCAATCAACCGCGCTCAGGCTGGAAGCGAACGACAAAACCTTTCACGCTCTGCTGGCGGCTGATCAGGTCGCGCAGGCGCTCCGCTTCGGCGCGGTCGATCAGCGGCCCGACGAACACCCGGTTCATGCCATCGGCGGAGCGTACATAGGCATTATAGCCCTGGCTGCGCAGGGACTTCTGCAGGCTGTCGGCGCCGCTGCGGCTGGACAGGCTGGCCAGTTGCACAGCCCAGCTGACCGGCAGGCCATTGGCGTCGATCTTGCTGGCGGCCGGGTCAACCTTGGCGACCGGCGCGGGCGCCGGGGCGGGTTTGACCACGGGGGCCGGCGCTGGCTTGGGCGCTGGCGCCTGAACCTGGGCCTGTTGCTGCACCCGCGGGGCCGGCGCCGGGGCGACGACCGGTTGCGGGGCTACCGGCATGGACGGTGGTGGCGCCGTGGGGGCGGCCTGGGCTTCCACGGATTCGGCGTCCTGGGGCAGGTTCTGCTGTTCAGGCACCGGCACCGGCTCTACCTTGACCTGCGGTACAACCGGCGCCTGGGGCGCTTCAGGCGCGTCAACCCGCACCTGGCGCAACTCGTCCTGACGGGAAAACAGCATCGGCAGGAAGATCACCGCCAGCGCAATCAGCACCAGGGCACCGACCATGCGCTGCTTGAACACCTTATCCAGCAAAGCCATCCGCAACTTCCTCCGTGGCATGCCGCGCCAGCCATTCCAGGGCCTCGCCAACACAATAAAAAGATCCGAACAGCAGTATTTCGTCAGCCTCGAGTGCCAGCTCGCACTGGGCCTCCAGGGCCTGCTCGACGCTGGCATAAGACGTCACGCCCGCGCCAAGGTTCGCCAACGCCTGCTCAAGCTCGGCGGCCGGGCGGGTGCGGCCGGTGGGCAACGGTGCCACCGCCCACTGGCTGACCAGGGCTGCCAGCGGCGCGATGACGCCGTGCAGGTCCTTGTCAGCCAGCAGGCCGAACACCGCCAGGCGCTGCCCTCGTGGTGGCCGGCTGGCCAGGCGCCGGGCCAGGTATTCGGCCGCATGGGGGTTATGCCCCACGTCCAGCAGCAGGTTCAAGCGCTTGCCCTTCCAGGTGACCTGGCGCCGATCCAGACGCCCGGTGACACGGGTGTCCAACAGCGCCTGGGCCAGTTGACCCGGCTCCCACGGCAAGCCGGTCAGGCAATAGGCCTGCAGGGCCAGGGCGGCGTTTTCCATGGGCAGGTCCAGCAGCGGCAGGCTATCGAGCACCAGCGGCTGGCCATCCAGGGTACGGCCGCGCCATTGCCACTGGCTGTCGCCAAGGGTCAGGTCGTAGTCGTGCCCACGCAGGAAAAACGGACAGGCCAGCTCAGCCACCTTGTCGAGCACGGTATGGGGCGGGTCGGTGTCGCCGCACAGCGCCGGGTGACCGGCACGCAGGATACCGGCCTTCTCGAACCCCACCGACTCACGGGTATTGCCCAGGTAGTCGGCGTGGTCCAGGCCCACGCTGGTGATCAGCGAAAGGTCGGCATCCACCAGGTTTACCGCGTCCAGGCGCCCGCCCAGGCCCACTTCCAGCACCACGGCATCCAGCGCCGCCTGCTTGAACAGCCAGAACGCCGCCAGCGTGCCCATTTCGAAATAGGTCAGGGAAATCTCGCCCCGCGCCGCTTCAAGCGCCGCGAAGGCTTCGCACAAGTGCGCGTCGTCGACTTCCACGCCGTCGATCAGCACCCGCTCGTTGTAGCGCAGCAGGTGTGGCGAGGCGTAGACGCCGACTTTCAGACCCTGGGCCTTGAGCAGCGACGCGACAAAGGCGCAGGTCGAACCCTTGCCGTTGGTGCCGGTGACCGTGATCACGCGGGGCGCCAAGCGCCCCAGGCCCAACCGCGCCAGCACTTGCTGGCAGCGGTCCAGGCCCATGTCGATGGCCGCCGGGTGCAATTGCTCCAGATACGCGAGCCACTCGCCCAGGGTACGTTGCGTCATACAGTGGCAGGCGCCGGGGGAACCACCATCGGCTCGATGGGAGCGGCGACGAAGGTTGGGGTCGGCAGGCCCATCATCTGGGCCAGCAGGCTGCCCAGGCGCGGGCGCAGTTCCTGCCGCGAAACGATCATGTCGATGGCGCCATGCTCCAGCAGGAACTCGCTGCGCTGGAAGCCTTCCGGCAGTTTTTCACGCACGGTCTGCTCGATCACACGCGGGCCGGCGAAGCCGATCAGGGCCTTTGGCTCGGCGACAATGACGTCACCCAGCATGGCCAGGGAGGCCGACACGCCGCCGTACACCGGGTCGGTCAGTACGGAGATGAACGGCAGGCCTTCTTCACGCAGGCGGGCCAGCACGGCCGAGGTCTTGGCCATCTGCATCAGCGAGATCAGCGCTTCCTGCATGCGCGCGCCACCGGAAGCGGCGAAGCACACCATTGGGCAACGGTTTTCCAGGGCGTAGTTGGCAGCGCGCACGAAGCGCTCGCCGACGATGGCACCCATGGAACCGCCCATGAAGGAGAATTCAAAGGCGCTGCACACCACCGGCATGCCTAGCAGGGTACCGCTGATGGAGATCAGCGCGTCTTTCTCGCCGGTCTGCTTCTGGGCACCCACCAGGCGGTCTTTGTACTTCTTGCCATCACGGAACTTCAGGCGGTCGACCGGCTCCAGGTCAGCGCCCAGTTCGTTGCGGCCTTCGGCGTCCAGGAAAATATCCAGGCGTGCACGTGCGCCAATGCGCATGTGGTGGTTGCACTTGGGGCAAACGTCCAGGGTCTTTTCCAGCTCCGGACGGTACAACACCGCCTCGCAGGAAGGGCACTTGTGCCACAGGCCTTCAGGGACCGAGCTTTTCTTCACCTCGGAACGCATGATCGAAGGGATCAGTTTGTCTACCAACCAGTTGCTCATGCTTTCTTTCTCCAGTAACGGGGACCGCTCGCGCGATCCCGCGCATGCCCTTTGAGCTCAATTTAATTCGTGTAAAGCTTGGGGAACTGCACGTATGCGCTCGCGCCATCTTCAAATTCCGGGATGCCCGACCCGCAGGTCGTCATCGCCTTGCCAGAGGTATGGACGGTGGCAGATTGGCAACCGTCACATCCTGCGCCCCACCTCGCACCACATCGCCCTTGTGGGGGCAGGCTCTGCCCACCCGGCAGGCGCCGTGGCATTCCAGATCTGCGAGGCGATCTTTTCGCGGGCAAAGCCCGCTCCCACGCCAATAGCGCAATTGCCCTAGCCCGCGTTGCGAACTGCCTGCATGAACGCCTCGATCTTGTCAGCGTCCTTGATGCCCTTGGCCACTTCTACCCCGCCGCTGACATCCACCGCATACGGCTTCACCTGGGCGATGGCCTCGGCCACGTTGGCTGCCGAAAGGCCGCCCGCCAGGATGATCGGTTTGCTCAGGCGCTCGGGCACCAGGCCCCAGTCGAACGCCTCGCCGGTACCGCCCGGCACGCCGGCCACGTAGGTGTCCAGCAAAATGCCGCTGGCGCCGCTGTACCGCGTGCAGATGGCCTGCAGGTCTGCACCCGGTCGCACCCGCACCGCCTTGATGTAAGGGCGGTGATAACCCTCGCAGTCGGCCGGGGTTTCGTCACCGTGAAACTGCAAAAGGTCCAGCGGCACCACTTCCAGTATCTCGTTCAACTCGCAGCGGCTGACATTGACGAACAACCCCACGGTGGTCACGAACGGCGGCAGCGCACGAATGATCGCCCGCGCCTGCTCGGCCGTGACCGCCCGCGGGCTCTTGGCGTAGAACACCAGACCTATGGCGTCGGCGCCCGCCTCGGCAGCGGCCAGCGCGTCTTCGATGCGGGTAATGCCGCAGATTTTGCTGCGAACGGCGGACATATGCGGAAAAACCTCAAGAAGACGCCAAAGCTTTGGATGTTAGCAAATGCATTCCAGTCCGTCAGCCCGGCAATGTATCGAAGCCTGTCAGGAAGTGCGGGCCGATGTAGCGCTCCGGCAGCGGGAACTCGTCACGGTACTCCACCTGCACCAGGTACAGGCCGAACGGGTGTGCGGTCACGCCGCCAGCGCGGCGCTCGCGCCCTTCCAGCACTTCGCGCATCCACTCAACAGGGCGCTCGCCGGCGCCAATGGTCATCAGCACCCCGGCGATGTTGCGCACCATGTGGTGCAGGAAGGCATTGGCGCGAATATCCAGCACGATCATCTTGCCGTGACGGGTGACGCGGGCGTGGTGCATCTGCTTGATCGGCGACTTGGCCTGGCACTGGCCGGCGCGGAAGGCGCTGAAGTCATGGGTACCAATCAGGTACTGGGCGGCCTCGGCCATGCGCTCCACGTCCAGCGGGCGGTGGTTCCAGGTGATTTCGTCACCCAGGTGCGCCGGGCGGATCTGGTCGTTGTAGATCACGTAGCGGTAACGTCGGGCGATGGCCTTGAAGCGCGCATGGAAGGTGGCCGGCATTTCCTTGGCCCAGGTGACACTGATGTCATGGGGCAGGTTGATGTTGGCGCCCATGGTCCAGGCCTTCATGGAGCGTACCGCGCGGGTGTCGAAATGCACCACCTGGCCACAGGCGTGCACGCCGGCGTCGGTGCGCCCGGCGCACATCAGGTCCACGGGCGAGTCGGCAACGATGGACAACGCCTTTTCCAGGGTTTGCTGCACCGTCAGCACCCCCGACGCCTGGCGTTGCCAGCCGCGGTAGCGCGAGCCTTTGTATTCAACGCCCAAGGCGATGCGGGTAAAGCCGTCGGCCGCGACTTCGCTGGCCGGTTGTTGAAGAATGTCCACGTTGTTCAAGCCTGTGATAAAGCGCAATGGCCGCCATTATACGGGGCCGGGCGGCAGAAACGACAACGGCAGCCACAAGGGCTGCCGTTGTCTGTGTAACGCCGGGGAATCAGACCAGTCGCGACAGCATCTCGCGCGCTTCACTCTGCTGCCCTTCGGTGCCTTCCTTGGCCACCTCGTCGAGGATGTCACGAGCACCGTCATGGTCGCCCATTTCGATGTAGGCCCGCGCCAGGTCGAGCTTGGTGGCCGACTCGTCGGTGCCCGACAGGTAGTCGAAGTCATCCTCGAAGGGCGGCAGGTCGTCCAGGCTGCCCAAACCGTCCAGGGCATCGGGCACCGGCTTGTCTGCAGCCTTGAACGGCTCGGGAATCGGCGGGTGCTCAAGGCTGGCTGACAGCTTGTCGAGTTCGGCACTGACGTCGCCCAGTTCGGCCTGGTGCTTGCCCGGGGTGCTGTCCATCTCTTCGGCCAGGGACAGGTCGAAGTCTTCCGGCAGCTCCAGGTCATCCACCGGCGCCGGCGGCACCGCTGGCTTGTCCAGGCTCAGCTCGTCATCGAGGTCGGCCAACTGAGCCTCCGCTTCCGGGGTCAGGGTTGGCGGCACCGGCTCGTCGTCGGCGATGTCCAGGTCAAATTCGGCCAGGTCGTCCACCGGCGCCACTTCGGCGGCCTTGGCGTGTTCGGCCAGCAGGGCCTCGAAGTCCAGGTCGTCTTCTTCCAGGGCCGACGGCGCTTCGATGTCGGCGGCGGAGGCGGCGGCCTCCAGTGGCTGTGGCGCGTCCAGTTCCAGGTCATCGTCGAAGTCGGCAATGTCCAGGTCTGGTTCGGCCGGGGCACCGAGGTCGTCGTCCAGGTCCAGGTCGAAGTCGCTGTCGAAGGTGTCGTCGATCGGGTCAGCCGCGCCCGGCTCGTCCATCAGCAGGTCCTTGACGTACTGGGCGTCCAGCTCGGCGGCCACGGCCGCGGCGCTGGCGGCGGCGATAGCCACGCCCAGCATCGCCGGGAAGCGCGACTTCAGGCCTTCGACGGCGGCGTGGTTGTCGCCATTGGCCACCAGTTGACGCTCTTCGCCGATGAAAGCGCTGCGGTCACCCTGGTGGGCATAGACTTCCATCAGTTTCAGGCGCAGGTCACTGCGCTGCGGCTCTGCCTTCACGGCAGGTTCGAGCAGGTCGGCCGCCTCGTTGAAGCGGTGCTCGGCCATCAGCCGGTCGGCCTCGGCCAACACGTCGCTGGCAGGCTCGCCCGCCGCGACCGGCGCAGGCACCGGCTCGATCACCGAGGCCACCAGCGGCTCGACCACCGGGGCGGCTACCACAGGTTCAGCGGCCGGGCGCAGTGGCGGCGTGGGGATGACTGCGGAGACCGGCGCGTGCACGACCGGCGCAGGCTCGGCGGCCGCCACTGCCGCAGCGGCGGACGCAGCGACCATGGCCGGTGCCAGCTTGACCGACGGGGCCGGGGTTTCCAGGCCTTCGAAACTGCCCGGTGGCAGGTCGAGATCCTTGTCGAAATCAGTTTCCTCCGCCAGCGCACGGGCCATGCGCATGTGCTTTTCGGCTTCCAGCTGGGCCTTGCGGCGACGGGCCAGCAGCAATGCCGCCAGCAGCAGGATCAGCACGGCGGCGCCGCCAATCAGGCCTAGCATCAGCGGGCTGGTCAGCAACTTGGTGAACAGGCCGGGCTTGCCTTCGTCAGGCGCCGGCGCTTCAACCGGGGCGGGGGCGGGAACAGGCGCAGCAGCATCCGGCGCAGGCGTGGCAGCCGGCGCTTCGGGTGCCGGCGCCAGTTGGGCATTCACCGCCGGTACCGGGGCAGGTGCCGCAGCGTCGGCCGCCGGCGGGGTGGCGGTGGCCGGCGGGGTGGCCGAGGTATCGGCGCCCGCAGCTTCCAGCTTGGCCAGTTGATCGTTCTTGAGCTGGATGAGCGTCTGCAGTTTGTCCAACTGGCTCTGCAGGTCGCCCATGCGGTCTTTCAGTTCGGCATTGCTGCGCCGGGTGGCATCAAGGTTTTCCTTGGCCGCGGCCAGGCGTGCCTGACGATCACCCGCCTTGCCCTGGCCATTCTTGCCGTCGGCGGCCACCAGGCTGAGCTTGTCGCCCGCCTCGGTTTGCGCCGGGGCATTGCCGGTACCCGTACGGCGTGTGGCGTCCAACTGCTGGGCGCGCGGACCCAGGCGGCGGCCCTCGCGCCAGGCGGCGTTCTGGCGGGCCACTTCGGCAATCGCCGGGCCCTGGCCCAGCGCCGTGGCCTGTTGGGCATCGGGCATGCGCAAGACCTGGCCGGTCTTGAGGCGGTTGATGTTGCCATCAACGAAGGCGTCAGGGTTCAGCGCCTGGATCGCCAGCATGGTCTGCTGTATCGAAGCGCCGTTGTTCGGGTTCTTCTGGGCAATGTCCCACAGCGTGTCACGCTTGCTGGTGGTATAGCCGCCTTCCTTGCCCTGGGTAGGCGCGGTGACCGCCGGTGTGGCGGCCGGCTGCACCGGCGCTGCGCCCTGAGGCGCGAGCTTGGAGGCGTCGACCATCACGCTGTAATCGCGCAGCAGGCGGCCTTGAGGCCACAGTACCTGCACCAGGAACTTGAGCATCGGCTCGCTGACCGGCTGCTTGGAGGTGACGCGGATAACACTACGGCCGCCGCTGTTGATCACCGGCGTGAACGTCAGGTCACTGAGGATGGCCTCGCGATTGACGCCGGCCTTCTGGAAGTCTTCTGGCGAGGCCAGGCTGGGCTTGATGTCGGCCGGTGCCAGGTCGCGAACGTCGAGCAATTCGATCTCGGCCACCAGCGGCTGGTTGGCCGCTGATTTCAGGGTGACCTCACCCAGATCCAGTGCACGCGCCATACCGGATGACAGCGCCGAAGCGGCAGCTATTGCTAACACCAGTTTGCGAACTTGAACCATGGCCTAATCCTTGTTTGAACATTTCCTCGGCAAGCGAGAAGAAGTGAAAAGCTGCCTGGAGGCAGCTCACCTCAAGCAATCGGCCCGGTGCAGGCACCGAGCTAGAATCATTCTGTAAATTGTTGCCAAGTATCTTTTACAGCAGGTCTTTTATCAACAACTCGGCCAACTGCACGGCGTTTAGCGCAGCGCCCTTGCGCACGTTATCGAGCGTAGCCCAAAGGTTGAGTTCGCACGGGTCATCGATGCCTTTTCGCACGCGCCCCACATAAACCACATCCTGACCCACTGCGTCACCTACCGGGGTGGGGTAGTCCCCCTCCTCCACCAGTTCAATGCCATCAGCGCTTTCCAGTGCGGCATTCACCGCTGCCAGGTCCACAGCGCGCTCGGTCTGCAGCGACACAGTGAGGCTATCGCCAAAAAACACCGGAGCTTGAACGCAAGTCACGGAAATCTTTAACAAAGGTAGCTCAAGTAGCTCTCGCAGCTCGGCAACCAGGCGCCGCTCCAGCGCCACATGACCCTGCTCGTCGACCTTGCCCACCTGAGGCAACAGGTTGAACGCCACCTGGCGATCGAAGAAACGCGGCTCCAGTGGGCGGGCGTTGAGCAGTTCGGCGGTCTGGCGCGCCAGTTCGCTGACCGCTTCGCGGCCAAGGGCCGAGATCGCCATGGCGGCGGTGACATTGACCTTCAAAAGGCCCAGTTGTTCGCGCAGCGGCGCCAGAATCAGGGCCAGCGCCACGGCGCTGGAGCTGGGGCTGCTGACCTGCACCGGGGCCTTGAGGCTGGCCAGCACGTCACCGTTGGCCTCCGGCACCACGTGAGGCACCGGCAATTCGCCCGACAGGTCGATCACTGTGCAACCAGCCGTGGTGGCGCGGGACGCGAAGCTGCGGGTCACGGCCGGGCCGGCGGCGAAGAAGGCCACGCGCACCTGGCTGAAATCGAACTGTTCCACTTCACGCACGCGCACGTTCTTGCCGCGGAACGGCACCGAGGCGCCAGCGGACTCGATGCTGGCCAGCAGGTGCAGGCTACCGACCGGGAAACCGCGCTCCTCAAGGATCTGCACCAGGGTTTCGCCGACGGTACCGGTGGCGCCGATGATGGCGATGTCGAAAGTCTGGGTCATGGGGGATCCTCGGGGGTTGGCAGGGGGGCGGGACTTTATATCTAATTGTTGCGCTTGTCTTGGGGTTGGGAGGGGGCCAGGGGGCATGGCGTGGGTTTTTTGGGTGTTATTGAGATCGAGCGCCAAAAAAAATCAAAGGCTAGCGCCCCCAAACCACACCCATAAAAAAACCCGCACCAACAGGCACGGGTTTCTTCAACTCAAACCGCAGCTCACCGCTCCAGCAAAATCCGCAGCATGCGACGCAGCGGCTCGGCCGCGCCCCACAGCAGCTGGTCGCCGACCGTGAACGCGCCCAGGTACTGGGAACCCATGTTCAGCTTGCGCAAGCGGCCAACCGGCACGTTCAGGGTGCCGGTGACGTTGGTCGGGCTCAGTTCCTGCATGCTGATTTCACGCTGGTTGGGCACCAGTTTGACCCAAGGGTTGTGCTGGCTGATCAGCCCTTCGATGTCGGCGATCGGCACGTCCTTGTTCAGCTTGATGGTCAGCGCCTGGCTGTGGCAACGCATGGCGCCGATGCGCACGCAGATGCCGTCGACCGGGATCGGGCTCTTGAAGCGGCCCAGGATCTTGTTGGTCTCGGCCTGGGCCTTCCACTCTTCGCGGCTCTGGCCGTTAGGCAGTTCCTTGTCGATCCACGGGATCAGGCTGCCCGCCAACGGCACACCGAAGTTTTCGGTGGGGTAGGCTTCGCTGCGCATGGCTTCGGCCACTTTGCGGTCGATGTCCAGGATGGCGCTGGCCGGGTTGGCCAGGTCATCGGCCACCGCAGCGTGGGTGGCGCCCATCTGGCGGATCAGCTCGCGCATGTTCTGCGCACCGGCGCCCGAGGCCGCCTGGTAGGTCATGGCACTCATCCATTCCACCAGGCCGGCTTCGAACAGGCCGCCCAGGCCCATCAGCATCAGGCTGACGGTGCAGTTGCCGCCGATGTAGTTCTTGGTACCGGCGTCCAGCTGCTGGTCGATGACCTTGCGGTTGACCGGGTCCAGCACGATGACTGCGTCATCCTGCATGCGCAGGCTGGAAGCGGCGTCGATCCAGTAACCCTGCCAGCCGGCTTCACGCAGCTTGGGGAAAACCTCGCTGGTGTAGTCGCCGCCCTGGCAGGTCAGAATGACGTCGAGGGTTTTCAACTCTTCAATGCTATAGGCGTCCTTGAGCGGGGCAATATCCTTGCCTACCGCCGGGCCTTGGCCGCCGACATTGGAAGTGGTGAAAAACACCGGCTCGATAAGATCGAAGTCCTGCTCTTCCAGCATCCGCTGCATGAGCACGGAACCGACCATACCGCGCCAACCGATCAGACCTACACGTTTCATCGCAACTACACCTTTGACAAAAAAGTGGGCCGCTACTGGTGTAGCGGGCCCAAGAGATTACAGATTCCGCAGCGCGGCGACTACTGCATCGCCCATTTCCTGCGTACCAACCTTGGCACAACCCTGCGACCAGATGTCGCCGGTGCGCAGGCCCTGGTCCAGAACCAGGCTCACGGCCTTCTCGATGGCGTCGGCGGCCGCCTGTTGGTTGAAGCTGTAACGCAGCATCATCGACACCGACAGGATGGTGGCCAGCGGGTTGGCAATACCTTGCCCTGCGATGTCCGGCGCCGAACCGTGGCATGGCTCGTACATGCCCTTGTTGTTGGCATCCAGCGAGGCCGACGGCAGCATGCCGATGGAACCGGTGAGCATGGAAGCCTCATCCGACAGAATGTCGCCGAACATGTTGTCGGTGACGATCACGTCGAACTGCTTGGGCGCGCGCACCAGTTGCATGGCGGCGTTGTCCACGTACATGTGGCTCAACTCGACGTCCGGGTAGTCCTTGGCCACTTCCTCGACCACTTCACGCCACAGTTGGCTGGACGCCAGCACGTTGGCCTTGTCTACCGAGCACAGCTTGTTGCCACGCACACGGGCCATGTCGAAACCGACACGGGCGATGCGGCGGATTTCGCTTTCGCTGTACGGCAGGGTGTCGTAGGCCTGGCGCTCGCCGTTTTCCAGCTCGCGGCTGCCGCGCGGGGCGCCGAAGTAGATGCCGCCGGTGAGTTCGCGAACGATGAGAATGTCCAGGCCGGCGACGATTTCCGGTTTCAGGCTGGAAGCATCGGCCAGTTGCGGGTAGAGGATGGCCGGGCGCAGGTTGCCGAACAGGCCCAGTTGCGCGCGGATCTTCAGCAAGCCGCGCTCGGGACGAATGTCACGCTCGATCTTGTCCCATTTCGGGCCGCCCACGGCGCCCAGCAGCACGGCATCGGCCTGGCGCGCCAGTTCCAGGGTCTCGTCGGCCAGGGGCACGCCGTGCTTGTCGATGGCGGCGCCACCGATCACGTCGTGCTGCAGTTCGAAGCCCAGGCTGAACTTGTCGTTGGCCAGCTCAAGGACCTTGACCGCCTCGGCCATGATTTCAGGGCCAATACCGTCGCCTGGGAGAATCAGAATCTGCTTGCTCATGCTTTCCTCGATCTTGTGTTCAATTCGGAATTGCGGTGCGGCCTTCGCGAGCACGGCCCGCTCCCTGCAAGAGCGGACCGCGTCGGCGAAGCATTCAGGCGTCGCGGAACAACCACGGCTGGCTGGCCCGGTGCTTGCCCTCGAACGCCGCAATGGCGTCGCCATCCTGCAGGGTCAGGCCGATGTCGTCCAGGCCGTTGAGCAGGCAGTGCTTGCGAAATTCGTCGATCTCGAAGCTCAGGACCTTGCCGTCGGCGCGGGTCACGGTCTGCGCTTGCAGGTCGACAGTCAACTGGTAGCCTGGGTTGGCTTCGACCTGCTTGAACAGTTCGTCGACTTCAGCGTCGTCGAGAATGATCGGCAGCAGGCCGTTCTTGAAGCTGTTGTTGAAGAAAATATCGGCGTAGCTCGGCGCGATGATGGTGCGAAAACCATATTCTTCCAGCGCCCACGGCGCGTGCTCGCGGCTGGAGCCGCAACCGAAGTTTTCCCGCGCCAGCAGCACGCTGGCACCTTGATAACGTTCGTGGTTGAGCACGAAGTCCTTGTTCAGCGGGCGCTTGGAGTTGTCCTGGTAGGGCTGGCCCACGTCCAGGTAGCGCCACTCGTCAAACAGGTTAGGGCCAAAGCCGGTGCGCTTGATCGACTTCAGGAACTGCTTGGGAATGATTTGGTCGGTGTCGACGTTGGCACGGTCCAGCGGCGCGACGAGGCCGGTGTGCTGGGTAAAGGCTTTCATGCTGCGCTCCCTTGGATCAATTCACGGACATCGATGAAACGGCCGGTGACGGCGGCGGCGGCGGCCATGGCCGGGCTCACCAGGTGAGTACGGCCACCGGCGCCCTGACGGCCTTCGAAGTTGCGGTTGGAGGTGGACGCGCAGTGCTCGCCCGACTCCAGGCGGTCCGGGTTCATGGCCAGGCACATGGAGCAGCCCGGTTCACGCCATTCGAAGCCCGCTTCGAGGAAAATCTTGTCCAGGCCTTCTTTCTCGGCCTGCGCTTTCACCAGGCCCGAGCCCGGCACGACGATGGCCTGCTTGACCGTGGACGCCACTTTGCGGCCCTTGGCAATCTCGGCGGCGGCGCGCAGGTCTTCGATGCGCGAGTTGGTGCACGAGCCAATGAACACGCGGTCCAGCTGGATATCGGTGATCGCCTGGTTGGCGCTCAGGCCCATGTACTTCAGGGCGCGTTCGATGGAGCCACGCTTGACCGGGTCAGCCTCTTTGGCCGGGTCTGGCACGTTCTGGTCAACGGCCAATACCATTTCCGGCGAGGTGCCCCAGCTGACTTGCGGCTTGATCTGGGCGGCGTCCAGCTCGACCACGGTGTCGAACTCGGCGTCGGCGTCGGACACCAGGTCTTTCCAGGCTTCGACGGCCTTGGCCCAGTGCTCGCCCTTTGGCGCGAAGGGGCGGCCTTCAACGTAGGCAATGGTCTTCTCATCGGCAGCCACCAGGCCCACGCGTGCGCCGGCTTCGATGGACATGTTACAGATGGTCATGCGGCCTTCCACGGACAGGTCGCGAATGGCGCTGCCGGCGAATTCCATGGCATGGCCGTTGCCGCCCGCAGTGCCGATCTTGCCGATCACGGCCAGGACGATGTCCTTGGCGGTCACGCCGAAGGGCAGTGCGCCTTCGACACGCACCAGCATGTTTTTCATTTTTTTGGCCACCAGGCACTGGGTAGCCAGCACGTGCTCCACTTCCGAGGTGCCGATGCCGTGGGCCAGGGCGCCAAACGCACCGTGGGTGGAGGTGTGCGAGTCACCGCAGACCACGGTCATGCCTGGCAGGGTGGCGCCCTGCTCCGGGCTGATGACGTGGACGATGCCCTGGCGCACGTCGTTCATCTTGAACTCGGTGATGCCGTGCTCGTCGCAGTTGTCGTCCAGGGTCTGCACCTGAAGGCGCGACACCTGGTCGGCAATGGCTTCGATGCCGCCCTTGCGCTCGGGGGTAGTCGGCACGTTGTGGTCCGGGGTGGCAATGTTGGCGTCGATGCGCCATGGCTTGCGATTGGCCAGGCGCAGACCTTCGAAAGCCTGGGGCGAAGTCACTTCATGGATGATGTGACGATCAATGTAGATCAGCGCCGAACCGTCGTCGCGCTGCTTGACCAAATGCGAATCCCAGAGCTTGTCGTAGAGCGTTTTGCCGGCCATCAGACTTTCCTCATCAGTATCTTTTCTGTGCCAATAACCGCTTGGCTTGTAGGGCGAATGCTAAGGGGTTACATTTGATTACTCAAATTCATAATTTTCATGCTTTGGATAACCAATAGGAATCCGAATAGATGGACCTCGCCAACCTCAACGCTTTCATCGCCATTGCCGAGTGCGGCAGCTTTTCGGGGGCTGGCGAGCGCCTGCATTTGACCCAACCGGCCATCAGCAAACGCATTGCCGGCCTGGAGCAACAACTCAATGTACGCCTCTTCGACCGCCTTGGGCGCGAAGTCAGCCTGACGGAAGCCGGGCGCGCGCTGCTGCCTCGCGCCTACCAGATTCTCAACGTGCTGGACGATACCCGACGGGCGCTCACCAACCTGACCGGCGAGGTCACGGGGCGTCTGACCCTGGCCACCAGCCATCACATTGGCCTGCACCGCTTGCCACCGGTGCTGCGCGCCTTCACCAAGCGCTACCCGAACGTGGCTCTGGACATCCAGTTCCTGGATTCGGAAGTGGCCTACGACGAAATCCTCCACGGCCGCGCCGAGCTGGCGGTGATTACCCTGGCACCCGAACCCCACGGCCTGGTGCGCACGGTGCCGGTGTGGAGCGACCCTTTGGACTTCGTGGTGGCCCCCGAGCACCCGCTGGCCCTCAATGGCGCCGTGAGCCTGGCCGACATTGCTTACCACCCGGCGGTTTTTCCCGGCGGCAACACCTTTACCCACCACATTGTCCAGCGCCTGTTCGAGGCCCGGGGCCTGACCGCGAACATCGCCATGAGCACCAACTACCTGGAAACCATCAAGATGATGGTGTCCATTGGCCTGGCCTGGAGCGTGCTGCCGCGCACCATGCTCGACGATCAGGTACACAGCATCGCGTTGCCGGGCATACAGCTCAGTCGCCAGCTAGGCTACATCGTGCACACCGAAAGAACGCTGTCCAACGCTGCCCGGGCCTTCATGACGCTGCTTGACGCAGAGCCAGGCGCCCTCGCGGGGTAGCGCGCGCGCGCAGACGGTCTACCTTAAGGAAGCCTTATCCGCAAAGGTCCGGTATCCATGCCGAAGTCAGCTTCACGCTTTCCGCGATTACCGCGTATCCACGCGGCTGATCCCCAGGAATCCGAGCAAACCTGGGAAAGCGCCCCGCAACTGCTGGCCGCCCTCAATGGCGCGCACCTGGGTGCGTGGTTCTGGGACATCGACACCGGGCAGATCAGCTGGTCGCGGGGCACCCAGGCGCTGTTCGGCTTCGACCCGCAGATGCCGCTGCCCAATGACGTGGACTACCTGGACCTGCTGCCCGAGGAAGACCGCGGCCGTACCATGCAGGCGTTTCAGGCGGTGTTGCGCGGCGAACCGGTGGAACAGGCCATGCGCCACCGCATTCGCTGGCCGGACGGCAGCCTGCACTGGCTGGAAATCAACGGTAGCCTGGTGCACACCAAGGATGGGCGCCCGCAGATGATCGGCGTGATCCGCGAGATAACGCGCCAGCGCGACCGGGAAACCGCGCTGATCAACTCCGAGAAGCGCTTCGCCACTCTGTTCCACCTCAGCCCCAACGTGGTGCTGCTGACCCGCCGCAACGACGGCCTGATCCACGAGGTGAACCACCACTTCGAAAAGACCCTGGGCTGGGCCGCCCACCAGATCATCAACAAGACCACCGTGGAGCTGGGCCTGTGGGCCGAGCCCGAACAACGCCACAGAATGCTCGAAGCCACCCTGCACACCAGCGAACCGGTGAACATGGAGGTGCGCTTCTGCGCCAGCACCGGGCAGGTTCACGACGGTATCCTCAGCACCCAGAACATCGAGCTGGACGGCGCCAGCTACCTGCTCAGCACCTTCACCGACACCAGCGAGAGCAAGCGCGCCGAACAGGCCTTGAAGGACAGCCAGGAACGTTTGGACCTGGCCCTGGACTCGGCCCAGCTGGGCACCTGGGACTGGCACATTCCCAGCGGCATGCTCTATGGCTCGGCCCGGGCCGCGCAATTGCACGGCCTGGAGCCGGTGCCCTTCCATGAGTCCTTCGAAGCTTTTTTCGAGGGCGTGCCCGACGAAGAACGCAACACCATGCGCCAGGCCTACCGCAGTTTGCGCGAAGGGCCGGCAGGCAATTACCAGATCACCTACCGCATCGCCCTGGAAAACGGCACCTCGCGCTACATCGAAAGCCGCGCACGGCTGTACCGCGACGAGCACGGCCAGCCGCTGCGCATGGCCGGTACCCTGCTGGACATGACCGAGCAGGTGGAACGCGAACAGCGCCTGGCCAGCTCCGAAGAGAAATTCGCCAGCCTGTTCCAGGCCAGTACCGACCCGATCTGCGTGACGCTGCAGGCCAGCGGGCAGTTCATCGAGATCAACCCCAGTTTTTCCCAGACCTTCGGCTGGAGTCCCGATGAGCTCAAGCGCAATGGCGCCGACGAACTGGGCTTCTGGCTGGACAGTGTCGAACGCCTGCAGCGCATCGAGGAAGTGATTCGCGAACGGGCGCTGAATAACGTGGCCGTGCAGGTCATGCACAAAAACGGCCAGGTCCTCACCTGCCTGATCTCCAGCCGCCTGATCACCGTGGACAACCAGCCCTGCGTGGTCACCACCCTGCGCGACATCACCCAGCAGCAACGGGCCGAGGCAGCGCTCAAGAGCAGCGAGGAGAAGTTCGCCAAGGCCTTTCACTCCAGCCCCGACGCCATCACCATCACCGAGCGCGACAGCGGCCGCTACCTGGAGGTCAACGACGGCTTCTGCCGCCTGACCGGCTACAGCGTCAACGAAGTACTGGGGCGCAGCGTGGATGACATCGGCTTCTGGGCCGACCCGCGCCAGCACGCACTGTTGCTCACAGAACTGGAAGAAAGCGGCCACCTGCACCACCGCGAGCTGATCGGCCGCAACAAGCGCGGCGAGGCGCTGACGCTGGAGGTGTCGGTGGAGCCGATCACGCTCAACGAAACGCCCTGCCTGCTGCTCAACGCCCGCGACGTCAGCCAGTTGAAGAACGCCCAGGCGCAGATTCGCCACCTGGCCTATCACGACCCCCTTACCAACCTGCCCAACCGCGCCCTGCTGATGGACCGCCTGAGCCAGCAGATCGCCCTGCTAAAACGCCATAACCTGCGTGGCGCCCTGCTGTTCCTGGACCTGGACCACTTCAAGCACATCAACGACTCGCTGGGCCACCCGGTGGGCGACACGGTGCTGAAGATCATTACCGCGCGGCTGGAAGCCAGCGTGCGCCTGGAGGACACCGTGGCGCGGCTGGGCGGCGACGAGTTCGTGGTGCTGCTCACCGGCCTGGAAGGCACCCGCGCCGACGTCACCGCCCAGGTGCGTGAACTGGCCGACACATTGCGCGCGCTGCTGGCCGAGCCCATGTCACTGGACGGCCAACGGTTGCAGGTCACGCCCAGCATCGGCGTGGCGCTGATTCCCGACCATGGCACCACGCCCGCCGACCTGCTCAAGCGCGCCGACATTGCCCTGTACAAGGCCAAGGACTCGGGACGCAACACCACCCAGATGTTCCACAACACCATGCAGAAGGCCGCCAGCGAGCGCCTGCAAATGGAAAACGACCTGCGCATGGCCCTGGCCCGGGGCGAGCTGAGCCTGCATTTCCAGCCCCAGGTAGACGCCCGCGAAGACCGCATCGTCGGCGCCGAAGTACTGCTGCGCTGGCACCACCCGCTACTGGGCCAGCAATCGCCGGCGCAGTTCATTCAGGTACTGGAAGAAAGCGGGCTGATCCTGGAAGTGGGCAGCTGGATCCTCGACGAAGCCTGTGGCGCCTGTGCGCAACTGCTGCGCGAGGGGCTGATCGACGTCAATGACTTTGCCCTGTGCGTGAACATCAGCCCGCGGCAGTTTCGCCAGAACGACTTCGTCCAGCGCGTGGAGCGCAGCCTGAGCCAGAACAACCTGCCCTGCACGCTGCTCAAGCTGGAAATCACCGAAGGCATCGTCATCCAGAACCTGGAAGACACCATCAACAAAATGCGCAGCCTGAAAAAGCTCGGGGTCAGCTTTGCCATGGACGACTTCGGCACCGGCTATTCGTCGCTGACCTACCTCAAGCGCCTGCCGGTGGACGCGCTGAAGATCGACCAGTCATTCGTGCGCGACGCACCGCAAGACCCCAACGACGCCGAGATCGTGCGCGCCATTGTCGCCATGGCCCGCAGCCTGGAACTGACGGTGATTGCCGAAGGGGTGGAACTGTCCGAGCAACTGGAGTTCCTGGAGCGGCTGGGCTGCCACCTGTACCAAGGGTATCTGCACAGCCGGCCATTGCCGTTGGCACAATTCAGACAGATGTTGATCGACGAAATTCGAGGTTGAGGCAAAGCCCTGTCGGCCGCTGCTACAGCAAGTGTGTTGAATCAGGCGGCTTCCTGAACCCGTACACCCAACAATTGCCCCACTCGATCACAATCGGTTTCGCGGCGCACCAGCGCAAACAACTCCACCGCCTCCGGAAAGGTGCGGGTCAGCATGGCCAGCCATTGCTTGAGCCGCCCCGGCGCCTGGCGCGGGGTGAGGTCGATCACCGCCTGGCGCCAGAACGCCTGCAGCAGAGGCATCAGCTCGGCCCAGGTCATGGGCGCCAGTTCGATGCCGGCCTGGGCCGCGGCGATCTGCCGGGCCAGGTCAGGGCGCGAGACCAGGCCGCGGCCCAGCATGATGTCCGGCACGCCACTGATTTCCCGGCAGCGGCGCCAGTCATCCACGGTCCACACCTCACCGTTGGCGTATACCGGCACCTTCACCACGTCACGCACCCTGGCCACCCACTCCCAGTGCGCCGGCGGCTTGTAACCGTCGACCTTGGTGCGCGCATGCACCACCAACACCTCGGCACCGCCCTCGGCCAGGGCCTCGGCGCACACCAGGGCGCCGTCCGGGCTGTCAAAGCCCAGGCGCATCTTGGCGGTCACCGGAATGTGCGCAGGTACCGCGCGGCGCACCTCGCGAAGGATGCTGTGCAGCAGTTCCGGCTCCTTGAGCAGCACCGCGCCGCCGCGCGACTTGTTCACGGTCTTGGCCGGGCAGCCGAAGTTCAGGTCGATCACCGGCGCGCCCAGGCTAACGGCCAGTGCGGCGTTGTCGGCCAGGCAGATGGGGTCGGAGCCCAGCAATTGCACGCGCATCTGCGTGCCGGCCGGCGTCACGCAGCCGCTGGCCAGCTCCGGCGCCATCTTGTGGAACACGGCAGGCGGCAACAGCATGTCGTTGACGCGAATGAACTCGGTGACACACCAGTCGATACCGCCGACACGGGTCAGCACGTCACGCAGGATGTTGTCGACCAGGCCTTCCATGGGGGCCAGGGCAATGTGCATGGGAATCTCGGGGAGAAAAAAAGTGCGCCATTGTAGCGAATTTTCGTGGGAGCGGACTCTGCCCGCGAAAGCAACACCGCGCAATACCTGACTCAATGCGGCGCCTGCTTCGCGGGCAGAGCCCGCTCCCACAAAAGCCATCAATCTACCCGGATCAAAGGGTACTCATTACCGCAGGCCCATACCCCTCGATAAACTCGGCCGGCATGCGCTTGGGCTTGCCACTGGCCAGGTCAATGCAACAAAACGTCGTCCGCGCCCGCAACAACGTCACCGCGTCACGGGGCCGCATCAGCTGAAATTGCCGCGTCATTTTCAAGCGTTGATCAGATTCGACGATCCAGGTGGCCAGTTGCAGCTCATCGTTCTCGTAAGCCGCCGCCAGATAGTCGATTTCATGACGCACCACGGCCATGGCCCGGTTGAGACGCCGGTACTCGCTCAAGTCCAACCCCAGGCGCTGGGAATGTCGCCACGCACAGCGCTCAAGCCAGGTCACATACACGGCATTGTTGGCATGCCCCAATCCATCGATATCCTCGGCCCCGACACTCAGGTCGATGACAAACGGCGTAGCCAGATCCCAATTCATGCGCGCTCGCGCTCCTGCTCCAAAGGCAGGCGCCAGTCTAGCGCACCCTCAGGCCGATTGCCGCGCCGGGCTATGACTGAGCAGGCCGAGTACGCCATCAAGCAGCTGCGGATCAGCCAGCACACGCTGATGACCACCTTGGGGCAGCACCAACAAACGACTGCCGAACCACGCCTTATGAATGGCGTGCGCTTCAGCCACCGGCACCAGCGGATCATTGTCCGCGTGCACGATCAGCCCCGGCATCTCCAGCTGATAGCGGCTGACGTCCAACTGCGCCGCGGCGATGCCTACGGTGTGCTCCACCTGGCGAATGAAGGCCGAACGCGCCCGCGCGGGCAGGCCGACATGGGCGGCGAAGTTACGCAGCATGCCCAAGATGCGCGCCGGCGCCGAAACGCTGACCAGCACCTCGGCTTTCAGGCCCCACTGGCTGGCCAGCAGGGCTGCTGCGCCACCCATGGAGTGACCAATAACCGCGCGCAATGGCGGCAATTGCGCGGCCGCCTCCAGCAACGCATGAGCAAACAGCACCACATGGGCCTGACTGCCACGCGAGCGACCATGGCCCGGCCCTTCCAGCGCCACCACGCTGT
Organism: Pseudomonas sp. M47T1; assembly: GCF_000263855.1. Taxonomy (GTDB): domain Bacteria; phylum Pseudomonadota; class Gammaproteobacteria; order Pseudomonadales; family Pseudomonadaceae; genus Aquipseudomonas. The sequence goes on from NZ_AJWX01000042.1 coordinate 35,235, forward strand.
AACCCGCCTGCACCAGCGCCTCGATCAGCGCGGCAAATTGCGTGGGCCGACCTTCCCAGCCGTGCATCAGCAACACCGTGGGCCCCTGCCCCCAGCGCAGCACCGACAAGCCAAAGCGCAGGGTCACGCGCTCGGCGCGGGCCAACAATGGCAACTCCCAGTCGTGTGGCGGTCGAGTGTGCGGGCGCATGAAGGCCAGGCGCATGCGCGCGGCCACCTGCTGCGGGGCCAGGTGGCCCAGGGTCCGGTTGACGCCGCGAATCCAGTTGAGCGTGGTCATGGCAACACTCCTGAGCAAGGTTGTTCAGCGCACGGCCTTTTTCGCGGCACGCAGGATACGGTCGGACAGTTCGGTCTGGCCCAGGGCACGCCCCAGCGCCAGGCCACCCACCATCAGGGCCAAGTCGGCCAGGGCGGTGTCATCGTCCTGCGGGCTGTCGCCCAGGCGTGCAGCCAATTGCTCGACGTGCTCGGTCAGCACCTGACGGAAGCTGTCGGGCAGGCGCCCCATTTCGGCCAGGGCGGTGGGCAACGGGCAGGCGCGGTCTTCGGCATCGCGGTGCCTGCGTGACAGGTAGTAGGCGGCCATCAAGGCGCGGCGCGCTTCACCGGGCAGGGTGGGGTCCACCTGGTCAAGCATGGCCCGGCGCTCACCCAGCAGCTGGTTGAAGGCTTCGAGCATCAAAGCGTCCTTGCTGTCGAAATGGGCGTAGAAGCCCCCCACGGTCATGCCTGCGGCGCCCATCACCTCACTGACACTGGGGTCGGCCACGCCTCGCTGGATCATGGCCTTGCGGGCGGCCTCGAGGATCTTTTCGCGGCTCTGGGCTTTCTTGTCGAGCATGGCGCACCTCCAAATATGATGAAGGTAATATTATGCTCGTAATATTTTTCCGCAAGCAGATGGCCACACCGCTGGTCGGCAAGCCAAAAAGGAAGGGAGGCTCAAATCGCAGACAAACAAAAGGCCCATTCAACCAGTGAATGAGCCTTTAAAAACCCCGCATAGCGGGCAA
>NZ_AJWX01000043.1 GCF_000263855.1 Pseudomonas sp. M47T1
TGACCTTTTCGGCGTCGACTGACCAGTTTTGCAGCTCTGTTGGGTACAAGCAAGTACCGCCCAGGGTTGAGGTCGAGCGCAAGGACAGCCTTCCAGTCCCTTTCACATCAGTTGCGTGAGGCAAACAAGGAGTTCAGTTTGGCGGCCGTATTTATCCACCTCTCCGATATTCACTTCGGACAAGAAAAAGCTAGCAGCATTCGAATAGTCAACGAGGACGCTCGCAGGCAGTTAATCGAAGATGCGGCCGCACACGTGGCAACACTACCTACCAGAACGGCTTCGGGCATCTTAGTGACCGGAGACATCGCATATGCGGGCAAACGTCATGAGTATGACGCAGCTGGATTGTGGCTTGATGAACTTGCCTCCCGCGTTGGTTGTACGGCGGCTGATATTCAAATGGTCCCAGGAAATCACGATGTCGATCGAGATCAGATCAAAGGATTGACTGAAATGATGCTCGCGGCGATCGGTAACGAAGGTGAAGCGAAGCTGGATGCCTTTCTTGAAGAGGCGGTGGCAAGAGAGGTCCTTTATCTTCGCTTTGAAGAGTACCGACGCTTCGCCGACGCTTACCAGTGTCCGCTCGACTGCAGCGGCAATAGCAGTGCAGAGCGTAGGGTGGAGCTCGCCGATGGACGAGCGATTCGCTTTGTGCGACTAAACTCCGCTTTGATTTGTTCGAGGCGTAAAGACGAAAAGGGAAATTTGCTTCTGGGAGCCCGCCAGCGGGTTATGAATGAGGCGATCGGCGAAGAGCTGGTGGTGCTAACTCATCATCCACTTGATTGGTACGCCGACTCGGCTGAGACCAAGAGGTTCTTAAGAAGCCGAGCTCGAGTTTTCATTTCCGGCCATGAGCACCTGGCAGCAGTAGATGTCCAAAACGTAGAACCTGGGCGCGACCTCATGATGCTTGCCGCTGGAGCTACGACACCTGATAGCTTCGACGACACCTACACTTATGCTTACAACATTATCCAGTTTGACTGGGATGAGAACGACGATGCTCTTGCCGTGACACTGTACGCCCGAGCATGGACCATCTCTCACGGCGCTGTTCCAGCTGTGCAATGGCAACCAATGACCATGGCCTTTTCCGTAACGGAGGATCAATTGAAAGGGCTGACAGCCGGAGACCGAGTGTCGTTTTCATTTCGGTTAGAGGGTGGCCGAGCCACGATTGTATCCATCAAAAAGTGAAATGGAGGTAATGGAAGTAGCCGGAGCGCAATGTCGCGTCGGCTTCTGCCACCTGCTTTTTACGAAAACCAATTATTCAGTAACGTAGCGTGAATGGCCGTTATTGGCTGTGGATTCGATCAATTAATGCTATGACTGAAGCTGCGATAGTGTTTTGTAGAAAGACAGATCAAGGAGAAGGCATATGCAAGACAGCGGATGGAAGGCGCGCTTAGATATTCTGCGGGACGCAGTGAAAAGAAATATGCTTGATAAGCTAGTTGGACATGGCTGGGACGCGTCCATAGTCAGTGAGGTTGCCGCAGGAGAGTATGTGGTCGTAAAGGCATCTAGAGGTGGGGCGGAGCGTTCGGCCGCAGTACTCTATTCGTCAGCGACGAGCAACAATGTATACAAGCAGCTAGCTGAAACGGTGTCCGTTATCTTTTTTAACGGACAGCCGTACATGGTTGAGTCATTCGCTATGGGGGTATCTATTCCCGTGAAACCGATTGACGATTTTCAATCCCTCCTCATCGAATGGAACCGTGAAAGCAGTGCTGGAAAGTTCGCTCCAACGACAACGCGAGTCGAAGAGGAGACCTTTGAAGACTTGCAAACACCGCGGCGAGTGTTGCTTTCAGAAACTCCGATAGAAGCAGTCTGGGCGAGGCTTGCTCAGTTAAAAAGTGCGACTCTTGCTCGAAAGATGGTCGACCGCCGCGCTCAACTTGAAAGCTTAAGTCTTGACCTGTCGACCATTGTGTCAAAGGGAGAGGGCGTTGCCTTTGCGCTCCGCAATGCCACCGATTATTTCAGTGCCATTGATCGAAGAAATGTCAGTCAACGTGTACTCAATCTGTATTACGGCACAATGTCCTTCGCATTTGCCGAGATGCTTGCTTCGCCAGGAGGTCCTCAAACCCTTGCAGAGTTGGAGGCAACAACCAAAAAAGGGCATGGCCTTTATACCCATGATGGTTTAGACGACCGATTTGAGAGTCTAGCCATTGGTGCGCTCGTCTCGGGCTTTTTCCCAAATTGGGTTAAATCGATGTCTGCAAACTCACTTGTCGCTGCCAAACGGAAACCAGACGGTCTGGATGCACTGAAAGCACTGCCCGTTGAAAGTTGGCTTACGATGGAGCAGCTATTTTCTCGGATACCTGAGGTTGCGGATCTTTTTGAGGACATATTTGAAGGTAAACCTTCTTGGGTTACTCCTGCTTACGATCAAGAAAGTAATGGTCGGCACCACCGTGCGACAACGACCTACGCTCTTTTGATAGATGAGTCTGGGCGAATGACTGTGGATGATATTGCTGCTTTTCCTGGGGCAATTCGCGAAATCATCCAAGTTTCGTCTAGGTCATCAGCAAGCCATTTCCGTGTGGCAATTGATCATCCGGAGTCGAGTATTTGGTGGGATGCACTTCAGCTACATCACAGTCCATTTAAAAGACATGCGCTCATGCTACCTCTCTTTGGAACGATAAATGAGTATCGAGCGACATGTTTGGTGTTGCTCTATGCGTTGTCCATTCTGGTTCGCTATCGTCCAAGCCTATGGCGGCAGATACAGGAAGGGGAGCTTGATCATTTCAGGTCACTGATCGAGACGTTCCTTTCAGCAGTTGAGCGCATTCTTCCGGAACAGTTTCTGGAGAAAATTACGGGTCAGTCGATCTCTGTCCATCAACCCGGCTCGTTTTTTTCCTAGGATGGTTGAAGACCCTGAGCATTCCTTCACCCGCTTTCAGTTGGAATCTTCGGGAAACCCACTTGCCAATCCAATTGTGGGCGTCGGGGATCCAGTGGCGGTGTAGTCTGGAAAAGACATCATCGACTCGGCCGGAGGGTGCTCGTAGGTCGAGGACAGCATAGCACTGAGTTGGTCGCCCAAAAGATTCCAGGCGCGTTTCTTCTCTTCGGCATAGTCGTGATGCAGGTAGTGGCGTCTCACCCGAGAGCCGGCCAACACATGGTTTTGGCAGCGGTCGATAACGTCCAGGCTGACACCTAACGCCTGCATCATGGTCGCGCCCGTGCGGCGTAGGTCATGCGGGGTCCAGTCGCCGTTCTGGCCGTCGGCGAGGACCAGGGTGTCGTCATGACGCCGTCTGGAGAGGGCCTTGCGGTTTTTGAACCGAGCCTGACGATCACCCACCTGTTTGCTCACTACCTTCACATCCACATGCTGATCATCCTGTTTGTTGGGGAAGCACCATTGCGAATCTCCCGTCAGGGTCTTGAGTTTCTGAAAGAAATGCAGGGCGAAGGGGGAGAGGAAAACATGGTGGTCCTGTTTCTTGCCGCGAGCGCCTTTGACGTTCTCGCTGGGAAGGAACCAGGTCTGCTTTTCCAGATCGACATTTTTCCATTCGGCCTGCAGCAACTCACCAATTCGGCACAGCGTGCCCAGGCTGATCCAGAGCGCGAGTTGAGTTTCTTTCTTTAGTGGTCGAGTGCCCTCGTATTTTTGGCCGGCGGGGAGGGCGTTGTAATCGGCGGTCATTTGCTGGAAGCGTTTGTGCAGTTCCAACAGCTCCGCCGGTGAAAGGATCCGACTTCGTTCGGCTTCGTAGTCGGCAGGGATCAGGGGAGTGATGTCGACCAGCTCAGTCGGATCGCCCTCGACTAATAAGGCCCGCCAAGGCTGACGCTTTCTGGCCCAGCCGAACATCTGGGTGAGGTCGGCGAAGAAACTGATGGCTTGCCGGTGAGCGCCGCGGCTGACGACCGTGCGGATCAGCGCCCGAATATCGTGTTCGGAGACGCTGCTCACCGCGGTCTTGCCGAGTGCCGGAAAAAGGTCTTTGTTAAAACGCCGTTGCAGTTCAGCATTGCCGTCTTTGCGCGCGACGCCATCCAACAGCCACGCCTTGGCCAGCTCTCGGACGGTCAGCGTTTGCACCTTCGTCGTTTTTACTTGTTCAGCCTCTACGTTAGCAGCCGCGTATGCCTGTGCCTTGGCGGTTTTCTTTTGCTCGTTGGGATTGATTTGCTCATCAATGAGCGCACGGGCCTGGTTGCGGGCCTTGCGGATGTCCGTCAGGGATTTGCGCGGCCAGGACCCGCAGGAGTACTCTTTATTTTGGTCGCCCCACCGATAGCGATAGAAAAAGCTGACTGACACACCGTCCTTACGGACTGAGATTCGACCGGCGAGATTGCCATCCTCCCTGAGGATTCGGCCTGCATCGTTGGCGGTCAGCGACTCGAGTTCTTTGATGGTGATTTTTGCCATAAAATGGGTTCCCCCTACTTTTACCCCCACAAAAACGTCGGCTCTTGATGGACGTTACTGGACTCTCGTAGAGCAGAACACCGCTGGAGCTCAAGTAAATACTAGCTTAGAAAAATCCAGAGTAAAATTTTGGACGCTTTCAAGAAGTATAAAAAAGGAGATGGGGTGCTAGGGGTCGAGTGTTCGAATCACTCCGTCCCGACCATATTTCTTAAGAAAATCCAATCACTTAGCGGTGGTTGGATTTTTTTATGCCTGCTCGATTTATTCAATATCGGATTTTGCCCCCACTTTTTGCCCCCCCGTTGAGCTTCTGTGTAAACCTGTATTTGGGTTGAGCTGGAGAGTGCCGGTTTGAGGGAGATTTACGAAGGTAATTTCCCACCCCCACAGCTTCACGCCGTACGCGGTGGTCAACCACTGACGGCTGCTCGGAGGTAAGCCCCCTCCATAGAGCTATCATTGTGATTTCCCCAGCCGGATGGCCTGCAATTTTTGGAAGCTAGGTCTATAACGCTCATTAGCTTGAACGCTCCCGTCTGGATAAGTGATGGTCGTAAAATTTCCCTTCTTCTTCACCTTGGGCCCAGCTGAATAGACCACAAAGTCAGAATGCAGAACCGGTTCGAAATACACCTGTCGGGCCTGCAATACCTGATACATCAGATAGAAATCGCCTGCACCCGCCAAATTGATGGTTTTTTTATATGGCCCCAAGAACTCCTCATCGACCCATGGGTAATAATCCTTCTTGATCGTCAAGTCACCATCGACTTCAAAATCCGCCCCCCCACGTGGCGAGTCGTTGTGATCGAAGATCACCACCACGCCACCTCCCCCCCCCGAAGTCACATTCTCGCCAAAATGCGTCGGATCGGCATAGGCGACCCCAAACGTCACATTACTCAAATGCCACTGGCAGGACCCACCGCCATCCATAGGCAGTTTCGCGACGTACAGTTCGCTCTGCCCCTGACGTTGCAATTGCACGTTAATGTCGTGATACCCCTCCAGCTCGATGCGCTGACCACTGGCCCCATGGGTGATGCGCTTGCAAGTGGCTGAGCGATACATCACCCGCATGGTTTCCGCTACGAGTTCCTTGGGCACCTTCACTGTGATGGTCATCTGTTCGCTGTTCGGCGGCGGCGCCAGGCTGTAATCCTTGGCACAACCACTGAGACTGACGAGCAGCGTAAGTAATGCAATGGGTATCTTCTTAATCATAGTCTGGTCCTTGACGGCGCTGGCTGGGCTCAACAGTAAGTCTTCTCGTAACAGGCCTGCGGGTCGGCCGCGGCATTGAAACGTTGTAGCGCTTCAGTACCGCCCTCGGTCTGTTGCGTGACCTGCAAGGCTTGGCTGAGCAGGCTTTGCAAATGAAGGAACACCCGGTTGCGCTCCAATTCATCCGGGGCAAGGCTTTCAAAGTTTTCGTTCATCTGACGTTCGAATGCCTGTCGATCTACCTGCCGCTTCAACAATGGCGAACGCTCAGGATCGATCGATTCCAGCAGTTGGCCATAGATATAGGGTTGATAACTGCTCATCAGGTGGTTCCCTAGACCTATCAACCGGCCAGATTTTGGGTTGCTATAGGGCGGGAAGAATCGGGTCCGGCTTTCAGCGTTTAATGAGGTGGTGAATCGTTGCTGCGCTTGTCCTGACTGTTGGTCATCTACGGGGCTCAGGCCAGGCACCAGGTACAACTTGGCCTTTTCCGACAGACGACGAGCGACGGTGTTGTAATAGGGGGCACCAAGCCCGTCCTTACTACGGTAGGCAGGGTAGTGCGAACCGCGTTGCAGCGTGTGCTGCTCAGCTTTGAAGAACATGGCGATTTCGCCGTGATGGCAGAACGGGTCGCCGTGACGGAGCAGTGCACTGGCGCCCATCTGAACGGTCGACCACGCAAAGCCCAGTGTGGTACCCAGTGGCCCGTAGAGGTCGTAAAGGTAGTTGTCCAATGCTGCTTCGGGTGGAACGCTAGGGATCGGATCGGTGTCGTTGACATGGCGAAAATGCCAGAGATCGCTCAGGCTCTGGACGGCCTTGAGAGTAAAGGTGCGCGGCATGCCATAGGTGTACAGCAGTGGATTTTGATCTTTGAGTGCTGCCGCGTGTACCAGTCCCAAGGCACCACCCAGGCTATGACCGCAAATGAACAACTCTTTGTTACGCGCTTCACGCGGAATCGTCTCGCCCAGAGCCGTGGCATAGAGCCTTCTGGCCACTTCATACCCATCACGAAAACCCAGGTGCACACTGCCCTCAGGGGTCAAATCGGCACAGGGCACTTTGGGGTCGCACTGTATCTGCATTTCCGGCTTTACCGGGCGAAAGGTCGCGTCAGTGCTGAAGTCAGCGAAACCATCCATCTCAGTACCTCGCCAAGCCACCAGCACCTGAGAGCTACTAATGGCGTAGAACAGCTGGGTATCCCCTTCCGGCAATTCGGCCGTTGCTGTATCCAGCTTAAATGCCTGGGTATAGCGCTCACTGAACGGAACATCGATGACCAAACAAGGCAAATTTTGACCGTTATCCCACACCCGGGGTGTACGCGAGAGGTCCAGGCATTGCTGCTCAAAGAACTGCTTGACTGAGCCGCGATCCTTATCGCGCTGTTTACTGTATGCCAAAATACTCATCAGGCTCATGTTGTAAGCGTTGGCCAGGCTGTACTCCGACTGGTGGTGCAGCACCAACGACCAGGCGCGGAAAGGGCAAATTTCCAAAACATGGCGGCGGTTCAGCTTATCGTCAGCGACAGTGAAACCGCTGAACTTCGGGTCGGGGAAATGAAACGCCGGCAGTTTGTCTTGTTCCGACCAAGGATCCAGGTCCGGGAATCGATCACACAACTGACCGATACGCAGATAGTGATAGCCATGGCCTGCCGCGACGGCTTGCTGCTCAATTGGCGAAAACCCCGAACGCTGCGGGCCATACAGAGGCGTGTGATCCCCGATGATTGGCCTGTGCGGTTCTGGGCGCAGTGCGCGTAAACACTGTTTGCAGCACTTCTGCCAGCGGATTGGCCGTCAGCAGTAAGGTCACTGCCATCGCGTGCAGGCCCTCTAGGCGGATCACCCCTTGGGCATCGCTCTGACCGCTGAATTCAGGAACGAGTTGGCAGCGAGTCGCTTCATTGATCGCCCGAAAAGGCTGATGAGGCAAAGGCTCCCCGCGCTCATCGAGCAATTGAAACTCCAGCCAGTGACGGATCTGCTTGCCTGCCTGAACAACCTTGTAGGTGAAAATGGTATCGGTGCGATGTTGCGTATCAGACATAACGGATCTTCCATGAGTCAATCAAGAGTCGGTGCCACCACCCTGAAACTGTGGTTATCAAAAATAAATAGGACTTTTCCTAAAGATACTCATTCCCAAAGAATTTAGTGGTCAGCAGCATCAGCGTATGAGTAGGGCGCGATCGCTGGAACACACTCGCTGGAAGGACTTACGTTGGATTTTTAGCCGTGTTTGATTGCAGGTCGTTACGCCTATGACTCACGCAGCCAATTTACCGTGTATGGAATGTGTGAAACCAGCAAACAGGATTTCAGCTGGCTCATAACCATCAGCGCGGTGGCTCACTATCACTGGAATAGGTGGCTCACAACCACTGAACTGAGTGGTCACCATCACTGGAATACACATCAATATCAGATAAATCTCAGAGACTTTAGGAAAGGTCCTACATACAAAACAAAATTCATAGGGATTAAAAGTGCTTGAATATTTATTGGTTGTTTTTATGCTTATGAGCTGACTAGAATCCCCCTCTGCAATTTCCTACTCTGCGGTACGCCAAGTATCATTTTTTCTCTGAGCTACTTGGTATTTGTGATGGGTTTTTTCCGTCTCGTAGAATTGTGTCTGGAGGATTTATGGCATCAAACAGCTTTCAAAATGAAGTGCCCAAGGCGCGGGTCAACATCAAGCTTGACTTACACACCGGTGGCGCCCAGAAGAAAATTGAATTGCCACTTAAGCTGATGGTGATGGGTGATTACAGCAACGGTAAGGAACAGCGTCCGTTGTCTGAAAGAACCAAGGTTGGTATTAATAAAAACAACTTCGACAGCGTGCTGGCAGCGTTCTCTCCGAGCCTGAAACTGGCGGTTGAAAATACCTTGGCCGATGGCAACGTTGACACCGCTGTCGCGTTGAGTTTCCAAGGCATGAAAGACTTTGAGCCTGAGCAGGTGGCGCGGCAGATTCCGCAGCTGCGAGCCCTGCTGGCGATGCGCAACCTACTGCGTGACCTCAAATCCAATCTGTTGGACAACGCGACCTTCCGCCACGAGTTGGAACGCATCCTCAAGGACGAGGCGCTGAGTGACGAACTGCGAGCCGAACTGGCTGCGCTGGCCCCCCAAGACGTTCGTTAATTGCCCCAGGCTCGTTAATAAGGAAGTTTTCATCATGTCCGCAGAACAATCATCCGCACGCTCGCAGCTGACTAAAACCCACGACGGAGACAGCGGCCAAGGTGTCTATGGCGCCTTGTTCGCCAAGATCAATCTCAGTCCGGTTGCGCAACTGAATGGTATCGAAGCGTTTCAAAATTCCGAGGCCCTGTCCGAAGCGTCTGCAGATGAGCGAGTCACTGCGGCCGTCAGTGTCTTCCTGGATTTGCTCAAACAGTCGTCGCATAAAGTCGAGCGTCTGGACAAAACCCTGCTGGATGAGCACATCGCATCGCTGGATGCACAGATCAGCCGTCAACTCGACGCGGTCATGCATCATCCCGACTTTCAGCGTGTCGAGTCGACTTGGCGCGGTGTGAAATCGCTGATCGACCAGACCGATTTCCGTCAGAACGTGCGTATCGAACTGTTGGATATCAGTAAGGACCATCTGGTCCAAGACTTCGAAGACGCACCTGAGATTGCCCAGAGCGGTCTGTATCTGCACACGTACACCCAAGAATACGACACTCCGGGTGGCGAGCCGATTGCGGCGGCTATTTCCAATTACGAGTTCGACCGTGGCCCGCAGGACATTGCTCTGCTGCGCAATATTTCCAAAGTGTCGGCAGCGGCGCACATGCCGTTCATTGGTTCCGTAGGTCCTGCGTTCTTTGGCAAGCAGTCGATGGAAGAAGTGGCGGCGATCAAAGATATTGGCAACTACTTTGACCGGGCCGAATACATTAAGTGGAAGGCGTTCCGCGAAAGCGACGACTCCCGTTATATCGGTTTGCTCATGCCCCGCGTGCTGGGTCGTCTGCCGTATGGCCCGGACACTGTCCCGGTGCGCAGCTTCAACTACATCGAAAGCGTCAAGGGCCCGGATCACGAGAAATACCTGTGGACCAACGCTTCGTTCGCCTTCGCGGCCAACATGGTCAAGAGCTTTATCACCAACGGTTGGTGTGTACAGATTCGCGGGCCACAATCGGGTGGGGCGGTCACCGATCTGCCCATTCACCTGTACGACCTGGGCACCGGCAATCAGGTGAAGATCCCCTCCGAAGTGATGATCCCGGAAACGCGCGAATTCGAATTCGCCAATCTTGGTTTTATTCCGCTGTCGTACTACAAGAACCGCGACTATGCGTGTTTCTTCTCGGCCAACTCGGCCCAGAAACCAGCGCTGTATGACACCCCCGATGCCACGGCCAACAGCCGTATCAACGCACGCCTGCCATACATCTTCCTGCTCTCACGTATTGCCCATTACCTGAAACTGATTCAGCGCGAAAACATCGGGACCACCAAGGACCGTCGTTTGCTGGAGCTGGAACTGAACAAGTGGATCGGTGGCCTGGTCACTGAAATGACTGACCCTGGCGATGACCTGCAAGCTTCCCACCCGCTGCGCGATGCCAAGGTGACGGTCGAAGACATCGAAGACAACCCCGGTTTCTTCCGCGTCAAGCTGTACGCCGTACCACACTTCCAGGTCGAAGGCATGGACGTCAACTTGTCGCTGGTTTCGCAGATGCCCAAGGCAAAAGCTTAAGCCACTTCGTAGGGAAACGATGACATGAAAATCGACCGCCCCCTATGGGCTGCGGGGGCCTTGCTGTCCCCGCAACAATTCCAGCAGCAGGCACGCTGGGAGGCCTGGGCTAACGAGAGTGTGGCCCATCTGTCTCTGGTACACCCATGGGGTGTTCAGGGGGTGGCGTTCGACCTGCAAGCCTTACGCCTGGGTAAGCTCAAGGCCACTCATGTGCGGGTGCGTATGCCTGATGGCACGCTGATCGATACCGACCATGTGGATCGGTTGCCTCCAGCCCTGGAGTTGGCTCGCCTCCTGTCTGATGATGCCCAGGAGGCTACGTTGCTCTTGGCGTTGCCGCTGGAACAAGCCAATGGCAATAACTGTTTATTCGACGGTGCGCGTGCTGACCATCCGACGCGTTATCGTCAGGATTGGCGGCAAGTGCAGGATATCTACGCCGACGAGGTGCAGTCGATAGGGGTGCTGGAGTACGCCCTGACCCTGCGCCTGGCTGACGACGAGAACGCCGATTACCTGACCTGCCCGGTCGCACGCCTGGTACGTGATGGGCAGGGTGCCTGGCAGCTTGACCCCGGATATGTGCCGCCGCTGCTCAGTTTCGCGGCTCATTCAGGGCTGCTGACCCAGTTAGATAACCTGCTGACCCAGTTGTCTGCCAAGCGGCAACGGCTGATGGGCATGCGCCGCGAAAGTAACCAACGCATGGCGGATTTTGCCGTGGCCGATGTGTCGTTGTTCTGGCTGCTCAACGCCTTGAACACCTATCAGCCGGTACTGGCCGATCTCAAGGCCCATCCTGCGCGGCATCCCGAACAGGTATACCTGGAGTTGATCAAGTTGGCCGGCAGCCTGCTGACTTTTTCGCTGGAGCAGGACCTGGACTGTATTCCTGCTTACCGACACGAACAGCTGGAAAGTGTATTCCCACCCCTGATGCGTACCATTTCCACCTTGCTGGAAGCCAGCCTGCCGTCACGAGTTATTGCTCTGGAGTTGGAGGAAGCGGGGGCCAATCGCTGGCAAGTCACGCTCAACGATGCACGCCTACGTGAGCGTGACGGTGCCGACTTCTACCTGTCGGTGCGCTGCCGCATGCCGGCCGCACAGTTGCAGAGCCAGTTCCCGCGTCTGTGCAAGGTGGGGACGCCGGACGATGTCGATTATCTGGTCAATGCTGCGCTCGACGGTGTTCCCTTGCAGCCGCTCAGTCATGTGCCGGCGGCCATTGCGCTGCGCCTGGAAAACCAGTACTTCGCTCTGGAGCTAGGTCACGCCAAAGGGCAAGCCATGCTGGCCGAAGGGACCTGCGCATTCTATGTGCCGAGCACGCTGGTTGACATCAAACTCGAACTGTTTGCGGTACTGCGCGCATGAATCTGACTCCCTCGAACAAACATGCCGTCACCGCGCAGGAGCTTGATGCGCTGCTGCAGGACAGCTACCTACTGGTCGTCGAACTGCGCCAGGGCGCCTCGATACAAGATGGTCCGGAACTGTGGAAACGCTGCGAGAAGCAGGTCGAGCAGGTCCAGCAGGGGCTCAAGGATGCGAACATACACACACGCAGCATTGAGCTGATCAGTCACGCCCTGTGTGCCTTGCTGGACGAGACCGCGCTCAGCTGTGCCAAGGGTGATGCCCATGCCCAATGGGCCAGTGAGCCCTTGCAGGCCAAGTTCTTCAATCGCCACCAGGCCGGTGAGTTTTTGTATGAAGACATGCGCGAATCACTTCGCCAGCCCTCTCCTGACGTACTGGTACTGACAGCCTTTCAGCGGGTCCTGATGCTCGGCTTTCAGGGCCGGTACCGTAACGTGGGCGATCCCGAGCGTGAGCAACTGCTGGACACCTTGAATGCACGGGTCGCCCCCCTGGCGCTCAACCAGGCGGTCATGACCCAGGGCATCGGCCATCGAATGAATCCCGTGCGCGGGTTGCGGTCTCCACGGGTTCATATCCTGGCGGCGGGCCTGTTGCTGATCGGCGCCTGGTGGGGGTTGGATCACTGGCTGGGCAGTCTGATCGCCACGCTTGTACCTGGCCAGGCGTGAGTGGTGGTATGACGCTCAAATTGACACAAAACCTTTGGCTGTGGGGCGGCACGCTTGCCTTGATGCTGCTGATGGTCATACCGTTCGCCGGCTGGATAAGTGCCGTGGCGGCATTGGTCGTTGTGATTGTGGTCGCCTGGGCCTGGGTCCGGGTGGGGCGCCGTTTTGCACGGCAGGGCCAGCAGTTGGTGTTGGTCGGCGATACCTCCCTGCCACCAACTGCCTACCGTCAACCGGTGATATTGGTCTGTGGCGATGGCCTGAGTGGTCTATTCGGTGCGGTGCCAGCTGACCAATTGGCCCTGCGCACCACCCCGCAGGGGTGTTATGTGCGTATCCCCAGCCTTGAGCAACTATTACCGATCACCACGGGCATCCAGGCCTTGCGCCCGGACTGGGGTGGGCAACTCAGCGTAATGTTTGTTGCCAACCCCGGCGAGCACACCGACGCCGCAGAGCTTGCGGGTCAGGTGCGCGTCTTTTGCCATCAGCTCGCCCTGGTGCGCAAGCGCGGCCTGGCACTGCCGCTAATGCTGGTGAGTTATGTGCAAGCCGCAAAAGGCGAAAGGACCTGGTTCAGTTGGGAGGCCGGTCAACCCAGCCCTCTGGTGCGCGAGGCTGGTGCCTGTATCAGCCTGACCGACTGGCAGCGACAGGCCGCCGACAGTGCAACCTACGCCGCACGTTTGTGCAGTAGCGTTCAGGTCAGCAGCGTGGCGACGTGGCTAAAGGAAACACTACTTCCGCACTTCGAGCCCCTTGACACTCATCACCCACTGGCCTGCGCCATCACCCTGGTACCGGTTCTACCCCTACGGGTCGCCGGCAATCTGTGGCAACAATGGCTACGTGACAAGGTGGGGTTGAGTGATGCCGGGCAACCGCTGGTGGAGGTAAGTCCGGCCTTACCGTTTCCTGATCCCTTGCTGGACTTGCTGCCGCTCCACACCCGGTGTTCCCCAGTCCTGTGGGCGAGTGCTGTGGCGTGCTGGTTGTTTGCGGTAGCTGGCGTCGTGGCCCTGGCCAGTTCGGCCTGGCAGAACAACCTGCTGCTGCGTCAGGTCAGTGATGATCTGCGGCGCTATACCTCCCTTCCCCCAGCTGAACGGCGTGACCAACCCCAGTTCGCCTTGCGTGAAAGCGCCGTGGCCGTGCTGCGCCAGGACGCCACGCGTCTGGACGAATACTACCGGCAGGGCGAACCGTTGGCACTGGGCCTGGGCCTGTATCGCGGCGAACTGTTGCGGCTGCCTCTGCTGGCGACTATCGCCAGGCATCGACAACCGCCCAAAGCCCCCCCGCTTGCGAAGATTCCCGAACCGGTGCGCCTGGACAGTCTGTCACTGTTCAGCACGGGCAGTGCCGACCTCAAGCCGGGCTCGACCAAGGTGCTGATCAACGCCCTGGTCAACATCCAGGCCCAGCCGGGTTGGTTGATTGTCATCGCCGGGCATACCGATGTCACCGGCAGCCCTGAGCAAAACCTTGAACTGTCCCGCGCCCGGGCCGCCTCGGTGCGTGACTGGATGCAGCGCATGGGCGACATCCCTGACAGTTGTTTTGCGGTCCAGGGCTTTGGTGCCAACCAGCCAGTGGCCAGCAATGACACCGAGGTTGGGCGTGCTGCCAACCGTCGCGTCGATATCCGTCTGGTGCCGGAAGTGGGGGCCTGCGCGCTGCCCACTGCGGCGCTGGACAGACACCCTCTGTCGCATCCAGCGGCATTCAAATTTTGAGAAAAGGAGCTTCACATGGCTATTCCCGTTTACCTCTGGCTGCAAGATGACGGCGGCGCTGAAATCAAAGGGTCCGTGGATGTACAAAAGCGCGAAGGCAGCATCGAAGTGATCGCCCAGGACCACAGCCTGTACATCCCTACCGACAACAACACCGGCAAGCTGACCGGCACCCGGGTCCACACCCCGTTCTTGTTCTCCAAGGAAATCGATGCTTCCAGCCCTTACCTGTACAAGGCGGTGACCACCGGCCAGACCCTCAAGAGCGCCGAGTTCAAGTGGTATCGCATCGATGACGCCGGCCAGGAAGTCGAGTACTTCATCACCAAGCTGGAAAACGTCAAGGTCGTAAAAGTCGCGCCAAAAATGCACGACGTCAAAGACCCAAGCAAGGAAAGGCACAACCACCTGGAGCAGATTGAGCTGCGCTACGAGAAGGTCACCTGGACCTACACCGACGGCAACATCATTCACTCCGACTCCTGGAACGAACGCCAGAGCGCCTGACGCGAGAGGACTGGCAGGCGGGTTTCCGTCTGCTGGTTTGCGGTGCGTTGGGTTGAGCGTCCGTTCGCGGGCGCTCAGCCAAACATATCGAACTGTCTGTGCTGTAGACGGCACACCGAAAATCCACAACAGGGATGTATCCCATGGCCCAGAGTTCTGCCCGTTTGCTTCGCCGCCTCAATCCCTATTGCGCTCAGGCACTGAGCGCGGCGGCATCCTTGTGCCAGAGCCGCGCCCATGGGCTGATCAGTATCGAGCACTGGCTGCTCAAGTTGCTGGAGCAGGGCGAAGGCGACCTGACCCTCATCGCCCGGCGCTACGAATGGGACATGGATGCGATCTGGCGCGGCCTGCTCGACCACCTCGACAGTCTGCCGCACAGTGTGCAGGGCAAACCGCAGCTGTGCGGCAAGCTGCAACAGTTGATCAAGAACGCCTGGCTGCAGGCCTCCCTGGACGGCAACAACGATACGTTGCGCTCGGCCCACCTGCTCGGCGCACTGCTGGAGACGCCCAGCCTGCTCACCTGTGATGCCGCCTGGCCGCTGCTCAGTATCAGCGACACCCAGTTACAGCGTTTATTCGACATGCTCGATCAGCATTCCGAAGAGCGGCCACAGGTGCAACAAGAGGCCGTGCTGAACCGAACCGAGACCTCTGTAACGCAGGCTTCATCCAGTGCGGATAAGTCAGATGCCCTGAAAGTCATCTTGGACAAATTCACCCAGGACGTCACTGCCAAAGCCAGGGCAGGGCAGATCGACCCGGTGTTCGGCCGTGACGATGAGATTCGCCAGGTCATCGACATTCTCAGTCGCCGGCGCAAGAACAACCCGATCCTGGTGGGCGAACCCGGGGTGGGTAAAACCGCGCTGGTTGAAGGTCTTGCATTGCGCATCGTTGAAGGCAATGTCCCCGACAGCCTCAAGCCGGTCAGCGTACGCACCCTGGATCTAGGTCTTCTACAAGCGGGTGCCGGGGTAAAAGGCGAGTTCGAACAACGCCTGAAAAACGTCATCGACGCCGTGCAGCAATCACCGCACCCGGTGCTGCTGTTTATCGACGAAGCCCACACCCTGATCGGCGCCGGCAACCAGGCCGGCGGTGCTGACGCCGCCAACCTACTCAAGCCCGCCCTGGCGCGCGGCGAGTTGCGCACCATCGCTGCCACGACCTGGAGTGAATACAAACAGTATTTCGAACGCGACGCTGCTCTGGAGCGACGTTTTCAGATGGTCAAGGTCGACGAGCCGAACGACGCCAACGCCAGCCTGATGCTGCGTGGCCTCAAGGCTCGCTATGCCAGCCACCATGGCGTGCATATTCTGGATGCGGCGGTAAAGGCGGCGGTCAATCTCTCGCGGCGTTACCTGACGGGTCGCCAACTGCCGGACAAAGCCGTCGATCTGCTGGATACCGCCAGCGCACGGGTACGCATGAGCCTGGACTGCGAGCCCCAGCCACTGGTCCGCCTCAAGGCCCAGCAGACCGCCCTGGAGCTGGAACGCCAAGCCCTGGAAGAAGACCAGCTACTGAGTGGCAGCTCTGCAGGCGAGCGGCTGGCGATCATTGCCGCGCAACACGCCGACTTGCACCACCAGCAACTAGCGCTTGAGGAACAATACCGACGCGAACTCGACCTCACCCAACAACTGCTCGATGCCCGACAGGCCGAATCACCCCGGATGGACGCTTGCCTGCACCTGCAACAACAACTGAGCGACGCCCAGGGCAACCAGCCATTGCTCTCCCTGGACGTCGACGCCCGCAGCGTGGCCGAAGTGATTGCCGACTGGACCGGCGTGCCCCTGGGCAGCTTGCTCAAGGACGAACAAGCCAACCTGCTGGAGCTGGAACAGCAACTGGGCGAACAGGTGATCGGCCAGGACCATGCCCTCGGTGCCTTGGCTCAACGCCTGCGTGCCGCCAAAACTGGCCTGACAGACGAAAAAGCGCCACTGGGCGTGTTCCTGCTGGTGGGCACCAGCGGCGTCGGCAAGACTGAAACCGCCCTGGCCCTGGCCGACAAGCTGTTTGGCGGTGAAAAGTCCCTCATCACCATCAACCTCTCGGAATACCAGGAAGCCCACACCGTCAGCCAGCTCAAAGGCTCGCCGCCTGGCTACGTCGGTTATGGCCAGGGCGGTGTGCTCACCGAAGCGGTACGCCAACGTCCTTACAGCGTGGTGCTGCTCGATGAGGTAGAAAAAGCGCACCGCGACGTCCTCAACCTGTTTTATCAGGTCTTCGACCGTGGCTGCATGCGCGATGGTGAAGGGCGGGAAATCGACTTTCGGAATACGGTCATTCTCATGACCTCCAACCTGGGCAGCGATGAACTGCAAGCCTGCCTGCAAGAGTTCCCCGGCGCGCTGGACAGCACCCTGCACGAGTTGCTGCGCCCGATCCTGCGCGAACACTTCCAGCCGGCTTTGCTGGCCCGTTTCCAGACCTTGATCTACCGCCCACTGCAAGCCGACGCCCTCAAAGTCATCGTTGGGATCAAGCTCGGCCAGGTCGCCAAGCGCTTGCAGCGTCACTACGGGTTGGATTGCCAGGTCGACGCCGCCCTCAACGAAGCACTGGTTGCCGCCTGCCTGTTGCCTGACACAGGGGCACGCAACATCGACAGCTTGCTCAACCAGCAGATCCTGCCGGTGCTCAGTCAGCAATTGCTGCAACGCCAGGCCGCCCAGCAGAAAACCCTCGGCGTGACCCTGGGCTACAGCGATGAAGAAGGCATTGTTCTGCACTTTAGCGACGCCCAAGACACCGCGGCACCCGTCGCCATGGAGGCCTGACCATGCTCAACGAATTGCGCACTTTTTTCGATCACAGCCGTCACACACTGAGTGTTCGCGACATTGACGCACGGCTTGATGTCCTGGCTTTCGAGGGCAAAGAAGCCCTGAGCCAACCGTTCAACTACCGCGTGGAATTCACCTGCGTCGACAGCGATGTCGGCGCCGAAAAAATCCTCGGCCAGAACGCCAGTTTCAGCCTGCACGGTGCACCGCACAACCTGCCTTTCTTGGGCCTGAGTGCGCCCATGGTCAAGCCGCTACGCACGCTGCACGGTGTGGTTACTGGATTTAAACGCCTGTCTGGCTCCGTCGATGAAGCCCGTTACGAAATCACCCTGGAACCGCACTTGGCCTTGCTTGGCCAAGGCCGGCAATTTCGGATCTACCAACACCAGTCAGTGCCGCAGATCATCGAAAGCATCCTGCGCAGCCGCCACGACTTCGAAGGCCAGGACTTTCTATTCAACCTGGTGCGTGAATACCCCAAGCGCGAGCAGGTCATGCAGTACGCCGAAAGCGACCTGGCCTTCATCTCCCGCCTGCTGGCCGAGGTGGGCATCTGGTACCGCTTTACCTGCGACGAACGCCTGAAAATCGATGTAGTGGAGTTCCACGATGACCAGCGCCACTACCAATTCGACGTCGCACTGGCGTATCGCCCGCAATCAGGGCTGAGCAGCAGCGGGCAAGACGGGGCGTGGAGCCTGCAATCGAGCCATCACGTGGTGGAGCAGCACGTCAACATCCGTGCTTACCACCACCGTACCGCCAGTGCCTATCTGAATGGCGACATCGATCAAACCCGTGGTGCCAGTACCACCTACGGCGAGGCCTATCACTACGCTGAACCGTACACCGTACTGGGCGACCCTTATGCCCATGACGAAGACCTGCAAAGCGAAAGCGGTTTTTTCTATGCACGCCTGCGTCACGAGCGTTATCTCAATCGCCAGACTCAACTCAGTGGCATCAGTAGCAGTGCGACCCTAGCTCCGGGTCAGGTACTTAAAATCTCCGGCGGTGCGCCGCAAGCCTTTACACCGGGTGCGGTGATCACCCACCTGATCACCCGTGCCGCTCGCGACCGCAGTTTTGAAGTCAGCTTTGAGGCCATTCCCTACTCGGAAACGGTGTGCTTTCGTCCAGCGTTGCAAGACAAACCGCAAATCGCCGGCACCGTCCCAGCCCGCGTCACCAGCCCGCAGGAGCACGACCCTTACGGCCACATCGACATTGAAGGGCGCTACAAAGTCAATTTCCTGTTTGACCGCGACAGCTGGAAACCCGGCGAAGAAAGCCTCTGGCTGCGCTTGGCCCGTCCCTATGCGGGCGACACCCACGGCCTGCACCTGCCGCTGATCCCCGGCACCGAAGTAGCCATCGCCTTTGAACAGGGCGACCCTGACCGGCCCTACATCGCCCATGCGCTGCACGACAGTCAGCACCCGGACCACGTGACGCTGGGTAAACGCGACTACACGCGCAACGTGCTGCGCACGCCAGCCAACAACAAGCTGCGCATGGAAGACCTGCGCGGGCAGGAGCACATCAAGCTCAGTACCGAGCACGGCGGCAAAAGCCAACTCAACCTCGGGCACCTGGTCGATGCGCAGAAGCAGAAGCGCGGTGAAGGCTTTGAACTGCGCACCGATGGCTGGGGCGCAATTCGGGGTGGGAAAGGGTTGTTTATCACTGCTGATGAACAGGCCAAGGCCACCGGCGACGTACTGACCATGGAGCCGGCTTCCAGTCAGGTCCAAGGCGCGAAACAGCAAATCGCCGACTGGCAGGACATCGCTCAGGCCCACCACAGCCGCCAGCCCACTATCACCGGCTTGCAGCAGTTTCAGGACAGCGCCAAAGACCTGAATGCCTCGGCCATCCTGCTCAGTGCCCCCAAGGGCATCGGTGCAGTGACCCCCGCCAGCCTGCTGCTCAAAAGCGGCGACGCGCTGTACGTGCAAAGCAACGACGAAATCAACCTGGCCGCCGCACAGCGTCTGTCACTCCACGCGAATCAGGCCATCTCGCTGCTGGCCCAGCAAGAAGGCATGCGCCTGGTATCTGGCAAGGGGCCGCTGGAAATCGAATCCCACGGCGACGTGTTGAATCTGATTGCCCAACAGGACATCACCATGCAGTCGGTTCAGGGCCATCTGCAACTGACGGCCATGAATGGCATCACCCTGGCCTGCGGTGGCGGTTACATCCGAATCACTCCTGCGGGAGCCATCGATATCCATACCCCCGGTAAGTTGAATTTCAAAGGCCAGCACGTCTGGGAGCAGCCAGCGAGTCAGAGTTTTCCGATGCCTGAGTTGCCGCAGTCGGTGTGCGAAGAGTGTTTGAAGATCGCTCAAGGGGAAGGGGCAGGCGCCGCCATGCGTACTGCCGTCTGAGGAGAGAGAAATGCAAGAGCATTACGCACATTGGATCGACCAAATGAAAAGCCTGTGCAGCGCCGCGAACGTGGGGCATGTCGATGTACTGGTCGACCAGGCAGCCTGGGACGTTTCGATATTACCGGGTTTGCATCTTCTGCAATCGAGCATGACTTGGTTTTCTTTGTTCAGTGGAATGCCGGAAGAGTCGCTGTTGACACAGGCGCCTATCCTGATGCGAATCAGCCTCGACAATTGGCGTCATAAAGCCTGGTTGGAAGAGTTGATTGAACAAGCAGGGCCCTTGCCACGCCTCATGCTGTTGATTTCCCCCATCCCCTTTGATGCCTTGGCCAAGACTCTTCAGGGGCTGTCACAGCTTGAGTGGGGAGGCCAATCTGGGCTGCTGCGCTTTTACGACCCCCGCGTGATGCCGACGTTGTTGGCAAGCGTATTGAACGCTGAGCAAAAAGAGCAATTTATGCGTGTAGCACTGTTCTGGACCTGGTTGGACCGCGACCAGCAGCCTGTCTGGCAGCCTGGCACCTATCGTTCGAATCAACTGGCGGCAGCAACATCGACCGCTATTGCAATGACAGACGATCAGTTTGACCGGCTGGGCAGCATCAGCGATGCGCACAGTTTGCTTGGCGTTGCCAGGGAAAAGTTTCCTGAACTTTCCCATGAACAGTGTTTTGCACAGTGCTATCGCGTGGTGCTTCAAGCGAATAGTGAAAATTACTTTGGCGATTTGAAACGATACGCAAAGCAGCGATTGGACAACTATTGTCGTGAAGGAGAAGGAAGTAGTAATGAATAAAAGACTGATTAAGGTGACTGCAGTGTCAGTTTTTTTATACTGTCTTTCAGGGTGCGGTACTTTCAATGCTCGAATGGATAGTGCCGGATTTGCTGGTGGAAGTGATTACTATAAAGGAACTAATACTGATATAAAAATGCTGGGAGGACAGGGCAGTGCTGGTTATGCGACGATGTTTTGTTACGTGACCATTGTTTGTCCGTTTTTGTTTCTGGCGAGCATTCCGGCTGACCTCGTGGTGGATACGCTATTGGTACCTTATGACTACGCACGTGCGGATCGGCGGGAAGATATGGACTATGAGCGAGCGCGGTCAACGGCGATACACGGATTCGTTAGATTTGACTTTAGTGCTTCGAGTGATTTTAAAAGCGATAGGTCTTCAATTGGTTATTATGTCGACTATATAAATAAAGATAAAAGGCTTTATTTATATGTTGCAGGTGCGCCGTTGAGAAACTCTTCTATGGAGGCGTATATTCCTTTGATTAAAGGGTATGCGCCTAAAATAATACGTATTTATTACGGTGATGCCTATGCAGAGGCAAACGTGAGAATAAACTGCGGAGTGGAAAGCTCGGGCCCCGTGAGTGGTGCTGTAAATGAAGGTGGTGAGTCGGGTTCCAACGGGAATGCTTTTATTTATTATGATGGTGGGAGCAGTGTTGAAAGGAAAGAAAGTAAAATTTTTGTAGTGCCGTTTATTAACTGTAATGGCGCCAGAGTTATTGTCGGTTCTGGGTACCGCTCATCCTCGCACGCGTATTAAGGTGGTCAACTGGTGAGGTGTTGGCCGGTTGGGAATAAGTGGTTGTCTGAGCGAATAGTATTTGATGATTACTTGGGCACCATTGGTTCAGGTGTTTTTCATGTCGCACCTTATTGCAATCAAGGAGTAGGAAGTGAGCTATTTCAAAAACTATGTTTGGTGCCGTTGGGTTGGCGGTTTCTTACTTGTGCTACTCACGGGATGTTCGGTAGGAGAGTCAAAGTTTTTGGCGGGTAATTTGAATGGAGTGAATCACACTTCAGCGGCTATTAATCACTTTTCCGTGAATGGTTATGGTGGCGCCAATATATCTCCACATGGCAATCGTGGTGGGATGTGCTGTGCGATGTTGCCAAGGCAATGGCAGCCAGGCTTGAAGCTTAAAGTGGCGTGGGAAACTGATCCGAATCCTAATGCGCATTTACCTGCCTTGGGAACCGACGCTTACCGAGCGGCGTATGCCAAACATAAAGCCAATTACCAACAACACAGCGCCATAGTGGATCTGCCTCCTTACGAAGACAGGCTGTGTTCGTTGGAAGTGCATTTTCTGCCCTGTAATAAAGTCAAGGTATCAACTTCCTGTTGGCGCTATCCATCACCCAATAGCCCAATCAAGGATCCGTTGAAAATGAAGGAGCCAGCCATATGTCCGAAGTGAAGAACATTGAGTCGGTTTACGTGCTGGCCATATTTCCAAAAAAAGGGCGTCTGCCCAGTGATCCACAGAGCGTAATCAATAATTACGACCTACAAATGGCCGAGACAGAGAAATGTCGCCAGGAATTAAATGCCAAACACGGTTTGCGTGTTGATTCCAGGTACGTACACAATCTGTTTCTTGAAAGTGCAAACGAACAATTCCGGTCACAACCGCTCCAGGTTTTGAACGAAAGGCGCTTGGGATCGGCGCTTTTCGTACCGAACTTGATAACAAATAAGGAGTAGGGGGTGATCTATTTAAAAGGCAGTGCTGTGTGCCCATGGGTGGGCGGTTGTTTACTTGCGTTACTGGCCGGGTGCTCGGTGGGAGAGTCAAAGTTTTTGGCGGGTAATTTGGGCGGGGTTAATCATACGTCGGCAGCCATTAATCATTTTTCCGTGAATGGCTATGGTGGCCCCAATATATCTCCACATGGCAATCGTGGTGGGATGTGCTGTGCGATGTTGCCAAGGCAATGGCAGCCAGGCTTGAAGCTTAAAGTGGAGTGGGAAACTGATCCGAATCCTTATGCGAGACTTAAGCGAAAAGCATCCGGGTACGGTCCTGATGAAGAGGCTTACGCTAAACATAAAGCCAACTACCAACAACACAGTGCCATAGTAGATCTCCCAGCTTATGAGATAGAAAAACTGTGCTCATTAAAGGTTCACTTTTTACCGTGCAATAAAATCAAGGTCACCACTGCCTGTATGGCTTATGGCCAGCCCGGATATCCAATTAAAGAACCGTTGGAAATGAAGGAGCCAGCCGTATGTCCAAAGTGAAGAACATTGAGTCGGTTTACGTGCCGGCCATATTTCCAAAAAAAGGGCGTCTGCCCAGTGATCCACAGAGCGTAATCAATAATTACGACCTGCAAATGGCTGAAACAGAGAGGTATCGCCAGGAGTTAAATGCCAAACACGGTTTGCGTGTTGATTCCAGGTACGTACACAATCTGTTTCTTGAAAGTGCAAACGAACAATTCCGGTCACAATCGCTCCAGGTTTTGAACGAGAGGCGCTTGGGATCGGCGCTTTTCGTACCGAACTTGATAACAAATAAGGAGTAGGGGGTGATCTATTTAAAAGGCAGTGCTGTGTGCCCATGG
Organism: Pseudomonas sp. M47T1; assembly: GCF_000263855.1. Classification (GTDB taxonomy): domain Bacteria; phylum Pseudomonadota; class Gammaproteobacteria; order Pseudomonadales; family Pseudomonadaceae; genus Aquipseudomonas. The sequence continues at coordinate 23,294 of NZ_AJWX01000043.1, forward strand.
GTGGGCGGTTGTTTACTTGCGTTACTGGCCGGGTGCTCGGTGGGAGAGTCAAAGTTTTTGGCGGGTAATTTGGGCGGGGTTAATCATACGTCGGCAGCCATTAATCATTTTTCCGTGAATGGCTATGGTGGCCCCAATATATCTCCACATGGCAATCGTGGTGGGATGTGCTGTGCGATGTTGCCAAGGCAATGGCAGCCAGGCTTGAAGCTTAAAGTGGCGTGGGAAACTGATCCGAATCCTAATGCGCATTTACCTGCCTTGGGAACCGACGCGTACCGAGCGGCGTATGCCAAACATAAAGCCAACTACCAACAACACAGTGCCATAGTAGATCTCCCAGCTTATGAGATAGAAAAACTGTGCTCATTAAAGGTTCACTTTTTACCGTGCAATCAAATCAAGGTCACCACTGCCTGTATGGCTTATGGCCAACCCGGATATCCAATTAAAGAACCGTTGGAAATGAAGGAGCCAGCCGTATGTCCAAAGTGAAGAACATTGAGTCGGTTTACGTGCCGGCCATATTTCCAAAAAAAGGGCGTCTGCCCAGTGATCCACAGAGCGTAATCAATAATTACGACCTGCAAATGGCCGAAACAGAGAGGTATCGCCAGGAGTTAAATGCCAAACACGGTTTGCGTGTTGATTCCAGGTACGTACACAATCTGTTTCTTGAAAGTGCAAACGAACAATTCCGGTCACAATCGCTCCAGGTTTTGAACGAAAGGCGCTTGGGATCGGCGCTTTTCGTACCGAACTTGATAACAAATAAGGAGTAGGGGGTGATCTATTTAAAAGGCAGTGCTGTGTGCCCATGGGTGGGCGGTTGTTTACTTGCGTTACTGGCCGGGTGCTCGGTGGGAGAGTCAAAGTTTTTGGCGGGTAATTTGGGCGGGGTTAATCATACGTCGGCAGCCATTAATCATTTTTCCGTGAATGGCTATGGTGGCCCCAATATATCTCCATATGGCAATCGTGGTGGGATGTGCTGTGCGATGTTGCCAAGGCAATGGCAGCCAGGCTTGAAGCTTAAAGTTGAGTGGGAAACTGATCCGAATCCTTATGCGAGACTTAAGCGAAAAGCATCCGGGTACGGTCCTGATGAAGAGGCTTACGCTAAACATAAAGCCAACTACCAACAACACAGTGCCATAGTGGATCTGCCTCCTTACGAAGACAGGCTTTGTTCGTTGGAAGTGCATTTTCTGCCCTGTAATAAAGTCAAGGTATCAACTTCCTGTTGGCGCTATCCATCACCCAATAGCCCAATCAAGGATCCGTTGGAAATGAAGGAGCCAGCCATATGTCCGAAGTGAAGAGCATTGAGTCGGTTTATGTGCCGGCCATATTTCCAAATAAAGGGCGTTTGCCCAGTGATCCGCAAAGCGTAATCAATAATTACGACCTACAAATGGCCGAGACAGAGAAGTATCGCCAGAAATTAAATGCCCAACGTGGCTTGCGTGGCGCTTCCACCTGCGCACGCAGTTTGCATATCAGCTTGTTTTTTGACGGTACCAACAACAACGAACCCTACGACACCTATAAGGCCATACCGCCCCATCCGACCAATATCGCCCGGCTCTACCACGCCAGCCTTGAGCAGCAGGAAACCGGTTATTTTAGTTATTACATCCCTGGCGTGGGTACTCCCTTCCCCGAGATCGGTGAGATGGACTTCAGCACGTTTGGGCTGGCCTTCGCCAATCGAGGCGAGGATAGGATCAATTGGGGGTTGCTTCAGGTAGCCAATGCCTTGTCATTTGCCCTGACCAAAGATGAATTGTCCTTGGCAACACTGCAGGCCAAGCTCAAAACAATGGCCACCACCTGGCCGCTAACCACATTGGGTAGGAACAGCCGACGCCAGGCCATGACATCGTTGCTGGAGCCCTTGCGGGCCAAGATCGCAACAGTGCAACCCAAGGTGCTGGCGATCAAGTTGTTCGTCTATGGTTTTTCCCGTGGAGCAGCGCAGGCTCGTACCTTCATTACCTGGTTGAGCGAGCTGTTCGATACCCCGGAAGGGGCTGAACACCCAGAGCAGGCATTATTGGGACTGCCGTTGACCATCGAGTTTCTTGGCCTGCTGGACACCGTGGCCTCGGTGGGCAGTGCCCGTGCCGCGCCCTTTGCTGACGGGCATATGGACTGGGCTGGTGGCACGCAGCAGTTGCCCGATGTCAAGGTATTCCCCGAGTGGATCAAGGTCTGCCGGCATTTTGTCGCCGCCCACGAACAACGCTTGTGCTTCCCACTGGACTCGATTCGCTATGCCGATGGCCTTTATCCCCCTTACGCCCGTGAGGTGATCTACCCCGGTGTGCACTCGGATGTGGGTGGCGGTTACCCACCGGGAGATCAGGGCAAGGCCCGGGGCGGTTCGGGCGAGTTGCTGTCGCAGATCGTGTTGCATGAGCTATATGCGGAGGCTTTTGCGGCTGGTGCACCGTTGACGGTACCTGAGACGGTGGTACCGGATAAGTTGCGGCAGATTCAACCTTCGCGAAAAATGGACCCTGGTACGGGGAATGAGTTCGACTTCTCGCCGATTTTGATTGATCGCTTTAACGCCTGGCGCAGCACCCTGGGCCTAGTCGAAGACAACACCCCACAAACCCCGCCGAACGGCGAATCCCTGCGTCTGGGGCATTCCCTCGAAGACGCCATGGCCGCGCAACTGGCCTGGCTTACCGGATGGCGCATCGAGCGCCTGGCCCGTGGCAGTTACGCCAATGAACCCTTCTACGGCAAGGCCATACAGACCAATGCATCGCTGCAAGAGGCGCAAAAAGCCAAACGTGAGGCTGAGATCGCCGACGCCAAATGCAAGCGCAAGCAGGCCCGAGGTCAGGAGAACGAAGCACAGCTTCTGTTGGGGACGGCCAGTCCGCCCCCTTACGAACCGGTAAAGGATCAGCAGCAGATCCGCGAAGCTGCCGTGGAGTTCGAACACGACTACCAAGGCTGGCGGCGTGATCAGAGCAGCGTGGCAGGTTGGGTAGTTGATGTAGCGCTTAGGGACACGGTGTACCTGCTCAATGACGACGACGAGCAACTTGAATATGAGCGGATCAAGGCCGAGGGTGAGGTGCGCGCCAAGGAGCTGTTTGTTGAAGTTGGGGCCAACAGCAATAAGTTTCGCGTCAGCGATTCACCGCAGAAAGCTGCGGTGGTCGCGCTGTTTGACGACCAGGTGCATGACTCACGCGCCTGGTTTTTGCACAACCTATTAAGTTCGCGGGAGATGTGGGGGGATTACTTCCGTTACCGCATGGTGTATTTCGGCGGCGAGACCAACAAACGCATGACCCCGGTGGTGGTGGCTGGGCGTGTGGTGGGCATCGCGCTGGTACTGGGCGGGGTTTACAGCATCCGTCGTCATGGCTGGAAAGGCCTGGCTGGCACGTTGGGCGCTGCGTCGGTGGGTTATCAGGTGATCAACGTCGTCAGTGGCAAAGTAGAGCCTTTCCTGCCAGGGGCGGAGAAAGTCCTGCAACCGACCTTTGCGATTGGTGAGGTGGTGGCGCAGCAAACGCAAGCCATTATTGAGGGTGAAGAAGCTCTGCGCATGCAGAGCATGCTGGACTATCTGAAGCGCACTGGTGGCTTGGTCGAGCAGGTGAAGGAGCTGGTGTCATGATGCCCCTGGTACGCATGGGCGACCCATTGCATCCCTTTGGTGGTGAGGTGTTGTCGGGGCACTACGAAGCCTTCGGCAAGCCAGTGGCCTGTGTGGACGATCAAGTCCGCTGCAATCTGCATGGCATGACGCACATTGTCGAAGGTACCTCGATTTCTACCATGGACGGCAAACCTGTGGCGCTGGACGGCCATCGTTGCGCGTGCGGTTGCCAGTTGGTCAGCACCCTGGCAGCCACTTCAATGGTTGTCGCACCATGAATCGGCCCCCTGAGTACCCCGACTTCGTTGAACCCGGCGCACCGCGTTGGCGAGGTTGGTGGTTGGGGTTGGGGCTGCTGCTCGGGGTGCAATCGACAGCTTTGCTGATGCTCTGGCCCCAGGAACAACCACGCCTGGAATTGTGGCTGTGGAGTGCGGTGCTGCCACTGTGCTGGGCGCTGCTCCTGGCGGTGCGTGTGTTGGTGTGGCAGATCGAGCTGTTCAACCGCAAGGTGTATCTGCGTACCCTGGAGGCCGCCATGCAGCGTTGGTGGCAGCGGCGCTCTCTCGGTTTGCCGGTGCAGGACGTGTTGTTGCTGGGACCTGCGGGTGATGTGCAAGAAGATTACCTGAACTTGATGAATGGCGTCTCGTCGCGCTTGGCGGTATCCGGCACCACACAGCCCATGCTGCGTTGTCCGTTGTCGATGAGCGCTCTCACCGAGCGTGCCCCGGCTTTGGCCCGACACCTGGCCCGCTTGACCCTGGCTCTCCCTGGGCTAATCGAGTGCTGGCCGCATCTGCGTGCGATTGCCTGGGTGGGGAATGAGAGCAGCCAGGCTGCTTTCGTTGAGGCGCTGGCCCGAGCGGGAGTGGTGTTGCCCGGGGCCCGTTTGCCATTACAGAACCTGACTGATCTGGATGACCTGATCGATACCTTCCATCGCGATTGCCGTGGCGAGGACGACTGGCTGTTGTGTGCCGGCGTGGTGTCGGTGACGGGCGCTGAAGAGAACGAGGTGCCCGGTGAAGCTGCTTTTCTTTGGCGGGTAAGCCGACAGGGTCGGCAGTTGTTGCATCGAGGTGAATACCTGGCGGGTGAATCACCTGCCGAACTCTGTACGCAGTTGCAGCGTTACGCCGGATTGAAAACGCCTCCGGCCACCTGCCTGGCGTTGGATAAAACCAGCCAGGAAGCATTTGTCGCAGGTGGTTGGTCAGCGGTCGAGCATCAATTGACGGGGCAATGGGGGGTGCTGGCGCACCTGGCGCCGTTTATCGCGATGTCCTTGGCATTGCTGCAAGCGGGTGATTCGGGTCAGCCCTGTGGTTGGCTGAGTCAGGATGGAAACAAACGATTGGCAATTGGAGTGGCGGTGCCTCATGGCAACAGTTAAGGAAGTGGGTAAGGGCTCATTGGTACACGTGGGGTTGGGTTACCTGCTGATCATGACAGTGCTGGTGCTGCTCGGTGGCCTGCTTTATGGCTTGTGCGGTAGCTATTTTGGTTGGCCGCAACTGCCGCTCAAACATTTAGTGCTGTGGGGCCTGGCCGTGTGGTTCGTGCTCTGCTGGTTCTGCCCGGTCATTCTGCTAGCCTGGGATCGGTTGGCGGCTCGCCAGGCGCTGAGAGTCGTGGGGCCGGATGCCGAAGCGCCGATCTCACCATTGAGTCCAGTACCCTCATCCCCAGACGCGTTAGCGGTAGGAGAGCTGCGCGATCACCTGCGCGAGCGCTACGGCTTCTTCTGGCGCCGCAAAGTCCGACTCCTATTGGTCGTCGGCGAACCTGACCAAATCGACGCCATCGCCCCCACCCTGACCAACCAGCGCTGGCTGGAAGGCCAAGGCACCGTCCTATTGTGGGGCGGCGGTGCCCAGGAGCCGCTGGAGCAGTCATTCCCTCAGCAGTGGGCTGGCCTGAGCCGCTGGCGTGCGCTGGACGGCGTGGTCTGGGCACTGAACAACACCCAGGCCGCCGATGATGCCGCGATGGGCGCGGGCGTGCACCAGTTGCAGCGCCTGGCCCGTGGCCTGAGCTGGCAGTTGCCGTTGTACCTGTGGCAGGTCTGCGACAGTGCCTGGTCTCAGGACACCCGCAAGGCACGGCCGGTAGGCTGCTTGTTGCCAGCACGCTTTGATGCGCAGGCGTTGCAAGGTCGTTTGAATAATTTGCTGGAGCCTTTGCGTCGCGAAGGCCTGGTGCAGATCAACAATAT
>NZ_AJWX01000044.1 GCF_000263855.1 Pseudomonas sp. M47T1
GCGCCGCCCGCGCGGCGCTTCGCGGGCAGAGCCCGCTCCCACGTTTGTTTCGGGCCAATTATGCCAGTGAGATCATCTCGACCGCCTTGGTGGCACCCACACACATCTTCAGTAAAAAAACAAAGCGGTCCCGGGAGATGCCACTGACATAACTGGCCCGAAACAGACTGTGGGAGCGGGCTCTGCCCGCGAAGCGCCGTGCGGACGGCGCTCGATCTCAAGAACGCCAAAAGAGCCAGGGCGAACACCTATTAGCCCCAACGCAACCTCAAGCCAACCTCAAGCCAACCGCTCCAACCCCTCAAACGGACAATCAGCCAACAGGTCCACCAACAACCGCCCATCCGCCAACCGCAGATCAGCAGGCGCCACCTCCGCCAACGGATACAACACAAACGCCCGCACGTGCATCTGATAATGCGGCACCGTCAACCGCGGCTCATCGATCACGCGATCGCCAAACAAGAGCACATCGAGGTCCAGCGTACGCGGCCCCCAACGCTCGGCTCGCACACGCCCCTGGCCATTTTCGATGGCCTGCAGGGCGTCCAGCAATGCCAGTGGCGCCAGGTCGGTCTCAAACCGCGCGACGGCGTTGGTGTAAGGCGGCTGGCCGGGCGACAGCGATTCACTGCTGTACAGCGCCGACACCTCCAGCCCTTGGCTGGAAGGTAACTGCCCCAGTGCGTCGATGGCCTGGCGCAGTTGCTCGGCGGGTTCGGCCAGGTTGCTGCCCAGGCCGATGTACACGACGTCCATGCTTACTCGCCCGAATCAGCCGCAGCGCCGCGTTTGCGCTTGGCACCGCTGCGTTTGCGCTTTCGCGGGCCGGCACCGGTTTCGTCCTTGCTGCCCAGGTCGCGGATCATGTCGCGGCGTTCGCTGTCATTGGCGTCCTGGTAGTCGGTCCACCATTCGCCCAGGCCGTCAGTCTGCTCGCCGGCGCTTTCACGCAGCAGCAAGAAGTCGTAGCCGGCACGGAAACGCGGGTTGTCCAGCAGCAGGTCGGCACGTTTGCCGCTGCGGCGTGGCAGGCGTTCCTGCATGTCCCAGATCTCGCGGATAGGGATGGTGAAACGCTTGGGAATTGCAATGCGCTGGCACTGTTCGGCAATCAGCTGGTGGGCACCTTCCTGCATGGCCGGAATCGGTGGCATGCCGCGTTCCTGCAAATGCAGCACACGGGCGGGCAGGGCAGGCCACAGCAGGGCGGCAAACAGGAAGGCGGGTGTCACCGGCTTGCCTTGCTTGACGCGCAGGTCGGTGTTTTTCAGCGCTTCGCTGATCAGCGTGTGGGTGTAGGTCGGCTGATGTTCCAGGGAATGCGCGCTGGCCGGGAACAGCGGGTCGAACAGTTGCAGGTCGACCAGCATCTCGAAGGTGTCGGCGGCGTTGCCCGACAGGAACAGCTTCAGGCATTCCTCGAACAGGCGTGCCGACGGGATCTCACGCAGCATGGGCGCCAGTTCGCGGATCGGCGCGGCGGTGTGCTTCTCGATGCCGAAGTTCAGCTTGGCGGCGAAACGCACGGCCCGCAGCATGCGAACCGGGTCTTCCTGGTAGCGTTGCACCGGGTCGCCAATCAGGCGAATCAGGTGGTTGCGAATGTCGTGTACGCCGTTGGCGTAGTCGAGAATGCGCTCGCTGACCGGATCGTAGTACAGGGCGTTGATGGTGAAATCGCGGCGCTGGGCGTCCTCTTCGAGGGTGCCGTAGACGTTGTCGCGCAGGATGCGACCACTTTCGTTGCGCGAGGACTGGTTGCTGTCTTCCTCTTCATCATCCTGGGGATGATTGGCGCGGAAAGTGGCGACCTCGATGATTTCGCGACCGAAGTGGATATGCACCAGCTTGAACCGGCGGCCAATCACCCGGGCGTTGCGAAACTCCGCACGCACTTGTTCGGGGGTGGCGCTGGTGGCGACGTCGAAGTCCTTGGGCGTGATGTTGAGCAGCATGTCACGCACGCAACCGCCCACCAGATAGGCCTGATAGCCCGCGTTTTGCAGGCGTTCGACGATGCTCACCGCGTGGCGGCTGAACTGGTTGCGTTGCAGCGAGTGTTGCCCGCTGTTGAGCACTTCGGGCGTGGTGCGCAGGTGTTGCGGACGACGCACGGGGGTACGGAAAGACTGGAACAGCTTCTTCAGCATGGGATGCACTGTTTGAAGGAATGTTCGGCCATGAATGAGAATGACCGCATGATGGGCGGGGATTCTAGCATTTAGTCGAGGGATGGTGTAGGACGCTGCGCAACGAGGGGGACGAAACGTGGAAACTACAAGGGGAGCCGAAGCTCCCCAAGGAATGTAGTTGCATGCTCTTCTTGTTTTTTTGTTCGGGCTTCTTGTTTTTGTTAACGCCCTGCCCGCGTGGCCTTCGCCAGTGGGCTGCTCCCTAACCGGGAGCAAGAGCAAACGGATTGCTTTGGTCGCTGAGTTGCTTTCATCCCATGCCGTTCTGCTTTTCAGTGCAGTTTTTATTGGTCTTTGCCTGGGTGTGGGGCTAGCCCCAATTACAACGCCTCTCCAAAAGAATCAGTTAGCTGCGCCTCCGCCGTGTTGTTCTTGTTATGCGTGAGCCGTGTCATCTTGTTTTTATTAGAGTGTGTCATTGCTTATTGTTGTTCTTGTACCAAATACATAGCAGGTGCCGTGCCAACTTTTTAAAGTGCCTGTAAATCAAGGGTTTGCGGGATTTGGTGGTGGTCGGCCGGTGCCTGTTCACACCTGAATTCGTTACCGTACGCCCCGGCTTCTGTTACGCGGTGCGGGTGGGGGTAACAGTTTGTCACTCCCCCGTTTTGTTACCCCGTGACACTCAGTAAATAGCTGAAACGTATCAGCTTTCGCTGGCCACGCCCGACTTGCGTCGCGGAATGCCCAAGCGTTGGCGGCGCTCCCACAGGCACTTGCGGCTCACGCCCAATTTGCGCGCCAACTCAGTCTCGGTCATGTGGTCCTGATGCTCGAGCACGAAGTGCTGGAAGTAGTCTTCCAGCGACAGGTCTTCGGTGGGCTCGTGGTTGGTGGTGCCGACATTGCTGGCCGAAGGGCTGCCCAATGCTTCGAACGCATCGTCGTCCAGGTCTTCGAGCTCGATGTCGATGCCCAGCAGTTCGGCGGAAATTTCCGCACTCTCGCTGAGAATGACCGAGCGCTCCACCGCGTTTTCCAGTTCGCGCACGTTACCTGGCCACGAATAGTGGCGGATGGCTTGTTCGGCGTCCGGGGCAAAGCGCAGGTCAGTGCGGCCGTTGCGCGCGCTCTGGCGGGCCAGGAACGCGTGGGCAATCTCGTTGACGTCGGCGCCGCGCTCGCGCAGGGCGGGCAGCTTGAGCGCGATCACGTGCAGGCGGTAATACAAGTCTTCACGGAACTGGCCCACCTTGGCCAGGCTCTTGAGGTCGCGGTGAGTCGCCGCGATCAGGCGCACATCGACCTTTTGCGACTGCACCGAACCTACCCGGCGAATCTCGCCTTCCTGCAACACGCGCAACAGGCGGGCCTGGGCTTCCAGGGGCAGCTCACCGATTTCATCGAGGAACAGCGTACCGCCGTCCGCCGCTTCCACCAGGCCTGCACGGCCGGCGCTGGCGCCTGTGAACGCGCCCTTTTCGTGGCCGAACAGCTCGGACTCGATCAAGGTTTCCGGAATGGCGGCGCAGTTCACCGAGATCATCGGCGCCTTGGCACGGCGCGACAGGTTGTGCAGCGCGCGCGCCACGAGTTCCTTGCCGGTACCCGACTCGCCTTGGATCAGCACGTTGGAGTCGGTAGGCGCCACCTTGCGGATCTTGCTGTACAGGTCTTGCATGGGCGGGCACGAGCCGATGATGCCAATCTCGCCGTTGGCGTTATCGGCCGCCGCGGCCTTGCCGCTGCCATTGGTTGCGCGCTCTGCGGGCGCGGCTGGGGCCGGCGCCGTCTGGCGGTCACGCAGGATGCGCGCCACGGCCTGAAGCATCTCGTCGTGGTCGAAGGGCTTGGCGATGTAGTCCACCGCGCCCATTTTCATCGAGTCCACGGCCGAGCGCAGGCTGGCGTAGCTGGTCATGATCAGCACCGGCTTGCCTTGGCCCAGCTTGATGAGCTCGGTGCCCGGGGCGCCAGGCAGGCGCAGGTCACTGACAATCAGGTCGAAAGTGGGGATGGAGAAGCGCTCTTGTGCTTCTTGCACGGAGCCGGCTTCGCTGACCTGGTACTGATTCCGTTCAAGCAGGCGGCGCAGGGCAGAACGAATAATAGTTTCGTCTTCGACGATCAGAATGTGCGGCATTGATTCAATTCTCTCGACGGTCTCAGTTCACGGCGGACGTCGCTTCGACATGCCGAGGCAAGGTCACCCGAATACGGGTGCCACGCTGGCTTTGAGTATCAGCCGGGCTGTCGATGGTGATTTGTCCATAATGCTCTTCAACGATGGAATAGACCAGAGCAAGCCCCAGTCCGGTTCCCTCGCCAGGATCCTTGGTGGTGAAGAACGGTTCGAATAAACGGTCCATGATGTTCTTGGGAATGCCGCTGCCTTCGTCTTCGACGATCAGGTCCACGGTGTGTTCGCTGGCCTCGCTCTTGACCCGCACGGCGCTGCCGGCGGTGGAGGCGTCGCGGGCGTTGGACAGCAGGTTGATCAGCACCTGGGCCAGGCGTTGCGGGTCGCCTTCAACCCAGTGGTCGGGGTCGCAGAGGTTATAGAACTGCACTTCGAAATTGCGCCTGTTCAAGGCCAGCAGGCCAATGGCGTCCTGGGCCACTTCGGCCAGGTTCACCGGCTCGTCGCTGTGCTGGTGGCTGCCCGCGTGGGCGAAGCTCATCAGCGACTGCACGATGCGTGAAACGCGCTTGGTCTGTTCGAGGATCTGGCTGCTGAGTTCGGTAATTTCACCGTCTTCTTCGCGTTCTTCGCGCAGGTTCTGCGCCAGGCAGGCGATGCCGGTGATTGGGTTGCCGATTTCGTGTGCCACGCCCGCCGCCAGACGGCCAATGCTGGCCAGGCGCTCGGAATGCACCAGCTTGTCTTCCAGCATCTGCGTTTCGGTAAGGTCTTCCACCAGCAGCACCAGGCCGCTGTTGCCTGGGGCGAGTGGCTCGTCGATGGCCGCCTTGTGCAGGTTGAGCCAGCGAATCTGGCCGTCCAGTGGCAGGCGCTGCTTGTGCAGGTGCTCATCGGGAATGTCGATGAAGCCTTGCAGCAGCCCGCGCCATGGCTCGCCGATGGTCATCAGGCGTGAACCCACCACACGCTGCGCGGCGATGCCGGTCAGCTCTTCCATGGCCTTGTTCCACATCAGGATTTCCTGGTCCTTGGCCAGCGAGCACACACCCATGGGCAGTTCCTGCAAGGTCTGGCGGTGGTAGCGGCGCAGGGCGTCGAGCTCGGCGGCGAGGCCGGTGAGGCGCGAGTGGTAGTCTTCCAGGCGGCTTTCGATGAAGTGAATGTCTTCGGTGACGTAGTTCTCGTTGCCCGACTTGTAGGGCAGGAAGGTCTCTACCATGTCCTGGGCGACGCTGGGGCCCATCAGGCCGGACAGGTTGGCCTCAATGCGGTCGCGCAAGCGGCGCAGGGCATAAGGGCGGCGCTCGTCGAATGGCAGGTAGAGATCGCGCAGCGCCTGTTCCACTTCTTTCTGCGCGGCCTTGGCGCCCAGCGGCTTGGCGAGCTGGGTGGCGAATTCCTGTGGCGAGGCGGCGTGCAGCTCCCGGCGCTGCGGGCGGCGCACGTTGTCCACGGCGCAGGCCTCGGCGGCACTGGCCTCCTCGGGGCTGGGGTTACTGAACAGCGAGATCAGGGTGAACATCAGTACGTTGGCCGCCAGCGACGCGATCGCCGCCATGTGCCAGCTAGTGTCGTCGAGCACATAGATCATGTTCAGCAGCGGGATGTAAATGCCCTGCAGGTTGCCGATCAACGGCAGCAACATGGTTACCATCCACACCAGGATACCCGCCAGCAAGCCGGCAATGAAACCGCGGCGGTTGGCGGCCGGCCAATACAGTACCGACAGCACACCGGGCAGGAACTGCAAGGTGGCGACGAAGGCGACAATGCCCAGGTTGGCCAAGTCCTGGGCGGTGCCCAGCAACAGGTAGAAGCCGTAGCCGGCCATGATGATGGCCACGATCAGGCCGCGCCGTGTCCATTTCAGCCAGCGGTAGATGTTGCCTTCGGCCGGTGGCTGGTAGAGCGGCAGCACCAGGTGGTTCAGCGCCATGCCAGACAGGGCCAGGGTGGTGACGATGATCAGCCCGCTGGACGCCGACAGCCCGCCCACATACGCCAGCAGCGCCAAGGCCTTGCTGTTGGCGGCGATGCCCACCCCCAGGGTGAAATATTCCGGGCTGGTGGTGGCGCCCAGGCGCAGGCCGGCCCACAGAATCAGCGGTACCGCCAAGCTCATCAGCAACAGGAACAGCGGCAGGCCCCAGCTGGCGCTGACCAGCGCGCGCGGGTTGAGGTTTTCGGTAAAGGCCATGTGATACATGTGCGGCATGACGATGGCCGAGGCGAAGAACACCAGCAGCAGCGTGCGCCACGGGCCTTCCTGCAACGGGGTGTGCAGGGCGGCGAGGGCCGTCTGGTTTTGCAGCAGCCACAGTTCCAGTTCGTGCGGGCCGTTGAATACCCCGTACAGCGCGTACAGGCCGATGCCCCCCACGGCCACCAACTTGATGATGGACTCGAAGGCAATGGCGAACACCAGCCCTTCGTGTTTTTCGCGGGTGGCGATATGGCGCGAGCCGAAGAAAATGGTAAACAACGTGATCAGTGCGCAGAAGGCCAGTGCCACTCGGTTCTGCACCGGTTCCCGGGTGAGGATGCTGATGGTGTCCGCCACGGCCTGAATCTGCAGTGCCAGCAGGGGCAGCACGCCCACCAGCATGAAGATGGTGGTGAGCGCGCCCGCCCAGGTACTGCGGAAGCGGAACGCGAACAGGTCGGCCAGGGACGACAGCTGGTAGGTGCGGGTGATTTTAAGAATCGGGTAGAGCAGCACCGGCGCCAGCAGGAACGCCCCGGACACCCCCAGGTAGCAGGCCAGAAAGCCGTAGCCGTACTGGTACGCCAGGCCCACGGTGCCGTAAAAGGCCCAAGCGCTGGCGTAAACACCCAGCGACAGCGTGTAGGTGAGGGGGTGGCGAATGATTGCGCGCGGGATCATCCCGCGTTCACTGATCCAGGCTACACCGAACAGCACCAGCAGGTAGGCGGCGCTGATCAGGATCATCTGGGTGAGGCTAAAGCTCATCGGCATCACGTTGGCTCTGGAGAATGAAGGTCACCACGATCAGGATCAGCCACAGCAGATACGGCCGATACCAGGCGCCGGTCGGTTCAATCCACCAGTCCATGATCGCGGGGGAAAACAGGTAGATGCCGACTACCAACAGCAGGACCAAACGGTAGATATACATGCCGGCCTCCTCGGTGGATGAACGTCAAACCCAGAGCGCTCGACTTATTATTGTCTGTGTGGGCAAAAAAGGTGCGGGGATGGTAACGCAAGCGCATCGTAGCGCAACTGGAAGTTCACTACATTGGTATCCGGGGGCCAGGCTACGTCAGGGCGTGAGCTGGGCTTCGGCCAGGGTCAGGGTGCGGGGGATGAGGTCGGCGTTCCAGTGGGTGATGCCCCAGGCCAGGACTTCACGGGGCATGGCGTCGCGCAGTTCGGGCGGGGCCGGCTGCCCCAGGGCGCGAAGCGCGCGCACCAGCAGCGGAGCGGCTTCGTCGGCTTGCAGCGGCGGCGAGCGGTAGCTCTTGCCCAGCTTGTTGCCATCGGGCTGGATGATCAGCGGAACGTGCAGGTAGTCGGGTTGCGACAACCCCAGCAACTCCTGCAAGTACAGCTGGCGCGGCGTGGAGTCGAGCAGGTCGGCGCCGCGCACGATGTGCGTCACCCCTTGCAGCGCATCATCCAGCACCACGGCCAGTTGGTACGCGTACAGGCCGTCGCGGCGGCGAATCACGAAATCACCGGAGTCGCGCCCCAGGTGCTGCTGGAAACGGCCCTGGACGCGGTCTTCGAAAGTGTAAGTCAGTTCCGGCACGCGAATGCGGATGGCCGCGCTTTCCTGGCCATGCCCGGCATTGCGGCATAGGCCTGGGTAAATGCCGTGGTAAGGCTCCAGTTGCTTGCGCGAGCAGGTGCAGGCGTAGGCCAGGCCCTGTTGGAACAGCCGATCGATTACCTGGGCATAGGCATCATGGCGCAGGCTCTGGTAAACCACCTCGCCATCCCATTCGAAGCCGTAGTTCTCCAGGGCTTCGAGAATCGCCGCCTGGGCGCCCGGCATTTCCCGGGGCGGGTCCAGGTCTTCCATGCGCAGCAGCCAGCGGCCGCCAACGGCACGGGCGTCGAGGTAGGAGGCAAGGGCGGCCACCAGCGAGCCGAAATGCAGGAAACCACTGGGGGTTGGCGCGAAGCGGCCAACATAGGCAGGCGTGTTCATGGGAAACAGGGTACTGGAAAATTCAGCGAAGGGGGGCAGCACCGGGGCGTTGGGCACGCCCCGGTTTCAACAGGTCATTTGCCGACCTGTTTTTCCTTGATCTCTGCCAGGGTCTTGCAGTCGACGCAGAGGTCGGCGGTAGGGCGGGCCTCAAGGCGGCGCACACCGATCTCGACGCCGCAAGACTCGCACCAGCCGTATTCTTCGTCGGTGATCAGTTGCAGGGTCTTATCGATTTTCTTGATCAGCTTGCGCTCGCGGTCCCGGGCACGCAGTTCCAGGGCGAATTCTTCTTCCTGGCTGGCGCGGTCGGCGGGATCGGGGAAGTTGGCTGCTTCATCCTTCATATGGTCCACGGTCTTGTCGACGCCGACCATCAGCTCCATTTTCCATTTTTGCAGGATATTGGTGAAATGTGCGCGCATGGGTTTGCCCATGTACTCCTCACCGGGAGCTACCACATAAGGCTCGATGCCACTTTCCAGTGTTTGGGTAGATGCTTGCTTTTCATTGGTGGACATTGGTTGACCGCCTCTCGCTCTTCTAATCCATTGCGCAGGATGCTCCATCTCCGACACCCGCCGGCCCTGCGACTGCAAGCCGGCGAACTTAGCAGATCAATCCAGGCGGCGCCACTCCCGGTTGTCGAGCCTGTCGCAGATGGCGTCAAAGCATATGGACCGGCCGTTTCGCGACACGTTCGGCTGTCGCGTCCGGTAGAATCGTTATTTTACACCCTTTAAGGAGGGTCAATGGCCCAGCCCTACAGTGCGCGCAGCCGCGCCATAGAACCCTTTCACGTCATGGCGCTGCTGGCCCGTGCCAATGAATTGCAGGCGGCGGGCCATGACGTCATCCACCTGGAAATAGGCGAGCCGGACTTCACCACCGCCGAGCCGATCATCAAGGCGGGGCAGGCAGCGCTGGCCAACGGCCAGACCCGCTACACCGCGGCCCGCGGCCTTCCCGCGCTGCGTGAGGCCATTGCCGGGTTCTATGACCAACGCTACGGGGTCAACGTCGACCCCCAGCGTATCCTGATCACCCCCGGCGGCTCGGGCGCGCTGTTGCTGGCCACCAGCCTGCTGGTAGACCCGGGCAAGCACTGGCTGCTGGCCGACCCGGGTTACCCCTGCAACCGTCACTTCCTGCGCCTGGTGGAGGGCGCCGCGCAGTTGGTGCCGGTGGGCCCGGAAGTACGTTATCAGCTGACGGCCGACCTGGTGGCGCGTCACTGGGACCACGACAGCGTCGGTGCGTTGGTGGCATCGCCGGCCAACCCCACGGGCACGCTGTTGAGTCGTGACGAGCTGGCGCAGCTGTCACAGGCCCTCAAGGCCCGAAATGGTCACCTGGTGGTGGATGAGATCTACCATGGCCTGACCTACGGCACCAACGCCGCCACCGTGCTGGAAGTCGACCAGCAGGCGTTTGTCCTGAATAGTTTTTCCAAGTATTTCGGCATGACCGGCTGGCGTCTTGGCTGGCTGGTGGCCCCGCCCGAGGCGGTGCCAGAGTTGGAGAAACTGGCGCAAAACCTCTACATCAGCGCCCCCAGCATGGCCCAGCACGCTGCACTGGCCTGTTTCCAGCCGGACACCCTGGCCATACTGGAAGAACGCCGCGCCGAATTCGGCCGCCGCCGCGACTTCCTGCTGCCGGCCCTGCGCGAGCTGGGCTTTGGCATTGCCGTGGAGCCGGAAGGCGCCTTCTACCTGTATGCCGACATCAGCGTCTTTGGCGGCGATGCATTTGCTTTCTGCCAGCACTTCCTTGAAACCGAACACGTGGCCTTCACCCCAGGCCTGGACTTTGGCCGTCATCAGGCCGCCCATCACGTGCGCTTTGCCTATACTCAAAGCCTGCCGCGCCTGCAGCAGGCCGTGGAGCGCATCGCGCGTGGACTGCGGAGCTGGCAAGGCTGATGGAATTCACTCCCGCGCTGGAAGAAGGTCGTCTGTTGCGTCGATACAAGCGGTTCCTCGCCGATATCCGCACCCTGGACGGCGAAGAGCTGACCATTCATTGCCCCAACACCGGGTCTATGTTCAATTGCATGGTGGAGGGCGGCCAGGTGTGGTTCAGCCGCTCCAATGACCCCAAGCGCAAGCTGCCCGGCACCTGGGAAATCAGCGAAACGCCCCAGGGCCGCCTGGCCTGCGTGAACACCGGGCGCGCCAACCGCCTGGTGGAAGAGGCCCTGAATGCCGGGGTCATCACCGAGCTGGCGGGTTTTACCGCGCTCAAGCGTGAGGTGGCCTATGGCGAGGAGGGCAGCCGTGTGGATTTCTGCCTGCAATACCCCGAGGGGCCGGCGTACGTCGAGGTGAAGAGCGTGACCCTGGGCTACGACGGCACCACCGTGGCCGCGTTTCCGGACGCCGTGACCCAGCGCGGGGCCAAGCACTTGCGCGAGCTGGCGACCTTGGCGCGCAATGGCGTGCGAGCGGTGCAGTTGTACTGCGTGAACCTGACGGGCATTGACGCCGTGCGACCGGCGGGCGAAATCGATAGCGCCTATGCCGACGCCTTGAAAGCAGCGGTGGCCGACGGCGTGGAAGTGCTGGCCTATGGCGTGCACCTGGACAGCCAACAGGTCTACGTCAACCGCCGCCTGCAAGTCATTCTGTAATAACCGCCCTGTGGGAGCGGGTTCTCCCCGCGAAAAGAACGCCTCGGTCGGTCAGAGGTTTCGCGGTGTAGCCCTCGCGGGCAGAGCCCGCTCCCACAGGAATCGTTGGCGCCTTGATATTAGACGTCTACCCAGATCCCTGTGGCGTCCTCGCGGCAATCGAAATTCTCCAGCTCCTTGCCTTCACACGGCCCGGCCACGCATTCGCCCGAGTCCATCAGGAACAACGCCCCATGGCTGGCGCAGCGGATCAGGGTGGCGCTGTCATCCAGAAACACATCGGTTTCCCATTGCAACGCTGTGCCCCGGTGCGGGCAGCGGTTGCGGTAGGCGTATACCCGGCCTTCGCGGCGTACGATAAAAAGCTTGATGCCTTCGCACTCGAAACCGCGACTTTGTGCTTCGCTCAACGCGGTGCTTTCACACAGCCACTGCATGCTGACCTCTATGTGTTACCTGATGATACAAGGGGTGGCTTGACGTCCAAATGCAAATAATTATCAAATGAAACGTTCGGTTGCCGTTCGGGCGGGCATTCAACGAGATAACGCCAGGCACTGCAACCCTTGCCATTCATTGATCAGAGGATTTCCACATGCGCTTGAGCGCCAGGGTCATCGGCTTCACCGCCGCCATGTTGCTTCACCCGTGGGCCACGGCCGCCCAGGCACTGCCTCAGCACTGGGTCAGTGCCGGCGGCGCCCTGACCGAATGGGTGGTGGCCATGGGTGGGGAAAGCAAGCTGGTGGGCGTGGACACCACCAGCCAGCACCCTGACAGCGTCAAGTCGCTCAAAAGCATCGGCTATCAGCGTGCACTGTCCTCTGAGGGCATCCTGAGCCTGAACCCGCGTCCGGATATTCTCATTGGTACCGAGGAAATGGGACCGCCGCCGGTCCTGGAGCAAATCCGCGCCGCCGGTCTGCACGTCGAAATGTTCGACAGCAAGCCCGACCTGCCCACCCTGCAAGCCAACCTGTTGCACCTTGGCCGGCTGCTGGGCGATGAGGGCCACGCCGGGCAACTGTTCGATGACTATCGTCAGCAATTGACCACCCATCAGGCGTGGGTCAAGCAGGCCGAGGCCGCCCAACCGGCGCCCGGGGTTATTCTGCTGCTTGGGCACATGGGTGCCAAGCCGCTGGTGGCGGGGCCCGACACCGTGGCTGACTGGATGATTACCCAGGCCGGCGGCCGCAACCTGGCCACCCAGCAGGGCTACAAGAACTTCTCCACCGAAGTGCTGGCTGCGCTGGACCCGCAGGTCATCGTCTTCGCCGACCGCTCGTTGAGCGGCGAGGCGGCCATTGCCGCGCTGCTCAAGGACAACCCGGCGCTGGCGTCCACCCGGGCAGTGAAAGACAAGCGCATCGTGCAGCTTGACCCCACCTTGCTGGTGGGCGGCCTGGGGCCGCGCCTGCCGGCGAGCCTGAACGGCCTGTCCCAGGCGTTTTTCCCTGATGCCAAGCCTGCCCAATGAGGCCGATGCTGGCGCCACGCACCTTATTTACGGGCCTTGGACTGCTGTGCCTGCTGGCCTGCTGGTTGTCGTTGGCCCTTGGCCCGGTGAGCCTGCCGCTGTTGGACACTCTGCGGGCAGGTTTGCACCTGGCGGGGTTGCCGGTGCAAGGGCAGGGGCTGGAGCAGGCCGAGATGATCCTGGGGCAGATCCGTTTGCCACGCACCTTGCTGGGCCTGGCCGTAGGCGCGGTGCTGGCGCTGTCGGGGGTAGCGATGCAGGGCCTGTTTCGCAACCCGCTGGCCGACCCCGGGTTGGTGGGGGTGTCCAGCGGCGCGGCCTTGGGTGCGGCTATTGCGATCGTTTGCGGTAGCTGGTTTGGCGGCCTGCCGCCACTGCTGGAACCGTACCTGCTGTCGCTGTGCGCTTTCCTCGGCGGCCTGGGGGTGACGGCGCTGGTGTACCAACTGGGCCGCAAGAACGGCCAGACCAGCGTTGCCGTGATGCTGTTGGCAGGCGTGGCGTTGACCGCGCTGGCCAGTTCCGCCGTGGGGTTGTTCACCTACCTGGCCGACGACGCCACGCTGCGTACCCTGACCTTCTGGAACCTGGGCAGTCTCAATGGTGCCAGTTACCAGCGGTTGTGGCCGCTGGTGCTGATCGCCACCGGGGTGTCGCTGTGGTTGCCGCGCCGGGCCAGGGCGTTGAATGCCTTGCTGCTGGGTGAGTCCGAAGCGCGCCACCTGGGCGTGGATGTAGAGCGGCTCAAGCGTGAACTGGTGTTCTGTACCGCGCTGGGGGTTGGGGCTGCGGTTGCCGCGGCCGGCCTGATCGGCTTCATCGGCCTGGTGGTGCCACACTTGGTGCGCCAGGTCTCGGGGCCCGATCATCGGGTGCTGCTGCCGGCCTCGTTGCTGGCGGGAGCAAGCCTGCTGCTGTTTGCCGACCTGATTGCGCGCATGGCCCTGGCACCGGCCGAACTGCCTATCGGTATTGTCACGGCGTTCCTGGGGGCGCCGTTCTTTCTCTATCTATTGGTGCGGGGGCGTCCCTGATGTTGCGTGTGGATAACCTGCAAGTGGTGCGCGGCCAGCAAGCGGTGTTGAGCGATATCAGCCTGGCGTTGCAGCCCGGCGAGGTGCTGGGCGTGCTTGGCCCCAATGGCGCGGGCAAGAGCACCCTGCTGGGCGCCTTGTGCGGCGAATTGGCGCCCCGGCAAGGCCAGGTATGGCTGGGTGACTGTCTGCTGGCCGACTGGCCAGGCTCTGAGCGTGCGCGCCGCCTGGCGGTACTGCCGCAAGTGTCGACGCTGGGTTTTTCCTTTCGCGTGGAGGAGGTGGTGGGCATGGGCCGCTTGCCTCACGACAGTGGGCTGGCACGCGACGCCGAGATCATCGAGGCGGCTTTACAGGCCGCCGATGCGCAGCATTTGCGCGGACGCAGCTATTTGGCCTTGTCCGGCGGCGAGCGTCAGCGCGTGCACCTGGCTCGAGTGCTGGCGCAATTGTGGCCGGGGGAGGAGGGAACCACGCTGTTGCTCGACGAACCCACGTCGGCCCTCGACCCGCTGCATCAACACACCACGTTGCAGGCGGTGCGGGCCTTTGCCGACCGTGGCGCGGCGGTGCTGGTGATTCTGCATGACCTGAACCTGGCGGCGCGTTACTGCGACCGCATCCTGCTACTGGAGCAGGGCCGGGCATTCGCGCTGGGCACGCCGCAAGCCGTGTTGCAGCCGGACGGGCTGAAGGCGGTGTTCGGCCTGGAAGTGCTGGTGCAGGCGCACCCCGAGCGGGGGCATCCGCTGATCATTGCCCGTTAATTGGGCTGGACCCTCAAATAGCAGGCAAAAAAAGACCCGGCAAAGTGCCGGGTCAATAACCGTGATTAGCCTGATGAGGAGATAATCTGAGAGTCCGAACCAAGGTCTTTCAAATCATCACTGGCCTCGCGACCAGATGTGATAATCATAACAATTCTCATTTAGAAGTCAACAGGCCGATTCGATTTATTTTCACGGGCTGCCAATCAGCCGCGTGACCTGCCGATTCAGCGCGTCAATGCGCCGTGCCATGCTCTCGATCAGGCTGTGAGCGATGCGCGGGTTGGTCTGGGTCAGGCTCAGGAACTGGTCCTTGGGGATGATCATCAGCGTGCAGGGTTCGCTGGCCACCACGGTGGCGCTGCGCTTTTCGTGGGTGAAGATGGCCATGGCGCCGAAAATCTCATCCTTGGGCACATCGCCTACCTTGTGCCCGTCCACGAACGCTTCGGCGTGACCTTCGATGATCACGAACACATGGTCGGCTTCGTCGCCCTGGTGGATCAGGACGTCGCCGGCGGCCACGTGCTTGAAGCCGTTGCTGGCGCGGTACTCGGGCTGCTTGAGGCGGGTGATGGCGTCGCACAGCAGTGTGGTCTGCCCGGTCAAGTACTCGATCAGCAGTTCCTGGGTGTGCGGCGTGGCGTGGATGTGCGCCAGCACCTCGCTACGCAGGTAGGGCACCACACGCAGCACGCCGTCGGTGCTGTATTGATAGGCCAGGTCTTCGCGATTCTGGTACAGGCCCAGCAGGTCGCCGTCCTGCAGGTAGAACAAGGGCCGCTCATTGATGCGCGCCTGAACCAGGCCGCTGTCGATCAGGTACAGGTGGCTGTCACCTTGCAGGGCGCCAAGGTCGGCGCCTGGTTCCAGGTCCAGTGCCGGGCCTGCGGGTGCGATGCCCAACAGCAGTTGCGAGGCGATCCCTTGCAGGCGATTGACCCACGCGTCGGCGTATGCCGGCTGCTCTCCAAATAGATACATGCGCGATTCCCTCGACAGTCGAGCCTGACGCGCGGGCGCGGTCAGTTTTTACGACGTGAAGATATCGCGTCGAGTTGCTGATTCAAAGCCTCTTTGCGCTCGGCGGGGATGTCATTCCAGTGCACGTCCAGCAATGCGCCTTCAATGGCGTACAACAACACTTTGGAGGCCCGAAAGCCCCGGGTCTTCACTGCACGGTAAGCGTCTACCGCGCCCAGGCGGCGCAAATCGGAGGCACTGTGAATACCCACGGCATGCAGCCACTGTGCCGAGGTTTTGCCCAGGTTCTTCAAGTGCTGAAGTTCATCGTTCATCAAGCCTCCTTGCGACGGCTGAACTTGTCGAGGCGCAATTTGCTGGCCGTTCTGAAAAGGGAGTGTAGCGGCACTTTGGAAATGCGCTCAGGCGGGGCTTTTTTGGCAGATATCAGCAGCTTGCACGCATCAGGGATCCGGCGCAGGGCGCGCCGGAAGGGGCGTTGTGATGCTTCAGCGGGTGCGGTAGCGCAGCCGGGTGCCGAAATTCACCGACATCAGGATTTCATCGGCGCTCAGCTCTGCCGGGAAGTAGGCGCCGGAAATCTGCGCGTGGGCAAGGCTGGCGCCTTCCATGCAGGTGTCGCGCAGGTCCAGGCCGCGAAGGTCGGCGGTGCGGAAATAAGCGTCGGTGAAGTCGATGCCGCGGGCGTCCAGCTCACGCAGGTCCAGGCCGCGGAAGTCGCCGCTACGAAAGTCGACCTGGCCTTGGGTGGGGCGCTGTTCATTGAAACCGCGAACGTTTTCTTGGTGCACGAGGGCGTAAAGGGGCGAGTCGAGCTGCTTGGGCTGGCTCATGGCGACTTCCTGTTGGAATTATTGACGCCATTATAATGCCACTATTCTTGCGCCACAGACTGTCGACTGCTTCACGGCTGGAGAAAATAACTGGGGGGACGCACCAGCGAAGGCGGCGAGACCGTGTAGCCGATGCCGCAGGCTACGCCGGCCCTATGCCTCACCGAAGATCTCCAGTGTATTCAGGGGCCAGCGCAGCCTGGGGGCAGCGGCTAAGGGCGAACTTACAGCCCCGGAAGGCGCTGGCGGATTTGCTCTACCAGTTTGTCCAGGCTGTCGCCCTCGTTGGTTTCCACGCGCTTGCTCAGCACCAGTTCTTCGCTGGTCAGCGGCTCGCGGCTGGCCTGCTGGGCTTTGATCACTTCCAAGGTGGCGTCGGACGGGTCGCTCTGCTCAGCCTGGCGTTGTTGCAGCCATGCTTCCAGTACCGCCTGTGGCGCGTTGCAGTCCAGGATCAGGAACGGCACGCCGGTGGTCTCGGCAACGCTGGCGGCCTGCTGGCGCTGGTCGTGCTTGAGGTAGGTGGCGTCGATCGCCACTGGGAAACCGGCGCGCAGAATGCCATCGGCCAGGGTGTGCAGGTGCTGGTAGGTGGCCACGCTGGCGTCGGCGCTGTAAATGCCGCTTTGCAGCAGGTTGTCACCCTGTTGCTCGCCGAACAGGCGCTTGCGCTCCACGTCCGAGCGCAGGCGAATGGCGCCCAGCGCCTCGACCATGCGCATGGCCACGTGGCTCTTGCCCACGGCCGAGACACCACTGGTGATGGCCAGGAAGCGCGAAGGAATGGCGCTGTAACTTTCTGCCAGGTTGGCGTACTTGCGGTACTGCTTGAACGTGGTGGCGCGCTGCACGGCGTCCGAGTCCGAGGTCAGGCCGAACAGGGCGACCTTGGCGCGGACCAGGGCGCGATAGGCCTTGTAGAAGTTCAGCAGTTCCAGGCCGCGGTAGTCGCCGGTCAGTTCCAGGTACTGGCTGATGAAACGGCGCGCCAGACATTTCAGGCCACGGTCCTCCAGGTCCATGACCAGGAACCCGGTGTCGGCGTACACGTCGGTGAAGCGGAAAGGTTCGTTGAACTCGATGCAGTCGAAGATCACCACCTCGCCGTCGATCAGCGTGGCGTTGCCCAGGTGGATGTCACCGTGGCATTCGCGGATGAAGCCCTCGGCCTTGCGTTCCTGCAGCAAAGGCTGGAGACGGTCGAAGCTGGCCTGGGCCCAGGCTTGCAGTGCGTCGAGTTGTTGCAGGTCGGCCGGGTCCTTGAGGAACGGACGGATCTGCTCGAAGTTCTGCTCCACGGGGGCCATCACCGCTGCCGGGGTGCCGGCTTCGTTAGCGGCGGGTACTACTGGCGCGCTCAGGTGGAACTCGGCGATCTGGCGGGCCATGGAGTCGATGTGCGCGCTGGTCAGCTCGCCGTTGGCCTGCAGGGTGCTGAGCAGGTCGCTTTGCGGGAACTGACGCATTTGCAGGGCGTATTCGATGGCCGGGCCTTCGCCGCCCAGCACGGGTGCCCCGGCGCTGCCGGTGATTGGCAGCACTTGCAGGTACAGGTCGTGGGTCAGGCGCTGGTTGAGGCGCAGCTCTTCATTACAGAAGTGTTCGCGCGACGACAGGCTGGAAAAGTCCAGGAAGCCGAAATTCATCGGCTTCTTGATTTTGTAGACGTAGGGCCCGGTGAGCAGCACCCAGGAGATATGCGTTTCGATTACCTGGAAGGCTTCTACCGGATGCGGGAAAAGGGCCGGGTTCTGCAGGGCGGCGATAAGGGCTTGGCTCACGGGCGGTCCTTCAACTGTCAAAGAATTCGAGGCGGGCATTATGGCCGCTGGTGGGGCTGGTGCAAACCTTTCATGGACGCTGGTCGTCGTGCGGCGGGGACGTCTGCCCAGCGGGAATAAAGTGCGTATAATCCGCCGCCATGACTCGATCCCGATCCCCCCGCACCCCCAAAAAACGCGCCTCCGGCGGCCTTCGTCCCTGGCTTGGCTGGGGCCTGAAGCTGGGCCTGGTAGGCCTGGTGATACTGGCCGGCTTTGCCGTGTACCTGGACGCCATCGTCCAGGAGAAGTTCTCCGGCAAGCGCTGGACCATCCCGGCCAAGGTGTATGCACGGCCGCTGGAACTGTTCGTCGGCCAGAAACTCAGCGAAACTGATTTCCTGACCGAGCTCGACGCACTGGGCTACCGCCGTACCACCGCACTGGACGGTCCGGGCACTGCCGTGGTCAAGGGCACTACGGTCAACCTCAATACCCGTGGCTTCCAGTTCTATGAAGGGTTGGAAAAGGCCCAGCCGGTGCAGGTGCGTTTCAATGGTGACTACGTTGCCGAGCTGAGCAGCACCGAGAATGCCAAGCTGCCGGTGGTGCGCCTTGAGCCGCTGCTGATTGGCGGGCTGTACCCCAAGAACCTTGAAGACCGCATCCTGATCAAGCTGGACCAGGTGCCACCGTACCTGCTCGACACCCTGGTGACCGTGGAAGACCGCGACTTCTATCACCACTTCGGTGTGTCGCCCAAGTCCATTGCCCGCGCTATCTGGGTCAACACCTCCGCCGGGCAGATGCGCCAGGGCGGCAGTACCCTGACCCAGCAGTTGGTCAAGAACTTCTACCTGACCAACGAGCGCAGCCTGTCGCGCAAGCTCACTGAAGCGATGATGGCGGTACTGCTGGAGATCCACTACAGCAAGCAGGAGATTCTGGAGGCGTACCTCAACGAGGTGTTCATCGGTCAGGACGGCCAGCGTGCGGTGCACGGTTTCGGCCTGGCCAGCCAGTTCTTCTTCAGCCAGCCGCTGTCCGAACTCAAGCTGCATCAGGTGGCCTTGCTGGTGGGTATGGTCAAGGGGCCGTCCTACTACAACCCGCGTCGCTACCCGGACCGCGCGCTGGAACGCCGCAACCTGGTACTCGACCTGCTGGCGCAGCAGGGCGTGGCCACCCAGGCGCAAGTGGATGCGGCGAAGAAAATGCCGCTGGGCGTGACCAAGCAGGGCAGCCTTGCAGACAGCTCGTTCCCCGGCTTCCTGGACCTGGTCAAGCGTCAGTTGCGTGAAGACTACCGCGACGAAGACTTGACCGAGGAAGGCCTGCGTATCTTCACCAGCTTCGACCCGATCCTGCAGATGAAGGCCGAGGCTTCGGTCACCGACACCTTCAAGCGCCTGGGCAACCGCAAGGGCGTTGATGATGTAGAAGCCGCCATGGTCGTCACCAACCCCGAAAGCGGCGAAGTGCAGGCTCTGGTGGGCAGCCGCGTGCCGGGTTTCGCCGGTTTCAACCGCGCCCTGGATGCGGTGCGGCCGATTGGCTCGCTGGTCAAGCCGTCGATCTACCTGACCGCGCTTGAGAAGCCCAGCCAATACACGCTCACCAGTTGGATCAAGGACGAGCCGTTCGAGGTCAAGGGCGCCGACGGGCAAATCTGGCGTCCGAAGAACTATGAAGGCAACTCCAACGGCACCATCTTCCTGTACCAGGGCCTGGCGCATTCGTTGAACCTGTCCACTGCACGGCTGGGCCTGGACCTGGGCGTGCCCAACGTGTTCAAGACCATCTCCAAGCTGGGCGTGGACGTTGACTGGCCGACCTACCCATCAATGCTGCTGGGCGCGGGCGGCATGGCGCCGATTCAGGTGGCCACCATGTACCAGACCATCGCCAACGGCGGTTTCAACACGCCGATGCGTGGTATTCGCAGCGTACTGACCTCTGATGGCCAGCCGCTCAAGCGCTACCCCTTCCAGGTGCAGCAGCGCTTTGATCCAGGTTCCATCTACCTGATCCAGAACGCCATGCAGCGCGTGATGCGCGAAGGTACCGGGCGGTCGGTGTACAACGTGCTGCCAAGTTCGCTGAACCTGGCGGGCAAGACCGGCACCAGTAACGATTCGCGCGACAGCTGGTTCGCCGGCTTCAGCCAGGACGTGCTGGCGGTGGTGTGGATTGGCCGTGATGACAACGGCAAAACGCCGTTCACCGGTGCCACCGGTGCGCTGCAAGTGTGGACCAGCTTCATGAAGAAGGCTGATCCGCTGCCGCTGGACACGCCGGTACCGGACAACGTCACCCAGGCCTGGATCGACCCGCACACCGGCCAGGGCTCCGATGCCAACTGCCCAGGTGCCGTGCAGATGCCGTATATTCGCGGCAGTGAACCCGCGGCAGGTCCTGCTTGCGGTAGCCCGGCGCCGGCCGATTCCGTGATGGATTGGGTCAAGGGCTGGCTGAACTAATTTGGCTGAGCCATGCAAAGAGGAATCGAAGTGAACAAGTGGTGGTTTCCTGCTGTAACGGCCCTGGCATTGCTCAACGGTTGCGCCAGTGTGCCGCAAGGATCGATCCCGGTGGTGGACTCCGGTACCGCCGTGTCCAATAGCGAGCGGGTGTCCGGCAACCGTGGCTACGCCTCGGTGCCGCGTCAGGCGCCGCAGGCCATGTCGCAGGACTCCGGCGTGGTGGTGATGCCTCAGGGCGAATCCGCGCCCATGACCTTTGCCGCGCCGCAAAGCGCGCCAATCGGTACCGGGCCGATCACGCCGGGCCCTGCCACGTCGGGGCCGATCACGCCGCAGCCGTATAACAGCGCGCCCGTGACCAGCAACTACAGCATGCCGGCGACCAGCAACGCGCCCACCGGCATCCCCAGCAACAACGCCAGCAGCGGTGGCCTTGCAGCTGACGAGCAGCTTGACGGCCCGGTGCTGGCGCTGTTGACCACGGCCCAGCAGCAACAGGGCGGCGGCGACCTCAACGGCGCCTCGTCGAGCCTGGAGCGCGCCCAGCGCATTGCGCCGCGCGAACCCCAGGTGCTTTACCGCCTGGCCCAGGTGCGCCTGTCCCAGGGTGATGCGCCCCAGGCCGAGCAACTGGCCCGCCGTGCCCTGACCTACGCCAACGGCCGCCCGGACCTGCAGGCCAGCCTGTGGAACACCATTGCCCAGGCGCGCGAAAAGCAGGGTGACAGCGCCGGTGCCAGCCAGGCTCGCCAGAAAGCGTCGGGAGGTTGAAGATGGATGCGCGTTTTCCGCAAATCGCCGACCATCTGTTGCTGATCGAGCGCGAGTTGCGGGTTCAGGGCTGGTGGAGCGAGGACATGCCTGAGGCTGGCCTGCTGGCCAGCCAGGAGCCCTTCTGCGTGGACACCCTGGACTTCTCCCAGTGGCTGCAATGGATCTTCCTGCCGCGCATGAAGCAGATCCTTGAACAGGACCTGCCCCTGCCCAACGCGTCCGGCATCCTGGCCATGGCGGAAATGGTTTACGCCAACCAAGCCGAGAAAAGTCGCGGCATCCGCGTGCTGCTGCATCAATTCGACGAATTGATTACCGAGCACAGCTGACCGGTAGCCGCAGCCTTTGGCTGCGGCTACAGGCCGTTATTGGCAATTTTCGTCTATCTGCTTCTGCGTCAGCACAATTTTTGCCTGGCGCTCCTCTTCCGTCAGCCGTCGTAATTCCCCACCCATGTCCTGCCTCACCCGCGGGTTTGTCTGCAACTGCGCCAGGTTGTTTCTGCTGGTGTCACAGAATTGCGCTATCTGGCTTTCCTGATCCTGTACCTGCTGCCGCACTTGCTGGTTGATGGTGCGCTGGTCAGCCTTGCCCTGCGCCGCATCCGGGGCCTTGATGGGCGCCGCAGGCGGCGCGGCCACGGGCCTGGCGGTGTCCACCTCGGTGGAGTTCTGGCCCGCCGGCGGCTGGGCATCGAAGTGCGTCACGCCCTGGCTGTCGACCCATTTGTAGATCTGCGCAGCGAAACCCGCCGGGCTTGCCAATGCCAGCGCAATGGCGGTGATGATGAGTGATCGCATGCTAATTCCTTGGCCTTTATCGCAATTATGAAACTACCTGAGACCGTTATGAGCAAACGTTTTCTGTATCTGGTGAAAAAATTGGCACGCATTAAATTGCAACAGATGGCTTGACTTGAGCGTCGCGAATCACAACAATCGTAAGTCCGCTGTAGAGGGACTGCCAGAAGCAGACCCGCTCGGCAGATCATGAGGCGCATACCCGCGCCGACCTGTTACACCCGCAACGCGTTACCTCGCGCTGGGTGGGAAACCCCCGCAACACTTTGGGGAAGTCCCAATACTTGCTCAGTCAGTGCTGACGTAGTCGGCGACCACCGTCGCTCATGCTCTGCTGGCAGTAAACCTATTAAGACCCGTTCCCATGGAGCGGTATTCTGGCGTTTTAGAGGTGAACAACGTGGAGCTTTTATCTGGCGCTGAGATGGTCGTCCGCTTTTTGCGTGACGAAGGCGTTAAGCACATCTACGGGTACCCTGGTGGTGCTCTCCTGCATGTTTACGATGCCCTGTTCAAAGAACCGGAAGTGGAACACATCCTGGTTCGTCACGAGCAGGCCGCGACCCATATGGCTGACGGCTATGCCCGTGCCACCGGCAAGGCCGGCGTGGTACTGGTGACCTCCGGCCCGGGCGCGACCAACGCCATCACCGGCATCGCCACGGCCTACATGGACTCGATCCCCATGGTCGTGCTGTCCGGTCAGGTTGCTTCCACTCTGGTAGGTACCGACGCGTTCCAGGAAACCGACATGATCGGTATCTCCCGGCCGATCGTGAAGCACAGCTTCATGATCAAGCACGCCTCGGAAATCCCTGAGGTCATGAAGAAGGCGTTCTACCTGGCGCAGTCCGGTCGGCCGGGGCCTGTCGTTGTCGACATCCCGAAAGACATGACTAACCCGGCGGAGAAGTTCGAATACGTCTACCCGAAGAAAGCCAAGCTGCGCTCCTACAGCCCGGCAGTACGCGGCCACTCCGGCCAGATCCGCAAGGCCGTGGAAATGCTGCTGGCTGCCAAGCGTCCAGTGATGTACGCCGGCGGTGGCGTGATTCTGGGTGGCGGTTCGGCGCAACTGACCGAACTTGCCCAACTGCTGAACCTGCCGGTCACCAACACCCTGATGGGCCTTGGCGCCTACCCGGGCATGGACCGTCAGTTCGTCGGCATGCTGGGCATGCACGGCAGCTACACCGCCAACCTGGCCATGCACCACGCCGACGTGATCCTGGCCGTGGGCGCACGTTTCGATGACCGCGTGATCAACGGCGCGAGCAAATTCTGCCCGAACGCCAAGATTATCCACATCGACATCGACCCTGCCTCGATCTCCAAGACCATCAAGGCTGACGTGCCTATCGTCGGCCCTGTGGACAGCGTGTTGACCGAAATGGTCGCCACCCTGAAGGAAATCGGCGAAACCCCGAACAAGGAAGCCGTGGCCAGCTGGTGGAAGCAGGTTGACGAGTGGCGTGGCGACAAAGGCCTGTTCCCTTACAACAAGGGCGACGGCAGCCTGATCAAGCCACAGACCGTTATCGAAACCCTGTGCGAAGTGACTGGCGGCGACGCCTATGTTTCTTCGGACGTTGGCCAGCACCAGATGTTCGCGGCCCAGTACTACCGCTTCAACAAGCCTAACCGCTGGATCAACTCCGGCGGCCTGGGCACCATGGGCTTCGGCCTGCCTGCCGCCATGGGCGTGCAGATGAGCTTCCCCGATGCGCACGTTGCCTGCGTGACCGGTGAAGGCAGCATCCAGATGAACATCCAGGAGCTGTCCACCTGCCTGCAGTACGACCTGCCGGTGAAAATCATCCTGCTCAACAACGGTGTGTTGGGCATGGTTCGCCAGTGGCAGGACATGAGCTACGGTGGCCGTCACTCGCACTCGTACGTGGAATCGCTGCCTGATTTCGTCAAGCTGGTCGAGGCCTATGGCCACGTCGGCATGCGTATCACCGACTTGAAAGACTTGAAGCCGATGATGGAGAAAGCCTTCGCCATGAAGGACCGTCTGGTGTTCCTGGACATTCAGGTCGACGTTACCGAGCACGTCTATCCGATGCAGATCAAAGACGGTTCGATGCGCGATATGTGGCTGAGCAAGACGGAGCGTACCTAATCATGCGGCACATTATTTCCCTGCTGTTGGAAAACGAACCGGGTGCGTTATCCCGTGTGGTCGGCCTGTTCTCGCAGCGCAACTACAACATCGAAAGCCTGACCGTGGCGCCCACCGAAGACCCGACCCTGTCGCGTCTGACGCTGACCACCGTTGGCCAGGATGAAGTGATTGAACAGATCACCAAGAACCTCAACAAGCTGATTGAAGTGGTCAAGCTGGTCGACCTGTCGGAAAGCGCTCACATCGAGCGTGAACTGATGCTGGTCAAGGTCAAGGCTACCGGCGCCCAGCGTGCCGAGATCAAGCGCACCACGGATATTTTTCGCGGCCAGATCGTCGACGTCAGCAGCAGCGTTTACACCGTGCAGCTGGCCGGTACAAGCGATAAGCTCGACAGCTTCATCCAGGCCATTGGCACCGCCTCGATCCTGGAAACCGTGCGAAGCGGCGTGACCGGTATTGCCCGCGGCGACAAAGTGCTGAGCATCTGAACAAGGCAGTAAAGGTGGCGGGCAGGCTCGCCACTCTCAACCAAATTAGCGTATGGCCACAGGCCAAGATAACAGGGGTAATTTCATGAAAGTTTACTACGACAAAGACTGCGACCTGTCCATCATCCAGGGCAAAAAAGTTGCCATCATCGGTTACGGCTCCCAGGGTCACGCTCAAGCGTGCAACCTGAAAGACTCCGGTGTTGACGTCACTGTCGGTCTGCGCAAGGGCTCGGCTACTGTTGCCAAGGCTGAAGCCCACGGTCTGAAAGTTGCCGACGTGGCTACCGCCGTCGCTGCTGCCGACCTGGTCATGATCCTGACCCCGGACGAGTTCCAATCGCAGCTGTACAAGAACGAAATCGAACCGAACATCAAGAAGGGCGCTACCCTGGCCTTCTCCCACGGTTTCGCCATTCATTACAACCAGGTCGTGCCACGCGCTGACCTGGACGTGATCATGATCGCGCCAAAGGCCCCAGGCCACACCGTGCGTTCCGAGTTCGTCAAGGGCGGCGGTATCCCTGACCTGATCGCTATCTACCAGGACGCTTCGGGCAACGCCAAGAACGTCGCTCTGTCGTACGCTTCGGGCGTTGGCGGCGGCCGTACCGGCATTATCGAAACCACCTTCAAGGACGAAACCGAAACCGACCTGTTCGGCGAACAAGCCGTTCTGTGCGGCGGTACCGTTGAACTGGTGAAAGCCGGTTTCGAAACCCTGGTTGAAGCTGGCTACGCGCCGGAAATGGCCTACTTCGAGTGCCTGCACGAACTGAAGTTGATCGTTGACCTCATGTACGAAGGCGGTATCGCCAACATGAACTACTCGATCTCCAACAACGCCGAATACGGCGAGTACGTGACTGGCCCTGAGGTCATCAACGCCGAATCCCGTCAGGCCATGCGTAACGCTCTGAAGCGCATCCAGGACGGCGAATACGCCAAGATGTTCATCAGCGAAGGTGCCACTGGCTACCCATCGATGACCGCCAAGCGTCGCAACAACGCCGCTCACGGTATCGAAATCATCGGCGAGCAACTGCGCTCGATGATGCCGTGGATCTCGGCTAATAAAATCGTCGACAAAGCCAAGAACTGATTCAAGGCTTGTTGCGATGAAAACGCGGCTTCGGCCGCGTTTTTTCGTTATGGTGGTCAGGTTCTGGTATAAAGCTGCAACGTTTGCGGTCGAACCCTCGTCGCAGACGTCTGTCGAAACTTTCCACACCGTTGCAAGGTATTGTCCATGAGCGAACGTCCCGAAGAGCCGCACACGGCCTCTGACGCCGAAAGCCTGCTGCCGATCGATGAACATGTCGAAGAAGGACATGACGCAGAAGGGCGTAAAGTCCGGCACCGCGGCATCTATCTGCTGCCCAACCTGTTTACCACGGCAAACCTGTTTGCCGGGTTCTACTCGATCATCAATTCCATCAGCGCGCAAAGTGCACTGAGCGCCGGCAACTCCGTCGATGCCGCCAAGTACTTTTCCTTTGCCGCCATTGCCATTTTCGTTGCCATGGTCCTCGATGGCCTGGACGGCCGCGTGGCACGCATGACCAACACCCAGAGCGCCTTTGGCGCCGAATATGATTCGCTGTCCGACATGGTCGCCTTTGGCCTGGCGCCGGCGTTGCTGGCGTTCGGTTGGGCATTGGGTGACATGGGCAAGGTGGGCTGGATGGTTGCCTTCATCTACGTGGCCGGTGCTGCATTGCGCCTGGCACGCTTCAATACCCAGGTCGGCAAGGCTGACAAACGCTACTTCATCGGCCTGGCCAGCCCGGCTGCTGCCGGCGTGGTCGCCGGTACGGTATGGGCGTTCAGCGACTACGGCATCCAGGGTTCGAAACTGTCGTTCCTGGTGGCGCTGCTGGTGGCTGCCGCTGGCATGCTGATGGTCAGCAACATCAAGTACAACAGCTTCAAGGAGCTGGACCTCAAGGGCCGCGTGCCTTTCGTGGCCATCCTGGCTGTGGTGCTGGTGTTCGCCGTGGTGTTCAGCGACCCGCCGCGCATCCTGCTGCTGATTTTCCTCTGCTACGCAGCGTCCGGTCCTATCCAGTACCTGCTGCGCAAGAGCCGGCACAAAGCTGCCGAATAAGCTCATACTTCGTGGTCTGACGCTGTGACAGCCAGACTGCGGAGTGCTTATGCTGATCAAGCTTGCAAAGGCTTCGGACTGTAAAGAGTCCGAAGTCACCCCTCACGTTTCCTACCTTTCACGTCGCACCTTACTGGGTGGCTCCATGCTGGCCCTGGCCGCGACGGGCTTGCCGCGTATGGCAGCGGCCGATCCTTCCTTATACAGTGACGTCGAAGCCGGCCAGGCCCCGCGCTGGTTCAGCGAGAAGCTGCCGCACACTCAGTGGCAGGCCATGACCGTGAAAGGGGAAGCCATCACCCCGTTCAAGGACGCCACCCACTACAACAACTACTACGAATTCGGTACCGACAAGGGTGACCCTGCGGCCAATGCCGGTGCGCTGAAAGCCGAGCCGTGGACCGTGCTTATTGATGGTGAGGTCGGCAAGCCTGGGCGTTATGCGCTGGAAGACTTCATGAAGCCCCATCAGCTGCAGGAGCGCATCTATCGCATGCGTTGCGTGGAGGCCTGGTCCATGGTCATTCCATGGTTGGGTTTTCCGTTGGCTGAGCTGCTCAAGCAGGTCGAGCCCACCAGCAAGGCCAAATACATCCGTTTCGAGACGCTCAATGATCCGGCCGTCATGCCCGGCCAGCGCTCGGACTTTGCGCTGATCCAATGGCCCTATGTAGAAGGCCTGCGCCTGGACGAGGCCATGAACCCGCTGACCATCCTCGCCGTAGGCATGTATGGCCGTGAACTGCCCAACCAGAACGGCGCGCCGCTGCGCCTGGTGGTGCCGTGGAAGTATGGCTTCAAGGGGGTGAAGTCCATTGTGCGCATCAGCCTGGTCAGCGAACAGCCTGTGACCACGTGGCAGAACATTGCCCCTGACGAGTACGGCTTCTTTGCCAACGTAAACCCCAAGGTTGATCACCCACGCTGGACCCAGGCCCGCGAACGTCGGCTGCCCAGCGGGCTGTTCAGCCCCAATGTACGTGACACCTTGATGTTCAATGGGTATGAGGAGGAGGTGGCTTCTCTTTATGCGGGTATGGATCTGCGGAAGAACTATTGATGCGTCTGTTGTGGTGGCGGTTAGCTGTGTTTCTGGTGGCCGGTGTGTGGCCGTTCTGGTGGGTGTACCAAGCCTGGATTTTCGCCCTGGGGCCTGATCCGGGCAAAGTGCTGGTCGACCGCCTGGGGTTGGGCACGCTGGTGTTGCTGATGGTGACCCTGTGCATGACGCCGTTGCAGAGGCTGACGGGGTGGCCGGGGTGGATACGTGTGCGCCGACAGTTGGGCTTGTGGTGCTTTGCTTATGTGGTGATGCACCTGGCGGCCTACTTGTTCTTCGTGCTCGGATTGGATTGGGGACAGTTGGGGGTTGAGTTGCGCAAGCGGCCTTACATTATTGTGGGGGCGTTGGGGTTTGCCTGTTTGCTGGTGATGGCGGTGACGTCCAATCGGTATAGCCAGCGCAGATTGGGGCGGCGGTGGAAGGTGGTGCATCGGCTGGCTTATGTGGTGTTGGGGTTGGGGTTGTTGCATTTCTTGTGGGTGGTGCGGGCTGATTTGAAGGAGTGGGTGGTTTATGCGGGGGTGGGGGTGTTGTTGATGGTGGTTAGGGTGCCTGGGGTGGCTCGGCGGATTGCGCGGGTGGTGTGAAGGGCGCATGTCGTGGAGGTGCGTTAAGGCCGCCAAGTGCCAGCCGTTGTTTCTCTAGCACCCTTGAAATCGAGACCCATCCCCCGTGGGGCACGTTGCAACCAACGTGGGAGCGGCCTCTGGCCGCGAAGCGTCGCGCGGGCGGCGCTCGATGTTGTGAGGCTTGAAGATCCCCAGGCATGCACCTGGTGGCCTTTATAGGGTCCCCTTTGGGATGCTTTTGATCTTTATGGCAATTTGTTGAAATCAAAGCTTGACGCCCCCTCAGATCTATCTATAATTCGCCCCACTTCCGGCGCAGACCAAACGGAAAACTCCTTGAGTTTCAAAGAGTTAACCGAAGTAAGCAGTTCTGGAGGGTTTCGATCTTAACGTCGAAAGC
>NZ_AJWX01000045.1 GCF_000263855.1 Pseudomonas sp. M47T1
CATACACCCGTGTCACATCAATCCCGCCACGATTGATTCGCTGGCGATAAAACATCCACATGACTCGACAGTGCTAAACGCGTGTACCGCGGTCACGCACCAACATAAGTAACTTAAAAAAAGCTGTAGCGTGCCCATCGCAAACTTAACATCCGTTAATACGCTCGCAAAGTACCCACCCTCGGATTTCTTTCTTTTTCGCGGTCACATAAAGTATGTAAACCCAGCCAGCAGAATATCTCTCCTGCTTCACTCGATCCCCTTTTACAAGATACATTCCTGTATCTCCCGAAGTCGATTGCATTGAGTATATGGACGCCTTGGAGTTCACCACACGCTCAATTGGCATGCCCGTAAACCAGCTATGGTAATTATCACTGCTTAGCTGCCGCTTGATGTCTTCCTGAGTCTTGAAAGGGTAGGAATAAAGAGTTTTTTCGTCATCATCGCGAATCGAAATTATGTCGGCACCGCTCCCAAAATATTCAGTAAGCTTTTTATCTTGAACAAATCCATCATCCGTCCGACGATAAACCAACACAGTAAAGTAATCGCTCCCAAGACTCACGCCGCCGCTGGCACGAAATGGGACGCTGTGGATCAAAAATACCTCTTGCTCATCTTTGGAGGTCCTGGCCAAAAAAGCGTCTTGAATTTGGCCGGCATCAGCAATATATGGTAACCGCTCGACAAACTTAGACACCCCGGTTGAGCAATCTAAAAAGCTTACACTTAACCCCATTTCTGGATTCGGCACCCCCTGCTGCTCTAGCACTGCTTTCATTCCAAATACGACCATTCCTCCGTCAACATTGAGTGGGGGATACGGTGGATTCTTAGGAGCCTCACAAGCAGAAGCCTGATGACCAAAACATAAAAACAGCGCGAGCAAACCTCCTTTAAAGCAAGTTGACAAACTCATCCTGCACAACCCCCGAAATCGCTATTAATAATGGCAATTATCTCCTTGGTATAAGTCCTTCTGTTCGCCAACTGATCTAAACCAGTATTGATCTTTTTTGTCACCATTTTAATCTTCAAATCAATCTCCAATGAAGCATCATCGGCAATTCGCCCAATACGGTTAGTTTTCCAGAACCAAGACCCGGACGCAACGATGGCCTTGGGATCAGTTTCCGCAAGCGTCGGATTCGCATCGATAGGAATACCGATGGCTTGAGCACACAGCTTGTAGGACTCGTAGAACGACAAATGCAACAATCCCCGCCCACGGTAATCGTTGTCCGGGTAGTCATCACTACCGAAACTATGTTTACCATATGCCGCATCATTACCCAACAAATGATCATCAATATATTGGAGCTTCTGGGCATGGGTCAAACTCAAACCCTTTCGAGCAAATCCGTTATTAATCGCTGTTGTGACCAACCCATAAAGGTGTTCTGGCGTGAACGTTTGCCTTGAATAATTTAGACTTTCCCTAAACTTTGTGAACCTTCCGGTCTCCGCCTTGCCCTGCCCCAGAATATGTGCAACTTGAGAGCATGTCGTAATACCATACGCTCTAAAGACAACATTAGCAGTCTCGACAAAACTTTTAATAAACTCGTCAGTTACCGATGACGCGGCGATTTTTCTCATGAAAGCCGATGTCAGGGCAATATTTTTCCCACATGTTGCGCAACTGCACTGAGAGGATTGACTCCAATTGCTGATTCCACCCACTGGGTGCAGGTGCCAACATTCCCCATCCCCACTAATACCTCCCCTCCCCGCCAAATCCCCCCACCACGCCAACCCCTCAATCCGCTTCTTCTCCGCCACCCAATTCACATTAGGCTGCGCAGCCGTATGCCCCATCAACGCATCCAAGGCATCCCATTTCTCCGCCTTGTACAACCACTCACTCTCATACTTCGTCACCAACTGCGATATCGACTGCGCGAACCATGGCTTCGCCAGGGCCGCGCGGATTTCCGCGCCGGTGAGCTTGTTGTCGTGGTCGGTGTCGATGATTTCGTACAGGCGCGACTTGGCCGGGCCGCTGATGGAGGCCGAGACGTTGGAGGCATAGGTAGTTTTCTCCTCATCCGTCATCGCATCGAGTGCATGGAGGTAGGCTGCCAGGTGGTCGGCATTGCTGCCCGTTTCTTCGATGAAGTCGAAGCCCTCCCATTCCCAAGGGTTGTGGCGCGGGGTCATGATGTCCTGTTCGCGCAGCCAGCCACTGATGGGGTTGCCTTGGGCATCGCCCAGCAGGCCTTCGATGTGCCACCAGAGCGTGGGGGCAGTGGTGCTTTGGGAGGTGTCCTTGATCTTCTTTTCAGCCGGCATGGCTTCCAGCACGCTCACGGGGATGATCAGATCATAGCCAACCACCATATGGGGATCGCTGACTTTGGGCGGGTTGGTAGCGCTGATGTCGGCGCGATGGGTGATGAGGTTGGTGTTTTTGTAGATGTGCAGCAGGTTTTTCTGGTCTGCCGGTAGCGCTGCGGCTTTGCTGCGACTTGCAGTGACAAATGCTTGCACATCGTCACAACTGAACACTTCGATGTGCACCAGGTTCCGTGGTGCACCCTCATCATGACTCTGATACTTGCCAGCATAGCCAATGGTTGCCCCGGCATTGATGGTCACTGGGGTGTCGAGTACCACCACACTGCCCATGGCCTTGGGCTCGCTCTTGGCTTCCAGGGACGGTAGCCACACGTAGCCAGGCACGTTCCCGCTGGCATCGGCGGTGAGTGCTGGCATTGGGGTACCGCTGATAATTTGCGCCAGCTTGCGGTACTTGCCCGAAGCACCAGCTTCGCTGATGGTCAGCTCTGTACCTGCAGGCAGTACGGAAATCACACTACCGCTGGCCGCCGCAGTACTGCGTACGTTCAGGCCCTTGGCGGCGCCTGCGGGAGTGTCCTTGGCTTGCTCGCCGATCAGGTACTGACCGTTGCCCTGGCTGGTCATTTCATTCTTGTAGACCCACCCCGTGCCCTCGGCCAGCCCGCTGACGGCCGGCGACACGCTGACGATTTTCAGCCATTTGCCGTCGGTGCTGGCCTCGCCGGTCACTACCGTGGTGCCGCGCGGCAATGTGGTGAGGATTTGATCGTAGCCTTCGCTGCCTTTGGCCGCGGCGCGTACATTGAGACCCTGGATCTTATCGGTGACGTCAGCCTTGACGCGGAACGTGCCGCCGCTCCAGTAGGTAGGCCTGGCCAGCGCAGGCGTAGCGTTGTAGCCCGCCATGTCCACCAGGTGCATGTACAGGCTGTAGAACGTCAGCGTAGGCCCTCCGGCCGGTGTCGGCGCAGGGGTGGCGCCGGCAGGTGTGGCCGGTGCTGGCGGCGCAGGCACCTCTAGCTGGTGCTTGACCAATACGAAGCCGGTTGACGCAACAGCCTGGCGATCGGCGTACGCCGTGACAGGGTAGGCTTCGTCGATACGATAGGCGATGACCTGGCCATCAGCGATGCAGCGCACTTCGCTGTGTTCCGACACCAGCCCGGTGGCTTCGTCAAAATGCACGCCGCCGTGCCATAGGCCGTTGCCGCCCAACGGGTAGTAACCGTCCTTGGCTTTGGCCAGGGCCGCGTAGTATTGCTGAGGGTCTGTTGCTTCGGCACTACCCAACTTGAAGGGGTAGGACCATTTTTTTACCTTGACTGTATCGGTCATCTTTTTTGCTACCTGATCCTATTTGACTCGGTGGTGGTCAGCCCGAGAACTTCACCATCCGCACGGGCTTGGCGGTGGTCTTTTCAACCGGCGCATTCACCAACGCCGTCTCCATCACCTGCCCCGCCTTATCCGCATCCGCCGCCCCCGGCAGCACCGGCGGCTTGATACCAATCCCGGTACCACTGCCCGCCGACCCACCAGCGTTCGCCAGAATCTGCGGCCCCACCAGCGTGATGCCCCCCGCATCCAACTTGATAAAGCTGCCCCCCGCTTTCACGGTCAGCTCCAGCCCAGCCTCGATGACGATCTTCTCGCCAGCCTTGAGGTGAATCTCGGTACCCGCATCCACCAACTGCGCTACCCCCAGCTTGACGTGCTGGTTACTGCCCACCGTGAGGTGGTCATCAACCTTCACCTCGCCTTTGCGATCAGCAAATACGGTGCGGTGTTCTTCGGCCTTGAATTCGCTATAGCTGTTGGCTTCGACGGTGTCGTGACGCTCGTTGCCGACGCGGATTTTCTGGTCGTTCTCGATGTTTTCGTCCCAGTTGCGCTGGGCGTGGACGAAGATCTGCTCCTGGCCTTTCTTGTCTTCGATGCGCAGTTCGTTGAAGCCTGCGCCACCAGGGCTGCTGAGGGTCTTGAACACGCTGCGGGTCTTGTTGGCCGGCAGGTCGTAAGGCACCTTGTTTTCCGCGTGGTACAGGCAGCCGGTGACCAGCGGCTGGTCGGGGTCGCCTTCCAGGAAGCTGACCAGCACTTCCATGCCGACGCGCGGGATAGCGACGCCCCCGTAGCGCTCGCCGGCCCAGCTGGAGGACACACGCAACCAGCAGCTGGAAGTGTCGTCACCTTGGCCTTCACGGTCCCAGAAGAACTGCACTTTGACGCGGCCGTACTGGTCGCAATGAATCTCTTCGCCTTTGGGGCCGGTGACCACGGCGCTCTGGCTGCCCAGTACCTTGGGCTTGGGGTGGTCAAGGGCCGGGCGGTAGAAGACGGTCCACGGGGTGGCGAAGAAGTGGTTGCGGTAGCCCTGGTGGAAGTCGTCCTTGAGGTCAGTGACGTCGCTGCTGACCGACTCCTCCAGCACCTGGGGCTGCTTGCCTTCGTGGAACACTTCAGTGAGCAGCCACAGGTCATTCCATTCCTGGCGCGGGTGCTCGGACATGGCCATGAAGTGGCCGCTGACCAGCCGGGTTTCGTCGCCCTTGCCTTCGGCCAACTGGTAGTCGGCGCGGTGGCGCTCCAGGGCACGCTGGCTCAGTTGCTTGCCGCGGGCACGGTCGACGAAGCGGCCGGGGTAGTCGTAGTCTTCCAGGTCCGGTTCTTCGCTGGCCGCTGTCTCGGGCTTGTAGGCCGACTCCATCAGCAGACGCGGTTTCTGGAAGTCGTAATCGCGGCGGGTGACGCGGCTGGTGCGCGTTTCCAGGCGCACCTTGAAGCGCTTGATCACCGGCTCGTCGGCGACCATGCCGGTGTCTTGCACGTAGGCGGTGGGCTGGCCGAGCTTGGGGAAGAAGGTCTGGTCATCGCCGAACACCAGCATGTGACCGTCGTTGCTGTGCTCGAAGTGGTAGTGCACGCCCTCCTCTTCACACAGACGCTGGATGAAGTGCAGGTCGCTTTCATCGTACTGCACGCAGTAGTCGCGGTCCGGACAGGGCGTGCCCAGCGAGAACGTGTAAGCGTCGCTCTGAATGCCATGCTCTTCGAGGATCTGGGCGATGATCTTCGGCGCGCTCATCTGCTGGAA
Source organism: Pseudomonas sp. M47T1 (assembly GCF_000263855.1). GTDB lineage: Bacteria > Pseudomonadota > Gammaproteobacteria > Pseudomonadales > Pseudomonadaceae > Aquipseudomonas. Next base: position 5,399 of record NZ_AJWX01000045.1, read on the forward strand.
GATCCGCTGATTGGTGCGGTGCTCCAGGTAAGCGAGGTGTGGTACCAGCACGATGCGGTAGCGGTGCAGGCGTTTACCCGCATCGCCTTGGGCTACCTGGTAGACCTGGCCGTGAATGCCGTGGCCAGCCGGGTCATAGGCCAGGAACGCCTGCTTGTGCAGGATGCTTTCCAAGTCGATGTCGGCGCGCTCGCTTACCAGTTCGACTTCGAAGCGATAGGGGCGGCTGATGCCTTCGCTGCCGGTGAACTCTAGCACCTGAAATTCGACGTCGGCGCCGTCGATGCTGATGCTGAAGTGTGTCTCGTTGCTGGGGTTGAACATAGGTGTCTCCCTGTCCGGGTGTTATCCATGACGCTGGTTGAACCAGCGTTGCAGCAAAGTGAAGGAGTGAGGCGCGATGGCATCGTGCAGTTGTTGAACGGTGATGCTTCGGGCCTTGGCGTCTTGCGCCAGCGCCAGGCGTAGCGCAGGCCAGGCTTTGGGCGGCAGGTTGCGGGGCCGCTTGAGGCGGTAGCCCCGGCGCTGTTCGCGAGGCTGTTGGGCGGTCAGGCGGCTGAAGGGGTGCTTGCCCCCGGCCAATTCATAGATCACGCAAGCCGCGGCGTATACATCCGTGGCCGGCGACAACGGCGCGCCTTCGAACAGCTCCGGCGCGGCGTAGTTTGGTGTCCAGGCATGAAAGCGGTCGCGGCTCAATTGTGGCAAACCAGGCAGCACGCCTTCCATGGCCTGACCAAGGCCAAAGTCGAACAGGCGTACGCCGGTCTCGCCGAGGATCACGTTACTAGGCTTGATGTCACCATGTACTACACCCTGCTGGTGGGCATGGCTCAGGGCTTCGAGCATCGCCAGGACGATACCGCGCAGCTCATGCCACGGCAGCCCACGCGGGCGCTCGCACAGTAACTGGTCCATGGGCATGCCGCGAACCAGCTCCATGCAGAAGTAGCTTTGCTGGCATTGAGGGTCCACGTCGAAATGATGGACCCGCACGATATGCCGATGCAGCAAGTGCCGCGTCAGGGCGTATTCACTGTAAAGGAGTGCCCCGCCGTCCGGGCATTCAGCCACGTCCTCGCGCAACAGCTTGATAGCCACGTAAGGGTCCGGATCACCGAACTGCTCCTGCAGCAGATCCCGGGCGCGGTAAACCATCCCCATGCCGCCAGCTCCGAGCAGGCCTTCCAGGCGATAACGCCCACCGAGCAGTTCCGGTAACGGTCCCGCCTGCCTTGCAGGCGCTACGGCCGGTACCTTTGCCGCACCGGCGGCGAAGGCGAAATAAGTGAGGTTGTCACCCGCCTGCGCAAAGGCCAACGGGTCCTCAACCGCGGGGTTATAGCCGCTCACTGCCGAATCACCACGCCGGTCAGGTTGTCCGAGGCGCGCCCACGCATGACATTCTCGAACATGTGTTCCAGGGCTATGCCCGGCAGGTGCAGGCTTAGCGCCTTGCCCAGTGCCTCATCGCTGACACCGTTGTAAAGGCCATCGCTGCACAGCAGGAAGGTGTCGCCGTGGCGCACCTCCAGTTCCAGTATCTCCAGCTTGAGCTGATCGCCTGCACCCAGTGCGCGGGTCAAGGCGTTGGCCCCTGCCCGCTGGCTGGCTTCTTGTGGGCTGATGCTCTGCTCGCTGATCCACTGCTGTTTCAGGGAGTGGTCCCGCGACAGTTGGAACAGCCGGTTGCCACGCCACAGGTAACAGCGGCTATCACCAGCCCAGACGCAGGCCGCACGTTTGTCCTGAAGGAGCAAGGCCACCACGGTACTTCCCATGATGTTGTCGGCGCGGTTGGCGACAACAGTCATCTCGTCACCCAAGCGCCGGTTTACCCAGTGCAGGCACTGGCGAACCTGGCGCAGTTGCTCGTCGAAGTCGCCCTCCAGAATCAGCTCATCCAGGCCCGCGATCACCATCTGGCTGGCCAGATGACCTGCCTGGTGCCCGCCCATGCCATCGGCCACCGCCCACAACCCGCGTTCGGGCCGGTCGAGGAATGCGTCCTCGTTGCGGGCGCGCACCTTACCCTTATGGGTCAGGCCCGCGCTGCGCCAGGTGTGGATAACCGGCATCAAAGCGTCACCGGCATGCGGAAGCTACGTACTGCGGACAAGTCAAACGGGTTCGGCGACCGCTGGCTCAGCACCAAGTAGTTGGCGCGCATGCCTCCAACGTTGGCCTTGATCATCAGCACGTCACGACCGCTCTGATATTCGGTCTGCATCAGGTCAAACAGACGGAACAGCGACCAGGGACCGGTGTCTTTCTGGATGCCGATGGACTTTCCGCTCAGCTCTTCCAGCACCAGGCTGGTACGACCGTCATCAGCGTCGGTCGGCCACTTGAAGGCAACCGGCACGATCGGGCCATGGCGGTAAACCATCTCCTGATCGCCGAACTTGAACTCGGCACGGCCCACATTCGGGTCCATGGTGTAAGGCTCAAGCTTGAACTGCACCTGCGGCTCGTTGGGGTTCTCGGCAAAGAAGCTGCGGCGGATGGTCTGCACGTTGGCCATTTGATCAAGGAATATCTTGGACATTGGCAGGCTGCGGCCATCCACACTGCGCAGGCGGTAGTTTCCCGCTTCGCCGCTGACAAACGGTTTCAGGTAGCTGTCGAAGAAGCGGTCGGCAATACCTTGAGCCTTGAAGAACTCGCGGAAATCGTTCAGGGCCACGTCGCTGTTGCTGTGGGCGAAGAACGGATAACGCTGGCTGATTGCCTTGGAGTAGAAGCTATACAGCTCTGCCTGGTAGTGCTGATTGATGAACTGGTAGCTGCCATTGAGGACCAGCATCCAGGTGTCTTCCGCCATGCTGTTGAACCAGGCACTGATGGGGCGAGGCAGCCGCGATGCAGCGTTGCGCAAGCTGTTGAGGGCATCGCGCTGGCCGCTCATGCGGTTCTTGGACATATCGTAGGCGGCTTGCTCGGGCTGGCTGGCGCGAGCCAGGCCGGAGAGCTGTTGCTGCAAGTCATTCAGCGCTTGGAGTACCGGCGTGAGGTCCGCCGCAGGGCCGTTGTTGTCATCCAGCAAACGGTGCAACGGTTCGAAGCGGCGCTCCAGCGATTTCTTCGCGGTATCTGGCAGGTTCTTCGCCATGGCGTCACCCGCCTGACCGGCTACTGCGGCGGCGGCCTTGCCCAGCTTCCCGAGTTTGCCACCCACTTGGTCGGCGGCATCTCCCGCCGCGTCCGTATCCAGCAGTGCGGGGAAGCGGGTGTTTTCACGGATTTCCACCAGCAACTGCAACAGCGGTGAGTTGGCAGAAGTGAGGCCGGCCAACTGATCCGCGCCGTCCTGGGCATCGGAAAAGGCAAACAGGCTGACCTGGTTAACCGCTTCGCTCCAATAGTTGGCGTAGTCCCCGAAATACAGCTGTTCAAGCTCCACCATCAGTCGACGCATGTCCATACCGCTCAGGCTGCCACCTTCGCCCAGCACCCAGTTGTCACGCAGGATATCGCGCACCAGGCTTGCGCCTTGGGTAATGAAGTACTGTTGGTAGCCCTTCTGGGTGTAGAAACCTGGAATGACGTAGTCGGTACCACCAAACAACGCGCCCTGTGGGCCCAAGTGTTGGCTGAAACGATATTCGGGCAGGTCACGGGCCTGTTCGCGCAGCACGCGATAGACCACGGCCGCTAGCGACTCACTGCGCAGCACCTGACGTGCTTGTGCAACCAGCGCATCGTTGAGTGGGTAGACAAAGGGTTGCTGCAGCAGACGCGCAAAGTGCTCATTCAGGCTGTTCTGCACGGCGGTATTGCCCGTGTAGCGTTGCGACCAGTCAGCCGCCATCCAGCCCTTCAAGGTACCTGCATCACGGCGGTCAACCAGATTGAGCATCAGGTAGGCGCGCAGGCTGCCGAGGAGGCGATCGCGGTTGCCCATGTTGGCGCGGATCTGACCTTCCAGCGTGTGCGCCACGCGGGGCAACAGCTCGCCGGTCAACTCACGGTGATAGGCATCCACCAGCACCGGATTGCTCGGCTCACCTTGGTAAAGGCCACCACGCTCGCCATACGCTGCGTCACCTTTGTCGGGGAACACCCGAGTGGCGGCATAGCGGGTGTCCAGCACAGGCAAGACCGCCATGGCATCGTCCTGGGTGCTCAGGGTTGCATGCTCACGGGCCTGTTGCTCGGCTAGGCCCTTCACTTTTTCCAGGCTGCTGTCGTTGGCAGAAAAGCTTCCCGCCCATGCCAGGCCAAACAGGCCCATGCACAGCAATGCGCCTGCGTACAGAGCCCGCTGGCCCCAGTTGATGCGGCTGGTTTCACGCTTGTCCAAGCCTGCCAGTTCGGCCTCGGGGAAAATCACCTTGGCCAGCAGGTTGTAGATGAAGCGAGCACGGCCGGTGTACATCAGCGGCAAGTGCTGCGCTTCATTGTCCTGCACTGCGCTTTTGTTGAAATAGGGGGCACTGGTGAGGTAGAACCCGCGCAACTTGCTGGCGCGCTGGTAGCGGTTACCGGTGAACGCAGCATCCACCAGAATGCCCAGGTTGGCGCCAATCAGGCCCATCTGCAGCGGGAAGTCCAGAATCAGGCCTCGGCGCTGGGTGTCGCGCTCCTGATGCATGCGCGAGATAACCTGGGCGTTAAGGCGCGCCAGCAGCTCTTCGAACTCCTGATTGAGCACGCTGACGTCAGTGCCTTGCTGTTCCTTGCCAAAGCTGGCCCCCAGTACTTGCTCGCTTTCTTCGCGGGACAGCTGATCAAAGAAAGCCTCAAAACCCTCAACCTTGTCAGCCTTGCTCAGCACCAGGTAAACCGGTACGTCCACGTGCAAGTGCTGATGAATCTCCTGAAGGCGGTTGCGGATAACACGGCCCATGGTAACCATGGTGTCGCGATCGCCACTTTGCAGCAGAGTTACAGGGACAGTCACCAGCACACCGTTGAGCGGCCGAGTTCGGCGTCGCGAACGCAAAAGTCCCAGCAGGGTCTTCCAGGCGGCGCCGTCGACCTGCGCATCACCTTGGTCCATATAACGGCCGCTGGTATCGATCAGCACGCCGTTGTCAGCGAAATACCAGTCGCACTGCTCGGTGCCAATGGCGTCACGGCTCAGCTTGCGCTCTACCTTGTTGATCGGAAATTCCAGGCCCGAGAAATCCAACAGGCTGGTTTTGCCGCTGCCCTGGGGGCCAATCAACAGGTACCAGGGCAGGTCGTTACGCCACCGCTCGCTGCGGCCCCGATATAGGCTAGAAGTCTTGAGCGTACGCAAGGCGTCCTTGAAGCGGGCCCGCAACGTGCGCTCGGCTTCTATGATGGACTCCTGGCGCTTTAGCAGCACCTGACCGTCTTCACTCTCCTCGACTTTTTTCTTGCGCACGGTGCTGCGCCAGCTGACGAACACCATGAACAGGCCCCACAGCAAAAACAGCACGCTGATGGTCACCAAGCGAGAACTGGAGCTCTCCCAGAACTTGTAGTCATCGACCGCCAGCAGCGGCCCGACAAACCAGACGAGCAAGGCAGTGGCCAATACCAGCAGCAGGGTCCACACCCACGTCTTGCACAGGAAAGCCCACGTCTTTTTGAAGAAGTTTTTCATTACACGTCCCTGAGATTACGACTTGGGCTCGACCACTACCTGGTCGGCTGGCTGATAAAGTTTGAGAACCGACTCGCGCTTCTCGCCCAGCACGTAGGCGAAACCGGAGTACATCACCACCAGGCACACAGCGGTGAACGCCACTACCAACCACCAAGGCACGATGCGCACCAGGCTGCGACGCGGCTCGCTCAAGCCTTCCCAGTGGGGGGACAACTCCCGGGGCACGTCACCGCGCATTTGGCGAATCTGGCGGTAAAGGCTGTCGCGGATGCCGTCGAGTTCGATCATGCCGCGCGTCTGCACCCGGTACTTGCCTTCAAAGCCCAAGGACAGGCAGATGTACATGAGTTCCAGCATCGCCAAGTGCTTGACCGGGTTACGTCCCAGGCGCTCAAGCAACTGGAAGAACTTCTCGCCACCAAAGGTTTCGTTGTGAAAGCTGCTCAGCAAACTGAAGTTCGACCAGTCGCCTTCACTGCCCCAGTCGGTCGTCACTACAGCTTCGTCAGCCACAGTGCACAGCACATAGCGGGCGGCAGAAACCTGACTGTTTTCCACACCGTCGTTCAGTGCCTGGGCTTCAAAACGCTTCAGGTGCCGGGTCAATTCTGACTTCAGCTCTGACAGTTCACGCCTGCCCGCGCCATTTTTCAGCTCCACGATAGCGGAGAACAAAGGCGCAGCCGCCGAGACCAGGGGGTTGATACTGATATTGAACGTTTCGTCCGGACGGCGGGTGGCGGCGTAGATCATCCGCTCTTCCAGCTCTTCGTAACGCGGTGGCTTGGCAAAGTCCGTTAGCGGTTCGTGGCTGGGACGTTGGCCCTCGCGGTTCGCCAGAACAGTAGATTCGTCCTGTTGATAATCCATTTCCGTGTTCATTTTCATGAGTTCCTGATGGCCCAGAACTTCAGCTCAAGGTCGGAGAATTCGCCCGAGACGTGGAAGGCGAAGCCGCCGGAACGCTCCAATTGGGCCAGATCTTCGGAACTGAATTCGAGGACGAAGTAGGTCTTGTCCGAGTGGAAAGGAATCTGTCGTGGTGCCACTGGCAACGGCCGAACCTTGATACCAGGCAAGTGCAGGTTGACCTGTTGGCGGATCTGCTCCACCGGCGCAACCTTGAGGTGCAACGGCAGGCGATGGCGCAACTCTTCCGAATCGCAGTTGGCACTGGCCGCCAGCACAAACGAGGCGGTGCTCAGCAATTTGTGGTCCTGCAAAGGTGCCACGCGAATACCGTACTGACGCTGCTGGAGGATCATTTCGATCGCATGCTGTTCCAGCACCATCGACAGCACTTGGCGGATGGATTCCATCAGTTTGCGGAAGCTCGCACCCTGGTCGCTATGCTGGTAATGGCTGTCGGTACGCGGCCGTTTGGTGTCGCTGGCGAACGTCGACAGGTCGCCCAACATGGTCAGCAGCGTACGGTACAGCTCTTCGGGGTGGACCTGCTCAATGCCCATGTAATGGCGCAGCAGCAGCCCGGTGCGGTTGATCAACTGCAACATCAGGAAGTCGCCGACCTCTGCCCCACCCACCTTGCCGTTGGAACGAATGCGGTCCGCCAGCACCTCGCCACGGTTATCCAGCATGCTGATCACTTCCTTGAGGCAGGACAGCAGGTAGGGCGAGGCGTGGGCATGGATGTAGGTGGGGATGAAGTCAGGGTCGAGGCTGATCACGCCGTCGGGAGAGGTGTCCATGACGTCGCAGATCTTCAGCTTCACATAAGCCTGATCGTTCTGCTGTTCACCCAGCAGCAGGCGGAAATCCGGACGAGCGCAGCTCACCTGGCTGCTGGAGTCATCGCCCGCGTTGGAATCCGACACATCCATTTCATAGACGGTGTAGCGCGCCAGGACATCGCGGTCAGTGCTGCGGCGCGATTCCACGTGGTTCCCGGTAACCAGAGGTAACGCCAAGTACACCGGCGTATTGCCGGTGTTAGGCGGCACGTCCAGCGCCAGCGGTTCGCTGTTGCCATCCAGGTTGAACAGGCTGCCGTCGGGCAGCACACCCGATGCCTGGCTGACCACCAGCTTGCCCATGTTGAGAAACTGCAGGTCGATTTCCAGATCAAGGAAACCCCACGTGTAGCGCCCCAGCATCTGGGTACGGGACTTCATCTGATAATCGTAGTAACGGTCGTTGTGCTGGAAGTGCTGAGGCCGCAGCAGCATGCCTTCCTGCCAGATGACTTTATGAGAATTCATGAACGATCATCCGCCTTGGCAGGCTTGTCATCCGGATTGTGGATGCCGTCCTTGTCCAGGTTCAGGTTTATTTTGGTCAGCTTCTGCGCGTCAACCGCAATGATGTAGCGCCACTGGCTTTCCGGCAGGTCACGATACGCCGCCAGCACGCCGACATAGCGGCTACCGCTGTCCACTGTCAGCTTCAGGTCTTGGGTTTCGCCCGGGCGCAGTTCGATTTCTTCGCTGGCTACCAAGTCCTGGGCCAGAATGTCCTTGGCGCGCTCGTACAGGCTGAAGAAGTCGGCGTTCTGGAACGCCACTGGGTGCTTGAGCTCGATCAACCGTAGAACAATCGGCGAAGGGCGCCCATTGAGATCGGGATTAAGCTCATCACCCGCGCTGAGTTTGAGATCCAGCTTGGTCTGGGTCGAGTAAGGCGACAGTGCCGAACAACCTGACAACACGATGAACGCCAGAGCGCTGATGAAAATCTTGGTGGGGGTCATTCGGGTCATCCCTGATGTTCGGTATGGAGGGTGGCGATCAAACGCACCTGTTCGTCGTAGGCCTGGGCAAAATCGCGTGCCATCAGGCGCTCGCTGAAGTCGTCGTCCTGGCGCAGCGCGTGGTGATAACGACTGAACGCGCGCCAGCGGCCACCTGCAGTGGCGAACAACGGCTTGTTACCGTCCCGCTCAAACCGCAGAGCCAATTCATCAGGGGCGAAATGATCAAGGGTGGCGCGCAAGGCGGCACGGCTGGCCATCAACAAGGCCACCTGATGAGCCTGAAGGTCACGGAACGCCCGAGCGATAGCCTGCTCACCAGAGACCTGGGCTTGCCGGCTCGGTTGCAACATGGCTTGCAGTGCCTCACCCGCATCCACGGCTTGCTTGAGTGGGTTACGAGTAGCCATTTGCACGGTGGTCTGGGCCAGGCGCAGTTCGTTTTTCAGCTCACTACGGGTTCGTAGGCTCTGCTGCAAGCCGCTGACGCTCTGCGCCAGAAGCCCGGCCGCCTTGATAGCCAACGCTTCACGTGCCTGGTTGTCCATGGCGTTGAGATCAACACCCAACGCCTGGCCGAAACGGGCCCAGAATTCCGCTGATTGCGGCACTGCCGCAGGTACCTCAGCAGCCACTACCGTCGCTGGCTCTGCCGGCGCTGGCACCAGTTCGGGCACCGGCAAGCTCTCCATGTCGATTCGTGCATAGTCGGCGCGCTGACGCGGGTCGCGCCGAGGGGCAGTCAACGAAGCCAATTCATCACGTTCGGCATAGATCTGCTCTTGCTGATCCAGCGCCACCAACGGGTCCAGGTCCAGAAAAGCGTCATCAGGGATGAGGCTGCCGGACATCTGCGGACGGCCCACTTCCCCATCGAACATGGCTGGATCGCGGACCAGCCGTGCGCGAATCTCGAAATCGCACAGACGGTAAACACTGCCATGCTCGATGCGAAAAGGCTCGCCCTTGGGCAATTGCACGCCGGATGCCGTGAATACACCATTGCGGCTGGTATCGGTAAGGTAGAACACACCACGGTGGAACGTCACCTTGGCGTGATGACCCGAGATGTGTTTCTTGGCATCGGGAATGATCCAGTCACAGTCACTGGCCCGGCCAATCACGCCGCCAGCCTGTTTGAAATGACGGCTGCTGGCGTGATGAGGGATCTGTTGCCTGGTGTTCTGAATCTCGAGGACCAGTTCCATGTGTGAAGCACTCCTTGCGGTCATTTGCCGCGATTGACCGCTTGTGGATCACCCAGCGGGCGGTATTCGTTGTCGTTGAACTTGTAATTGCCAGTGCAGGCGCTCAGGCCAATCAATACGGCCAGCACCAGCAAGGCGGTTTGCCATGGACGGACAGGCATCAAGGTTTCTCCATGAAGGCAAAGTGAAATAAATCGGTGGTCATTCCTGGAACTCGCTCAAGTCGACGTTCAAGCGACCAAGGCGGTAAAGCAACGTGCGCCGCGGCAACCCAAGCTGGCGCGCGGCCAGGGTCTGGTTGCCTTCGTTTCGGCGCAGGCAACTGAGCAGGTACGCGCGCTCGACGCGCTCCAGGTAGTCGCGCAGGTAAAGAGTGCTGTCTTCGGGATGGGCTTCGAGGTTCACATCGAAGTGCTCGGCCAGCAACTCACTGCCTTCGCACAGCAATACCGCACGCTCGACCATGCCTTTGAGTTCACGAACATTTCCCGGGAAAGTGTGAACAGCGAGTTGCGCCAACGCCGCTTCAGACCACTCCAATGGCTCACGGCCAATGAACGCGCAGGCGCTCGCGGCAAAATGGCGAGCAAGTACCACGACGTCATCCTCACGCTGGCGTAGCGCAGGCAGCTCGATGGGGAACTGGGCCAGCCGGTAATACAGGTCCTCGCGAAACTTACCCTGGACAACCATGCTGGCCAGATCACGATGGGTGGCGGCGATGATGCGCACGTCGATCTTGTGCGTGTCATTGGCGCCCAGTGGGCGGATTTCGCCCTCCTGCAATACACGCAGCAGTTTGGCTTGCAACGACAGCGGCATGTCGCCGATTTCGTCCAGCAGCAACGTACCGCCGTCAGCAGCATCGAATAGGCCCTGGCGGTCGCGATCGGCCCCAGTAAAAGCGCCTTTGCGGAAGCCGAACAGCTCGCTTTCCAGCAAATCTTCGGGAAACGCGGCACAGTTCTGCACAATGAATTTCTTCGAGCGACGCGGGCCGCACTCATGCAGGGCACGGGCAACGACTTCCTTGCCGGTGCCGGTCTCACCGGTGAGCAAAATGGTGTAGGGACTGTGCAGCACCTTGCCGATCAGTTGATACGTCTTGCGCATCGCCACGCTGGTGCCGATCAGCCCGTAACCGCTGGCGCACGCTGCGCTATCCGGCGTGAGCGCAACCGGCTGGGTGACGCGCTTGAGCCGTTGCAGCAAGCTCATCTGCGCCAGCACAAACGAGCCCAGCTTGCCCATCGAATCGGCAAATGCGCGCAGCTCACCGTGCTTGAGGCTGGCGCAAATCAGCAACCCTTCGACCACCCCCTGCTCGTTGCACAATGGCACACACAGCAGTGCACGCCACTGGCCACCGGCGGCGGGTAGAAAAGCCGTCTGATAGACGCCGTCACCCAGGGAATCAAGGCACAGCACCCGGTTCTGGCACAGGCTGAACTGCAACAACTCGTCGCCATGGTAATCCGCAGGCAAGCGAGCACTCTCGTCCGCCTGCAGCGCACCATGCAGGTACTCGGCGCTGAGGCCCAGGTTGCTGTGGCCTGCATCGAGCAGGTACACCTGGGCCAACTCACACCCCGTCAACTGACTGGCCAGGCAGGCGAAACCACCGAGCAGGCGCGCCTGCTCGGGGGCCTGAGCCAGTGAGGCAAACGCACCCAACAGCCGTTCGGCATACGCCAACGGCTGGGGTACCTGGTTGAACGTTATTCCCACCTCAGCCGAACTCACAGATCACGCCGCCTTCACTGTCGAGCGTGGCGTGTACGTGTTTAAGCGCTTCACCCGCAGCCATGGCATCCAGCAGGCGATCCGCGATAAGCGGCAGGAGGTGTGAGTCGAGCAGGTGATCGATCAGTCGTGCCCCGCTGTCACTCTGCGTGCAACGTTGTGCGAGGTGGTCTACCAGGGCTTCACAATGGCTGAAGGACAATTGCCGGCGGGCAAGACGTTCGCCCAGGCGGCCCAGTTTTATTTCCACCAGCTCGCGCAGCACCGGGCCGCCCACCGGGTAGTACGGCACCACGCGCATGCGCGCCAGCAGTGCTGGTTTGAAGTGCTTGCTGAGCGCCGGACGAATCGCCTCTTCCAACGCTTCTGCCGTAGGACGTTGACCGTCCTCGCACAGCGCGCTGATGCGATCGCTGGCGAGGTTTGACGTCATCAGGATAAGGATGTTGCGGAAGTCGATTTCACGCCCTTCGCCATCGTTGGCCACGCCCTTGTCGAAGATTTGGTAGAACAGGTTCAGCACGTCCGGGTCGGCTTTTTCTACTTCATCCAGCAAAACCACAGAGTAAGGTTTCTGCCGCACGGCTTCGGTCAGCATGCCGCCTTCGCCGTAGCCTACGTAGCCGGGAGGCGCACCAATGAGACGGGATACGGTGTGTTTTTCCTGAAACTCGGACATGTTGATGGTGGTGACGAACCGATCTCCGCCATACAACAGGTCGGCAAGCGCCAGCGCCGTTTCGGTTTTACCAACACCGCTGGGGCCGACCAGCAGAAATACACCCACGGGCGCATCCGGCTTGTTCAGGCCTGCGGCCGTGGCGCGCATGGATCGATCCAGCGCATGCACCGCCTGTTCCTGACCGCGAATGCGCAGCCGCAGGTCTTGGGCAAAACTGGCGACCTTGGCGTTATGCTCGCGGGCAAGTTGGCTGAGTGGCACGCCGGTCCAGGCGCTGATCACTTCGGCCACCAGGCGCGGGCACACTTCGAAACTAACCAGACGCTCGTCCTGTTGGGCGCGCGTAAGTGTGCCGTAAACCTCGTTCAGTTGCGCTTCCAGCGCCTCAATATCAACGCGAGCATCACCTTCTGCCACACGTGCTTCTGCCAACTGCTGACGAACCTCAAGCAACTGCTCGGCAAGCGCTTTCTGTTCGCCCCAGCGAGACTCCAGGTCGGCCTGTTCCAGCGCCGCCTGTTCCAGCCGTTGTTCCAGGGCCTGTAACGCTTCAATGTCCACGTGCAAGCCTGCCTCCGCGTCACGGCGCAGGGCCTGCCGCTGACGCTCGCCTTCGGCGCGCTCGCCCCGCAGCCGTTCAAGGCTTTCCGGGGCGGCGGCAAGGCTGATGCGGACGCGGGCACATGCCGTGTCCAGCACATCGACAGCCTTGTCTGGCAACTGCCGGCCCGCCAGATAACGCGCTGATAATTCGGCCGCCGCGACAACGGCGTCGTCGCGCAGGTAAATGCCATGGCTCTGTTCGTAGACCTGGGCCAACCCTCGCAGGATGGTTACCGCCTCGCCAACGGTGGGCTCATGCAGTTGTACCGGCTGAAAGCGACGAGCCAGCGCCGGGTCTTTCTCGAAGTACTTCTTGTATTCCGCCCAGGTGGTGGCAGCAATCGTGCGCAACTCACCTCGCGCAAGCGCCGGTTTGAGCAGGTTGGCAGCGTCCGAGCCACCCGCCTGACCACCCGCGCCAATCAGCGTATGAGCCTCGTCGATGAACAGGATGAGGGGCTTTGGCGAGGCCTTCACTTCATCAATCACACCCTTGAGCCGACGCTCGAACTCGCCTTTGACGCTGGCGCCCGCTTGCAGCAATCCCATGTCCAGGGAAAGCAGCTCAACGCCCTTGAGTACCTGCGGCACTTCGCCGGCGGCGATACGCGACGCGAGTCCTTCGACGATAGCGGTTTTGCCCACGCCGGCTTCGCCAACAACGATAGGGTTGTTTTTGCGGCGCCGAGCAAGGATATCGACCATCTGGCGAATTGCCGAATCGCGGCACAGCACCGGGTCAAGCTTACCGTCGCGTGCCTGCTGGGTCAGGTTCTGGGTGAACTTGGCAAGCATCGACTCACCGTCTGCCGCAGGCATGCCAGACTCTGGCTCGGCCTTTTGGGCCAAGGCGAATTCACGCAAGCGATCGCTGTTGAGCTTTGCGAGCAACGGCTGGTAGTGGCTGCCAGCATAGCGCATTGGATTGCGCAGCAGCGCCAGAATCAGGGCGGCCTGTTCAACCTGGCTCTGGCCCAATTCAAGGTTGGCAACCAGCAGGGCATCCTGCAGCCATTGGACCAGCTCGGGGGCAAATACCGGGTTACGCGAAGCACTGTGCTCCGGGCGTGGCTGCAGCGCACTGGCCAGCTCGCTGGTCTCAACGTCGGCATCCTGGAGTGCCTTGGCGAGCAGCCCTTCCGGACGCTCCAACAAGGCCAGCAATAGATCCTCGACCAGAATTTTGCTGCCGCCACGAGCGACGCAGCGTTGCGCCGAACCTTCAAGGTCCCGGCGGGTTTGGACGTCCAGCGCCTTGATGAGTTGTTGCAGGTCTACGTTGATCATGTTCATTGATCCTTAATGAATTCTGCTGCCGAGGGTCACAACCCCGTCGGCACGCTCGTGTCCAAGCCAGCTGGTCCAGCCAAGGCGGCACGCGTTGTGTTCACCGATGCGCAACTCACGAATCTCTTCGTGCTTGAGTTCCAGGCGCAGGTCGTAATCCAGCGGGTCGCGCAGGGTGAAGCGCACCAATGCGCACAGCGGCTGGTAGCCCGGGCCAATCGGCAGAAACTCGTGAAAGCGCGCCCAAGTCAGTTCGCGCACATGTATGCGGAATTTGCCGCTGCGATCACGAACGCGCTCGCCAAGGACCGCATCCTCACCGAGCATGCTGTTATCGCTGCCTAGGCGGTTGCGCTGCTCTTCGAGAATTTCCACGCGCCGCTCGACGCACTGCTCGATCGTCAGTTCTTCATGCTTGAAGTAATAACGCAGCACCGACTCGATCAGTGCCGCGGAGTGGGCTCGCAAGCTGAGCAACCCCAGGTAGGGCAACAGCCGCTTCCAGTTCAGTTCCCCGGCGCGCCGGATGTCTTCGCCGCCCAGGCCGATCAGGGCAAACAGCTGCTCCGAAAAGGGGTCTTTCGCGCCACTTTCAAATCGGGCGTTGTAGCGATACTTGCGCCATATCGGCAGCATCAGCCGCTGCAGGCGGTGGTGGAACAGGTCGAGGAATTGCCGGGTCGGGTTGCCGTCCTGGCTATCCCCAAGTGCCTGCTCACCATAGAACGCCGGCAGCGGCGAACTGGCACCAAACAGCCCTATCAGGTTGAAACGCAGGCGCGCGCGCAGTTCGCCGTGCTCTTCGAAAAAGTGCACACGATCAACGTCACTACCGGGGAAACCCAAACTGGGATTGGCCTCGAACTCGACATGGTCGTACAGCTGTTCTTCAGTCAGGTACGGGTAGTTGTCACGCAAGCGATCTACTACCAGCAGCACGGCCTGAAACAGCGAGTACTCGCGTATTACCCGCGTCAGCCCGCTTAAAGCAGGGGCTGCAGGCCCATACGTGGTGTCCATTGGTACACCTCTCCCTGTGTGCTTTTGACCCTCAGTTCGTGAAACGAATTGAGGCTGGCGTAGAGCGCAAAAAATTCGTTGAGCACCGAGGCGAAGACGAACAGGTCGCCCTCGCCTACATACCCTTCCGGATCGATCGTCAATTCGGTACGCAGGCCGCGCAGTGGCAGGCCCTTGTGCAGCCGATCGACATGGTGGTGTTTCACTGCCTTGAGCCCACCCAGCAGGCGTTTGCTGACTTTCTCGGCGTGCTGGTCGTAATAGCGCGGCAGGTCATAGGTTTCGAGAATGACCTTGAGCGCCTCGACGTTGGCCAGCGAGAGGTAGTTCAGCGACATATTGCTGATCAGTTTCCACAGGAAATCGCGGTTGATCGGCGGCGCGTAGCTGGGCGTGGCGGCGGTGATATTGCGGAAGCGCAGGGACTCGGGCGTGTTCTCGGCGCCCAGGCAGATGTCGCCTTCACGCAGCCGCAACGGCAAGTTCTGGTTGGTGCACACCAGCTCGATGGACAGGGTTTCATGTTCTTCGGCATGGCGAATGCCGAAGCTCAAGTAGGTGTCCATGCCCTCGTGCAGCAACGAACTGCGCTGGCGCACGCTGTAGTGCGGGCTGGCGTTGGGCACGTCGAAGCTGGCGTCGTGCTCGAACGATTCGAACGGCACATAGGGGCGGTAGCCCACGCCACCCGGCAGCCAACCGGTGATCGCTTCGACCGAGAACACACCACAGTTCTGCAGATCGTATTCAGCCGGCAGCAGCAGGTACTCGTCCTGTTTACCGTCCAGGCGGATGGGCAACGCATCGTGCTTGAAAAGGTTGACGATGGGCGTGCAGTGCAACTTGATGTTTTCAAGGCTTGGGCGTAGGCGCTGAATTCCGCTTTTACGGATGTTGAACCGCAACTCCAGGCCCCGGATCTGATCCTGCTTGGCTTCAGGAAATGCCTTGAGTACGTCCAGGCCGTCCAGGTCTACGAACAGGAACTTGTCCTGGAAAGCGAAATATTCCTGCAGGTAGCGATAGCCGCGAAAGGTATTGAGCGGATACGGGATCAGCGCTTCTTCTTCCGCGAAGCCCACCGGCGTGACCTTGTTGCCGCGCAGGTTGAAGGTGATGTCGCGCTCTTTGGCATCGGTGAAAGCTTTGCCGTTGGCGTCCACCGGCACCAGCTCCACGCCTTCCAGGTTGCGCAGCAGGCACAGGTACAGCATCTGGCTGATGTAGCGCTCACCGGCCAGGTGGAAGCGCAGACGCTTGAGGTCGAGTTCGGCCAAAAAGCCATCGCAGCTCATCTCTGTGCGCAGGGTCAGCACCGCGCCATCGCCCTTGACCGCGTAATTCACGGCCTTGAGGTCCAGCGGCAGTATTTCCGTGTCATAGCAGGTGCGGAAGCGACAGCGCACCCCGTCGACCGGCTTGCTTTCAACGGGGGTTTCCCTGGGCACCATCATGGCTGGGCCGGCTTCGGACAACGGCTCGAATTGCAGCACGCTGAACGACGGCAACGGCCGCATGTAGTTGGGCCACAGCAGGTGCATCAGCGAGTGCGTAAGCTCGGGCAGCTCGTCATCCAGCTTCTGGCGCAGGCGCCCGGTGAGGAAGGCGAAGCCTTCCAGCAAACGCTCCACGTCCGGGTCCCGTCCACTCTGGCTGAGAAACGGCGCCAGCGCCGGACTACGCTCGGCGAAACGCCGGCCGAGTTGGCGCAATGCGGTGAGTTCGCTTTGGTAGTAGTGGTTGAAGGACACGCAATTTACCTTAGTTAAATTAGATGGTTTTATTTCGTACCAATGTCGAGAGCTTCAGTTCCAACCAATTGGAAGCGCAGATGGCGAATAACCCAAGGCTGCCGAACATTGCAACCGTACCTAACGCGCGCAAAGGAAACTCTGGAAGCAGGTACAGGCAGATACCTAGTAACGCAGCCCCGAGTAAAATGAGCCGTGGAACCACCCGCCGCATACCAATCATCATTAAATTCATGATAATAAAACCGTAGAAAATCAGCTGCATGGCGATTCCGATATCAACACCACGCGCAACAGGCGTACCTGCAATGTTCTGGTAACTCCAAAACCCAAAATAACTGACGAATGGGTACGCAACACAGGCCGACAAATGCAGTGTCAGTCGTGATAACAGCGGAAAATTCATTTAAGCCACACTCCATATTTCCCTATCGAAGCGGCATCACATGGATTCCTTAAGCGCGCATCCGTAGTAGGCTGAAAGCGGGTTACCACTTCGTCAACGGTTCGAGGGACAAATCCTTCTACAACGCGCTTTGAAGTAATCAGGCTAAAATTTTCAGATGCCCACATCGCACCTCGAAGCACCATGTAATTATCATATTCGTTGGTAGGGTCTGCTGCCGGCATCAAAGGGTTGCCATCGCCGTACTCAATGCCCGTCTTCACAGTCGTGACAATGGCACTGTCTTTTTGCTTTTGTTCCTCAAAATATTTTCGATACGTATCGACGGCGAAAGGAATCTGTCCTACTGCGTCGGCCCAATACGGTTTGCCCTCGATCAGCACCATCAGATAGGAGTCGCCACCTTCACTGTTACGCTTCCAATCACCAGGCAGGTGAGAGGCAAAGCTGATAGAGGGTCGATCGACAATGGCAAAATCTATAATTTGCTTCCATGCAAATTGCTTGAATGCGACACCGGACGGGGTTCCACCGGTGCTCGCCTCTGGGTTGACCCACTCGAGCTCCCGGTAATTGTCCGCCAACGGCTCAAACCATTGAATTTTTTCTGCATACAGCAACTCTGCCTTCATGATTCGAAAAGGCTTATCCCCAGCTTTCGGCTTCAAACTGAAAAGAGGAATACCATTGCCACGCGTAATTAGCCAAACTGAAGGCACGCTAAGTTCAACATGGTCCTTATCGTTGCTCGGCGTGGTTGTCGACTTTAGCTTTAGCGTGGTGCTGCCGCTATCTGTTTCAAACAGGTACGGCGCACCATTAACCACAACTGATGTTTCCGTCATCACATGCCATCCACGTATATGGTGACCTCTTCTGCTGCTTGACCGGTCGAAAACAAACTCGACTTACCAGCAGAACAAGTTGTGCCGACTTTTTCCACGCCGCTTGCGGATCGAATCTTGTAACCCAGCCCCGCGAGTGCGCCTAGGTCGGTCTGAAACTGGAATGTCCTATTGAATTCGCCGGGAATTACAATCGGCTCGGGCGCAACGAAAGCAGCCGGAGTATGCGTATCACCAATAATGATCGTCCCCGCCCCAGCCGTGACGCTATTGCCATGCGAACCCACCGAGCCCACCGTTGCCGCGTTCATCCCGTTGATGAACACCGTCGACGAGACTCCACTGGCGATCGCCCCGCCGCATGCCGTCGGGTCGTTCAACCGGGCAGCCGCCAGCCCTTCGAAAATCACGTCGGGCGAGCCCGAGGCAATTGGGTTGACGCCATGCCCCGATAACGGGCAAGCAGTAGGGTCGGTGACGCGCGCAGCAGGTTTGCCAGCCATGTGTATCTCCCTATTGGACCTTTACGTTGCCACTGCCATCCAGATTGGCGGTGAACGTGACCTGCCGCTTGAAACCTTCCACTTCCAGCATGCCTTCGATGGCGAAGGTCAGCTTCAGTGGGTCCCCATTACGCGGCTGGGAAACGACCTGCACCTTGGACAGGCGAGGCTCGTAGGCCTCGATGA
The DNA here is from genome assembly GCF_000263855.1 of Pseudomonas sp. M47T1. Classification (GTDB taxonomy): domain Bacteria; phylum Pseudomonadota; class Gammaproteobacteria; order Pseudomonadales; family Pseudomonadaceae; genus Aquipseudomonas. Next base: position 23,918 of record NZ_AJWX01000045.1, read on the forward strand.
ATGTCCTGATCGCATCGCGTGCCTGACTCAGGGAGTCATGCAGGCTCAGGCGCATGTCGTTGAGATCGGGTAACCCGTAGTCAGGCAGCGTCTGCACGCTGCCCGCACGGGTGCTGAGCATTTTCGCCAGATGAGCAGCCACCGAGGCCATCGCGCTCACCTCGCGGGGCAAGCCGGCGCGGCGTGTAGCGTCACCGTTGAGGCGCTCGAAAAGGCTGCCGTATCCAGTCATGGCGAAAGCTCCTGCTTACTCTTTGTCCAGCTTGCCAACCAACGACAGGGTGAAGTCGGCACCCATGTACTTGAAGTGCGGGCGCACGTTCAGGCTGACGCGGTACCAGCCCGGCTCGCCTTCAACGTCGCTGACCGAGATCTGCGCAGCGCGCAGCGGGCGGCGGCCACGGACTTCGGCGCTGGGGTTTTCCTGGTCGGCTACGTACTGACGGATCCACTTGTTCAGTTCGGCTTCCAGGTCGGTACGCTCTTTCCACGAACCCAGTTGCTCGCGCTGCAGCACCTTCAGGTAGTGGGCCAGGCGGTTGACGATCATCATGTACGGCAGCTGGGTGCCCAGCTTGTAGTTCAGCTCGGCGGCCTTGCCCTCTTCGCTGATGCCGAAGTTCTTCGGCTTCTGCACCGAGTTGGCCGAGAAGAACGCAGCGTTGTCGCTGCCCTTACGCATGGTCAGGGAAATGAAGCCTTCCTCGGCCAGCTCATACTCACGACGGTCCGATACCAGTACTTCGGTCGGGATCTTGGTTTCGATCTCGCCCATGCTCTGGAAATGGTGCAATGGCAGGTCTTCAACCGCGCCGCCGCTTTGCGGGCCGATGATGTTCGGGCACCAGCGGAACTTGGCGAAGCTGTCGGTCAGCTTGGTGCCGAAGGCGTACGCTGTGTTGCCCCACAGGTAGTGCTCGTGGCTGTTGGCAACGTTTTCCTTGTAGACAAATGTCTTCACCGGGTTGTCTTCAGGGTCGTACGGGTTGCGCAGCAGGAAACGCGGTACGGTCAGGCCGACGTAGCGCGAATCTTCTGCCTGGCGGAAGCTCTGCCATTTGGCGAACTGCGGGCCTTCGAAGTGATCTTTCAGGTCCTTCAGGTCAGGCAGGCCAGTGAAGCTTTCCAGACCGAAGAATTTCGGACCGGCAGCGGCAATGAATGGCGCGTGGGACATGCAGGCCACGCTGGAGACGTACTGCATCAGCTTGACGTCTGGCGCGCTGGGCGACATGAAGTAGTTCGCGATGATGGCGCCCACAGGCTGGCCACCGAACTGGCCGTATTCTGCGGTGTAGATGTGCTTGTACAGGCCGGCCTGCATCACTTCCGGCGAGTCTTCGAAGTCGTCCAGCAGGTCCTGCTTGGAAGCGTTGAGTACTTCGATCTTGATGTTCTCGCGGAAGTTGGTGCGATCAACCAACAGCTGCAGGCCGCGCCACGACGATTCCAGGGCCTGGAATTCGCTGTTATGCAGGATCTCGTCCATCTGGCGGCTGAGCTTGGCGTCGATCTCGGCAATCATGCGATCGACCAGCGCTTTCTTGACGGGCTCACCCTGATTCTGCGGCTTGAGCAACTCTTCGATGAATGCCGACACGCCACGCTTGGCGATGTTGTAGGCCTCGTCATCCGGGGTCAGCTTGGTCTCGGCGATGATCTGGTCAAGAATACCAAAATCAGACGTTTCACTGGTTTGTTGCTGCGCTGCGCTGGTGCTCATGTGTTGGCATCCTTATCAATTGGAGACTTAGGCGTCCTGCTGCGGGTTGGCTTGCATACCCAGCTCACCGAGTACGCGCGTGCGCGAATCGTCGTCTGCCAGCACGCCTTCGATAGCCTTGCGGAAAGCCGGGGCGTTACCCAGCGGGCCCTTCAGAGCCACCAACGCATCGCGCAGTTCCATCAGTTTCTTGAGCTCTGGCACCTGGTCAACCAGGTTGGCCGGATTGAAGTCCTTCATGGAGCCAACCTTAATGCTGACGGCCAGCTCTTCGTTTTCGCTTTCTTCCTGCAGACGGTTCGGAATACTGATGGTCAGGTTCAGGTTCTGCTTGGCCAGCACGTCGTCAAAGTTGTTCTTGTCGATGCTGATGGGCTTGCGGTCTTCAACCTTGCGCTCATCGGCCTGCTGGGTAAAATCGCCAAGCACCAGCAGTTTCAACGGCAGTTCGATTTCTTCCTGTGCATTGCCCAACGCTGGTTTGAACGTAACGTTGATGCGTTCCTTGGGTGCTACCGAGCCTTCTTTGGCCATGGGTCTACTCCTTTTCAATTACGGCCCGAGGGCCTATTCGAGTACCACTTCGAGGTCGAGGTGGCACAGCCTGCGATAAATTTCTTCCTTGCGTTCGCGCACTGCGTGGTTCTGCGGCAGCAGTTCACAACAGTTGTGCAGGAGGTGCAGTACCTCCAGCGCGAGGTCAGGCTCCCAGGCATGAATGCCTGAGTCCTGCAGTTGTTGGTCCAGCGTTTCCAGCTGGGTTCTGGCCAATTCGTACTTCTTCGCCTGATGGCACAGGCGTGCCAAACTGAACTGCCAGAAAAAGCGTTCGCGGCCACCGTTAGCGCTTTGCAAGCCTTGCTTGAGGACCTGTACTGCGGCCTTCAAACCATCCTTGAGCAGCACCGGTTTAACGTCGTCCAATGCCTGCTCCCAGGCCGCACGGCTGTCACTGGCCTCGGCCTTGCGCGGTGCCGCCGTGGGCGCCTGCAGATGCGGCGCCACGGTGGAGCTGATCCAGCCGCGCGTTGCCGGGTCGGCAAAAGGCTGCCCATCGTGGAAGCGCAACTCGACAATGCCAGGCAGGCGCTGAAGGAACAGCGCGAAATGGATTTCCACTTCACGCATGGCGGGCTCGGCGCTCAGCGCCTGCAGGCACTCCCACACCATGCGATGGCCATCAAACCAGAACGGTGACCGGGCAAGGCTTGCCTCCAGGTCAACCAACAGGTCGGCGTATTTACCGGACGAAAACCGCTCGCGGTAGCTGTTCAGCTTGTCCACTGGCACACCGCGCAACGCGGTAATCTGCTCGGCATTGCGCTCCGGGATGGCATCGATGGGCAACCAAAGCATGGTGCGGTTGAGCCGCAACGCGCGTATGTCCGTCGCCTTCTGGCGCAGCCACCAAGCGCACAGTGGCCGTGCGCTTTCCTGCTGGGCGCGCAATGCCTTGTGGGCATCTTTTTCGTTGTCGATGGGCGAGCCGGGGGTCAGCAGTTGCGTTGCCGCTTGCTTGACCTGGGCTACTACCGCGCCGACGCTGCCGGGCTCAGGCTGGCCATCGGCGGCACGCTGAACCATCGAAGCCAGGCGACGACGCATGGGCAATATCAGCGGCGCATCGTCCCCCAATTGCGCGGCGAATACTTCGTCCAAAGCTTCCAGGTGTTCAACCATCGCGCGAAATAGCGGCAACTGATCCTTTACCGGAACGTCCTCGGAAAGCACCTGCTCCAGTCGCGGCAACAACCAAACGATTGCGCCTGCACGCGTACGGGCTTTGGCTGGGTGCAGTTCTTTCCAGTGGTGCTCGCACAGGTACCGCATCAGCCCCAGCCCGGCCAGCAACCCAACGAAGGATTCACGCTGGAACAAAGACCAGATCAGCCACGCAGCCACGCGCAAATCCTTGGTCTGAGTGCGCAGAAGCAGTTCGCTGCCGTCCTTGACCCTCAGCCAATCGGTGCGGCCGGCGTCATGCATCGACGCGCCTTTATTGAGTTCGTTTTCAACCGCTTCGTACTCAAGTGAAAAGCGCACGTCTTCACCCGCAAAAGCCGTGGTTGAAACGGGTACTTTCGCGAGGTCGAGATAATGGGAGCAGAGCTTGCTTGAATAAGTCATCCGTGGCCTTGGGGACAAATCATTGACTAACTTTCTCAGGCACCTACCTGAGTGTCAAAACAATGACGAAACGGCTGTTGCGTACTATTTCCGATGTAGTACAAACCGTCTCAGTTTGTTGCGGGGGTGGATCCTAAATGAGACTGCTGGCCTGGTGCAAGTATTTTGACATTGAACGAACTCGCACTTTCGAGCATGTACTCGGACAATGTGTGAGTTTTAACGCGGGAATACGGGGAGGTGTGACATACGCTGGAACGCCCGTTCTAGAAGGCCCCGGCAGAATTTACCGGAAAAAAACGCACAAGGTGATGGCCATATGATTCCTTTTTGATATCAAATTTTTTGGGTTTTTACTACGCGATGAAGTGACATTTCCTACACACTTCGGAAGCGATGCTAGCAATATTAGAAAAGACTTCCCCAGTGAAAACACATTCACTTGAATCACTGGAATCAGCACACGTACTCAAATGATCGTATCGAACGAGTCGGTCCGCGATAAAGCTTTCTGGAGTGAATGAAGCGGGAGAGAAACATGCACTATCGTA
>NZ_AJWX01000046.1 GCF_000263855.1 Pseudomonas sp. M47T1
GTCTTTGCGCCCCGCTAAAAATTTCCCCCCTGTAGGAACTGCCTGGCTTTGCCCTCCTCGAAGTAACGTGTCAAGCAACGGTCCATTGACGAATAAAGCCGAACGAGGCACGGTGGGGGCTCGTTGCTCAGGCATAATTGGCATTCGGCAAACTTGCCCGTTGGTATCCGCAAACCTACCCTCTAAGCACGTCCCATCTGACTCAAGGAGCCGCTCGGAACGCCGATGCGCCAAATCTGGAAACCCTTTCGTGCGCTGTATTTCGCCGCGTTGATGATGCTGATCGGCTCGGGTCTTTTGAGTACCTACCTGGCGCTGCGTCTGGCCGCCGAGCATGTGGACGGCCTGTGGGTGGGGGCGTTGATGGCTGCCAACTACTTCGGCCTGGTGCTGGGTGGCAAGATCGGCCACCGGCTGATCGGGAGGGTAGGGCACATTCGTGCCTACACCACCTGTGCCGGCATCGTTTGCGCGGCGGTGCTGGGCCACGGCCTGGTGGACTACCTGCCAGCGTGGCTGTTCCTGCGGATGATCGTTGGCCTGGGCATGATGTGCCAATACATGGTCATCGAAAGCTGGCTCAACGAGCAGGCCGAGGCAAAGCAGCGCGGGGCCGTGTTCAGCGGCTACATGATTGCCTCCTACCTGGGCCTGGTACTGGGTCAGTTGATCCTGGTCATTCACCCGCAACTGGGCCTTGAACTGCTGATGCTGGTTGCCCTGTGCTTTGCCCTCTGCCTGGTACCGGTGGCCATGACCCAGCGCATTCACCCGGCGCCGTTGAAGCCGGCGCCCATGGAGCCACGCTTTTTCCTCAAGCGCGTACCGCAGTCGCTGAGCACGGTGCTGGGGTCGGGGCTGATCGTGGGCTCGTTCTATGGCCTGGCGCCGCTGTACGCCTCTCAGCAGGGCCTGAGCACCGAGCAGGTCGGCCTGTTCATGGGGTGCTGCATCTTTGCCGGTTTGCTGGTGCAGTGGCCCCTGGGCTGGCTCTCCGACCGGTATGACCGCGCAGTGCTCATTCGCACCTTTGCGATGCTGCTGGCCATTGCTGCCTTGCCGTTGGCGGTGTTCCCCAGCGTGCCGCTGGAAATGCTGTTCGGCGCCGGTTTCCTGGTGTCGCTGTTGCAGTTCTGCCTGTACCCGTTGGCCAATGCCTTTGCCAACGACCATGTGGAGCCCGAGCGTCGCGTGTCGTTGACGGCCATGCTGCTGGTGACCTATGGGGTAGGGGCGAGCATCGGGCCGTTGGCGGCGGGCGTGCTGATGAAATTGTTCGGCAGCCAGATGCTTTACGCCTTCTTCAGTTTCTTTGCCCTGGTGCTGGTGTGGCGTATCCGGCCCAAGGCCGTCACCAACCTGCACCAGGTGGACGATGCCCCGCTGCACCATGTGGCCATGCCCGACAGCATGACCAGCTCACCGCTGGTGGCTGCCCTTGACCCGCGGGTAGATGAACAGTCGGTGCATGACCAGATGCATGTCAGCGCCGAACACCCGCCTGTACCGCCTGCGCAAGAGCATGCAGAACCGTTACCGGATGAGTTGGATGAAGCCGCCGAAATGGGTGACGGCAAGAAGGTGGGCCGCAGCGTCAGTGAAGAAGAACAGTAGATACTGAGCGTGTGTGGGAGCTGGTTTACCCGCTCCCACATAAAAAAAAGGCCCGCATCAGCGGGCCTTTTTCATGGGGCGATCAACTCAATAATCGTCTTTGTCGAACCGACGCGCTTCGCGTTGCAGGTCGAACACAAAGCGTTCCACCTGGCGCTGCACCAGGCCGCTCATGTTGTGGAAGCGGGTGCCGGCGAAGGTGGTGTTGATGCGCTCTTCGTAATGCAGGTAACGCAGTTCCACTGGGGCGGTCATCTTGCCGAACGGCAGGTTGGCGACGAAGCGGTCGTACACCTGGCCCAGTTGCAGGCGCTCGGAGATGTCGCCTTCAAAGCGCAATTTGCAGCCGGTGGCGGAGATGTCCAGCAGCTTGCCAACGAATTCCCCCTTGAGCTTTTCGCCTGCCAGCTCCACGTCCACCAGGTGGGCGAGTTTGAGGGCGGCACGGAAGGCGTTGCGACGCTGGTGGTACACCACCTCGGTCGGCAGGGTGCCGTGGTACACGCGGCCGCCCTCGTTTTCGTCGATGCTCAGGGGGCCGGTGACGTCCCAGGCGATACGCACGCCATCATGGAAACCTTCTACCCTGAACGGCTCGCCAGCGGCGAGGAATTTTTCGCCGTCACGCGGAATCATCTCGTCGAAGGCCAGGACATTGCTGTCACGGTCCAGTTCGACCAGATAGGTCTGAAAGCGCTGGCTGCGCTCATGAAATGTAATGATCAAAGGATCATGGCTCTGCAGCAATGCGCGCAGGTTGGCGGCAATTTCCAGGGGCGTTGTCAGCACCTTGGGGGGCTGCGGAGCGTCTTCCGCGTTTGTGGCATTGAACACGGTTTATCAATCTCCAGGCAAAAAACGACACACGCAGGTGCTGGCTTTATGGCAGCATGTTCCACGCCTTGGTAAGGAAGGTCAAGCCTGACTCAACGGACGAGGCTTGGCCAGTTTCGACGTGGAGCCTCGGGCATCATAAAGCGAGGGTGTTTCACCGCCCATGAGGATGCGCATCTGGTTGGCGGTGGTGAGTTGTTGCAGGCGGATCGACTTGCCGTTCTGCTCATTCACTGCCTGGCAATCGGCCAGCAGTCTCGTGAGCAGATCGCCCCGAGCCAGCAGGTCGGCTCCAAGGTGCGAGTGTTGGGCAAGTATTTCCAGGCCGTTTCGGTCAGCGCTGAGCTTGAGGTTAACCAAGATCTCGCTGCGTTTGCGGCCATGTTGCTCGAGCAGAACGATCAACGACTGTTTTTGCGCGAGGATATTTTCCAGCAGCGGCATGTCGCGGCCGTGCAGCGCCAGCGACTCGTGCTGGAGCAGTGCAAGCAGCTGCTGCGCCGGAGCGATATCTTCTTCAATCAACAGCAATAGGTTTCTGTCGTGCATGGCTGGCTCTGGTTTTCAAGCGTCCAGAAGCCTCTGCGCAGGGCGCCGGCCCTAGCGCTGGGCTTCGAAATTTAGCAGTTTGCTGGCGACGCGGCTGCTGTCGACCTGGTAGCTGCCATCGGCGACGGCAGCTTTCAACTGCGCCACGCGGGCGCTGTCGACAGTCGGCTGGTCGCGCAGCTTGTCAGTGACTTTCTGCAACTGCTGAGCCTCGGAACTCAGGTGTACGGATTCCCCGCCGCTGGTGCTGCCAGAGGACGTAGTGGTGGCCGCGCTGGTGTCGGTGCTCACCGAGGTATCGGTGGTGCCGGTGTCCTTGCTGCCGCTCGTACGTGTCGTGGTCGACACCTGCGAGGAATTGTTCAAACGACTGAAGTCGATAACCATAATGAAAAACCTCTGGGTATTTGGACGCTTGCCTTGTTTTCGGCCAAACCCCGAATAACTTTAGGCACTTTGATACAAAGCGCCGATGCGCCAAGGCTGCGGGCTGCAATGCCCCTCAGTCTAGGAAAATACGCCGCGAACCGCCAGCGTTTACATTGCGACTTCCACTTGGCCCGGCCCGGTGACGCGAGCCTTGATCACGCGATTGGAATTCAGGTTGCGTACCCGGATCTGCTCGCTCATGGCGCCCTTGGACAGTGCCTCGCCAGGCATTTTCACTGCCAGGCCGCCGGTTGTGGCGGTGATCACCACGTTGTCGCCTTTCTTGATCGTGTCTGGAGCCTCCACGTGCTGAGGGGTCAGCACCTGGTCGTTTACCGTTGGTCGGAGAAGCTTCTGCCCCACTGCCTGATCCAGTGCCGTCAGGTAGCCCTGGCTCAGCAGGCCCACGTCGCGCTCGCGCATGGCCACGTCGCCATCTTCTATCACCGCGTCACGCTTGAGCGGGCGAGTGGTGGTGACCACTTCGCGAAACAGTTTCACCTGGGCGGGCACAAACACCGTCCAGGGCGAGCTGCCGTCGCAGCGCACTCGCACCGACACGCGGCCGATGGGGGTGGCCGGGCTTTGCAGTGCCGCTGTCAATTCCTTGTCGCACAGCCCCATGTGCAGGCGCGGGTCAAGCGGGTTGACCTGAATCTCATAACGGCCTTCGGTCTGGCTGGTTGCCAGATAATCTTCTACCGTGAACTCAAGAAAACCCTGGGTCGTACCGATAAGCTGCTCAGGAGTTGTGAATTCGTCGGCCTGGGAGGCACTGCCGAATCCAAAAATGCAGACCGCAGCAAATCCGCAGAGTAGTCTCTGTGCCATGCGTCGGGAAAATGTCGTTTTTGCGTTCATACATTACAAATAGCAAGGGCCGTGCCGACTCAATGGGGCAGGCACGATCCACGCGAAGGTTTAAGGAGTCACGAGCATGGCTGGTGTAATGGATTCGGTGAACCAGCGCACTCAACTGGTAGGGCAGAACCGTCTGGAGCTGCTGTTATTCCGTCTCAACGGCTCGCAGCTCTATGGCATCAACGTATTCAAGGTCCGGGAAGTGCTTCAATGTCCCAACCTGACCGTGATGCCCAAGTCCAGTCCGGTAGTGCGCGGTGTCGCGAATATTCGTGGGGCGACCATTCCGATCCTCGATCTGGCTTTGGCAACCGGTGCGCCCGGTTTGCAGGACATCAAGAACACGTTCGTGATCATCACCGAGTACAACACCAAGATTCAGGGCTTCCTGGTGCACTCGGTTGAACGCATCGTCAACATGAACTGGGAAGAGATTCATCCGCCGCCCAAGGGCACCGGCCGCGATCATTACCTCACGGCCGTGACTCGGGTGGACAATAAGCTCGTCGAAATCATCGATGTGGAGAAAATCCTCGCCGAAGTGGCGCCGACGTCCGAAGCTATTTCCCTCGGTGTCGTGGATGAAGAGACCCAGACCAAAGCGGTATCGCTGCGGGTACTCACCGTGGATGACTCCGCGGTGGCGCGCAAGCAGGTGACCCGTTGCCTGCAAACCGTGGGCGTGGAAGTGGTGGCATTGAATGACGGGCGGCAGGCGCTGGACTACCTGCGCAAGCTGGTCGATGAAGGCAAGCGTCCCGAGGAAGAGTTCCTCATGATGATCTCCGACATCGAAATGCCCGAGATGGACGGCTATACCTTGACTGCGGAGATTCGCAGCGACCCGCGCATGAAGAACTTGCACATCACCCTGCATACCTCCTTGTCAGGTGTGTTCAACCAGGCGATGGTCAAGAAGGTTGGCGCCGATGACTTCCTGGCCAAATTCCGGCCGGATGACCTGGCCCAGCGTGTGGTTGATCGCATCAAGGCGGCAGGCTAACGACCGGGGCATCACTGCCCCGGCCACGACAGACGATTTAAGAGGCGGCACCATTGTCTACGGGTAATTTGGATTTCGAACAGTTCCGGGTCTTCCTGGAAAAAGCCTGTGGCATTCTGTTGGGCGAGAATAAGCAATATCTTGTTTCCAGCCGTCTCAACAAGCTGATGGAGCAGCAGGGCATCAAGTCCCTGGGCGAACTGGTGCAGCGCATCCAGACCCAGCCGCGCAGCGGTTTGCGCGAGCAGGTGGTGGACGCCATGACCACCAACGAGACCCTCTGGTTTCGTGACACCTACCCCTTCGAAGTCATGAAGAACAAGGTGATTCCGGAATTCGTCAAGAATTCGCCGGGCCAGCGCCTGCGTATCTGGTCGGCCGCCTGTTCGTCGGGGCAGGAGCCCTATTCGCTGTCGATGACCATCGATGAGTTCGAGCGAACCAACCTGGGCCAGCTAAAGTCGGGCGCGCAGATTGTGGCCACCGACCTGTCGGGCACCATGCTCACCAACTGCAAGAGCGGCGAGTACGACAGCCTGGCCATCGGCCGCGGCCTGTCGGCAGATCGCCTGCAGCGTTTCTTTGACACCAAGGGCCCGAGCCGCTGGGCTGTCAAGGCGCCCATTCGCAGCCGCGTGGAGTTCCGCTCGTTCAACCTGCTCGACAGCTATGCGGCATTGGGCAAGTTCGACGTGGTGTTCTGCCGCAACGTGCTGATCTACTTCTCGGCGCAAGTGAAGAAGGACATTTTGCTGCGCATCCACGGCACCTTGAAGCCGGGCGGCTACCTGTTCCTCGGTGCCTCCGAGGCGCTCAACGGCCTGCCGGACCATTACCAGATGGTCCAGTGCAGCCCGGGCATTATCTACCAGGCAAAATAAAGCAAAGGCCCCTCGGGGCCTTTGTTGTTTCTGGTGCCCGCAGCCCCCTGTTTTTGTAAGAGCGGGCTCTGCCCGCGAAGGGCGCACCGCGTACGCACGATATACCGCGCCGCCTTTTTCGCAGGCAGAGCCCGCGCCCACAACAAAAGTTTCAGCAGCAGGGTGCGCGGCGCAAAGCGGCAACCGCATGTTGCCGCTTTGTTGGCACCCAGCGGAATCCCCTTGCCGCTTTTCTGGCATTGCCGCTTGCCATTCGCCTTCATCCCCCGCAAAACCGGGCCCCTCCTGATTTGGCACGGCCTTTGCTATCTCTCTGTCACGAACATCCGGTCCGCCGTTTAAAGGTTTCCGACATGAGCATCAGTTTCGATAAAGCGCTGGGTATCCACGAACAGGCACTGGCCTTCCGCGCCCAGCGTGCCGAAGTGCTGGCCAACAACCTGGCCAATGCCGACACGCCCAACTACAAGGCGCGTGACCTGGACTTTGCCGCCGTGTTGCAAGCCGAGGGCGACAAACGCCAGAACGGCACCTTCGAACTTGAGCGGACCAACGACAAGCACATCGAGGCCGAAGGCCTGAGCATGGGTGACCAGCAATTGCTGTACCGCACCCCAAGCCAGCCGTCGCTTGACCAGAACACCGTGGACGCGCAGGTGGAACAAGCCAACTACGCACAGAACTCGGTGAACTTCCAGGCCAGCTTCACCCTGCTCAACGCCAAATTCAAAGGGCTGGTGTCAGCCATCCGTGGGGAGTAATTCATGTCTCTAGCCAGCGTTTTCAACATTGCCGGTACCGGCATGAGTGCCCAGACCACTCGCCTGAACACCGTCGCCAGTAACATTGCCAACGCCGAGACCGTCTCGTCCAGTATCGACCAGACCTACCGCGCGCGGCACCCGGTGTTTGCCACCGTGTTCGACCAGACCCAGTCCGAAGGCGACAGCGGTTCGCTGTTCCAGGACCAGGACGCCGCTGGCAGCGGCGTGCAGGTGTCGGGCGTAGTCGAGGACCAGAGCAATCTGGAAGCCCGTTACGAGCCCAAGAACCCGGCCGCCAACAAAGACGGTTACGTGTACTACCCGAACGTCAATGTCGTGGAGGAGATGGCCGACATGATCTCTGCCAGCCGTTCGTTTCAGACCAACGCGGACATCATGAATACCGCGAAAACCATGATGCAGAAAGTACTGACCCTGGGTCAGTGATAGGGGCGTGAAAAAATGACTACAACAACTGACAGTACCTCGGCTTCATCCGTCCTTACGTCACTGCAAAAGACCACCAGTACCACCGACAGCTCCACCGGTACCGATGGCAGTGCGCTGGGCAAGGACGCGTTCCTGCAACTGCTGGTTACCCAGATGCAGAACCAGAACCCGCTGGACCCGCAGGACAACAGCGAATTCGTGTCCCAGCTGGCGCAGTTCAGCAGCCTGGAAAGCATGCAGAGCCTCAACGACTCGGTGAGCACCATCCTCACCTCGTACCAGTCGTCGCAGGCCTTGCAGGCGTCCTCGCTGGTCGGCCACTCGGTCATCGTCACCGGCACCACCGCCGACGTCGACACCAGCACCGGCCTCACCGGTTCGGTGAACCTGACCGACTCCAGCACCAGCAACACCATCGGTGTCTACAACAGTGCCGGCACCCTGGTGCGTACCCTCGACGAGGGCACCCAGTCGGCCGGCACCTACAGCTTCACCTGGGATGGCAAGGACGGCGACGGCAATACCGTGGACTCGGGCAACTACACCTTCAAGGCAGTGGCCACTGTAGACGGCACCTCGACAGTCATGACCACCAACCTGCCTACCACGGTCAACAGCGTGACCATGGCCACCACCAGCGGCGGTGAAATGACGCTTAACCTGGCCACGGGCTCAAGCGTTGCCCTGTCCGCAGTCCAAACCATCGGAATTTAATGCCGGCTACGGCGCAGGAGTGAAATTATGTCTTTCAACGTCGGCCTCAGTGGCCTGGCAGCAGCCAACAAAGCCCTGGACGTTACCGGCAACAACATTGCCAACGTCGCCACCACCGGTTTCAAATCGTCGCGTGCCGAGTTCGCTGACGAGTACGCGGCGTCCATCCGCGGTACCTCTGGCAAGACTACCGTGGGCAGCGGCGTGACCACTGCCGCCGTGTCGCAGCAGTTCACCCAGGGCAACATCGAGTCCACCGGCAACAGCCTGGATATGGCTATCAACGGCAACGGCTTCTTCGTGCTGAGCGACAACGGCTCGAAACTGTACACCCGTGCCGGCGCCTTCTACAGCGACAAGTCGGGCAACATCGTTGATGCCAGCGGCAACAATCTGCAGGGCTACACCACCGATACTACCGGCAAGCTGACTTCCGGGGTGCTGTCGAACCTGGCGATCGATACCTCGAACCTGGCGCCGAAGGCTACCACCAGTGTTTCGGAAACCGTCAACCTGAACTCCAGCGAAACGACGCCGACGGTTACCCCGTTCAGCGCTTCGAACACCAGCAGCTACAACTACACCTTCAACACCGATGTATATGACAGCCAGGGCAACGCCCACCAGCTGAACCAGTACTTCGTGAAGGATGACACCGCCAACAGCTGGACCATGTACACCACCATTGACGGTGTGAACCCGACCGACCCGACGTCGACCACGCCGTTGGCCAACCCGGTCAGCTTCAACTCCGACGGTTCATACAGCTACACTGCAGGTGCGGTAACAGGCGGGTTGACGGTAAATGCTGACGGTACCTACAGCCTTGCCGGCTGGGTGCCTGCCGCTGAGCAGAGCGATGGTACCTACGCCTCCAACGGCGCATCGGCTACTGCCGATATCACCCTGGACATGAGCAACCTCACCCAGTACAACTCTACCTCGGCCACTACAGCCAAGGACCAGGACGGCTACGCCACCGGCGAGCTATCGGCCCTGTCGGTCAGTGACACTGGCCAACTGACCGCCACCTTCACCAACGGCAAGACCAATGTCATCGGCCAGGTGGCCCTGGCCAACTTCGCCAACGTGCAGGGCCTGAGCCCGGCCGGTGGTACCGACTGGCGCGAAACCTACGCCTCGGGCGTACCGGTGATCGGCACCCCGAGCACCGGCACCATGGGCTCGCTGACCGCCTCGTCGCTGGAAGACTCCAACGTCGACCTGACCGCTGAGCTGGTGAACCTGATCAAGGCGCAGTCCAACTACCAGGCCAACGCCAAGACCATCTCCACCGAAAGCACCATCATGCAGACCACCATTCAGATGACCTGATTGTTGTCGGCAGCACTACAAAAAGCCCGGGCAAATGCCTGGGCTTTTTTATGCGATGGGTGGGCATCTCGACGCCGTAGCCGCAGCCTGGCGGCAGCCGCTACGCCGTTACGTGGCCGCAGATGTGGCGGGTCATCTTTCGGTTTTCTGGCGCCCCTTGCCGCCAACCGGCAACCGCGCGCCGTTTTTCCGTCTCCCGCATCGGGAGAGCAGGGCGCGATGGCCCCGAAAGTCCCTGTAACACTGCCTACACAAAGGCTTTTTCAACCTTGGCCCGCTTGTTGCTTTCTCCCTGTCAGAACAGTGGTCGGCGGCATTCGCCCGTCATGGGAGACATACCTTGGACAAAATGCTTTACGTGGCAACGAGCGGCGCCAACCAGAACTCATTGGCGATGAAGGCTCACGCCAACAACCTGGCCAACGTTTCCACCAACGGCTTTCAGCGTGACCTGGAACAGGCCCGCTCCATGCCGGTGTTTGGCGATGTATACGCCTCCCGCGCCTACGCCATGACCGAAAACCCCGGCACCGATTTTACCCCCGGTGCCATGGTGGCAACCGGTCGTGACCTGGATGTGGCCGCCGATGGCGACAGCTACATTGCCGTGCAGTCTCCCGATGGTAGCGAAGGCTATGTGCGCATGGCCAGCATGAACATCGATGCCCTGGGCGTGCTGCGCGACGGCAATGGTTTGCCGGTGATGGGCAACGGCGGTCCGATTGCCGTGCCACCCCAGCAGCAGATCGAAGTGGGCGAAGACGGCACCATCAGCATTCGCTCCATGGGCGAGGGGCCGGAAGTCATGGCCCAGGTCGACCGCATCAAGATGGTCAAGCCTGACACCCGCAACCTGGTCAAGGGCACCGACGGTCTGCTGCACACCAAGGATGGCCAGCCTGCCGCGGCCGATTCCACCGCCACCCTGACCTCTGGTTTCCTGCAGGCCAGCAACGTCAACGCCGTGGAAGAGATGACCTCGGTACTGGCCTTGTCCAAGCAGTTCGAATTGCACATCAAGATGATGACCACCGCCAAGGAGGACGATGAGTCCATGGCGCGGGTCTTGCAGAACACCTGATAATTGACTGGGCGCGGCGAAAAACAGGCGCGCACATAGGAGAACAGAATGCTTCCGGCACTTTACGTCAGCAAGACCGGTCTGGCCGCTCAGGACATGAACCTGACCACCATTTCCAACAACCTGGCCAACGTCTCGACCACCGGCTTCAAGGCCGACCGCGCCGAGTTCCAGGACCTGCTGTACCAGACCAAACGTCAGCCCGGTGCCAACTCCACCACCGACACTGAACTGCCGTCCGGTCTGCAACTGGGTACTGGTGTGCGCATCGTCGGCACCCAGAAGAACTTCACCGCCGGCAGCCTGGCCACCACCGACCAGCCGCTGGACATGGCCGTCAACGGCCGTGGATTCTTCCAGATCACCCAGGCAGACGGCACCACGGCCTATACCCGTGACGGTACCTTTCACCTGGACTCCAACGGCCAGATCGTGACCGCCAGCGGCAACGCCCTGAACCCGGCCATCGTCGTGCCCGCCAACGCCCAGACCTTCACCGTGGGCACCGACGGCACCGTGTCGATCACCACTGCGGCCAGCGCCACGTCCACCGTGATCGGCAACCTGCAAACCGCCGACTTCATCAACCCGGCCGGCCTGCAGGCCATCGGCAGCAACCTGTACCTGGAAACCGCTTCCAGCGGCGCGCCGCAAGTGGGTACCCCGGGCCTCAACGGCTTCGGCACCACCCTGCAGAACACCCTGGAAAACTCCAACGTCAGCACCGTGGAAGAGCTGGTGAACATGATCACCACTCAGCGCGCGTACGAGATGAACTCCAAAGTGATCTCCACTGCCGACCAGATGCTCCAGTACGTAACGCAGAATCTGTAATTCAGCCACACGGCGCCGCCGGCGCCAGCAACACCGTGAGGTCAGTGTCATGAGTCGTTTGTCCAGTGTTCTTGCCCTGAGTGGGATCGCTTTGTTGTCGGGTTGCATGTCGCCGCCACCCAAGCCCAATGACCCGTACTATGCGCCGGTGCTTCCGCGCACCCCGCTGCCGGCGGCGTCCAACAACGGCTCGATCTACCAGACGGGTTTCGACCAGAACCTGTACACCGACCGCAAGGCGTTCCGTGTGGGTGACATCATCACCGTGACCCTGGCCGAGAAAACCGCGGCCAGCAAAAGCGCCGACTCCAAGCTGACCAAGGACTCCACCACCTCGATGGGCCTGACCTCGCTGTTTGGTGGCGGTGTGTCCGGCACCAACCCGATCAGCGGTGGCAAGCTGAGCCTGGACACCGGCTACACCGGCAGCCGTGCCACCGACGGCACCGCCAAGGCCGACCAGGCCAACAGCCTGACCGGTTCGATCACCGTGACCGTGGCCGACGTGATGCCCAACGGCATTTTGTCGGTGCGTGGCGAGAAATGGCTGACGCTCAACACCGGTGAAGAGCTGGTGCGCATTGCCGGGCTGATTCGTGCCGACGACATCGCCACCGACAATACCGTGTCGTCGACCCGTGTCGCCGATGCACGCATCACCTATTCAGGCACCGGCGCGTTTGCCGAGTCCAACCAGACCGGTTGGCTTGACCGTTTCTTCATGAGCCCTTACTGGCCTTTCTAGGTGTCCACGACCATGCGTAAATTCAAGCACCTGATGGCCGTGACCCTGCTGGCCGCGTCGACCCTGGTAGCGGCCACCGCCGCCCAGGCCGAGCGGCTGAAGGACATCGCGAGCATCTCCGGCGTGCGGGCCAACCAGTTGATCGGTTACGGCCTGGTGGTGGGCCTGGACGGCACGGGTGACCAGACCACCCAGACGCCGTTCACCCTGCAGACCTTCAACAACATGCTGGCGCAGTTCGGTATCAAGGTGCCCACCGGTACCGGTACCACCCAGCTGAAAAACGTCGCGGCGGTGGCCATTCATGCCGACCTGCCGGCGTTCGCCAAGCCGGGGCAGACCTTCGACATTACCGTGTCGTCTATCGGCAACTCCAAGAGCCTGCGCGGCGGCAGCCTGCTGATGACCCCGCTCAAGGGTATCGACGGCAACGTCTACGCCATCGCCCAAGGCAACCTGGTGGTGGGCGGTTTCGACGCCGAAGGCAAGGACGGTTCCAAAATCACCGTCAACGTACCGTCGGCCGGCCGCATTCCCGGTGGTGCATCGGTGGAACGCTCGGTGCCGAGCGGCTTCAACCAGGGCAACAGCCTGACCCTGAACCTCAACCGTTCCGACTTCACCACGGCGAAGAACATCGTCGACAAAATCAACAACATGCTCGGCCCAGGCGTGGCCCAGGCCATCGACGGTGGTTCGGTGCGCATCACTGCGCCCATTGACCCCAGCCAGCGTGTTGACTACATCTCGGTGCTGGAAAACCTGGAAGTGGACCCCGGCGCCGCGGCGGCCAAGGTCATCATCAACTCGCGTACCGGTACCATCGTGATCGGCCAGAACGTGCGCGTGTCGCCAGCGGCCGTGACCCACGGCAGCCTGACCGTGACCATCACCGAAGACCCTATCGTCAGCCAGCCGGGCCCGTTGTCCAATGGCCAGACGGCGGTGGTACCGCGCTCCAAGATCAACGCCCAGCAGGAAGCCAAGCCGATGTTCAAATTCGGCCCTGGCACCACGCTTGACGAGATTGTCCGCGCCGTCAACCAGGTGGGCGCAGCGCCCAGTGACCTGATGGCCATCCTCGAAGCACTGAAACAGGCCGGCGCCCTGCAAGCCGACCTGATCGTGATTTGAGGTAGCGGACGATGGATATGCCTAAAGGTGGTGTCACCGCGCCGGCGGATTCGGGGGCTTACACAGACCTCAATCGCCTGAACGCGCTGAAGACCGGTGACAAGGACAGCGACGCCAACCTCAAGCGCGTGGCGCAGGAGTTCGAGTCGCTGTTCGTCGGTGAAATGCTCAAGTCGATGCGTTCGGCCAACGATGTGTTGGGCAAGGACAACCCGATGAACACCGAGACCACCAAGCAGTATCAGTCCATGTACGACCAGCAATTGGCCGTAACCCTGTCCAAGCAGGGCAACGGCATCGGCCTGCAAGACGTGCTGATGCGTCAGCTGTCCAAGAACAAGGGCGTTGAGCACACCGGCGCCAACCCGTTCGCGCACAACGCCCCGGCGTTGTCCACGCTCAATGGCGGGCGCAACACGTCGGCCGACCTCAAGCATGCGCTCAACGGCACCGCCAGCACGGCCCACAGCAACGACATGGCCATGCTCAACCAGCGTCGCCTATCGCTGCCCAGCAAGCTGGCCGATCGCATCATGGCCGGCATCGTGCCGTCCACCGCGGCCAGCACCGATGGCACCGCGGCCGCCACCCAGGCGCTGGCGCGCAATGGCATCAAGGTCAACACCGCCAGCAGCGCGGCGCAAACCGCAGCCACCAGTACCGATGCCGATGGCAGCAGCGATGCCGGTGAATGGCAATCGGCCCAGGCGGCCATTGCCAGCGGCGACATTCGCATCATCGGCCGCAGCGTGGCGCAGCCACCGCTGGCGCCGGGCAAGAAGGCCTTCACCACCGCCGACGACTTTGTCGCCACCATGATGCCCCTGGCCAAGGACGCCGCCGCGCGTATTGGCGTAGACCCCAGCGTGCTGGTGGCCCAGGCGGCACTGGAAACCGGTTGGGGCCGCTCGGTCATGCGCGATGAAAGCGGCAAGAGCAGCCACAACCTGTTCGGCATCAAGGCTTCCGGCAACTGGCAGGGTGATCAGGCGCGCGCCATCACCAGCGAGTTCCGCAACGGCAAGATGGTCAAGGAGACGGCGCAGTTCCGTTCCTACGATTCCTACGCCGACAGCTTCCACGACCTGGTGACGCTGCTGCAAAGCAACGATCGCTATCAAGCTGTGGTGAAGTCGGCCGATAACCCAGAACAGTTTGTAAAAGAGTTGCAAAAGGCCGGTTACGCGACGGACCCGGACTACGCCAGCAAGATTTCGCAGATAGCCAGGCAGATGAAGGGCTACCAGAACTACGCGCTGGGCAGTGCCTCCACCCATTTATAAGGTTTGAACCATGTCACTGATTTCAATCGGGCTTTCCGGGCTTAACGCCAGCCAGACGGCTTTGACGGTCACCAGTAACAACATCACCAACGTTTCGACCTCGGGCTATTCGCGAGAGTCGACGACGTCCGTCGCCGCTGCCATGCAGAACGTGGGCGTGGGCTTTGTCGGCACCGGCACCACCATTTCCGACGTGCGGCGCATCTATAACAGCTACATGGACTCGCAGTTGCAGACCACCACGGCGTTGAGCGCCGATGCGGCCACCTACAGCGACAACGTATCGTCGCTGGACAGTCTGCTGTCCGACAGCGCCACGGGCATCAGCGCCACCCTGACCAGCTTCTTCTCGGCCTTGCAGACCGCGTCCGCCAACCCGACCGACACCTCGTCGCGCCAGTTGCTGTTGACCTCTGCCCAGTCCCTGAGCAACCGCTTCAATTCCATTTCGTCGCAGATCACCTCGCAGAACGCGGGCATCAACTCGCAGCTCACCACCCTGAGCGGTCAGGTCAACGACATCACCAAGCAGATCGCCTCGCTGAACCAGCAGATCACCACGGCGTCGGCCTCGGGCAATGCGCCCAATAGCCTGCTGGACGCCCGTAACGAAGCGGTGCGCTCGCTCAACGAGCTGGTTGGCGTGACCGTGCAGACCAACAGCAGCGGTGCCTATGACGTCTACCTGGGCACCGGCCAGGCGCTGGTCAGTGGCAACACCTCGAACACCCTGACGGCAGCGCCGAGCACCACCGACAAATCGCAGTACGCCCTGACCGTCAACTACGGCAACTACAGCACTGACGTGACCTCGGTGGTCAGCGGTGGCTCCATCGGCGGCCTGCTGCGCTACCGCAGCGACGTGCTGAACCCGGCGCAGAACAGCCTGGGGCAAATCGCCCTGACCGTGTCCGACAGCATCAACAGCCAGTTGGGCCAAGGCGTGGACAGCAACGGCGACCTGGGTTCCAACCTGTTTTCCAGCATTAACAGTGCAACAGCCGTTGCCAGCCGCAGCCTGGCCTCGTCGAACAACAGCACCGGTTCGGGCAATCTCAACGTGACCATCGCCGACACTGGCGCGCTGACCACCAGCGATTACCAGGTAACCTTCACCAGCCCCACCGCCTACAGCGTGACGCGCTCGGACGGCACCAACATGGGCAGCTACGACCTGAGCACCACGCCGGCGCCGGAAATCGATGGCTTCACCCTGGCGCTGAGCGGCAACGCCGTGGCCGCCGGTGACACGTTCAAGGTCACCCCGACCCGCAACGCCGCCAGCGAAATCAGCACCACCATGACGGACTCCAGCACCCTGGCGTTCGCGTCGCCGCTGACCGGTACCGCCAGCTCCAGCAACTCGGGCACCGGTACCTTTACCCAGCCGACGCTGACCACCACCGCCGACATCTACGACAGCACCTCGAAGTCTGCGTTGCAGGCCGGGCTGCAGAACTCCACGCCGCTGAAGCTGGTATTCGGCACCGCCTCGGGCGGCACCCAGGCCTACACCGTCTACAACGCCCAGGGCACCAGCATCGGCACCGGCACCATCGTGCCGGGCTCGGACAACAACCTGAGCATCAGCGTGCCGATCGTCGACAGCAGCGGCAACGCGGTCAACGACGCCGATGGCAACCCCACCAGCTTCAGCTTCTCCACCACCGTCAGCGGTACGCCGGCGGCCAACGACAGCTACAGCGTGGCGTTCAACACCAGTGGCACGTCCGACAACCGCAACGCCACGGCCCTCCTGGCCCTGCAAACCTCGTCCACCGTCGGCACCGGCGCGGCTACCGGCGGCATCAGCTTCACCGCGGCCTACGCGGCACTGGTATCGGGAGTGGGCGCGCAATCGTCGCAGGCCACCACCGACGCCAGCGCCACCTCCACGGTCCTGGCCACGGCCAAGTCCAACCGTGACTCGGTATCGGGCGTCAACCTTGATGACGAGGCCGCCGCCCTGGTCAAATACCAGCAGTACTACACGGCCGCCTCGCAAATCATCAAGACGGCACAAGACACTTTTTCCACTCTGCTCAACGCTCTCTGAGGATTAGTCGACCATGCGTATTTCCACTTCTCAATACTTCGAGACCAGCGCGGCCAACTACTCCTCGGCTTTCTCGGCAACCGCCAAGACCCAGGAGCAGATCAGTTCCGGTGTGCGCATCAAGACCGCCGGCGACGACCCGGTGGGTGCGGCCAAGTTGCTGCAACTGCAACAGCAGAGTTCGATGTTGACCCAGTACAGCACCAACATGACCACCGCCACCAACTCGCTGAACAACCAGGAAAGCGTGCTGGCCTCGATCACCAATTCCCTGCAACGTGCCCAGGAACTGGCGGTGAACGCCGGTGACGGCTCGCTGACCGATGCCGACCGCCAATCCATCGGCGCCGAGATCGGCCAGTTGCAGGACACCGTGCTGGGCCTGCTAAACACCAAGGATGCCTCCGGTTACTACATGTTTTCGGGCTCCAAGAGCACCACGCCGCCGTACGTGAAGAACACCGATGGCACCTACACCTACCAGGGCGACCAGAGCGCCCTGAGCCTGCAGGTGTCGGACACCCTGAGCCTGGCCACCGGCGTTACCGGCTCCGACGCGTTCGAAGACGCCACCAACACCAGCCGCACGTCGTCCACCGTGACCTCGCCGGCGGTCAACGACAATAAGGTGTCGATCTCCCCGGGTCAGATGAACTCGGAAGCCACCTACAACAAGTCGTTCACCACGGGTGAGCCGTACACCGTCAATTTTACCAGCGACACCACCTACAGCATCACCGATGCCTCGGGTAACGACATCACGTCGGAAGTGTCCGGCAACGGTACCTTCAGCCCCACTACCGAAGGCGGCACCAACATCAGCCTGCGTGGCGTGGACTTCACCCTCAAGGTGGACACCGCCAACACCGCCACCACCGCCGGTCACAGCATCACCCTGGCCAGCACGCCAGACACCCTGAGCCCGTCGCGCAGCGCCGGCAACACCTCGACAGCGCAATTGACCAGCGGCAGCATCACTGACCAGGCCGCCTACAACAGCACCTTCCCAAGTTCCGGCGCCGTGGTGAAGTTCACCAGTGCCAGCGATTACTCGGTCTACGCGCAGCCGTACACCTCGGACAGCAAGGCGATTGCCAGCGGCACCATGGCGGCCGGCGACACCACTATTTCCGCGGCAGGTGCCACCTTCGACGTCAGCGGCACCCCCGCCTCGGGCGACACCTTCCAGGTATCGGTAGACGCGCACAAGACCCAGAATGTGCTCAACACCCTGTCCAAGCTGGCCACCGCCCTGAACACGCCCATCAACGGTGACAATACCAAGTTGCTGGCGCTGCAGAACTCGGTGACTTCGGCCATTGCCAACCTGGATTCGGCAAGCACCCAGGTGAACACCGCGCGCGGCCAGATCGGCGCCATCGACAACGCCATCACCGTGCAGACCACCGAGAACACCTCGATCAGCCTGGCCAACAAAACCACGCAGTCGAGCATCGGCGACACCGACATGGCCACCGCCTCGATTAACCTGACCTTGCAGCAAACGATGCTGGAGGCGTCCCAGGCCGCTTTCGCGAAGATCTCCCAGTTGAGCCTGTTCAACAAGATCTGAGCCATGAGCCAGTTTTTCGCGGCGCCATTCATTACCCCTCGCGGGGTTGAGTCTGGCGCCGCATTTTTTTCCGCACCTTCTTCAAATCCTGGTCGCTGCGCGGCCGCCGAATGTTGAGTCCTGAGGCATGAACACCACCCCCCTTGTCAGCATCGTCATTCCCGCCCTGGACCCGAAGAATTTCTCCCGGGCCCTGAACAGTGCCGTGGGGCAGAACTACCCCGCGCTGGACGTGGTGGTATGCGATGACAGCCTGGGCGACGAGATCCGCCAGGCCGTGGAGGCCGTGCGCGTCAAGTTGCCGGCCAACGTCACGCTGCGCCATGTGGTCAACGCCAAGGCGCTGGGGCTCAACGCCACGGTCAACGAATGCGTGAAGCACGCCCGCGGCGAATTCATCAAGGTGCTGTTCGACGAAGACTGGCTGATGCCCGAGCACACGCCGCTGCTGGTGGACGTGCTGGTGCGCAACCCAGACATCAGTATTGCCTCAAGCCAGCGCTACCTGTCCGACCCCAGCAACCGGATCATGCCCAACCGCATGGAAAACTCCGGGTTTATCGCCGGTGACACGCGCTTCAAAGGCAGCGACCTGCTGAGCATGTTCGAAGTGTGGCCGGTAAACTTCATCGGCGGCCTGAGCAACGTGCTTATGCGGCGTGCCGACGTGGCGCGCCTGATACCGGCCCTGACAGTCAGCGAAGCGCCGTTCGAGGTATTCCTTGACCTGATGCTCTACTGCTGCCTGCTGTGCCAGGGTGACGTGGGCATCGTCGATAAATACTTGGCGGTGGAACGTCTCAAGCCCCTGCGCCTGGCCGCCATCCCCGACCCGGAAGCTGTGCGCGAAACCGAATATCAGGCCATGGTGCAGTTCCTGTCCGGGCGCGACGGCGAGCGTGCCGAGAAGATCGGTGGCGTGCGCCATCGCGGCCTTGACGCTGCCGTCACGCAATGGGAAGAAGTGGGCCTGGGGCGCATGTTCGGTGTGCAGGCCGACACCATGTTCGAGCAAGTGGGTGTCAACTGCGACAACTACGACGCCGTGTACGAGCAGTGGTTGCAGTGTCGCGATTTCACCCCGGCGCAGTTGCAGCAACTGCCGGCACGGGTGGAGGGCTGGCCGCGTCAGGCCAAGATCATTCCGGTGATCATCGATCACCTGGGTGACGGCAGCCTGCAAGCCACCCTCGACAGCCTGGCGGCGCAAACCTGGTCGGCTGAAGCCGTGCTGGTCATGTCCGCCACCGTCAGCGAACCGGCCATTGTCGGTAACACCCTGACCATGCCGCTGGACCGCGACTGGCCCCGCCAGCTCAACAGCATGCTGCGCGAGCTGGACGGCTACGACTGGTTCTGCCTGTTGCGCGCCGGTGACGAACTGACCGCGCACGCCTTGCTGCTGCTGGCTGAGCGCATTGCCGAACGTGACTCAATGCAGGCCTGCTACTGGGACGAAGATGCCCTGGAAACCGACGGCCATCGCGCGCCGGTGTTCCGCCCTGACTTCAACCTTGACATGTTGCGCAGCTACCCCTATGTGGGGCGTGGCCTGGCGTTCAGCCGCGAGGCGTTCATCGAGCACGACGGTTTTGCCACCGACCTTCTCGAGCTGAGTCCTCACGATCTGATCTTCCGCCTGGTGGAGAAGCGCGGCCCGCACGCCATCGAGCACATCGGCGAGGTGCTGATGCATGCGCGCCAGCACTTCCCGTCCTGGCTGGGCGAAAGCAGTGTGCGCGAAGGTAACGCGGCGATGGTGGCACGCCACCTTCAGCGCCTGGCGCTGGACGTCGACATTACCCCGGGTGTGATTCGCCTGATCAACCGCATCCACTACCGTCACCCTGGCCAGCCGCTGGTGTCGGTAGTGGTTGCCAGCCAGGGCCGTCTGCGTGGCTTGCAGGACTGTCTGGAAAGCCTGCTGGAACGTACCGCCTATACCCAGTTCGAGGTACTGATTGTCAGCGCCGCCGATGAGCCCGCCGAGGTGCGCGACTGGCTGCAGGCCATGGCCCAGATCGGTGGGGCCAAGCTGCGGGTGGTTGCCGCCCCGGCCGCCAGCAATCTGTCGGCGCTGGTCAACCTGGGCGCCGTACAGGCCCGTGGTGACTACCTGCTGACCCTCAGCCAGGACTGCGTGGTGCTCGACGCCGGCTGGCTGGACGAGATGCTCGCCCATGGCCGTCGTCATGAAGTGGGTGTGGTGGGTGCTCGCTTGCAGGCCCCGGACGGCAGCGTCGAGCATGCCGGCCTGGTGCTGGGCTTGCGCGGTGCGGTGGGCTCGGTGTTCGTGGGCGAGCCGGCCGGCGCGGCGGGTTACCTGCACCGCTTGCAGGTGGTACAGAACTACAGCGCGGTCAGCCAGCAGTGCCTGCTGATCGAGAAAGCACTCTTCACCCAATTGAATGGCCTGGAGGAGGGCGACCTGGCCCACGGCTTCGCCGACGTGGACCTGTGCTTGCGCGCCGGCCAGCAGGGTTACCTGGTGGTGTGGACGCCTTACGCAGCCCTGATGGTGCGCCGCCAGGAGCAGGCCCCCGACAGCAACGCCCTGGTGGACTGGCGCCAGTGCCAGCGCGCCGCGTTCAATCGCTGGTTGCCGAAACTGGCGCGTGACCCTGCCTACAACAAGAACCTCAGCCTGATGGGCGCCAGCTTCACCATGAACGTAGGCCTGCGCAATGGCTGGCAGCCGTTTGCCCGTCATGCCCTGCCGTTCGTGCTGGGTTTGCCCATCAACAAAGGCGCGGTCGGGCACTACCGCCTGATCCAGCCGCTGGCGGAACTGGAACGCGCGGGGCTGGCGTCCAGCGTGATCAACTTCGGTACGCCGTCGATTCTGGAGATCGAGCGCATCGTGCCCGATACCATCGTCTTCCAGGGCCGCTACAGCGCAGGCCCGGTGGACGGCATCGCCCAGGTGAAAGAGTTTTCCAAGGCGTTCCGAATTTTCGAACTGGACGATTACCTGCTCGACGTGCCGGCGCAGAACGAACACCGCCGCTACTTGCACCGCGACATTCGTGAAACCTTGCAGCGCGGGGTAGGGCTGTGCGACCGCCTGGTGGTGTCGACCGACTCCCTGGCCGACGCCATGTCCAGCATGCACAACGACATTGTCGTGGTGCCCAACATGCTGCCACCGGAGCGCTGGCGCCACCTGACCAGCCAACGTCGTGCGGGCAAGAAACCGCGCGTGGGCTGGGGCGGCGGCACCAGCCACACCGGCGACCTGCTGTTGATCAAGGATGTGGTCATGGCGCTGGCGGACGAAGTGGAGTGGGTGTTCCTGGGCATGTGCCCCGAGGAGCTGCGCCCGTACGTGCACGAGTACCACACGGCGGTGCCGCTGGAGCTCTACCCGCAGAAAATGGCCAGCCTCAACCTGGACCTGGCCCTGGCGCCGCTGGAGCAGCACATCTTCAATGACTGCAAGAGCAACCTGCGCCTGCTGGAATACGGCGCCTGCGGCTACCCGGTGGTGTGCACCGACACGCGCAGCTACCGCGGCGACTTCCCGGTGACCCGCGTGCTGACCAACAGCACCCACGAGTGGCTGGAAGCGATCCGCATGCACCTGTCCGACCTGGACGCCAGCGCCCGCATGGGCGACCAGTTGCGCGAAGCGGTGCAGCGCGACTTCATGTTCCACGGCCCGGCGCTGTCGCGCTGGTTGAAGGCGTGGATGCCGAGCTGAGTCCTATGGGGTGTCTGCGATGGCGCCTCCCTCTGGC
>NZ_AJWX01000047.1 GCF_000263855.1 Pseudomonas sp. M47T1
ATAGTTCGATTCCATCTCTGGACGTTACGCAAAATCATTTGCTGGTTTCCCTTCAGACTGCCCTACGTAATGGCAATTGGCCGCTATGCGCAAGAAGTTGCGCACCTCTCGACCGAAAATCTGCCCTCCAAACGCTACAACCCCCGTAAATCAAGGGCTTCAGAGCAGTGCGCAAGAAGTTGCGCAGCAGTGCGCAACTTCTTGCGCAATTTTCCCTTAAAAACCAGTCGTACGTTACTTTTCTCCGACGAAAAATTCTTTCAACCGATTGATTTATAACGTATTTATATTTTCTGGCACGGGTTTTGACTGCTATTCCGTCACCAGGACGTCTTACCCGTCCAGGATTCGACACTAAACCCCGCAAGGAGAGCTTTCATGCCAACACCCGCCTACCTGACCCTCCAGGGCACCAAGCAAGGTCTGATCACTGCCGGCACCTTCACCGAAGACTCGGTCGGCAACATCTACCAGGAAGGTCACGAAGACGAGATCCTGGTTCAGGCCTTCGACCACCAGGTCATCATCCCGCGTGACCCGCAGTCGGGCCAACCGACCGGCCAGCGCGTGCACAAGCCGCTGAAAATCACCAAGGTGTTCGACAAGTCGTCGCCACTGATCTTCACCGCGCTGACCACTGGCGAGCGCCTGACCGAGTGCACCCTGAAGTGGTTCCGCACCTCGGCCTCCGGTACCCAGGAGCACTACTACACCATCAAGCTGGAAGACGCGATCATCGTTGACGTTCAGTCCAACATGGCTAACTGCCAGGACCCGAACATGTCGCACTTCACCCACCTGGAAGACGTCTATTTCACCTACCGTAAGATCACCTGGACTCACGAAGTCTCGGGTACTTCCGGTTCCGATGACTGGCGTTCCCCAGTCGCCGCCTAAGCGCGCGTGACTGTTTGACAACATCGGCCGGAGCTTTCTGGCCGATGTTGTTTGTGCCAACCCTGACCTAGAGGAACAATGGATGTTCGCGCTGGCCAATCAGCCCACGTTCAATCTGACCGTCCAAGGCTTCGACGGCGACCTTCGCGTGCTGGAATTCACCGGCCAGGAAGCGCTCAACCAACCCTTCGAGTTCCAGCTGGAGCTGGTCAGCCAAAGCGCCTCCCTGGCGCTGGAAAACCTGCTGCACAAGCCCGCGTTCCTGGCCTTCTCGCCCAGCGGCAGCGGCATACACGGCATCGTCCAACGCGTCGCACAAGGTGACTCGGGCAAGCGCTTCACGCGCTACCACGTCACCCTGCGCCCGCAACTGGCCAACCTGGGCCAGCGCTTCAACCAGCGCATCTTCCAGAACATGACGGTCGACAAGATCATCGGCCAGGTGCTGCAAGAGCACGGCATGCTGGCAGACGCCTACCACTTTCACCTGGGCGCGACGTACCCCGAGCGCGTTTATTGCGTGCAGTACGACGAGTCCGACCTGCATTTCGTCAACCGCCTGTGCGAAGAGGAAGGCCTGAGCTACCACTTCCAGCACAGCGCCGACGGCCACACGCTGGTATTCGGCGACGACCAGACGGTGTTCCCCAAGCTGGACCCGGTCAGCTACCAGCAGGACTCCGGCCAGGTGGCCGACAACCCGGTGATCAAGCGCTTCAACGTGCGCCTGGAAACCCGCACCACCCGCACCACGCGCCGCGACTACGACTTCGAAAAGCCGCGCCTGCTGCTGGAAAGCGACAGCAAGACCCGCTTCACCCCCGACCTTGAAGACTACGACTACCCCGGCCGCTTCGTGGACCGCGAGCGCGGCAAGCTGCTGGCCGGCCGCGCGCTGGAGCGCCACCGCGCCGACTATCGCCTGGCCGCCGGGCGCAGCGACGTGGCACAGCTGGTGAGCGGCCACTTCATGGCCATGGCCGACCACCCCCAGGCCAAGTGGAACGACCTGTGGCTGCTGACCGAAGTACGGCATCACGGCAAACAGCCACAGGTGCTGGAGGAGTCCATCCCCAGCGACACCACCAGCAACAAGGACGACTTCCACCAGGGCTACCGCAACCAGTTCACCGCAACGCCCTGGGACATGTTCTACCGCCCTGCCCTGCGCCATCCCAAGCCGCGGATCATGGGCAGCCAGAGCGCCATCGTCACCGGCCCCGCCGGCGAAGAAATCCACTGCGACGCCTACGGGCGGGTCAAGGTGCAGTTCTTCTGGGACCGCGACGGCCAGGCCGACGACAACAGCAGCTGCTGGCTGCGGGTGTCCAGCGCCTGGGCCGGCGCCCGCTACGGCGGCGTGGCCATCCCGCGGGTGGGCATGGAAGTGCTGGTGGGCTTCCTGGAGGGCGACCCCGACCAGCCGCTGGTTACCGGTTGCCTGTACCACGCCGAAAACAAGGTGCCGTACAACCTGCCGGCGAACAAGACCCGCAGCGTGTTCAAGACCCTGAGCAGCCCCGGTGGCGGCGGCTACAACGAGCTGCGCATCGAGGACAAGGCCGGGCAGGAACAGATCTACCTGCACGCCCAGCGCGACTGGGACGAGAACATCGAGCACGACCAGAAAATCCGCGTGGGCAACCAGCGCCACGACACCGTCGAAGCCGACAGCTACACCGAGTTCAAGGCCGAGGAGCACTTCACCGTCGACCTGGACCGCAAAGTCGAGGCCCGGGCCGACGACCACCTCACCGTGGGCCAGAACCAGCACCTGAAAATCGCCGTGGGCCAGTTCATTGAGGCTGGGCAGGAGATTCACCTGAGCAGCGGGCAGAAGGTGGTGCTGGAAGCCGGCGCCGAGCTGACGCTGAAAGCCGGGGGCAGCTTTATCAAGGTTGACGGCAGTGGCGTCACCCTGAGCGGCGCCACCATCAAGATGAACCAGGGTGGCAGCGCGGGGGTGGGTACGGCGATTGCGGCGTTGTTGCCGGGGTTGCTCAAGCAGGCAGCCAATGCCGTGGCCGGGGCGCTGCTGACGCCCGCGCAGATTAATACGCTGAAGCGCAATGCGCCGTTCTGCGAGGAGTGTGAGAAGTGCAAGGACGGTGCCTGTGCCATCTGATTCATTAAGCGCCAAGCAATGGCTGGAGCAACACCCGCTGGCAGCTGGCGAACATCTCTACGTGGTGTTGGGCAGCGCCAGCGACGCGCAACCGCTGGTACGCTACTACCAATTGGCCACCCCCACTGCGCCCATTCCAATCTGGGGCGGCACGCCCTATGCCGGATGGAAGGAAGTGATGCCGTACGTCGACCAGTTGAAGGTCGATAGCCCACTGCTGGACTGGATCGATAGCTGTAAAGAGCAGGACTGGGGCTGGCTGGGCGTTTCTCGGTGTGCGCCGCAGTTAGTGGCTGAACATTTGCGCGGCTTGACCCAAGTGATCATGCCAGGCGGTACCGAAGTATTTTTCCGCTTCTGGGATGGGCGGCACTTGCTACCAATCCTTGAGCACCTGGGCGCGGGCAGTGCTCAGGTGCTGCCGGTGTTCGATCGGTACTGGATCAATGGTAACGCGGTGCACAGCGGCGTCGGCGTAGTGCGGGATGCACAACCGTATCCCTGGTGGGAAGTACCACAAGCGTTGCTGGACCGGCTAATTGAGACAGACCCCTCCACGCTTGTAGACAACTTGATGCAATGGCTGCGCGAAGAGCATGCCCCCCTGTACTTCGCCCTGCCGGAAACCAACCTGCGCCTGAAAATAACCCACTTCGTAAAGCGCGCCGCCACCCCGCAAGAAACGCTTAGCACGCGTGTCAGAGCCTATCTGGAACAGGAAGTCCTGAAATGAACCTCAACCCTATCATGGCTATCTTTGACGCTTACGTGCTCAGCGCCACGCCACCAGATGCCGACAAGATGCTGGCCGACTTCAAGGCCAACACCCTCACCCATTACAAAGAACTGGCCGACGGATTTCTGACCGGCTGGGCGATGGATATCGACCAGGAAATCCGCGTCAGCGACGAGGTCAGCACGCTCAGCAAAAAAGACGTCGACAAGGACGACAAGAAAGTCGAGACCTACGCGACCTGCCCGGTAAACGGCAAGCTGACATTGCTGCACCGTTTCGACTCATCGACATTCGTGCCCATTGGCAATACGCCTTATGTCATGGAGCCGGTCAACGGCGCCTCAGGCACTGCGGAGTCGTTTAGCGGTAACCTCGATAATTTGGGCATGGCGGTGATCCAGGGCTGTATTCCCAACCAGCAGTATCGCCTCAGGTTCTACCCACAAGTCGGCCAAGCTGAACTCGACGCCCTGTATGGTTCATACGACGGCATCATGGCCAGCCTCTACAACTGGCTCAACCAGCAGTGGCAAAGCAGCATCCAGCCCAAATGGAAAGAATTCGCCCCCGTCAGCGACCCCAAGCGCCTGGCACAGGCCAATCAAGCACTGCGCGATGGCATCAAGAAAGCGCTGACATCACTGTGGGATGACATCAAGAAGGCGTTTTCCATTCTGGCCAACCTGGACCAGAACATGGCCAAGTTGCTGACCATGATCAACGAAGCCGACTTCAAGAAACTGAAGGCCCAGGCTGACCAGTTGCTGTCTACCGCGCTGACGATGCTTAGCGACCCGTTGTTGATGTACCTGTACACCATGGCGCTGCTCACTTGGGTAGAGCTCCTGCCGCCCACCATGGTGGCCGAAGCCATCGGTGAATTTACCACCGACTTCCTGATCAATTTCGTATTGGGGGTCGTGCTGTCCGGGGGTGTTGGCCTGGCCGTGCGCATGACGGTTTCCGGCGGCGCAGCGGGTATCAAAACCGGCGCCAAGATGTTCTTGCAGGACGCCGTGCAGGCACTGGTCGATATCAGCACCAGCCACAAGCTGCCAGCGCACGCAAAAACCGTTACTCCGCTGGTAGCGGCTTCAGAGTCGGTGATCAACAGCTCGGCCAAAACCACCAAGCAGATCACCAGTGCCGCACAAGGGATCGACAAGGTTGCCCCGGATACCCTGGACATCCCCAAGGCACCGACAAAAAAATCACCACCGAGGAGTCCACCAAGGTGGACGACGCCTCCAAGCAATCCAAGAATGGTGATGAAAAACCCGCCGACGCCTGCACCGCTACCTGCACCAACGGCTGCCCCGTATCGATGGTCACCGGCGAAGAACTGCTGACCCTCACCGACGGCCAGCTCGACGGTGTGCTGCCCTTCGAGTGGACCCGACTCTACCGTACCTCAGCCGTAGAAACAGAATGCGGCCTGGGCCCAGGCTGGAGCCATGCCCTGGCCCAGCGCGTGACCATCGAAGGTGACAAGGTCATCTGGCTGGACCACGAAAACCGCAGCACCGAATTCCCGTTGCCCAGCGTCAAGCGCCCAGCCATCACCAACAGCCTGTCCAAGGCGGCGATCTACCTGGGCGATGACCCCAGCGAACTGATCCTGACCCAGGCCGGCGACAAGGCGCGCTTCTACCACTTCCGCTTCGATCGCCACAGCGCCAACCTGATCGCCATCAGCGACGCCTACGGCAACCGCCTGCACCTGCACCGCGACATCCTGGGCCGCATCAAGCGCGTCGACAACGGTGCCGGCCGCGCCCTGCTGCTGCGCTATGACCGCACCGTGATTGTAGGTGTGGACTACCAGGCCTACCGCCTGGCCGACAACGTCGATGACGCCTGGGAAACCCTGCAGAACCTGGTGACCTACCGCTACGACGACCAGCGACGCCTGGTGGAGGCCACCAACGCGGTCGGCGAAAGCGAGCGGTACGCCTACGACGCCGAGCATGTCATCCAGCTGCGCCAGCTAGCCGGCGGAGCACGGTTCTTCTGGGAATGGGAAGGCGTGGGCAAGTCCGCCCGCTGCGTGCATCATTGGGCCAACTTCGCGCAGATGGACGCGCACTACACCTGGGGCGATGACGGCAGCGTCACCGTGCTCAATGCCGACGGCAGCCAGGAAGTGTACGTGCACGACGACAACGCCCGCCTGGTCAAGCAGGTGGACCCCGACGGCGCCGAACGCGAAAAGGCCTACGACGAAAAAGGCCGGCTGGTGGCGGAGAAAGACCCACTCGGCGCCATTACCCAGTTCCAGTACAACGACGCCGGCCGCCTGACCGCCGTAGTGCCGGCCGAAGACGCGCCGACCACCTACGAATACGACAACGGCTTCGTCAGCGCGGTGCAGCGTGGCAAGGCCGAGTGGAAATACGAACGCAACGCCCAGGGCGACATCACCTACCAGCTTGACCCCAGCGGCAACGCCACCAGCTTCAGCTACGACGCCCGCGGCCGCCTGCTGGACATCTACTACGCCGACGGCAGCAAGCACCTGCTGACCTGGAACAAACTGGGCCAGTTGATCGAGGAGCAACTTCCCGACGGCGGCCAGCGGCGCTACCGCTACGACGCCCTGGGCCGGCAGATTACCCGCCAGGATGAGCGCGGCGCCGTCACCCAGTACAAGTGGAACGCCGTTGGCCGCCTAACGCAGGTGCAACTGCCCGGCGGCGGCACCCGCGGTTTCACCTACAACGCCTACGGCAAGCTGACCAGCGAACGCGACGAACTGGGCCGCGTGACCCGCTACGAATACGCCGACAACCTGCACCTGGTCAGCCGCCGCATCAACCCCGACGGCAGCCAGCTCAGCTACCGCTACGACAACGCCCGCCTGCTGCTGACCGACATCGAGAACGAACGCGGCGAGCAATACCACCTGGACTACCACGTCAACGGCCTGATCCAGCAGGAAACCGGCTTCGACGGCCGGCGCACCGCCTACGCCTACGACCTCAACGGCCAACTGATCAAGAAAACCGAATTCGGCGACGACGGCAGCGAACTGATCACCGAATACCAGCGCGACAGCGCCGGCCGGTTGCTGGTGAAAACCCTGGGCGATGGCGAGCAGATCCACTACCGCTACGATGCCCTCGGCCGCCTGGTCAACGTTGACGACGGCCACTGGCCGCTGGCCTACGAATACGACCTGCAGGACCGCCTGACCACCGAGCACCAAGGCTGGGCCACCCTGCACTACCGCTACGACGCCCTGGGCCAGCTCAGCCATGCGCGGCTACCCGATGGCAGCACCCTGGACTATCGCCACGAGCCCGGCGGCAACCTCAGCGCCATCGACCTCAACGGCCAACCGCTGACCCGCCACAGCTACGCTGCAGGCCGCGAGCAACAACGCCAGCAAGGCCAACTGCTCAGTCAGTACCAATACGACGAACAGGGCCGCCTCACCGAACACAAGGTCACCCAGCACCAACAGCGCCTGCTGGCCCGCTTCTACGACTACGACACCAACGGCAACCTGGCGCGCATCAGCGACAGCCGCAAAGGCCTGCGCGAATACCACTACGACCCGCTCGACCGCCTGGTAAGCGTACGCGGCGACCTGACCGAAGCCTTCAGCCACGACCCCGCCGGCAACCTGCTCAGCCAGGCCCCCGCCGTGGATGGCAACCGCGTCAACGTGCAGGGCAACCGCCTGCTGATGCAAGGCGATGCCCATTACGATTACGACGCCTACGGCAACCTCAGCCGCGAACGCCGCGGCGCCGGGCAGCGCCTGGTCACCGAGTACGGCTACGACGCCCAGCACCGGCTGGTGGAAGCGCGGCTGCCCAATGGGCAGGTGGCGACTTACCGGTACGACGCGTTCGGGCGGCGGATCGAGAAGACCGTTGGCGGCAAAACCACCGAGTTCATCTGGCAGGGCGAGCGGCTGATTGCCGAATCGGCGGCGGGGCATTATCGCAGCTACGTGTATGAGCCGGGGACGTTCAGGCCGCTGGCGATGGTTGACGGTGAAGGCCCGGCCGCCGCCCTGCCCTATTACTACCAACTGGACCACCTGGGTACGCCGCAGGAGCTGACCTCGGGTACGGGGGCGATCATGTGGTCGGCGCACTACCGTGCGTACGGCAGCGTCAAGAAGCTGGAAGTGGCGGAGGTGGAGAACCCGCTGCGGTTTCAGGGGCAGTATTTCGATGCGGAGACGGGGCTGCATTACAACCGGCATCGGTACTACAATCCGGGGACAGGAAGGTTTTTGACGCCTGACCCGATTAAGTTGGCTGGGGGGTTGAACAACTATCGGTATGTGCCTAACCCTACGGGGTGGGTGGATCCGTTGGGGCTTAGCACGTGTCCGTGCGCCCCTAGTGAAAGTGGAGGCGTTGAACCTACGCCTTCAGTGAACAAGAACGAATCGGACGCGCCAGATTCTCAACGAACTGCTCGCCAGTTCCATTCTTTTCATGACTATACTATGCCTGAAGACCTTTATCTAAAAAGCGACTCGGTACAGTTCAACCGAGCCAATAAAGAACTCATAGCGAGAACCAACGAAGACCCAACGTTCCGAAAAGATCTGCTGAGCCGAAATCCTGATTTGAAGCAATGGCTCGATGACCCTAAAAGAAAGATGGGCTCCAGCCCCACCGGATACACTTGGCACCATCATGAAACACCTGGCCTACTACAATTAGTGCACCGAGGCGATCACTCTAAGCAGCATTCTATTTATCACCCGGCAGGAAAAGGCGGGCGAGACATATGGGGTGGGGGCCGGGCAGGTCGCAAAGGCGAAATAAAGACGGAGTAAATATGTTTTATACTGAAAAACTGACGCTAGACCAGCTTATAAATAATATCAGAAAAAATGAGAAAAGTTTGGCATTTTGTGTTTACGGTTCCATTCCAAGCGAAAACGCCAAACTCAGCACACCGTGCGTGATTGATGACTATCCAGAAATAACCGACGATGATGATGAGGTATTTCCTGATACTGTCACAGAAGCAAAGCTACACTTTTGGTTTAGAGACGAGCTACTGGAAGACGTAATAAGTAATGCAACAATGCAAAACCCAAAAGTTACTAACGAGGAGATTTTAGCCGCCATAAACTATTATGACGAACACGACACATTCATGCCGCTAACATAATTAGGCGCAGCTACCATTTAAAAGAAAGGGGGGCCTAGTCAGCTCTCCCTGCCTGTCAACACCAAATCAAAACACAGATTCTTCTTCTTTTTTGGGAAGCATTTTAAGTGGTGTACTAGCCTCTACAACTTTGTTCCCATCATTCAAATCGCATCACTATACATCGCAGAGAAAAACCTAAGAACCTGGCGGCAGCGTGCCATACGCCTGCATCGAAAGCTTCGAAGCCGAGCGATTCAGCACTTGGCAGTATATGCAGCTCGGGCTGGCACTTAACATCTATCCACAGAAAACCGATACATTGCCCCACTTCGACAGGAAGCGCTGTTGGGCGCCGATGAAAATGGCTGATGCTTTCAAGGAAATGGGTTTCGCAAGCATCTGGTTGGGTTTAACTATGGCGGGTTCCGTACCACCGACGGACAAAAAGTAGATAGGGAGCTGCTGGGAGAAGAGATCCTGTGTCGCATCGAAAAAGCGCACCGCGAGGAGACGGCTCAGCATGGGAGGATTTGGGTACCGTCGTCGTCAGCCAATGATCCGCTATCGCCCGCTCAGTCCTGACCTACTCTTCTGGCTTGCCCCCTGAATGACCACTCCAAGGGGCGAACATACTATGTCTTGCTAAGGCAGTGATGGGTTTCGGATGCTGACATCGTCGACAATCGCCGCAGCCATTTCACCCATGTAGAACGCAGCCCACGCAATATGCCGCTCGCCCTCGCCCATTGCGGCATCCAGCATCAGCTGACTGGCACAATTCTGCAGCATCGAGGCGTATTCGAGCGCAACGTTTGCTGGGATGTGCGGGTTGATCGAAAATAAGCGGTGTTCGCCGTCACCGCAGCGAGCGAAGGATGTGACACCTGCAGTCTCAAGCTCTGATATGTCTGACATATTTGCTTCCCTACTAAATTAAGAGCCGCC
The DNA here is from genome assembly GCF_000263855.1 of Pseudomonas sp. M47T1. GTDB lineage: Bacteria > Pseudomonadota > Gammaproteobacteria > Pseudomonadales > Pseudomonadaceae > Aquipseudomonas. Next base: position 9,828 of record NZ_AJWX01000047.1, read on the forward strand.
TCCATCTGCCGCCAAGCAGTTGGGTGGCGGATTGCGCACGGTTGGCGGACCGGTAGTAGGACCGGCACTTCCGAAGAAGTCCACGCGCAACCCGCCATGACACAAAATCACGGGCGTAAAAAAACGCCTGCGATAGTGAGTATGCGGCGCTGTTGCGCCTACTAACCGGACCGCCAAGTCCGATCGCTGAATGTGCAGCGACAGGGTCAGGGTAACGCTCGACTACTGATATCGCAAGCCAGTCGAACCCCGGCGGCAACCTCAGCGCCATTGACCTCAACGGCCAACCGCTCACCCGCCACCAGTACAGCGCCGGGCGTGAACAGCAGCGTCAGCAAGGCCAACTGCTCAGCCAGTACCAATATGATGAACAGGGCCGCCTCACCGAACACAAGGTCACCCAGCACCAACAACGCCTGCTGGCCCGCTTCTACGACTACGACACCAACGGCAACCTGGCGCGCATCAGCGACAGCCGCAAAGGCCTGCGCGAATACCACTACGACCCGCTCGACCGCCTGGTAAGCGTACGCGGCGACCTGACCGAAGCCTTCAGCCACGACCCCGCCGGCAACCTGCTCAGCCAGGCCCCCGCCGTGGATGGCAACCGCGTCAACGTGCAGGGCAACCGCCTGCTGATGCAAAGCGATGCCCATTACGATTACGACGCCTACGGCAACCTCAGCCGCGAACGCCGCGGCGCCGGGCAGCGCCTGGTCACCGAGTACGGCTACGACGCACAGCACCGGCTGGTGGAAGCGCGGCTGCCCAATGGGCAGGTGGCGACTTACCGGTACGACGCGTTCGGGCGGCGGATCGAGAAGACCGTTGGCGGCAAAACCACCGAGTTCATCTGGCAGGGCGAGCGGCTGATTGCCGAATCGGCGGCGGGGCATTATCGCAGCTACGTGTATGAGCCGGGGACGTTCAGGCCGCTGGCGATGGTTGACGGTGAAGGCCCGGCCGCCGCCCTGCCCTATTACTACCAGCTGGACCACCTGGGTACGCCTCAGGAGCTGACCTCGGGTACGGGGGCGATCATGTGGTCGGCGCACTACCGTGCGTACGGCAGCGTCAAGAAGCTGGAAGTGGCGGAGGTGGAGAACCCGCTGCGGTTTCAGGGGCAATATTTCGATGCGGAGACGGGGCTGCATTACAACCGGCATCGGTACTACAATCCGGGGACAGGAAGGTTTTTGACGCCTGACCCGATTAAGTTGGCGGGGGGGTTGAACAACTATCGGTATGTGCCTAACCCTACGGGGTGGGTGGATCCGTTGGGGTTGGATACGTGTCCGGGCGGGCCAAATTGCACGCCGACCGCAGCAGAAACTGATTCGGCGACTACAGCTCCAGCGGTTAGCGAAGGCGAGCCATCTGTTCCAAGCTACGACACACCGTACCAACCTCTAAGTGCCTCTCAGAAAAAAACCATTCAAGCAAAAGTAGCTGATAGGACTGCGTCGAAAGAAGAATACTCTCAGCTAGACTGGAGTAGAAGATTTGCAAACCTCCGTCGAAAAGGCGTTGCTAGCTTTTGGTCACAGGAAAGGAGCGCGGTTAGAAATGGCGAACCTGGTACACGAAACTGGTCCCCAGAACAGGTCGAGCAATTAAAGGCCGGAAAAACGCCAACCTATGACGGTAAGCCCATGGAGGGGCACCACATGTATAACGCACTAAGTTACCCACAATTAGCAGATAAAGCTTGGAATATACGTGCCGTGACGCGGGACGAGCATCTTTATCGGTGGCATGGAGGGAACTTCCGCAATGAAACACAAGGTGTCCCTGCGAACCCACATATCCCTGAGGATTTCTAAAGTGTCGAAGATAAGCATCGCCGCAGCAAACTCTACATCGGATATAGAGGCCGCAAAATTTTTGCATCGACGGTTAAAGATGTCGCTGATAGGATCGCAAAAAAAGCTTGCTATGGGCGATAAGGGGCTATTTTACACCTGCGAACTTTTTGGAAACGATCATGTTGAACGTGAAAAGGAAATCCGAGACATAGTAAATTTTTTCCGGTCTAGAAAAGTGCCACTTATATATATAGAGATCAGCTCAAACCAAAACTGGGGAGACATTAAGGCTGAAGACCTGAGAAAATACTATGTAGAAGAGTCCAGCGTACTTAACGTCTTAGACGAAAATCATGGTTTCTTTGAGTAAAAAACCTTTCACGTCAGCGAAATAAAAAATCGCTAGGCTCTGTACGAAATTCAAGAAAGTTCCCCCACTCCCCCTTCGGCCTGGAGATTTTGTAGAGTTGACTGCTATCCAAGGAAGGGAATCCTGTGATGGCAAATCGATACGAAATCTCTAATGAAGCGTGGGGCTTGGTCGCTGACCCTTTCATTAAAAGGCGTACCAGAGGCCGGCCCAGGATGACGACCGCAGGATGCTTGATAGCGTGCTCTGGATCCTCCGGTCCGGTGCCGCGTGGCGGGACATGCCTGACGAGTTCGGCCCTTGGTCAACGGTTTATCAGCGTTTCCGGGACTGGCGTAATCGGGGAACCTGTCCATGTACGAGCTCTGCGGAAGAGTGGAGCTCAAAAAATGTCGAAAGCTCAGCCAGCGTTACATCTAGGGAATCTCCGAACAAGTCCCCAAATGTGATGAAATACGCCTGACCACCTGATCCGAGCCGCCCATGAGCCAGATGAGCTTTTCCGATTTCGAATATGCCGGCAAGCGCAAACAGACACGCCGCGAACGCTTCCTCGCCGAGATGGATCAGGTCGTACCTTGGACAGGTCTGCTGGGCCTGATCGAGCCGTTCTACCCCAAGGCCGGCGGCGGCAGAAAACCCTATCCTTTGGAAACCATGCTGCGCATTCATCTGCTGCAAAACTGGTTCTCCCTGAGCGATCCGGCCATGGAAGAAGCGCTCTACGAAATCACGCCCATGCGCCAATTTGCACGCCTGACTTTAAGCGCCCCGATACCTGAAGACACCACGATCATGAACTTCCGGCACCTGCTGGAAAAGCATCAACTGGCCCCTGCAATCCTCGCGGTCATCAACGGTTATCTGCAAGAAAAAGGCCTGTCGCTGCGCCAAGGCACCATCGTCGATGCCACCATCATTCATGCTCCCAGTTCGACCAAGAACGAGGAAGGCAAGCGCGATCCCGAGATGCATCAAACCAAGAAAGGCAACCCATATTTCTTCGGGATGAAAGCTCATATCGGCACTGACGTTGAGTCCGGGCTGGTTCATCACGTCCATGGCACCGCCGCTAATGTAGCCGATGTCACGCAGGTTGCCGAACTGCTCCACGGCGAAGAAAACGCGGTGTATGCAGACGCTGGATACACCGGTGTCGAGAAGCGTGAAGAGCATGAAAATCGTGAGGTCATCTGGCAAATCGCGGCGCGGCGCAGCACGTATTCCAGGCTCAATAAGCGCAGCGTGCTCTACAAGGTCAAGCGCAAGATCGAGTACTGCAAAGCTCAGACACGGGCCAAGGTCGAGCATCCGTTTCGGGTAATCAAGCGTCAGTTTGGCTACGTGAAAGTGCGCTTTCGTGGGCTGATGAAAAACACAGCTCAGCTGACCACGCTGTTCGCCCTGTCGAATCTGTGGATGGCTCGAAAACAGCTGATGGGTATGGGTGAGTTACGCTCTTGACAGTGAGGAGCGGGCCGAAACGCCCTCCTTGCAGGAGGCATCGTTCGATTTTCAGCGAATAACGCTGTTTGCCGGGTTGGTTTTCGACTTGCCGCTGACGCGCGGCAAGTTGATCGGAGCATCCCTAGGTGCGGTATGTGCCGCGTGGTCAGTGCGATGAAGTCAGCGGCGTGACGATATTGGACCAACCGGCCAGTTGTAGTGCAGTCGTGCCGTCGGGCGTGATCGCCTGCGGATCTGCATCGTGGCACAGCAAGGCGGCTGCGTTGGCTTGGTTGCCCTCCAAGGCTTCTCGGTGCAGTAGCGGCCAACGGCGGTCGCCGCGCGCTGTGGGGCTGATGATGGCGTCGCGCAGCAGTCCGGCGGTGTTCTCTCGCTCATGGAGTCGTCAAGAGGACCAGCGCAGCCTGGCTGCAGCGGCTATGAGGTTTAGGTGTCCGGTGTTCGAGGCTTCAGGTGTTTGGGGGCCTTAACGACAAAACCCCCACCTGCATGCGCAGATGGGGGTTTCGGAATTCAATCTTGACGATGACCTACTCTCACATGGGGAAACCCCACACTACCATCGGCGATGCATCGTTTCACTGCTGAGTTCGGGATGGGATCAGGTGGTTCCAATGCTCTATGGTCGTCAAGAAACTCTGT
>NZ_AJWX01000048.1 GCF_000263855.1 Pseudomonas sp. M47T1
CACATGGTTGATCTGGGCCAGGCCTTCGCGACGCAAAGGCTCCAGCAAATCATTCAAACGACCTTGCAACGCCTGCGCATCAAAGCGTGCCGGCAACAAGCAGCCCACTGGCTGCGCCGTGCGGGTGTCCTGAGACCAGGCGCTGTCGCAGACCTGCCACAGGTACAACGGCAACTGCCAGCTCAGGCTGCGGGCCAGACTCTGTAATTGGCGAACGCCCGCGCCCATCGCGGCATCATCGGCGGCCTGGGTGTTGTTCAGTGCCCAGACCACGCCGTCCAGCGCACGCCAGCGGCTCAGGCCAGCCCACTGCTGAGGGAATGACTGCTCCAGCGGCTCCTGGGCACCGCCGCCCCACAATAGGACGGTGCCTTGGCCTTCCAGCCAGCGCTGGTTGGTTAGGGTCGGGGCGATGGCTTCGATTTCGGCCGGTTCGCCGACGACCAATAGGAGTCGGACTTTGCGGCGCCAGAAGAAGCCGTAGCGCTCGCGCAGGTGATCGCGCAGCACTGAGAGATCAACAGCTGGTTGGCGAGGCAAAACCATCTGTGCGTCTGTCGGGGCATAGACCTTATCTGCCCGCCCCTGCTCTTGGTGGCGTTGGCGTTTGAGATGCGCCAACAGCCGTGGTACCAAACTGCCCACCATTGCGATGGTGATGATCAGTAAAAAAGCGAACAGCTGGTGGTGACTCTCGACTAACCCTATCCGATCACCGTACTTCCAGATCACCCAGCCCAGCGCGGTTACAAGTGTAATGATCCACACTGCTGCCCCCGCGCGGCGCCATGAATTACTCCAAGCTTTCATGCCAACTCTCCCGTGGTAACAGTGCTAATCCAGTGCTGCGACTCTTCTTGGGCCAAGACCAACAAAGGCTTGCGCTGATGCCGGACCATTTCCACTCCAAGCGCAGTCACCAGCCAGTGACCGAGCGGCCCCGACAACCCACACAGGCTCTCCTGAGTCCACTGCGACTCCACCTTGAGCGACGCGCCATGAGCACCTGCGACAGCAAACATTTTGCCGGTCAGTGACAGCCAATCCGCGTCGTCGGCCAACAAGCCAGTCGCCTGGCAAGCACTTGTCTGGGTTTGCAGGAACAGCGGAAATTCGCTATCCAGTGCGTCATTGTCCAACGGCATTGGCCGTAACAAGCCAGCCGTCACCGGTAGCTTCAAGGCGAATGCAAGGCTATCCGGGCATAAAAGCAAGGCTGCAAGCCCGTCGGAGTACGCTTCCTCGCCGTGTACCTGTAGCACCAGGATCAACTCGATGGCTGCGCTGGCGGTCTTCAGCGTTTCATCGATCCAGCGGTACGACAGTTCATCCGCTACGGTGACCGTTGCGGGTAGTGGTTGGCTCATCGTGGTGGACCAAGTCTGCTGCAAGGCATCGCGCAAGGCTTCGTATTGCCCAGGATCGACATCGCTCAGCAGGGTGATCCGCAGCTCCTGGGCCGTCGGCAAGGCTTGCAGTGCCGGCGCCAGTGCTTGGACCAACAGCTGCAATCCGGTCTGCGCGCGCTCCACCTGTACAGGCAAATCCGCAATACGCCGTACCTGCCCTGTACGGGGAGGCAAACCAGAGGGACCTTGCGTCAGTACGCTGGCAGACACCTGATCCGGCAACAGCACACAACTGGCAGACACTGCCAGGTAGCGCTGCGCCCAGCCCTGCCAGGACTGTTGTGCACCTTGCGCCTCCTCCTCAAGAAACTGGTAACGGCTCAGTGCTCCTCCATAGGCATGGGCACGAGCACCAAACGCCAGTATCCAGACCAGCAACGGCGAACCGGAGAATGCCCAGATATTGAACGTATGCAGTAGCGGTATACGTTCGGAGGCATGCAGCAAAAACAGCAGCACGCAGGCGAGCACAGCCACGACTGCCGCCGATACCCAACGGCCCAACACAGGGGGCTCTGGAGCTTCCACCACTTCGGGCGGCTGACGATCCCAGCCCATGGTTAACCCAGCCCGCAATCAGGAGCACTGGAGATCACCTGGCAACCGCACTCACAACGGCAGCCGTTGACCACCATCGCCCGACCATCCTCAGACCAATCCGGGCAAGCATCGACAATCCGGTTGACGCCATGGCCCGGCAGCGGGCAACGAACCTCGTCGCCAACCAAGGCCACAGGCTTGCCATGAACGATAGTCGTGGATGAGGCCGATATGACTTCTCCACCGTGGGTGGTTTTATCACCCAACAAAACAAATCCCTGGGACATTAAAAGTGATTCCAATAGTTAAAGACTGGACCAATGACTGGCAGTAGCTATCTGCTCATAAAAACAAAGGAGTTGAGCTGATGGTCTGCGCTCGCAGGAAAAGAGTCCCAGATCATTCCCCCCCCCCAAGCGAATGGCCTGCAATTTTTCAAAGTTGGGTCCATTTCGACCATCCGTTTGAACACTTCCGTCCGGATAGGTGATGACCGTGTAGTTGCCGTCTTTTTTTACCTTGGGGGTAGCTGAATAGACCACAAAATCAGCATGAAAAACCGGCTCGAAATACACTTGCCGGGCCTGTAATGCCTGATACATCAGATAGTCGGAGCTTTCGCGTCCTTTGAGTCCAATGTACTTTCGATACCCCCCCAAAAATATTTCGACAACCGATGGGTAGTAGTCCTTCCTGATCGACAAATCGCCATCGACTTTTATCGGTAACCCAGAGCTTAGCGAGGGGCGATTATGATCAAACATCACCACCACGCCGCCTCCGCCCCCCGCTATCACGTTCTCGCCAAAATGCGTCGGATCGGCATAGGCGACGCCAAACGTCACATTACTCAAATGCCACTGGCAGGCCCCACCGCCATCCATGGGCAGTTTCGCGACGTACAGTTCGCTTTGTCCCTGGCGTTGCAATTGCATCTCCAAGCCGTGATACCCCTCCAGCTCAATGCGCTGACCACTGGCGCCATGGGTGATGCGCTTACAAGTGGCCGAGCGATACATCACCCGCATGGTTTCTACTTCAAGCGCCTTGGGGATCTTCACTGTGATGGTCATCTGTTCGCTGTTCGATGGCGGCGCCAGGCTGTAATCCTTGGCGCAACCACTGAGGCTGACGAACAGCGGGAGTAACGCAATGGGCACCTTCTTAACCATGGTCTGGTCCTCAACGGCGCTGGCCGGGCTCAACAGTAAGTTTTTTCGTAACAGGCCTGCGGGTCGGCCACAGCATCAAAACGCTGAAGTGCCTCGGTTCCGCCTTCGGCCTGTTGAGTGACCTGCAAGGCTTGGCCGAGCAGACTTTGCAAATGGAGGAACACCCGGTTGCGCTCCAATTCATCTGGGGCAAGGCTCTCAAAGTTTTCGTTCATCTGCCGTTCGAATGCCTGTCGCTCTACCTGCCGCTTCAACAGTGGCGAGCGCTCAGGATTGATCGACTCCAGCAGTTGACCATAGATATAGGGTTGATAACTGCTCATCAGGTGGTTCCCCAGGCCTATCAACCGGCCAGATTTTGGGTTGCTATAAGGCGAGAAGAATCGAGTCCGGCTTTCAGTGTTCAATGAGGTGGTGAATCGCTGCTGCGCTTGTTCTGACTGTTGGTCGTCTACGGGGCTCAGGCCAGGCACCAAGTAGAGCTTGGCCTTTTCCGGCAGACGACGAGCGACGGTGCTGTAATAGGGGGCACCAAGCCCTTCCTTGCTGCGGTATGCGGGGTAGTGCGAACCGCGTTGCAGCGAGTGCTGCTCGGCTTTGAAGAATATGGCGATTTCACCGTGATGACAGAACGGGTCGCCGTGGCGGAACAGTGCACTGGCGCCTATCTGAACGCTCGACCACGCAAAACCCAGTGTGGTGCCCAGTGGCCCATAGAGGTCGTAAAGGTAGTTGTCCAATGCTGCTTCGGGTGGAACGCTAGGGATCGGATCGGTGTCGTTGACATGGCGAAAATGCCAGACATCGATCAGGCTCTGGACGGCCTTGAGAGTAAAGGTGCGCGGCATGCCATACGTGTACAGCAGTGGATTTTGGTCTTTGAGTGCTGCCGCGTGCACCAGTCCCAAGGCACCACCTAAGCTATGACCACAGATGAATAGTTTCCTGTCAGTAGCGGCTACAGGGATCGTCTCGCCCAAAGCCTTGGCATAGAGCCTTCTGGCTACTTCATACCCGTCACGAAAACCCAGGTGCACACTACCCTCTGGGGTCAAATCGGCACAAGGCACTTTGAGTTCGCACTGTATCTGCATTTCCGGCTTTACCGGGCGAAAGGTCGCGTCGGTGCTGAAGTCAGCGAATCCATCCATCTCCGTGCCTCGCCAAGCCACCAGCACCTGAGAGCTACTAATGGCATAGAACAGCTGAGTATCCCCTTCTGGCTGTTCGGCCGTTGCTGTATCCAGCATTGATGCTTGGGTATAGCGCTGACTGAACGGCACATCGATGACTAAACAAGGTAAATTTTGACCGCTATCCCATATCCGCGGCGTGCGCGATAGATCCAAGCACTGCTGCAGGAAAAACTCTTCAGTCGACCCGAAACTACCTGGTTCATTGGTGCTGTACGCCAAAATACTCATTAGACTCAGGTTGTATGTATTGGCCAGGCTGTACTCCGACTGATGGTGCAGCACCAGTGACCAGGCCCGGAGCGGGCAGATTTCAAGTACATGACGACGATTTAATCCATCGTACTCAATAGTAAAACCACTGAAGGTCTTATCCGGAAAGTGGAAAGCCGGAAGTTGATCGGGGGCTTCCAGTGGCGGGTCAAAGATCGGTCTCTGATCGCATAACTGACCGATACGCAAATAGTGATAACCATGGCCTGCCGCTACTGCTTGCTGCTCAATTGGCGAAAACCCCGAACGCTGCGGACCATACAGCGGAGAACGGTCACCGATTACAGGTCGGGGCGGCTCAGACCGCTGCGCACGTAGGCGACGGGTTTGCAATTGTTCGGCCAGAGGATTGGCTGTCATCAGCAAGGTGATGGGTATCGGGTGCAAACCGTCAAGGCGGATCACCCCGTGGGCATCGCTTTGGCCAGCATACTCAGGAGCACACGCCGCACGCGTGGCGTCGTTCACTGCGCGATACGGCATGTTCGCCAAGGGATCGCCCTGCTCGTCCAGCAACTGGAATTCGACCCAATGCTGCTTCTGTTTCTTCCCGGTAACCTCTTTACGCGGGTTGAGGGTGTCCGTACGGTGCAGGGTGTCGTTCATGACGGTCCTTAATGAAGAGTGATATTGGCTGAGCAACTGTCCGGTCGAATGGGTTGACCTGATCAATCGGCTAAAATTTTCGAAACAAACCACTACTATCTAAAAAACATCGCATAACAAAAAACCTAATTACTCATCTAACGATTAGCCGAAGCAAAAGCCACCTAAAAAATTAAATATCCCATGTGCGGCTTATTTTTAATCAACCTTAGCGCCTACACACAACCCAGAGAGTACTGGCCAGAGTTCCCGTTGACCCAACTGATTTCCCACTTGCAAAATCCCTCTATTTCATCATCCCACGAGCCTGCCAATTTCGAGGCTCTTCAATTGAATATAACCCCAGCAACCAACATATACCGACGGTACAAACGGCCTGCCAGAGCGTTCGCGATCATCATCTTAGGTCCAAATAAATTTCCCTCTAAAAAAAACCGAGCAAAATTTTATTGTCTCCGAAAGTAGCAGCAGAGCGAACAATAACGTAGTTGACGTAGGACCGCTTGTTTTCGCAAACCATAGGAGAACCGATATAGAAGGCACTGCAAATAACAACCTGAGAGGAGTTTGGACATAAACTAAATATGGCATCTTACTCGACTTTAAAAAAAACAACATCATTGAAAAAATAATCGAAACATTCAAAAAAAGCGAAAGCCAAAAAAGCAAAATCGAAACGGAACCGTGCTCTGCACTCAACAAAAAAAAGGACTGTATATCACTGTAAAAAGGAATTCTTCCCTGAGCAAACCCCAGATAGCAGAATCGTCCAACATAAAGAAGATCCATCCCACCCCAGAACAGATAAAGCCATTTGATATTCATTCAGTTTTCCACCTTTTTTTCATACACGTCATCGGCAACGCCTGGTTGCCAATACGAAGAACGCCCGCCAGCCGCCCAAGCATCGTCACCCTCCAAATATGTTTGAGGTATTCGCCTATTTTCCCCGTATTTACGAATTGCAGACTGGGCTTTAATATTGTCATCGGCATCGTCAGGCAACGGCTTCCACTCCTGAACTTTGTCACGTTTAGTGTTCTGGTAGTCCTTACCTTCTGACCCAAAAAGCCTCCCCTCATCGCCCATCGACGTAAGCCGATTGAGAACCATGAGGGCTGTATTCTTCAGCCCATGATAATCGTGATCAATTGTCACCCAATACCCTGGTCCAGACTTCCGCTCCTCATTCGGAAACTCAAGCTTCAACTCTCCCGGCACCAACGTATGGACACTCATGGTCTGGCCATCCTTATCGGTCACCCCGCTGAATACCTCGCCTTGTTGGGTAGTTATCCGGTAGCGAGCAAATGGCATCGGTGCTTGGGCTTCGTCTTTCAAGGTGTAGCCGCCGGCGTACCCAGAGGGCAACAGTGACGCCGGGGTATTAAGGCTGGCGCTGCCAAGCTTTTGCACATTGGCCGTTTTGAGATAGATGTTTCCGGGGGCACCCAATTCGATATCGCCGTTCTTGATGCGGATGTAGGCGCCACCGCAGTTAAGTACCAACTCTTGCGGGGCGCTGATTTCTACGCGGCCTTCGACGCTTTCGATCTTGATATCGGTTTTTGCCAGAGCGTGCAGGTTGCTGCCCTGAGCGTGCAGTTCGACTTTGCCTTGAGCGGCCTTGAGTTGCAGGCCGGCACGTTGCGCGAGCACGCTGACGCCGCCCTCGGCGGCTGCGGTGATGTCTTTCCCGGCGCTGATGTCAGTGTTGTGGGCGGCCATGATGCCCACGCTTTCCCCTCCGGAGGACAGGCATACGGCTTTAGGACTGAGCACGCCGATACCGGCTGGGGCATGCAGCAGAACACCCGGCTGTGCCAACCCCTTAAGCGCCTGAAGCAAGTCTTGTTGGCTCTCAGTATCGCCGGACTTCACTTCAGCGCTACGGGCAGCTTGAGCCATGGAGCGAGCCAGTGATAAGGCGCTTTCCAGTTGCTCAATGGCAGCCTCCATATCGAGTTGCTCGCCCCGAGCCTTGCCCTGTTCATCAGCACTGATAAACAAACCCTTACCGCCACGAATCGCCCCCCAGCCATCAGTGCGCAGTTCAAAGCCTTCACCGCGCTTCTGCTTCTGTGCATCGACCAGGTGCCCGAGGTTGAGTTGGCTTTTGCCGCCGTGCTCGGTACTGAGCTTGATGTGCTCCTGCCCGCGCCGGTCTTCCATGCGCAGCTTGTTGTTGGCCGGCGTGCGCAGCACGTTGCGCGTGTAGTCGCGTTTACCCAACGTCACGTGGTCCGGGTGCTGACTGTCGTGCAGCGCATGGGCGATGTAGGGCCGGTCAGGGTCGCCCTGTTCAAAGGCGATGGCCACTTCGGTGCCGGGAATCAGCGGCAGGTGCAGGCCGTGGGTGTCGCCGGCATACGGGCGGGCCAAGCGCAGCCACAGGCTTTCTTCACCGGGTTTCCAGCTGTCGCGGTCAAACAGGAAATTGACTTTGTAGCGCCCTTCAATGTCGATGTGGCCGTAAGGATCGTGCTCCTGCGGGCTGGTGACGCGGGCTGGGACGGTGCCGGCGATTTGCGGTTTGTTTTTCAGCGCCGGACGAAAGCACACCGTTTCCGAGTAGGGAATGGCCTCAAAGCTGACTTCAAAACTGCGGTGGCGAGCGGCACGGGTGATCAGGTGGGTGATCACCGCACCCGGTGTAAAGGCTTGCGGCGCACCGCCGGAGATTTTAAGTACCTGACCCGGAG
>NZ_AJWX01000049.1 GCF_000263855.1 Pseudomonas sp. M47T1
AGGGGGCACAATAGAGGATGTAACCTGGTAGAAATGACAGATGGCGATGTGCCTGAACCGTCCATTCCATACCAAAATACATTGAAAATTAAGCGATAGAAGCCTGTATTTCGCAAGGTCACTTTCAACCTAATAGGCAGCTATTAATGACAACCGGTCAGCTTTTTTTTGGAAGCGCATTTTCGCGGCGCCTAGCCGGTGTGTCGTAGCTGCCGTAGGCTGCGAAAAGGTCCGCAGGACCTTCGGCGCTGCCACGTTGATCGCGGGCCCGCCGCGCGGGCCTTCGCAGCCTGGCGACAGCTACAGGGTGTCAGGTCAGAAGCCTACCCGCACCCCCAGGCTCAGGCCCCAAGGCTGTTCGTAGGTACGCCCTTTGATGTAGTCCACGTCCGCGTACAGGTGGGTGGCGGACGAGACTTGCGCAGCCAGGCCTGCGCCGATTTCGCCTCGGCTGCCGGACAGGCCGTTGTCAAAGCGATTGTCGTTGACGCTGACCCGGTTACGCTTGGCGAATTCACGGGCAACCGCTACCTTGATGAACGGCTCCACGGTGCCGCCGTCGTCAAGGGTGAAGGTGCGGCCTACCGTGGTGCCGACCTTGCCCAGCAGCGAATCGGCACCGTTGCTTTGCGCGCGCATCCCGTTGTTCAGGTCGTAGTGCTGGCCTTCTACCCACAAGGCCGAGCCTTGGATGAAGGGGGTGACGCTCAGGCCCTCGCCCAGGTCAATGCGGCGGCCGCCTTCCAGGGTAGCGCCCAGGCCATGGTTGTTGTAATCGCCCTTGGCTTGGGTGCCGTCACTCATGCGCACCGTGGACTTGTTTTGAAAACGGTTGGCCTTGAACAGCGCGTCGGCGTAGTACCCGTCATCGCCCAGCCAGGTGCCATACACGCCGGCATAGAAGCTGTCGACTGACCCGGTGGTCCCCGCCTGCACGTCCAGATCGGATTTGCTGTAGCCGGCCATGACGCCGAAAAGGCCATTGCCGTTCGCCAGGGTCAGGGGGGCGTCAGCGCCAAAGGTGATACCCCGTTGCTGTTGACTGTAACCAACACCTGCTGCACTGGACACGTCCTGACGGCTGCCATAAGCACGGGACCACACACCGCCGGTTGCCTGGCCCAGGCGCAATTCGCCCATGCGGCTGCGCAAGGTGGCGGTCTCGCCGTACCACACAGTGGGCGCAGCGCTGAACAAGGCCAGCACCGAGCGTGTGCCCGGCGTCACCACCTCGCCCGGGCGCTGCACCAGGAACCAGTCGTTGTCCACCTGCTTGAGGTCGTAAACGAAGGTGCCCAGATCCACCTGCCCCCCCAGTGCGCTGAACTGCGCGTCACCGCCGCCGGTTTGCACCACTTTCAGCGGGTCTTGGCCGGCGGCCACATCGGTACCGGTGTTCTGGATCGCCAACTGGTGGTTGCCGCTGGCTTCGCCACTGATCAGCAGGCGATCACCCTCCCCGGCTGCCAGGTCGGTGCCCAGGCCGAAGGTGCCACTGCCCGCCAGGGTCTCCAGTGTCAGTTGGTGAAAGTTGCCATGGCTGCCGCCCAGGTCTACGCGGCCGTTGTCCATGGCCAGGTGGCGCATGTCCGAGTCGCCGGTCATGGCCCAATGGGCCCCGCCCTTGACGGCGAGTTGACTGACACCGCTCATGGCGCCAGTGAGCGAGGCGCCGTCGGCCAGCGTGACCGAAACTTGCGCGCCGGGCTTAGCCTGGACATCGCCCACCAGATCGCTGCGCAGCACAGTGAAATCAACCGCGGTATTGCTGTCCGCCTCCACTATCACGCCATTGCCACCCGTCAGGGTCGAACCGTTCTGCACCACAATACTGGCTTCGGTGACCCGTTGCGCAGAGATCGAGGTCACGCGAATGGCGCTGCCTTGCTCCCCCGAAGCGTGGGCATTGTCCAGCACCAAGGTCGACGGCACGGAAGGGTCGGTAATGCGAGTATCCTGCACAATCAGCACGCCATGATGCTGCCCAGTCAACTGGGTGCCATGGGTGGCAGTGGCATTGCCGTTGACCATCACCAGTGCATGCCCTGCACCAAACAGCGTGTCGCCGCCATCGTAGTGACCGCGCACAGCGGTGTTGTCCAGTACCACCTCGGCGCTGTTGGCCACATTGACCCCGCGGCCGATGCCCTCGATGACGCTGCCCGTCACGTAGGCACTGCTTGCGAGATTGACGTTAAGGCCCATCGACCCCGTGCTGGTGATGTGGCTATTGGCAATGCTCGCCCGGGAGTCGGCCAGGTAGATGCCGTTCAGATCCCCCCCATTCACCGTGGCCCCGTCGAACGCCAGGTGCCCGCCCACGCTGTACACCTCATGGGTCTCGCCGCCCGGCGTCACTACTAACTGCCCGCCATTTCTGACGCGCCAGCCCTCAAGCGGATCGCCGGCCTGCACCCACTTCACCACACCTTCACCGTCGGCGTCCCCGGCACGGACATCTTCCGGCAACGGCCATAGAAACATTGAAAACAAGACAAAGGGGACTGGTTTTCCACGTACATATTTAATCATGCTCACTCACTCCGCTGCCTGATGCTCGAACGATGATATCCGTTCGATGAAGCGGCGAAGTTTAATGATATTGCCACACACTACATTGTAGGAAATTTCCACATAGCCTGAAGGAATTGTTCTACAGTAGACCCGTGGTCATCTGCCCCTTACCACGCGTATCTAACGCCTACACTTGCGCCCCACGGCTGCTCGATATTACGCCCATCGCCGTAGTCAAAATCGGCGTGCAATTGCAATACTGGCGAAAGTTGCGCAACCACCCCCGCGCCCGCTTCTATGCGACCACCGGAAAGATCATTGTCAAACCGGTTGGTGTCGTTTATTTCCACCCGATTGGTTTTGGCGAATTCCTGACCCGCGGCCACTTTTACATAAGGCTGCACCCAGCCACCATCGGCAAGCTTGAAGGTGCGCCCCACATGGGTACCCACCATGCCCAGCAGCGAGTTGGCGTGATCGCTTTCGGCGTCCAGGCCATTGTTCAGGCTGTAGCTATTGCCGGGCACCCACAGTGCGGTAGCTTGCAGGTAAGGTTCCACGAACCAGCCGTCGGCAAGGCTAATGTGTTTGCCCGCCTCCACCGAACCACCCACGCCATGGCTGGTATAGCGACCGCGGCTGCGCTCACCATCGCTCATGACCACCTCGGCGCGGTTATTGAATTCGTTGGCCTTGAGCAACGCATCCACGTAATAGCCGTTGTTGCCCAGCCAGGTGCTGTACAGGCCCAGGTAATAGCTGTCCACCTGCCCCTCGGAGCCTGCGCCCAGGTCCAGGCTGGAATGGCTATAGCCGCCCATCACGCCCACCATCCACTGGCCCTCGCTGGCCGGCAGCGGCGTGTCGATACCCAGGCTGACCCCGGCCTGGCGTTGGGTGTAGTCCACGCCGCCACCGCCCGTCACGTTGTACTGGTCGCCATAGGCGCGCATCCAGGGCCCGCTGGCGCCTGCGCCCAGGCGCAGGTCGCCCATGCGGCTGCGCAAGGTCGCGGTTTCGCCGTACCACAGCGTAGGTTCGGCGCCAAACAGGCCAATGACTACCCGGGCGCTGGGGCTGATGACAGGCTCGCCCCCGCCCTCCTGTCCGCCCTCTTCACCGCCCTCTTCACCTCCTTCTTCGCCGCTGTCACTGGTGCGTTGTTGCAATAGCCAGTTGTCGCCCCGGTGCACCAGGTCGTAGGTATAGGTGCCGGCGTCCACTTGCCCCCCTTGCAGGGAGAAGTTGGCGCTGCCGGCGGGGTTGGTGACCAACACCAGTTCGCTACCGGCCTTGGGTTCGGCACCGGTATTGGCCACGTCCAGCGTGTGCTGGCCGCTGGAGGCCCCGGTGATCACCAGCTTGTCGCCCTGTTGTTGCGCGATATCCGTGGCAAGCCCGAAGGTACCGGCCCCTGACAGGCTGGCCAAGGTCAGGGTGTGAAAGCCGCTGGCGCTGCCGTTGAGATTCACCCGGCTGGCGTCGGTGGCCAGTGTGCCAACCGTGGAGCTCTGGGTCAGGGTCCACAGGGCATTGCTGCTCATGGTCAACTGGTCGACGTCGGTCAATTGCCCGGTCAGGGTGCTGCCATTGCGCAGGGTCACGTCTACCGTAGCCCCCGTCGCCGTCACGTCACCGGTCATGTGGCTGTTGTCCAGCGTCAGTTGGGTGGTGGAGTCAGCCCCCGCGGTCAGCGAGCCGTCAAGCACCGTGCCATTGGCCAGTGTGGCCGCCAGTATCGCGTCCTGGCCTGGCTCCAGGCTGCCGCTAATGGTGCTGGCATCGGCGTTCAGCGTCACGTTCACACTGTTGCCAGGCAGCGCCGAGGTCGCCAGCGCCACGCCATCGCCGCCCAGCAGTCGGGCGCCGTTGCGCAAGGTAATGGTGGCGATCGGCAGCCGTGCGACGCCGGTTTGCGCTACCAGAATGGCGCTGTTGGTAACACCCTGCACCGTGGAGTCATCCACCACCAGGGTGGAGCGCAAGCCGGTATCGCCAGTGCTGGCGGTATCGGCACCTATGGCCACGCCGTAGCTGGCGCCGGTCACCTGGCTGTGCTGGGTGAAGGTTTCGCTACCCGATAGCAGCGCAGCCCCAACACCACTGTTGAAGATGGTAGTCGTCTGGGGGGTACTGTTGATCCGGGTATTGACCGTGGTCAACTGGGCGCCATTGCTCACGTTCACCCCACGGCCAACGCCGCTTACCTGGCTGTCGGTGAGGGTGGCGCTGGCGGTGGCGCCCACCATGCTCAAGGCGATCCCGGTAGAGGTCACAGTGCCGCCGTTGACGCTCACCAACGAATTGGTTGCCTGAATCTGCAAGGTCTGCCCACCCGGGTTTACCTGCAGCGTGGCCGCGTTGCTCAGCGCCCAGAAGTCGGCGGCGGCCCCCGCGCTCACCGTGGCGCTGTCGGGGCCCAGCAACGTGCCGGCTTCGGCCACTCGCCCCATCATCAGCCACAGCGGCAAACTTAGAAATAAAGGTACGCGGCGACCACCACGCATTATCATATTCATTAGTATTCTCCCTGCAGAACGGCGATTACCTGACACCGCCAGAAACAGGGTATAGCGCACTTCCATTGAATGGGTTTTGTTTTTAAATCCGCCGCTGAAACTCTTTATTCAACCCCACACATCGGGCCGTTTAATTGCACACTTCATGCCGCCACCCACCTGTTATTTCTGACAGTTACCCATTACAACAAGGCGGCCTAACATGGGGGCGTGCGTTAACCACGCAATCGCTATTCAACCGCACGGCGAATTGCAAAAAGAACGCACGCTCAATCATCAGGAGTTCAACAGCATGACCACTTCCCGGTACAAGAAAACCCCTCAAACAAAGCCTACCCCCCACCAGGCTCGCCTGCTGGCAGCACCATGGATGGCGCCCTCGGTGCCCGGTGCCGTTACCGGGCCTTGGCCGCAATTCATTGTTCCCCTGGCCATCTCCGAAAAGCCACTGCCTATCAGGATTGAATGGGACCCTGAGTTTTTTCCAGGTTTTCCGCCCATTGTCGATGGCGACAGGGTGCAACTGCTGCTCAACGATGCACCCGCAGGTGCGCCGTACACCCTGACTTCAACCGATGAGACCAACGGTTATTTGTTCGTCGATCTGCCTTTGTTCGACAACGACGGCAATGACAGGGACAACAACCCGCAAACCCTGAGCTTTGTGCTGCACGCCGCCACTAGCGGCGAAGACATCGCAAGCCGGCCAGCCACCATTTACATTGATCGCACGCCACCTGGCCAGGAGCGGCTCGGCGAGGTGGTGCTACCCGATGTAACCGGTCAGGTCGTCACACCCGGGCAACTGGTCGGTGACAACCTGAGGGCCCTGGTGCCCAGCTACTTCGGTCGCTGGCAGGGCGATACCATCACCCCGTACATCCAGGGGTTGAGCGGGAATGCCGACTTGGATGCCAGCGCCATCCAACTGCCGACCTCGGACAATGGCGGTGTCATCACCATCCTATACCCCCGAGCCGCTCTGGAAGCCGCCGGCGATGGCCCGGCCCTGCTGGGCTATCGCATCAAGGACCTGGCCGGTAACGAGTCGGTGTACGCTGAAGGTCACCCGGTAGTACTGGTATTGCGGGATGCGCCGGGCGACAGCGACCTCCTGCCACCGATCGTGCCGCTGTTCGACGACAATGACATTATTGACGAAGACGACGCGCGCCAACTGGACGTAGAGATTCCGCTCTACCTCCACATCAACGGCAGTGACCGTATCGAACTGTACTGGAATGCCACCGCCGTGGGCACGTTCCCTATCACCGACCCTACGGCGGACCCCATTGTCACCATCCGCGTGCCTTACTCTGTCATTCAGGCCAGTGACCCAGGCAACGACGCACCGTTCACGGTCGACGTGAATTACAAGGTGCTTCGCAGCGGTTACGCTGTTGCGACCTCACCGGCCACCGAAGTGGTGGTGGACATCCGCCTGCCTGGCGGCACAGACCCGACCCCAGGCACACCGGACCACGGCAACCTGGGCTTGCCGGTTGCCCGAAGCACCCTCAGCACGCCGGTGGATAACGTCATCACTGCCACGCAATTCGGCCAGGACGCAAACATCCACATTCCATGGCCCGCCAGTACCCCACCCGATCCGACCAATGTCAAATTCAAGGCAGGTGATGTCATCGTCGCCGACTGGGGTGGCGAAACAGTGTCCTATACGGTCACGTCTTCGGACGAACAGTTTGCGACCATCTCTGCGTTGACCCTCACGGGCCAACAGATGGTGGACGTTGGCACTGGCAACATTCCGTTGTTCTATACCGTCACGCGCAACTTCCCTGCCGATCCGCCACTGCCCGCTTACAGCAACACGTCCACGTCGCCCACCCAGATCGTGGTGGTGCAAAGTAATATCGACGTGCCTGGCGGCGGCAACGAACTGCCGGACAAAGGCAGATTCACCGAAGTAAACGCCAACCTCGCCCTTAACTGGGCAAACACCCGGCAGGGCGCCCCCTATCAAGTGTTGCTTAACTACCTCAACGTGGTGCCAGGGGACACCATTCACTTCTTCATGGAAGGGCAAACCCTGCAAGGGGTCGTACTGCCGGGCACCCAGTACGACGCGAGCTACATCATCCAGCAAGCAGATATCAACCGTGGCTCGTACGACTTCCGGGTGCCTGCAACGTTGTTCACCACGGCATTGTGGCCAACCAACGTGGGTGCCCATGTGGTGCATACCTACTGGACAGCCACCAACGCTATCGGCACCGGCAACTCGGGTGAACAGGTCACGCTGATTGACCTGCGCACCGGCTTGGCGCCAGCCACGCCACCCGCAGCGGCGCCGTTCCTGAGTATGCCGCGGTTCGAATCGGATGCGGCCGACGCGCGCAACGCCGAGAAGCTGGAGCAATTTGCAGCCAGCCTGTGGAGCCAACCACCTAAGGCCTGAGCGCTCACGTTTGCAGTATGAAATAGCCTGAAATGGGCCGGGCGCAGCCATTGCGCCCGGCCTTGTCCGGTTGGGCTGCGGGCGATCCGCCGTCCTGCCCTCACCCAGCACAGCGCCTGCCCAATACGCCTTCCCTACACCAATCTTGATGGTGTGGCGGCAACGTCCACACCGTGCTTCCCTCCCCAGGATTCCCCCCGACTTCACCTCGGTAACCTGTCATTTCTATCAGGTTACACCCCCCTTTCCTCCCCCT
>NZ_AJWX01000050.1 GCF_000263855.1 Pseudomonas sp. M47T1
CACGGGCTGGTCGGGGTCGCCTTCCAGGAAGGTGACCAGCACCTCCATGCCGATGCGCGGGATGGCCACGCCGCCGTAGCGTTCACCGGCCCAGCTGGAGGACACGCGCAGCCAGCAACTGCTGGTGTCGTCGCCCTGGCCTTCGCGGTCCCAGAAGAACTGCACTTTGACGCGGCCGTACGGGTCGCAGTGGATCTCCTCGCCCTTGGGGCCGGTGACCACGGCGGTCTGGTCGCCCAGCACGCGGGGCTTGGGGTGCCTTGTGGTCGGTGGTGTCGCTGGTACCGACTCCTCGAGCACCTGGGGCTGTTTGCGTTCATGCCGTACTTTGGTCAGCAGCCACAGGTCGTTCCATTCGCTGCGCAAGGATCGAGATAACTCAGGGCACGACGCCATTTCAGTTTTTTCTCTATTCCCTCTCCCCAGACCAATACCAAATCGTTGCCCCCCAGCATGAGTCTTTGAACTCAGGCATAAACTCGCCTTGATTGAAAAAACGTTTTGAGTTCGATTTTGCGGGGGTGTACCAAAAACCCGATCGCGTACAGTTATCACCGGCGTAAACTTTTAACGTTCTCTCAGTTTTATCAGACTCTCTAATTTTTCTTGCATACTCCACGAGGTCTTTCGGATAGACCATATGACTTATATGGCTGTCGTCTATATCGTAAAGATATGCGATGGCGCCTGCTTCAAATGACCAGTAGCCAAAATACCCTCCGTCCTCTTCCACGAGATGCGTATCGTGCCAAGGCGCTTGGGTAAACGCTGGATACCATTCTTTACAATATTTATCAACTAAGCCTGAGGATTCTTGCGGTGTTTCTGCATATATGGCATAAAGCAGCTTTGAATAGATTAAATGATACCAAGTGTCAACGTCCGTCCTAGACGGAAGAACCTTTGTGAGTAAGTCTTCATAGAGCGCATCTTTCCCTGCGTAACCAGCGTTGTCAATCAAGGTGACAAAGCGCGCTAGCAGATCATCACGATCTAATAGGATGCAGATACTCATGATCTGAACGCATTCTTCGTATTGGTCCAGCCAGTCGCCAATTGCCAGTGGTGAAATATTCTGGACACCCTCATAGATGGCAAGTGTTTTCTGAAAGGTTTCGTACTTGGTAATTACATTTTCAAGTAGTGGGTTTAAGGCGTGGATGTCGGTGCCTGCCGTGTACTCCAGGATTAACCCACGAACGGAAGCGCTAAGAATTGATTGTGCTTTTAAAAAGCTCTCTTCCTCTGTAGAATCTGAGTCAAGATGTGTTTGGCTCCAGAAAGCTTCAACTCCGTGATAGTGAGAGGCAAGTTCCTTGTAAATCGATTCGGTTAGAAAGACCTGTCGCCGTTTCATTTTATTGTTCCACTGCTAGGGATGACTGGTTTCCGTGCTTGGCAACGAGTGCCTTTTTCTTTCTGTTTACGGCCTTTTTCACGTCGTGGTGCGCGGGGTGAAGGTACTGGAAACCGCCTCAGACCTGGCGCCGCTGGCGGCCAACATGTCCTGCCTTCGCAACCGGCCGTTCTCCCATGACCTGCTGGTGTTTGGCGAAGTGGGGCTGTCGGGTGAGGTGCGCCCCGTGCCCAGCGGCCAGGAGCGCTTGAAGGAAGCGGCCAAGCACGGCTTCAAGCGCGCCATCGTGGCCAAGGGCAATGCGCCAAAGGAGTCGCCTGCTGGGGTGCAGGTGATTGGCGTGACGCGCCTGGAACGGGCACTGGATACATTGTTCGAATAAGTTCTGTACTCCATGGCGGCCTTGCGACTCCGTAGGAGGAGTCGCAAGGCCGCGTCCACTGGTGCCACATTTTCCAAGTGAATTGCATTGGGGCCGGACGCCGCCTATCGGCCGCGACTACAAGGCTGGCTGACCAAGGCGCTTGTCGGCGCAGGCTTACCTGCGCGAACGGCCAAGCAAGCGCGCATTGCGCCCGAGGGCGCCGCGTCGAATGAGGCGCCTGGGAGTATGCAGGTCATCGGGTTGACGGGCTTAGATCAGGCGTTGGACGTGGTTTGAAAAGTTTCTGCCTGCTATCTACCGATCTGTAGTCAATATCTGCTCGGGAACAACCACTATTCCTCCCCCGACCAATACCAAAGAGTGGCGCCCCACGACGAACCTTTAAACTCAGGCATTAGCTGGCCTTGCTCGAAGTAACGACGAGAGTTGGCTTTGGCAGGGCTGTACCAGTATCCTGAAATCGTACAGGCACGGCCTGCTTCAATTCGGGACGGAGCTTTAACCGGCGAATCTAAAGCATCGAAGCGCGAATACCAGAGCGCACTACTTTTCTGATCAAATGTAATATTGTCAGGAGAGTAAGTCTGCAACTGATCTGGATTGCTAATGCGCAACGGCTTGACAATGCTATTAATATCCACGTACGCGGATGGCAAATACTCTGGGGTTCCTAGTTCGGGGAAGCTGCCTGCGCGAATGATGACGCCGTGGTCGTAAATGAATAATTCTAAATTAGTATGGGGTTTGACAGTGCTGCAGAAATTCTCAACACCCCCCAACTTTCCTAGGAGGCGATTACTGATGATAGTATACCAATTAACTCCTTTTGTAGAGTCTAAAAGCTCTCGCTTGAAGTTTGCGATTAATGAATCAACCTCTAAGCCAGGGTATTGAGTCGCCAGTTGGAACTCCATGGGCGCATAACTGTGATAGTCATATGGCAATATGGTAGAAAGCCCACCGTAGCCATGGTCGGCTTTGGTTTCGTTGCAAAGATGCAGAACCCAATTGTGATAGTTTTCAACCCCGTTAGGCTGGTGAAGATAGTGCCACGGAAGGATGACTTTTAGATACGAGCGCTTCCTGTCTCCGTGGACCTCTGGAGAATTGGAAGTAGAGATGCAAAATTCTGGCGCACTAAAAGCGGTTTCTGCACTCGCCATCTGCCAGTGATATTGTTCGTTTGGATCCGTCTTGAGTATGCTGCTTGCCGCTTTGGCAAAAGAAGTGTCGGTAAGCTTTCCATAGCGCTTGTACATTTGGCTATTCAGGTTCTGCTTGAATTCCGCCCTGAATTTTCTAAAGCACTCTATAATGGTGTTTTTACTCTCCAGGCTATAACCTTCACGGAAATAAAGCGTGACAATTAGGCCTAGGCGGATCACTGGGGTTCCATTAGGCAGTTCAAACTCCAAATCAGGAGCCTTTTTTTTCAATTCATTTAATAAGCTCAATGCGCTCTCCTTATCCAGCAGTAACAGTCGATGTCAGCGCTGTTGCACCAATAATGCTCGCAAGCAACGCCCAAGAAACTTGAGCTAGACGCACTATAACCAGGAATCCTGCAATAATTGTCGCCGGAATTCCAGCAGTTACAAGTACTCCTCCAACTGCGATAGCGATTATTACAGTGGCTGCAGCAATTCCCAAGTCGATAAGGACCTGCATCCATTCGATTTCCTTTAGAGCATCGATAGTGAAATCAGTGTACTGCTGGATTTCTCTCCAGATCGACCTCAATTGGGTGTCAGTCCAGCTAAGTACTTCTGATCCAGTCTCACTTACCCACTCCCAAGTTTTTTGAGATTCATGCCTGACCCAATTGCCTTTTAAACTAAGCCAACTCAGCGCGTCATCAAGGTGGCGCTGGACCTCCGCAGACAAACTGCGAATCCCTTGGGCGCCTTGCTCCAACAAGCCATCAACCGCAGTTTGCACCTGCTGGGTCCAGCTTTCAACAAAGGCTGGTCGTTGAGAAACTGTCGGTCCGTATGCAGGAACAGGAACTGGGGCAGATCTAGGGGGGGCGCTTTTTTTCGGAACTAACGAAGGCCACCGAACGGGATCAAATTCTTGGGTGGGTTTAAATTCTGAATTATATTGGCGATCTCGTTCTCGATCACCATCATCACGACAATCCGTAATTTTTAATACGGAAAACCGACTACTGCTTCCCGCTATATCTAGGTAAGCCTCTTCTTGATCTACGGCTAAAACGTCGCCGGGAAATTTTATCTCAACTAACCTTTCGAGGTTGTTCGGATGCAAGACTCCCTGATGATCTGAACCAGCCTGTCCTGGCCAACGGATGTTTCGGCTCTTCACAATTATCACATCCGGCCGTCGTAGCAAACCCTTTACAGAACCCTTAGGAAAAGGGAATAAAGTGTGGCGACGCTCCGGATCGGGATTTTCATTCTCACCAATCCAAGAAGAACTAAGGAATGGCTTGGGAGGTTCATAAGCCATATCGAAACAAACTTCGGCCTTGTAATCCCACAAAAATTCGCGACGGTACTCATCTGCTCGTATGAGCCCGCTCATTACTAATTGTTTGAGTTCAAGTACAGATGCATCGCTAGACGTCACGCCTCTGAGTGATAATCTCGGGAAACGAGCGGCATAATTTGCTTTCTCCATCAAGTAAAGCTTATTTTCAGGATTAGGTAACGGCGCTTGCTCAACCGTGCCTTCGATGCTGGTAGTGGTGCATCCTTGCGATGTTTGGGGTTGTTGCAGTACGGCCATGGCTTAGCCCTCCGGATTGGCATCTTTAAGATCAAGCGTCATCTTCCTGGGAGCGCTTTCCCCAGCCCTGATCAATGGCTGATCGGGCTCTTGCTTACGAGCTGGGGTCATCAAATTCACCTCCGCGGGGTCGTTGGTATGGACCTGAAAAGTCTTGCCGTTTTCATCCGAGTAGCCGGCCAAACGCGTGCCATCTGGTTTTACCAAGGTGTAGGGCACT
>NZ_AJWX01000051.1 GCF_000263855.1 Pseudomonas sp. M47T1
AACAGTATCACCCGACGCGAATTTCGTTGTCTACACGTGCAACGCCAGACGTGGCGCGGCCTGCGCGCCGGTCGGCCCAGCTGATTCGCGCTCGCTGAATAAAACCACCCCGACGCGAGTTTTGAGCCCGTCACAGCACGCCCTGGACGACCCAAACCGACCGACGACAAAAAGCCCCTGGCGGTTCGGTGGCGAAGCCATCGGACGGCCAGGGGCCAACAAGCGCAGCGCGTTAGGCTTCGGGGTTCAAAGGGGCCTCCCCTTTGGTACGGTCGATTGGTTACGAATGGCGCAGCTCATTTGTAAACAGTCGGTAACGTGCCTCACCAAAAGCGTGCTGGCTCCATGCCCGAGGGAATTTGCATTGATTTGCACTAAATTGCACTGGATTGCTCTGACTTGCACTAATTTGCACTAATCGAGAAAAACTCACTTCCCTACAAGACGCTAATCCAACGGGGTATCGGGGCGCAGCCCTGATCAGGGTTTTGGGGAGACCGACTGCGTGCAGGCGGTGGCCACAAAACATTTCCTGTCCGGCAGTTCATTGAGATTTGCTTCTGCCCCGCTTGCCCTCTCAACAACCTGTCCAAGCGCTTATCGCTCGACTCGTAGAGGCGGCTTTTCGGGGTTCAAAGGGCTCCCTTTGGCACCGGATGTATACATCCATAGCGTGCCTGTATTTTTCGCCGTTGCTTGAGGCCGCTTCGCGGCCTGCGGGGATGTCAGGTATTAGTAGGGACTTTGCGGGGAGTTTGCAGGGGATTTGTCAGGCCGACGGGTACCTGTAGGGCGTTTGTCAGGCATTTGTAGGCAAGTTGTCAGGCCAACTCGCCTTCTTCATCCGCTTCGGCGTCCAAGACCGTCAGCAGGGCTTCGACGGGGTCATCTGGCAAGGTTTCAGCCATGGCTTCGCTGGCTGTGTTCTGTCGTTGCAACCGTGCCGGATGGGTCGCGGTATGAATTTCCTTGAGCGCGCGGATACTGACCTGGGTGTAAATCTGCGTGGTGTTCAGGCTGACATGCCCGAGCATGGCCTGGATGAAACGAATATCGGCGCCGTTCTCCAGCATCAGCGTGGCCATGGTGTGGCGGAACAAGTGGCAACTGCCGCCCTTGCCGATGTTGGCTTTATCGATGTGCTCGCGCACCAATTGGCTCAGGCGATTGGGGCTAAACCCTTCGCCCTGCTGGGTCAGAAACAAAGTGCCATCGTCCTGGGCCATGGCAAACTGAGGCCGGATGTCGTCGCGGTATTTGGTGATCCACGCCAAGGCCCGTTCACCGATGGGAATCATGCGGTCTTTTTTGCCCTTGCCCTGACGAATCATCACCGTGCCGCGCTCGTAGTCGATGGCGCTCCAGCTCAGGCCGATCAACTCCATGCGGCGCATGCCGGTGCTGTAAAGGGTTTCCAGCATGGCCCGGTCGCGGATGCCGGTCGACGTTTGAGTGTCCGGCACATTGAGGATGCGTTCGGCTTCGTCGCTGCTGAGGATGTGTTTCGGCAAACGCTGTTCCATCCTCGGTAGATCGAGGTCGGAAGCCGGGTTGTACAGGATACGGTTGGTTTTGGTCAGCCACTTGAACCAGACTCGAATCGGCGTGATACGCACCGTCTGACTACGAGCTGACAATGCTTCGCCGTCGGCTTTTCGATACAAAAAAAGATGACGCTGGTAGCGCTCTAAAATGGGTCGGGTGATTTCCTGGGGCCGGGTCAAACCGCGTTCGTCACACCAGCGGATAAACGCAATCAACAGGCTTTCACGGTTGCCCACGGTACGTTCGGAGTAGCTGCGCTCGCGCTGGTATTGCAGGAACTGTTTCATCTGAAAATACAGGCTACCGGGATCGCCCAGCGGGCCAATGATTTGTTCTGCAACACGCTGTTTTTTGCTCTCGCCTTTTTTCGGCATAACCACCTCGACTTAGACGGCGCTGGACAACGCGGAGTGGTTTTTTTGTGGCGGCAGGGTCAGTGGTTTTTCGTTCAAGCCGACCGCTTCGACCTCAACGCCAGAAACGGCGTGGCTTTGCGCATGGTTGAGGGTGTCCGACTGAGTACCGACTATGGCCCGACCTGAGTCCGACCGCTGTTCTGCTTCCCCCGACCGGACGAATGTGTTGTCGAGCCGGTCGGCATCGATCAGACCCATCAAGTGCGGCTGATTACCGCTTTTGCCGTCATACGTGAGGGTATATTCATGGGCCAGCCCCTTGCGGTGCAGCAGCAGGTATTCCAGTTCGGTCAATCGGCCCAGGTGGATTTTCAACTGGGTATCTCCCCAGCCGGTGGCTTCGCGCACGTCCTTGCGACCAAACCGAAACTCATTTTCTTTGAGTCCCTGCGCCTGACTTCGGGCCTCGACCCAACCCTGTAGCAACTCCAGCAAACGCCGTGTTTGCGGCGGTAGCTCGTCCAGGGTGCGCCCAAGAATGTCGTGGGCCAGCCGGTTGGCCAACACGATGTCGCCCTTCGTGACCTCGATGTAAGCCAAGGATTTGCCACGATGCTCGACGTGTTTGATCGGGCGTTGATGCTGATGCAGCAAGGCAATGCAGCGAATCAACGTCAGGTATTTCATGTGGTCACGCCGGGTCCGGGTTTTGTCCGAAAGAAAGGTCAGTTGGTCAGCAAACGGATTGACCACGGCCACGGTTTTGATCAGCCGCTGGGCGTTCTGGTGCAGGCGAGTAATGGCCTGTTTTTCGGCGTCGGCCAGCAGGCCGTCGAGGGTTTGTTTTTTGCGTTGGGCTGCGTGAATGGCTTCGGTTTGCTCGCGGCTTTCGTTGATGGTCAGCACCAAA
The DNA here is from genome assembly GCF_000263855.1 of Pseudomonas sp. M47T1. GTDB lineage: Bacteria > Pseudomonadota > Gammaproteobacteria > Pseudomonadales > Pseudomonadaceae > Aquipseudomonas. The sequence goes on from NZ_AJWX01000051.1 coordinate 2,812, forward strand.
CAGCGGTTGAGCAGTTCTTCGTCCACGTCGATCGCCGTGGTGGTGAGCATCAGCATCACCGGGCCTTTGACCGTGTATTGTTTGGTGATCAAGTTGCCGGTGGCTTCGTCCTTACCGGTGCTGGCAATGGTCAATTCGCCGTCCGATTGCAGCAGTTTCAGGGCATAAGCCGCTTGGCGAACGCCCTCCTCTTCGGCGATGGCCAGGATCTTGTGTTGCAGATCCGTTTCACCAAGGTAAAACAGACTCTGGCCGGTCATGGCGCTGTACTGGATGCGTTCTTCTTCCGGCATCAGGTTCAGTACCGCGTCCATCAACGAGCTTTTGCCCGCCGCGCTCGATGACTGAATCAACACCGCCAAGGGCTGATCCAGTTTTCGGGAAACAGCAGCCAAGTACCCGGCCAGCAGGTTGTAGGATTCACCGACGACACCGCAACGGGTCAAATCCGCCTCGATGCGCTCGATCAGATTGGGCGCACGCAACAGGTTCAATGCGGCCAGTTCATCCTCCGCGCTCAGTGTCGGTGTGGGATTTTTTGGGGCCAGTGCCGCCTGGATGGAGGCTTCCTGCAAACCTTCCAGCTTGAGCAACAGTTTGCCCAGGTCGCGCTTGATGATTTCTTCCGGCACGCCCAGCTCGATGCTGGCCTGTTTCAAATAGCTGTAGCGGGCTTTGGCGGCGTATAAATCGAAGCTGTCCACGTAATAGGCCGCTTCGCGGCCCGGTGCGTGGTCTTCTGCGACCTCGCGGCGCACCTGCACATTGACCCGCATTTGTTCCGGGCCAAGGTTCTTTTTCCAGCCGCGCACCCGCCATCGGCGGTCGGCCACTGCCAGTAAAAGATCGCCCTGGGCGTTTTCGCTGAAAGCTTCCGATTCGGAAACTGGCCCCGCGACCGTCAAAGTTTCCGAATCGGAAACACCCGGCACCGGTGGCAACTCGGCGGTTGCCTGCGGCGCAGCGGCTAAAGAAAAAGAGGTTTCTGGCTCGACCAAAACCGGCGTGCCTTTGCCCTGCCACAGCGCCTGTTGCAGCAGTTCGCCCAGCGCCTGGGCCGGATTTTCCACCTGCAAGGCGAAAGCGTTAGCGTCCATGCCTTGCGGAAACAACAGGCGGAAGACTTCGATGCCGGCAGAGCGTAATTCCTCGGCCAGCTTTTCTGCCGCTGCGTCTCCTGCTGAATCACGGTCGAAAGCGATGACCACCCGCTGGGTGCCGTGGTGTTTCAGGGCCTGCCAGTGGTCTTGAGAAAAACCATTCACGCCATAGGCGCTGATAACGTTACGAAAACCCGCACACCAAAAGGTCATGGCGTCGATCAGCGATTCACAGAGAATAATTTCCAGGCTGGCCAGCAACGCGGCCTCGTTCCAAACCCCGCGTAACGGCGTGGCCAAATACAAATGCCGGGACTGGTTGGC
>NZ_AJWX01000052.1 GCF_000263855.1 Pseudomonas sp. M47T1
ACCGCAATCTGGTCTGTTCGACGCAAATTGCTTGGGTGTTATATGGTCAAGCCTCACGGGCAATTAGTATTGGTTAGCTCAACGCCTCACAGCGCTTACACACCCAACCTATCAACGTCGTAGTCTTCGACGGCCCTTCAGGGAACTCAAGGTTCCAGTGAGATCTCATCTTGAGGCAAGTTTCCCGCTTAGATGCTTTCAGCGGTTATCTTTTCCGAACATAGCTACCCGGCAATGCCACTGGCGTGACAACCGGAACACCAGAGGTTCGTCCACTCCGGTCCTCTCGTACTAGGAGCAGCCCCTCTCAAATCTCAAACGTCCACGGCAGATAGGGACCGAACTGTCTCACGACGTTCTAAACCCAGCTCGCGTACCACTTTAAATGGCGAACAGCCATACCCTTGGGACCGGCTTCAGCCCCAGGATGTGATGAGCCGACATCGAGGTGCCAAACACCGCCGTCGATATGAACTCTTGGGCGGTATCAGCCTGTTATCCCCGGAGTACCTTTTATCCGTTGAGCGATGGCCCTTCCATACAGAACCACCGGATCACTAAGACCTACTTTCGTACCTGCTCGACGTGTCTGTCTCGCAGTCAAGCGCGCTTTTGCCTTTATACTCTACGACCGATTTCCGACCGGTCTGAGCGCACCTTCGTACTCCTCCGTTACTCTTTAGGAGGAGACCGCCCCAGTCAAACTACCCACCATACACTGTCCTCGATCCGGATAACGGACCTGAGTTAGAACCTCAAAGTTGCCAGGGTGGTATTTCAAGGTTGGCTCCACGCGAACTGGCGTCCACGCTTCAAAGCCTCCCACCTATCCTACACAAGCAAATTCAAAGTCCAGTGCAAAGCTATAGTAAAGGTTCACGGGGTCTTTCCGTCTAGCCGCGGATACACTGCATCTTCACAGCGATTTCAATTTCACTGAGTCTCGGGTGGAGACAGCGCCGCCATCGTTACGCCATTCGTGCAGGTCGGAACTTACCCGACAAGGAATTTCGCTACCTTAGGACCGTTATAGTTACGGCCGCCGTTTACCGGGGCTTCGATCAAGAGCTTCGCGTTAGCTAACCCCATCAATTAACCTTCCGGCACCGGGCAGGCGTCACACCCTATACGTCCACTTTCGTGTTTGCAGAGTGCTGTGTTTTTAATAAACAGTCGCAGCGGCCTGGTATCTTCGACCGGCATGAGCTTACGGAGCAAGTCCTTCACCCTCACCGGCGCACCTTCTCCCGAAGTTACGGTGCCATTTTGCCTAGTTCCTTCACCCGAGTTCTCTCAAGCGCCTTGGTATTCTCTACCCAACCACCTGTGTCGGTTTGGGGTACGGTTCCTGGTTACCTGAAGCTTAGAAGCTTTTCTTGGAAGCATGGCATCAACCACTTCGTCGCCTAATGGCAACTCGTCATCAGCTCTCGGCCTTAGAATCCCGGATTTACCTAAGATTCCAGCCTACCACCTTAAACTTGGACAACCAACGCCAAGCTGGCCTAGCCTTCTCCGTCCCTCCATCGCAATAACCAGAAGTACAGGAATATTAACCTGTTTTCCATCGACTACGCTTTTCAGCCTCGCCTTAGGGACCGACTAACCCTGCGTCGATTAACGTTGCGCAGGAAACCTTGGTCTTTCGGCGTGGGTGTTTTTCACACCCATTGTCGTTACTCATGTCAGCATTCGCACTTCTGATACCTCCAGCAAGCTTCTCAACTCACCTTCACAGGCTTACAGAACGCTCCTCTACCGCATCACCAAAAGGTGATACCCGTAGCTTCGGTGCATGGTTTGAGCCCCGTTACATCTTCCGCGCAGGCCGACTCGACTAGTGAGCTATTACGCTTTCTTTAAAGGGTGGCTGCTTCTAAGCCAACCTCCTAGCTGTCTAAGCCTTCCCACATCGTTTCCCACTTAACCATGACTTTGGGACCTTAGCTGACGGTCTGGGTTGTTTCCCTTTTCACGACGGACGTTAGCACCCGCCGTGTGTCTCCCATGCTCGGCACTTGTAGGTATTCGGAGTTTGCATCGGTTTGGTAAGTCGGGATGACCCCCTAGCCGAAACAGTGCTCTACCCCCTACAGTGATACATGAGGCGCTACCTAAATAGCTTTCGAGGAGAACCAGCTATCTCCGAGCTTGATTAGCCTTTCACTCCGATCCACAGGTCATCCGCTAACTTTTCAACGGTAGTCGGTTCGGTCCTCCAGTTAGTGTTACCCAACCTTCAACCTGCCCATGGATAGATCGCCCGGTTTCGGGTCTATACCCAGCGACTAAACGCGCTATTAACACTCGCTTTCGCTACGCCTCCCCTATTCGGTTAAGCTCGCCACTGAATATAAGTCGCTGACCCATTATACAAAAGGTACGCAGTCACAGAACAAAGTCTGCTCCCACTGCTTGTACGCATACGGTTTCAGGATCTATTTCACTCCCCTCTCCGGGGTTCTTTTCGCCTTTCCCTCACGGTACTAGTTCACTATCGGTCAGTCAGTAGTATTTAGCCTTGGAGGATGGTCCCCCCATATTCAGACAAAGTTTCTCGTGCTCCGTCCTACTCGATTTCATGACCAAGAGATTTTCGCGTACAGGGCTATCACCCACTATGGCCGCACTTTCCAGAGCGTTCCGCTAATCTCAAAGCCACTTAAGGGCTGGTCCCCGTTCGCTCGCCACTACTAAGGGAATCTCGGTTGATTTCTTTTCCTCAGGGTACTTAGATGTTTCAGTTCCCCTGGTTCGCCTCTTGCACCTATGTATTCAGTACAAGATAACCATCTTATGATGGCTGGGTTCCCCCATTCAGACATCTCCGGATCACAGTCTGTTTGCCGACTCCCCGAAGCTTTTCGCAGGCTACCACGTCTTTCATCGCCTCTGACTGCCAAGGCATCCACCGTATGCGCTTCTTCACTTGACCATATAACCCCAAGCAATCTGGTTATACTATGAAGACGACATTCGCCGAAAATTTGCATTCTTAATTAAAAGAGAACTCACAAATTTTACCTTAGCCTGAA
>NZ_AJWX01000053.1 GCF_000263855.1 Pseudomonas sp. M47T1
GATCGGCTAGGCGGTAGTCGGCGCAGTGGCGTTCCCTTCTAAGTCTCGTTTGATGGCGTTTGGGCGCTATTCACCTTCTCTACTCCTCCCCGGACCAATACCAAAACGTAGCTCCCCATGATGATTCTTTAAACTCCGGCATAACTTCACCTTGTTTAAATCGCTGCCGAACGTTGTTATTTGCTGGGCTGTACCAAAAGCCGGCTACACTGCAATGTTCTCCAGCTGCAAGGCGACGTGGCGACCGTGTGATCTCCTCGGCTTCGTCAAAGCGCGCGTACCAACGCTTGCTACTCTCCTCGTCAAATGTATTTCCATATGCAGAATAGGTATGCAGTTGGTCGGGTTTTGCAATCCGAATAGGCTTTATAACTCGATTGACCGCTACATAAGCTTCTGGGTTGTCCCCCTGTTGCGAACCTAGTTCTGGGTAGTCCCCAGCCCTAATTATCGTGCCGCAATCATAGCTGAATATCTGGATGTCGGTATGTTTGGTAAGCGCTTTGGTGATAGAGTCGAGCCCTCCAAGCTTGTCAATGAATTTCGTTGATAATATTGTGTACCAGTTCGCACCTTTAATAGAGTTAACGAGCTCAAGGGCAAAGTTTATGACAAGAGAATCTACTTCTAGTCCCGGATGCTGCTGAGCTAGCTGATACTCAATTGGCTCATAATTGTAGTGGTCATACGGCAGCGCGGAGGACAGCCCCCCATATCCATGATCAGCTTGGATTTGGTTGCAGAGATAAAATAGCCATTGGTGATAGTGCTGCACGCCGCTGGGCTGCTTCAATGTCTCCCACGGTAAGGTTAGCTTGATGAAAGAACGTCTAGAATCACCGTGGACTTCCTGAGAGTTCAAGATGGCCAGGCTGTACTCCGCTGCCTCGGAAACAGATTTTGCGCTACTGAGTTCCCATTCATATTTTTCATTGGGTTTGGATTGAAGTATTTGTTCTTTCGTTTTTTCGAAGCTTTGGTCTGTGATTTTTTTGAATTTTTTATGGAACTGACCATTCAATAAATGGCCGTACTCTTTTTTGAAGCGTTCAAAGCACTGCATTGCTCTTTTTTTACTGTCGGACGTGTAGCCGCCACAAAAATAAATCGTAGCAATCAATCCTAGCTTTACTACTGGCGTTCGATCTGCTAGTTCAAATTCTAAATTAGGAGCTTGTGCTTCGAGTATTTCTAATTTGCTCATGATCTTATCCCTAACCAGCTATAGCGGCTGAGGTGGCAGCCGTGCTACCCAGCACTCCTGCTAATAGCGCCCAGAAAACCTGAGCAATCCGCAATATTACAATCAGTGGTGCAAGTAAAGTAGCTGGAATTCCGACGGTAACTAACGTCGCTCCAACGACCACGGCGCCGATCGAAATTACAACTATAGCGAGTGCATATTTTGTGCCTGGATCCATCATTACCTGAGTCCAATTCACTTCCTTTAGCATGTCTGTGGTTAGGTCCGTATATCTTTGGATTTCTTTCCAGGCTGCCTTTAATTGCTCATCGGTCCACTGTGTGATTTGAACGCCTTCCTCAGTGATCCAAGTCCAATTACCTTGAATTTCGTCTCTTGCCCAACTACCGTTCTCAGTTAACCATTTTTTTGAGCTTTCGAGGTGGTTTTGAATTTCTGCTGACAAGTAGCGGACGCCTTCAGCACCTTGCTCTATAACTCCTGCCACTTCCCGCTGTACCAACTGGGTCCAGCTTTCCACTTGTGCTGGTCTCGCCGTTGGCTCAGGGCCGTACACAGGTACTGGTGTCGGCGCTGGCATGGGGGGCATTTCTGGAGAAGTAACGGGCCCTAGAGGGTGCCATTGTTTGGAATCATATGCAGCCGTTGGCTTGAAGTTTCTGTTATATTCGTGGTCTCGTTCTTTGTCGTCGTCTGTACGGCAATCACTTATTGACAATACAGAAAAGCGTGTAGGGCTTCCCGCGATTATTATATAGTCCTGCGCTTGATCCCGTGAAAGCTCATCCCCGGGAAACTTAATCTCCACGACCCGCTCCAGGTTGTCCGGCTGAGAAAGCCCTTGATGGTCGGTGCCCGCTCGTCCGGGCCAGCGGATACTTCTGTTTTTTACGATTATAACATCCGGACGTCGCAGCAACCCTCCCGTAGAACCTTTGGGGAATGGAGTAAGCGTATGGCGTCGATCGGGATCAGCGTCTACATCGCTTTTGAGTAGCGAGGAGCTTAGGAAAGGTTGTGGCGGCGTGTAGCTCATATCAAAGCTAACCTCTGCCTTATAATCCCAAAAGTAGTCATAGCGATACTCGTCTGCTCGAATCAATCCACTCATGACAATTTGTTTTAACTGTATTTCAGAGGGGGTCCCCTCTCTTGTGCAGCGGATAGCAATCTTTGGAAATCGCGCAGCATAGCTAGCTTTTTCCATTAAATAAGGGAGATTTCTAGGGCTGGGCAAGGGAGCTCGTTCAACCGTGCCTTCGATGCTGGTAGTGGTGCATCCTTGCGATGTTTGGGGTTGTTGCAGTACGGCCATGGCTTAGCCCTCCGGATTGGCATCTTTAAGATCAAGCGTCATCTTCCTGGGAGCGCTTTCCCCAGCCCTGATCAATGGCTGATCGGGCTCTTGCTTACGAGCTGGGGTCATCAAATTCACCTCCGCGGGGTCGTTGGTATGGACCTGAAAAGTCTTGCCGTTTTCATCCGAGTAGCCGGCCAAACGCGTGCCATCTGGTTTTACCAAGGTGTAGGGCACC
>NZ_AJWX01000054.1 GCF_000263855.1 Pseudomonas sp. M47T1
TGTAGTGGTCAACTGATCCCGGACACTGAATTGAGTTTTTCCTCAGCGACCGCAGGCGCTAGCCCTTCGTTGAACTGATGCGGTCGCCGCCAGTTGTATCGCTCCATCAGGAACCGGCCAATATCCTGTTGCGCTAGCGAAGCGCTCATATAGCCCACCGTCGGTATCCATTCAGTTTTCAGGCTGCGAAATAGCCGCTCCATGGGCGCGTTGTCATGGCAGTTGCCGCGCCGACTCATGCTCTGTGTGAAGCGGTATCGCCATAGTCTCTGGCGGAAACTCCGGCTGCCGTATTGACTGCCTTGATCACTGTGAAACAGCACATTTTGAGGCCGACCACGCTGCTCATAGGCCATGTCCAGCGCTTTGATCACCAGGTCGGCGTCGGGCTTGGCCGAGAACGCCCAGCCCACAACCCGGCGCGCATAAAGATCGATTACCGCCGCTAGATAGTGCCACTGACCTTCGGCCCAAACGTACGTGATGTCACCGCACCAGACCTTGTCGGGGGACGCCACGCTGAACCCTCGATCAAGCACGTTCGGGATATCAGGCCGCTCCACGGTCGCCTTTTTATAGGCATGGGAGCCCGGCTGTTTGCTGATCAAGTTCATCTCGCGCATCAACTTGCGTACCTTGAATCGCCCGATCTGCATGCCGTCCTCTTTCATCATCAGCATGATGCTCCTGCTGCCCGCAGCGCTTCGGCTTTGCGTAAACAGCTCGTTCACGCGGCTGCGCAAAACCACCCGTTCGGCATCTGGATACCGGCGTTTCCGGCAGTACGCGTAGTAGCACGATCGGGTTACTTCAAATACCGAGCACAACAGATCAATCGGCTCTTGAGCCCGAAGTTGATCGATTAACGCGAACGCTCGTGTTCCTCGGCCATCAAGAGCGCGGTGGCCTTCCTAAGAAACACCCTCCACCGGTTGAAGCGTGAACCCAAATTCGGCGGCACGTCGATGCAGACCTTTCACTACTCGCTCCCGATATCGCTGTTCGTACTGATCCTCTCCCGGATCTCGATAGCTCATGCCGAAACGCATCGCGTTGTAGAACAAAATCGCAATCTTTCGGGCAGTGGCGGTCACTGCTTTGGCTTTTCCGATTCGAGCCGCAAGGCGTCTATAAAAGGCTCCCAGCGCAGTGCTAGTCCTTCCCACGGTGACAGCAGCTAAGCGTAAGTGAGCAGTTAGCCGATTCTTGGTTTTCCGGGTGTGGGCCGAAAGTACTTTACCGCCACTGATCCTGCACCCAGGGGCGAGCGTCAGCCACGACGTAAAATGATGGCAAGTACGCCATCGACTAAGATCGGTACCGCATTCCGCAACGAGCCGCAGCGCCAGAAAGGGGCCAATACCATGTATTTGCGTGAGGTCCACACCGACCAATTGATACAGCAAGGTGCGGACATCGAAGTTCAGCGCATTGGGTTGCCGGGTGTTGTGGCGTGGCTTAGGAAGCGGCGCCGTTGGGGGCGCATTGACTTGCGAAAGCTTGATGAGCGTTTGCGCGATTTGCTGATCGCAGACGACGAGCTGCGCTTGGTATGCGTCGTACATCGCCAATGCCTGTGATAAGGCAAATAGATGTTCCGGCTGATAGTTGCCTACCAGCGCTGCCTCGATGACATCTACACCAGCCTTACAACGCCGATCACTCATCGCAGCTAGCACCGATGGACTCCGCTCGCCTGCAACTATGGCTCGAATGATCCGCATACCGGTCAAGCCGGTGATATCCGAGACTACGTGATGCAGCTGCACATTCATGTGCGTCAGGGCTTTTTGCATGTGTTGAATATGCGCGGCCGCATAGTCCAGATGACGCTCGCGGAGTCTGAGATAACTACGTAGCGCCGCAATTTCTCGATCCGGGTGGAAGCTAGCCCTCAGCAACCCACAGGAATGAAGCCGTTGAATCCACTGAGCATCATTCACATCGGTTTTGCGTCCCGGCACTGCGCGGGCATCCCGAGCATTCGCCAGTACCACCTGTAGGCCATGGGCTTCAAGGATCTCATACACCGGAATCCAGTAAACACCAGTCGACTCCATGGCGACTGTAGTAATTCCGAGACTCACCAACCAGTCAGCCATGCGATCAAGATCAGCAGTGAAGGCCTTGAAGGTTTGCACCGGGCTCTCTGCGAGATCTGCGGGAACAGCAACCACATGAAAGCGTGAACCAATGTCAATGCCTGCCGCCCGAGTATGGATAACGGGTAATCCTTTGCGTTCTGAACCACGCTTTTTCATACACACCTCCAGTCAAAGGATGGACTGGACGGGGACTCGGATCAAATCACATTCCTAAACGGGGTCATTAAAGCGCCACCACTAACGGGTCCGCAGCTTCCCCTGGGTCAAGTTTTTTGACGGGGACTTAGCCTCCAAAAAGCCAGCGACCACTGTCCAGAGAGTTCAGTGTAGTACGTAGTGTTTCTAGTCCAGTGGGCCGCGGCGCGCCGGGGAGGCGGTTTTTTAAGATGGATTTTTCCCGTTCCAGCCGATTGATACGAGCTTCGAGTTCCTGGATTTTTTGCTGCTCAGGCGTCAGGGCTTTGCTGGTCGGAGTAACACCGCCACGTTCTTGCTGGAGCTGGTTCACCCAACGACGCAAGGCCGACTCAACAAGCCCAAG
>NZ_AJWX01000055.1 GCF_000263855.1 Pseudomonas sp. M47T1
GCTCCCGTTCTGCGCATAGGGCACTTCTGCGGCACCTTCGCTGAGAAAAATCTGTGACGGCAGCGTGAAGTTGCGCAAGTTGAGCAAGGCCAGCGGCCCTGCACCGAGTTCGGTGCGCAGGTTCCACGTAAGATTCGCGCCATCGGGGGCCTTGAGGACCATGCGGTAGCGACTGTCGCCGTCGTCCAGGGGAGTGATTCGGGCCTTTTCCAGCAGGCGGATCAAGCCCCAAGTGCCCTGGTAGTCACCGAACAGACGCTCGCCGGTATGGATGCTGGTCCAGCTCAGGCTGGCGCCCGGATGGTCACCACGTCCCGGCCAGCTGAAACGTTGCCAAAGCTCTTTCTGGTTGAAGTACTGATGTTGCGCACCGTTGAGGATGAAGGTGGTTTGCACCACATCGCGCACCGGTTTGCCTTGCAGCTCGAAGCTCAGGCCCATGCCGCCGTCGGTGTAGATCACGTCAGCCAAGTGACTGAGCTGGTTGATCGCCGTCAGGAACTGCGGGTTGAAGCGCAAGCCCTGACTATGACGAGGGTCAGCCACCCAGCGGCTACCTTCCTTGCGCAATACACCGCTCAGTTGGCGTTGCAAAAACTGCTCAATACGCCCGGAGTCGGCGCGGATCATCTGCCCCAGCATCGGTAGCGAGGAGTCACTGGCGGTGTCAGCAAACGGGTAACGACCGGCGAAAGCGCCTTGCCAGTCCGTGACAATCGCCCGCTGCCACTGATTGTTGAGCCCCGCCGCCGAGGGTTGCAAAACCCGCTGCCAGGCTTGATCCAGCGGCTGCACAAAGAGCGTATGGCCGACCCCACTCCACTCCGCGCCCAGGCTGGCAGCAATCAGGTTGCCGTAAGACTGGGTGTCAGTCAGGTCCACGCTCTTGCCCTGAAAAACCGTCTGTGCCAAGGCCTGGGTCATTTCCTGCGGATCAGGCGCATTGCTTACTTGCTGCAGTTTCAAACGCACCCGCGTGACCCGGGTGAGGAACGCTTGCAGGCTCAACCGATCGTTATCGACCTTGCCCTCGGGCTCTTTGCCCAATAGGGTCAGCAACGGACCAAAGGTGGCATCCAGAGGACTGCGTGGCGCCTGGGTGTGTGGGTCGATCACTGGCACCTTGTCCTGGTCGATCAGCTTTTGTGCGGACTTGATCAGCGAGTCGGCCAGCGCCTGGCTGCGAGTGCCGGCCTGCCCCTGATAGGCCAGGGTGTTCATCAGGGCAATCAGCGGCGACTGGCGGACATCGGTCATCAGGGTCAACTGGTCGATCACATCGGGCAGGCTGTCGGCCTGATGCCAGCGCAAGGTGTTGAGAAAATCCAGCCAGGCGTTGGCGTAGTCCTGAAAGTAGCGCTCAGTGAGGCGTTCCTTGAGCACATCAGGGGTCAATTCGGTGGCGATGTCGGTTTGTTTGTCGCTGAGCACCCAGTCGATTTCCTCGCGGCGCGCCTCGGCGATGTCGTCAATGGCCTGACGTACCTGGCCTTCCCAGGCCTGGCGAGTGAACACTCCCGGCACGCTGGATTCGGTGTAGAACAACGCCAGGGCGTCGGTTTCACCGACCATGCCTTGCACACCCAACTCAGGGTATTGGTTAGCTGCCAGGTCGAGGACCTGCTGGTACAGGGTGGTTTCGGCATTGCGCTGGCCCAACTGACCGAGCAGCACTTGTCGGGTCAGCGCCACCAGCGTCGGGTCGGCCTTGATGGCCCAGTCCGGGTGCGTCGCCAAGTGCTCACCATAGAACTGCCACAGGTTCGGTGACAGGCCTTGCCAGAGCCCCGGAGATACGCCTGCGCGCGACGGCTCGGCGTTGGTCAAGGCTTTGGTCAGGAAGGCCGCGTCGGCCTTTTGCGGGCGCGCCATCATCAGGTACGCCTTCAATTGCTCGTAGGCGCCCTGCGCCCGCTCAGCCCGTTGCTCGCTACCCGGTGGCAGACTGATCAAGGCGTTGAGCTGGCGGTGCAAATTGGCCGCCGCCGGGTCACGTATCAAGCGGTTGTTGGCCTCGATATAACGTGGCCACAGTGCATCGAGCAGGGCTTGATGTTGGTTCAAGCCGAAACGCTGGTACCAGGGCATGCCGTGTTTGGCGCGGTAATCCAGACGTGCCAGTTCGCGCACCAGATCGTTGAACGCGCTCAGTTGCTCGTCGCTATTCCCCGGCTGCTGCAACGCCGCCAACGAAGTCTGCACTTGGGCAATCTGCACCCGGTTACTGACAAACGACAGCAATAACCCGGCTCCCCACAGCACTGCCAACCCTAGCACCAGTGCATAGCCGACTCGCGGAATGCTCCAGCCCAAGCGGCCACCTTTGGCATTATCGTCGAGCACGCCGCGCCACACCGGAGCGGCTGGCCAGTGATGGTTCAGGTCATGCTGCGGGCGCGGCACCGGCAGGCTGAACCACAGCCCACGCAACGGCACACCACGGGCAAACTCGCCGGCCAACGGGGCGAGCGTGTGACGCCAACGGCCTATGCCGTCGGCCTGCAAATCGCGGGACAGGCGCAGCAGGAAGTCATGGCCCAT
>NZ_AJWX01000056.1 GCF_000263855.1 Pseudomonas sp. M47T1
GGCTAACCAATCTCGGCATTTGTACTTGGCCACGCCGTTGCGCGGAGTCTGGAACGAAGCGGCGTTGTTGCAACGGCAACATTCAGCCAGTGAAACCACGGCTGAAACCTTGCCAGATGACCCCGTCGAAGCCCTGTTGACTGCCTTGGACGCCGAAGCGGATGAAGAAGGCGAGTTGGGCTGACAACTTGCCTGCAACGGCCTGACAAACGCCCTACAGATACCCGTCGGCCTGACAAATCCCCTGCAAACTCCCCGCAAAGACCCTACTAATACCTGACATCCCCGCAGGCCGCGAAGCGGCCTCAATCAACTGCAAAAAATACAGGCACGCTATGGATGTATACATCCGGTGCCAAAGGGGAGCCCTTTGAATCCCGAAAAGCCGCCTCTACGAGTCGAGTGATAACTCTGAGTGAACTGTCGGACAGGAAATGTTTTGTATGTACCGCCTGCACGCAGTCGATCCATCCAAAACCCTGATCAGGGCTACGCCCCGATACCCCGTTAAGCGTCACGTAGCCGTTTTAAATCGATTGATAAGATATTCGAGTGATGTCTCGTTATTGAGATATTCCTCGATTTTCTCATTGTCGGTTTTCGATAGTTTTAGTTTGTAAAAACCAAATACGGCATCGACTTCCCGTCGTCTTTTGGCCCTAGAAAGCTGTTCATATGTGGGAGGTTTGGCGTAACAGATGAATGTCGGAAACGGCATTGGACTGTCATCCGGATCGCCTTTTTCGATGAATCGCGGCTTGTCATTGCTCATCTGCTTTCATCTCGATTCAGTGGGCTGGTTAAAAAATCCTACGCGCTTTGCTTGCCCGTCGTCTGCAAACTCCCTGTAAACGGCCCACCAAACCGAAGAAAATAAAGTCGAGGTTTGAAGAGGGATGCAGGATAGGGAGAGTGGTCCATTTTGCATGCACTGCGTGCTTCCAAAATGAGCTGTCTCCCGCTGCCGGAGACTCTTGGTTTTAATCAGTTTTCGGCTCGATGACCGATTAGTGCATTTTAGTGCGCTTTCAACTCGATCCACCTAAGCCGAATGCGTTTTAGTGAGTCAGAGTGCGCTCCAGTGCGGCTTAGTGCGTCTTGTGGGGTATATCTGGGGTAATTCAGGGGTATACGTGGGGTATACGTGGGGTACATCCACTCTCGTGTTTTCTAAAACAGGCACGTTGACGACCGTATACAAATGAGCTGCGCCATTTGTAAACAGTCGTCCGTACCAAAGGGGAAACCCCTTTGAACCCGGAAGCCTAACGCGCTGCGCTTGTTGGCCCCTGGGCCGTCCGATGGCTTCGCCACCGAACACCCAGGGGCTTCTTGTTGTCAGTTGGTTTTGGTCGTCCAGGGCATGCTGTGACGGGCTGAAAACCCGCGTCGGGGTGGTTTTATTCATCGAGCGTGAATCAGCTGGGCCGACCGTCTTGCAGGCCGTGTCACGTCAGGCGTTGCGCGGGTAGACAACGAAATTCGCATCGGGTGATACTGTTGGTGCAAAAGGACCAAGCGGTGCGTTGGATGATGTTGCTGCTGCCCGGCCAACGCCCAAGCAGTCCGAGATAGATGTTAAAGCTGACCTTGGCCAAGAAGCCAGACCACAAGTCAGTTACAAAAACGGACAAGAAGTACCGTACGGAACATCGGGCAGTGTTCGCCCTGACTGGTGTATTGGTGACGTGTGCAGTGTTGAGGTGAAAAACTATAACATTGCGACGAATCAGCAGGGATTGATCAGTAATGTTTCCAAACAAGCGCTGCAGCGTGTGGAGAATTTACCGCAAGGTATGCAGCAACAAGTGGTTATTGATATTCGTGGTCAAGCTGTAACGGATGCACAGAAAAATGCAGTGATTAAAGGCATTGTGCAGAAATCAAACGGCGCAATCGGGCCTACTGACATAAGGTTTAAAGCTGAATGAGGAAGGTCGGGTTTGATGGGGGGCATACGGTATACGAATTGGGGCCCGTATCGGATGTTGTATTGTTTTTCGAGTGCCTCAATGCTTTCGTAGTGAGTAAATATTTAGATCAGGATTGGAGTTTGTTATCGGATCGGCTTTATAAACGCTATTTGCGGCAAGACGAACTAGAAGAGTCTTTCGCATTGATGGAAAAAGTAAAGAGCATATTTTTCACGCTGCCAAGCTCCTCCGTTGAGTGGGATGAGGATATGCAGGCTGATCGTGATAGAACATGGCTGGACTCTAGGGCGGATACCTTGGGGGATGTTTTTTCTAGGTATTTTGACTTGTTCTCAAAGGCTAAGGATTCGGCTGTTTCATTTTTGGATGAGTTTGGGATTTATCAGCCTTTCAGAATTTTAGCTTCTGACATACCTGCTTTAATGGTCGAGAAAAAGAGGCCACTAAATGAATACGATGCGCTTGGGTTAAGTGATTTACCATTTTGGCTTCGTTGAGCGGACTGTTTATTCAAGACAATATCTCACCCACACCGGCCTCGCGCCGGTGTTGTTTTATCTGC
>NZ_AJWX01000057.1 GCF_000263855.1 Pseudomonas sp. M47T1
GGTGTCCGCGAACGCCGCACCCCGATCAATGGGCGAATATCGACCCGCCCTGCTTGCCCGCCATTTTCTCCGGCTTGATCAGGAACCGTGCCAGCGCCGGCAACAGCCACAGCGCGCCGAACATGTTCCACAGCAGCATGAACGTCAGCATCAGGCCCATGTCGGCCTGGAACTTGATGGCCGAGAAGATCCAGGTGCACACGCCGATTGCCAGGCACAAACCAGTGAACAGCACCGCCTTGCCGGTGGATTTCAGCGTCTGGTAGTAGGCCTCCTGCAACGGCAGGCCGGCGCGCAGGAAGCTTTCCAGGCGGCTGTAGATGTAGATGCCGTAGTCCACGCCGATGCCCACGCCCAGCGCCACCACCGGCAAGGTCGCCACCTTCACGCCAATGCCCATGAAGGCCATCAGCGCGTTGCCCAGCACCGACGTCAGCACCAGCGGCAGCACGATGCACAGCATGGCCGCGAACGAGCGGAAGGTGATCAGGCACATCACCGCCACGCAGAGGTACACCAGGATCAAGATGGTCAGTTCGGCCTGCTTGATCACCTCGTTGGTGGCCGCCTCGATGCCAGCGTTACCCGCCGCCAGCTGGAACTGCAGGCCATCGTTGTCATGGCTGGCGGCGAACTGTTTGATCACCGCCACGGCGCGGTCCAGGGTCTCGGCCTTGTGGTCGTTGAGGAACACCAGCAGCGGCGCCAGCGAGCAGTCGCCGTTGTACAGGCCGTCGGCGCGGGCCACCGAACTGTTCAGTACTTCGGGGTTGCGCGACAGGCTTTCCCACTTCAGGTTGCCCTCGTTCATGCCCTTGATGACCTGCTTGCTCACGGTGACCAGGGAAATGGTCGACTGCACGCCGGCGGTGTTGTCCAACTGCCACATCAGGTCGTCCATGGGTTGCATGGTTTCGTAGCGCGAGCAGCCCTCGGCGGCGGTCTTGACCATCACCACCAGCACGTCGGAGCTGGTGGCGTAGTGGTCGATGATGAACTGGTTGTCCTGGTTGTAGCGCGAGTCGGGACGCAGTTCCGGGGCGCCCTGGTCGAGGTCGCCGATTTTCAGGTTGTGGCCGTACCACAGGCCGCCGCACAGGGCGATCAGCGCCAGCACCACGGACACGCGGGCCACCTTGGGGTTGGCAAAGTTCGACAGCGCACGCCAGAACGGATGCTCGCGCACCGCGTCTTTCTTGCTGCGGTCGATGGCGCGCTTGCTGATGCCCACGTAGGAAATCGCCACCGGCAGCAGGATCAGGTTGGTGAAGACGATCACCGCCACGCCGATCGAGGCGCCAATGGCCAGCTCGCGGATCACGCCGATGTCGATGATCAACAGGGTGATAAAGCCCACTGCGTCGGCGAGGATGGCGATCGTGCCCGGCAGGAACAGCTGCCTAAACGTACGCCGCGCCGCCGTCAGGGCGTTGTCGGCGTCACTGGACTGCAAGGCGATGCCGTTGATTTTCTGCACACCGTGGGAAATGCCGATGGCGAAGATCAGGAACGGCACCAGCATCGAATACGGGTCCAGGCCAAAGCCGAAGGCGTGCATCAACCCCAGTTGCCAGGTAACCGCCACCAGCGTGGTGCTGAGCACGGCGATGGTGCTGCGGATGCACCAGGTGAAGAAATACAGCAGCACCAACGTGATGACGAAGGCCACGCCGAAGAACATCACCACCATCACCAGGCCGTCGATCAGGTCACCGACCTTCTTCGCGAAGCCGACAATGTGCACCTTGACGTTGGGGTTCTGGGCCTGGAACTTGTCGCGGATTTTCTCTTCCAGGCTGTGGGAAAACCTCTGGTAGTCCAGGTTGAGCAACTTGCCCTGGTCCGCCGGGTCGGGGTAGGACTCCAGCAACGGAATCTCGACAATGCTCGACTTGAAGTCGTTGGCCACCAGCCGCCCTACCTGGCCGGACTTGAGGATGTTGCTGCGCAGCAGTTCCAGGCTGTCGGCCGAGCCGTTGTAGCTCTGCGGAATCACCTCGCCACCGGCAAAGCCCTCCTCGGTCACCTCGGTCCAGCGCACGCTGGGGCTCCACAACGA
>NZ_AJWX01000058.1 GCF_000263855.1 Pseudomonas sp. M47T1
AGGCACCTTCGGCGTGCCCGACCAGTTGCCCGACCGCACCCCAGCCCTGGACCGGCTGCATGGCCTGCGTTTCTACCAGCGGCTATGGAGCAAGCGCCGGCGCCACGACCTTCCCATTCCCGTGGGCGACACCCCCGGCCCGGTGGCCCTGCGTGACAAGGGCGAAGGCGGCACTGCACTGCCCAAATGGAGCTTCTCGGCCATCGTCCAGCGCCGCTCGAGTGTGGGTGAAACCCGGCGCATCAACGCCGAGGCACTGGTGCCCGTGCATCAACCGGACATGTTTGGCGGCGAGCACACGCCGGGCATTGATCGGCCAGACGCGGTGTCGCAGAACAATGCGCTGGGCAATCCCAAGGCGCACTTCAAACGCATAGCGATGGGCTACCGCGACAAACCCTTCGACGTGGTCACCGAACAGGCTCGGTGGAACGACGGCAAGGAAGACGAGGACTGCGCGGTGTTCACCCAAGCCGAAGTCGAGGAGCACCACCACAAGCAGCGCAAGGTCATGTACCAGCTCAGGCGTGAAGAAACACCGAACGAAATCCGGGCGCGCATGGCGCTGGACCCTGCGGAGTGGGAAGCCAACAGCTATCACTCGGCGGTGCTGCGCAGCGCGGTGAACCATCAATGGGTGACGGCGATGGATATTGCCATTGGGCAGGGGCAGTGCCTGGATGATCCGGAGATGCGGGAAGTACTGCTGGCCATGGCGGATTGGCGGATGACCGAAGAGCAATACGCCAACATCAAGGAATTACCAGGCTTGGGCAAATTAAGTCTGGAAGCACAGGCAATGATCGAGGCGGTATTCAAATACTACGATAAAGGCATATTTCCTTCTCCTGATTTAGTGCCGTTGACATTGCCGTCATTGGTAAAGGGACAGTCACCCGGCGGCGAGGCGTCCCAATGAGCGACCCGACCTTGATGAACTTCCCGAAGCTCAAGCCTTATTTGGTTCTGGCTGCCGTCCTCACTCTGGGATGGCTGAGCTATTGCCTTTATTCAGCGGACATACCGCATGTTCCAGACATTCCCCTGAACGAAATAGGTGAACAGATGAAGTTCGGAACCTTCATGATTCTGTCCGGTACATTAATGGCTTTCATGGCACATTCGGCCGGCAAAGCCTTGGCTGCGGAAACACGCGCGGACGAAGCAAAACTGCGCGATTTAGGTGAGTCCATACGTGAAGCGGATCGGCTTAAAGTAAAACAGTTTGATCTGGAAATCCGTGGGGCAGGGCTCGCCATTGACGCTAACCAACAGTCTACTATCTGGAAAAAGATTAAGAACACCAATAACAACTTCATTTCGATTCATTCGCGAGACCCGGAAAAGTACCACGAGTCTTTACAAAACCGTCAAAACCTCGCGGCCATTAATACCCGAGCCGCCTTCCGCCACTCCGCCCGCGATGGCGTCGCCTACTGGCCCATCCCCACCTTTGCCCTGGGCCCACCCGCCAGGCCGGACAACCAGTCCAGGGCCGCCCGCCTGATCCTGAGCGGCAGAAACGCTGCCACCCTGGGAGTGACCCTGTTCGTTTGCGAAAAGGCCGATAACACCCTTTATGCCCAAGGCATGATTCAGGAGCTGTTCAACTTCATGGAGAAAAACAAAGAGGTTCCCCAAGCGCTGATTGTCAGCAGAGACGGCGATGTCGCCCGTAATCTCAGCCGCCCTCGGGGCACGCCCGGCCTCACCAACGGCAAGGTGGTGCCCACCGTTTTCGAAACCGTGACCGGTCTGTTGGTCAGCCGCTCCCAGCCCTTCCATTACCTGCGCTCGACAGCCCTCAACGAACCGGAAAACAACCAAGATAAAAATAGCCGGCTGGGCAAGCTCTGGTCCTTCTACTGGGAGCAAACCCGTAACTACGACACGGCCTACGAGGCCGAACTGGTTGCCTCGGGCATCGAAAAGCCCCACGCGATCAGCTCCGGCACACC
>NZ_AJWX01000060.1 GCF_000263855.1 Pseudomonas sp. M47T1
GGCCCAGTTGCTGGCGTTGGCCGGCTTGACCAGCAGTTGATTGAGGTTGGTCGGTGGCGAGCCCATGTCCAGGCCGTAGCTTTCCACTTTCATGCTCAGGCTGGCCAATTGCGCCTTGCCGGCACCGTATTTGCCCTTGTCGACGTTGCCGCCCACCTGACGCACCACGATGGTGGCGACGATGCCCAGCAGCACGATCACCGCCAGCATTTCCAGCAAGGTAAAACCGCCCTGGCGGCGGGCCGTTCTCATGGTTTTCATGGGTGTTTTCCTTTAAATGTTACTGGTGAGGCTCATCAGCGGCAGCATGATGGCCAGCATGATCACGGCCACCATCACCGCCATGACCACCGTGAGGGTAGGAACCAGCGCCGCCAGCAGGCGGTCGATGCCGCGCTTGGCTTACACGTCGAACACGTCGGCGACTTTCAGCAGCATGCCGTCCAGCTCGCCCGCCTGCTCGCCCACGTCGATCATCTGGATGGCCAGTTCGGGCAGCAGGCTTGCGGATCGTGGAGCTACCGGCTGCCCGCTCCCACGCTCATCACGATGACTCAAGCCGGTGGCCAACGTGCCGCCGCCCTTGACCCATTCGGTGGCCTGCTCGACCTGGGCAACGATGGCGCGGTTGCTGCACACCTGGCGCACGATGGTCAGGGCTTGCAGCAGGGCCACGCCGTTGTTCAGCAGCGTTCCCAAGGTGCGGGCCAAGCGGGCGGCTTCGATGCGTTGCAGCAGCGGGCCGATGACGTTGATGCCCAGCAAGCGACGGTCGTTGCGTAACCGGCGCGCCGGGTCACGCAGGGCAATGGCCGTGCCCCAGATCAGCACGATGATCGACGCCAGCACCACCAGCCCCCAGGCGCTGAGGAACTCGCCCATGGCCAAAATAATCTGGGTAATCAGCGGAATCGGCACGCCCAGGTCACGGAAGATCGGTACGAACTGCGGCACTACGTAGGCCAGCAGCAAAGCCAACGAGCCAAGCACGCCCACCACCAGGAAGGCTGGGTAGATCAAGGCGTTGATCACCTCGCCGCGCAGGGTCTGGCTGCGTTCGAGGTAGTCGGATAATTGTCTGAGGGTGTTTTCCAGGGCACCGCCCGCTTCACCGGCGCGGACCATGCTGATGTACAAGGTGGAGAACTGCCCACCCTCCTCTTCCAGCGCCTGGGACAGCGGCTTGCCGGCCTTGACCTGCTCGCGGATGCGCTCGATCAAGGCCCGGGTTTTCACCTCGTGGGCCTGCTTGAGCAGAATCCCCAGCGAGCGTTCCAATGGCTGACCAGCGCCCAGCAGGGTCGCCAGTTGTTGGGTGAAACTCACCAGTGCCGCGCCATTCAAAGCGCCTCGGTTCAGCGCCCGGCGCAGGCCAGGGCTGCTCAGGGCGTCCACCTGCAAGACCAGC
>NZ_AJWX01000061.1 GCF_000263855.1 Pseudomonas sp. M47T1
TCGTGGCCTGAGCGATCAGGGCATCGAGCATCTGCGCAACGAATTTCTGTTGGCTCTTGGGTAGTTGGTCGATGGCCTCCAATTGCTGCTGCCATTTCGGAGCCGGGCCACGCTTACGCACAGTGGTTTCCTGCTGCTGACCAAACAGCTCTTCGAGTGTGGTCGAAAGCAGCCGGGCCAGCTCTGGCAACGCCGCTACCTGAATCCGCCGCTTACCGGACTCATAGGCTTGGATGGTCTGCTGGGACACGCCCAGCCGTTCAGCCAGTTGGGTTTGGGTGATGCCGTGTTCTTTGCGCAGGCGGGCAATGCGTTCGCCCAGGGCAATGAAAAATTCACGTTCTTCGGTGGTGATGCTCATGGCTGTCGTCGACGAGATCTGTAATTGGACAGCCATTAACGTACTCCAGGTTTTACCACTGCTTGTTGTAAATACTACTATTGGTGGTATATTGCCGTCGAGTTGTTTTTGCTTTTCCCTCTTGACAGCTTTTGGAGAAAACCCGATGGCCCGCATCCCCGAAGCTGAACTGGAACGCCTCAAGCGTGAGGTGTCGCTGGTTCGGTTGATCCAGTCGCAGGGCCATGAGCTGAAAAAGCGCGGCAAGGATTGGGTGATGCACTGCGTGTTCCATGACGAAAGCACACCCAGCCTGTCGGTCTCCGAGGAGAAAAATCTCTATCACTGCTTTGGCTGCGGAGCCGCAGGTTCGGTGATCGATTGGGTGATGAAAACCCAAGGCGTGTCGTTGCCGCACGCGGTCCAACTGCTGCGCAACGACGCACCACTGGATAGCGCGGAAAAAGTCGGTGTGTCGCGCAGCCAAACCCGACACCTCCCTTCTTTAGCTGCGGGCTCTTCTGATCTTGAAGCCGCGGCGCTGCTGCGTTCGGTGGCTGAGTTCTATCACGCCAATTTCAAACAGTCCCCCGAAGCACTGGCCTATCTGGCGTCTCGCGGCCTGAACCATCCCGAGCTGATCGAGCATTTTCAACTCGGCTATGCCAATAAAACCCTGACCTATCGTTTGCCTGCCGGATATACCCAGGCAGGCCGCCAGATGCGTGAGCAGTTGCAGGCCTTGGGTGTTTTGCGTTCTACCGGACACGAACATTTAAACGGTTGTCTGGTCGTGCCGGTGTTGGATCTGGAAGACGGCGCGCAGCCGGAGCAGGCAGGGCGAGTGATGCAGCTTTACGGACGGCGAATGCAGCCGAACAACAAAATTCC
>NZ_AJWX01000062.1 GCF_000263855.1 Pseudomonas sp. M47T1
TTAGGGAGACGCTGAACAATTAACTCCGTTCGCACCGCCCCCATTTTCAAGTCGTTTTTTTCAACCTGCCGACCTTGTTTTGCGTTTCGGGGGCAGGTTTCTCCCGTCATTTTGCTGATTTACGGGCCAGACCCGTCTTTCAGGCGGATTTATCCCGCCGCCCGTTGCAAATACCGCTTGGCCAGCATCAGATTGGCCAACCCAAACAAACTGAACAACTGCGCCGTATTCTTTTCCAGCCCACGGTAGCGAACCTTGCGATGATTGAAGCGCACCTTGATTACCTGGAAGGGGTGCTCGACCTTGGCACGCAGTTGCGCCTTGGCATATTCAATTTTGCGCTTGACCCGATAGAGCACGCTGCCTTCGCCGTGCTGCTTGTAACTGCTTGGCCGTGCTGCAATCGACCAGATAACGTCCCGTTCAGCATGCTCCGGTCGCTTGGCCGCACCGGTGTATCCAGCGTCACCCGAAACATAGGTTTCGTCACCGTGCAGCAACTGATCAACCTGGGTGACATCCGCCACGTGAGCAGCCGTGCCTATTACGCTGTGCACCAGCCCCGACGTGGCGTCGACACCAATGTGGGCCTTCATCCCAAAGTGCCACTGATTACCTTTTTTAGCCTGATGCATCTCGGGATCACGCTTGCCTTCTCGATTCTTGACCGAGGGCGGCGCGGCGATCAGGGTAGCGTCGACGATAGTGCCTTCCTTGAGCAGCAGACCTCGGCTGGCCAGATGCTGGTTAATCGTTTCAAACAGCACTCGTGTCAGCTGATGGGTTTCCAGCAAGCGACGAAATCGCAGCAGGGTGGTGGCATCCGGTGCCGACTCACGGCCCAGGTCGATGCCGATAAAACCACGAATGGCCTGGCTGTCGTAGACGGCATCCTCGGTACCTTCATCGGAGAAACCAAAACACTGCTGCACGACATACATGCGCAGCATGCGCGACAACCCGATCGCCGGGCGCCCGCGCTTGCCTGTGGTGTCGCTATAGAAAGGAGCCACTTGCGCTTCGAGTTGCGCCCAGGGCACCAACTGTTCAAGGTCGGCCAAGAAGCGGTCGCGACGAGTCTGCTTTTTCTTGCCGGTGTATTCGAGTTCGGAGAAGGTCTTCTGCACGCGCGTAACAGGCTCACGGAGAGGGGGTGGTTGAAGGTGCTCAGTGTGCCAAGGCTACGGGCTGTTGGCTATTTTTGCAGTGGCT
>NZ_AJWX01000063.1 GCF_000263855.1 Pseudomonas sp. M47T1
CCTAGTGTCGTGAGCGGGTAGTTCGTTTTCTAACGAGCAGCGATATACTATGTGGCCCTTACCCGAGCTGGTTATACGCATGCCTCGACCCATTGCTCCTTTTGCACTGCAACCCTCCGACGTCATTACGCTTCAAGGTTGGTTACGCATGAGTACGCTGGAGCAGAGCCTCGTTCAGCGGGCACGGATACTACTTTTGCTTGCTCAAGGGGTGGCGCCCTTGGCCATCTGTGAACAGTTACAGATCACGACACCAACGGTGTTCAAGTGGCGAAAACGCTACCTGGAGTCGGGTATCGAGGGCCTGAGCGATCTGCCGCGCAGCGGTCAGCCCTTGAAACTGGGTGCTGAGAAAATCAAGGAAATCCTGACCCTGACCACTCACCGGGTGCCGAAAGAAGCAACGCATTGGAGCGTCCGGTTGATGGCCAAGTACGCGCGCGTTACCACCTGGCAAGTCCGGCAAATATGGGCTGCATCCGATCTCAAACCGCACCGATTAAAGACATTCAAGATCAGTAACGATCCGAACTTCGCAGAGAAGGTCATCGATGTCGTCGGGCTTTACCTGAGCCCTCCGGACAATGCCATGGTGCTGTCGGTTGACGAGAAAACTCAGATCCAGGCGCTGGATCGTACTCAGCCAATGCTACAACTTCGGCCCGGACAGATTGAGCGGCGCACCCATGATTACAAGCGCCATGGCACGGCGAGCCTGTACGCCGCGTTCGACATCATGACGGGTGAAGTAATGGGCCGGATAACCCAGCGGCACCGGGCCAAAGAGTTTCTGGATTTTCTCCGGCAGATTGATAACAACACACCGGCCGAGCTGGATCTGCATGTGATCCTGGACAACAGCTCGACCCACAAAACCGCTGCGGTCAAGGCGTGGCTGGAAAAGCATCCACGCTTCAAGCTGCACTTCACACCGACCAGTGCGTCTTGGTTGAACGCGGTGGAGGGCTGGTTTTCACAACTGGAGAGACGGGCGCTGTATCGAGGTGTCTTCACCAGTGTTGCTGACCTTAAAGCCGCGATTCGCCAGTTCATTACTGCTCATAACGAGCACTCGGCCAAGCCATTCAAGTGGAGCAAGACGGCAGCGGCCATCATCAGTTCCGTGCATATGGCAAAGCTGAGTGTGATAAAAAATAAGCTAATGAATTAAGCGCTCAGTACACTAG
>NZ_AJWX01000064.1 GCF_000263855.1 Pseudomonas sp. M47T1
GGGCACCTTCGGCGTGCCCGACCAGTTGCCCGACCGCACCCCAGCCCTGGACCGGCTGCATGGCCTGCGTTTCTACCAGCGGC
The DNA here is from genome assembly GCF_000263855.1 of Pseudomonas sp. M47T1. Classification (GTDB taxonomy): domain Bacteria; phylum Pseudomonadota; class Gammaproteobacteria; order Pseudomonadales; family Pseudomonadaceae; genus Aquipseudomonas. The sequence goes on from NZ_AJWX01000064.1 coordinate 84, forward strand.
TATGGAGCAAGCGCCGCCGCCACGACCTGCCCATCCCCGTTGGCGACACCCCCGGCCCGGTGGCCCTGCGTGACAAGGGCGAAGGCGGCACTGCACTGCCCAAATGGAGCTTCTCAGCCATCGTCCAGCGCCGCTCGAGCGTGGGTGAAACCCGGCGCATCAACGCCGAGGCACTGGTGCCCGTGCATCAACCGGACATGTTTGGCGGCGAGCACACGCCGGGCATTGATCGGCCAGACGCGGTGTCGCAGAACAATGCGCTGGGCAATCCCAAGGCGCACTTCAAACGCATAGCGATGGGCTACCGCGACAAACCCTTCGACGTGGCCACCGAACAGGCCCGGTGGAACGACGGCAAGGAAGACGAGGACTGCGCGGTGTTCACCCAAGCCGAAGTCGAGGAGCACCACCACAAGCAGCGCAAGGTCATGTACCAGCTCAGGCGTGAAGAAACACCGAACGAAATCCGGGCGCGCATGGCGCTGGACCCTGCGGAGTGGGAAGCCAACAGCTATCACTCGGCGGTGCTGCGCAGCGCGGTGAACCATCAATGGGTGACGGCGATGGATATTGCCATTGGGCAGGGGCAGTGCCTGGATGATCCGGAGGTGCGGGAGGTACTGCTGGCCATGGCGGATTGGCGGATGACCGAGAAGCAATACGCCAACATCAAGGAATTACCAGGCTTGGACAAATTAAGTCTGGAAGCACAGGCAATGATCGAAGCGGTATTCAAATACTACGATAAAGGCATATTTCCTTCTCCTGATTTAGTGCCGTTGACGTTGCCGTCATTGGTAAAGGGACAGTTACCTGGCGGCGAGGCGTCCCAATGAGCGACCCGACCTTGATGAACTTCCCGAAACTCAAGCCTTATTTGGTTCTGGCTGCCGTCCTCACTCTGGGATGGCTGAGCTATTGCCTTTATTCAGCGGACATACCGTATGTTCCAGACATTCCCCTGAACGAAATAGGTGAACAGATGAAA
>NZ_AJWX01000065.1 GCF_000263855.1 Pseudomonas sp. M47T1
CTAAAGCGAGCAGTGAAGGACGGGAGGTTTTGCAGTAAGCAGATAAAACAACACCGGCGCATGGCCGGTGTTAAATAAATACCCCTATTGACTAGGCTTGGTAATCATCAAATTCCCAGGAAAATACCTTTCCTAGCTGTATCACGATAGTTTCCCAGCTGTCTCCCTCGCAGCCGCTCACATAATCATGAATCAACCCATTAATAGTCGAAAAATTATATTCTCGAACAATTAATAGGCCTCTCCCCCAACGAGCCTCCCATGCTGTCTCTTCTAGCCACTTTGGAGTGCAGATGAAAAGCTCAAAATCATCTGCCCCTTGCGTGCAATCAAGCCCAATTCGAATACGAAGACTCAAAGAAAAATTGTCTACGCTCTCAGGGCAGTAAGTCTCAACATCAAAAACATTATTAGAAATACCTTTTATAACAGCACGCATCATTCCTCCTAATCAGCCACATTCAGATGGCCATTACTTACTTTTACGCGCTGACCTGTTACAGGGTTGATGTTGTACGTTTCAAAATTGGCCTGCACGCCTGTCGTTGCAAAAGATGAATCTTTAGGTGTTGGTGGCCTATATATGCGAGTACCGTCTGCGCTAATCAAACCAAGCCCATCACTTGTTTTTGTCGCACCATCTCCAACCCAGGCTTTACCCAACTGATTAGCTTCGGAAGATGTACCTTGACCTATAGAGAAGTTCGGATTTTTCGTTCCACTACCGTTCACAGCAGCAGCTAATCTTGAGTCCTGGGCCGCAATATTGCTCAAGTTTTCTTGTATCAGTTGATCCTTCAGCTTCGGATACAAGGCCGCATTTTCAGCGCCGGAGCTAGCAGCTGCC
>NZ_AJWX01000066.1 GCF_000263855.1 Pseudomonas sp. M47T1
TCTTTTGCACCAACAAATTATGAAGCAAACAAACAGCCGTTTTCGTCTACCCAAATGATGCCTGGCACTTCATAAAAATACAGTGTGAGTGCTTCGTCACTTTCACTCACAACACCTTCCGGCCACTTATCTTTCAAGTAACACACGATCCGCTTCGCATCCAACCCCCAGTGAGACTCTTCATCATTAATCGAAAATCTGGGGTGCGGATTATCCGAAGAAATATAGCAATCCGCATTTGGCGCGATAAATTTTATTTTTCCAGTAACAAGCAGATATTCGATCACAGAAAAAAAAGCATCTTTTTGCTGAGAGAATGATAGCTCAGGATTCCATGTAACAACGGCACTGAAAAGAGCCGATATCCACAGACCAAATGAATCACGTACTATTTTTTCAACAAACTTTATATCCATTATGGATTTCCAATAAGGAATTTTATTTCTGGATTATACGTTGTGCCTGTGGCGGCTTTAGGCACATCAATAGTCCAGGCCGGACCAGTCTGACCAGATGAAGAGGAAAAATTCCGAAGCGTGAAATTTCCTTCAGGTGTATTAACAACATATATGTCCCCTTTCCCAGGAATAGTACGAGGAGAAGGCAAGTCTGTCGAGCCTGTCAATTCCGAAAAATACTGCTTAACTTCCACATCTGTTGCACCAGAAAATATTTTTGCATTTCCTGTGTTTGGAACCTCAATGAGCGAGCGGTCTCCAATTTGAATACCGCTCCTAGTACTGGAAGAGCTAAACAGCTCCGTTATTTCGGTACTGCGGCTTATGCTTGGAATGCCTTTTGCACC
>NZ_AJWX01000067.1 GCF_000263855.1 Pseudomonas sp. M47T1
TTTAGGGATGCTCTGAAGTAGGCCGACATTTTCTATCAGCCTCGCACCCAGGTCTCAAAAAAGCGATCCCGTAAAAAATACGCTCAGATTCGTCATCAGTTTTACGCGTTCGGCGGTTCAAAACCTCCCGCAGCAGGCATTTCCTGCATCACAGGCGCACCTGTCCTGCGCTGCTCAGTAAATGTCTGCGGGCCATCCAAAGGTTCGATAGCGCAAACAGGGTCACTATCTGTGCCGTATTTTTCGCCAAACCACGGAAGCGCACCTTGGTGTAACCGAACTGCCGCTTGATCACCCGGAACGGATGTTCGACTTTCGCTCGTGTCTGCGCCTTGACCTTCTCGATCTTGCGGATGACTTTGTAAAGAAGGCTGCGGTTGCCGTATTTCTTGTAGGTGCTTCGTCGCGCCGCGACCTGCCAGAGCACTGGGCGACCTTTATGTTCTTCTCGCTTGTCGACTCCGGTGTAGCCAGCGTCGGCGCAGACCACGTTTTCCTCGCCGTGTAGCAGTTTGTCGACCTGGGTGACATCCGCGACATTGGCCGCAGTGACCACCACGCTGTGCACCAGACCTGACACATCATCGGTACCGATATGCGCTTTCGCGCCGAAGTAGTATGGGTTGCCCTTCTTGGTTTGATGCATTTCCGGGTCGCGCTTACCGTCCTTGTTTTTGGTCGAACTGGGCGCGCTGATCAGCGTGGCGTCCACGATGGTGCCTTGGCGCAGCGAAAGGCCACGGTCGCCCAAATAGCCATTGATCACGGCCAGAATTCC
>NZ_AJWX01000068.1 GCF_000263855.1 Pseudomonas sp. M47T1
CTCAGCATCAGCAGCGCCTGAACTTAATGCTGAGGATTGCCTTTATTCAGCGGACATACCGCATGTTCCAGACATTCCCCTGAACGAAATAGGTGAACAGATGAAGTTCGGAACCTTCATGATTCTGTCCGGTACATTAATGGCTTTCATGGCACATTCGGCCGGCAAAGCCTTGGCTGCGGAAACACGAGCGGACGAAGCAAAACTGCGCGATTTAGGTGAGTCAATACGTGAAGCGGATCGGCTTAAAGTAAAACAGTTTGATCTGGAAATCCGTGGCGCAGGGCTCGCCATTGACGCTAACCAACAGTCTACTATCTGGAAAAAGATTAAGAACACCAATAACAACTTCATTTCGATTCATTCGCAAGACCCGGAAAAGTACCACGAGTTCTTACAAAACCGTGAAAACCTCGCGGCCATTAATACCCGAGCCGCCTTCCGCCACTCCGCCCGCGATGGCGTCGCCTACTGGCCCATCCCCACCTTTGCCCTAGGCCCACCCGCCAGGCCGGACAACCAGTCCATGGCCGCCAGCCTGATCCTGAGCGGCAGAAACGCCGCCACCCTGGGAGTGACCCTATTCGTTTGCGAAAAGGCCGATAACACCCTTTATGCCCAAGGCATGATCCAGGAGCTGTTCGACTTCATGGAGAAAAACAAAGAGGTTCCCCAAGCGCTGATTGTCAGCAACGACGGGGATGTTACTCGCGATCTCAACCGGCCCCGCGG
>NZ_AJWX01000069.1 GCF_000263855.1 Pseudomonas sp. M47T1
GTAGGCGCTGTAGGACAAAAGCTGCCATCTGCTTTGCCAGAAAACTTGACTGGTTATGCGAACCCGAAGGATATCCGGTTCACGCAAGATAGTGTTTCGAACACCTTCAAAGATGGCCAAACTCTTCAGTCAACAATTGACGGGCTGAAGTCAGGGAAAATCTCTCCAGATGACTTGCCTCCTATCCGGGTATTTGAGAAGGACGGAGCGGTTTACAGTTTGGATAATAGACGATTGCTTGCAGCGTCTGAGGCGGGCGTTCCAATCAAAGTTGTTCCCGCTACGCCAGCGGAGGTTGCCAGGGAGGGATGGAAAATGACTACGCCCAATAATGGTTCGATTATCTGTGTTCGAGGCGTTTGTAAGTGAGGGTCGTATGAGTTTTGAACGAGTTAGAGATATACAGACAAAAGAAGATCTTGCGGATTTTGTTGGAGAGTTCCGAGAGGGGTTGGTGCTTAATCCCAATGACTGGGAAAATCCGGACTTAGAGAGGTTTTTAGCTGCAATGGAAGCCTGGATTCGGTCAATAGATATGTATGCAAAAAACTCTGGCGATAGTGATGTTACTAGCCCTAGCTGGAGTACTTTTGCAAAGATATTGTGTGCGTCGAAAGTTTATGAGTAGTTGTTCTGCATAGCCTTCACTCAACACCGGCCTCGTGCCGGTGTTGTTTTATCCGCTTACTGCAAAATCTCCCTTCCTTCACTGTTCGCCTTGG
>NZ_AJWX01000070.1 GCF_000263855.1 Pseudomonas sp. M47T1
CCCCGAGGGCGGCTGAGATTGCGGGTGACATCGCCGTCGTTGCTGACAATCAGCGCCTGGGGGACCTCTTTGTTTTTCTCCATGAAGTTGAACAGCTCCTGGATCATGCCTTGGGCATAAAGGGTGTTATCGGCCTTTTCGCAAACGAACAGGGTCACTCCCAGGGTGGCGGCGTTTCGGCCGCTCAGGATCAGGCTGGCGGCCCTGGACTGGTTGTCCGGCCTGGCGGGTGGGCCCAGGGCAAAGGTGGGGATGGGCCAGTAGGCGACGCCATCGCGGGCGGAGTGGCGGAAGGCGGCTCGGGTATTTATGCTCGATGAATCTAGGCGGTCTGCTACCGACCATTCATAGTCCTCGGCATTCTGCGAAAATATCGAGGTAAAGTTATTCGCTTTTTTTTGGATGAAATCCCATATGGGGGATTGTTGATGAGCATCTATCGCTAGACCTGCACCACGGATTTCCAGATCAAACTGTTTTACTTTAAGCCGATCCGCTTCACGTATGGACTCACCTAAATCGCGCAGTTTTGCTTCGTCCGCTCGTGTTTCCGCAGCCAAGGCTTTGCCGGCCGAATGTGCCATGAAAGCCATTAATGTACCGGACAGAATCATGAGGGTTCCGAA
>NZ_AJWX01000071.1 GCF_000263855.1 Pseudomonas sp. M47T1
CTCCCCACACCCGCCGCCCCACCCGCATTCGCCTTGATCTGCGCCCCCAGCAGGGTGATCCCTCCCGCATCAAGCTTGATAAAACTCCCCCCCGCCTGCACGGTCATTTCCTGCCCCGCCTCAATCGTCAGCTTCTGCCCCGCCTTGACGTGTATCTCCTGCCCAGCCTCGGTCAGCTGTGCCACGCCCAGCTTGACGTGCTGGTTGTTGCCTACGTTCAAATGGTCATCCACCTTCACCTCAACCTTGCGGTCGGCAAGGGTGGTGCGGTGCTCTTCGGCCATGAAGCGGCTGTAGCTGTTGGCCTCAACCGTGTCATGTCGCTCGTTGCCCACGCGGATCGTCTGGCTGTTCTCGATGTTCTCGTCCCAGTTGCGTTGGGCGTGGATGAAGATCTGTTCCTGGCCTTTCTTGTCTTCGATGCGCAGTTCGTTGAAGCCGCCACCGCCCGGGCTGCTCATGGTCTTGAACACGCTGCGGGTCTTGTTGGCGGGCAGGTCGTAGGGCCCCTTGTTTTCGGCGTGGTACAGGCAGCCGCTGAC
>NZ_AJWX01000072.1 GCF_000263855.1 Pseudomonas sp. M47T1
TTTCGCGCGAGTACTGGCACCGCCAGCTGGAACGCTTCATATGGGACAACCCCGATTATCGCAGCCCCGACTTCCACCCCAGCAAGTGGCTGCCCATACGCTGGGCCAAGCATCAGGTAAAAGAATTCGAAGCCGCGCCGTTGCTCGGCCATCTGCACCGCCCCATCACCATCAGCCTGCGCAACGACGAGGGCGTCCTGCTCAAACCGGCCCAGCAAGCCAAACGCCTCGCCAGCGCCTGGACCGACGCCCTGGAAACCCTGCCCACCGCCGCCCGCCCCGTGCGCGTGTTCTACGACAGCACCGATAATATCAACGGCGTGATCGCCCTGACCCAGGCGCTCAATCTGCTCAACACCGACGACGAGGGCCTGGACTTGAACAACGTCAACGAAGGCTACGACATCGGCCGCCGCCTGGGCCAGACCGGCGTCAGCAGCCCCTTGGTGCAAATCAACCTTGCCACCATCGCCAGCTACCTGGACGGTGGCGTCAGCGCCGTGGTGTA
>NZ_AJWX01000073.1 GCF_000263855.1 Pseudomonas sp. M47T1
TCGCCGCCGCGCGCCTGGCCATGCTGATCGGCGAAATCCGTCGCATCGCCCCCAACGACACCATCACCGTCATGGGCCACAGCCAGGGCACGCTGATCACCCTGCTGGCCCAGGCCATGCTGGTGGACCGCGGCGAACGCTGCGCCGACTGCCTGATCATGGTCGCCTCGCCCTACTCGGTGCTGCCCGACAGCACGCCCAAGGATTCGCACACCCTGCAAACCCTGATCGACATCGTCAGCAAGGTCACCGAAGCACCTCACCCCAAGCCGCCGCTGGCCAACCTGCGCTTCAACGAGCGCGGCTACAACGGCCGTACCGGCCCGCAATGGTCACCCGAGCAAGGCACCCGCCTGGGCCCGGACGGCACCACCCAGGTGTTTCCCGAGCGCGACAACCGCGGCAAGGTCTACCTGTACTTCAGCCACGACGACTCCACGGTGGGCCTGAGCGACGTCAGCGGCAT
>NZ_AJWX01000074.1 GCF_000263855.1 Pseudomonas sp. M47T1
AGACTGAGTGCCCAACCCTCGGAGGTTACCCCCCATGAGCACACTCAGCCAGGCGGTTCGCCGCCTTATCCTCACCCGCGAGCACGCCTCGCACCTAAGCCGTCACGACGGCATTACCCCCACCCTGCCAGCCCCCATCGTGCCGCAACAGGCCGTGCACGACGGCCTGAACTGGAACGACCTGCGCGACCCCACCGTGCCGGTGGTGGTGCAGGTGGTGCTGCAACCCGACATGCACGCCGGTGACACGCTCAACCTGTACTGGAACGACAACGCCGTGGGCAATCAGGTGGTCAGCCGCGAGGATGTCGACATCGGCCAGGTGGTGTTCAAGGTACTGCCGCGCGAGATTTTACCGGTCGACGCCGCCGGCACCCTGGCCCATGTGCACTATCACGACATTGGCCTGGTAGGGACGACCGAGCGCGCCTCGTTCGACACCGCACCCTTCCT
>NZ_AJWX01000075.1 GCF_000263855.1 Pseudomonas sp. M47T1
GACCGGCTGGTCAGGGTCGCCCTCCAGGAAAGTGACCAGCACTTCCATGCCGATGCGCGGGATGGCCACGCCGCCGTAGCGTTCACCGGCCCAGCTGGAGGACACGCGCAGCCAGCAACTGCTGGTGTCGTCGCCCTGGCCTTCGCGGTCCCAGAAGAACTGCACTTTGACGCGGCCGTACGGGTCGCAGTGGATCTCCTCGCCCTTGGGGCCGGTGACCACGGCGGTCTGGTCGCCCAGCACGCGGGGCTTGGGGTGGTTCAACGGCGGGCGGTAGAACACGTCCCACGGCGTGGCCAGGAAGCGGTTGCGGTAGCCCTGGTGGAAGTCGTCCTTGTGGTCGGTGGTGTCGCTGGTGACCGACTCCTCAAGCACCTGGGGCTGTTTGCCTTCATGCCGTACTTCGGTCAGCAGCCACAGGTCGTTCCATTCGCTGCGCGGGT
>NZ_AJWX01000076.1 GCF_000263855.1 Pseudomonas sp. M47T1
CACCGGCGCCGACGCCAGCGTCACCGTGCAGATGATTCGGCCGCCTTCGGCCGACGCCATCGCGCATAACCGGAAGACTCGCGGTGCCGATCCATTCAAATATGGGGCGCCGGGAAGACGATGAGCCACCCCATTTGCCTGGGCGACCCGCTCAACAATGGCGGCCAGGTCACCCTGTGCGCATTGGCCGCCACCCATGGCCTGCACGGCAAGCCATTCGCCGTGCTCGGTGATCAAGCCTGGTGCGCCGAGCATCAGGGTACCTTCGCCTTCGTCGAAGGCCACCCGCGAAGGCACATGGCAGGGTTGCCGGTGGTGATGCAAGGGCATCTGCTGAGTTGTGGGTGCCATGCGATGGCGGCGCATGCG
>NZ_AJWX01000077.1 GCF_000263855.1 Pseudomonas sp. M47T1
GACTGGCTCTCACAATAGGTCCCCATGTTCCGGTCATAATATAAGGCCACGACGGGACAGCTCCGCAATTGCCCCGTTTCCAGCAACTGTTATCGCTAATGGTCGCCTAATCACCGGCACTCGGAGTGGACTTCAACCACTCCGACAACGCGCCGCCATCCATTCGCCGGAACGGCTCGCTCTCATTACAACTGGCCACTTCAACGGCCACCGCCGTGGTGGGCGCCGCTCGTTCATGCACGATGTAGACCGGCTCGCGACCAAGGCTGCGGCTGCGGTCGCCGGCACTTACGCGAGTCTCGGGCCAATGAGTGGTGAGCTAACCCA
>NZ_AJWX01000078.1 GCF_000263855.1 Pseudomonas sp. M47T1
TTTGCCCGCTCTGCGGGAATTTTGAGGCTCATTCGCCTATTGAATGAGCCTTTTGTTTTTAAGTGGCAGCGCGTGCTCGTGCTGCTCCGTCGCAAGACGCTAAATTTGGGGCTATAGCTCAGCTGGGAGAGCGCTTGCATGGCATGCAAGAGGTCAACGGTTCGATCCCGTTTAGCTCCACCAATTTGCCAGGGTTCGTGAAAACGGACTTGCTCGAAGGTTTTGCGTCCCCTTCGTCTAGTGGCCTAGGACACCGCCCTTTCACGGCGGTAACAGGGGTTCGAGTCCCCTAGGGGACGCCACGA
>NZ_AJWX01000079.1 GCF_000263855.1 Pseudomonas sp. M47T1
GGGCTACCCCTTCGACTTCCCTTCAAAAATGCAGGAGCCTGCCACATGCCCCGCGCCATGACTGATGCATGTATCCGCGTCATCCAGCTGCTTGTGCTGTTGGGTGTGCTGTTTTTGGCGGGTTGCACGCCGAAGCCGCCGAGCAAGCTGGGTGCGCCGATCGAGGGGCGTAACCATACGGGGGCGGCGATCAACTGGTTCATGGTGAACCGCAACGGCGGACCGAACGTTGGGCCCTACGGTGGGGGTGGCAAGCAGAACTGCTGCGTGCTGTTGCCGGTTAAGTGGCAT
>NZ_AJWX01000080.1 GCF_000263855.1 Pseudomonas sp. M47T1
AGGTATTCGCCGCTTCCTGGCCCTTGTGCAGGAAGTGCTTGAAGAAGTACTCGTGGTGCTCCTGGCCGTGAAAGTTGTGCGGGGTCAGGGACACCGAGAACACCGGCACTTCAGTTTCCAGTTGCACTTGCATCAGCGCGTTCACCACCGAGGCGGCGACGAAGTCGTGACGGTAGATACCGCCGTCCACCACCAGGGCTGCGCCGACGATGCCGGCGTAACGGCCAGTCTTGGCCAGCAGCTTGGCGTGCAGCGGGATTTCGAAGGCGCCGCCCAC
>NZ_AJWX01000081.1 GCF_000263855.1 Pseudomonas sp. M47T1
GAAGCAGCTTTAAGCTCCAAGCTGATAGCTGAACTAGCTAACAGTTACGCTCGAAATTGGGTCTGTAGCTCAGTTGGTTAGAGCGCACCCCTGATAAGGGTGAGGTCGGCAGTTCGAATCTGCCCAGACCCACCAATTTTGTTAAGGGGCCATAGCTCAGCTGGGAGAGCGCCTGCCTTGCACGCAGGAGGTCAACGGTTCGATCCCGTTTGGCTCCACCATACACTGCTTCTGCGTTAAAGCTTAGAAATGAGCATTCCATCAGG
>NZ_AJWX01000082.1 GCF_000263855.1 Pseudomonas sp. M47T1
TCCGTTACCAGTGAAAGTAACGTTCAGTCTATCTTTCTATCACATACCCAAATTTTTAAAGAACGATCTAATCAAAGACTAGAAATCAACATTCACCATCAACCTGATGGAATGCTCATTTCTAAGCTTTAACGCAGAAGCAGTTAAGTGGTGGAGCCAAGCGGGATCGAACCGCTGACCTCCTGCGTGCAAGGCAGGCGCTCTCCCAGCTGAGCTATGGCCCCGTGTACAGGCATTTCCCACACAAAAATTGGTGGGTCTGGG
>NZ_AJWX01000083.1 GCF_000263855.1 Pseudomonas sp. M47T1
CACGCCCGGCCTCACCAACGGCAAGGTGGTGCCCACCGTTTTCGAAACCGTGACCGGTCTGTTGGTCAGCCGCTCCCAACCCTTCCATTACTTGCGCTCGACAGCCCTCAACGAAACGGAAAACAACCAAGATAAAAATAGCCGGCTGGGCAAGCTCTGGTCCTTCTACTGGGAGCAAACCCGTAGCTACAACACTGCCTACAAAGCCGAACTGGTTGCCTCGGGCATCGAAAAACCCCACGCGAACAGTTCCGGCACGC
>NZ_AJWX01000084.1 GCF_000263855.1 Pseudomonas sp. M47T1
TTCTGATAAAGTTCAGAAATCAATATTCGATGCGAATATTCATTTCTAAGCTTTGACAGGGTAACAAGGGGTGGTGGAGCCAAGCGGGATCGAACCGCTGACCTCCTGCGTGCAAGGCAGGCGCTCTCCCAGCTGAGCTATGGCCCCAACAAGAAACTGGTGGGTCTGGGCAGATTCGAACTGCCGACCTCACCCTTATCAGGGGTGCGCTCTAACCAACTGAGCTACAGACCCAGTTAAGAGCTGTTACCGA
>NZ_AJWX01000085.1 GCF_000263855.1 Pseudomonas sp. M47T1
CAGCGCTGAAGGTCCTGCGGGCCCGGAAAGACAAAACCCCCACCTGCTTTCGCAAGTGGGGGTTTCGGAATTTAATCTTGACGATGACCTACTCTCACATGGGGAAACCCCACACTACCATCGGCGATGCATCGTTTCACTGCTGAGTTCGGGATGGGATCAGGTGGTTCCAATGCTCTATGGTCGTCAAGAAATTCTGTAGCCAGAAGGTCTTGTTAGACACTCCAGCGAATCGGGTATGTGATGG
>NZ_AJWX01000086.1 GCF_000263855.1 Pseudomonas sp. M47T1
AAAACCCCCACCTGCTTTCGCAAGTGGGGGTTTCGGAATTTAATCTTGACGATGACCTACTCTCACATGGGGAAACCCCACACTACCATCGGCGATGCATCGTTTCACTGCTGAGTTCGGGATGGGATCAGGTGGTTCCAATGCTCTATGGTCGTCAAGAAATTCTGTAGCCAGAAGGTCTTGTTAGACACTCCAGCGAATCGGGTATGTGATAG
>NZ_AJWX01000087.1 GCF_000263855.1 Pseudomonas sp. M47T1
GAATGCGGGGGCATCCGGGCATTGGAATGAGCAGCCATTCAGTGACGCCTGGCGCCTGAAGATGCGCGCTCATCGGGCTAAGTACACCCGCCACAGCGCCTGGGTTGAGGTAGTGCCCTACGACAAGCTGGGTGTTGTAAACGTGCATTTCCTCCCCTGCGACCAGATAGCAGTAGGCGCTTCGATTTACCGGCCTGGCATGAA
>NZ_AJWX01000088.1 GCF_000263855.1 Pseudomonas sp. M47T1
TGATCCTACCTCCTACGGAAGCTGGCCGGAGCGAATCTTCAGTGATGCGTGGAGCGAGCGAATGGCAGAGCACAAAACGCATTACACCCGCCACAGCGCCTGGGTCGAGGTAGCGCCCTACGACAAGCTGGGTGTTGTCGACGTGCATTTCCTGCCCCGCAACCAAATCGCGGTGTCTGCGGTGGCCGAACTGCCTGGCATGAA